>CAWERS010000003.1:0-165331 GCA_963811625.1 uncultured bacterium | reverse complement strand
AATTTGGCCTGACCACAGGCCGCGCACGTAG
Organism: uncultured bacterium; assembly: GCA_963811625.1. Classification (GTDB taxonomy): domain Bacteria; phylum Actinomycetota; class Thermoleophilia; order Solirubrobacterales; family 70-9; genus AC-56. The sequence continues at coordinate 165,300 of CAWERS010000003.1, read as the reverse complement.
CGCGCGAGGTCGGGGGCGGTGGTGATGAGGCCCCCTCCGGCCCAGTCGATCGTCGGTGAGAGTGTGGTCATATCGAGCTCGCCGTGGTAGTGGTGGGCGATCTCCCCCTCGACCTCGCGCGGGGCCTCGGGTCCCTCGAGCCACGTCGTGTCCATCCCGAGGGAGTCGAAGGCGAGATCGCGATAGATCGCGTGAAGGGGCAAGCCGGTGACCTGCTCCAGCAGAATCCCGGTTACGACGTAGCCGGTGTCCGAGTATTGGAAGCCCTGCCCGGGCGGAAAGGGCGGAGTGCCGTGCTCGGCCGCATAGTCGACGAGCTCGACCGGACGCCAGGGGCGGTCGGGCGCTTGTCGGACGCGCTCGAAGAAGCCCTCCTCCCCAAAGTAGTTGGGGATTCCTGAGGTGTGGGAGAGGAGCTGGCGGGGCGTCATTTGTGGCAGATCCTCCAGCGATTCCCAGCGCTCCAGCAGCTCCGAGTTCAACTGGCCGCGGAGGGGACTATCGAGGCGCAGTCGTCCCGCGTCCGCGATCCGGACAGCGACAGGGGCGGTCACGTTCTTGGTCACGCTGGCGATGCGGAAGGGATCGTCGGGCCGCAGTCTGCGAGCCTCTCCCGAGGCGAGCTGGCCAGCCGAGCCGGTCCACTCAAACCCCGCAGCGGGCGCTTCGATGAGTGCCAGGCCCCGGGGGCACCCGCCGACACTTGGTTTTCGAGCGCAGTCTGAAGACGCGCCGCCAATCCCATGCAGGGAGTCTCCTACTGCGACGCCGGCGCTGAGGCTTCGGGCACCGTAGCGGGCCGAGACGGAGGGTCCGCGTAGCGTTCAGTGCCAGAGCGCTTCGCCTCGCCAGGCTAGTGCGTCACTCAAGGGGATCAACCCCACGAGCGATTCGAGTCGGTTCGGGTCGCTCGGCGCTATCCTGCGGCACAGGAAGGGCTCCCTGCAGGGGCACGCCTGGCAACCGAAATGGGTTCGGCGTCTACAAGATGACTGCCCGATGACATGGGGTGTCGGGCAGCGGCAGGAGACCGGCGGCTCGGCCCGCCTGGCCAATACTGGGGAAGGAGCGAACCCCGTGGATGTCTCAACCAAGCAACACGAAGTCGTGGTCGTTGGCGCTGGCCAGGCCGGCCTCGCCGTCGGCCATCTCCTTTCCGACCAGAACCGCGACTTCACCATCCTCGAAGCCGCTGACGAGCCAGGCGTGGCATGGCGCGGCCGCTGGGACTCGCTGAAGCTGTTCACCCCCGCCCGCTACAGCGGCCTGCCTGGTCTTGCTTTCCCGGGCGACCCAGACCACTACCCAACCCGCGACGAAGTCGTCGCATATCTCGCTGATTACGCCCGGCATTTCGAGCTCCCTGTAGAGACCGGAAGCCGCGTCCAGCTGGTCACTGGGTCAAACGGGACCTACTCGATCGAACTCGACGAACGAACCCTCGGGGCCGAGCAGGTCGTCATCGCCACCGGCCCGTTCCAGGTGCCGTTCATCCCGCCCATCGCGAAGGGGCTGGGCGATGAGGTCAAACAGCTCCACACCAGCGCCTACCGGCGCCCCGCTGATATCCCCGAGGGCCGGGTTCTCGTCGTTGGCGGAGGCAACAGCGGGTACCAGATCGCCGCCGAGCTCTCCGCCTCTCACGAGGTCCATCTATCGATCGGGTCGCCGCAGAAGCCGTTTCCGCAGCGGCTGCTCGGCCACGATCTCTTCTGGTACCTCGACCGCACCGGGATCATTCACAAGAGCCGGGAGACGCGGATCGGGCGCAAGTTCGAGGGCCGCGACACCCTGATCGGATCGAGCCCGCGGTCGATTCGCCGCCACGGAGTCGAGCTCCACGGGCGGGCGACCGGGACCGAGGGATCGACGGTGACCTTCGAGGACGGGACCGAGCTCGATGTCCGCACGGTGATCTGGGCTACCGGCTTCCGCCTCGATCACTCATGGATCGAGCTGCCGATCTTCGATTCCGACGGCCGCGTCGAGCACAAGCGCGGCGTCACCCCCTCGCCAGGGCTCTATTTCCTCGGCTTGACCTGGCAGTACACCCGTGGCTCGGCCCTGATCGGCTTCGTCAAGGACGACGCCGCCTACATCGCCGAGCAGATCAGCGCCAATCGGCCGACTGCTGCGGCCTCCTCGCATGGTGAGGCCCTCGGACAGCCGCCGGCTCCTGACGTCCAGCACCCGACCACCAGGAGATCCCATGACTACGCACACTGACCATTTTCCGACCGAGACTGGCGGCCTCGTCGAGGCCGGGCCGCCGGAGGTGATTGAGCTCGCCGACGGCGAGGAGTTCGAGCTCAAGATCGCCCCGGTCGTCAAGGAGATCGGCGACGCGAGAGTGCGGATGCTGGCCTACAACGGCTCGATTCCGGGGCCGACCCTGCGCGTTAAGGAGGGCTCGGAGATCGTCGTTGATGTCGTCAACGAAGGCGACATGGAGAACACCGTCCACTGGCATGGCCTGAGGCTGGATAACCGCTACGACGGAACCCATGAGACCCAGGCCCCGATCCCGGTCGGGGGCAGCTTTAGGCCCGGGTCAGCTTTCCCGATCCCGGCGCCTACTGGTACCACCCGCACATCCGCGAGGACTACGGGCAGGAGCTCGGCCTTTACGGCAACGTCATCGTCGAGCCCGCCGATTCCGACTACTGGTCGCCTGTCAATCGCGAGGTGGCGCTGACCCTCGACGACATCCTGCTCGAGGACGGCCAGGTCGCTCCCTTCAGCCGTAGCGAGACCACCCACTCGGCCATGGGCCGCTTCGGTGACGTGATGCTCGCCGGCGGTGAGACCGATCTCGAGCTCAACGTCAAGTCAGGCGAGGTGGTCCGCTTCTACTTCACCAACACCGCCAACACCCGCGTCTTCAAGGTCAAGATCCCGGGGGCGCGGATGAAGCTGGTCGGCGGAGACAGCGGCCACGTCGAAAATGAGGAGTTTGTCGAGAGCGTGATCCTCGCCCCGTCCGAGCGAGTCATCGTCGACGTTCTCTTCGGCGAGCCTGGCGATCTTGCTCTCGAGCACCACACCCCCGGGCCGCGTTTATCCGCTCGCGCGGATCCACGTTGCCGAGGACCGGGCCGAGCCGTCGCTCAAGGCCGAGTTCGAGGAGTTGCGCACGAACGCCGACCTCGCCGCCGAGCGCGAGCGCATCGCCGTCCGATCTCGAGCGCGAGCCCGACAAGACACTCTCCTTTATCGCCGAGATGGATCTCGGGGCCACCGAGGGCGAGGGCCCGGTGGTCTACGCCTGCCCGATGCACCCGGAGGTGGTGAGCGAGGAAGAGGGCAAGTGTCCGGAGTGCGGCATGAAGCTGATCGCTGTCGAGGCCACCTACACCTGCCCCATGCATCCGGAGGTCGTTAGCAGCGAACCCGGCAAGTGTCCCGAGTGCGGCATGAAGCTGCTGCCTTCCCAGCTAATCGGCGAGGCCCACGAACACGGCGGGCACGAGCACTCGACCGCCGACGGCATCGAGTGGGAAGACGACATGGTCGACATCAACAAGCTGACCACCCCGGCGAACATGCGCTGGAAGCTGATCGACCGCGACGGCGATGCCGAGAACCAGGCCATCGAGTGGCGGTTCCGGGTTGGCGACCGAGTGAAGATCCGGCTCCTGAATGAGATGGCCGGGGATCACCCGATGCACCATCCCTTCCATATCCACGGCGCCGGTCGTTTCCTTGTCCTGACTCGTGATGGCGAGGTCGAGCCCAATCTGGTTTGGACCGACACGGTCCTGATTCCCGCCGGGCAGACGGTCGACATCCTGCTCGACGTGACGAACCCGGGTCATTGGATGGCCCACTGCCACATAGCCGAGCATCACGAGAGCGGAATGATGTTCAGCTTCGACGTGACGGAATGAGGTTGGAGATGAAGACTGCTTTCGTCCTCTATCCCGATTTCACCGCTCTAGACCTCGTCGGCCCCTACGAGGTCATCAGCCGCTGGCCAGGCGTGGACGTTCACTTCCTGGCCAGTTCAGCTGGTCCCGTGAGGACGGATTGCGGCCTGACGGTGATTCCCACTGACATCCCGGAGTCGTTGCGCGATCCCGATCTCATCGTCGTTCCCGGCAGTGGCAATCCATTGCCGGTGCTTGAGGATCGCGTACTGATCGACTGGCTTCAGAAGGCAGCGCCCGGCTGCAAGTGGACGGCATCGGTGTGCACTGGCGCTGGGCTCTACGCTGCCGCGGGGCTGCTCGACGGGAAGAAGACGAGCACGCATTGGGGTTTTCGCGACGTAGTGCGTGCCTATGGCATCGAGGTTGTCGAGGACCGGGTGGTCTGGGAGGGCAACCACATCAGCTGCGCCGGGGTCTCGGCCGGCATCGATATGGCTCTGACCCTCACCGAGCGCGTCCACGGCCGCGATCTTGCCGAGGCCCTCCAGCTCGTCATCGAGTACGACCCTCAGCCGCCATTCGACAGTGGCTCTCTGGAGAAAGCCGATGCCGCGACCGAGCGGCGCGCCATGGAGCTCCTGATCGCAGCTGCGGGTCTCACTCGGATGAAGGTGGCTACCAAGATGGGGCGAGCGATCATGCGTGCGCGTATCGCTCGGGCTCGGCGGGCACTTGCCGGGGGACGCGCCTCAAACGGGACGAACTCGCTCGCCTCAACACAGCCGGTCAGCGCGGCTCGTGAAAGCGACGCGCTCAAGGAGGACTAGAGGATGAGCGGAGCTGTTGAGGCACCGACCCCACCCAGCAAACCCACCGCCACCAAACGCATTAACGCTCGGGCCACGCCCGTAGTCGTCGGCGACGAATTGACCCGCCTACGGTGAGGGCCCGACCGCGACTGACCAAGGCGCTCTCGAGTGAAGGCGTCACCTACTCGGTCCCGGTCACCTCGCTGATCGTTTTCACCATCGTCGCGGTCCTCGCCGGAGTCGCAGCTGCGGTTCTGCCGGGCCGGCGTGCCGCTCGCCTCGATGTGCTCGATGCCTCTATACGAGTAGGGCTGGATGAGCACGACATTTACGGCCCGGCCTGTCGCTTTGGCGTGAATGCGAGCACGCTCGCGCCGTCGCCCTCGCTCCCGCATGGGACGAAGAGCGGCAGCGACCGAGCAGGCCGCTCTGACGCCTCCTTCCGCGTGAAAGCGGGAGTGCAGGGCTCGAAGCGGATGGTTCGATCGTGCTGTGCCCTGACGAGGGCGATTTGTGGGACGGTCGGCTGCCAGGTTGCGTAAACGAACGCTCCTTTGATAACAGCCGGGCAGTAGGACTGGTGCCCTTCTCCAACGCGGCCGGGGGAAGCCGCCGCATCCGCACGGTCCGTTCGCTGCTTCAACAGGTAGCCGGCAAGGCCGAGTCCAGACCGACTATTCGTCGGCCCGGTCGAAGTGCCGGTGAGGGCGCTTTCGGGCTATCGGATCACCGAGGTTGCAGGAGGGACACGGGAGCGGCTGCCCCGGCCGACCCTAGCCGCACAGGCACACGGCGAGGCCAGGTCGCCTCGTCGGGCGGCTCGAGCTCAAGATCGCCCTCAGCCAGCGCCGTGTTAGCGCATCAGCCGTCCAGCAGACTCGCCTATTCAGGGATCGGCACGTGCTTGCGGTGCTCGGCCCGCTCCCGGTTGAGCATGTTCGGGTGGATGAACCAGTAGCACCAGCCGTCGAGCTCGAGGTAGTGGTTCGTCATCACGTAGTCGGGCCGGTACGGCGCCCGGTAGGTGGCCCGGTAGCCCTCGGCCTTGATAAGCCGGACGAAAGCATTGAACAGGCGTTCGTCGACCTCGCGCCAATCCTTGATCACGTACTCGTGCGGGTCCGGCGTCTTGCCCGTGTCGCCCACCTCGACCATCTTGACCGCCCGCCACGGGACGGAGGCGATGAACTCCTCCGCCTCGCGCATGATCATTTGCGTTTCTGCCACTGCTGTCCCTTGCTTTAGCTGGTAATCCCGATTGGGCTCGCCCCGAGCCGGCTCCTCGACTGGCTCGACGATGATCGTTCGCGAGGGACCGGGCAGGCTCATCCAAACACCTCATTGGCGAGTTCGAGCGCCTCCACCGCCTCGGGCGGAAGCGGGCCCGAGTAGCGCTCGAGCTCACGCCACGCCGGGTCGCGGGCGGCGAGATTGCGGGTGAAGAGATCCGCGTCGACGACCGCCCACGGCGGTCGGAGGACCCACCCGCGGGGCCGATGGTCAGGCGAATTTCCGTTGCGTTTCGGTTCCACACCCGGTGGGTCGCCCGCGTGCCTACCAACCTGACGACACCCTCCGGCTACCACTCGATCTCGTCCTCGGACCGCGTGCCTGTCGCGCCTCCGTCGTGTCTTGCCGCGAGCAAGTCGAACGTCGTTGGTGGCGGAGAGCGTGGCGTGTACCTTGGATTTACCCAGCTCCACCACGCTCCTCGGCAAGCCGCGCGGCGGAGACCCCGAGGATCAGTCCGAGCAGAACCGGTGCGGGCTCGAAGCCATCATCGAAGTCGCTCTCCAGCCGCTCGACCAGGACGCGACGGGCATCCGCGTCCATGCCGAACGCCTCCTGAAGCCGATTGACCGCCTCCAGCGAGGGACACCTACCCTGGATGGCGACGAAGTCGCCGAAACGGTCGAACGCCTCGTCGAGCGATGTACGAAGTGACTCGATCATGCTCGATGGGTCGCAGCAGGCGCGGCAAATCTGACGCCACCATTGGCTCGCGTCCGAGCTTCGCGGCGGACAAAGTTCCATCCGCCACAAGCGCTATTTTGTTTGGCCCTTTCGGGGAGGTCAGCGGCGGGCCGCAGCCCTCCGCTCCCTACCCGACGACTGAACCCAATGCCCTTCGAGCGACGCTCCAAGAACGAGCTCGATCGCCTCGACGACGAGGGCCTGATTGCCTACGCGGTTGCCGCTCGCGAGGCGGCGGAGCTCGAGGCAATGGCAGACGCGCTCGCGGTGCTCGCTTACCGCCGCTTCGGTGACCTGGTTCGACGGGCCCTGCTCAAGCTCCCCAGGGCGGACGCCGAGGATGTCGCGGCGCAGGCCATGTCCCAGGCCGTCCTGGCGGAGTTCGAGGGTCGCTCGGTGGGAGAGTTCGTGAAGCTCGTGCACACGATCCTCTCGCGGCGGATCGCCGACTACCACGAGAAGGCCAAGCGCTCGCTCGACACGACGCAGCTCCCGGAGGAGCACCGGGATGACGAGGGTGAAGGCCACCGGCGCGACGTCGCGGTCTCCCCGGACGAGGTCGGCGAAGTGGACACCCGAAGCGTCGTGGATCAGCTGCTCAAGGATCTCTCGCCCCAACACCGACGGACGGTGGAGCTATACGTACTCGATGATCTGTCCGCCGAAAACGCCGCAAATCAGGTCAACGAGGAATTCCCTGACTCCAATCCGCAGATGAGCGTGGACAACGTCCACAAGATCGCGAGTCGCTTCAGAAAGCACCTGCGGGGGCTGCTGGACGACGATTGACGCCTAGGCGATGCCCGACGTCGACCAATTGCTGACGCAGTACATAGCCGAGCACCGCGCGGGCGGTGACGCCGACCCGCGCGCCTACCTGGATCAGCTTGCGGGCGCCGATCGCGCCGAGCTGGAGGCGCTGATCGACGCCTACCTGGAGCGGTCGCCCGGCCAGCGTTGGGATCCCGAGGGCTACGCGGGCTCCCCCGCCGAGCGGCTCGTGGAGTCACTTCAGGAGTCTCTCGCCGGCGCGTCGGGGAGCTGGCCCGTGCTCCTGCCGGAGCTTCGGCACCACGCCCGGATCAAACGCGAGCAGCTCGTGGAGCGATTGGCCGCCGCGCTCGGCGTGGCCGGGCGCGAGCAGAAGGTCGCCTACTACTACAACCAGATGGAGCACGGCCGACTGCCGCCGGCGGGGGTGTCCGATCGCGTGCTCGACGCGCTTGCAGGGATTGTCGGCACCACGAAGGAAACCCTGCGCCGGACTGGCGAGGCGGTCGGGCCGCCGGGTGCCGAAGGGAACGTGGTGTACGCGAGGGTCGCCCCTCCCCCACAACCCGAGTACGCCGACGAATCCGGCATGGCCCGGCCGGGCGACGCCGGTACCGCAGCGTCCGACCGCGCGGAGCCCGACGAGGTCGACGAGCTCTTCCTAGGCGGCTGACGAAGGGCCTGCACCCAAGCACGCGCGCCGAGGTTAGGATCGGCAGGCGGTGGAGCAGGCTGAAATCGACGCAATCGAGGAGCGCGCGCAGACCGTCCTGGCGGACGTCCCATCGTGGATCTGGGACGGGGAGAGCACCCCGGTACCGGTGGAGGACATCGCCGACTCGGTGTTCAGTCTGCTTGTCCGCGATGTAGAGGACATGTGCGCGGCGCCCGGCTGCCCTGAGCTCGAGCCTGGTCAGTCGATCTCGGGCCTGCTGCTCCCAAGCCGCGGCGAGATCTGGGTCAATGCCGACGAGGCCCGCCAATGGCCGTCACGCAAGCGCTTCACCATCTGTCACGAGCTCGGCCACTGGGTCCTGCACCGCCGCGGCCAGCAGTCCCTCTTCTGCCGCCACGCCTCGATCGAGGAGAACGCGCCCGCCGAGACGCGCCCGCCGCTCCCGATCACGGAGGAAGAGGCGAACGCGTTCGCGGCGGCGCTCCTGATGCCAGCCGGGTTGATCCGCCGCGAGTATCGGCGACGGCCCGAATTCGAGCACCTCTGCGAGCGCTTCGACACCTCGGGCGCAGCGATGGGCCGGCGCCTTCACGCGGTGATCTGAGCGCACGCACGCCCCGACAGTTCAGCGCTGGCTCCCCCTGGTCGACGAGGCGCGCTTCGCGACAGCGGTGGAGCTGAGCTGCGTTGACGATTGGGGCTCGCCTCCCTGCATGAGGGTCGGGGCCATGGATTCTCCGCGCCCCCTACGCGGATGCGCCCACGTCGAGGGTGATCGCACGGTCGGGCGCCGCGAGAGCCGATCGCGCCGCGGCCTCGAGTGCCTGCGGATCGAGTCCGTGTCGCTCCGCTGCGATCGCGAGCAGCTCGAGGTGCTCCGCCGGCGAGATCAGCTCGACGTTGGCGGCCTGCCCGCCGACCAGCGCGACGGTGCAGTAGTCATCGTCGATCGCGTCCGCGCCATCCCAGCTGGCGGCTTCGATCAGATCGATCGAAATTGCATCTGCCTCGCTGTCGTACTCGGCCCGCATCAGCTCCTCTCGTGGACGGTAACGACGAGATCGCCGGTGTCAACTGCGACCACGACCCGGATCCGCCGCCCCCGGCACCAGCCGACGTACCGCCGGCGCCCGTCCGGATCGGCATCGCGAACGGCGGCCTCTCGCACGATGCGCTCGACGTCGTTCGGACTGAGCCCGAGGCGCCGCATCCGGTTGCGGGCGTGGCGCGTGAACCGCACATCGCGACCAACCCTGAGCCTGCCGCCGACGCCCCCACGTCAGGAAATGGGTCCCGCGGGCGACCCTGTGTCCCATGCGAACACAACTCGACCTTCAATACGACCTGATCGCGGTCGAGAGCGAGGACACGGTTCACGCACTCCTCGAGCTCACCGCGCCGACACCCGATAACGCCGAGCAGCGGCCGCCCGCAACCCTCCAAGTCGTGATCGACCGAAGCGGCTCGATGGCCGACGGCCGCCTCTATGCGGCGCTTCAGGCCTTGAACGGCCTGATCGGTCGCCTGCGCCCCGACGATCGGCTCGGCCTCGTCACCTTCGACGACGAGGTGAGCGTCCCGATCGCCGCCGGCGCCGTCGGCGACGGCGCCGCAGGCGCGCCAGGCGCTCGCCGGCGTCCACCCGGGCGGGATGACCAACCTCTCCGGCGGGCTCCTGCGCGGAATCCAGGAGGCCCAGCGCGCCGGCCCCGGCGACGGCGCCACGCTCGTCCTGCTTTCCGATGGCCACGCCAACCAGGGCGTGGTCGACCACGCCACAGCTGGAGCAGTTCGCCGCCGGCGCCCAGGGTGAGCGGATCACCACCTCGACGATCGGGATCGGCCTCGGCTACGACGAGGACCTGCTCGCCGCGATCGCCCGCGGCGGGGGCGGCAACGCCAGCTTCGCCGAGCAGGGCGACGAGGCGGGGGCGCAGCTCGCCTCCGAGGTCGACGGCCTGCTCGCCACCGCGGCGCAGGCGACGAGCCTCACCGTCCGCCCGTCCGACGACGTCGCTGCGGTGCGGCTCTTCAACGACCTGCCGGCGACGGTGATCGAGGACGGCTTCATGGCCGAGCTGGGCGACCTCTACGCCGGCGAGACCCGCCGGATCCTGCTCGAGATCGACGTCCCGGCCCTCAGCGGGCTCGGGCTGAAGCAGGTGTGCGAGCTCGAGCTGCGCTGGGTCGACATCGCCTCGATGAAGAGCAAGGTGGCGTCGATCCCAGTGTCGATCAACGTCGTCCCGGGGGACGAGGCGGCCGGCCGCACCGAGAACGCTCAGGTACGGACCGAGCTCGCCTTCCAGCGCGCCCAGCGGGCCAAGCGCGAGGCGACCGACGCCCTGCGCGACGGCAACGTCGCCAAGGCGAGCTCGCTCTATCGGGGCGCCTCGATCGATCTGCGTACCGCCGAGACCTCCGCGCCGGCCGAGGCAGCGCCCGAGCTGGCGTCCGAGGCAGCGCTGCTGGACGAGCTCGCCGATCGGGCGCGCGACGACGCGATGAGCGTCCGAAAGCGAGCCCGCGCCGACTACCACATGAAGGCTCGCCGCCGCGGCCGCGAGCCGCGCGAGCCTCGAAGTTGAGCAACCTCTACTTCGCCTATGGCTCGAACCTGAATCGAGCGGACATGTGCAGCCGCTGCCCCGACGCACGTCCCGGCGCGGCTGCCCTGCTCGATGGCTGGCGGTTGACGTTTCGCGGATGCGCGAACATCGAGCCGGCCGAGGGCCGGGCGGTGTATGGAGGGCTCTGGTGGCTCAGCGAAGAGGACCTCTTGAGCCTCGACCGCTACGAGGGCGCTCCTACCCACTATGAGCGGCGGATTGTTGCGGTGCGAACCGACGACGGTCCACGCCGCGCGATCACCTACATCATGGAGCGACCCTCTTACCTCGGCCTCCCCTCCCCCTGGTACTACGACCGGATCGTGGAGGGCTTCCGTGATTGGGAGCTCCCCGGGGACGAGCTCCGGCGAAGCTACCTGGAGACGCTCGCCGAGCTCGAGCGGTTCGGCGTCACCGGGTTCGAGCCGGACGGCCGAAAGCGAATGAAGGCCATCCTCAGGCCCGGCGGCCGGTGGGACGTTCGATGATGGGGTCGGCGCCGACTGGCGAGCTTCGCGTCTGGCTCGACGACGACCTCGAGGACCGGGCTGCTCCGGAGGGGTGGATTCACGTGACCACGGCGTGGGAGGCGATCGAGTTGCTCGAAAGCGGCCGAGTGGTGGAGCTCTCGCTCGATCACGACCTCGGCGACGACGAGCAGCACGGCCGCGGCACGGACGTGGTCGACTTCCTAGCCGAGCAGCAGGAGGTCCACGGGCGTCTGTTGTGGCCTCGGGACGGAATCGCGATTCACTCCGGCAACCCCTACGGGCGCGACGCGATGCGCCGGACGATCCGCCGCTACGCGCCGCGCCACCTCCGAGTGTCCGAGTCGCTCAGCCCCGGCACCCACCCGGTGTTTCGGTTCGAGCCGCTCGACTAGCCCCTTCGCGGATCACCTCCAGAGAGCAGCGCGGTGACCGTCCGCCGGCTGAGGCCGAGCTCGGCGTTCTCGCAGTGGTCGGCGAGCCCGTCGATCCCGCCGAGCTCGATCACCTCCGCGCGGTGCTCGTCGGCGAGCCTCGCGATCAGCTCGCCGTGCTCGCTCCCCCGCGCGTCTCCCACGAGCGCGAGCGCTGTCGGCCTCGCGTACTGGGCCCGGAACCCCTCGCCGTGGACCTGGACCACGCCCCACGCCTCGACGACGCCGGCGACCTCGAGCCCGCCCGACGGAACGGCGAGCCCGAAGACGCTGGACTCCGCGATCGCCCAGGGATGGATCGCGTAGAGACCGCAGCGGCAGGTCCCCTCCGGCGCCGGGCCCTTGTGCGCCACGCCGCCGCCCTTGCAGCGGGCGGCCGTCGTCTGGCCGCCGCTCCTCCACGGGATGCGGTTGAGGCCCGTGAGCCGAGGCGCCCCGGACACGTCCGGGAGCACTTGCCAGCGACGAACGCCGTAGAGCCTCCCGGGCACGTAGACGGTCGGCCCGGCGGGTGCCGGGTTCCGCCGCGGTGGGTAGCCCCTCATCGGCGTCGCGTGGTCGACGCCGGCGGGCCCACGGGCTCGGGCTCGCGCGTGCGGCTCCTCAGCGGGCCGTGGCTCGCGGCCCGGGCTCCGTCGGGCGCCGGTCGCTCAGCCGGGCTCGGCTCGGCGGGAACCGAAACGGGCTCCACGACGATCGTTCGGTACGGATCGACGAATGTCACTCGAATCACCTCCATCGTCTCCGGCTGTAGCACCGTGCCTCGGGCCGGGGCCCTCGGTCGGTTGCTGCGGCTTCATCGGTCCGGATCCCTCAGCCGCTCTTGATGGGACAGGCGAAGCTTAGCCCGTGGGTCAAGCCTCGCCGCGAGCACCCCGCAACCGTGCATCGCCCACGACAGCGGGATCCAGCCCGGGAGGGCGAGCGCCGCCATCGCCGGGCCGCCGTGCAGCCACAGGAGCGCCCCGGCCGACGGCAGGACGAGCAGCGCCACCGCGCACGAGCAGCCGCAGCACGAGAGCTGGCGCGGCTGCGCCGGCCCGACCCGGCCCCTCCATTGGGATCCCATCGCGAGGGCGCCGATCGCCGCCCCGACGCCGATCACCGCGAGCACGCCCGCAACCGACTCGCTCAGCCCCGCGACCACGAGAGCGAGCCCGATCGCGACCGCGGCGACGAGCCACAGCACGGCCCGCATCGCCCCGGCCTCCGGGTCCGGGTACACCGAGCCGCAGTAGGGACACAGCGCCCCCGGCGGCCCGGTCGTCCGCCGGCAGCCCGGGCAGCGGGGAAGGCCGCCGTCGGGCTCGTAGGGCTCCAGCTCCATCGCGGACCTCCCGGGCCGGCAGCTAGCCCTGCAGCTCCCGCAGCGCCGCCCAAACCCGGTGGTAGAGGCGCTCGCGCTCGCGCCCCTGGCGAGCGCCGACGGCGCGCTTGAAGTTGTCGTAGTCGAGCTCCTCCGCCAGCTCGGCGACGGCGGCGACCCACTCGGCGCGGGTGACGACGGCGCGCCAGCGGTAGTCGGCGTCGGGGTCGGAGTAGATCCGCAGCTCGGGGATCTGCGCGCGGAGCGCCTCGAGGTCCTCCCGAGCGCGGGCGCGGACGATCAGCCGGCCGGGGTCGCGGCGGTGGGCGACGACGCTGTAGAAGCCCTGGGTGGTGAACAGCCACATGCGCCCGTCCCCTATCCCCGCCCCTCGGGCGCGCCGAGCCCCTGGAGCAGCTCCTCGGCGTCGGTCTCGAAGCTGCCCGCGGCCTCGAGCTCGATCGCCCGTTCGAAGGCGCTGCCGGGCCTCCTCGTGCTCGCCCTTGCCGGCGCACGCCTTGCCGAGCCAGCACCACGCCCAGGAGTTCTTCGGGCAGAGCTCGGTGTAGCGGCGCAGGTGAGCGTAGGCCTCGTGGAAGCGCCCCAGGTCGCAGAGCGTGTACCCGAGCCCGAAGTGAGCCTTCAGGTTCCCCGCCGCCAGGCACACTCGCCACCCGAGCTCGGCCTGCTCGGAGTCCTGATTCTCGACCGCGAAGTCGAAGAAGGCGTTGTCGACGGTCGTGATGCCGTCGAAGGTCGCCTTGGCGGCGAGCACGATCTCGCCGGCGCAGGCGTCCTCGAGGCCCAGCACCGGGACCGCGAACCGCGGCCCGTCCCAGATCGGCCCCTCCAGCCCCTCGGGGTCGAAGCCGCTCAGGCCATCGACCCAGAAGCCGATCACCGTGCCGCCGGGCTCGTCGAGGTAGTAGCCGAACTCCTGCGACTCGACGACCATCTCGTCGTCCGGCTTGCCGTCGATCACCGCCCCGAACTCGACCGCCACCAGCCAGTCATCCTCGGCGTCCAGGCTGAGGTGGAGGGGCGTCTCGGTGGCCGCGTTCCTGCCCACGGTTGAAGGGTCGCCGGACGGACCCGAACCCTGACGCCTTTCGTGATATACCGAAACAGGTATATACTCTGGCGCATGAGCGATGTGGCCACGATCATTCGCCGAACCCGAACCGGCGCCAATCTCTCGCAAGGCGAGCTCGCCGAGCTGGCGGGCACCTCGCAGCCGGCGCTCGCCCGCTACGAAACGGGCGTGACCCTGCCGACGTTGCCGACGCTCGAGCGGTTGCTGTCAGCATGCGGGCGAGGCTTGCGGATCAGCGCCGTTCGGGCAACGGAACCCTCGGCTCCGGGCACTTCGGTGCGTGGCCAGCTCGGCCCACGGGCTCGCAAGCTGCGTCAGCGTCGCCGGCGCCTGCTCGACGCCGCGCGGGAACGCGGTGTGCGAAGGGTTCGCGTGTTCGGATCGCTGGCTCGCGGCGAAGAGGTGCCCGCCAGCGATATCGACCTCCTGGTGGACCTCGAGCAGAGCAGGACGCTCCTGGACCTCGCCGCCTTCCGGCGTGAGGCGGAGGAGATCCTGGGGATGCCGGTCGATGTCGCAACGTCCGACATGCTCAAGGAGCGCATCCGGGCTGAGGTCGAAGCCGAGGCGGTGCCGTTGTGAGCCGGAACGAGCAGGACCGCCTGCGAGACATCAGGGACGCGATCGTCGCGATTCGCGAGCATCTGGCCCGGGCCGGCGAAGAGCCGAGCGATGAGGACGCCGCGCTGCTGCACGACGCGCTTCTCTTCCAGTTCGTGGTCATCGGTGAGGCCGTGAAGAACTTGGCACCCGAGACGCGCGAGTCGGAACGCAAGATCCCCTGGACCGACGTGGCCGGCCTTCGCGACTTGATCGCGCACGAGTACTTCAGGATCGAGATCGACCGAGTGCTCGCGATCGTGCAGCGCGACCTGTTGCCCCTCGAGCAAGCCATCGATCGCCTGCTCGGCGAGTAAGCCAGGGCTGAGTTGGACCGATGAAGCTTGAGCAGCGGCCGGCCATCTACCCGTGACCCTGCCTGTGCACGAGCTGCCTGGGGCCCCCTGGCCGCCGCAAGGATGTCCCCGTCGCTGATGGAGAGCAACCCGAGTGGTGCCATCCGGCGGCCGATACCCTGCGATCGGCCGCCGAGCCGCTCGATCCTGGCGGAGCTGAGCAACGACGAGGTAAAGAGGCAGTTGGAGGGATGATTCAGGTCGACGTGACGATGAGAGGCGACGTCCCGGGTGAGGCGCGCTCGCTCGCGAGGGAGAAGGTCGGGGCGCTGGACCGACTCGTCGAGATCCCGGTCCTCGGTGCTCGAGTCGTGCTCGTCCAGGAAGCGAACCCGCGGATCGAGCGCTCCGCCCGGGCCGAGGGCGAGATCGACCTGAATGGCCCGATGATCCGGGCGAAGGTCGCCGACCTCGACCCGATCGCAGCGGTCAATAGCCTCACTGAGCGGCTCGAGCGGCAACTGCGGAGCTTCGTCGACCGTCGCACCGACCAGGCCCGCCGTCCGACCGAGCGCAAGGCGGGCGAGTGGCGGCATTCCAGCATCGCCACCGAACGTCCTGACTACTTCCCGCGAGCGCCGGAGGAGCGGGAGATAGTCCGCCGCAAGACCTTCGCCACCGACCCGCTCACCCCCGCCGAGGCTGCCGAGGAGATGGAGTTCCTCGATCACGACTTCTATCTGTTCATCGAGCGCGAGACCGGCGCCGACGCCGTCGCGTACCACCGCGACGACGGCCGACTCGGCGTTATCGGGCCGAGCGGGATCCGCTGGTCGGGCGAGAGCGCTGGAATCGTCCACGAGGAGAGCCGGATGAGCGGGCCGACCAGACTCGAGGACGCGGTAGCGGAGATGAACGTCCTCGACCATCGGTTCATGTACTTCACCGATGCCGCGAGCGGCCGCGGCAACGTGATCTACATGCGCTACGACGGCCACTACGGCCTGATCAAGCCGGCCCGGTAGCCGGCATACCTCGCTCGCTCTCGCCGCGTTGGTTTCAGCAGGGCCTCAGTGCCGCCCTCTCCACTATGAGATCGCTGCGCCGACCAGGCACGATCGCGATCACTATCAGCACGCCATCGGACGCCGCCACCCCCCGGAGGCCATCCCCAAGTCCGCGAACTGCTGTGAGGAGCTGGATTACCGCCAAGGCGAGCCCATCGCTCACGTCCTCGTAGGCCAGAGGCGGTTTCCCCGGATCCGACTGCTCGTGATCGCTCTGATCCTTGAGGTGTCTCAGGGCGAGTAGCCTCGACTAATGGCCCGGCAGGAGTGGCGTCGCAAGGTGATCCCGAGCTGCCTTGGCCAGGCTCAGGAGGCGGTGGCGCAGTTGCGATCGCGGGGTGTCCTAGCCGACCTCCAACGCGATGCCTGGCTGGTGGTCGACCTGTCTGTGGAGGAAGGTGCCGACCTCGACGCGATGGTCGCCCAGGCACTCGACCGGGTCTGGCCGGCCTGGCGGGAGTGCGTGGCGACGTAGCGGCGTCACGGCGACGTTGTCCGGCCGCGAAGTTATTCGTAAACCACCGCTCGGTCCTTTACGCGACCTCCGGGTTATGAGCCCGGAGGTCACGCTCAGGTCGCCCGCTCCGCCTGACGCTTCCCAGCCCGCGCCAGCTTCACCCGCTCGACCGCCGGCAGCACCACCTTGCGCAGCCGGACCGCCTCGGGGGTGACCTCGACGCATTCGTCGTCGCGGATGAACTCCAGGGCCTGGTCGAGGGAGAGGCGGTGGTGGGGGACGAGGCGGACGGCCTCGTCGGAGCCGGCGGCGCGGATGTTGGTCTGCTGCTTTTCCTTGGTCGGGTTGACGTCGAGGTCCTCGGCGCGGGCGTTCTCGCCGACCACCATGCCCTCGTAGACCTGCTCGCCCGGGCCGACGAAGAGCTGGCCGCGCTCCTGGAGGTTCATCAGCGCGAACGAGGCGGTGGTGCCGCGGCGGTCGGCGACCAGCGAGCCCGTCGCCCTGGTGGTGATCTCGCCGTGCCACGGCTCATAGGCCTCGAAGACCGAGTGCAGGATTCCGGTCCCGCGGGTCTCGGTGAGGAACTCGTTTCGCAGGCCGATCAGCCCGCGGGCGGGGACCAGGTATTCGAGCCGCATCCAGCCGGTGCCGTGGTTGACCATGTCCTCCATCCGGCCCCGGCGGAGCGCCAGGAGCTGGCTGACCACGCCCATGTAGTCCTCGGGGATGTCGATCGAGAGCCGGTCCACGGGCTCGTGAACGCTGCCGTCGATCTCGCGGGTCATCGCCTGCGGCTTGCCCACCGTCAGCTCGAAGCCCTCGCGACGCATCGTCTCGACCAGCACCGCCAGCTGGAGCTCTCCCCGGCCCTGCACCTCCCACGCGTCGGTGCTCTCGGTCGCCCGCACCTCGATCGAGACGTTGCCGACCAGCTCGCCCCGCAGGCGCTCGTCGAGCTGGCGCCCGGTGAGCTTGTCCCCCGACCCGCCGGCGAGCGGCGAGGTGTTGACGCCGATCGTCATCGCCAGGGCGGGCTCGTCCACCGCCAGCAAGGGCAGCGCCTCGGGTTCCTCCAGCGCCGCGATCGTCTCGCCGATCGTCACCTCCGGAAGGCCCGCGACGACGACGATCTCGCCGGCGCCGGCGGCCTCGACCTCGGTGCGCTCGAGCCCCTCGGTCACATATAGGGCCGCGAGGCGAGCGCGCTCGACGCTGCCGTCGCGACGACACCAGGAGATCTCCGCGCCGTCCCGGATGGTTCCGCGGTGGACGCGGCAGACGGCGAGCCGGCCGTGGTAGGGGGAGGCGTCGAGGTTGGTCACCAGGGCCTGAAGCGGCGCCTCGGGGTCGCCGCTCGGCGCCGGGATCCGCTCGATCAGCGTCGAGAAGAGCGGCGAGAGGTCGGCGCCGCGCGCCTCGGGGTCGAGCGTCGCCCACCCCTCTCGGGCCGAGGCATAGACGATCGGGAACTCGATCTGCTCCTCGTCGGCGTCCAGGTCGAGGAAGAGCGCGTAGACGGCGTCGACGACCTCGCCGAGCCGGGCGTCGGGCCGGTCCACCTTGTTGACGACCAGGATCAGCGGCAGCCGCCGCTCCAGCGCCTTGCGGAGCACGAAGCGGGTCTGCGGGAGCGGCCCCTCGGAGGCGTCGACCAGCAGCAGCACCCCGTCGACCATCGCCAGCCCGCGCTCGACCTCGCCGCCGAAGTCGGCGTGGCCGGGGGTGTCGACGATGTTGATCTTGACCTCGCCGCCGTTCGCCCCCGGGAGGGTGAGCGAGGCGTTCTTGGCCAGGATCGTGATCCCGCGCTCGCGCTCCTGCTCGCCCGAGTCCATGACCCGCTCGACCACCTGCTCGTGGGCGGCGAAGGTGCCGGCCTGGCGCAGCATCGCGTCGACCAGGGTGGTCTTCCCGTGGTCGACGTGCGAGATGATCGCGATGTTCCGCAGCTCCGCCACGGCAGACAAGGTAGGCGTCGCGAGCCGCGCTCGGCGGCCACGGCGGTGTTCCTACGCCAGGACCGCCTTGCGCGGGTAGACGACCTCGGGGTCGGTGAGGACGTTGACGAGGGCGGGCTTGCCGGCGGAGAAGGCGCGGTCGAGGGCGGGGCGGAGCTGGTCGGGGCTCTCGACGAGCTCTGAGTGGCAGCCGAGGGCTTCGGCGATCTGGTCGTAGCGGGTTGCCGGGCTGAGCTCGGCGGCCATCGAGTAGCCGTAGAGGAACTTCATCGGGTGGTGCTCGAGGGCCCAGATGCCGTTGTTGCCGATGATCCCGACGACGGGCAGGCCGTGGCGGGCCATGGTGTCGAACTCCATGCCGCTGAAGCCGAAGGCGCCGTCGCCGAGCAGGAGGCAGATCTGGCGGTCGGGGTGGGCGGTGGCGGCGCCGATCGCCTGGCCGGGGCCGGCGCCGAGGCAGCCGTAGGGGCCGGGGTCCATCCAGCAGCCGGGCTGGTAGGTGTTGATGTAGCGGCCGGCGTAGGAGACGAAGTCGCCGCCGTCGCCGATCACGATCGCGTCGCGGTCCAGGACCTCGTTGAGCTCCTTGTAGACGCGGACGGGGTGAAGCGGGGCGCGGTCGTCGTTGAGCTCCCCTTCCTCGGCGGCGCGCTTCTCGGTCTCGGCCTCGCGCAGCGCCGAGATCCAGGCGTCGGTGCGGCCGCGGGCGCCTCCGGCGGACGCGGCCGCCTCGCGGAGCGCCGCCAGGGTCGCCGGGATGTCGCCGACCAGCGCCAGGTCGGGCTGGCGGGTCGCGGTCAGCTCTGACTCGGCGACGTCGAGCGAGATCGAGCTTCGTCTGCTCGCCGAAGCTGCCGCCGAAGGCGAGCCGGAAGTCGAGCGGCACCCCGACCACCAGCGCCACGTCGGCCTCCTTCAGCCCCTTGCCGCGGGTGCGGGAAAAGCAGAGCTCGTGGTCGGCGGGGACGCACCCCCTCCCCATCCCGTTCAGGAACACCGGGATCCCGAGCGCCTCGGCGAGCGCCAGAAGCTCCTGCTCCCCCCGCGCCCAGTAGAGCCCCGTCCCGGCCATGATCGCCGGGCGCTCGGCGCCGGCGAGGAGCGCGGCGGCCTCTTCGGAGCGATCGGCCGGCTTGCCGGGACTACGCTGCGGCGCCGCCGGAACCTCCGCCTCGGCCTCACTGAAGACCACGTCGAGCGGGTAGTCGACGAAGGTCGGCCCCGAGGGCTGGGCCAAGCGCCGCGTCGATCGCCGCCGCGGTCAGCTCCGGGATCGCCGCCGTCTCCTTGGCGGTGACCGCCGACTTGACCAGCGGCTCGACGAACGGCACGTGGTCGATCTCCTGGAGCGAGCCCGAGCCCCAGCGCATCTCGGGCGCCCGCCCGCCCAGCACCACCAGCGGCGAGCGGTTCTGCTGCGCCCCGGCGATCGGGCTCATCCCGTTGGTCACCCCCGGCCCGGCGGTCAGCGCGCACACCCCCGCCTCGCGGGTCGCCTTCGCGTATCCCTCCGCCGCCCAGGCCGCCGAGGCCTCGTGGCGGGTGTCCACCACCTCGATCCCCTCGGCCTTGCAGCCGTCGTAGATCGAGAACAGATGTCCACCCGAGAGGGTGAACAAACGTCCAACCCCCCGCGAGGCCAAAGTCTTGGCCACCAGCCGCCCGCCATGGTCCGTTTTTCCCCCCCTCTCAGGCGTGCCGGACGTCTGATCGACGCCTCCCGCCGCCTGTTTCGCTACCGTCGCGCGCTCGCTCGTCTTGGCCACGGGCGAAGCCTATGCCCTCTGGGGCTCAAGCGCACGGGCGAATCGCCCGACGACTCCATACGTGAAAACTGGTATTCGGGACTACCAAGAATCAGGTATATACGGACGGGACCACAAGGGGCCGTCGCCCCGCGTGGTGCGCTGGCTGGCGTCGCTCCTCGGCGTCATCGGCTGACTCGTTGGCCGCCGACGCAACTCGGCGGCCCCGCGCGCTTCGGCGTGCGGTCTGGGTCGGCGCGCTGAGCGCGCTCGCGGCGCTGGCGATCCCCGCGATCGCCTCCGCCAAGCGGCCGAGCTGCTTCGGCCAGCGGGCGACGATCGTCGGCAACAACCACGGCAACCGGATCAAGGGGACCGGCCACAAGGACGTGATCGTGGGGCTCGGCGGCAGGGACCGGATCATCTCCAACGGCGGGCCCGACGTGATCTGCGGCGGCTCCGGCAACGACAGGATCCAGGGCGGAACCCACCCCAGCCGCCTGCGCCGCGACGACCCGAGCGTCCTGATCGGCGGCCCCGGCGACGACTACATCGACGGCGGCTTCGACGACGACTTCATCGTCGGCGACAACGCCAGCCTCCACGGCGACGCCATGGGCCACGTCGGCAAGGACTTCCTCGAGGGCGAGTTCGGCGACGACAAGGTGGTCGGCGACAACTACTCCAGGTTCAACGCCTCGGGCGGCGTCCACGACAAGATCCGCGGCCAGAAGGGCGACGACTTCTTCGTCGGCGACAGCATGGTGACCGGCTCGGGCACCGCCAGGGGCGGCGGCAACGACCACTTCGAGGGCTCCTCGGACCGCGACTTCGAGGTCGGCGACAGCTACTCCCCCCACGGGAGGGCGATCGGCGGCGGCAAGGACGAGGTCAACGCCGGCCCAGGCGGCGACCTGTTCGTGGGCGACAGCTACACCAAGACCGGGCTCGCCAAGGGCTACGGTCGCGACGAGCTCCACTCGCTCCAGGGCGACGACTGGGCCTACGGCGACAACTACGCCGCCACCGCCCAGGGCAGGACCCAGGGCGGCCGCCACGACTTCGTCGGCGGCTTCTCCGGCGACGACCACCTGTTCGGAGGGCCCCGCAAGGACACCTGCAGCGGGGGGCCGGGACACGACACGGCGCGCCAGTGCGAGTACGTGCTCGGGGTACCGTAGCCCGCTAATCCCGCGTGCCCGGATCACGCACGAACCGGGTTCGACGTCCGATGATCTAGACCGACTGCGTTGCGGTCCGACATGCGCACTTACACTGCGTATGAAGGCCTTGAGGGCCGGGCGACGAACCCAAAGGGCCGAAGGCAGATGATCCTCACGGAACTCGATCACCCGATCATTCAGGCGCCTCTGGCGGGCGGGCCATCGACCCCGGAGCTGACCGCTGCGGTCGGCGACGCCGGCGGGCTCGGGTTCCTGGCCGCCGGCTACCAGTCGGCGCCCGCGGTCCGGGCCGAGATCCGCCAGGTCCGCCAGCTGACCTCGGCGCCGTTCGGGGTCAACGTGTTCGTCCCCGGTTCCGCAACCGTGGCCGAGCACCGGCTGGCCGCCTACGTCGAGCGCCTCCAGGTCGAGGCCGACCGCTACGGAGTCGAAGTCGGCGACGCCGACCTATGACGACGACGAGTGGGGAGCGAAGCTGACCGTCCTTCATCGCGAGCGGGTGCCGGTGGTCTCGTTCACCTTCGGCTGCCCGCCGTCGGAGGTGATCGCCTCGCTTCACGACACCGGCGCCGAGGTCTGGGTGAACGTGACCGACCTGCACGAGGCCCACGTCGCCGCCGGCGCCGGAGCCGACGCGTTGATCCTCCAGGGGATCGAGGCGGGCGGGCACCGGGCCACCTTCGTCGACCGCGACGGGGGCGAGGGCTTCGGGATCCTGGTGCTGCTGCGCCTGGTCGCCGCCGAGATCGACCTGCCGCTGGTCGCCACCGGGGGGCTCGCCGATGGGCCGGCGATCGCCGCCGCGCTTGCCGACGGCGCCCGCGCGGCGCAGCTCGGGACCGCGTTCATGCGCGCCCCCGAAGCCGGCACCCACCCCGCCCACCGCGAGGCGCTTACCGAGGAGGAGCCGACCGCGCTCACCCGAGCCTTCACCGGCCGGCTGGCGCGGGGGATCGTCAACCGGTTCACGCTCCAGCACTCAGACGCCGCCCCGATCGCCTACCCGCAGGTCCGAAACGCCACCGCGCCGATCCAGGCGGCGGCCCGCGAGCGCGGCGACGCCGACGGCTTCTGCCTCTGGGCCGGGCAGGCCCACCGCCTGGCCAAGGAGCTGCCGGCGGCGGAGATCATCCGCCAGCTGAGCGGCGACGCGCGAGCGGCGCTCGAGCAGGTCGCGGCCCGGCGCGCCCAACGCTAGCCGTCGCGCCGGGCTAGAGCGGCGCCAGCCCGCCGGCCTCGCGGCGCGAGTCGCCGAACTCGCGGTGCGGCGAGGCCGCCTCGCCGGCGGGCGGCAGCGGCTCCTCGCCGGGGCGCGAGCCCACCGCCGCCGTCGGCTCGGGCGCGTACAGCGCCAGCGGCTCGTCGATCCCCTTCAGGGCGCGCTCGCCGCAGGGCCTGGCCTCGATCGCGGCGCTCAGGCGCTCCAGGGTCCGGGCGGTGATCAGCACGTCCTCGTCGATGTCCCGGGTCGCCGCCTCGACCCGGGAGGCGACGTTGACCGCGGCGCCGATGACGCTGAAGTTGAGCCGCCCGCCGCCGCCGATCGAGCCGGCGACCACCGGGCCCGTGTTCACCCCGACCCCGATCTTCAGCCCCAGGTCGTCGCGCGAGTTGACCTTGGTCGCCATCTCGCAGGCGGCCAGCACCGCCCGGTCGGCGTGGTCGGGGTAGGGCTCCGGGGCCCCGAACACCGCCAGCAGGCCGTCGCCGAGGAACTTGTCCACGTGGCCGCGGTGGCGGCCGACGATCGGGACCACGATCTCGAACAGCGCGTTCAGCCGGCTGACCACCTCCTTGGCGCTCGAGGCGGCGGCGAAGCTGGTGAAGTCGCGCACGTCGCAGACCAGCACCGAGACCTCGAGCTCCTCGCCCTCCGGGGCGCCCTCGCCGAGGATGTAGTCGGCGACCGACTTGTCGAGGTAGGTGCCGAACACCTCGCGCAGCCGCTCGCGCTCCGCCAGCCCCTCGACCATCTGGTTGAACGAGCCCGCCAGCTCGCCGAGCTCGTCGCCGGTGGTCACCGGCACGGCGACGTCGTAGCGCCCGTCGGCCAGCGCATCGGTCGCCCGCCGCAGGTCGGTGATCGGCCGCAGGATCGACCTCGAGAACAGCACCGTCAGCTCGAGCGAGATCGTGGTCGCCACGGCGACCGCGATCAGCACGTCGATGCCGAGCGCCTCCCCACCCCCGCCCGGAGAGGTCAGCGCCGCCACCGTCAGGCCGGTGATCAGGTTGATCAGCGGCAGCGCGGCCATCATCCGCACCCGCAAGGGAATAGCCGGGATTCCCCCGCTCAGCCGCGGCGCCACCTCGGACTCGCTGATCTCGAGCAGCACCGGGCGCATCCCCGCCTCGAGGATCAGGTAGTGGAGGATCGCCGAGTAGCCGAGCGCGACCATCGAGCCCGCGAACAAGGGGAAGAAGGCCAGCCAGCTGAGGTCGAGGACGATCACCGCCCAGACGCAGGCCGGGACGATCGTGACCATGATCGGGACCGAGACGTCGCGGCGGATCAGCGCCAGCGGCAGGCTGACCGACGCCCTCCATGCCGTCCGCGTGCGCTCCGCGTCGCGGGACCCGGCCAGCCACTCGCTGATCGGACGCACCAGCGGATAGGTGCGAAGCAGAGTGATCGACACGGCGAGCGCGGTGAGCGCGATCGAGACGGCGAGGATCTTCAGGTAGTCCCAGGTGGGAGCGTCGTAGTAGAAGCTGAACAGGGCCAGGGTGGCCGCCGTGATCACGAACGCGCTCTGCAGCGCGACGGTCAAGAACACGTACGGGTAGGAGCGGCCGAGCCGCCGGTAAAGCCGAGTCAGGATCGGGGCCACAGCAGGGAATTGTTCCACCGCGCCGTCGCCGTGGCCCCGCGGGGTGTGATCTCGCGCGTCCCGAACCCCTGGTAACCGGCCCCGGATCCTCGCGAATTCCGGACTTTCTTGATCCCTTAACGCTCCAGTTACATCCCCGATACGCAGAGGTAACACGCCGCCCCCGGCAGCCCGACGAGACTGCGCCAAGCTCGCCCACCTGCTCGCCGACCGGCAGTCATGCGCCCGTCGCGGGCCTACTAACCAAAGGAGATCCACGTGAACTCAAGGAGTGGAGCACGGCGCAGCGGGCGCCGGAAGCGCTACCTGGGAGGAGGAATCTCCCTCGCGCTGGCGGCCGCTGCTTTGCTCGCAATCCCCGGCGGAGCGTCCGCCTCGATCCAGCCCAACTGCAGCGGGAAGCTGGGGCTGAACAAGAGGACCGAAGCCGGTCCGCACGGCGTCTCGTACGCATTCAAGTGCGACACCGACATTCAGGCGTTCTCGCTCACCTCGTCCAAGAAGCTCGACTACTTCCTGCCCGAGCTGACGGTCCTCGAGCCGAGCGGAGACCCGTCGGCCTCGGACAAGTTCAACTGCGAGGGGCCGTTCCCCGGTGACGGGTTCGGCTGCCCGGGCGCCGGCACCGCCGGCAACACCATCACGGGCCTGTTCGCGACCATCAAGGGCGCGTGTGACCCCGCGGTCCGGGCGTGGGTGTCGATCACCTACCAGAACCTGAACGCCAGCGACGTGCCGTTCACCAGCCAGTCGCACCCGTTCGCGCTCAAGCGGCCGGCCGGCTGCCCGAAGGCGTCCAAGCCGTCCCGCAGAGCTCATCGCCGTCATCGGGCTCATCACCGGGCTCACCGGCGGCACTAGTGAGCGGCAGGGAATTCCTCAACCCAACGCCGCCTCAACCCCCGAACCGAATCCTGAAAGGAGGGAGCATGCGAAGTAACCGCTCGCGATGGCGCCGCGTAGGTGCCGCCGCGGCGCTGACCACAGCACTGGTCCTCGTCGTGGTGGTCCCCGGGGCGCCGGCCGATACGTCGGCCAAGCGCGCACCGACGATCACGATCAGCGGCTCGACCTCGGTCGCCCCGCTGACCGCGTTGCTCGCCCAGAAGTACGTGAAGAGCCACAACGTGCAGTTCCGGCTCTCGCAGGGCGGCTCGGACGTCGGCGTTTCTGACGTCGCCCACGGCCGGGTCTCGATCGGAGACTCGTCGCGCGATCCGAAGCCCACCGATCCAGGCGGGCTGGTGTTCCACAAGGTCGCCAAGGACGCGCTCTGCGTGATCACCAACAAAGACAACCACCTGCCGAACCTGAGCCAGAACGGAGTTCAGGCGATCTTCGGCGGCAACGTGCGCCACTGGAACGACGTTCCTGGCGCGAGTCGCGGCAACAACACGATCGACGTGTTCGTACGGACCCCCGCTTCGGGAACCCAGGATGCCTTCGATCAAGATATTCATGGCCCCGGAGCACGTCGACAACTCGATCGCCAAGCAGTTGGCGTCCAACGGGTTGATCCAGCAGAAGGTGAAGAGCGACAAGGACGGCGTCGGATACGTCTCCCTGTTCTTCGCCAAGGGCGCCCATGCGGTGGCCTACAAGGGAGTCGCGTGCAACCTCCGGAACGCGAAGTCCGGCCAGTACCCCGGACTGCGGAACTTCTGGATGGTGACCAAGGGCAACAAGCCCAAGCTCCGCAATCCAGTTCATCAAGTGGGTCCAGAACAGCAGTGCGGCGAAGCAGATCGTCGGGACGCAGTGGGTCCCGCTCCACTAGGAGGTATGTGGCACTCACGGATCTGATTCGCCTCCCTCGCCTGCGCAGTGCAGGCGATGGGAACCGGGTGGACCAACGCGCCGAGCTCTTGCTCGGCGCGTTGGCTTGCCTGGTGCTGGCCCTGATCGTGGGGATGATCATCTTCGTCTTCGAGAAAGCGTGGCCCTCCTTCTCCCACAACGGGCTCGCCTGGTTCGGCCCCGGAGGCAACGTCGACGACCAGCTCGATCAACATCTTCAACTCCCCCGCCGACCCGGCCAACTACGTCTACACGCTTCACGCCTGGCCGCTGATCTACGCCACGGCGCTGATCACGATCGTCTCGGTGGCGATCGGGGTCGTGGTCGCCACTCCTGTCGGCGATCTTCATCGTCGAGTTCGCTCCGGATGCGATCCGCAGGGTGCTCGAACCGGTGGTCCGCTTCCTGGCGGCGGTGCCGTCGGTGATCTACGGCCTGATCGGGATCCTGGTCATTGTTCCGTTCGTCCTCAACACGTTCATCTCCCAGGGGCGACAAGTCGTCGGTCGCCTTACGTGGTCCAGCTCGACGGCTCGGGGATCGGGGTCGGGATCCTGATCCTGACCGTGATGATCACCCCGATCATGGTCGCGATCGTGGTCGACGCGCTGCGGGCGATCCCTCAGGCCCTGGACCGAGGGGGCGGCGGCGCTCGGGCGTGAACCGGTTCCGCACCCTGTGGACGATCAGCGTTCGTGCGGCGCGTCCGGCGATCGTCGCCGCCGCCGTCCTCGCCACGGCGCGGGCGCTCGGCGAGGCGATCATGCTCTCGATGGTCACCGGGTCGGTCGGGCTTCTCGCCCAACCCGCTCGACGGCATCAGCGTTCTTCCTCGAGCCGTCACGCCCGCTGGCGGCGACGATCGTCGACAACGCCGAGGGCCTCTCGGTCGAGCCCTTCGGCCAGACGATCTACGCCTTCGCCGCGATCCTGCTGGTCTCGAGCGCCTTCCTCTCGTTCTCGGGCTGGTTCATCCGCCGGATGATCCGCCGCCAGGATGACCCGGTGCGACCATGCGCGACAGCGGCGCCCGTTGGCCCCCGGGCTGCCGGTCTCCCCGGCCGGCCGGGCAGCCTGGCACTCGCGCCGCACCCGCGGGCTCGCCGCCGATCGCCCGCGCCAACCTACGACGCTGGCCGGTCGCCGGGCGAGGCCTGGAGCGTCTGGGACCGGATCGGCGTGGCGCTGGCCTGGATCGCCGGGGTCGGGCTGTGCGTGTTCGCCGGCGCGATCGTGATCTACATGCTGTTCCGCGGTATCCAGTTCCTGAAGCCCGGAGATGCTGACGACTCTACCCCAGCCCGGGCTCGAGCAGAGCAGGGCACCGGCGGGTTCCTCGACCCGATCATCGGCACCGTCGTCCTGACCATCCTCGGCACCTTGATCGCCACCCCGATCGGGGTCGCGATCGCCGTCTGGCTGAGCGAGTACGGCGCGTCCGGCGTGGCTTGCGCGGGCGGTCGAGTCCTGGGTCGAGATCGTCGCCGGCACACCGACGCATCGTGCTGGCGATCTTCGTCCTGTTCGTCTTCAGCCAGGGTATCTTCTGATTCCTGTCGTTCACCGCCTACCGGCGGCGCCGTGTTCGGCCGCTCGTTCTTCATCGCCGCAACGATGATGTCGCTGATCGCGCTGCCGCTGGTGGTCGGCTCGACCCGGAGGCGCTTCAGGCGATCCCCTCCCACGTCCGCGAGGCTCTTCGCGTGGGCAATCACCTCCACCGTGCGGCGGGTTCTGCTGCCCGGGCGCGCTCCGGTATCGCCACCGGGGCACGCTCGGTATGGGACGGATCGCCGCGACACGGCGATCGTCGTGATTCTGCTGGGGGCCACCCTGACAGAACCAGCGCGTCGGGCTTCCCGCTTCTTCGGCTTCCTGCGCGGCACCGGCAGCACCCTGACCAGCTACGTCTACAACAACTCACCGGCCGGCGAGGGTAGCGCGCCGGACAAGGCCTACGCGGCCGCCTTCGTGCTGCTGATCATCGTGATCCTTCTCAACTTCGGCGTCGACTTGATCGCGCGCAGAAGGGGGCCAAATGGGAGGAGCAATTGATGCCGCCGCCGGTGCGGCGGATCGTGATCGACGGTCGCCGAGCCAACCGTTGCCGCTGCCGCGGGCGCACCGGCCGAGGGCGCGCGCGGACCGACGGCTGGGCCGCCGCACCGATCACGCCGCGGAGGCGCAGCCAGGCAGCGACACACCAGGTCCGTGGAGCAGATGCGGGTCGAGGAGCTGAGCGATCGCTTACGGGTCGCAAGCTCGCCGTCCGCCAGGTATCTCCTCTCGGTGAGCCAGGGCGAGGTGCTCGCGCTGATCGGGCCCTCGGGCTGTGGCAAGACTACCCTGCTCCGGTCGCTCAACCGGCTCGTGTACCTGACCCCTACGGCTCCGCTCGCAGCGGCCGCATCACCCTCGACGGCGAGTCGACATCGGCGCGCTCGAGGAGCACCGAGCTGCGTCGTCGTGTGGGGATGGTCTTTCAGCAGCCGAACCCGTTCCCGATGAGCGTCTTCGACAATGTCGCCTATGGGCTGCGCGAGCGCGGTCAAGCGTCTCCCGTCGTAGCAAGCGCTCAGCCGCAGCTGTCGAGGATACGCTCCAGCGCGCCGGTCTCTACGAGGAGGTCAAGACAACCTCTCCCACCCCGCTATGCGTCTCTCCGGCGGCCAGCAGCAGCGCCTCTGCATCGCCCGCTCGCTAGCGGTGCAGCCCCGAGGTGCTACGCTCTACGAGCCTTGCTCGGCGCTCTACCCGCTGCTCGACGGCGACGATCGAGGAGCTGATCGTCCAGCTGCGCTCCGAGATAGCGATCGTGATCGTCACTCACAACCTCCAGCAGGCCTACCGCGTCGCCGACCGGTCGCCTTCATGTACCTCGGCGACCTCGTCGAGTACGGCCCGCCGACCAAGTCTTCTGCTCGCCGCAGGCCGAGCGCACCCGCCAGTACGTCAGCGGTAGCTTCGGTTGAGCGTGCGCTCGCTGATCTACTCCTGTCTCTTCGGGCTGGCCGGGATCGTCGCCGCTGGCCGTCTCCGCCTGTCAGTCGAGTCAGGCCAAGAGCCGGGAGCTGGCGAAGGTGGGCGCCACGCTCCTGTAGAAGGAGAAGGGGCTGGAGATCAAGCAGACCAGCCGCACGGTGAAGGTGGTCGACACCGCCGTGCTCTGCGACACCAACGGCACCGCGGTCGTGGTGACGCTCAAGAACGACTCCCAGCAGGCGCTCTGGGCGTCCCGATCCCGATCTACGTCAAGGACGCCAAGGGCAATAGCGTGTTCAAGAACTACGATCGGGGCTCGACTCACCGCTGGATCAGGTGCCCCAGATCCTGCCCGGGCAGACCTTAGACTGGGTCAACGACCAGATGCTCGCCACCGGGACGCCGAAGGCGGTCGACGTAAAGGTCGGGGTGAGTCAGGAGACGCTGCCGCCCAACCCGCCCCAGATCGAGGCGTCCGAGCCCAAGCTCAAGAACGAACCGGTTACCGGCCTTCAGGTCGAGGGAACAGCCACCAACGGCTCTAGTATCTAGCAGACATATCTAACCCTGATCGCCGTATCGCTGAAGAGAGACCAGGTAATCGCAGCGAGCCGTAGTAACATCGACACTCTCCTCACCACAGAAGCTAGCACTCTTATCACATCTACTTCATCTACAATCTCAAGGAACTCAATGTGGCGCCACAACAAACAACTCTAGAATAGCACAAACATACACAAAACTCTAAATCATCTCGCATCCCACAGTACACCTAGGCTCTCATCGCTATCGCATATCTCTGCACGCACTGCACTCACTCTCTAACCATCCAACACTACACTCAATCTCCCTATGCCTCTCAACTCGATCGGACACACTACCCCGTTCGTCCTCGTCGGCCTGGTGCCGACGGGAGAGCTAGCGATCGGAGTTTTGATCGGAAGGTGCTCGCTCACCAACCACTCTACGTGTCCAGTCGCGTACCGCGCCGAACGCTCCGCAGCAACCTGCCACGCCACACCGAGTTCAAGAGCACTACCTTCCGCAAGAGCTTCACGTCGAATCGCAGTCTGCCAAGCAGCACCACACCGCGCAATCACGCCGCCAATCCACGCCACCGCAAGCGCTCTGACGTCCGCTCACACCACACTACAGCCTGCCGTCCACAACTACGTGATCTACTCATATCTACACACCAAACCACGCACCAAACCCTGAAGCCGCTGAAGTCAACTTCCCAAGCCAAGTATCGAATCTCGCCAAAGTAACACGGCGGAGCCGTGTGCAAACGTCAGCGCCAAGAACCGCGCTTACCAACAGCATCACCACTCGGCGCCACCGTCAAGCGAGTGAAGCACATCGAGCAGCTCCACAACACACTAGCGAGCATACCAAGAGCATCAAGCACATCCCCACAACATCGAACCCCCGCAAGAGTCAAAACACAACAAAACCCGGAGCCTCACCACACAGTATCAAGTACACCTATACCTATACCTCCGCTAACCGCGCGAGCGCAGCTCACGCCCTCGCCGAGAGCACCGCGCCGTCTAGCCGCCGAGCTAGCGCGCGCAACCAGCTATCACCTAGCTACCGAGCTCCAGTAACCTCGCGCTCACCTACGAATAGCGAGCAATCACTTCCACCTCACGTCCTTTCGCCAACCGCCAAGCTCCAAGTAAACCTAGCTCGCGAGGTAACACGCTCCACCTCTAGCACCGCGCAGCACACCTACCCTCGGCGCGCGCTGCACACCCGCAGCCATCTACGCTGCAGGCAACCACCTATAGCTCAGCAACCACCAGCAAACACGCTAACTCCTATCAAGAACCCGTATCCAGCCGCGCAACTCAAGCGCCACCAACCACCATACCGCAGTTCAAGCCACCACCGCGCGCGTTCGCGCCCTCGCACCAGATGTCAGCCCGAGGGGCGCCGAGCACCACCACCACCATATCCGAGCCACCAACTTCCTCGCGAACCTCCCACCAATCTGAAACGCGCATCAAACACCAACACCTATCCGCACCGCTGTGCCTTGCACTCACGCTAGCGCACCAGCGCTACTACCTCTAGGCACAAGCATCAAGCGCTCAAGTTCCTAACTCAAACACCGCACCAAACCAACTCACCGCACTACCATCACTACCGCGCCGTACCCTCCCCTACTAACTACCCACTCTCCTTTACCAAACCCCTCTCCACCATCACCATAACACGCTAACTCTCACCTTCAATGTTCATCAACCTCTCCCTGAGCCCAACGTTCCCCAACTTCTAGCTCTCTATCGCCGGTTCGTGCTCCAGCTTCCGCACTCCGCCTCGCAGTCTACCACCTTCTCTCTCTCTGCCTTCTCCCCCATCTCCTCCCTCTCCATCCCTTTCCTCTTCGTCTTCTTCTCCCCTTCCCCTTCTCCTTCTTCTCCCCTTTCCTCTCTCCTCTTTTCTTTCTCCACCTAGTCTCCTTCTCCTCCCTCCTCGTAGCCTCCTTCCTCCCCACACGAAGCAAGCTCTCAACTCCTCTCTCCTCCTCTGCCCCCTACCCTCTAGTAGCCTACCTTGCATCTCGTCTTCTTGCATGTCTACCCTTTCTCCTATATCTATTCTATCTCCACCACCTACTAGTACCACCAGCTTCTCGCGATCCACGACGACGACCTGCCGTACCCGCAGACCAAGTCAATCAAGCTCCGCTAGCTCTTCAACGGCACCTTCGCCGAGGCCGCGAGCGCACCGAGAGCCAGACCGAAACCGAGGCGACCTTCAACTCGATGGTCACGTACAGAATCTCCAGGACGGCATCTACACGGTCTCTAACACCGCACGTCTATTCTCGTCCACCTGCCTATTCTGCCGAGGCCGAGGACATGCCACCGCTGAACAACGAGATCGCCCTGACCGCTACCGTGAAGCCGTCGCCCGCCGCAAAGGCGAAGCGCAGCCTGCACGCCAAGCCGCCGACGCTGCTCTGACTAGCCCATTGCGCCCTACCCGTCCTCTACCCTGAGCAGCGGAGCTTCACTATCGTCGTCCGCGTACGTTCCGTCCACGTCGAGGCGATCGTCTAGCGCGCGTGTGACGCCTCCAGGAGCTCGCCTGTCGCTGACTACATCCAGTCGAGACCGACATCTCCCTCTCCCCAGGAGATCGACCTCTCGCTGCTCAGCTCCCAACCTCACGCACCGCGAAATCGCCAGACGTCCTACGAGCTCACCTCTCAAGCACACGAGTCGCCCGCAGATGACTCCGAGCCCCAGGGAGATCAGGAGGCCGAGTAGCTGGGCGAGCGGGCTGCGGCTTGCCCCAGCGCTCAGGTTTAGGCGCGGCTGGCACGATCCAGTCGACGTGGAACTTCAAGCCAACGGAGGCTTCCCCGAGCCCCTGAGCACCGAGCCGGTGCGCGTGGTCCGCTGCCGCCATGCCTCCTGCGGCGCCGAGACCCGGGTCCGGGTCCCGCGGGTGCTGTCGGCGGACGCGGTGCGGCGGGTCGTCTGCGACTCCTGCCACCAGCGGTTCGCCTGCGAGGCGGTCGACGAGGGCGTGGCCGGGCTCGAGGCGCCGCCGGCCGGTGTGCGCGGCTGGCTCTCGGATCCGGACAGCCCCGCCTGGAGATACCTCAGCATCCCGGTCGCCGCCGCGGTCGTGATCGCCGTCCTGGCCCTGATCCAGGGCTGCTGAGCGCCCGGGCGGCGCGACAGCGCCCGATCCAGCCGTGGCAAGCCAGCGCCGGGACGGCCGCGGGCTCTACGATGGAAGCGATGGCCACCGCAACCGCCGACGCCCTCTCCCCCGCCGCCAGGGAGTTCGTCCAGGGGGGACCGCGGCTGCTGGTGATCGGCGGCGAGCGGGGTGAGGCAGCCGACGGCCGGGTGTTCGAGACCATCGACCCGGCGACCGGCGAGGCGATCTGCGAGGTCGCCTTCGCGGGCCCCGAGGACGTCGAGCGGGCGGCCGCCGCCGCGCGGGCCGCGCTCGACGGGCCGCTGCGCAAGGTGAGCCCGTCGAAGCGGGCCGGGCTGATGTATTCGCTCGCCGAGCTGATCAAGGCCAACGGGGAGCAGCTGGCCGAGCTCGAGTCGCTCGACAACGGCAAGCCGCTGGCCGCCGCCAAGGGCGACATCGCCGCCAGCGTCAGCCACCTGCGCTACTACGCCGGCTGGCCGACCAAGATCGAGGGCGAGACGATTCCGGTCTCCGCCCGCGACGTCCTTTGCTACACGGTCCGCGAGCCGGTCGGTGTCTGCGCCCAGATCGTCCCCTGGAACTACCCGCTGCTGATGGCGATCTGGAAGGTCGCCCCGGCGCTGGCCGCCGGATGCGCGATCGTCCTCAAGCCGGCCGAGCAGACGCCGCTCACCGCGCTGCGGCTCGGCGAGCTGGCGCTCGAGGCGGGGTTCCCGGAGGGAACGCTGAACGTGCTCACCGGCGACGGGACCACCGGGGCGGCCCTGGTCGACAGCCCCGGGGTCGACAAGGTCGCCTTCACCGGCTCGACCGTGGTCGGCCGCGAGATCGGCGCCAAGTGCGGCCGCTCGCTGAAGCGGCTGACGCTCGAGCTCGGGGGCAAGAGCCCCAACATCATCCTCCCGGACGCCGACCTCGACCTCGCGGTCCCCGGCTCCTTCCAGGGGATCTACTCCAACTCCGGCCAGGCCTGCAACGCCGGCTCCCGGCTCTACGTGGCCGCCGAGCTCCACGACGAGGTGGTCCTTCGCCTCGCCTCCTACGCCCGCGAGGCCAAGATCGGCCCGGGCCTCGACCCCGAGACCCAGTTCGGCCCCCTGATCTCCGAGGAGCAGCTCGAGCGGGTCAAGGGCTACATCGACTCGGGCGTGGCCGACGGCGCCGAGCTGGTGGCGGGCGGGGCCCCGGACGCCGGTAACGGCGCCGACGGCGGCGGCTACTTCGTGCCCCCCACCCTGTTCACCGGAGTCGAGGACTCGATGCGGATCGCCCGCGAGGAGATCTTCGGCCCGGTCCTGGTCGCGATGCCGTTCGAGGATCTCGAGGAGGTCGCCCGCCGCGCCAACGACACCGAGTACGGCCTCGCCGCCGGCCTGTGGACCCGCGACGTCTCCAACGCCCACAAGCTCGCCGCCATGCTCAAGGCGGGCAACGTCTACGTCAACACCTGGGGCGGCGGCGACCCGGCGGCGCCCTTCGGCGGCTACAAGGCCTCCGGCATCGGCCGCGAGAAGGGCCACGCCAACCTCGACGCCTACCTCGAGACCAAGACCGTCTGGGTCCAGCTCTAGCCGGCGCGGCGCCGGCGATCGAGCCCTCTGGATATCGCCCGGTCACGCTGCGCCTGCACCTGCCGGTCGAGCTCCTCGCCGAACAGCCGTCGCTCGGCTTCTCGCCGGGTCAGGACCACGGTCCCGCACAGCCCAACCGCCTCGTCGACCTCCAGCAGCACGGCGACGGGAGCGCCGCGATTGGTGACGATCACCCGCCGGCCCTCGTTGACCCGCGCCAGGATGCCCGAGGTGTCGCGGCCCAGCTCGCGCACCGACACCTGCTCAACCACCTTTCGCGAGCGCGGGATCTCCAGCAGCCGGCCGTAGAGCTTGTAGCGCCTGGTCTCATTCGGACCGCGATCGCTGGCCGTGTCGTCAGAGCTCATCGCACCTCACCGTCGCGATGCCCCGCCAAGTACCGACGTTTGGCCATTGTCGGTACCTGGCGATGGTCCGGCGGGACGGCACCGCCCGCGCTGCACCCCGGGGCCGGGGCAGGATCGGTCGGGATACCCTCGCGAAGTACCGACATTTGACGCTTGTCGGTACCTCGCGGGGGCTCTGGGCGGGTAGGTGGCACGGCGGGCATTGGCGGGCATCGGGGCCATGGTCGGACATGAAGGCGCGCCGGTGGGTGCCGGAATCGAACCGGGGACGAACCAAAGTAGGCTGGGTGAGTGAGGTTCGGGGTGCTTGGAACCGGGACGGTCGGGCAGGCGATCGGGGGGAAGCTGGTCGAGCTGGGTAATGAGGTGAGCATGGGGTCGCGGCAGGCCGGCAACGAGAAGGCGGTGGCCTGGGCGAAGGAGGCGGGC
Source organism: uncultured bacterium (assembly GCA_963811625.1). Lineage (GTDB taxonomy): Bacteria > Actinomycetota > Thermoleophilia > Solirubrobacterales > 70-9 > AC-56. The sequence continues at coordinate 130,298 of CAWERS010000003.1, read as the reverse complement.
GAGGGCGCGAGCGAAGGCTCGTTCGCCGATGCGGCCGCCTTCGGCGAGATGGTCGTGAACGCGACCGCGGGTGGGGCCTCGGTCGAGGCGCTGGAGGCGGCGGGGGCGGACAACCTGGCGGGCAAGGTCCTGATCGACGTCGCCAACCCGCTCGACTTCAGCCAGGGCATGCCGCCGATCCTGTCGGTCTGCAACGACGACAGCCTCGGGGAGCGAATCCAGCGGGCTCTCCCGCAGGCGCGGGTGGTCAAGACGCTGAACACGATCAACGCCGGGGTGATGGTCGCGCCCGGCTCCCTGGGCGAGTCGACCAACGTGTTCGTGTGCGGCAACGACGAGGGGGCCAAGCAGGAGGTCGTGGACCTGCTTCGGACCTTCGGCTGGGGCGAGGCGCAGGTGATCGACCTCGGCGACATCTCTGCCGCGCGCGGGACGGAGATGTACCTGCCGCTGTGGCTGCGGATGTACGGTGCGCTGGGGACCGGCCAGTTCAACATCGGGATCGCCCGGGGCGACTGAGCCGCCGCTACGATCGAGCGGCCCGGGTAGACAAACTGGCAAAGTCAGCGCGCTTAAAACGCGTGGCTCCTTCGGGGGCGTTGCGGGTTCGACTCCCGCCCCGGGTACCTGGAATCGGGTAGGGGTTGCAGCGCAACCATGGCGGGAGTAGCGTGTTCATACAGAAGGGTGCATGGAGGCCTCCACCCTCACAACCGCTGCTCATAGCGGCCTGCTGGCGCGGCGATCGCCGCTGCTGCGGCTGCAGAGCGACGATCGGCTCGTCGCTCTGATTCGCGACGGCCACGTCCGGGCCTTCGAGGTCCTGTTCGACCGCTATCAGGCACGTCTGCTCGCCTTTTGCCGCCACCTGCTCCGCTCCCATCAGGACGCCGAGGACGTGCTCCAGGAGGTGTTCGTCGCCGCCCACACCGCGATGCTCGCCGACCACCGGCCGATCACGGCCCGTCCGTGGCTGTACCGGATCGCCCGCAACCGCTGCCTGAACCACCTCCGGCGACCGGTGCCCGAGGGCCAGGACTCGATGGACGTCCATCCGATCGAGAACGGGACCACCACCCTGGAGCAGGTCCAGCGGCGGGAGGAGCTGCGCGAGATCGTCGCCGACATGCACGAGCTTCCCGAGACCCAGCGCACGGCGATGGTCCTGCGCGAGATCGACGATCTCTCCTACACGGAGATCGCGCAGGCGATGGGAACCACCCTTCCGGCCGTCAAGTCGCTCCTGGTCCGGGGGAGGATGGCGCTCGCCGAGGCGAGCGAGGCCCGCCTGCTGACCTGCGACGAGGTGCGGCTCGAGCTCGCCGAGGCCGCTGAGGGACTGTTGAAGACCTCCGGCCCGGCACGCCGGCACGTCCGCGACTGCCCGTCCTGCCGCCGCTACCGCCGCCAGCTCCGCTCGAGCACCAAGGCCGTCGCCGGCCTGGCGCCGTTCGGGCTCCTGGCCCTGTTCCAGAAGCTGCTCGGGGCCAAGCTGGGCGGCAGCGCCGCGGCCAGCGCCGGCGGCGGCGCCGCCGCCACGGCGGGGGGCGGCGCAGCCGCGGCCGGCGGCTCCGGTGCGGCGATGGGAGGAGCGATCGCCGGCGGGGCAGCCGGCGGGCTCGGCGCCAAGGCCGCGGTGGGGATGGCCACCGCCGCCCTGTTCACCGCCGGCGCGGTCGGGGTCAAGAACATGCAGAGCAGCGACACCCAGAGCGGCCCGGCGGTACACGCCCAGAGCCAGCCCGCCCCGGCTACGCAGCCGATCCACCGGCAGGCGGCGCCGGATCATCGGGCCACGCAACACCCGACCGTCCACCATGCCCAGCCCAACGCTCACGCCAAGGCCAAGGCGCATCCATCCGAGCATTCCGGCGGCACCCCCGCCCCAGCCGCCGAGACGACCACCCCCGCCGAGAACACGCAGCCGCCGGCCAGCGGCGCGACGACCACGGGCGAGGCGCCCCCGGCCACCGCCGGAGCGGGCTCGAGCGGCACCGGCAGCTCCGCCAGCGGCAGCTCGACCGGGGGCGTTCCGGGCGACGATCCAGCCGTGCCGCCGGACCCCACGCCACCGCCGGACCCGACTCCGGCCCCGGATCCAACCCCGCAGCCCGATCCGACCCCGCCGCCGGCCGACCAGCCCCCGGCCACCCAGCCGGGCAGCTAGCGACTAGCGGGCCCTAAGGCCCTAGGCGAGCCCGATCACCTTCAGCCGCCGTGACAGGCTCTGGGCGGCGAACGCGTGGGTCTCGTCGCGCGAGTACCCGAACAGCTCCCAGTCGTCCTCCTCCGCCCACGGCGGGTCGAGGACCTGGTCGGCGATCGGCAGCGCCTCGGCCATGGTGCGCTGGATCGCCTCGCGGTAGCGCTCGTCCTGCTTCGCCATGTCGGTCAGGAAGCGAACCCCGAAGGCGATGTGACGATGCTCGTCGCGGGCCACGTTCTGGAACCCCTCGACGAACCCCGGCAGCGTGTCCTGCTCCTCGTTGTACTCGATGATGAAGTGTTGGCCGGTGAGCGCCAGCGCCCCCTCGATGATCATGTGGTAAAGGGTCACGGACTCGACCAGGAGCTCGGTGTCCTCGGGGGAGGCGGCGAGCTTGTCGACCTTGGTCTTGAGCATCCCGTCGAACAGCTCCCCGAAGGAGTCGTTCAGGTGCTGCTCAGTCGTCCTCAGCCGGGCGGCGAGGTCGTCGGCCCCCTCGAGCACGCCGACCTCCTCGTAGAAGCGGTTGAAGAAGCGCACGTGGCGCGCCTCGTCGGCGATCTGGGTGGAGAGGAAGATCCGCTGCTCGGCGGTCGGCGCCGCCCGCATGATCGGGCCGAGCTCGTCGGTCACCCGCTGCTCGCCGATGAAGAAGGCCGAGAGGCCGTACATGCGCTGGTAGCGCTCCTCGGGATCGATCCGCTCGTTCCAGTCGGTGCGGTCGCGGCTGAAGTCGAGGTCCTGGGTGCGCCACTGCTGGCGCTCCCAGAGCTCGTAGAGCTCGGTGTAGTCGAGCAGATGGGCTTCGCCGCGATCGGCGGATTCCTGGAGCGCCGGGTCCGAGGTCTCCAGGAAGCCCTTGCGCTGGGCGATCTCGCTCAGCGTCGAGGCGGTCTTGTCCTGGGGGGTGGTGCTCTCGGTGCGTGCTTCCACTTGGTCTCCTCTCTGGGGTCTCGACCCGCGGTCGCTTGCGTGGAAGGCTACCGCTCGACTGGCCAGTCGGCCAGGAATCTCTCCCCGGGGCCGTCGAGTGGCGGATGACCGGGCTCAGAGCCGAGTAAGACGCCACTCGACGCGGAGGCGGGCCTCAGGCCTCGTGGCTCTCCCCCGGTTCCAGGATCACCACCTTGGAGCCGGTCTTCGACTCCACCTCCCCCTTGAACGCCTCGGCATCGGTCTCGATCGGCGGGAAGGTGTTGAAGTGGATCGGGATCACGGTCCCGGCCCCGATCAGCTCGGCCGCGACGGCGGCGTCGTGGCGGTCCATCGTGTAGTGGCCGCCGATCGGGATCAGGGCCACGTCCACAGGGGTCCGCTCGGCGATCAGCTTCAGGTCGCTGAACAGGCAGGTGTCGCCGAGGTGGTAGACGGTGGTCCCGCCGATGTTGATCACGAGGCCCGACGGCATCCCGATCACCACCCCGGTCTCGGGGCTGAACGGCGACTCCGCGGAGCCGGGCAGGGTGCTGGTGTGGAGGGCCTGGACCAGCTTCACCCAGCCCCAGTCGAACTCCACCGTGCCGCCGAGGTTCGGGTCGCTGACCGACTCGACCCCGTGGTCGCTGAGCCAGCTGGCGATCTCGACGATCGCCACGCAGTGGGCCCCGGTCCGCTTGGCGACCGGGATCGCGTCGGCGACGTGATCGGCGTGGCCGTGGGTGATCAGGATGTGGGTCGGGTCGACCTCGTCCGCGGTCACCAGGGCGGCGGGGTTGTTGGGCTTCAGGAACGGGTCCACCAGCAACCGGGCGTCGCCGGCCCGCAGCTCGAAGGTCGCGTGGCCAAGGAATCTGATCTCCATCCGGTTCATTCCTCCTGTTCGGGTTGGCTCGATTGCAGCTCCCCGGCGAGCGCCCAGCCGACGGCGACGCCGACCATCATCCCCATCCGTGCCTCCTCGGCGAGCAGCGTTCGGACCGCCGCCAGCCGCTCAGCCTCGCCCGGCTCGGCGGTCGCCCTGCGGACCTGCTCGGTGTGCTCCTCGCCGAACCAGCCGCCCTCCTGCATCGCGGCCGTGAGCACGCCCTGGAGCTTCGGCGCCGCGGCGGTCACCGCCGCCTCCGCCTCGCGCAGGCGATCGCGGTCGGCAAGCGCCTCGATCGCCGCCTCGAGTCGCGCCTCGTCGATGGGCATCGATCTGGACGATATTCACTTGCGGCGCTCCCACATCTCCAGGGCGCCGATCGGCTCGTAGCCGAGCCGCTCGTACACCGGGTAGCCGAACCTGGTCGCCTGCAGGCTCGAGGTGCGCATGCCCCGCTCCCTGGCCTCGCTCAACGCCCGGTGGAGCAGCCGCCGCGCGAGGCCGCGGCCGCGATGCTCCTTGATCGTCGCCACCATGTAGATGCCGCAGTCATCGCGATCGTCGATCGTCGCCAGGACGCAGGCGGGCCGGCCCTCCACCCGGGCCTGGTACAGCCGCATCGCCATCCCCGGCGGCGTGCCCGCGAGACCGCCGGCGAAGGTCCCGACCTCGAACCCGTAGGCGAGGTCGTTGATCGTGGTCACGTCCTCGACCGCCGCGGCCGCGTCCCAGTCGAACCCGTCGCGATCGGCGTCGGCGAGCCGGGCGAGCTCGAGCACCATCGCGATCGGCGAGGCGTCGAGCCGGTGCCCGGCCGACTTCAGGATCGCGGCGGCGTCCCGGTCATGCTCCGGAACCCACACGGTCCAGGCGAGCACCTCGGCCGCCTCGTACGCATGGGCCAGGTCGTCGAGGGCGGCGCCGAGCGAGTCCGCGTCCCGGTAGACGACCGAGTTGATCACCGACCGCTGGGGGACCGCCGGGACGATCGATGCCACCACCCCGTCGCGCTCGAACAGGCTCGAGCGCTCCGCTCCGCCGGCGAACATATGGACGAAGGCGGTGAGCCCCCGGCGCTGAAGCTCGAGCGCCGCCCCTCGATCCACGCTCACCTCTTCAACGCCAGGGTGATGCCGTCGGACACCGGCAGCATCGCGACCTCGACCCGCTGATCGCCGGCGATCCGCTGGTTCAACACCCGGGTGGCGACGTTGCGCGGGTCGTCGTCGTCGGGATCCAGCACCGCGCCGCCGCGAAACACGTTGTCCAGCATCACCAGCCCGCCCGGTCGCAGCAGCCGCAGGCACTCCTCGTAGTACTCGGGGTACTCGGACTTGTCGGCGTCGATGAAGGCGAAGTCGAAGGGCTCGGTCGAGGGGAGCTCGCGCAGCGTCTCGAGCGCCGGGCCGAGCCGCAGCTCGATCCGGTCGGCGACCCCGGCCTCCTCCCAGTAGCGGCGGGCGATCCCGGACCACTCCTCGCTCACGTCGCATGTGACCAGGAGGCCGTCATCGGGCAGGCCGCGGGCGATGCAGATCGCCGAGTAGCCGGTGAAGGTGCCGAGCTCGAGCGCCCGCCGGGCCCCCATCAGCCGCAACAGCAGGGTCATGAAGGCGCCCTGATCGGCGGCGATCTGCATGATCGCGACGTCGCCGAGCTCGCGCTCGGTCTCCTCGGCGAGGCGCCGCAGGAGCTCGTCCTGGCGGGCCCCGAGCTCGACCGCGTAGCCATGCAGCTCCGGGGTCATGGTGGTGAACTTGCCCGGCATCGGCAGCTCAGGCTCGGCGGGCCCTGGTGGCGACCAAGCCGGCGCCCAGACCGACCAGGCCGCCGACGATCGCGCACCACGGGTTGGCGTAGCTGTTGACCAGCGGCAGGAGCAGCAGCACGCAGGCGGCCACCGTGACCGCGATCCAGTCGAGCTCACCGGTCGGGTCGCCGGCCGCCTCTTCGCGGCGGAGCATGAACCAGGCCCCGAGCGCCCCGAGCGCGATCCCGTTGCCCCCGGCGGCCACGGCGAGCCCGTCGCCGAACAGGTCGTCCAGGCGGGGCGCCACGAGCGCCCCGAGCGCGCCGCAGGCGATCAGCAGGAGCGCGGTCGCCGCGCCGCCGAGCCGACGCTCGAGCCCGGGGACGAACAGAACCATCGCCAGCCCGATCACGAACAGGTAGCCGATGTCGTCGTAGACGAATGGCGCCGCCAGGTAGTGCCACCAGTCGGTGCCGGCCGCGGTGCCCTCGATCGCCCCCACGTCGACCAGGCTCAGGTCGGCCGCCCGCTGCACGAGCAGCAGCAGCGCCGGGGCGAGGATCGCCGCCAGGGTCACGTAGGGGCGCCCGGTGTCCACCGAGAGGCGCTCGCGGACCGCGCCGCGGCGCTCGACGGCGCGCCTGCGCCGCCGCGCCCGTCGGCTCTCCCGGGGCGTCAGCTCGTCGCCGCGGCGCTCGAGCTTCGGCGCCCGCTTGCGAAGCCGGGTGCCGCAGTACGGGCACTCGGTGACGTACGGGCTCACCTCGGAGCCGCAGCTCTTGCAGACGACGCTCAGCTCGGGGCCGGCCTCGGGCACGACCACGAGAATAGCCTCGCGCGGCCGCGCGAGGTGCCCCTGGCGGCGCGCCTCAGGGGATCGTCCGGGCGGCGATCTCGCGCACAAGGTCGGCGAGGTCGCCGGCGCGGTCGGCGAACCGCAGCTGGCGGTGGGCGCCGGTGTCGTGGTCGAGCAGGTCGGCGACGAAGGCGAGCTCGTCCGCGCAGCCGAGCTGCTCGGCGTGGTCGGCCACCTCCGCCAGGACGCCCCGGGCCATCTGCTCGGCCGGCACCTGCTCCCCGCGCCAGAAGTCGATCAGGCGGCCGTCCATGCCCCGCAGCGCCGCCCGGACCTTGTTGTCGTCGACCAGCTCGGTCGGATAGTCGAGCAGCGGCTGGTTGGTCTCGTACAGGGCGCTCATCCGATGGGCCAGCGAGATGGTCAGGGCGGCGAGGCCGACGGTGTGCTCGAGCCGGGTCTGCTGGTCGAAGACACGGGTCTCGACGGTGCCCAGGTTCGGATGCGGCCGCACGTCCCACCACAGGTAGGTGTAGTCGTCGATTGCGCCGCCCCGCATCATCTGCTCGACCCGGCTCGAGTAGCTCTCCCAGGTTCCGTAGTGGGGCGGGATCCCCGCCCGCGGGAAGGCGCGGAAGACGGCCGTGCGCGAGGACATCATCCCGGTCCGGGCCCCACGCCAGAAGGGCGAGTTGGCCGACAGGGCGAGCAGCAGCGGCATGTAGCGACGCAGCCCGTCGGCGACGTAGATGGCACGGTCCGGGTCCTCGATCGCCACGTGGACGTGCGTGCCGAAGATCAGCTCCTGGCGGGCGATGAAGCCGAGCTCCTCGACCAGCTCCCGGTAGCGCGGCCGGTCGACGATCGACTGGTCCTCCCAGAGCGCGAACGGGTGGGTTCCCGAGGCCGCCAGCAGGAGCCCCCGCTCGGCCGCGATCTCGGCCACGGTGCGACGCAGGAGCCCGAGCTGCTCGCCGGCGGCGGCCACGTCCTTGCACGGCGTGGTCGCGATCTCCAGCACCGCCTGCATCAGCTCGGGCTTCACCTGCCCGGCGAGCTCGCCCGGCACCGCCTCGAGGATCGGCTCGATCTCCTGGGCCAGGCCCAGCTCCCCGGGGTCGAGGATCATCAGCTCCTCCTCGATCCCGATCGTGAACGGCGGCCCGTTGAAGCGATGTTCGAGCACGAGAGGCCGCGGGTATTATCAGGGTCGGTTCAGCTGTAATCGAGACCGAGCGGACGGATTCGGAAGGAAGGGCGAAGCCAGATGGAGATCAAGACCGCAACCGAGCAGAAGTCGCTGCTCACCACCCTGGCACCGGGCAAGCGCGCCCGCCTTCGCCGGCTCTTGTTCGAGTTCGGCCCCGGCCACGGCACCCTGCTGTTCCTGCCGATCGACCAGGGGATCGAGCACGGCCCGCGCGACTTCTTCCCCAATCCGGCCTCCAAGGACCCCGAGTACCAGTTCCATCTCGCCGCCGAGGCCGGCTATTCGGCGATCGCCTGCCAGATCGGCCTGGCGACCAAGTACTACCCCGACTACGCCGGCCAGGTGCCGCTGATCCTGAAGGTCAACGCCAAGACCGACATCCCGCCCTCCGACGACGCGCTGTCGACCACCAACGCCTCGGTCGAGGACGCGGTCCGTCTGGGCGCCGACGCGGTCGGCTACACGCTCTACGTCGGGTCGCCGCGCCAGGACGCCGACCTGCGCCAGCTCCAGGGGGTGCGCGAGGACTGCGACCGCTACGGCATGCCGCTGGTCATCTGGGCCTACCCGCGCGGCACCTACGTGGAGAAGAAGGGCGGCCAGAAGTCGCTCTACGCGATCGACTACGCGGCCCGGCTGGCGATGGAGATGGGCGCCGACGTGGTCAAGCTGAACCTCCCGAGCCCGGAGCCGAACCCGGACTCCCCGGCCCCCTACGACGAGCTCGAGGTGAGCCAGGAGGAGGCGGTCGGCCACGTGGTCAGCTCCGCCGGGCGCTCGCTGGTGGTGCTCTCCGGCGGCTCCAAGATCGACGACGACCACCTGCTCGACCAGACCCGCTACATCATGGAGTGCGGCGGCTCGGGCGTGATCTACGGCCGCAACGTGTGGCAGCGCCAGCACTCCGAGGCGCTCGAGATCATCGAGCAGATCAAGGAGATCATGCTCTCGAGCGTCACTCGGATCCCGTAGCGACGCGAGATTGCGGATCCCGTAGCGAGCACGGCACTCCGCACCCCGTGGCGGTCGGCCGTTCGCGTCCGCGGCGGGGCCAGTCGTAACCCAGGCCGCGGTGGGGCTGGGTAGGGAGAGGGTGGTCCGATGGCGACTACCGCCGTCAACTGCACATCCGCGGGCTGCCTCGGCAACGCGTGGCACCTTGACCGCCTATAGGACGGTCAACTCTTCACGCGTGGCGTTTCGCCGACGCGAATGTGAGATTGCCGGTGACGGCATCCCTCAGCCACCGGGCGCTGCGGTCTGTGGGGTTTGGGCGGCGGGCGGGCACCGGCCATCCCCCTACCCAGCCCGCTCGCGGCTTGTTCCCTCCTCTCCCTCCGCGGGATACTGCGCGAGCGATGTCCAAGGAAAACGTGGAGGTCGTTCGGGCCATCTATCGAGCGCTCAACGACGACGACTGGGACGCTGTCTACCGCCTCGTGGACGCCGAGTTCGAGGCCACCTTCCAGCGCGGGTTGATGGCGGGAACCCATACGGGCCGGGATTCGGTCCGGGCCATCCTCGAGGACCAGCGAGCGGCGTTCGACACGTGGGTCATAGAGATCGAGCGGCTGGTTGAGAGCGGCGACCAGGTGGTGGCCGTGGTCAGGATGCGCTTGCGACCCAAAGACACTGACGCCGAAATCCAGAATCGCAATGGCTGGATCTGGACGATCCGCGATGGTCTGGCGCTTTCGATGCGCGGGTTTCCCAATCCCGACGATGCCCTCGAAGCCGCCGGGATTTCCGAATAGGCGGTCGGCCTGAGGATTCCCCGCCCCTACCCGGCCTCGACCCGATCGCATCGTCGCCACCGGGGCGTGTGACGCCCTGCCGCGGTTAATCGGACAGTGAAGGCCGCGGTCCTGATCGCGCTCGGCGTCGCATTGCTCCCGGCCGGCTGCGGGGGAGGCGGTGAGGATACGCCCAGCGGGCACTCGGTCGACGCCCGCGTGGTCCGGGTGGTGGACGGCGACACGATCGTCGCCTCGGTGGAGGGGGACGACCAGTACGTCCGCTACATCGGCGTCGACACGCCGGAGACGGTCAAGCCGGGGACCCCGGTGCAGTGCTTCGGCGAGCGGGCGAGCGCCGAGAACCATCGCCTGGTCGAGGGGCGGACGGTGCGCCTGGTGTTCGACCGCGAGCGCCGCGACGACTACGGACGGCTGCTGGCCTACGTCTACACCGGCGAGGGCTCCGGGCCGGCGCGCTTCGTCAACGCCACCCTGGTCCGCAGCGGCTTCGCGCGCACGCTGACGATCGCGCCCAACACCGCCCATGCGGCCCTGCTCGCCAGGCTCCAGAAGAGCGCCGGCCAGGCCGGGCGCGGGCTCTGGGGCGCCTGCTAGTTCGTGCCGTTTGCCACCTGGCGAATAGTTGGGATTCGCTCACAGTTCTGGTAGCTTGCGAAACCGCCCCGCCGGCGCCGCCCCGCCGGCGTCGCCCAAGCGCCAAGCGCCGTTCCCTGGGAGTGCCCGCTGATGAGAATGCGTGAAAGCATCGAGTCGTTCGAACTGGCTTTCGAGCAGGAAGCCGCGACCGAGCGTCGCCGTCGCACCCAGCTTCGCCAGCGAGCCGCGAACCGTTCCCGGGCGCGGCGCATCCAGCGAACCGAACAGCGCGGCACTGTCGCCTTCGGCGTCCTCGCGGGCGCGCTGACGCTCACCGTGGTCGTGGTGACCGTGGTGATGTTCGAGACGCTGGCCTGGCTGATGACCTAGGCGCGCCTAGCGCCCCGCGGGCCGCTGCTTGCCCGAGAACTCGTCCAGCGCCTTGTCGAATCGCTTCGAGGCGCCGTTCGGCTTCCTCGCGGACTCGTTCCCCGAGATCCGCTCCTCCTGGATCGACAGGTAGACCTCTTTGCGAAACACGGGCACCTCGCGCGGGGCGGTGATCCCCAGCCGAATCTTGTCCCGCGACACCGAGAGCACGGACACCTCGACCTCATCGCCGATCATGATGCTCTGATTCGTCTTACGTGTGAGAACCAGCATCGCGCCTCCTTCGGGGCGTGGCCTCCTCACCGGCGTACCGGCCGAACGGATTTCAGACTAGCTACTGGAACCCAGGTACGCCACCCACAACCGTTCCGTTAGCATCACGCGCGCCCCCGACGGCTACCCGATGGCCCGCAAGCCCCTCCGCTCACAGCTGAACCAGATTCGCGCCTGGGTGCGCCAGGGGCGAACCGACGCCTGGATCGCCCACCAGCTCGACATCCCGGCCTCGGAGCTGCGGGAGTTCCGCCGCCGCCACGAGCTCGCGCCCGAGGACGATACGGGCGACCTCGAGCTGCGCGACGAGATCGAGGCCGAGATCGAGGCCACCCTGGGCGAGGACGACCTGGAAGAGGAAGAGGAAGAGGAACAGGAACAGGAAGAGGGGGAACGCGAGGAGCCGGCGGAAAAGCCAGAGGCCGAGGGCGAAGAGGACGGCAACGGCAAGGCGCCCACCGGCCGCCGTCGTCGTCGCCGTCGTCGCCGCCGCGCGGGGAGCGGGAGCGGCCGCGGCGCGATCCAGGCGACCTTCGACCACGGCACCGAGGAGGGCTTCGGGCTGTGGCTCGACCCGGCGGTCGAGGACGACCCCGTGTACACCGAGCACTGGGCCGGGCACCGGAAGATCGAGGTGACGATCGAGCCGGACCGGATCGTGATCAGGCGCGCCTGAGCGACCCGGCGCCCGGCCGGCGGCGCCTGCCGCGGCCCTGGGGCACCCCCCAGGTCCCGGACGGTGCCTTGGCGAGGTCGTCGCGCAACCCCTCCAGCACCCGCAGCTCGTTGGCATCCGCACCGGCGGCCAGCAGCTGCCTCATCTTCCGCAGCCGAACGGCGACCGGCTCGTCGGAGAACAGGTAGAGCGAGATGTCGCCGTCGAGCTCGCTGCGCGCCTCGATCGCGAGCCCCCCGGACCTGCCGGCGTCGCGAAGCAGGCGGACCAACCGGGCGCCCTCGGTGGCCTGAAGCCGGCCGAGCTCGCCGTCACCGTCGACGCTCGCCTCGCCGTCACCAGGAGCCCCCAACCCGTTCGCCACCGAGGGAGCCAGGGCCGCCTGCGGCAGGCGGTCGACCACCGCCGTGCGCAGCGCCGTGCGGTCGCCTTCTTCGAGCGAGCCGAGGGCCGCGTCCGGGTCGAACTTGAGCGCCGAGCGGCGCCGAAGAGCCGAGCTGGTCACGTGGCGAATCGGATCCCAGTGGTAGCGGGGAATGATCCGCAACAGGAACAGCGATGCCACCCAGACCAGCATCAGGGCGGCGATAACCGGCAGCTTCTGCCACTCACCCGCCGGGTGCAGGAAGTGGAATCCGACCGCGATCGCCGCCGCGACCAGGGTCGCCAGCGACATCGCCAGGTAGGGGAACTCGAGCGGCCGCCGGCCGAGCTGCGAGCGCGTGAACATGATCGTCATCGGGATCAGGAAGGCGGCCAGCATCGCGATCGGCGCCGAGTAGATGCCGAGGTCCGTCCCGCTCAGGAGCAGCAGCATGAACCCGATGTAGGAGATCGCCACCAGGACCGTGGCCATGACGAAGTTGCGGCGCTTGTTCGGGTAGGTCGCGTACTGGGCGACGCTGCGGTAGAGCGCCGGCATCGACATCGCCAAGGCGGTCAGCGGGATCAGCGGCGCGGCGGACTCGAACTGATCGCCTCCGATCTGGATCACGATCTCCCCTCCGAGCACCATCGCCAGCACCGCGGTCAGGGTGAGGAGCCAGAAGTAGGCGAGCATCTGGCCGTTGGCGACCGCGACCCCGTACTGGCGCAAGAAGGCCTCGTAGGTCGCGGTCTTGCGCACGGGCCGCAGGGCGAGCCGGAAGCCCTGGGGCAGGAAGGCGACCATGAAGCCGGTCCGCGAGGCGAGCTGGTAGAGGCCGATGTCCTTGTGGTCGACGAAGCGGGAGAGGATGAACGAGTCGGCGTTCTGGACCACCCACATCGAGGAGGCGATCGGCGCCCGGATCGCGCCACGGGAGAGGATCTCCTTCAACTCGCCGAACGAGAAGGCGACCTCGAAGCTCTTCCAGATCAGGGCGACGCAGATCAGGGTCGCCAGCGTGGTGCCGATCGTCTGCCCGATGATCGCCCCCTTCACCCCGGCGCCGGCCGAGAGGATGACCACGATCGCGACCAGGTTGAAGGTCGGGCGGGCGGCGTCGATCAGCGCGTAGGTCAGCCCCCGGCCCTCGAACCAGATCACCATCTCGGCGAGCTTGAAGATCGCCCACACGCAGCCGGTGACGGTGGCGAAGACCACCGCGTCCGCCTGACCCGGATCGTTGAGGAGGAACTCGGCGATCTGGGTCCTGAAGATGACCGTCGGGATGAGCACCGCGGCCGCCAGCAGGAAGGTCCAGGCGATCCCGACCCCCAGCGTGTAGGTGGGGCGGACCCCCGCCTCCTCGGCCTGGTCGTCCCCCTCGACGTCGTCGTCATCGTCGTCGGAGACGCCGAAGGTCCGCATCATCGTCCCCGGCTTGGAGAGGATGTGGATCAGCTGGGTGACCAGCCCGGTGAGGAAGAACAGAAGCGCGTAGGCGCCGAGCTTGCCGGGCCCGAGCATCCGGGCGACAACCAGGATCGATCCGTAGTGGAGGATGTTGGTCAGCAGCAGGGAGAGCCCCTGCATGCTCGAGAACCGCGCCACCTGCGCCCCGAGCAGGGCGCCGGCACCCCCCGGGTGGGTGTGCTTGACGCCCGGAGTCTCCGGCTTCTCCGGCTTTCGACGCCGGTTCGCGGGCCGGCGCTTGCGCGGCTTGTCGGAGGACTCGCTCATTCCCAGATCGACCAGCTCGTGAATTCGTGCCCGGTCAGCTCACGCAGGCGCTCGGCGTCCTCGCGCAGGGAGCGGAGCGCCTCGGCGGGCAGCGCCTCGCGCACGTCCGGGACCTCGATCGTGCTCCGGAACGGGAACAGGTTGCCGACCGCGCGCCAGAAGGTGGCCGGGATCGCTCGCCCCCTGGGCGTCTCGCCGATCCGCTCCAGCCGCATCGCCAGCGGGGTCGCCCGGGTCTTGCGTGAGGTCTTGTGGCGCTCATCCGAGAACCGGGCATGCGAGAAGTCGGGGTCGACGTCGATGAACTCGAACACCGTCCGCAGGGTCTCCAGGCGGCGGCTGCGAAGCTCCTCCTGCTCGATCAGCAGCACCTGCTCGCGGGGAAAGCAGCGCAGGAACTGCTGCAGCTGCATGTGGTAGTGGCTGCGGGCCAGATAGGAGGTGTTCGGGTGCATCAGGGTGGCGTGCAGGTCGCCCTTCTCGCGGCGCTTGGCGAAGTTGTGGACCCAGTGGGCGGCGATCCGGTCGATCGGGTCGCGGACCATGTACAGGAGCTTTGCCTCCGGGACGGCCGCGTGCATCCGCTCCGGGACCCCGACGTGCTGGGGATAGGCCGCGTAGTTGGGCGAGGACTCGCCCCGCACCCTGGCCCGGGGGTCGAAGTGGGCCCGATACCAGTCGAAGCCCCGCGGATAGTTGCGCTCGGCGATGAAGAAGTTGAGCTCCTTCGGCTTCGACATCGAGGTCTCGGGGTGCAGGCTGAGGTAGTAGTGCAGGCCACTGGTGCCGCACTTCTGCGCCCCGATCACGATCAGGTTGGGAAGCGCCCCGGCCCCCGCCTGCGCAGGCACCGCGCCGCCGGCCTCAGGGCGCCCCTGGCCGTCCGGCGGCGAGCTGGGCGTCGCCGTGGTGCCCGTCCGGGACTCCATCCCACGCAGGGTACAAGCACGGAAAGCAGGGAAAGTGAGCACCGCTCAGCCGGCCCTCCGGCGCGTCCGATTGTCGGGCTTAGTGCGCCCCAGACCAACAAACCCGACAACGGACTCAGGCACGGCCACCTCAGCGCAACAGCCGGGCGCGGCGGCGGGGGTTCGCAGTGGCCGCGTCGAGCAGCTCGGGCGGGGCCTCGCCGATCGCGATCGCCCGCCGCAGGCGCGGCCGCTGGGCGAGGATGAGGCCGAGGCGGCGGCGCAGGAACGATGCGTAGTCGCCGCCCGCGAGCTCCGGCTGGCGCTCGCCGGCGGCGGGCACCTGCTCCACGGCCACGCCCAGCGCCCGCAGCTCCCCGAGCCGCATCGAGTCGGTGACCACGAGCACCCGCTGGGGCGGATCGCCGATCTGCGACAGCGCCGCCGCCACCCGGCGTCCGAGATCCTCGCCCTCGGTGCCCAGTGCCATCACCAGCGTCCGCGGCCGAGGCCTCGAGATCATCTGCCCACCCAGTCGCACCAGCGTTCGCGGCACGCTCGCCAACCAGGTGATCCCGCGGCGGGGGCGTGCAGCAGGCGCGACCTGCGCCCCCTCTCCACCCCGGCGCCGTCCGTCGCCGGCGCCTCCCCTGCCCAGCCCCCCCGCGGCCGGGAGCTCGTCGACCAGCCGCTCGAGCCAGCGGGCCGCTTCGGCAGCCCCGTTGGCGGGACGCTGCTCGTGCAGCCGCTCACGCACCGCCGCGCGCTGCGGGGGATCCAACAGCGCTTCCAGCTGCCGCTCCAGCGACGAGTCGTCGGGGCCCGCTGTCCCCAGGCCGAGACCGGACGCCTGCGCGTGGTCGGCACGGGCGGCCTGATCGTCGGTCTCGCGGGGCATCGGGACGAAGACGGTCGGGACCCCGAAGCGGATCAGCTCGTGGAAGGAGTTGTAGCCGGCGGCCGACACGGCGCCGTCGAAGGCGGCGTAGTAGCGGCTCATCGGGAAGGTGGCGCCCAGGTGGACGACCCCGTCGGGCACCTCGGGAAGGCCCTCGATCAGCGACGAGATCGCCGCCACCTGGACCCCCTCGCGGCCCCCCAGCGCGCGGAGGCAGCGCTGCGCCGCGCCCGCGACCTCGGGCCCCTGGCCAAGCTGGACCACCACATTGGTCTTCCCGGGCTCGAGCCCGAGCTCGTGCTCGGCCTCGGCTCGGGGCAGGAGCTCTGCGTCTTCGCAGAACACGATCGGGGCCACGCGGTGCGCGCGGTCGCGCTGGGCCGCGGTCGGCCCGCGATCCTCGCCGGCTGCGAGCTCGCCCGGCTCCAGCACCGCATCGAAGCGGCCGGCGCGGCTGAGCGGTACGGCGCTGGCCCCCGGCCTCCAGAGCCCCCGACGGCTCCAGACCGCGACCGGCACCGAGCGGATCGCCCTCAGCAACGAGTCCCAGGGCAGGATTCCGTCGAACACCACCGCCCGGGGCTCGGCCTCGGCGATCGCCGCCTCGAGCCGGGGCCCGAGCCGGCGCTCCCAGCGCCAGTCGTTCCCCGCGCCGGGGCTGGTGTGTGAGGCCATGTACTCGACCGCGAACCCGAGCTCCCGGACCACCGGGGCGGCCGCCGAGAGGGTGAAGAAGAGCGGCTCGGTCCCGGGGCCGAGCCGGCGCGCGATCGCCATCGAGCGCGTCAGGTGCCCGAGGCCGGTGCCGTTCGAGGTCACGAACAGGATCCGCGCTCGGTCGCTCATCCGGCCACCCTCATCCGAGCGCCTCGTAGGCCTCGATCAGCGGTCGGGCGGCGTGGTTGCCCTCGCGATCGAGCCCGGCCAGGACCCGCCGGTAGCGGCGCCCCAGGGCCCAGGCGGCCGGTCCCCGCGCCCGCTCGCGCCACCGGCCCCGCCCGACCTCGCCGAGCCCGCGCTCGAAGGCCGAGCGGATCGCGGGGTCGTCCTCGAGCGCGAGTCCCTCGAGCAGCGCCTCGTACGACGCCTCGCGCTCGCCGGCGACCAGCTGATCGAGGACGACCAGGAGCAGGCTCTCGGCCGGGATCGGGTGGCCGGCGCCGTCCTCGTCGCCGCGAATCGCCGACTCGATCTCGCGCAGCTTGGCGGCCCAGCTGCGGATCCCCGCAGCGAGTCCCTGCCGCCCCCCTGCGGCCGGCGACGCGGCGACGTCGCGCCCGTCGCGAACCACGTGCACGAAGCGTGCGCCGGGAAAGAGCCGGACCAGAGCCTGGGCCTGGCGCAGGTTCCCCGGGCTCCTCTCCACCAGCCCCAGCCCGTCGCCGATCGGCTCCACCAGCGACAGGAAGAGCTCGCGGCAGGCCGACAGGGGATCGCGGTGGTAGGAGCCCCGGAACCGCTCCAGCTCGCGCTCGAGCAACGCCGGGTCGATCGCCTCCCCCGGGCCGGCGGCGCCGTCCCACCCCCGCTCGCCGAGCTCCCGGGCGAACTCGTCGAGCGTGATCTGCCCGGCGAGCAGGGCGGGCATTCCGCGGTCGTCGCTGTGGAATCGAAGCGCGACCGGCAGCGTCAGCAACCGGGGGTGCCGGTCGAGCAGCCGCGCCACGACGCTCGAGCCGCTGTGCGCGGCGCCGCCGACGAAGATCAGCTCGCGGTGCTCGCTCAAGGTCAGGCGCTGGGCTGCGGAGCCAGGGTGCGCTCGTAGCTTCGACGAAGCAGGCCCGCGCAGTGGTACCCCTCCCGCTCGAGGCGATCGAGGGTCGCCTCGTAGTGGGCCGTGACCCGGGCCTGGGCCGCCGGGTCGAGCCCCGCCCGCCAGCGCTCGCGATGGGCGGCATCGGCGGTCATCCGGTGGTCGAAGAACTCGCGCATCGCCGGCTCGTCGGCGACCCCGAGGAACTCGAGCAACGCCCCGTAGGCTCCCTCTCGGTCCCCCGACACGAGCTCGTCCAGGCTGACCATCCCCAGCCGCTCGCGGTCTCCCGGGTCGAGCCCCCGGGTCCCCTCCTCCGCGCGCCGCAACCGCTCGGCCCAGAAGTCGATCCCCGAGGCTGCGTCCGTGGGGTGGTGAGGCTTCTCGCGCAGATCCACCTTCGAGACCCCGGAATCGCGCCCGTCACGCACCGCGTGCACGAACCGCGCCTCCGGGAAGATCCGCGCCAGCTCGGGCGCGGCGGCGATCGTGAAGCAGCTCATCTCGACCAGCACCGGCTTTCCGGCCTCCTCGGCGAGCGGCCCCAGGAGGTCGTAGAAGAGGTCGCGCGAGGCCCGGACCAGGTCGCGGCTGGAGGATTCCTCGAACCCCGCGACCGCCTGCTCGAAGCGGTCGCGGGCGACTACCTGGTGCAGCCCCCGAACGCGCCCCCGCGCGGCGCGCCGCGGCTGCAGGCGGGCCGCCGCGCGGTTGAGGGCGACGCGAGTGCGCCCCACCACCCCGGCCGGCACCAGCGCAGTGGAGCCGATCCGGATCCGGTACCACCAATAGGTCCGCAGCTTGCGCACGAACTCGTCCACCGTGGCTCGACCTCCGACCACGTCGGCGAGGCCCTTGGGATTGCAGTGGAAGCGACACTCGATCGGCACCCCGTGAAAGCGGGAGTGGCGATCGAGCAGGTGGGAGAGCACGGTCGTCCCGCTGCGCCCGGTGCCGCCGATGAACACCAGCTCGGCGGGGGCGGTCAAAGGCGCGCTCCTACCGGCTTGCCGTCACCGCCGAGGAACGGCAGCGGCCGCACGCGCTCCCCCGGCTTTGCCTGGGAGCGCTCCAGGGTGCGGCGAAGCAGCGGCGCGCAGCCGACCCCGTCGGCCTCGAGCCGATCGACGATCTGCTCGTAGAGGCGCTCGAGGCCGGCCGCCCGGCGGTCGCTCAACCCCTGCCGCCAGCGCGCCGAGTGGGCGAGCTGCGGGCTCATCTTGCGGTTGAAGAAGCGCTTCATCTTCCGGTTCACGTACACGCCCTCGAAGCGGCACAGGTGCTTGAGGCCCCGCTGGGGCCCGAGCAGGAGCAGCTCGTCGAGGCTGACCGTCATCAGGCGCTCCGGGGGGATCGCCCGCGCCCCGGCGTCGATCGCCCGGATTCGTCCCTCCCACCACTCCAGCCCCTGGCGCCGGGTGCGCGGGTAGACCATTCCCCTGGTCTGGGCGACCCGCGAGGCCGAGGCGTCGCGGCCGTCGCGGACGACGTGGATGAACTTGGCCTCGCCGAACAGCCTCACCAGGGTGGGGGCGCTGGCGATCGTGTCGCAGCTCTGCTCGACCAGCGCCTCCGCCTCGTGGCGCTCCACCCGGTCCCAGAGCAGGTCGTAGAAGAGCCTCCGGCAGGCCT
This sequence comes from uncultured bacterium, assembly GCA_963811625.1. Lineage (GTDB taxonomy): Bacteria > Actinomycetota > Thermoleophilia > Solirubrobacterales > 70-9 > AC-56. The sequence continues at coordinate 111,565 of CAWERS010000003.1, read as the reverse complement.
CCTCCGGGTCGGAGTCGAAGCGCTCCTCGAAGCCCGCCACCGCCTGCTCGAAGCGCTCCTCGGCTACGAACCGGTACAGGCCGCGCATCCGCCTGGTCTGGAACCCCTTCCACCAGAACCCCCGCAGGCGGCGCACGAACTGCCGCTTCGACACCCGGCCCTCCAGCAGCCCCGGAAAGCCGCGCTCCTCGACGTGGAAGCGGACCTCCATCGGGAACATCGCCAGCTTCGGGTGCCGGGAGATGAGCCTGGCCAGCACATGGGTCCCGCTGCGGCCGGTGCCGCCGACGAACAGGATCGGCGGCGGGTGGCCGACCGGGCGGCCCTGGGCGTCGTGGGAGCGCTGGTGGGGTTGGCTGGCGGCGAGATCGGCCATCGGGAAAGACGCTAGCGATTCCCGCCGTCACCGCCGCTGAAGGTGTAGTGGTCGAGGAAGCGCCCGCACGCCTTCCGGACCGGGACCTGCGTCGAGCCTGGGCGGGTGGCGGCCAGCGGCCCCAGCCACACCTGACGCCTGACCCCCAGCAGCCGCTGCAGCCGGCTCGGCTTCGCCGCGCTCACCCTGACCGTCACCTGGCCGGCCCGGGGCACGTTGAGCCGGCCCGCAGGCCAGAAGGCGCCCTGCCCCTGATGGGTGAGGTACATGCCGTCGAGCGACGGCGGCAGCTCGACCCTGTGCCCGGCGACCGAGACCGTCAACGGGACCTGGCTGTGGTACTGGAGCGAGAGCTCCCAGCGCCCCCGACCGAGCGGGAGCGGCTGGCTGGCGGCTCCGGGAGCGTCGAACGGCGAGCCGCGGCTCCAGGCGTGGACCCCTCGGGTAACCGGATCCGCCAGCACGGTCGCCGTCCGTCCCTGGGACAGCACCCGGCGGCCGTCGGCGGTGCCGCAGTCGAGCGGCGCCCCGGGGGTGCCGTCGACGTCGATGATCCCCAGGTGTGGGGTCGGCCCCCGGCGCCTCCAGAGCGCGTAGGACGGGGTGCGGACGACAGGCTCGAAGTTTGGCGGCGGGGTGCTCTGGTAGCCGGCCCGGGTGGTGATCACGTAGCGGAACTCGTCCAGCCTTCCCGCCGACAGGGTGTCGAAGTCCATCGCCAACCCCTGCTGCCAGACCTTCGAGGGGCGAGCCCTGACCTCGGACGGGACGTAACCCCCGGGGCTTCGCATCAGGGTGCCTCGAAGCCAGTAGCCGGAGAACCGATCGACCCCGAGGAAGGCCACGGTGCGGCCGTGGATCAGCCCCGCCAGGCCCTGGAGCTCGTTGGCACGCTGGTCGAACCCGACCGGTGCGGCCCGCAGGGCGAGAAGGCTGGAGGCCGCGTAGGCGACCGCGATCACCACCCCGAAGACGAACCGCGCTCGGGCCCGTGCGCCGGGCGCGAACAGGGCCAGCAGCGCCACCAGCACGACCAGCGGTGACATGATCGCGAGCGCCTTGGCCTCGACGTAGATCGAGGCGAACGCCCAGGCGCCGGCGTAGAGGACCACCGCGCTGGCGCCCATCGCCACCAGGCTCCAGTCGCGCCGCCGCACCGCCGCCAGGGCCCCGATCACGGCTGCGAGCAGCCCCAGCGCGACCGCCGGGTAGGCGCCGGTGACGTCGCCGCGGACGATCCGGAAGTCGCCCTCCGGCCAGATCCCGAGTGCCTCGCCCGGATAGACGGGCGAGCTCAGGCGCCCCACCGACGCCTGCACCTGGCCGACCTTGCCCACGAACCCGGAGAGCTCGGCGGCGGAGAAAGCCCCGACCGCCACGACCACGGCCGCCGCCACCACGATCGCCCCGCGGTGTCGACGGGCCGCCGCGCGGATCGCTCCCGGGTCCACCCGCAAGCCGCCGGTGAGCAGCTCGAGCGCCAGCCAGATCGGCAGCGCGAGCGCGAACCAGGCGAGCCCCGGAAGGCTGTACACGAACAGGCTCGCGACCACGAGCACCGCCAGCGCGACCACCGTCGCCCGTCGCGGATGGGAGCCCTGCTCGCCGTCGGGCAGGCGTCGCCCGAGCTCGCCGAGCGCGACCGCGAAGGCGAGCACCAGTAGCGCCATCGCGGTCTCCTTGAAGGCGCTCTGGGCAAGGAAGGAGGCGCCGAGGTAGGGCAGGCCGGCGATCGAGGCGGCGGCCACGCGCCGGGCGGGCGACAGCGATCCAAGCGCCGCCAGCGCCGCCAGCGCGGTGAGCACGGGGATCGCGAGCAGCAGCCCGTTGAAGGCGTCGAGCAGCGAGGTGTTGGTCATCTCGGCGGACGCCGCGGCCAGGGACTGGGGGCCGGTCGGATAGCCGAAGCGCACCGCGTTCGGTTCCGGGCCGACCCCGTGCTGGAGCCAGTCGGTCCAGAACAGCTGCGCGGCCTGATCGTTGGTGTAGATGCCCTCCCCGAGGACGCCGTTGCGCTGGTTGAAGGCGAAGGCGAGCGAGGCGGCGACGATCACGATCAGCGCCACGGTCGCGGCGATCCGGCCGTCCAGCCGGGTGGTCGTGGGAGCGCCCGGGCCCGTTCCGGCGATGCCCGAGCGGCGACTGTGGCGCATGCGCCACCCGCCGCTCGGCAGCATCCCGGGCCCGGGGGCGGGCACTCCCCGCCATTCGTAGAGGATCGCCGCGACGATCGCGACCACGAGCAGGATCGAGAGGGTGGTGGCGCGGCCCGGGAGCCGGATCAAGAGCGGGCAGGCGATGACCAGGGCCGCGAAGCCGACCGCCCCCGCGAGCAGGGTGGGAGCGGAGCGCCCGAGCAGCCGCAGCAGCGCCGACCCGAGCACCAGCGACGCGAGCAGGATCACGGCCGCGGACGCGTAGACGCCGAGCATCGCGGCAGCGTAACCGGGCTATCTGTCGCGCCGCCTAAGGAATGGCCGCTGAGCTGGGCCTACTCCTCGAGCCCGGCGGCTTCGAGGGCCTGCTGGAACTCCGAACCGGTACCGAGCATTTCGATCCTGATCACCTTGCCGTCGCGGATCGTCCACGAAAGAAGAATCGGGGTATCGATCCGAGCCTCACCGCCAGGCATCAGGCGCGAAACACGACCCACGCTGAGGATCTCGTCGCCGCGATCGTCAAGGCGATCAATCTCCTGACGCCCACCGGGCAGGCTCTCCCACTGCGTTCGGGCAACGGCGGCAAGTCCGTCATGACCTCGCCTTGTTCCAGGCTCAACGGCTGTAGGGGAATTGACGTACTCGACCTCGGGGTCCGCTAGGGCGAGGATGCCTTCGACGTCCTGGCCGTTCCAGGCCTTCATGACCCGGCGCACGATCTCCACGTTCTCCTCCGACATCGCCCGGCGTGGTCAGCGCTCACCCGCGTCATCGAAGTCCGGCCCGGTCCCGTTGCCGAGGTGCCCCGAGATGACCCCTACCCCTGTAGCCCGGCGGCTTCGAGTGCTTCTTCCTCGGTCGCGCAGTTGCGCCACCAGATGCATTTGCCGTCAACCCACCTGAGCGGCTGCCAGAACGGGTCGACCAGTGGCGTGTCGCTGGCCGCGCTGTGCCCCCAACCGCGCGAGTGACCGAGGGTCACCTCTCCCAGGTCGCGTGCTTCCTCAATCTCGACCGTGTAGTCCGGGAAGGTGCCGAGGAAGTCGTCCCACCACCGACGCACCCCGTCGTGGCCGTGATAGCCGCCCTCCATGACGACGAGCCGGGATTCGAGCTTGATCTCGGGATGCATCAGGGCCAGGAACCCTTCCAAGTCGCGCCGGTTGAAGGCATCAGCGGCGCGGTAGTAGAGCTCCACGTTCTGCTGCGACATCGCCCGAGCAGTATCTCGCCTTCGTCCGCCAATCTCGGCTCGGGGCGCCTTTAATCCACCTGGTCAGGCGTCCTTCACGCACCGGGGGTAGGCTCTCGCGCCGATGACACGCCGACAGGCCTGGCTGCTGGCCGGGATCATCGGCGCCGCCGCCGCGGTGCGGTTTGCGACCGTCGATCACCAGAGCTACGACCACGACGAGGCGGTCACCGCCTGGCGGGTCCTCGACGGGGGCTTCGGGTCGATGCTCGACGTGGTCTCAAGCAGCGAGCGCAGCCCGCCGCTCTACTACCTGCTCGCCTGGCCCTGGAGCAAGGCGTTCGGCACCGGCGAGGTCGGCCTGCGATCGCTGTCGGCGCTGATCGGCTGCCTCACCGTGCCCGCGGCCTACCTCGCCGCCCGCGAGCTGTCGGGGGCCCGCGCCGGCCTGGCGGCCGCCGCCCTGGTCGCCTTCAACCCCTACCTGGTCTGGTACTCACAGGAGGCCCGCTCGTATGCGCTGCTCGTCCTCTTCGCCGCCTGGGGCCTGTACTTCTTCGCCCGCTGCCTGAACGACCTCTCGGGCCGCAACCTGGCGGCATGGGCGATCGCCTCCTCGTTGGCGCTGTGCTCTCACTACTTCGCCGCCTTCGCGATCGGGGCGCAAGCGGTGTGGCTGCTGGCTCGGGGGCGGCCACGGCGGGCGCCGTTGATCGCCGTCGGAGCGATCGTCGCGGTCGGCGTGGCGCTGATCCCGCTCGCCGTCGCCCAGGAGGGAAGCGGGCGCCGGAACCTGTTCACCGGCGTCTCGCTCGCCCACCGCGCCCTCGACGCCCTGTTCGGCTTTCTCGCCAGCGTGGAGCCCGGGAACGCGCTGGCCGGCAACCCGGCGGTTCGCCATCTTCGCGATGCCGCGGTGCTCGCCGGGCTGATCGGAGCCGCGATCGCGCTGCTCCTGGTGACCCGGCGGGCGACCCGGCACGAGCGCGACGGAGCCCTGGCGACCGCCGCGGTCGGGGCTGCGGCGCTCGCCGTCCCCCTCCTGCTCGCCCTGATCGGGATCGACTTCGTCGACCCGCGCAACCTGATCGCCTCGCTGCCCGCCCTGCTGATCGCCGCCGGGGTGGGCTTCGGATGCCGCGGCGCCGGGCGCCTCGGCTCCGTGGCCGCGGTCGCCGTGGTGCTCGTGTTCGCAATCGTGCTCGCCGCCACATACGAGAGCAGTCAGATGCAACGGCCCAACTGGCGCGGCGCCGCCGCGGCGATCGGCCCGCCCTCGGGACCCCGGGTCCTGGTGGTGGCCCGCAACGGCCAGGCGCCGATCGCCTACTACCGCGGCGCCAGCCTGTTCCGACCTCGGCTGGGAGCCCAACGCGTGAGCGAGTTCGACCTGCTCAGCATCGCGCCCACGGTCACCCCTCCCGGCGACGGGTTCAAGCGAACCGAGCGGCGGCGGATGGCGCCCTGCTGCACCCTGAGGCGCTACCGGGCGCGGCGGCCCGCCCTCGTCCACCCCCGGGTGCTGGTCCGCCGGCAAATCCTCCACGAACCCTCGAAGGTCCTGATCGACGGGCTCCCCTGAGCGCGCCGACGGGCGCAACCCCGAACCGGCGAACGGGGGGTTGGGGTCGAGCAGCCGATCGGGGTCGCTCCTGAGCGCGCGGCCCAGGATCGACGCTGGCCGAGCTCACGAGCGGCTGGGCACAGAGCTCCTGGTAGTGGGCCTCGACCCGCCGCAGCCCGGCCTCGATCCGCTCCGGCTCGCCCTCGCTCGAAGGCGTAGGCGAGCCAGGTGTTGTCAACGTTGCTCAATCCGCCAACCCGATCACACCCGCGAACGGGGTGTCAAGTGCCCCTAGGGGGAGTCCGGGTCCCGTTCAGGTTCGGGACGCTGTGGAGCTCGGCGTCGCTCAGCGGCCGCTGCCCACCACACGCGGTGGGGTCGAGCGGGCCGAGCAGGCGGAAGACCCTGACCGGGCCGTCGCGCAGGATCAGCTCGGCGTTGGGATCCGACCCGGTCCAGCGCCCCTCGGGGGAGTTTCGAAGCGTCCCCGGCAGGTAGGGGTCGAAGGTGGTCACCACGTGGGTGTAGCCGCCCGCGTTGACCGCCTCGCGCCACCGGCGGCAGTCGGGGATCCGGGCGTAGGAGTCGCGCGGGCCGCGCAACCCGAGCCACTGGACGCGGTTGTCGAGCGCGGCCCCGTAGAACGGGTACTGGGTGAACACGCCGCGAATCCCGGCGACGGCGATCCTGGCACCCCGCAGGTCGCGAGCCCAGCGCAGCGCCCCGGCGAGGTCCTGGCCGGCGGCGGTCTCCTCGTAGGCACGGGCCAGGTAGTGCCTCTGCTCGGCGTATCCGGCAACCAGGACGACCGCCAGCGCGGCCGCAGCGATCGCCGCCCGCAGGCCCCGCCCGGACAGCGCCACGGGCAGCGGGCGCGAGCCCAGGAGCCAGGCAAGCGCCGCCCCGGCCAGCACGATCACCCCCGCCGCGACGGCCCCCTTGACGTGTCCCTGCTGCCACTGCACCAAGGAGCCGACCGTGAACGCGAGCACGACCGCGAGCGCGGCGAGGACCGCGGCGCGGCGGCCGGGCGTCGCCCGCAGAGCCGGCAGGCAGGGGAGGATCGCGAGGCCGACGGCCACCGCCGGGGCCAGATAGCGGACGTTCCAGGTGAAAGCGATCGGCTTGCCGGGATCGCCGGCGGCGGTCAGCGGAGTGAACACGTACGCGACCGCGGTCACCAGCACGAAGGCGCCGAGCGCCCGCAGGATCGGCTCGCGGCCGCGCCAGATGGCGAACCCGCCGACCGCGAGCATCCCGACGATGGTCGCGGGCCACAGGGTTCCGAACGACTCGTGCAGCCCGGGGGAGAACCAGTCGCGCCACACCCCGGTGTCGTTCCAGTAGTGCACGACCGCGAAGTCGGGCCGCAGCTGGAAGTCGCGCACCGGCGCCGGCAGCGAGATCGGGCCGATCGAGCCGATGTAGGGGATCGGGTTGCCCACCGCGACCAGGTTGCGCAGGTACCAGTAGCCGCCCGCGGCCAGCATCGGAAGCGTCCACAGCGCCCCGGCGCGCAGCCGCGAGTAGCGGGGCGCGATCACGATCACGGCGACGGTCAGCGCCGCCACCGGAGCCAGGAATGACAGCTTCGTTCCCGCGGCCAGCCCAGCGGCCAGCCCCGCCACGATCAGCGCGGATGAGCCGATTGAGCGTCCCGTTACGTCGGTCCGCGCCGCCGCATACCCGTTCACCAGGATCGCGACCGCCGCGAGCGTGAAGGCGACGCCGGTGATGTCGTTGAGCGCTTCTCCGGCCTGAAATTCGACCAGCGACTGCGAGCCGAGCGCGATCGAGGCCCCGACGAGCGCCTGCGGCGCGAGGCCGTACGGCCGCCCGATGCACCAGGCGGCCAGCAGGGCAACCGCGAGCCAGCCGAGGTTGAGCAGCGGCGACAGCAGGTCCCGGTCGAAGAACAGCATCCCGAGCGCGTGCGGAACCTCCGAGTTCGCGGGGTAGAACGAGGCCAGGAAGATCGGATCGAAGAAGTAGATGTGGCCGAGGTACCCGGTCTGCGCGAACCGCGCCGCGAGCGGCAGGTGGTACCAGAGGCTGTCGGTTCGATCCATGCCCGAGGCGAGGCTGCTCAGCGTCGGCACCATCCAGGCCGCCGCCAGCGCCGCGCAGGCCCCGGCGGCCACCAGGAGCGCGGGACCCCACGAAGGCGGCGCCGGCGGGCGCGCTCCCGCCTCAGCTGAAGTGGTCGGGCGGTCGCCGGGCACCCCCGCCCGGCCAGCCCAAGCCGACCCCAGGGCGGGGGTGCCCGACACCCGCCCTCTCAGGCCGGGGGTGCCCGACACCCGGCCCGCGACCAGCCCGGCTCCGACGCCGACCACGATCGCGGCCACGAGCACCACGGCGCGCTCGAAGCCGCCGAAGGTCCCGACCAGCTCGGAGACCCAGATCAGGCCGGCGACCCCGAGCACCAGCTCGGCCAGCCGCGCGGGCGATCCGGACCAGCCGGAAAGGAACGCCGCGCGCACCCGAAACGCGCCGAATGCCAGCGCGGCCACCACGACTCCGAGCTCGGCCGCTCCGAGCAGGTATGCGCCGGCGTCCAGCGTGCGCTCGCCGGCTGGGACAGTCAGGTAGCCGGCGAGGGCAGTCATCGCGTCGGCCTGCGACGCGGATAGCGCAACTCTGCCCCGGGATGTCCGGAGGACGGACGCGAGGGGACGCGGTTCGGCGTCAGCGCCCGCTTCGAACCACGTAGGAGCGCTCGCCCGAGACGATCATGCCCAGCCGGCGAGCCTGCTCGGAGGCCGCGTCCGGGCTCTTCAGCGAGGCCGCCTTGGCGACCAGCCGGCTGTGCTCCCGGCTCAGCGCCTGAAGCTGGCTTCGCTCGTCGTGGGATCCGCGCCAGGCGTCGAAGAAGTTGAGCGCCGGGTTCACGTAGGAGATCAGGACCGCGAACAGCACCAGGACCAGGACCACGCGACCGAGCCGGTCCCAGTGGATGCGGCTGGCCGGCCCTCCTCGTGTCCGCCGTCGGGGTGCTACCCGGTAGGCGCGCGCGCTCACCCGTCATGGGTTCGGCGCCGCCGCCCTACTTTCCTGCAAAGGCGCCGATTCCCGGGTAGGTCGCCCGGTCCCCCAGCTCCTCTTCGATTCGCAGCAGCTGGTTGTACTTCGCCGTCCGGTCCGAGCGCGACGGGGCGCCGGTCTTGATCTGGCCGGCGCCGCGTGGCCACCGCCAGGTCGGCGATGGTCGTGTCCTCGGTCTCGCCGGAGCGGTGGGAGATGACCGCCGTGTAGCCGGCGTCGTGGGCGATCCCGATCGCCTCCAGGGTCTCGGTCAGGGTCCCGATCTGGTTCAGCTTGACCAGGATCGAGTTGGCGACCCCAAGCTCGATCCCCCGCCGCAGCCGAGTCGGGTTGGTGACGAAGAGGTCGTCGCCGACCAGCTGCACGCCCTTCCCGATCCGTTCGGTGAGCGCCTTCCAGCCGTCCCAGTCGTCCTCGCCCATGCCGTCCTCGAGCGAGACCACGGGATAGCGCTCGCAGATCCCCGCCCAGTAGTCGGCGAGCTCCGGCGCCGACAGCGACCTGCCCTCGTGCTCGAGCACGTAGCTCCCGTCGGCGTAGAGCTCGCTGGTCGCCGGGTCGAGCGCGATCAGGACATCGCTGCCCGCCTCGTAGCCGGCCGCCTCGATCCCGGCCAGCAGCACCTCGAGCGCCGACTCGTTCGAGTCCAGGTCCGGGGCGAACCCGCCCTCGTCGCCGACCGTGGTCCCGAGCCCGCGCTGCTTCAGGGTGGCCTTCAACGCGTGGAAGACCTCGGCTCCCATGCGAACCGCATCGGCGAAGCTCGCCGCACCGGCGGGAACGACCATGAACTCCTGGAAGTCGACCTTGTTGTCGGCGTGGGCACCGCCGTTGAGCACGTTCATCATCGGCACCGGCAGCGTGGTCGCATCCGAGCCGCCCAGGAACAGGTAGAGCGGCTCGTTCGCCTCGGCCGCCGCTGCACGGGCCACGGCCAGCGAGACGCCGAGGATCGCATTCGCGCCCAGCCGGGACTTGTTCGGGGTCCCGTCGAGGTCGCAGAGCGTGCGATCGATCGCTCCCTGCTCGGTGGCCCGCGCGCCGACCAGCGCCGCGGCGATGTCGGTGTTGACGTTCGCGACCGCCTTCGCCACCCCCTTTCCGCTCCATGCCTGACCACCGTCGCGAAGCTCGGTCGCCTCGAACTCGCCGGTGGAGGCGCCGGAGGGAACCGCCGCCCGCCCCCCGGCCCCGGTGTCGAGGGCCACATCGACCTCGACCGTCGGGTTTCCTCGCGAGTCGAGGATCTGGCGGGCGTGGATGCGTTCGATCGTCGGCACGGTCGCGGAAGTTTGTCAGGCTAGCCGTCCGAGAGCCGGTCGCGGAACCGCTGCGCGGCGGCGCGCAGAGCCAGCTCCGGGTCGACCCGCAACCGCCGGGCGCGGTCGACCAACGCGAACAGCGCCTCGCCGATCGCCTCCTCGGCCTGGCGATTGATTGGATCGTCGAGTCGCTCACCGGGCTGCTCGGCGCCCGGAAGCTCGGCGGAGGCGGCGCGCCGCTGAATCTTGCGCGCGTAGAGCAGCGCCGGCAGGTTCTCGGGCACGTCGGCGAACGGCTCCTCGGCCCCCCTTCCCTCCTGCTCGCGCTTGATCCGGTCCCAGTTGCGACGGACCTCCCCCGGGGTCTCGGCGCGCGCTTCGCCGAACACGTGCGGATGGCGCCGGACCAGCTTCTCCGACGCCCCCTCGGCAACCTCGGCCAGGCTGGCGGCTCCACGCTCCTCGAGCAGCAGGGCGAGGAAGTGGACCTGGAACAGGACGTCCCCGAGCTCGTCGACCAGCTTCGCGTCGTCGCCGGCGGCAGCTGCATCGGCCAGCTCGTAGGACTCCTCGACCGTGTGCGGGACGATCGAGCGCTCGTCCTGTTCGCGATCCCAGGGGCACTCGCGCCGCAGGCGGCGGGTGATCTGATCGAGGCGACGCAGCGCCTCCAACGGGTCCGCCCCACCCGCGCTTGACGCCTCCGTGGGCATCACGGCCGCGCCGGGCTGCGGCTCAGGGGCTGGTCGGGGGCGGGGCGCCTGGCTGCGGCGCCGCGCCCGGCGGCAGCTGTGGCGCGCCGCCCGGCCCGATCACCGTCGGTGCCTGGCCGGCCGCGGCGCCCCCGGCCAGCGGTCCCTGCGGGGCGCCCTGCGCGGGCTGGCCCGGGAACACGGCTGCGCTCCCGGGGGCGAGCGGAGCCGTCGAAGGCACGAAGGCATCGCAGCCCGTCTTGTCGAGGTCGCCCGACTCTCCCGGGTCGTCGCCCGTGCAGGCGTCCTGTGGGGTGAAGTTGGCGCAGCGATCGGTGATGTAGCCCTGGGCGCAGAAGCTCCGCTGCGTCCACTTGTCGACGAACTCGGTCTGGAAGTCGTTGGCGAGCTCCTGCTGCAGCCCCTGACTCAGCTGCTGGCGGACCTGCGAGGCGACCTTCTCCAGCGGCGTGGTGGTCGCCGGGGTGATCTTGTCCACCTGGATCAGGTAGTAGGTCTTCTCGCCCTTGATCGGGCCGATCAGGGCCCCCTGGTCGGCGGAGAAGAGCTGCTCGTCGAGGGCGGTCTCGCTCTGACCCTTTGTCACTCCTCGCTTCAGGCCGCCGCTGTCCTTGGTCGCCTTGTCGGTCGAGAACTGGGCCGCCACCTTGTCCCAGTTCTGCGGCGAGTCGTCCTCCTCGAGGAGGGTCTTCGCCTGTTCGATCTTGGCCTGATCGCGGTTGGCGATCTCGCGAACGTCGCGCGACTCGGGCTGGGAGAACTGCGACTTGTTCGCCTCGTAGAAGTTCTCGATCTGCGACGCGGAGACGGTCGGTTGCTGCGGGACGACCTGCTTCTCGATCTGGTTGGTGATCAGGGAGCGCTCGACCTCACCTCGCGCCTGCTCGGGGCTGAAACCGGCCTGCTTCAGGTACTGCTGGAACTGCTTCTGGCCGCCGAACTGCTGCTCGGCGATCTGCTTCAGCTGGCTGGTGATCTCGGTGTCCGAGATCGTGATCCCGCGCTCCTCGGCCTCGCCCGTGATCCAGCTCGACAGCAGCACCGAGGACATCGCAGCGTCGCGCAGGGTCGAGTACTGGGGGCTGGACGGGGAGGGCGCCTTCGGCAAGCCCTGCTGCGAGGCGGCCTGGGTCAGCGCATCGTCGAAGTCCTGCTTGGTGATGGTGCCGTCCGGCGAGTCCTCGACCACGGCCACGTCCCCCTCGGGCACGCTCGGGTGGCCGATCCCGTCGGCCACCCCGACGATCACGAACAGGGCAACGAAGAGGCCCCCGAAGGCCACCAGCACCGCCCACCTTTTCCCAATGCGCTTGCGCAGAGGCGGGAGCATAACGTTCCGGGCTAAATGAATGACTCCGCCGGAATGCTCCGCTTCCGGCGGGTTAGGGCGCCATCGGGGCGGCAGGTTCACTCGTTCGGCCCGCGACGTCGGTAGCGCGTAGAGTCGCCTCGGCCAGCTCGAGCACGGCCGCGAGCCGCGCCTGCGGCTCGTCAGGCACCCGGAGCGAGAGGGTCTTGGGGCGCGACTCGTACATCGCCTCCGGGATCCGCTCCCGCAGGCGCCCCACGGCGGCGGCGTCGAGCTCGAGCGGCGTGGCCGAGAGCCGTCCGCCGCGGAACTCGACCGTACGGGCGCCGAGCCCGCCCAGCTCGATCCGCGCGCGCTGGAGCTCGAGCAGGTTCTCGACCGGCTCGGGGAGGGGGCCGAAGCGATCGCGGAGCTCGTCCCGCAGCGCCCGCAGCTCGCCCGGCTCACCGGTCCCGGCAAGGCGCCGGTGGACGTCGATCTTGGCCGCCTCGAAGGGGATGTAGTCGGCGGGCAGGTAGGCGTCGACGTCGACGTCGAGCCGCACCCCCGCGTCCCTCCTGCCCGCCCCGCCCTCGGACCGCAGCTCCTCCACCGCCTCGTCCAGAAGCGACACGTAGAGCTCGAATCCGACCGCGGCCACGTGGCCCGACTGCTCGTCGCCCAGCAGGTCGCCGGCCCCGCGAAGCTCGAGGTCGCGCATCGCGATCGCGAACCCGGAGCCGAGCTCGGTGTAGTCGGAGAGGGTCGCGAGCCGGGCCGCGGCCTCGGAACTGAGCGCGTCGGAGGACGGGTACAGCAGGTACGCGTAGGCGCGCTCGCGCGAACGGCCGACGCGGCCCCGGATCTGGTAGGCCTGGGCCAATCCCAGCTCGTCGGCGCGCTCGACGATCAGGGTGTTCGCCTGGGGGATGTCGAGCCCCGACTCGATGATCGTGGTCGCCACCAGGCAGTCCGCCTCGCCGCGCAGGAAGTCGAGCATCGTGCGCTCGAGCTCGACCTCGTCCATCCGGCCGTGCGCCTCGGCGAACCGAACCCCGGGGCACGCCGCGCGCAGCCGCTCGGCGACCTCGTGCAGGGTGTCGATCCGGTTGTGGAGGAAGAACGCCTGGCCGCCGCGCTCCTTCTCGCGCTCGATCGCCCGGTGCACCAGCTCGTCCTCGTAGGGGCCGACGTAGGTGCGAATCGGCCTGCGGCCCTCGGGCGGGGTCTCGATCACCGAGATGTCGCGGAGCCCGGCGAGGCTCATCTGCAGCGTCCGCGGGATCGGCGTCGCCGACATCGAAAGCACGTCGACCTTCAGCTTCAGCTGTCGCAGGAGCTCCTTCTGGCGGACCCCGAAGCGCTGCTCCTCGTCGACGATCAAGAGCCCGAGGTCGGGGGCCCGGACGTCGCGCGAGAGCAGCCGATGGGTGCCGATCAGGATCTCGATCTTGCCCTCGGTGAACCGCGCCAGGATCTCCCGCACCTCCGCCGGGCGGCGCAGGCGGGAGACCATCTCGACCTCGATCGGAAACTCATGCAGCCGCTCGCGGAAGGTCCCCAGGTGCTGCTGCGCCAGGATCGTGGTCGGGACCAGCATCATCACCTGCTTGCCCTCGGAGGCGGCCTTGTGGGCTGCCCGCAGGGCGACCTCGGTCTTCCCGTAGCCGACGTCGCCGCAGATCAGGCGGTCCATCGGTCGCTCGGCCTCCATGTCGGCCTTTACCGCCTCCACCGCCTCGAGCTGATCCGCCGTCTCGCGATACGGGAACGCCTGCTCCAGGGTGAGCTGCCATTCGCCGTCCGGGGGGAAGGCGTGGCCGGCCCGGGCCCGCCGCTCCGCGTACAGGTTGAGCAGCTCGCCGGCCAACTCGCGAGCGGCCCGCCGAGCGCGGGCCTTGACCCCCTCCCAGCGCTTCGATCCCAGGGCCGAGAGCTGGGGAGGCTCGCCGTCCGCGCCGACGTAGCGGGTGATCTTGGCCAGCTGGTCGGTGGGAGCGAAGACCCGATCCTCGCCGCGGTAGCTGAGCTCGAGGTAGTCGCGCGTGATCCCGGCCACGGTCTTGGTCTCGAAGCCGGCGAACCGGGCGATTCCATGGTCCTCGTGGACCACGTGGTCGCCCACGCGCAGGTCGGTGAAGGTGGCCATCCGCCCTCGGGCCGGTGCCGGCGCCGCGGCGCGGCGGCGGTGGACCAGGCGCCGAAAGGGGATCACCGCCAGCTTCAGCTCCGGCGCCACGAACCCCTCGGCCAGGTTCGCCTCCGCGAACAGAACAACATCCGCCGACCTGCTCCGCTCTTCGTCCGTGGCCAGCGGGTCGCCGAGCGACGCCCCGTCCAGGAACCGCGCCTCGAGCCGGTTCAGGTTGTACCGGGCGCGCTCCGCTTCGCCGCGGTGCTCGAAGGCCACCACGACCCGAAGGCCGGCCCCGAGCTCCTGCTCCAGCCTGCCCTCGGCTTCGGCCAGGCTCCTGGCCGCCGAGCTCGGGGCCCAGGACCGCAGCCACGGCTGCTGCTGTTCCGAGCGCTCCGAGGAGGCGGGCGAGACGGAAACCGTGGCGCGCTTGGAGAGCGGCTCGGCGACGTCGACGTAGAGCCGGCGGGCGTCGGCGTCGTGCATGGTCGCGGTGACGTCCTCCCAGTGATCGCGGAGCGCCGCCTCGACGCCCTCGGCGACGACGACCGCGGTCCGCTCCGGGATCAGGTCGAGCACGGCGCCGTAGCGGTCGATCGGCAACAGCTCGGCCAAATCCACGGCCGCCGGCGAGTCTTGGCCACTTCGCTCCTCGAGCGCCAGCTCGGCCAGCTCCCGGTGCTCGGTCGAGAGCTCGGCGGCGGGCGACAACTCGACCACCTCGACATCCCCCATCGAGCGCTGGGTGAAGGTCGAGAACCAGCGGATCTGCTCGATCTCGTCCCCGAACAATTCCAGCCGAGCGGCGCGCTCCTCGGTCACCGGGAAGACGTCGAGGATGCCGCCGCGGATCGCGAACTGGCCGCGGTCGGTGACCTGGTCGGCGCGCTCGTAGCCGGCCTCGACCATCAGCTCGCCCAGCTGGGAGAGATCGACCTCCTGGCCGCGCTTCAGCACCAAGCCGGCCGGCCGCAGGGAAGCGTCCGGGACCGCCTCCGCGAGCGCGACCGCGCTCGCCACCACGACCGCCGGCTCGGAGCCCGCCAGCGCCTCAAGGGCCGCGATTCGCAGTCCCACCAGGTGCGGGGGCGGGGTGACATGCGAGACGTAGCCGGTACCGCGCGAGGGGTAGTAGCGGACCCGGCGCGGGAGGTAGGCGCGCAGCTCCTGCGCCAGGTCGCGGGCCCCGATGTCGTCGGCGGCCACCACCAACAGCGGCCGGCCGGCCAACCCCTCCTCGGACTCGGCCAGGGCCGCCAGCAGATAGGGGCGCAGGTACGTCGAGACGTGGAGCGGCAGCGGGGCGCGATCCCCGATCGAGCGGGCCAGGGTGAGGAAACGCTCGTCCTCGAGCGCGATCTCGAGCAGCGGTCGAAGGCTCATGGGGTGGGTTCGGCAGGCAACGGCCCTGCCCGATCCGATTCTAGGACCCGACATACGAGCAAGAAGGGTCAGCCGTGACCCGCGGTCGTCCAGGACCACGCACAGCCGGTCCCCCCCCAAGGGGGCCAAGCACCCTCGCGAAGTACCGACATTTGCGCGTTGTCGGTACTTGGCGGCGCCTTCGCGGGGGATCCGGACCAGGGCCTAGTTCAGCCGGGCGCGGAGCATCCCGGTCTCAGGGCTGGTACGGCAGCCCGGGCCCGGAGCGCTGCCACTCCACCTGGCCCTCGCCCTCGACCCGGGAGCGTCCCTCGACGTCGTCCCAGGAGTGGAGCATTCGCTTCAGGCGGGCGACGGCCTCCGGCGGATGCTCGGCGACCGCGGCGGCCAGGGCCAGGGACTGCTGCTCGGTTGCGGCGGCCGGGGCGATCCTGTGCACCAGACCCCAGCGCAACGCCTGCTCGGCCCCGATCTCCTTGCCGCTCAACAGCAGGTACTTGGCCACCGACAGGCCGCACAGGGTGACCAGGCGGGCCGGGCCGACCGGGACCCCCAGGGCGGCCCCGGGAAAGCGGAGCCTGAGGTTGGAGCCGCCAACCCGCAGGTCGCAGGCCACGGCGACCTCCGCCCCGCCACCGACGCAGGAGCCGTGGCAGGCGGCCACGGTCGGATTCGGGAAGCCGGTCAGCTCGTCGTAGAGGCGGGCGAAGAGCTCCATCCGCCGCACCCGGCCCTCGTCGTCGAGCTGCTCGCGGACGTCGGCGCCCGCGGACAGGGCCAGGTGGTCGGTAGAGGAGAGGACCAGCACTCGCACCGAGTCGTCGCCGCGCGCAGCGTCCAGGTGCGCCAGAACCGCCTCGAGCAGCTCCGTGTTGAGCGCGTTCCGGGCGCGGGGGCGATCGAGCCGCAGGAGCGCCACCCCCTGGGCATCGACGTCATAGGCAGTGACGCTCAATCGATTACCTCCCCGAGCGGATCGGCTTCCTCGGATGCGATTTCGAGGACTACGCGCTCGGCCTCGTCAGCGGCGCGGTCGATCAGCTCGCGCACCTGCTGATCGGGCTCGGCGAAGCGCCCCAGCACGTAGGCCGAGACGACCTCGGGGTCGGTCGAGTCGGGGCGGCCGACTCCGGTGCGGACGCGCCAGAAGTCCCGCCCGCCGAGCCCCTGGGCGAGGCTGCGAAGCCCGTTGTGGCCCGCCACCCCGCCGCCGAGCTTGGAGCGCACCTCGCCGAACGGCAGGTCGATCTCGTCGTGCAGCGCGATCACCATCTCCAGCGGCACCTTCAGCGCCCCTCGCGCCGGCCCGGCCGAGGTCCCGGACTCGTTCATGAACGTCTGCGGCCGCAGCACCGCCACCCGGGGCCCGCCGGGCCCAGCCCGGCCCTCGGCGATCAGCCCCCGGTAGCGCTGCCGCGGGCGCGGCAGCTCCCAGCGGCGCGAGAGCTCGGCCGCGATCTCGAAGCCGATGTTGTGCCGGGTGGCCGCGTACCGGGCCTCCGGGTTGCCGAGCCCGACCACCAGCACTCGCGCCTCCCGCGAAACGCCGCCTGCCTCCAACGCGTCGGCTCGGCGGCGCAGCCGTTCGAGCAGCGACAGGGGTCGCTACTCCCCTTGCTCGGACTCGCCGTCCCCGCCCGCTTCGGCCTCGCCGCCCTCGGCCTCGGCCGCAGCCTCCTCGCCCTCGGGCACCTCACCTTCCTCGCCGACCAGCCCGGCCTCCTCCTCGAGCTCGGGCTCGGGCTCCTCCTCAACCCGCGGCGGCGACAGGGTGGCGATCGTCACCTCAGCCGGGTCGACGCCCTCACCGAGCGCGAACTCGACCCCCTCGGGGGCGTTCACCGCGCTCAGCTGCAGCGTGTCGCCGATCGTCATCGCGGAGACGTCCGCGGGAATGCTCTCGGGGATCTCGGTCGGCAGGGCCTCGATCGTGATCTGGTGGGTGACGTGCTCCAGAACGCCGCCCTCCTTGACGCCGGGCGCGTCCTCGGTGCCCAGGAGCTCGATCGAGACCTCCGACTGGATCACCTGGTCGAGCTTGACCTCGAGCAGGTCGAGGTGGACGAGGCGCCCGCGCACCGGATCTCGCTGCTGCTCCTTGACCACCACCGGGGTCGGCCCCGACCCGTCGAAGCGGACGTCGATCAGCGCGCCGCCGGCGACCAGCACCGCCCTCGCCTCGCGCTCGGGCACGTGGAACGCCCGCGGCTCGTTGCCGCCCCCGTACAGGATCCCGGGGACCAGCCCCGAGCGCCGCAGGCGCCGGCTCGTACGGGAGCCGAAATCGGCCCGCTCGGAGACGTTCAGGGTGGCGCGATCGCTAGCCATGACCGGCCCGGAGGATAGCTGGACCCGCCGGGCCGAAGCCGGCGCCGTAGCGCCGCGCCGTGGTCAGACCATGGTCAGACCATCTCGCCCAGCTTGCGGATCTGGAAAGCGCGGATGAGGTCGGTGAAGCCCTGCATCAGCGACCAGATGCCGGCGAAGACCAGCAGCACGTACTGCTTCTGGATGAAGAACTGGCCCCCGGTCCAGAAGGCGAGGATGATCATCAGGATGCCCGCGGTGAGGACCAGCCACCAGAGCTCGTTCACCTCCCGGGAGACGAACGCCTGAAGCACCCAGAAGACGCCGACGATCAGGAACAGGAACCCGAGGATGTCGGCCAGGGCCGCGAACGTGTTCTCGGGGCTGATCAGCGCGACGACGCCGGCGGCGATGAAGAAGACGCCGAACAGCGCGTAGAGCCAGCGCAGGCGATCGGCCAGCATGGCGACCGTGAACTGCTGGGCGCCGGTGGCCAGGAACATCAACCCGATGATCACGCCGACCGTGGTGATCGAGGCCTGGTCGAACTGGAGGATCACCAGCCCGACGATCACCCAGGCGATCCCGAACACGAGCCAAAGCCACCACAGCCTCGAGAGCCCCTTCAGAGCCGCGCGCGCATCAGGCGGCATGCCTGCTTCCATCACTTCTCCCTTCCGAGTGGACGCGCGGATTGTGGTCACCGGCACGGACGGCTCCGGGCCGGCCGGCCGCGGCTACCCTGATGCCCATGGCCGCCGACAAGATCCCCAAGGGCAGGATCCGCCGCTCGGCGAAGCTGGGATCGGTGATCGGGAGCCAGGCGACCCGCTACGCGGGGACCAAGGCGGCCAACGTCGCCCGCTCGGAGGAGGTTGCCGACACCCGGTTGGAGGCGCGCCACCTGGAGACCGCGTTGAAGATGGCCTCCGTCCTCGGGGAGATGAAGGGCGCGGCGATGAAGATGGGGCAGCTCGCCTCGTTCATCGACACCGAGTTCCTGCCGCCGGAGTACGCCGAGGTCTACCAGGAGCAGCTCGCGAAGCTGCGCACCAGCGCCCCTTCGATGCCCTGGGAGAAGGTGCGCAAGGTGCTCGAGGAGGAGTACCGGGGCGAGCCGATCGACGAGCTGTTCGCCGAGATCGAGCCGGAGGCGTTCGCCGCCGCCTCGATCGGCCAGGTTCACCGCGGCACCCTCTGCGATGGGCGCCGGGTGGCGGTCAAGATCCAGTACCCCGGGGTCGCCGAGGCGCTGGAGGCCGACCTGCGAAACGCCGGCATGATCGTCCGGCTGGCGCGGGCACTCGCCCCGGGCCTGGACGCGAAGGCGGTCGCCGAGGAGCTGCGGCTGCGGGTGATGGAGGAGCTCGACTACGAGTACGAGGCGCAGAGCCAGCGCTCCTTCGCCCGCGCCTACCGCGGGCACCCGTTCATCTACGTGCCCGACGTGCTCACGCGGCTATCCCGGCGCCGGGTGCTGGTGACCGAGTACGTCGAGGGCGACGGCTTCGAGGCGGTGAAGCAGCTTCCGCAGGAGCAGCGGGACCGGTTCGGCGAGATCGTGTTTCGGTTCAGCTTCGGGTCGATCTACCACCTGCAGCACTTCAACGCCGACCCGCACCCGGGCAACTACCTGCTGATGGCCGACGGCCACGTCGCCTTCCTCGACTACGGGATGACCAAGCGCCTGGACCGCGAGCAGATCGAGCTCGAGCAGCGGGCCATCGACGCCGCCGCGCGCCACGACCCGGAGGCGCTTCGGCAGTCGCTTCACGACCTCGGCTTCGTCAGGAATCCGTCGAAGCTCGACGCCGAGCGGTTGATGGACCATGTGATGGCGGTCGGGGGCTGGTACATGGAGGACCGCGAGGTCGAGCTCAACCCCAAGCGGGTGATGAAGGTGATCGAGTCGAGCTCGGACCCCCGCTCGGAGTACTACGACCTGATGCGCCGGGAGAGCATCCCCGCCGAGGAGCTGATGGGCCGGCGGATGGAGACCGGCGTGCTGGCGGTGCTGGCACAGCTCCGGGCGAGGCGAAACTGGTACCGGATCAGCCGCGAGTGGATCTACGGCGACCAGCCGGCGACCGAGCTCGGCGAGCTCGAGTGGGCCTACTTCGAGGAGCGCGGCGTCTCCCGGGTTCCCGGGCTGGTGGAGCGGGCTTAGGCCTGGGCCTTCTCCGGCTCCGTCCGGCTGCCCAGCAACCGGCCACCGACGAAGAACAGCGAGATCAGGAAGCCGAGCACCGCGGCGACGGTCGCGAAGCGGAATCCAGCCTGGATCCCGGTGGCGAACGATTCCCGAACGATTCCCAGGACCGTGGCCTGGGCCGAGGAGCTGAGCTGGTGCAGGGCGTCGGTGCCGGCGTCGGTGCCGGCGAGCAGGCCGTGCATGACGGCGACCTGGTGATCGCTGAGGTGGATGGCCTGATCGGAGGCCTTGTCGGCGAGCTCGTTCTCGGAGGAGAGGGTGAAGATCGTGGTCGTGATCCCGAGCCCGATCGCCCCGCCGGCGATCTGGAACATGTAGATCAGGCCGCCGGCGAGGCTGGCACGGGAGGGGTCGAGCGCCGTCACCCCGGCGGTGGTGATCGCCGAGTAGAAGAAGCCCGCCCCGATGCCGGTCACCGTCAACCCGGCTACCAGTGACCCGTAGCCGGACTCGGCGTCGACCATCGAGAACAGGAACGGCCCCACCGCCAGGCCGAGGGCACCGATGGTGATCGTGGGCTTGGCCCCGATCCGCTGGTACGCAGGCCCGGCGAAGAAGGAGACGATCGCGAAGCTGCCGAGCATCGGGATCATTCCCACCCCCGCCTTGAGCGCCGAGTAGCCGAGGATCTTCTCCATGAACTGGGGCGCGTACAGGACCGTGGCGAAGAAGACCGCCGACATCAGCAGCACCGCCAGGCAGGCGGACCGGAACTCGGCGTTGCGGATCACCTCGGCCGGGATCAGCGCGCCCTGCTTCATCCGCGGCTCGATCAACCCGAAGCCGACCACCAGCAACGCGGCCACGACCAGCATCGCGATCACCCGCGGGTCGCCGAAGCCCCAATCCGCCGCCTGGTCGAAGGCCAGCAGGATCAGCAGCAGGCCGGTCGACAGGGTGACGATCCCCGGGTAGTCGATGCGCTTTTCGGCGACCTCGGGGCGCGGCTGATGCACCTTGGCCCAGGTGACGAGGACGGCGAGGGCGGCGATCGGGACGTTGAGGAAGAAGATCCAGCGCCAGCTCAGCTCGTCGGTCAGCACGCCGCCCAGGAGCGGCCCCATCGCGTTGCCGATCCCGGCGGCCCCCAGGATCAGCCCCCCGGCCAGCCCCGCCTTGTCCTCCGGCAGGGCGGCGTAGGTCATGCCCAGGATCGCCGGCCACATCAGCGCCCCGCCGAGCCCCATCCCGACCCTGGTCGCGATCAGCCACGGGGCGTTCTGCGCGACGCCGCCCAGCAGCGAGAAGCCGGCGAACAGCGCCGAGCCGACGAAGAACGCTCGCCGTCGGCCGAACAGGTCGGCGAGGCGCCCCCCGGTGACGATCGCCATCCCGAACACGAGGCAGTAGGCGTTGATCACCCATTGCGCCGTCCCCACGTCGACGTCGAAGTCCTGCTCGATCGCCGGCAGGGCGACGTTGAGCGCGGTGAAGTCGTTGGCGATCACGATCACCCCGAGCCCCATCGCGAGCAGCGCCATCACGGTGCCCGATCCGATCCCCTCTCGCGTGTCCTCGGCCGCGGGTCGGCCTGTGCCACGCTCGACGGCGCGTCGGCGACCGCGGCATGACCGTGGTGGGATCCGCCGAACGGCATCGGCGCCACTGTAGCCCCGGGACCGGCCGACGGATTCTGGGTGCTACCCGCTCTCGCCCAGCTGGACGAATAGCCGGGGGTCGTTGGTGCAGATGCCGTCGACCCCGAGTCGTGCCAGGGCCCGCATCCGCGCGAGGTCGTCGACCGTCCAGGCGATCAGCTCCAGCCCGAGGTCGTGGCAGGCCCGGACCAGGCGGGCGGTGATCACCGGCTCGTAGGCCCAGACCGAGCGCACGCCGAGCCCGGGCGCCCGCCTGCGAACGATCGCGGGCAGCCGGCGGCGAAGCGAGACGAGCGCGCCCAGGACCAGGGGCTTGGCCCATCGGCGCGAGTTCCAGTCGCGGGTCACCTTCGGCAGCGTCCAGCCACATGGAAGCTCGGGCTCCAGCTCGGCGAGCAGGGTCAGGCTCGAGAGCTCCATGGTCGAGACGCCGGCACGGCCCAGAAGGCCTCGATCTCGAAGCTCGGCCACCACCTCGTCCTCCCGCCCGGCGATCTTCAGGTCGCAGTGGACCTGCGTCCGGTCCAGCGGGGGCCGGGCGAAGGCGTCGAGCGCCTCGGCCAGGGTGAGCGGCCGGCGACGGGCCGCGTCGCCCCAGTCGTGGGCGACGAGGAGCGGCGGGGCACCCGGCGGCGCCGGCCCGGCGACCGCCCGGCGCCAGTCGCCCCCGTCGGCGAACTCGGCGCGCGGCCTGAGCACGTCGAACTCGATCATCTCGGCCCCTGCGGCGACCGCCGCCTCGAAGCTCTCGAGCGTGTTCCCGGGCCGGATCGCGTCGGCGCCCTTGTGGCCGATCCGCTTCAAGCCGCGACACCATATGCCGTCGCCTCACGCTCGCGTCTGCGGCGCCGGCCGCGTCGTGTCGGCGCCCTCTGTCAGACGCGATGAAGCGGGGCTAGTCCGCCAGAACCCTGCGGGAGCCCGCGGAGGGTCGACTCCGGGCGCCGCGATGGGTCCATGCCCAGACCCAGAGAGCCGACTTGTCCTCCTCCGACGCCGGCAGCCTGCTGATGCGCTGCTCGATCAGCTCGAAGGGTAGGCCCTCACGAGTCCAGCGCGCGACCTTGTCTCGGACGCCTGCCACGGGGCACCTCCACGGTCGGAAACCACTCCTCTCCGAACCCGAAACTACGCCCATGCGCCCAAGTTGCGGCCCCCTTCCGCCAGCGGGCGGTCGGCGACGCCGCAAATTGCGGATTCAGCCGTGCGCCACGTCGGCATCGAAGGCTGAGTGGCAGCTCTCAGCGCAGCTCCGCTCAGAGGTCGGGCCGCTTGGGCAGTCACTTACCGGGATGGCGGGGAGGCGCCAAGACGTGCGTCTCAGAAGAGCTGGTTCTCCCCGGCGAAGATCTCGCTCACGGAGTCGTCGGCGAAGATGCGGCGGATCGAGTCGGCGAGGGTCTGCGCGGTCGACAGCACGGTGATGTTCTCCGGGGCGCCGGGGCGCAGCGGCACCGTGTCGGTGACCACGATCCGCTCGATCCCGGACTCCTCGTAGGCGAGGCGCTCGTACGCGGGTGACGAGAACACCCCGTGGGTGGCGGCGGCGATCACCCGGGCGGCGCCCTCGTCGAGCACGGTGCGGGCGGCGGCACAAAGGGTGCCGGCGGTGTCGATCATGTCGTCGACCAGGACCGCGGTCTTGCCCTTGACGTCGCCGACCACGTAGCCGATCTCGGCCACCTGCTGGGCCGGGCGCTCCTTCTCCATCACCGCCCAGTGACAGCCGATCTTGCGGGCGAAGTTCCTCGCCACCTTGACCCGGCCGGCGTCCGGGGAGACGATCACGAGCTCCTCGGTGAACGCCTGGTCCATGAAGTACTGGGTCAGCATCGGCATCGCCGTCATGTGGTCGACGGGGACCTCGAAGAAGCCCTGTGCCTGGCCGGAGTGGAGGTCCATCGCCAGCACGCGGTCGACGCCGACCGCCTCCAGCGCCTTGGCGACCACCCGGGCGGAGATCGGCTCCCGCGGCTGGGACTTCTTGTCCTGGCGGGCATAGCCGAACCAGGGCATCACGGCGATGATCCTGTGCGCGGAGGCGCCCTGGGCGGCGTCGATCATCACCAGCAGCTCCATCAGCGCGTCGTTCGGGGTCATCCCCTGGCCGGCGTTGGCGGCGGTCGACTGGACCAGGAAGACGTCGGCGCCGCGGATCGACTCCTCGTAGCGGCAGTAGACCTCGCCGTCGGCGAAGGTCCGCAGATCGGCCTGGCCGAGGTCGACGTCGAGCTTGCCGGCGATTCGGGCGGCGAGCTCCATCGAGCAGCGCCCGCCGAACACCATCAGGCGCTTGGTGTAGTCCTGGGGGATCGAGCTGACCACCTGGGGACGCTCCTCAAGCGTTGCCATCAGTCGTTCGGCTCCTCTTTCGCCTCCTGGGCCTTCCTCTCGGCAAAACCCTCGACGTTTTCCTGCTTCGGCCGGCTGATCCCGAGCGCCCCCGGCGGAACGTCCTCGGTGACCACCGAGCCGGCCCCAGTGTAAGCGGCGTCGCCGACATTTACGGGGGCGACGAGCATGGTGTCAACCCCGATCCGGGTGTCGCGTCCGATCTTCGTCCGGTGTTTGCGGAAACCGTCGTAGTTGGCGGTGATCGTCCCCGCGCCCAGGTTGGAGCCGGCGCCGACCTCGGCATCGCCGACGTAGGCCAGATGGGGAACCTTGGCGCCCTCGCCGATCTCGGAGTTCTTGACCTCGACGAAGGTTCCCGCCTTGGCGCCCTCGCGCAGCGTGGCGCCCGGCCGCAGGTACGCGTAGGGGCCGACCCGACAGCCGTCGGCCACCTCACACTCGACCAGGTAGGAGTGCGGCACCTGCACCTCGGCGCCGAGGGTCGAGTCGAGCAGGGTGGTGTGCGGGCCGACCACG
The DNA here is from genome assembly GCA_963811625.1 of uncultured bacterium. GTDB lineage: Bacteria > Actinomycetota > Thermoleophilia > Solirubrobacterales > 70-9 > AC-56. The sequence continues at coordinate 87,461 of CAWERS010000003.1, read as the reverse complement.
CTTGCGCGCCCCACCCGCGTCCGGCCGCGAAGCGTGGTCCCCGGCTCGATCACCGCATCGGGCTCGATCTCGACCTCGGCGTCGATCCAGGTCGCCTCCGGGTCCGTGACCGTGACCCCGGAGAGCATGTGGCGCTCGAGGATCCGGCGGCGAGCGATCGCGTTGGCGACCGCCAGCTCGACCCGGTTGTTGACCCCGAAGTTGACCGTCAGGTCGTCGGTGGGGTGGGCGATCACCCGTCCTCCCGAGTCACGAATCAGCGGCAGCACGTCGCCGAGGTAGTACTCGCCGGCGGAGTTGTCGTTGTCGAGCCGACCGAGGGCGTCGGCCAGCGACGCGGCATCGAAGGCGAACTGGTTGGTGTTCACCTCGCGGATCGCCAGCACCTCGGCGGGGACCCCCTCCGGGTGCTTGGTCTCGACGATCCGTTCGAAGTCGCCGGCGGAGTCGCGCACGATCCGCCCCAGGGACTCCGCGTCGTCGCGCTCGACGCTGATCACGGTGGCGGACGCGCCGGCATCCCGGTGGGCGGCGATCAGCTCCTCGATCACCGTGGCCGAGACCAGGGGGTGATCGCCGTTCAGCACCACCACCGTCTCCGACTCGCGAACGATGTCGAGCGCCGCGCGCACCGCGCCGCCGGTGCCGTCCGGGCTCGGCTGGACGACGATCTCGGCCCCATCCGGGAGGGCTGCGCCCAGATCACGATCGGGCGAGACGATCACGCACACCCGCCCGGCGCCGGCATCCCGCGCGGCGATCGCCGGCCAGGCGACCATCGGCCGCCCGCACACCGGATGCAGCACCTTGGGCACCGCCGAGTGCATCCGCGTCCCCTCACCCGCGGCCATGATCAAGACGGTCAGGCCGCTCATGTCCGCGTCCGTGGCCGCTTCACCCGCAGAATCGTAGAGCGACGGCGGGTGGGCGGTGAGTTCGATGGCCCGGCGTGTTGGCTGTCTTGCGGAGGATCAGCCGGATCAACTGGCCTGGGGACCGTTCCCACCAACCGGCGAGGCTGGTTCAAACAGCTCGAACTCACGCTCGTATTGCGCGAGCCACTTCCGGATTGCGTTGTCCGAGACGCCGTAGCGTCGCCCCACCGCCACATAGCTCGATTCCTCGATCTCGAACAGCAGCTGCTCGTACGACGGGCGCTCGACCTTGCGCTGTTCGGGCTTCGGGACTCCAACAACCTCGCTTCGGTTCCAGCGTGACCCACAGTATCCGGAGCAATACCGGTGCGCGGGATACTTCGGAGCAAACCTCTTTCCGCACCGGGCGCAGCGACGAGTCGCTGGGGGCTTTCGATTCTTCAGGCCGCAGTGCGTAGCCAGTGTCGCGGCGCAATTCGGGCAAACGATTCGTAGGTTCCCAACCCGGTTGTCATTCGGCACGCCGTTGATGTGATCGAGAATCAGCGCCATACGTCGACCTCGCCACATCTCGCCCTGACCGCACAGCTCGCAGTTTCTTTGTTTCAGGCCAGCCGTATAGAGCCGCTCCTTGAGATGGTTTCGACTGTAGCTCGAGTTCGCTACCAAAACCGTTTCGAGGGGTGCGGGGGGCGTTCGAATAGCTCTGAGGCGTCCCGCGTCAGGGTCGAAATGAGTAGTCGAGATGCCCCATCTTCGTGCCCACTTCTTCAGCGTCTTCCAGTTGCCACCGGCGCTCTGATAGTTGAGTCGCCTCAGCGTCTCAGCCCACGAGAGCGAGGCACCAATTGCATCGCGAAGTTGCTGCTCAGTGAATCGCGGAGTCGTCGCCATGAGCGAACACATGTTCGCATCCTGTTCGGACGGAAGAGAGCCCTAGACTGACTGCAGTCCGGGGTGGGGTAAGCGGTAGCCCGCCAGGTTTTGGTCCTGGAAGAGGAGGTTCAAGTCCTCCCCCCGGAGCTCGCCCCAGCCTGGCTAGTCCTCGCTCGGCCGGGGGACCTTGCCCGCCTCGGCGCCGGGCTCGGTCGCCGGCCCATGCGGGGAGGCGATCCCCAGCACCCGCATCGCCTTCAGGCCCAGGCTCAGCTTCTCGCGCCCCTCACTCGAGGTGATGTCGTGTCCGCCAAGCTCCCTGACACGCTCGAGGCGATACCGGATCGTGTGCCGATGGGTGAACAGGCGCGAGGCCGTCTGGGCGACGTTGCCGTCGTTCTCCAGATAGGCCTCGACGGTTACGACCAGCTCGGTCTCGTACTGGTCGTCGTACGCCACCAGAGGGGCGAGCGTCTCCTCGTAGAACCGCTCCAGCTCGCCGGGGTCCTCGCTCATCGCCGGGAGCAGGAGGCGGTAGGCCCCGGTGGCCTCGAAGGCGAGCAGCACGTGGCCCTCGGCGTCGGCGACGTTGGCCGCCAGCAGCGCCTCCTTGCCGGCGCGATAGAGGTCCGCCGGGTCCTGCGCGCAACGGCTCCAGGCGACGATCACCGCGAAGCCCGGAAGCGCCGTCGTCAGCTCGCGCTCCAGCCGCTGCGCGGCCCGCTCGAGTTGGGCATCGTCCCCGGCCGGCACGATCGTCGCCACCTCGGCCGGCTCGCCGTCGCCCAGGCTCCCGAGCGCGCCCGCCCGGACGGAGCGAAGTGCCCGGAGCGCCACCGTCAGGACCCGCGCCCGCCAGTCCCCCGACTGGGCCGAGTGCGGAGTCGCCCGGGCCACCACCACGCCCGCCCCCGAGCCCACATCGGCTCCCAGCTCGGCCGCCCGGGCGACGATGTCGCCGCGATCGGTGACCTGGCGGGAAAGCAAGGCACGCACGAACGCGCTCGCCGCCTCGTCGCTCGCCCACTCCGGCGCCCGGGCACGCTCGACCTCGAGCGCCAGCAGGGTGGAGACCATCCGGGTCACGGCCGGCGCCGGGGGCTGATCTCGCGCCCGGAAGCGGAGCTCCCCGACAACGGCGTCCGCGACCCGCAGCTGGGTCGAGGCGACCGCGTCCCCCTGCGCCAGCAGCTTCTTCTCCTCGGCGGCCGACGACGCGGCCACGGCCAGCACCGTGCTCGAGCGGTCGATCAGGGCAACGCTCGCCCCCAGCGCCTTGGCGGCCGCACGCGCGACCGCCGGCAGGCCGGCCCCGGACTCGATCGCCCCGGAGAGCTCCTCCAAGTCCGCCCCATCGTGCGCATTTGCAGGCGGTTTCCCGCTCGCCGGCTTCGAGCTCACCCGGGGATCGTAGTGCCGCGCGAGCGCGATCCGGGGGCTGCGGGCCGCGCGCCGAGCCTCAGGGGTCAGTCGACGCCGGGCGGGATGTCGGTGATCTGGGGCCAGAAGTAGACGATCAGGACCCCGATCGCGACCCCGATCAGGATCAGCGCCACCAGCACGAACACCGACAGGACCACCGCGGTCGCCTTTTCCCAGGTGCGCCCATAGGAGCCGAGCGCCGGGACCAGGATCAGGGCCCCGAAGGCGAGCAGGCTGATCGCGCCTGCTCCGCCGAACAGGAAGTACTCAGTCCCGATCGCCAAGCGGACCATCGCGCGAATTCTGGCGCAAGTGGGTGACGACCATGGCCACGGTGGCGCAGCCGGCGAAGGCCGCCACGCCGAGCGCCCACCCGGCGCTGACGTCGCTCAGGTAGTGAACGCCCAGGTAGACGCGGGAAAGCCCGACGATCACCGCCAAGCCCACGCCGGTCGCCAGCAACGCCGAGCCGCCGGCCATCCCCGGTCGCAGGCGGACCGTCAGGGTCAGCGCCAGCCAGGGATAGATCACCGAGTGGGCCGCGTGGCCGCTGGGGAATCCGCTTCCCGAGGCGGAGGTCAACCCGTCCGGAGGCCGCGGACGGGCGGTGGCCTGTCGCAGCTCCTCGAGTCCCGCATAGATGATCGCGGTGGCGATCACGATCACCGCCGCCTCGGCCCAGCGCCGCCGCACGAGCAGCAGCACCGCCGCAACAAGGGTCAACGGCAGGGTGACGGCACTCGAACCGAGCTGGGTCACCACCTTGGCCACCTCCGTCAACCACGGGGCCTGGATCTCGGAAACCAGGTCGGCCGCGGTCGTGTCGCCAGGGGTCGGCCCCGGATCCTGGGAGACGAGTATCGAGTAGCCGATCACCACGTACAGGGCGACCGCCAGGACCGCGACCAGGGTGGTGAACTCGAGCCCCAGCCCGCCCGGGGTGAGTCGGTCGATCACGAACCGGGCGTGGGGGCGCAGGCGGCGGGCGAAGCCGACCAGCGGGCGGAGCGCGGCGCGGCGCTCCATCCCCGCCACGAGCCTGCGGCGATTGTCCGGCTGGCGCAGGAACCGGACCACGACCACGATCGCGACGATCGTCGCCACCGCGGTGCCGAACAGGAACGTGCCCTCCCCCGCCGCGTGTGCGGCGGCGTCGAGGCTCTGCGAGGCGAAGTAGCCGATCAGGGCGAAGGCCGCCGCCCAAAGCCCGGTTCCGAGGATGCAGAAGGGGAGGTAGTACGTGTAGCGCATCCCCGAGCTCCCGGCCGTGAACGGCGCCAGTGCGCGCACCAGCCCGATGAAGCGCCCGATCAGGATCGTCTTCCCGCCGTGGCGCGAGAAGTAGTCCTCCACCCGGGCGAAGCGCTCGTGCGTGATCCGCACCCTGGGCCCGTGCCTGAGGATGAACCCCCGCCCCAACCGCCGACCGAGCCAGAAGCTGGTCGTGTCCCCGAGGAAGGCGGCGACCCAGATCACCCCGATCGTCAGCACGATCGAGGTGTCGCCCTGCCCGGCGACCGCGCCTCCGAGGATCATGATCGTCTCGCCGGGGAGCACCAGGCCGACGAACGCCCCGGTCTCCAGAAAGGCGGCGGCGCCGACCAGGACGTAGGTGAGGGCGCCCAGCTTCTCGGAGACATCCTTGAGCGCCTGCTGGAGATCGATGTTGGGCACCACACGGGTGAGGACCACGAAGCCGGCGATCACGGCGGCCGCGATCACCAGCTGGAGCACGTGCGAGCGACGGCCTCCGGTGTTGCGCTCGCCGGTCGATCCGGCGTCGGAGTGGCGCTCGCTCATCGGTTGGTCTCGGGTCCGGCGACGATCGCATTCGCGTATCGAGGCGGCAGCTCGGCCGCGGCCCGGTCCGCGGCCACGATGTCGGCGAACAGCCCGCACGCGGTCGGGCCCGACCCGCTGACCATGGTCGCCTCGGCGCCGACCTCGGCCAGAGCGCCCAGCGCGGCGGCGATCTCGGGGCGCAGCGATCGCGCCGCCCGCTCCAGGTCGTTGACCAAGAGCTCGGAATACTCGAGCGGCGAGCAACCGGTCGCGGTCGCGGCCCGCAGCTTCTCCGTCAGCCGATCGAGCTCGTCCGTGGTCCGCCCCGGACCGAGCCGGTCGGACTCCGCATACACGTCGGCGGTCGCCAGCCCCTCGTCCCCCGGCACCAGCACCGCCCCGAAGTGCGCCGGCGCCGGCAGCGGCTCGACCACCTCCCCCGCTCCCCCGACCAGGGCGAAGGCCGGATCGAGCTGGGACGGCACGTCGGCGCCGATCCCGGCGGCGAGCTCAGGGATCCCCTCGACCTCGCCGCTGGCCAGGCGCAGGACCGCGGCCGCGTCGGCGCTCCCACCGCCGAGGCCGGCGGCGACCGGGATCCGCTTCTCGATCTCCACTCGAACGCCCGGCCGCGTCCAGCCGCCGGCGCGCAGCGCGGCCAGCGCCGTGGCGGCCAGGTTGGGCCCATCGATCCCGGGGCAGACCACCTGGTCGCGATCGGCATCGGCGACCACGATCCGGTCGGCGAGCGTCAGGGGGCAGAACAGCGAGCGGATCTCGTGCAGGCCGTCGTCGCGACCCGGCCCCAGGTACAGGCAGAGGTTCAGCTTCGCCGGCGCCCGCAGGGTCACTCGCCCTCCAGCCGGGCGAGCAGGTGGGCGTAGTCCGTCGGCGACAGCGCCTCCGCCCTGGACACCTCGTCGATCCCGAGATCGCCAAGGGCCTCGCGGACCGAGGCGCGCGAGGGCCCGCCCGAGAGCTCGACCGACCCGGCCAGGGGCTTGCGGCGATGGGCGAACGCGCCGCGCACGAGCGCGGCGAGCTCGGGCGAGGCCCCGGGACCCCGTCGGACCAAGCGCAGCAGCGCCGAGTCGACCCGGGGGCGAGGGGTGAACACGGCCCGATCCACGGTTCGCAGGAGCTCGACCCCGCAGGCGTGCTGCACGAGCACGCTCGGGGCGCCGTACGTGCGCGATCCGGGGCCGGCCCGGAGCCGATCCGCGATCTCGCGCTGGACCATGACCGTCCACGTGCGGATCCCGGGGAGCTCGGCGATCGTCCGCAGCAGCACCGGAGTGGCGACCGAGTAGGGCAGGTTGGAGACCACCGTCGTGGGCGATGGCGCGAGCGAGGCGAGGTCGACCCGCATCGCGTCGGCGCCGACGACCGAGACGTTCCGCAGGCTCGCCGCCCGGCCCCGCAGCCCCGCCGCCAGATCGGAGTCGAGCTCGACCACGTGCAGGTGGGAGACCTCCGGCGCGAGCCGCTCGGTCAACGCGCCCTCGCCTCCGCCGATCTCCAGCGCCACGTCGGACGGATCGAGGGCGGCGTCGCGGACGATCGCGTCCAGAAGGTTCGAATCGGCGAGGAAGTGCTGCCCCAGCCTGACTGTCACTGCCGGCCGCCTCCTCGCAGGGAGCCGCAGGCGACCGGTGATCCGAGCTTGCTCGGATTACTCCGGGGGCGGCCGGGTTCACTTTCTTCCGTGCTCACCAATTGAAGACCCTTGCCGCGTTCGCCTCCACGGCCCGCTCGAGCTCCGGGTAGCCGATCCCGCGCTCCTCGGCGACCGTCTCGGCGACCTCGACCACGTGCGCCGGCTGGTTCGGCTTCCCGCGAACCGGCTGCGGCGCCAGGAAGGGCGAATCGGTCTCGACCAGCAGCAGCTCCTCGGGCACCAGGCGCATCGTCTCTCGCAGCTCCGCCGCGTTCGGATAGGTGACGTTGCCGGCAAAGGAGCAATACCAGCCCCGGTCGGTCGCCTGGGCGACCCGGTCGGGGGGCGCCGAGCAACAGTGAAGGACCACGGTGACGCCCTCCGCCCGCGAGGCGAGAAGCGCAAACGCCTCGCTCAGGGCGAGGTCGGACCCGCGCGGATCGCGGACGTGGATCACCAGCGGCAGCCCGGTCCGGCTCGCGATCCCGATCTGGGCCTCGAACGCCCCCCGCTGGTCGCCTCGATCGGCGCCGTCCCGGTAGTAGTCGAGCCCGGTCTCGCCGATCGCCACCACCCTCTCGTCAGCCGCCAGCGCCTCGATCTCGGCGGCGGCCCCCGCGTCGAAGCCCCGGGCCGAGTTGGGGTGGCGCCCGACGCACGCGAACACCTCCGGGTGGGCCTCCGCGGCGGCCACCGCCTCGCGGTTCGACCCCTCGTCGAGGCCGACGGTGAGGATCCGCCTCACCCCCGCCCGACGCGCCTGCGAAACGAGCTCGGCGTCCGCCGGGTCGCACATGCCGAGGTGGGCGTGGGTGTCGACCACGCGGCGGAGTCTAGGTGCGGCGAGGGGGCCGCCCTACTCGATCTTCGGAAACAGCGGCGGCAGCTCGCCGACCGGCTGGCCTCCGCCGCGCGAGCCGAAGCCGGCCAGCTCGCGACCGCCCTCCGCGAGAGCGTCGAGCAGGCGACCGCTGGTGTCGGGCATGTAGGCGAACAGGACCAGCGCCAGGACCCGGATGCCCTCGGCGAGGCTGTACAAGACCTGGTCGAGCCGCTCGGCCTGCGCCCCGTCCTTGGCCAGGCCCCAGGGGCGGGTCTCCTCGACGTAGCGGTTCAGGCGCCGGACCCTGGCCCAGATCGCCTCCAGCGCCTGGGTGAGCTCGGCCTGGTCGAGGAATCCCCGGACCGCCTGCTCGAGCTCGGCGAGCCCGTCGGGGCCCTCGAGCAGCGCCGGGTCGGGCGCCGCGTCGGGGATCGTCCCGTCGCGGAAGCGGCCGATCATCGCCAGGGTCCGGGAGGCCAGGTTGCCGTACTCGTTGGCCAGCTCGGTCTCGTAACGCGCCTCGAAGCCGGCCGCCGAGACCGAGCCGTCCTGGCCGAAGGGGACCTCCCGGCAGCAGTAGTAGCGGAGCGCGTCGGCGCCGAAGCGGTCGATCGCCTCGAACGGGTCGAGGACGTTGCCGAGCGACTTCGACATCTTGTGGCCCTCCATCAGCAGGAAGCCGTGGATGAACATCCGCTTCGGCACCTCGTACCCGGCGGCTAGCAGGAAAGCGGGCCAGTAGACGGCGTGGAACTTGAGGATGTCCTTGCCGATGATGTGAAAGGCGGGCCAGAAGCGCTCGGTCAGGTCCTCCCCCCGGCGGGCGTAGCTGAGCGCGGTGACGTAGTTGAGCAGGGCGTCGAACCAGACGTAGATCACCTGGCTTCGGTCCCAGGGCAGCTCCACCCCCCAGCTCAGAGTCGGCCGCGAAAGCGAGACGTCCTCGAGGCCCCCCTGGATGAACGACAGGGCCTCGTTGTAGCGAGCCGCCGGGCGGACGAAGTCCGGGCGCTCCGCGTAAAGGCGCTCGAGCTGCTCCTGAAAGCTCGACAGGCGGAAGAACCAGTTCTCCTCGCGCTTTCGCTCCAGCGGGATCTTGTGAATCGGGCACGTGTTCCCCGCCGCGATCTCCGATTCGGTCTTGAAGTCGGCGCACCGGGGGCAGTACCAGCCCTCGTAGGTCCCCTCGTAGACGTGGCCGTTGTCGTGGACTCGCTGGACGATCTCCTGCACCTTGGCCTCGTGCTCGGGGTCCGTGGTCCGGATGAAGAAGTCGTTCGAGGCGTCGATCCGGGGCATCAGCTGCTCGAACCGAGGCGCGTTGCGGTCGGCGAGCTCGCGGGGCTCGAGCCCGAGCTTCTCCGCCGCCTGCGCCACCGGCTCGCCGTGCTCGTCGGTGCCGGTGAGGAAGAACACGTCCTCCCCCCGCTGACGCATGTGGCGGGCGAGGACGTCGGCGGCGATGGTCGAGTACGCGTGGCCCAGGTGTGGCTCGGCGTTGACGTAGTAGATCGGGGTGGTGACGTAGTACGACACGGGCGAGGCAGCATACGGGCCAGGATCGTCAGCCCAGCAGGCTCTCCTGGCCCTTGGCCGTGCGCCGGCGGCGTGGGATTCCCGCCGCCTCGGAGAGCGCTGCCTCGATCTCCGCCAGGATCGCCTTCTCGGACCGTGAGGCGACGATCGGCTCGGTCAGCCCGTCGACGTGGACGTAGGTGCGCCTGCCCTCGCCGCGCTCACCCGGCTCCAGCGGCACCAGCGCGTAGATGCGGTCGGCCCGGGCGAACTTGCCGTAGCCGAGCGAGATCAGGCGTGGCTCGCGCTTGGTCGCCATCCGGGGTAAGCCTACCCCGGAGCATGGGCCTCACTCCGAGCTTCGCTCGAGCCGCTTCAGCTGATCCTTCGCCCGCCGCGAGCAGTCGGGTGCGAACGGGCGCTGGGCCACCACGCCGACCCGTCCCTCGGGGCCGGCGATCACGAAGCCGACCTTGCCGGCCTGATCGTCGGCCGCCGAGACCTCGTCCCCGTCGTTCAGCAGCTGGGTGACGGCGCAGAACGGATCGCCCTCCATCTCGTAGCCGCGGTCGGTCTGCTCGAGGTCGAGCGCCCCGACGATCTTCGAGTCGGAGACCCCGCTGTCGGTGCCGCACCCCACCGCCGAGAGCCCCAGCGCCGCGGCACATGCGAGCACCACTCCGAGCCAGGCGAAGGTGCAAATCCGGCGCGCCATGGTGATCGCAACCTACCCGGCACGAGCGGCGGAACGCGAGACGGGCGCCGGCCGGCGCCCGTCAAGCGTGTCCCGTTACCAGCGCTCAGTGACCGCGGCGGATCTTGAAGCTCTTCTTGGCCGGAGAGCCGTCCTTGCCACCGGGCCCGACCGCCCGCACCTTGAACTTGTACTTGCCGTGCTTCAGGTGCTTGTACTTCTTCGGTGAGTCGCAGCTCCTGAAGCCCTTCTTCTGATGCTTGCCCTTCAGCTTGCACTGAAAGCCGCTCGCCTCGCCCTTGGCCTTGAACTTGAACTTCGCCTTGTGGCGCCTCTGGCTGATCTTCGCCTTGGTGATCTTGGTGTTCGGCGGGCCGGCGCTCTGGCTCACCTCGCACGTCTGGCTGTCGTTCACCGTCTGGGTCGCGCTCGGGTTGAGGTAGGTGAACTTGGTCCTCAGGTTCCAGGTCCGGTCGGCGTCCTGGCAGCGGGCGCTGACGTAGCTCCCCCGCTTGATCGTGGTCTTGAAGTCGGAGAGCGGCAGGGCCTGGGGGATGTTGTTGACGTCGAGCTGGGTGCCGAAGTCGCCGCTTGCTCCCTTGAGCAGGCCCTTGAGCAGCACGGGTGTGTTGCCGTTCTGGTTGGTGGCCGGGCTGGAGCAGTCGATCGGGCCGATCACGTTCAGCCTGGTGAACAAGAGCAGGCTCGGCCGGCCGCCGGACGGGCGGCCGTTGAAGGCCAACACGCACCCCTTGACGTCGCCCGGGGTGACCGCGTTGGCCTCGGCGCGGCCGCTCCCCACCTTGGCGTTGCCGCAGGCCGCCATCGCCTGCTGCATGGTGATGTTGCCGGAGATGTCGTTTGCGTTGCAGCGCGGGATCCCCGCGGGGTTGATCCTCAGGTCGTCGTCGAAGTTGAGCTGCGCTCGGAAGGTCTTCGTGGCCCCGGTGTAATCGGTGTGGGTGTGGACCGACAGGGCGCCGTTGCGGTAGCTCTGCTTCGGCACCTTGTCGGGCGTGAACTCGAGGGTCGCGGTCGAATCCCCGCCGGCGAGCGCGAGGCCCGTCAGGGCGATGGCACCGGCCACGGCCAAGCTCCCAACGACCGCCGACCTCTTGCCGAAGCTCATCTGGCCTCCTTACTGCGGAACGGCGTCCGGCCGTCCCTGTCCCGTTCCTCTCACAGGTAGGAACACGGCTGGGCAGCGATTTGTTGCGGAAAGCAGAGGGGGCGGCCCCTGGGCCGCCCCCTCCTGATTCCGGTCGAGCGTCGACGCTCGTTGAACCTCGCCTACGAGTAGCTCAGCCGACCTTGCAGGACTTGGCGGAGCCCACCGTGTCCGACTGGCCGTCGCTGTAGATGAACTTCCCCTTGATGTTGAGCTTCTTGTTGGCGTCGTGGCAGCGGGCGCTGATGTACTTGCCGCGCTTCGTCGTGACTCGGAAGTCACTCAGGGGCAGCGTCCGCGGGATGTTCGGGACATCGAGCATCTTGCCGCCCTTGAAGTCCGGACCCAGGGAGGCCGGATTCTGCTTCACGGTGCCGACCAGGAGGACGGTCGTGTTGCCGCCGCCATTGTTGGCCGGGTTCGCGCAGTTGATCGAGCTCGGGGCGGACACCTGGAACCGAGTGAAGATCAGGTCGGTGGCCTGGCCGGACGCGGTCGGCTTGCCGTTGAAGACCAGCACGCAGCCCCGGACGACGGTCGGCCCGAGCAGCGCCTGGGCCGTTCCGTTGCCCACCTTGGCGGTGCCGCACCGGGCCATCGCCTGCTTCATGGTGATGTTGCCCGTGACCTTCGACTTGTCGCACTTCGGCACCCCGTTCGGGTTCAGCTTCCCGTCGTTGTCGAAGTACAGCTGCGCATGATCCGTGTAGCCGCCCTGCGGCGCGCTGCCAGGGTGCGCGTAGTTCCCGTGGGTGTGGACGATCAGCGCCCCGGCCTTGTAGGTGTTCTTGGGCAGGGTCAGGGGCTTGAACCCGCTGCCCTGCACGGACGACGAGTTGCCATTCGGCGCCGCCACCGCGATCGCGGCGGCCATCGCGACCACCGCGGCCAGGGCAAGCGGCGCCACGTAACGCATGCTGATGCGCATCTCATTCCTCCTTGTCCCGGGACGGCCTCGGACCGCCCCTGTCGCGGCGGGCACGTCCCGCCAGTCGAACGATGGAAACGCTAACACCAGATGATGTCTCATGCGCCGGTTCGCGGGGAGTGGCCCGCGGAACGGGCTGGACCCGAGCGGAGGACCCACCAAAGCGAGAGGGGCGGCACAAGGCCGCCCCTCTCATCACGTCCTACGGCTCGAAGAGCCTAGGAGCGCATTCGCGCTAGGTGCACGGGCCGCGCTTGGAGTTGACCACCTGGGTCGTCGGAGTGCCGCTGTTGTACTTGAAGATGGTCCTCATGACCCACTTCTTCGTCGGCGAACCGAGACCCGTCCTGGCGGTGCACTTGGCCCTGATGTAGTTGGCCTTGGTGCCCGTGAGGCTGGTCTGCGGCGATCCCTTGCCCGTGTTGACGTTGAAGTCACTCAGGGGCAGGGCTTGCGGGATGTTGGCGAAGTTGAGCCACTTCCCGCCCTTGTAGTGGGCGGCGTTCAGCGCGCCACCCGGGGTGGTCTTGGTCGGGTTGGTCGCCAGCGGCGCCTGCAGCAGCACGGTCGTGTTGCCGTTCTCGTTGTTGGCCGCGCCGGCGCAGCTGATCGGGCCGATCACGTTCAGCCGCGTGAACAGCAGGATCCCCGGCTGGTTGCCGCCCTTGCTCGGGTCTGCGTCGAGGGCGTTGAAGGCCAGCACGCAGCCCTTGACGTCGCCCGCGCTGACCGCGTTGGCCTGCGCCGTGCCGGTGCCGACCAGCTTCGTCTTGCAGGCCGCCATCGCCTGCTTCATGGTGATGTTGCCGCTGATCTGCGCCACGTTGCACTTCGGCACCGCGTTCGGGTTGAAGGCGATGTTCTTGTCGAAGTACAGCAGCGCGTCGGTGGTCTTGGTCCCGGACACGCTGTAGTTGGTGTGGGTGTGGACGTTCAGCTTCACCGGCTTCAGGGTCCCGTGCATGTTCTTCGGCGTCACCGTGAAGCTCTCGGTCGAATTGGCGTTGATCGCCTGCGCCACGCCAACGGCCCCCAGGGCCGTCGCCGCAGTCAGCGCAAAGACGACGGTCAGCCGCCGCTTGATACGCATGTAGTGCTCCTCCTTGTCGTGCGCGATAGCGCGAATGGCGCGGCTCTCCCGGTCCGCACCCTTGCCAATTCCCGTCCACCGGCACAAAAGCCCACGATACGGAGGCTCCAATCCGCCTCCGCGGACGGGATCAGGGGCGTGAGTCTACCATCGACCGCCCCGCCGTGCACGGATTTCGGGCGGCGACTAGGGCTCCTGGCGCACGTGCAGGTACTTGCTGAACTGCGGGTTCCGGCCGATCGACTCGAAGCTTCCCTGCTTGCGGCACGGCGGCGCGGGCGTCGCATTGGTGTTCCTCGTGTTGCCCAGCACGTACTGCTTGATCCGCTTGTACAGATCGATCGCCTCGGGGATCTTCGGCCCCGCGGGCGAGGCCTCGGTGCGCACGTTGAAGTTGGGGTCGTGGACGACCTGGGACTGAGGCGGAAGAATGGCCGTGATCCCGGCCGAGCAGGAGGTATTGGCGAACGTCTGGAGGCCCTGCTTGAGCTGGCTGTACCCGAGGGGCTTGAAGTACGGGTTGGAGCGGACGGGCCGTAGCTGGTGCGCGAACGAGGCCAGGCTCTCCGGGTTGAGCGGGCTCGAGGTCCGCAGCTGCTTGACGAACGTGTCGCTGCCCTGGAACTTGGGCTGGCCGTTGTTGGTCGCCGACGCCGCGTTGGCGAAGAAGGCAGCCACCTCATGCTTGTAGCGACGGATCACGTCGACGATCGAGTTCAAATGCGCGAGATACGCGTCCTGGCCCCCAACAGAGGACCCGAGTCGCGAGAGCAGCGGGGTGAAGTCGTCGCTGAGCAGCCTGCGCAGCGCCGGGAAGCCGGTGTCCGAATACTTGATGGTTCCCCGCAGCCCGGAGAAGAACCGCTCCAGGTCCGGTGCCGCCTTGCCCGCCGCGATCAGCGTCGGGCTCAGCTCCTTGGCCGCCGGCTGGAGCTGTCGCACCAGCGGGTCGGTATTGGCGGCGAAGGTATTGAGACGATCCAGAGTGGCTCGCGACTCGCGCTGGAAGGTGGGCAGGATCTCGAACAGCTGCTCGAGGTCGGCGTTGCGGCGGGCGGTGGTCTGGAAGACGGCGTTGGAGTTCTCGATCAGCCCGCGGAGCTGGTCCTTTCGCTCCGAGAGCGCATGGAACACGTCGCCGCCGCTTCGAATCAGCCCGCGGACGGAGCGCTGTTGAGTGTCGAGCACCTGCAGGACCTTGTTGGTCTGCTCGGCGAACGGGCCCAGCTCGGCGATCGCGGCCGAGAGGTCAGGGCCCCGATGGTTGAGCGCAGCGGCCGTCCCCTGCATCCAGACCTTGAACGCCTGCCGGGTACGGGCATCGAAGGTGCGGAAGATCTCGTCCAGCTGGACGGCCTGGGAGACCTGGGCCTCGGGCAGGGTGTCGCCCTCCGGCAGGGTGGGCCCATCGCGGGTGCCCGGGGTCAGCTCCACGTAGGTCTCGCCGAGCAGCGTCTTCTGGCGCAGGATCGCGCGCGTGTCGTCGGGTACAGGGGCGTACCTGCTGTCGATCTCGATCGTCGCGTCGGCGAGCCCGTTATCGGCCAGGGTGATCGACTTCACCTTGCCCACCGAGACGCCGGAGATCCGCACGTCGGACTCCTGCGCCAGCTGGGTCGCCTCCTTGAACGGGACCGTGAACCGGTAGCCCTCAGGCTTCAGCGGCAGCGGGCCGCCGAAGGCGATCCACAGGAAGAGCGCAAGCGCGAAGCACGACAGCGCGAAGCCGATCGCGACCAGGATCCGGGTGATTGTCGGCGGGCGGGTCTCCATCAGTTGCAACCCCCTGCGTCCTGGATCTGGGTCACGGTGGGGACCCCGGCGAGCTGCTGGACGGTCTTGAAGTCGGCGTCCTGGATGAAGGGCGCCAGGGCGGCGTTCGCGGTCGAGCAGTCGAGCATCACGAGGCCATGCCGGAGCGGCCCGCCGGCATCCTGGGTGAAGAAGACCGCGTTGGTGTCGTGATTGAGCCAGCCGAGCCAGAACAGGTAGCCCTCCTGGGCGGCCCCGGGCGGGTTGTAGGCGAGCGCGTTGAACAGCCGGTTGAGCTCGCTGAAGCTCTTCGTCAGCCCCTTGGTTGTCTTGTCGAGCGGCTCGGCCGCCTGCTCGATGTGCTTGAGCGGCTTCTGGGCGGCGCGGGCAAAGGGCCGGATCTGGTGCTGGATCGGGCCGACCGTGTCGCGGAACAGGGGCCGGGTTTGGCGCAGCGCCGGCGCCAGCGCATGCGCGGCGGGGAGCAGCGCCCGGGAAGCGGGGCCGAGCTCAAGCGACAGCCGGTTGCTCGATGCCAGCGCTCCGCGCGTGGTCCGCAGCGTCCCGGGCAGCTCCTCAAGCGTGGCGCGAAGCGATGCCTCCTGGCGGGCGAAGGCGCCGAGGACGTCGTTGGAGTTGCGCACGAAGCCGGCGAGCTGGGTGTCGCGGTGGCCGAGCTCCTGGCCGACGCGGCCGAAGTTGGTGATCACCCGCCTGATGTTGCGACGCCGCTCCGCGAGCGCGCCGCCGATCCTGGCCAGGTCGCGCGCGGTGGGCGAGAACCGCTTCAGCGCCGCCGCCAGCTTGGGCCCGTTCTCCCCGCGCAGGCCCTGGCCGGCCGCCTGGAGCAGGAGTTGCAGATACGTGCGAGTGTCGGCGTCCAGGGAGGCGAGAATCTGGTCCGGCTGGACGTTCGGCTGCGTCTGGGCGAGCGGGATCGTCGAGCCCTCCTTCACCTCGCCGGCCTCGGTCCCCGGGTCGACCTCGATCGTCATGTCCTGGAGCCCGGTCCGCGGACGAAGCAGCAGCGTGGCGTCGGAGTGGATCAGGGGCGCGTACTTGGGATCGACGTTCATGGTCACCACCGCTCGCCCACTGTCCAGGGCGACCCCCTCGATGCTGCCCACGTTGATCCCGGCGATGGTCACCGTCTGGCCCTGCCCGGGGGTGACCGCCTGGGCGGTGGTGAACTCGGCCTTGAGCTCGAACCGGTCGGTGCCCAGGACCGGCAGCCAGGATGGGAAGTTGGCCGACTGCTGGACGAGGATGATCCCGGTGGTCACCACCCCCAGCACGACCAGGAGCAGGATCGCCACGAAGTCGCGTAGGTGTTCCCGGATCGCGCGGCTCATGGTTTCGGGGTGGGCGGGCCGACGGCGCCGGCGGGCCCGTTGAGGTCGGGTACATCCTGCGTGTAGCAGGGCACGTCCATCCGGAACGGCGGCTGCCCGCCGGCGGGCAGCCTCGGGCGGGTACCGAGAACGCTGTCGATGTTGTTGCCCCACATCGACTTCGTCAACGGGGCGCTGCCTGGTGTCTTCATTTGGAGCAGATCCGGGCCCCCGCCGGTCTGGAAGCGCACGAAGGGGCCGTTGCCGTCGAAGCCCTGGCTCTCGCCCGCGAGGTTGACGGCGCCGTACAAGAACTCACGGTAGTTGGGCTGGCCGGTCGAGAACGGGTATGCACCGCCGGCGTCATCGACGATGGCATTCCCGGCTGGGACCAGGTTGTGGGACACACAACGGCCAATGAGGCCGGTCTGTGGGAACAGAGATACCGAGTGATGGGTTACCTGGGCCAGCGGGGGCGCCGAGGCGGCCAACAGCTTGGCGTCGCCGCCGAGCTCGTCCTGACGCAGCAACCGGCGGGTCTGGACCAGCCACGGCGAGCCGACCTTGATCGTCGCCGGCAGCTCACGGATCCCGGGCAGCGAGGCGCGGGCAAGCGCCCGGAGCGGCGGCAGCGCGTCGCTCAGGTGTTCCAGCGAGGGCCGGGCCTGCTCCACTGTCGGCGCCAACTCTCTGACCGAGGCCGAGAGGTTGGCCGACTCCGAGGCCAGCGCCCCGGCGGTGGTGTTGAAGTTGGTGATCAGGTCGCTGAGCGAGCCGTCGGTCGAGGCGAGCTTCGCGAACAGGTCGCGCTGGCCGCGAACCAGGTTGGAAAGGTCGTGGGGGTGCTCGCCGAGCAGCGCCTGGTTGACGATCGCGTTCGTCCGCCCGGCCTTTCCTCCGTAGCGGAAGGTCTGGTTGATCCCCTCGGCGCCGGTCAGGCCCCGCACCGAGGGATCCTGGGTGGCGTCCTCGGCCGCGGTCGGCTCCTGGTTCAGCGCCCTCCCGTAACCGGCCAGCGCCCGCTTGAGGCTTTCCCGGGTGTCCTTCTGGAGCGAGGTCAGGACCTCGCCGAGCTGCACAGCCGTGGCCGTCTGGGTGACCGGGATCGTCGCTCCGCTGGACAGATCCGGGGCGCTGGGGCTCCCCGGCTGCAGGTCGAGGAACAGGTTCCCCTCCAAGAAGAGGCGGGGCCTGATCGTGATCGTGGCGTCCTGGTTGATCGGCAGCCCCTCGTCGGAGACGGTGAAGGTCACCTTGGCCATGTTGCCCTGGCGCTCGACCGAGGTCACCTTGCCGACGTTGACCCCGGCGATCCGCACCGGTGACTGCGGCTTCAGCGTGGTCGCGCTCTGGAAGGTGGCGTGGAGCTGGTAGCCCCGGCTGGTGAACGGGATCCGCTTGGTGAACCCCAGGTAGAAGCCGAGCACGAACAGCAGCGCGACCACCAGCCCGATCACCCACGGGCTCGGCCCGCGGTAGTGGCGCCCGAAGATTCGCTCGTCGGGCCCGGGCTTGGCGGGGTCGCGCTTCACTGGGCCCCGTTGTCGGCGCAGGAAGCTCATCCGCCCGTCTTCTCCGTCCTGGCCTGGGTGACCGGCGGGTTTCCGACCACGATCTTGTTGGGGATGTACTTCTCGTTGCCCGACGCGCAAACGTGCGGCTGGCCTGGCGCCGCGGTGTACGGGTACGGGTTGGCGTGCAGATAGGTCTGGAGAGCGAAATTGTCCGGGCCATCGGCAGGCCCCGAGGAGGGGCTGTTCTCGCTGTTCGATGAGTTCAGCCCGGGCGGGAACTGCTGTATCTGACCGCCCGAGTAGACGGTGAACCGCTGCCAGGTGCCGATTCCGTCGCCGACGCTGAGCAGGTTGGAGGCGTTGCGGAACAGAAGCGACCCGTAGTTGCAGAACGTCTGCGCCGGCGCCAGGAACCGCACCGTGGGGTCGAGGAAGTCGAAGAACTGGGTCGAGCGCCGCACCCCCCCGTTGACGCCCGGGTCGGTGGCGAACGCCTCCAGCGTCTTGGTGGTCGGCGCCAGCTGGGCATTCAGCCTCGGCGCCCCCGGCAGCACGTCGGCGCCGGTCTCAAGCGCGGAGGCGATCGCCGGCGAGTTCTCGCTCAGCGCCTTGATCCCGGGCCTCAGGTCGGCGAACAGGGTGGCGCTGTGACCGAGGAAGCGCGTGATCCGGGGGCCGGTTCTGGTCAGCGTGTCGAGGGTCGGCGGCGTCTCGGAGATCGTCTCCTGGAGGAAGGGGCGCGCGACAGCCGCGAAGGCGCCGAAGGTGGAGTCGAGGGCGACGAACATCTCGGCCTGGGTCTCGGCCACCGGCGCCACCTCGGCGGCGGTGTCGGCGAGCGCGTCGAAGAGGCTCCCCAGCCCGGTCTTCTTCGAGGCCAGGTTGCGCGCCACCGGCTCGAGCCGGTCGACCAGCGGCTGAAGCTCGCCCAACGTCGCGTTGAGCCCCGGGCCCCGCCCGGCGAGCGCGTCGCCGAAGGCGACCAGGTTCTGCTGGGCCGCGTGCCGAGTCGCCGAATCGAAGGTGTTCAGCACCTGGTCGATCTCGACCGGGTGGGGGTGAGCCGCCGACAGGGGCAGGATGGCGCCCTCGGGAAAGCCCTGCTTGGAGGTCCCCTTGTCGATCTCCAGGTACTTGAGGCCGAGCGCCGACTTGGCGCGGATGATCACGCTCGAGTCGTTCGGTAGCGGGTCGACGTTCTTGTCGAGCTTCAGGTCGACCTTGGCGTGGACGGCGCCCGTCTCAGTGTCCTGGATCGGCTCCACCGACTCGACGAAACCGACCCGCACGCCGCCGATCCTGACGTCGTTGCCGGGCAGCAGCACCTCCGCATTGGGCACTTGGACCGAGACCCGGTAGCTGGGCACGAACGGCAGCCCGTTGTTGGCGTTGTAGGCGAGGAAGACTGCCAGGATCACGATCAGGGTCGTGATCGCTCCGACCAGGGTCGGGCTCGCCGCCAGGGCGCCGACTCCGCGGCTCCTCATCGCCGGCCTCCCTGGCGCTTGTGGTGGGGCCTGCCGATCACCGTGTCGAGCAGGTCGCGGGCGGCCCCCAGCGAGCCGCGCTGCCCGGCGGCCCCCGCAGGCGCGGCCGTGGTGCTTGTCGTCGAGGTGGTGCTGGTGGTGCTCGTGGTGCTGGTGCTGGTGCTGGTGGTGCCCGCCGGCGGCTCGCCTTGGGCGTCGAGTGGCTGGCCCGGCTGAAGAGCGCCTGAGTTAGGTCTGGGCTCGGCGCCGCCGGGATTGCCGGCGGGGGTTCCGCCGCCCTTCGCCGCGGCAGCGGCGATCGCTCCCTGAGCTGTGATCGCGGCAGCCTGTGCCTTGGCGTTCCCCTGCCCCCAGTTGGCCCCGCAGCCCAGTTGCAGGGCTATGGCCAGGTACGTACAGCCAGGAGGGATGATCGCGCCGGCCCGCAGGAAGTGGCCGTACTGGTCGAAGCCGTTGATTCCGCCGGTGGTGTTGAAGAGGAACTGGAGCAGGAACTTCCAGCCGTCCGTCTTCCGCAGGCTGGTGAGCAGCTTGCCGAGGTTCTTGGTCCCCGGAGCGGCCTTCTTGGAGAGGTCGCGGATCTTCTTCAGGATCGGGTCGGAGTTGACCAGAGGCTTCTTGCTCTCGGCGGCGGCGGTGCCGAGGCTGGTCAGCGCCGGCTTCGAGGCCTTGGCGAACGGCCCCAGCGCCTCGGTGGACCGCGCAATCGCCGGTGCGCCGGCGCGGAACTCGGCGAACACCGGCGTCGCCTGATCCGAGAACTGCTTCAGCTGCCCCATCTCCAGCCGCAGCTGATGGAGCGCCGCGGGGAACTTCTCGAATCCCGCCTCGAGGTCCTGGCTGCGCTCGGCGGTGGCCTCGGCCGCGGTGTTGGAGTTGTTGATGAACCCCGCCAGGTGTGCACGCTCACGGGCGAGCGGGGTGAGGATCGTGTCGGAGTCCTTGGCGAGGCGGGCGAGCTGGTGGTTCTGGCCCGCGAGCACCGCCAGCACCCTGTCGGTCTGGCGCAGCGCCGGATCGGCCCGCCTGATGATCGCGTCGAGGGTCTTCCCCCGGGCCGCGACGCCCGCGCCGAGCTCGTTCAGGATCAGCCGAAAGCGATCCGAGTACGGCTGGCGCATGATGTTGTTGACCAGGTCGAGGTCGACCTCCTCGCCGTTGTTCTGGAGCGGCAGGAAGCGCTCGCCGCTGCCCGGCTGGCCGGACGGGATCTCGGTCAGCGCCGGAGGCGGCTCGCTGCCGGGGGCCCGGGGCTGGGTCGGCTGGCAGTCGATGTACTTCTCGCCCAGCAGCGATCCCGGCCGGATCAGGCAGGAGGCGTCCTGGCGGAAGTCCTGGAAGCCCGCATCGGTGATCTTCATCACCACCACCGCCTTGCCCGGGGTCGCGCAGTCGCTCGGCGGCTGCGGCTCCTGGCAGGAACGGTTCGCCCAGTCTCCCGGCATCGTCACGTCGACCGAGCTCACGCTGCCGACGTTGGCGCCCGCCACCCGGACCTGCTCGCCGGGGACCAGGAAGTTGCCGTTGTCGAAGATCGCCCGGACCTCGTAGTCGCCCCCGCTGCCGCCCGCCGCCGGCCCCAGGATGACCAGGGCGCCCACGGCCACCAGCCCGATGATCGCCGCGACCCGTCTCATGGCCCCGGCGGCACGTCGGAGGTGTCGCACTTCGGGTTCGGGGGCTCGCCGCCGGTGAGCAGGCTGCCGTCGTCGGTGAACGGGTTCGAGCCGCCGATCGGCTGCGTAGCGCCCCCCGGGCAGCGGGTGAAGATCCCGAACTGGAGATCGTTGAACTGCTCGCTGGGCGGGATCGGCGCCAGCTGGCCGGTGGGGTAGGGCCCGCCGCCGCCGGTGCAGTGGGAGTTGCTGTCGCCCGGCGTGCAGTAGTGGAACAGGTTGGCCTGGGCGGTCGAGACGCGGGCGTAGTGGCCGTTGGCGTCGTAGTAGGCGGTCACCTCGCCGAACTTGGACAGGAAGCCCACCAGGTCGGGCATGTAGGGGCGGGCGAACTCGATCACGGGCTGGGAGGCGTCGAGCCCGCCGATCGCCTGTGGGACCGCCTTGCTCGCCTTGCTCTCGGCCCGGGGCAGCTCCCGCAGCGTGTCTGTGGTGTCGTTGTGGGCGCCGGGCCGGTTGATCGCCAGGGCGAGGTTGTTCACCACGGGCACCGAGTTCTCGGCGACCGGCCGCAACTTGCGCAGGAACGGCGCCAAATCCTTGGTCGCCGGCTTGGTCGCATTGACAACCGGGGTCAGGTCGTCGAGCGCGGCCCGCAGGTTGACGAAGGTGGTGTTCGCCTGGCGAAGGGTGGGCGGCAGGGCGACCAACGAGCGGTCGAGGGCGGTGTTCTGGCTCGCGATCGCCCCCAGCGCCTGGTTGGCGTTCTGGGTCAGCGCCGCAAGGTCGTCGCGGCGCCGAGCCACCGCGCCCAGCGCCTTCGAGCCCTGGGTCAGGAACTGATTGAAGGCGCGGCTGTCGCTGGTCAGCTCGGCGAACAGGCGCCGAGCCGACGACAGCGCTGGGGCGAAGTACTTGTAGCTCTGCTGCGCGCCCTGCGTGTTGCCGTCGTAGAGCGCCGCCGAGCCCTGGATCACGTTTCTAAGCGCGGCCCGGGTGTTGGGACGGAAGGTGTCGAAGAGCTGGTCGAGGTCGACGGGGGCGGTGGTGTGCTCGCCGGTCAGGGTGGTCCCGTCATCGAGCTCCGAGGCGTTGTTCGGCCCCGGCGTGATCGAGACGTAGCGGTTGGCGATCCCCGACAGCGAGGTGGCCCGGATGATCGCCGTGGTGCCCTCGTGGAGGACCTCGTCGGTTGAGATCGTCACCTCGGCCTGGGCGTCGTCGGTGAGGCTGACGTCGTCCACCTTCCCGATCGGCTGGCCGGCGACCAGGACCTGGTTGCCGGACACCAGCTGGCCTCCGTTCTCGAACAGCAGGTGGTAGGTGTGACCGCTGGAGCCGCCGAACAGCACCACGAGCACGAGTACGAGACCGACGAGGAGGGCCCCGCCGCTGGCTACTCGGGCGATCCACGCTCTTCGCCCGAGGTTCACGGACTGCCGTTCAGGCGTCACCTGGGCGGGGCCGCGCGCCCCCTCCTTCTCGGAGCCACCACTGACTCAGGCTGTCCTGCGGGAATCGTCCTCTCCTTCCCAGACCGGCGAAAGCTCCCGGCACGAGGGGCATCTCCTCGCAGCGAATCCTATTGCCCGGATCGCAACCAGGCGCCACCGCCACCTAAAAAAACGGATCGAGAGCGGCGAAAAGAACGGAAAAGGTCCGATTCGTGCCCGATCGACCCGTGCAAGACCGGTTTCGTCGCCCCCCGCCGGGGCCCCGGCCGCGTCCTACTCGCGCGGCTCGCGGCCTGTGAGCGCCCGGTAGAGGTCGTTGGCCCTGGTCCCGGTCAGCGCCGCGACCACCGACGCCGCGGCGCGCGGCCGCGCCCCGGATTGGACCAGGCGCCGCAGCGCGTCAACCGCGAAGGCGAGGTCTGGGCCGGCCACCCCCGCCTGGGCCGGCGCGATCACAACCACGATCTCCCCCTTCACCTCGTCCCTGAACCGCCTCGCCAGCTCGCCCAGCGAGCCGCGTGCAACCTCCTCGTGGAGCTTGGTCAGCTCGCGGCAGACCGCCGCCGGGCGGCTCGGGGCCAGCGCCGCCAACGCGGCCAGCGAATCGGGCAGGCGGCGAGGCGACTCGAAGGCGACCACCGTCTCGGCCGAGCGCAGGACGCGCTCGAGCTCGCCCGCCCTGCGGGGCAGAAAGCCCTCGAAGCGCCAGCGATCGGTCGGCAGCCCGGAGGCGACCAGGGCGGTGGTCACCGCGGACGGGCCGGGCAGCACCTCGACCACAAGGTCCCGCTCGATGCAGGCACGGATCAGCCGGTACCCGGGGTCGGAGATCGCCGGCGTCCCGGCGTCGCTGATCAGCACCACCCTGGCGCCGCGCTCGATCTGCTGGGCGAGCTGCGTGGCCCGCTCGGCTTCGTTTCCCTCGAAGTTGGAGACGAAGCGCGGGCGCTCGATCTCCAGCCGCTCGTAGAGGCGCCCAGCCCGCCGGGTGTCCTCGCAGGCCACCAGGTCGGCCTCCTCCAGCGCCCGGCGGGCGCGGGGGCTGAGGTCCTCGACGTTCCCGATCGGCGTCGGGCAGACCGTAAGCCGTCCGGCCATCAGGCGCCCTCCAGCTCGAGCGCCGCCAGCGTCGCCGCGCCGATCATCCCCGCCTCGGGCCCGAGCTCGGCGGCGGCCACCCGGGTCCGGTTCATGGGGGCGAGCGCTCGCGCTACGAGCTCCGCGCGCGCCGGCTCGACCAGCAGCTCGCCGGCCCTGATCGCGCCCCCGCCGATCACGATCACCTCCGGGTCGAGGGCGTTGGCCAGGCTCGACAGGGCGACGCCGATCCGCCGCCCGACCAGGGCGAGGACCTCCCGAGCGGTCTCGTCCCCCGCCAGCGCAGCGTCGGTCACCAACGCCCCGTCGAGATCCTCGCCCGCGGCCAGAGCCCGGCCGAGGGCGGAGTCGGGTGAGCGCTCGCCCGCGGCCAGGCCCTCGCGGGCGATCGCGGTCCCGGACGCAAGCGATTCGACGCAGCCCCGGTTGGGACAGTTCCCCTGGCACGGAGGGCCGTCGGCCTCGATCACGACGTGGCCGAGCTCGCCCGCGGCGCCGGTGGCTCCGCGATAGAGGCGCCCGTCGATCAGCAGGCCGCCGCCGATCCCGGTGCCGATGGTCAGCATCGCGGCTTGGTCAGCCCCGCGGGCGGCGCCGAAGCGGTGCTCGGCGAGCAGGGCCAGGTTGGCGTCGTTGTCGATCGTCACCGGAATCCCCAGGCGGTCGCCGATCAGGTCCCGGACCGGCACGTCCGCCAGCTCGAGGTTGACGGCCATCACCGCCACGCCGCGCTGCCGATCGATCGTGCACGGAATCCCGAGGCCGGCCGCCTCCGCCTCCGGCCGTGCCTCGATCGCCGCCCGGAGCTCGCCCTCCAGGGTCTCGAGCAGCTGATCCTGGCTCAGGCCGATGCTCGGGGCGCTCGAGCTGTAGTGGACGCGGAGCTCGGAGTCCACCACCCCGACCAGCATCTTGGTACCCCCGAGGTCGACCCCGATCGTCTCGGGCATCAACCGCCGCCCACGAACGCGAGCCGACGCTGCCGGGGGATCTGGGGGCAGGTCATGCGGCAGTATTACCCGCACATGCAGGACCGGCGCTCACGGAGGCGAACCCAGCCCCGGTGAGCGCGGAAGGGGAACAGCCTCCCGAGCGCCCCGACTACAAGGTCTACAAGTCGCGGCCCGGCTTGCTGAGCCGGCTGCGCGCCCCCGACCTCTCGAAGCTTCGGGAGCGGGCCAGGCGCAAGGGCCCCGATCGCACCCCGCCGGGCAAGCCGCCCGGGAAGGAGCGCGAGAAACCGGCGCCGTCCGATCGGCCGCTGTGGCGCCGGGCCTTGCGGTGGGCCGGGATCGCGGCCCTTGCCTGGATCGTGATCAGCTTTCTCGCCTTCGAGATCTCCTCGCAGATCCAGAAGTCGAAGCTGGTCGACATGGGCAACACGTTGCACGGGAACCCGTTCCTGGCGGTCAGCCCACAGACGATCCTGGTGATCGGCACCGACATCCGGTCGGGCCAATTCGCGGGGCCGAACGAGGCGGCCTCGAAGAGCTGCCTGAAGGCCGCCGGCAGCGGCGAGGCGCCTCCCTCGAACTGCACCCCTTACCGCTCTGACACCCTGATGCTGATCCGCGCCGGCGGGGGGGCGTTCCGAAAGCTCTCGATCCCCCGCGACACGCTGGCCAACATTCCCGGCCAGCCGGAGAACAAGATCAACTCCGCCTACGCCTTCGGGGGCGCCAAGCTGACCGTCCGCACGATCGAGGACTTCCTGGGGATCAACGTCGACCAGGTGGCGATCATCGACTTTGACGGCTTCCGCAAGTTCATCGACTCGATCGGGGGGGTCGACGTGAACGTGCCGACCGACGTCTGCTCGAACGTCTCCGGCACCTTCATCCTGCAGTTGAGGAAGGGCGAGCACACGCTGAACGGGGACGAGGCGATCACCCTCGCCCGCACGCGGGAGAACAACCTGGCCGCCAACCCGCCCGCGGAGCCCGGCTTCAGGCTGAAGAAGTTCTGCCAGACCCCGCCGCCGATCACCGACATCAACCGGGTCCAGTTCCAGCAGGCCATCATCGACGGGATCAAGGGTCGGCTGACCAACCCCCTGCGACTGCCCTACAACTTCATCAAGGGCCCCTTCATCGGCTGGAACGCGCCCAAGGCGATCGTCTCCAGCATGGGCGCCTGGACCATGCCCCAACTCGTGTTCGCGGCGATCATCGGCTTCAGCAAGGGCTCCGACGTGCTGAAGCCGTCGGGGACCACCGCGGCGGGCAACCTGATCATCCCGCCCGAGGAGTGCCAGCGCGCGGTGAGGAAGCTGATCGGCTCGAACCCCCCCGGCAACCCGACCTGCTCGCCACCGAGCTAGCGGGCGGCCGCGCGGGCCGCGTGGCCTTGGCTGGGTAGGGGTCGAGGTCCGGAGCGCGGATTGGCGCCTTTGTGGCGCTATCCGCCCGAAAAGCGCCATCCGACCGCGAGCCTAGTCGTCCTTCTTCGCCGAGCTGGCGGCCTTGTCGGAGTCCGACTTCGAGTCCTTCGACTTCTCCTTCGAGTCCTTCGAGTCCTTCGAGTCGGAGTCACCATCGGTGGATGCCTTGGCGCCCGCCTTGCGCGCGTAGTCGGTGGTGTAGAAGCCCGAGCCCTTGAAGTGGACGGCCACCGGGTGGAAGACCCGCTCGACCGCAGCGCCGCACTCGGTGCAGACGGCCACCGGCTCATCAGACATCGCCTGGAAGACCTCGAACTGGTGGCCGTTCTCGCAGCGGTACTCGTAGATCGGCATCGAGCTCGATTATCGCAGCCGCCCCTTCAGCTCCCCGGCACTCAGCTCCCACAAGTGACGAGCGGGGAACTGCGACATGAACCGCGGACGGGCCCTATATTCACTCGAGCTGGGCAACGAGGGAACGGAGGAGGCAAGCATGGCGGTGGTTCGACGGGGAATGATCTCGCTGGTCGTGGCGGTGTTCGGCTGCCTGATCCTGGTGCCCGCGGCACACGCCGCGTTCGGGTTTCAGGGGCTGTCCGCGGCGCCGATCAACCCGAACGCGGGCGCGAGCAGCGACTTCAACGTCCACATCGGCTTCACCCAGGCCACCGACGACGTCAAGGACCTGACCATCAGCCTGCCGCCGGGCATGGTCGGCAACCCGACCGTGACCCCGCTCTGCACCATGACCCAGCTCCAGGGCGACTCCTGCCCCGCCGCCAGCCAGGTCGGCACCGTGACCGCCGACGCCACCGCCCACCTGCTCGACCCGCTGCCGCTCAACCTCCCGCTGACGGTCGATGGCTCGCTCTACAACCTCACGGCCCCGGCGGGAGACCCGGCTCGGTTCGGGATCGTGTTGCGGCCGATCGGATCCGATCCGCTGCCCGCGTTCCAGAAGATCATCCAGGTTTCTGACGTCCGCCTGCGGAAGAGCGACTTCGGGCTCGACACCGTGCTCGCGAACGTCCCGAGGACCGCTCAGGCCCTCGGCGGGGGGCTCAGCGTTCCCACCGACATCAACTCGATGGACATCTCGCTCAGCGGAACCGTGGGGGGCAAGGGGTTCATGCGGAACCCGACCTCGTGCGGAACCAAGACCACGAAGTTCACCGCCGACTCCTACGCGAACCCCAACCAGCCGGTCACCGGCCAGGCCTCGTGGGTGTCCACCAATTGCGCGGCGCTTCCGTTCGGCCCATTCTTGAGGGTTGGGCTCGGGGCGCCCGGGGCGACCGCCGTCGGGAGGACGATCCCGATGACCGCCACGATCCTCCAGGGCAACGGCCAAGCCGGACTGCAGAACGCCCAGGTCCTGCTTCCGAGGACGATCGGCCCGAACATCTCCGTGCTCGATCACCAGTGCTCGCTGGCCAAGTTCCGGACCGACGCGACCGCCTGCCCGTTCCGGTCCAAGGTCGGCACGGCGACCGCCAGTTCGCCGTACCTGCCCGGCGCCCTCAACGGCACTGTGGTGATCACGAAGTCGCCCCCAGGACAGCCGCTTCCGGGTCTGGGGGTCGACCTGCACGGGCCGCTGTCCCTGCAGGTGATCGGCTCGTTCATCTTCACCCCTGCGCTCGGCAACGCCTTCACCGACCTGCCCGACATCCCGATCTCCAATTTCAAGCTCGCCTTCAAGGGCGGCAAGAACGGGCTGATCTCGACCGGGGTCAACCTCTGCAAGGCGAAGCCCCCGATTTTCCATGCCAACTTCGGTGGCTGGAACGGCGCCGCTCAGACCAGAGGCGTGAAGGCGAAGATCAGCGGGTGCCCGAGCTGAGCTAGCGGCGGGGCGGGCGCCCGTCCCACCGATCATCTAGCCTCGGCGCCGCGATGGCCGAGGCGACGACCGCCACCCCGGAGGTGAGCCTGGATGAGGTGGTCGCGCTGTGCAAGCGGCGCGGGTTCATCTTCCAGGCCTCGGAGATCTACGGAGGGCTCGCCTCCACCTACGACTACGGCCACTACGGCGTCCTGCTGAAGAACAACGTCAAAGCGGAGTGGTGGCGGGCGATGGTCGGCGAGCGCGACGACATCGTCGCCCTCGACTCGGCGATCCTCCAGCACCCGCGGGTCTGGGAGGCATCCGGCCACCTGGAGGGCTTCACCGACCCGCTGGTCGACTGCCGCACCTGCAAGCTGCGGTTTCGCGCCGACGACCTCGAGAACGCCCAGTGCGGGCGCAAGCCCTCGCTGCACCCGGGCGAGCACTCCGAATGCGACCTCACCGACCCGCGCCAGTTCAACCTCATGTTCAAGACCCACATGGGCCCGGTGGAGGAGGAGGCGGCGGTCGCCTACCTGCGGCCCGAGACCGCGCAGGGGATCTTCATCAACTTCAAGAACGTGCTCCAGTTCGCGCGCCGCAAGCCCCCCTTCGGGATCGCCCAGGTGGGAAAGTCGTTTCGGAACGAGATCACCCCGGGCAACTTCGTCTTCCGCACCCGCGAGTTCGAGCAGATGGAGATGGAGTTCTTCGTGCCGCCGGACCAGGCCCCGAAGTGGTTCGAGTACTGGCTCGGCGAGCGCCAGCGCTGGTACACCGAGCTGGGGATCCGGGGTGACCACCTGCGGCTGCGCGAGCACCCGGCCGAGGAGCTCTCCCACTACTCCAGCGCCACCTCCGACATCGAGTACCTGTTCCCGATCGGGTGGTCCGAGCTCGAGGGAATCGCCAACCGAGGCGACTTCGACCTCACCCAGCACGCCGGCCTCTCCGGCGAGAAGCTCGAGTACTTCGACCAGGACAAGGGCGAGGCCTACGTACCCCACGTAATCGAGCCCGCGGCCGGCGCCGACCGGGCGACCCTGGCCTTCATCGTCGACGCCTATGACACCGACGAGTTCGAGGGGCGAAAGCGAACGGTGCTGCGCCTGCATCCGCGGATGGCGCCGGTGAAGGCCGCGGTGCTGCCGCTGGTCTCCAAAGCCGGGATGCCGGAGCGCGCCCGGGAGGTCTACGGGGAGGTGCGCCGACGGGTCCCGGCCGAGTACGACGAGGGCGGCTCAATCGGACGCCGCTACCGCCGCCAGGACGAGATCGGCACCCCCTGGGGGATCACGGTCGACGGACAGACGATGGAGGACGGCACGGTGACGCTCCGCGACCGCGACAGCCTGGCCCAGGACCGAATTCCGGCGGAGGAGATCGCCGACCTGCTGGCGGCGAAGCTGGCCGAGCCCTGGCGAAGCCCGAAGCTGGGCTGAAGTGCCGACCGCCCGGGCGGTCGGCTTCCGCCTCCTGCTGGGTAGGAGTGGATCATCGGAGCTGACCCCACTTGTGCATCACATGGATGCACAAGTGGGTGCACCCCATGCCCCGGGCCGGCAACGGCAAGTCCCCTCACCCAGCCCCTTATTTCGGGCGTCGCCGAGGCCCGGAGTGTGAGACTGGTCACACGCCCCTGGCCAGCCAGCCAGGATTGGGTTAAGCTCGACGATTACATCAAATGATGCAACCGAACGCGGCCCGCGCGGAGCTGAGGAGGAGCAGATGAGCGTTGCGCAGAAGGACGGGATCGACCAGCGATCGTTCGTTGACCAGATCACGTATGAGGACCTCTACCGGCGCTGGGAGGAGGGCAACTGGAAGGCGACCGAGATCGACTTCTCCGAGGACCGCGTCGGCTGGGACGGGCTGAGCGAGATCCAGCGGCGCTCGGCGCTGTGGACCTATTCGATGTTCTTCTACGGCGAGGACTCGGTCACCGACAACCTCTCCCCCTACATCGACGCCGCCCCGAGGGAGGAGCAGAAGTACTTCCTCGCCACCCAGCAGGTGGACGAGGCGCGGCACTCGATGTTCTTCCACCGCTTCTTCAAGGAGGTGATCGGCGCCGGCGAGTCGATCGGCTCCACCCTGGGCTACACGGAGGCTCAGCTCGGCTGGGGCTACCGGAACGTCTTCGACCGCCTCGACCGGATGGCTGACGAGCTGCGTCGCGACCGCTCGCTGCCCAAGTTCGCGCAGGCGATCGCCCTGTACCACATGGTCGTCGAGGCGGCCCTGGCCCAGCCGGGCCAGCACTTCATCGAGGACTACTTCACCAAGACGGGGACGCTGCCCGGGTTCAGCGAGGGAATGCACAACGTCTCCCGCGACGAGCAGCGGCACATCGGCTTCGGAGTCAAGACCCTCGCCGACTGCTTCCGCGAGTCGGAGGAGTGCAAGGCCGCCGTGGTCGAGCTCCTGCGCGAGGTGATGCGCTATTCGATGGCGGTCTTCGTCCCCCCGGGATGGGATCTCGAGTACACCCGCTGCTACGGCTTCGAGCTCGAGGACATCTACGCCTTCGGGATGCGCTCGGTCGAGACCAAATGGAAGGCGGCCGGGTATCCGATCGACGAGATGCCCTCCGACGTCTACCCGTTCGACCTCTCGCTTCCGCACATCGAGCGCGCCCAACGGGCAATCACGCTGATGCGGGCCGGGGTCGCCGGGGAGCCGGTCCCGAATCCCGATTCGTCGCCGGAGGTGCAGTCGCTGCTTTTCGAGATGATCGCGAGGTCGGCCCAAGCCGAGGCGGTGAACGGCCACCCGGTGACGATCCAGTGGCGCTTCGAGGACGCCGATCCCTGGTACCTGAGGATCGACAACGGCAGCTCCCAGGCGGCACACGGCCTGGCCCCGAGCCCCGACCTGACCCTGGAGACGTCATGGCGCGACTTCATCGACCTCTCGATCCGGGGCGGCGATCCCCGGCGGGCGATGATGCGTCGAAAGCTGCGGCCGCGCGGCTCCGTGCGAACACTGCTGAAGATGCCCCGGATCTTCCCGCGCTAGCGACCAGCGGTTGAGCCGGGTCCGGAATGACTTGCGGGCCCCTTCGGGGCCCTGACACGCCTGTTTCGGAGCTAAAGCTCCTCATCGTCCGGAATAACCTGCGGGCCCCTTCGGGGCCCTGACACGCCTGTTTCGGAGCCAAAGCTCCTCATCGTCCTACCTGGCGCTGATCAGGAAGCGAACCACCTCGGCCCCGGCCTCGACCGCCTGCGAGAAGTCCCGATCCGGGTCGGCGAGGCGCTGGAGCGCGCCTCCGTCGGCGGCGGCGAACATGTAGGTGACCACCGCGTCGGCGTCGAGGCGGAGCCGGAGCACGCCCTCGACTTCCTTGCGCCGCAGGATCTCGGCCAGGTGGTGGCGATTGCTCTCGTACAGCTCCGCGAGCTCCCCCCGGATCTCCGGGTTCTGGCGGCCGGCCGCGAACAGCTCGTACAGGATCACGTAGAAGCCCGGATCGGTCTCCAGCACCGACTCGGCGCCGGAGACCAGCACCTCGATCACCTCGTCCACGGTCTGGGCCCGGGCGAGCGGGCGATCGAGCATCGCGATCCGGGTCTCGGCGTCGCTTCGCAGGGTCTCGATCAGCAACCGCTCCTTGGTCCCGAAGTAGTAGTGGAGCAGGCCGCGACTGACCCCCGCCTGGCGCGAGACCTGCTCGAAGGTGGCCCCGGAGATCCCTCGCTCCGCGACGCACCGACGCATCGCGTCGACGATCCGCTCGGCCTTCTCGCCGCTGAGGCTGGTGGGCTCGGTTCGAGCGCGGGATCCCGCCTTGGCGGCGGCGCGAGGCTGGGCCATCTGTCCGGCTAGCTCAGCTCGACCGGCGGGTTGTGGCCCGGGATGACCACGGCGGGATCGAGGTCGCGGATTCGACTCCACTGTGCCAGCAGCTCGTCCCGCTCGGGGCCAAAATCGTCTGGGAGCTCCATCCGGTCGAAGTACTCGGGAAGCGGCCCCACGCAATCGGAGGCGACCACCACCAACCCGTCGGCGGTGTCGACGCACAGGGAGATCAGGCCATCGGAGTGCCCCGGCGTTCGCAGCCAGCGGATCCCCGGCTCGATCTCCCCCTCCTCCCCATCCAGGACCTCGAGATCGGCCATCTCGAGCATCCCCGCGACGAGCTGCGCATAGGGCGCCTCGGTCTCGAGCCGGTGCACGAAGGTGCGGCGCCGCGGCCAGGCGGCGAGCCCCTCGGCGTGGTCGAAGTGCAGGTGGGTGAGGATCACGTCCTTGATCTGGCCCGGCTCCACGCCGAGCTCGGCGAGGGCGCCGAGCACCGGACCGCCCTGCATGATCAGGCCGGGATCGACCAGGTAGTCACGCTCGCCGCGGATCAGCAGCGTGTTCGGGAAGGCGACCATGCCCACCGTCCGCCCTCCCTGCTGAAGCGCCTTGTAGCGGCGGAACCCGTCGGCGGAATCGTCGATCGCCGACACCTCGGCCTCGCCGTTGGAGACGGCGAAGACGTGCCGCTGCGCGGGGACGAGGAGGTGAACCGTGGGCACCAGATTCACCGAGCTCTCGTCGCCGCCCGGAGGCGATTGGCTGAGTAGGGAGGGCTCACGGTGCGATGCCCACCCAGCCGTAGCCCGACCGGCGCCAGCACCCGCGATTCGGACGTGCGCGTCAGGGCTTGCTATTCCGCTGCTGTCGGCTCGGGGGTGGGCGTCGTCTGCGAGGTGTACTCGAACTCCTCCTCGGCGCCGAACAGCCGGTCGAGCACCGCCTTGCGCAGGTCCTCGCTGAGCGCGATCGCGAGCACGGCGCCGATCAAGCCGATCAAGATCAGCCGGCCCCAGCGCCGCTGCTTGGCCTTGCCCCGAAGCCGGTCGGACGCGTCCCGCAGCGACTCGGCGGCGGTGCGCAGGTCGCGCTGGACCTTCTTGTCCTCGGTCACAGCCCTCACCGGCCCCTTGCCGTTCGACATCCGCTGATACGCGTGGTGGGCTGCCTCGAAGGCGTCCTTAACGCTGCTGCGGAGCTCCTGGTCTTCGATCAGGCGCCGGACGTACGGATTCGAGCCCGCCGACTGTGCCGCCTGGCGCGCCCTCTCGGCCTTCGTGCTCTTTGCTGACATCGCCAAAACTCTCCTCGTCGCCTTCGATGGGTTTGCGGGAGCATATACCCGCAATTCGGGAAGCTACAGCGCCGCCGCGAGCGCCTTCTCGATGCTGTCGACGTAGACGAACTCGAGCCCCCGGCGCTCGTGCTCGGGAATCTCCGCCACATCGCCCTCGTTGCGCTCCGGGGCGATGATCCGCTTGATCCCCGCCCGCTGGGCGGCCAGCGACTTCTCCTTCAGGCCGCCGATCGCCAGCACCTGGCCGGTCAGCGTCACCTCGCCGGTCATCGCCACGTCGGCCTTGACCGGCTTGGAGGTGATCAGCGACGCCAGCGCCACCCCCATCGCCACCCCGGCCGATGGGCCGTCCTTGGGCACCGCCCCGGCGGGGACGTGGACGTGGAGGTCGTGGGTCGCGAACCAGTCCTCGGGGAGCTCGGGGGCCAGGCTCCCCTGATGGCCGCGCACCCACGACAGGGCCGCCTGTGCCGACTCGCGCATCACGTCGCCCAGCTGACCCGTGATCGTCAGCCGACCATCGCCCGGCATGGCGGTCGCCTCGACGAACAGCACCTCGCCCCCGACCGGGGTCCATGCGAGCCCGGTTGCCACCCCGGGGTCCCTGGTCCGGCGCCTCTGCTCGGCGAAGAACCGGCGCCTCCCGAGCAGCTCGCGGGCCCGCTTGGCAGAGATCGTCGCCTTCTTGCGGGCCCTGCCCTCGGCTACCTCGCGGGCGACCTTGCGGCAAACCGTCCCGATCTCGCGCTCCAGGTTTCGCACTCCCGCCTCGCGCGTGTATTCCTCCGCGATCGCCCGCAGCCCCGCCTCCGAGAACGAGATCCGGCCGCGCGAGAGCCCGTTCTGCTCGATCTGGCGGGGCACCAGGTAGCGCTTCGCGATGTGGACCTTCTCGTCCAGCGTGTATCCCGCGAGGGCGATCACCTCCATCCGGTCCTGAAGCGCCGGGGTGACCGTGTCGAGGGTGTTCGCGGTGGTGATGAACAGGACCGCGGAGAGGTCGAACGGGAGGTCCAGGTAGTGGTCGCGGAAGCTGTCGTTCTGGGCCGGGTCCAAGACCTCGAGCATGGCGCTCGACGGATCGCCTCGGAAGTCCGCGCCCATCTTGTCGATCTCGTCGATCATGAACACGGGGTTGCGGGAGCCGGCGTCGCGCAGGGCGCGGACGATCGTCCCCGGCATGGCGCCGATGTAGGTCCTCCGGTGGCCCCGGATCTCGGCCTCGTCGCGCACCCCGCCGACCGAGATCCGCTCGAACTCGCGGCCGAGAGCCTTGGCGATCGAGCGCCCGAGGCTGGTCTTGCCGACCCCCGGCGGCCCGACGAAGCAGAGGATCGGGCCCTGCACGGACCCCGGCGCCCCCGCACGGCCACCGGAGGCGGCGGGCTCTTGTGCGAGCTTCCGCACCGCCAGGTACTCGAGGATCCGATCCTTGACCTTCTCGAGGTCGTAGTGATCGGCATCGAGAACCTCCCGCGCGTGAGCGATCTCGAGGTTGTCGTCGGTGGCCACGCTCCACGGTAGGTCGATGATCCACTCGAGGTAGGTGCGGATGACCCCGTACTCGGCCGCGGCGGGCGGCAACCGCTCGAGCCTTCCCAGCTCACGCTCGGCCTGCTTCCTCGCCTGCTCGGGAAGCTCGGCCTTCTCGATCCGCTCGCGCAGCTCGTTGATCTCCGCCTGCTGCTCGTCACCCTCCCCGAGCTCCTGCTGGATCGCCTTCAGCTGCTCGCGCAGGTAGTACTCGCGCTGGCCCTTCTCGATCTCCGATTGGACCTCCGACTGGATCTTGGAGCCGAGCTGAATCACCTCGAGCTCGCGGGCGAGGATCTGCGACAGTCGGCGCAGGCGCCTGCCGACGTCGACCTGCTCCAGAAGCTCCTGCTTCTCCGGCGTGGGGATGCGCAGGGCACCGGCGATCAGGTGAGTGAGCGCCGAGGGGTCGTCGACGTTGGCGACCGCCAGCTGAAGCTCCTCCGGGAGGTACGGGATCTGCTCGATGATCTCGCTGAAGGTGCGCTGGACGTTGTGCGTCAGCGCCTCGAGCTCCGCCGAGGGCTCGACCACATCCGGCAGCGGCTCGATCCTCGCCACCAGGTACGGGTCCTCCGCCACGTAATCGCCAAACCGCACCCTCTCTGTGCCCTGAACCAGGATCCGGATGGTTCCGTCGGGGACCTTGAGCATGCGGGCGACGATCCCGACCACGCCGACGTCGTAGAGCTCCTCGGGGCCCGGCTCATCGAGCTCGGGGTCGCGGGCGGCGACCAGGACCAGCATCCGCTCTCCGGAGAGCACGTCGTTCACGAGCCGCATCGAGCGCGGCTGGCCCACCGCCAGCGGCGTCAGGGTGTCCGGGTAGGTGACCATGTCCTTGAGCGGAAGGACCGGCAGCGCCGCGGGGACCGGCTGGGCCCGGCGCTCGCGGATCGCCTGCTCGAGGTCAGGGGTCTCCACGACCTCGATAGTGGGCCCGCCCTCCGGCTCGGGGGCCTCAGCCATCAACCCTGGTCGATCGGCACTCTGCGAGCGCCCGGGTCGCTCTTGCGCAGCGGCAACTCGACTCGCAGGATGCCGTCCTCGTAGCTCGCCCTGGCCTCCTCGGCGAGGACATCGGTGTTCAACTGCACGACCCGGCGGAAAGAGCCTGCCTCGATCTCCACCTGCTGGTAGACACGACCCTCGGTCTCCTGGACCGGTCGCTCCCCCATCACCACCAACTGGCGCCCGGATACCTCGAGCTCGACCGTGTCGAGGTCAACGCCGGCAAGCTCAACCTTGACCACCGCCCGCGGCGGTGTTCCGTCGCAGTAGTAGACGTCGACCCGCGGCGAAAAGCCGATCTGGGAGCGACGCGCGCGCCATCCCGGGTCCCCCCACGCGCCTCCGAAGAGCTCGTCCATCTCGCGCCGCATGCGCTCGAAGTTGACCAGCAGGTCTCGATTGCGAGCCACGGGCCTACCTTAGCTAGACGCACCGGCCGCGCGGTCATGGGCAGGTAGGGAGACAAGCGCCTCTCGTGCGAACCGTGTCCCATGGTGTCCGTCCTCCGGACATTTCGGGACGGGGTTCAGCGTCCAAGCGGGGTGTCACCTGTCTCCCCTACCCAGCCCGAACCGCGCCGGGCGGATCGGGATCAATCAGCTAGACGTCGTACGCGGCGCCCTCCCGTGCGACGTCGACCGGGGCGCCATACGCCGTGGAGCCCTCCTCGCGCGCCCACTCGGAGTCGAGCTCGTCCGAGATGTGCGTGAGCACGACCCGGTGAGCTCCGGCCCGGCGGGCGTGGTCGCCGGCCTCGGCGGGGGTCATGTGGCCGCGGATCCCGGTGCGCTCCGGTCGCGGCAGGGTCGCCTCGATCAGCAGCAGGTCGGTGTTTCGAGCCAGCTCGATCAGCTCCTCGCCGGGACGGCAGTCGGCGCCGTACGTGAACCGGCCACCGCCGTTGGCGGAGGTGAAGTCGACCGCGTAGGTGGTGGTGAAGTGCGGCACCTCCTGGAACCGGGCGCGGAGAGTCCCCACCTCCACCACCGAGTCGGCGTCGTACTCCTCGAGCGCGAAAGCCTTCTCGATCAGGTCGTCCTTGCCCCAGGCGCCCACCACCTGGCGGAAGCACTGCCGCGCTCCGCTCGGGGCGATCAGCCGAGGGCGGGCCGGGGCATCGGTTCCCGGATACCCGCCCACCGGCACCGGCTGCTGGCGGGGCGCATAGACGAGCGCGTAGGCGTAGGGGACCAGGTCGAGGAAGTGGTCGGCATGCAGGTGGGAGATCAGCACCGCGTCGACCTCCGTGTAGTCGATCCGCTGACGCAACTTCGAGAACACGCCGTTGCCGCAATCGAGCAGCAGCCGGGTCTCCCCGTCCTCGACCAGGTACCCGCTGCACGCCCCGCCGGCGTCCTGCCATGAGGGCGACTTGCCCAGCACCGTGATGCGCATCGTCACGAGCACTCTAGCCTCGAACCGCGCGCAACGGGGAATCGGGGGGTCCCGCGGCAACCCACCCGCCACTCGGGGGGCCGGCGCTATGGTCCGGCCATGGCGCAGGTGTGCGCGCGGTGCGAGGGTTCGACAGGCGATGACGCTCGGTTCTGTCCCTCGTGCGGATCGCCGCTGTCCGGGCTCGAGGGAGCCGAGCGCAAGCTGGCCACGATCGTGTTCGCGGACCTGGTCGGATCGACGGAGATGGCCTCGAGCCTGGATCCCGAGGAGCTGCGACGGCGCCTGGCCCCGTTCTTCGAGGTCGCCCGCTCGGCTCTCGAGGAGCACGGTGGGACGGTCGAGAAGTACATCGGCGACGCCGTGATGGCCGTCTTCGGCGTGCCGCAGGCTCACGGCGACGATCCTGATCGCGCGGTGGCGGCGGCGCTCGACCTCTCGAGGCGGGTGGAGTCGATCGACCGGGAGCTCTCGGTTCGCGTGGGGGTGGAGACGGGCGAGGTGCTCGCCGCCCGACGGGGCACCGACCTCTCGGTGACCGGCGAGGCCGTCAACGCCGCCGCCCGACTGCAGCAGGGGGCACAGCCGGGGCTGTTGCCGTCCTTCTTCCTCGGCGAGTGGGACAGCGCGCTGGAGATGGCCGAGGCGGTGAGGGAGGCATGGGCAGCAGCCGATCGGCCCCCGATCGCGGCCCTGGCGGCCGCGCTGGCCTGCGCCGGGGCGATCCTCGGCTACCGGGGCGAGGAGGAGGCCAGCGCGGACTGGTTCCGCTTCGCCGCGAGCGTCGCGCCCGGGTCCGGGGGGCAGTCATCGGGGGTGGCGATGCTGGAGGCCGACGTTCACCTCCATCGCGGCCAGGTCGCCGAGGCCGTGGCGCTGACGGATGACGTTCCGTCGCACAACATGTGGTGGCGCTCGGCATACGCCGCCACCCGGGCGGAGGTGGTCGCCTTGGCAGGCGATGCCCGCGCCGACGAGCTCGTCCGGGAAGCCGCCGGCTGGGTCGGCGACCACCGCTACGCACGAGGGATCCTGCTGCGGGCGGAGGGCGCCAGGCACGGAGACGAGGAGTTGCTGCGCCAGAGCCTGGGCGTGTTCGAGGGGATGGAGTGCGCCTATCAGGCCGCCCGCACCGGTTGGCTGCTCGGCGGTCCGGAGCGCGCCGAGGCCGAGCGAGCGCTCGCCGGGCTGGGCGCGACGCCGCCGGCGGGCTGACGACGAAGGCCGGGTGGGCCGGTCAGCCGGCCGCCCGCTCCTCGGACTCCCGCAACCTGACCGCAAGCGCCCGCAGCATCGCCCACGCCGCGTCCGGATTCTGGTCGACGAAGGCCCGGAACTCCCACGAGGCCATCCCGCGGCAGCGAAGGTCGGTCGCGGCGGTGACGGTTGCGGTGCGAACACCTTCGTCCAGTAGGGCGATCTCGCCGAAGTAGTCGCCCACCCCGAGCGTGCGCACGACCTCCCCCTTGACGGCGACCGTCGCCTCGCCCTCCTCGATCACCCAGAAGGCGGCCCCTCCCGTTCCCTCCTCGGTCGCGCGCTGGCCTTCGGCGAAGCTGCGCACAGCCATCTGCTCGGCCAGCTCCGCGAGCTTGTCCTCCTCGATGCCCGAGAACAGCGGAACGCGACCCAGGCTCTCAACGACGTCCGCCATCGGCGGGCCGATCATATCCTGGGAAAGGCCGGGCTCAGGCCGCCTCGGCGGAGCCTTGCTCCGCCGACTGGCGCAAGAGCAGGGCGGGCTGGCGGGGCGGGACCAGGCCGTCGGAACTGTTGGGGCGGAAGGTGGAACAGGGCTCATCCAGATCCAGGGCGCACAGCATGTGACAGTGAAAGAAGCAGTCCTCGCAGCTGGGGCGTCCGTTGCGCCGCTTTCGCGCTCGTCGCCGGCCGATCCCGATCGCATCGGCCATCTCCTTCGCGCTCCGCTCCAACTCGATCAAGCCAGCCGACCCCCAATCCGTTCTCATCGGTTTCACCACTGCTCCGTCCGGGCGTCGCCGATCATGCCACCGGCAGGCGAGTGCGGAACCATGCATTTGCGCAAAGCGCCACAAGTTTCGCCGCGGCCGCCCGGGCGGTTTCTCGCGGTTTGCGGAAAGCTAGAATCAGGGCCGTGGCATTTCACGAGCGGACAGCCCGGCTGAGCGCGTCCCCGCGCCTGTTCGACAACCGCTTTCTGGACTTCTTCTCCCGGATCCACCCCTCGGTGCCGGCGATCATCTTCGTGCCCGTCGTGGTGGCCGGGGTCTGGCTCGGCGCGGATCGGGGTTACGGCGCGCCGCGGCTGGCGCTGCTGGTCGCGGCCGGCCTTCTGATCTGGACCCTGACCGAGTACTGGCTTCATCGGCTCATCTTTCACTGGGAGCCGGACCACCCGATCGGAAGCCGCCTCCACTTCGTCATCCACGGGGTCCACCACGACCACCCGAACGACCGGCTCCGGCTGGTGATGCCGCCCGCGGTCAGCGTCCCGCTCGCCGCCCTCTTCCTCTGGCTCTTCACCCTGATCTTCGGCACCCCGGCCGCCTATCCGATCTTCTCGGGGTTCATCCTCGGCTACCTGGCCTACGACTACACGCACTATCACCTGCACCACCACACCCCGAAGACGAAGCTCGGAAAGCAGATCCGCGAGCAGCACATGCGCCATCACTTCCAGGACCACCGTTTCGGGTTCGGGGTCTCGACCCCACTTTGGGATGTGATCTTCCGTACCCTGCCTCGCAAGCGGCGCAACTAGCGGTCGCACCCATACAACCGTGGGCGCGTCGCAAGCACGAACCCGACGATGTGGACTGACTACACTGCCGGGCTCGCTTCACACCTCACACCTTCCCGACGAAAGGATCACCCAGATGGCGAGTGCACTTGACGAGGCGGCCGGCCTGCTCAGGAACCGGATCCGCGAGCTCGACGCAGAGCGCAAGAAGCTCGAGCGGGCGCTCGCCAACCTGACCGGCGGCCGGATCGGACGGCGCGGACCGGGCCGCCCGCCGGGCTCCCGGACGGCCAAGGCCAAGGCCGCTCCCCGCCGTCGCCGTCGCGGCACTCGTGCCGACCAGGCCGTCCGGTTGATCAAGGCGAACCCGGGGATCACCGCAGCCGAGGTGGCGAAGAGGATGCGGATCAAGCCCAACTACATGTACCGGGTGCTCGGCGACCTGCAGAAGGAAGGCCGGGTGAAGAAGTCCGGCCGCTCCTACACGGCGGCGTAGCCGGCACCGCGTTGCCCATCGGCGGGCCCCAACCCCGCCACCCGATCAGGAACTACAGAAGGCCGAGCTCGGCGACCGCGTCGCGCTCCTCTTGGAGCTCGTTCACCGACGCGTCGATGCGCTGGCGGGAGAAGTCGTTCAGCTCGAGCCCGGGGACGATCGACCATTCCCCGTTCGTGCAGGTGCAGGGGAAGCCACAGATCAGGCCCTCCTCGATCCCGTAGGCGCCGTCGGAGGGGACTGACATCGAGACCCATTCGCCGTCGGGCGTGCCGAGCGCCCAGTCGTGGACGTGGTCGATGGCGGCATTGGCGGCGGAACCGGCGCTGGAGGCACCCCGCACCTCGATCACCGTCGCGCCCCGCTTGGCCACCGTGGGGATGAACTCGTTCTCGAGCCACTCGCGGTCGTCGACCAAGTCGGCGGCGACCTCTCCCCGAACCCGGGTGTGGAAGAGGTCCGGGTATTGGGTGGTGGAATGGTTGCCCCAGATGGTCATGTTGGTGATCTCGCTCACCGCGGCGCCGGTCTTGGAGGCCAGCTGGGTGATCGCCCGGTTGTGGTCGAGCCGGGTCATGGCGGTGAATCGCTCGCGCGGGACGTCGGGCGCGTTCGACATCGCGATCAGGCAGTTGGTGTTGGCCGGGTTGCCGACCACCAGCACCTTGACGTCATCCGCCGCGCCCTCGTTGATCGCCGCCCCCTGGGGCTTGAAGATGCCGCCGTTCGCCTCCAGCAGGTCCGAACGCTCCATGCCCTTGGTGCGGGGGCGCGCCCCGACCAGCAGCGCCACCTGGACGCCGTCGAAGGCCGCTTTCGGGTCGCTGTGGACGTCCACCCCGGCCAGCAGGGGAAAGGCGCAGTCGTCGAGCTCCATCGCGGTTCCCTCCGCCCCCCGGATCGCGTCGGGGATCTCGAGCAGGTTCAAGTGGACCGGAACGTCCGGCCCGAGCAGCTGCCCGCTGGCGATCCGGAACAGCATCGCGTAGCCGATCTGGCCCGCGGCTCCGGTGACCGTGACGCTGGTTGGGGTGGGGCTCAATTCGCAGCCTCCTGTCGCTGGTCGCTTTCGGATGGTTCCTGCGGCGGGGGGACGCTACGCCATCGCCCGTTGCAGGTTCTGGTCGATCGAGGAGAGAAACTCCTGCGTGGTCTGAAACTCCTGATCGCCGCCGACGAGCACGGCCAGGTCCTTGGTCATCTTGCCGCTCTCGACCGTCTCGATGCACACCCGCTCGAGCGTCTCGGCGAACCGTGACACCTCCGGCGTGCCGTCCAGTCGCCCCCGCGCCGCCAGCGCGCGGGTCCAGGCGAAGATCGAGGCGATCGGGTTGGTCGATGTGGGGTTGCCCTGCTGGTGCTGGCGGTAGTGGCGGGTCACGGTTCCGTGGGCGGCTTCTGCCTCGACCGTCTTGCCATCAGGGCTCATCAGGACGCTCGTCATCAGGCCCAGCGACCCGAAGCCCTGGGCGACCGTGTCCGACTGCACGTCTCCGTCGTAGTTCTTGCACGCCCACACGTAGCCGCCCTCCCACTTCAGCGCCGCGGCCACCATGTCGTCGATCAACCGATGCTCGTAGGTCAGACCCATGGCCTCGAAGTCGGGCTTGAACTCGTTCTCGAACACCTCGGCGAACAGGTCCTTGAACC
Source organism: uncultured bacterium (assembly GCA_963811625.1). Classification (GTDB taxonomy): domain Bacteria; phylum Actinomycetota; class Thermoleophilia; order Solirubrobacterales; family 70-9; genus AC-56. The sequence continues at coordinate 46,263 of CAWERS010000003.1, read as the reverse complement.
GCCCGTCGTAGGTCTTCAGGATCGTGTTCTTGGTCGACATGTAGACGGGGTACTCGCGGTCGAGGGCGTAGCGGAACGACGCCCTGGCGAAGTCCCGGATCGAGTCGTCGAGGTTGTACATCGCCATCGCGATCCCACCGCCCTCCGGGAAGTCGAACACATCGAGCTCGATCGGGTCGGTGCCGTCGGTGGGGGTGAAGGCCAGGGTCAGCTTGCCCGCGCCAGGGATGCTCATGTCCGTGGCCCGGTACTGGTCGCCGAACGCGTGGCGGCCGATCACGATCGGCTTCGTCCAGCCGGGCACCAGCCGGGGAATGTTCGAGATCACGATCGGCTCGCGGAAGATCACCCCGCCGAGGATGTTGCGGATCGTTCCGTTGGGCGATCGGTACATCCGCTTGAGGCCGAACTCCTTCACTCGGGCCTCGTCCGGCGTGATCGTCGCGCACTTGACCCCGACGCCGTGCTCCTTGATCGCCCGGGCCGCGTCGACCGTGATCTGGTCGTCGGTCGCGTCGCGACGCTCGATTCCGAGGTCGAAGTAGTCCAGCTGCACGTCCAGGTGGGGCAGGATCAGCTGCTCCTTGATGAACGCCCAGATGATCCGGGTCATCTCATCGCCATCGAGCTCGACGATCGGATTTGAGACCTTGATCTTCGCCATGAACCACTTGCGGGCGCCCGCGGCGCCCTTACGCGCTCCTTTCGGAGCTGAAGCTCCTCACCTCTTCCACCGGGGCGATGCTAGCGCCGGGCTGGATAGTGGGCGGTGGCCCACCTATGCGCGGAGGCCGCCGAGGAGCTGGGCGACCACCGGCTCGACCCGCGCCCTGGCGGCGGCGGGATCCTCGGCGGTCGCGACCAGCATCGCGGCCTCGATCAGCGCCCCCAGCACCAGGTGAGCGATCGCGGTCGGGTCCCCCGGCTTCATCTCGCCCGCCTCGATCGCCGCCCTTACCGCCGCCTCGACCGCGCCGATGCCGAGCTCTGTGGCGGCCTCCCGCCAGCCCTCCCAACCGAGCACCGCGCGGCTCTGCAAGAGGCCGATCCGCCGCAGCTCCGGGTTGCTCTCGGCCTCCTGCAGATAGGCGCGGCTTCCGGCGACGAGCTGCTCGAACGGGCCGTCGGCGGTCGCGGCGGCGGCAGCGAGCCGCTCGACCACCCGGGCCTCCGAGCTCTGGAAGACAGCCCGAAAGAGCTCCGTCTTGCCGGGAAAGTGGTGATAGAGAGCGCCGCGGCTGACCCCCGCGCGGCGAATGATCTCCTCGGTGCTGACCACGGCGAAGTCGCGCAAGGAGACTTGATGCAGACATTCGTGATCTGGCGTCGCAACGGCTGGAAGAGCGCCGAGGAGCTCGAGGAGGCGGCGGCTCGCTCTCGCAGGATCGGGGACGAGGAGATGGCGGACCAGGTCCGCTGGATCCGGTCGTACGTGATCGACGAGGGCGATTCGCTTGGCACCGTCTGCATCTACCAGGCGACCAATCCCGAGGCGCTCCGCGACCACGCGCAGCGTGTGGGCATGCCCGCCGACGAGATCCTGCCGGTGGCCGACACGGTGGTGATTCGCCCCGACCCGGAGCCCGCGGCGGCCTGAGGCGCCGCCACGGGGGCGGACGTGCACCGCGGGCCGCGTGGTTGCTGGGCAATGAGCGGGCCAAGCCCGGGAGTTGGCGAGTTCCTTTCGGAAAACGGTGAGGAAGGCGCCAAGCCCCCACCCAGCCCCGTTGGAGAGGCGACCAGCCGTTGGCCTTGACCCAAGAAGTGAACTGTGATTCACTTCTTGGGTGGCATATAGGCCGACGCAGCGAACCGCCGCCCGCAACGCCGCCACCCGGCGGCGGATCGTAGCCGCCGCCCGCGGGCTGATCGCGAAGGGCGGCTACGCCGAGGCGCAGGTCGCGGCGGTGGCCTCTGAGGCCGGGGTGGCCACGGGGACCGTCTACCGCCACTTCCCCTCGAAGGCGAATCTGTTCGCCGAGGTCTTTCGCGAGGCCTCGCAGCACGAGGTCGATGCGGTGGCGGCGGCCGCACGCGAGGCCGGCGCCTCGGCCACCGCTCGGCTCGCCGCCGCCGTCGCGACCTTCGCCCGCCGTGCCCTGCGTGGTCGCCGTCTCGCCTGGGCCCTGATCGCCGAGCCCGTCGACCCCACAGTCGAGGCCGAGCGCCTCGTCTTCCGGCGCGCCTACCGTGACGTTTTCGCGCAGGTGATCGAGGCGGGTGTCGAATCTGGGGAGCTTCCCCCCCAGAGCCCGGAGCTGAGCGGAGCGGCGCTGGTGGGGGCGATCGGCGAGGCGCTGGTGGGACCGGTGTCGCCGACCTCGGCGCGCCAAGAGGCAGAATCGGTGATCGAGTCGTTGAGAGACTTCTGTATCCGCTCTGTGACCGGAAAGGAGCTCAGCCGTGTCGAAGCTTGAGGAGCGCACCCGCGCCCGGACCCACGAGGTCGCCAACCAACCACCGCCGCTGGAGGCGTACAACGTCTTCGAGAGCGATCGGACGCTGGTCGAAGCGCTGCGACGGGAGGGCGCGGACTGGGCCGAGGAAGAGGCCCGCGAGCTCGGCGGGATCTGTGGCCGGCCCGAGGTGATCGCACAGGGCGTCCAGGCGAACGAGAACCCACCACGGCTTCGCACCCACGATCGGTTCGGAAACCGAATCGACGAGGTCGAGTTCCATCCCGCCTGGCACGAGCTGATGCGGCTGGGGGTCTCGCACGGCCTCCACGCCTCGCCATGGCGCGACCCGCAACCCGGCGCGCACGTCGCCCGGGCGGCCAAGTTCGTGCTCCTGTCGCAGATCGAGGCAGGAGTTGGGTGCCCGATCTCGATGACCTACTCGGTGATCCCGGCGATCCGCAAGCAGGCGGAGTTGGCGCAGGAGTGGGAGCCGCGCTTCCTGTCTCTCTCCTATGACGGCGAGCGGCTGGTCCCGGCGCCCGACAAGACGGGAGCCCTGTGCGGAATGGCGATGACCGAGAAGCAGGGCGGCTCCGACGTGCGTGCCAACACCACCGTCGCCGCGCCGGTGAACGGCGGCGGGCCCGGGGCCGAGTACGAGATCACGGGCCACAAGTGGTTTTGCTCGGCTCCGATGTGCGACGCCTTCCTCGTCCTGGCCCAGACCGACGGTGGCCTGTCGTGCTTCCTGCTGCCCCGCTTCACTCCGGAGGGAGATCGAAACCGCTTCCACATTCAGCGGCTCAAGGACAAGCTCGGAAACCGCTCCAACGCCTCCAGCGAGGTCGAGTTCCACAGCGCGTGGGCGCGCATGGTCGGCGAGCAGGGGCGGGGCGTGCCGACGATCATCGAGATGGTCAATCACACCCGGCTCGATTGCGTGATCGGCGTCAGCGCCGGCCACCGCTGGGGCACCGCGATGGCGATCCACCATGCCAGCCATCGGGCGGCGTTCGGGAAGCTCCTCGTCGATCAGCCGCTGATGCGAAACGTGCTCGCGGACCTGGCGATCGAGTCCGAGGCCGCGACGATCGGCGCCATGTGGCTGGCGCGCGCCTTCGACGAAGCCCACGCCGGCGACGAGCGGGCGGTCGAGCTGAGACGGCTGGCCACCCCGGTGCTCAAGTACTGGACCTGCAAGCGGGCACCGGTCCACGCCGTCGAGGCGCTCGAGTGCCTCGGCGGCAACGGCTTCGTCGAGGAGTCCGGGATGCCCCGCCTCTACCGCGAGAGCCCCCTGGCCTCGATCTGGGAGGGATCGGGCAACGTCCAGTGCCTGGACGTTCTGCGCGCGATGGCGCGCAGCCCGGAGTCAGTCGAAGTCTTCGCCGCCGAGATCGGCGAGGGGGCGGTGGCCGACTCCCGCCTGGACGAGTTCGGTCGCCGGTTGCGCGACGATCTCGCCTCCGATCCGGAGACGCTGGAAACCCGGGCCCGCGGGCTAGTCGAGCGGATGGCGCTGGCGCTTCAGGGGTCGCTGCTCGTCCGGTACGGCGACCCCGCGGTCGCCGATGCCTTCTGCGCCTCCCGCCTCGGCGGCGAGTCGGGCCGCGCCTTCGGCACCCTGCCGCCGGGCACCGACTTCGGCCGGATCATCGATCGGCACTCGCCGGGGGTCTGAGTTCGTACCAGGCTCGGTACAGGAGAACGCCCTTGCGCCACAGCGTCCGTTGTCGGGTTTGTTGGTCTCAGGCGCACTAATCCGACAACCGACGCGGGTCGAGTCCGATCGGTCCCCCCACCTGCCCAATCCGCGGCTCGACCCTCAGCGCGCCCGGCGCGTCAGAGCCAACGCTCATCCAGCCGGCGGACCATCGCCTCGGTCAGCCGGACCGCGTCGGCCACGGTGCCGTAGTCGACGTTCTCCGGGACGTCGGTCGGCCAGTGGTAGTTGGCCGGCTGCTTGAGCCGCGTGCAGGAGCACAGCGAGGCGCACTCGTAGCCGGCGGCGAGCGGCATGATGCCGTCGGTGGCGTTGCGCAGCCGCAGGTTGGGGAACAGGTCGATCCCGAGCTCGTCCGCCAGCCCGTCGAGCAGGGCCAGTGAGCGTCCGGGGTACTCGCGCATGCGGAGCATTCCCTCGCCGCGGAGCACGAGCAGGTGGGGTGAGCCGAGCGTGTCCATGGCGAGGAAGAAGGTGCGCTCGCGTGGCAGCTCCCCGAAGTGGCGCCTCGAGAAGGCCTGCATCCCCTCGCACAGGGCCTCCTCGGAGGTGGAGACCAGCATCATGCGGACGTTTTCCGGCGGCCGCTCCACCAGCGAGCCCGCCACCGCGAGCAGCGCGGCCACCCCGGTGGCGTTGTCGTTGGCGCCCGGGACGGTCGCGCGCAGGCCGATGTCGGCAAGCGCCGCAGCGGAGAGGACCGCGAGCCCGGTGCCGGCCTTCAGCAGGGCGCGGTTTCCGGTCACGGCGCCCGCCCCCACCAGCAGCGGGATCGCCACCACCGGAGCCATCAGCGGCGGGCTGGTGTCGACCCGCTCGATCAGCCACGGGAAGCGGCCGAAGACCAGCTCCGGGATCGCCGGGTGGTAGATGAGTCCCGCATGCGCGGCGTCGTGGTGGGCGACCAGGACCACCGTGCGCTCGGCGTCGGGCGGGCCCAGCTCGGCGACCACGGTGGTCGCCTCTCGCTGGCGCAGGAAAGAGCGCAGGGTGCGTCGGCCCGGCGGCAGGTCGTCGGCGGCGGCGAAGCCGGCCGCCGCCGCGAGCAGGGCGCCGGCCGTGCGCCGGCCGCGAAGCGCGGCCAGGCCTGCGACCGCGCCGGCGCCAGCTGCGATGCCGAGCGGCCACCAGAAGGTGCCGTGCACGAGCTCCCGTTCGACCCGCGCCCGGTCAGCGCCAAGCTCCCGCAGGCGTCCGGCGACCCATTCCGCAGCCACCCGCTCGCCCGCCGACGCCGTGGGGCGATGGATCGAGGCGAGCCTGTCGACCAGATCGCGAAGCTGCTCGGCGTCGGGGGCGGCGACGGTCGCTGCGGCGCTGGCGGTCATCAGGCGGCGAAACCTACCGCGGTGCAGATGCGCCAACCTAAGATGGAGTCATGCCGGCAAGAGGCACGGTGACGCTGTTCCACGTCCGGGGGATCCGGATCGGGGTCGACTACTCGTGGTTCTTCGTCCTCTTCCTGATCATCATCTGGCTTTCGGGCACCTATGACGTGGTCCTCGACCGGGAGGGTGGCGGTAGCGCGTACGTGCTGGCGGTGATCAGCGCGCTGGCGTTCTTCGGCTCGATCCTCCTCCACGAGCTCGGCCACGCATTCGTTTCGATGCGCCGCGGGATCGGGATCTCCGACATCACCTTGTGGATGTTCGGAGGCGTCGCCCGGATGACCAAGGACTCCGACTCCCCGGGCACCGAGTTCAAGATCGCGATCGCGGGGCCGGTCGTGACCCTGCTGATCGCCCTCGCCTGCACGGCGATCGGGATCGCGAGCGCCGGGACGCACGAATTCTGGGATGCGTTCTGGCTCCGGTCGGGGGCGACCTCGTCGGGGATCGTCGCCATGGTCGCGTGGATGGCGGTGGTCAACTTTTGGATCCTCGGCTTCAACCTGATCCCGGCCTTCCCGCTGGACGGGGGGCGGGTGGCCCGGGCGATCGCCTGGAAGGTGAGCGGCGATCGCAACCGGGCGACGCGAGCGGCTGCCCGCGTGGGCCAGGGGTTCTCGTACGTGTTCATCGCGATCGGCATCGCCCTGCTGCTCGCCGGGGACCCGGTCAGCGGCATCTGGCTGGGGCTGATCGGCTTCATCCTCGGCCAGGCCGCCCGCGGCGCCGTCGTGCAGACGGAGTTCGCCAGCCGGATCGAGGGCCTGCGGGTCGCCGACGTGATGGACGAGGAGCCGGTGGCGATTCGCGAGGACGCCAGCGTCGAGCGGGCGCTGGACGAGTACTTCCTCCGCTACCGATGGCCCTGGTTTCCGGTCGTCGACGCCTATCAACGCTTCCTCGGCCTGGTCGAGCGCGGCGCCGCCGACGCCGTGCCGGAGGTGAGCCGAGCGTCCTCGACCGTCCGCGACGTGTTCGAGGCCGATTCCACCGGCACGCTTCGGGTGCGCATCGACGCGCCGCTCGAATCGCTGCTCGGCAACGACGCCCTGCGGCGCCTCGGCGCCCTGATGGCGGTCGACGCCGACGGGCGCCTGTGCGGGGTGATCACCGCCGATCAGGTCGGCCGAGCGCTGCGCAGCGCGCTCACCCGAGGCCAGTAACGACCCGTCCTCGCCCGGCCCGGCGAGTGACTAGGGTCGACCGGCGAACCAATAGGATCGCGCCTCGATCATGCCGAAGCACGACGTACTGGTGATCGGGGCGGGGCTCGCCGGCCAGCGAGCGGCGCTGGCCGCGGCCGAGGAGGGCGTCTCGGTCGGGATCGTGTCCAAGGTCCACCCGGTGCGCTCGCACTCCAACGCCGCCCAGGGGGGCATCAACGCCGCCCTCCAGGAGGGCGACAGCTGGGAGTCGCACGCCTTCGACACGATCAAGGGCTCCGACTACCTCGGCGACCAGGACGCGATCGAGATCATGTGCCGCGAGGCGCCCGAGGAGATCCTCCACCTCGAGCACCTCGGGGTCACCTTCCACCGCAACGACGAAGGCAGGCTCGGCACCCGGGCGTTCGGCGGCGCCTCGCAGGCGCGCACCTACTACGTGGCGGACATCACCGGCCAGGCGATCATGCACGTGCTCTACGAGCAGCTGATGAAGCACTCGGAGCTGATCTCGCGCTACGAGGAGTACTTCACCACCGGCCTGGTGCTCGACGACGACGGCAGCTGCGCCGGGGCGGTGATGCGAAACGTCTCCGACGGCGCCATGGAGCTGTTCGAGGCCGAGAACGTGATCCTGGCCACCGGCGGCTTGGGTCAGGTCTGGCAGCCGACCACCAACGCCCTGATCTGCACCGGCGACGGAATCGCCATGGCCTACCGGGCAGGGGCCCCGCTGATGGACATGGAGATGATCCAGTACCACCCGACCACCCTGGCCAAGAAGGGCTTCCTGATCACCGAGGGAGCCCGCGGCGAGGGCGCCCTGCTGCTGAACGCAAAGGGGGAGCGGTTCATGGAGACCTACGCGCCGAACAAGATGGAGCTCGCCTCGCGCGACGTGGTCTCCCGCGCCGAGCAGACCGAGATCAACGAGGGGCGCGGCTTTCCCGACGGCACGGTGGCGCTCGACATCACAGTGGTGCCGCGAAAGCGGATCCACGAGGCGCTGCGGGAGATCGTGCTCGTCGGGCGGGACTTCGCCGGCGTCGACATCACCCGGGAGCCGATCCGGATCAAGCCCGGCAACCACTACGCGATGGGCGGGGTGAAGACCGACGTCAACGGCGCCACCTCGATCCCCGGGCTCTACGCCGCCGGCGAGGCCGCCTGCGTCTCGGTCCACGGCGGCAACCGGCTGGGCGCCAACTCGCTGCTCGACACGTTGATCTTCGGCCGCCGCGCCGGCCAGCACTCCGCCACCCGCGCGAAGCAGATCGAGTCCGGGCGACCGTCGAGCGCGGCGCTGGCCGACGAGGAACGGCGAATCGCCGAGCTGCTGGGGCGCGACCGGGGCAAGGGACGGCGGACGTCCGAGGTGCGCAAGGAGCTCGGGGAGACCATGGACCAGCACGTCGCCGTGTTCCGCGACGCGGAGGGGATCCAGGCCGCACTGGACACCGTGAAGCGCCTCCAGGAGGAGTCGCAGACCGCCTACATCGACGACCTCGGGACGGTCTTCAACCAGGACGTGCTGGGCGCGATCGAGCTCGGCTTCATGCTCGACTGCGCCGAATGCAGCTGCGTCGCCGCGCTTCACCGGACCGAGAGCCGCGGAGCCCAGTACCGGACCGACTTCCCGGAGCGAAACGACGAGGAGTGGCTGAAGCACATCGACCTGACCCGAAACTCGGACGGGCCCGAGATCAGCTACTCGCCGGTGACGATCACCCAGTGGCAGCCGATGGAGCGGACTTACTAGGGTGCGAGGGAATGCCTGAGTACACGCTGAAGGTGAGGCGCTACCAGCCCGAGAGCGGCGAGGGCGCCTACTGGCAGGAGTTCAAGGTCGATCTGGACCCCGACCTCTCGGTGCTCGACGGGCTGCTCCAGGTGCGCGATCGAGAGGACGGATCGCTGGTGGTTCGCTGCTCCTGCCGGGCGGCGATCTGCGGCTCGTGCGGGATGAAGGTCAACGGTCGCTCGACCCTCGGCTGCAAGACCCAGATCGCCGAGGCACACGAACAGGCGAATCGCAACCGTGTCGACGGCGACCGCGACGCCCGCGCAAGCGGAGCAGAGGAGGCGGCGCGCCCGATAGTCGTCGAGCCGATGGCGAACATGCCGGTGGTCAAGGACCTGGTCACGGACATGGAGTCCACCCACTGGACCAAGATCCGCCGGGTGACCCCCTGGCTGCTCCCGGAGGGAGATCCCCCCGAGCGCGAGTACGTGGTGCCGCCCGAGTCGATGATCGACATCACCCAGTCGATGGCCTGCATCCAGTGCGGCGCCTGCGTTTCCTCGTGCCTGTCGTTGGAGGCCGACCCGGAGTTCATCGGCCCGGCGGCGCTGGCCAAGGCCTACCGGTTCGTCGGCGATCCGCGGGACGCTCAGTCCCGCGAGCGCCTCTACGACCTGGCCCAGGACCCGCACGGAATCTACGACTGCACCCACTGCTTCTCGTGTGTCGACGCGTGCCCCAAGGACGTCGCGCCGATGGACCAGATCATGCGCCTGCGGCGGATCGCCGGCGATGGCCACGAGATCGACGATGCCAACAACGGCCGTCGCCACGAGCTCGCCTTCACGAAGATCATCGAGCGGAAGGGAACGCTGGATGAGGCGCTTCTTCAGCAGGAGTCCTACGCGCCGGGGATCAAGGGGAAGCTCGTGCCCAATCCGGCCGGCATCAAGGCCCTCGTCCAGTCCCTTCCCACTGCCCTGCGTGGGCTGCGAACGGGCAAGATGCGGTCTCTACCGAAGCTGATCCCCGGGGTCCACGAAAAGCTCCCGGGTGACGCCCAGGAGCATGTGCAGCGGATCTACTCGCACGCCGAGGAGCACCGCACCGAGCTCAACCTCTACATCACCGGCGAGGAGGAGCTGGAGGCGGAGGGGGCCCTCGACGAGGCTCCCACGCCCGAGGCAAAAGTCGAGCCGGAGCCCGACGAGGACACGTGAGCGCGGAGCCACTGACAAGGCCGTTGATTCACAGGCGGAGCGCGAGCCAGGTGGTGTCGCGATGAGCGAGCTGAAGCTGGCCTATTGGCCGGGCTGCGTCTCGCGCGGATTCACCCCGGAGCTGCACGGCTCGATGGCGCTGGTGGCCGAGCGGCTTGGGATCGAGCTGGTCACCCTCGACCGGGCCAACTGCTGCGGCGCCGGCGTCATCGCCGAGCACAACACGGAGCTCGCCGACACGCTCAACGCGCGCACCTTCGCACTCGCCCAGAGCACGGGCCTGGCGATGATGAACATCTGCTCGACCTGCCAGGGCGCCCAGTCGGAGTGTCAGCAGCGGCTCGACGCCGACTCCGCCTACCGGGCCCACATCAACGAGGCGCTCGCCGACGAGGGGCTCGAGTACGCGAAGGACAAGCCCGGGTTCGAGAACAAGAACTTCCTCTGGGTGCTGGCGGAGGACTACGGGCTCGAGCAGCTGAAGGCCAAGGTCGCCCGCCCGCTGTCGGGGCTGCGGGTCGGGCCCTTCTACGGCTGTTACGTGATCCGCCCCAGGCACCGGATCGGTTACGAGGAGCACCCCGACCGCGATCTCTACCTGGAGCGCGTGATCGAGGCGCTCGGCGGCGAGGTGGTCGAATACGACGGGGCCCGAAAGTGTTGTGGCTTCCCGGTGATCACCATGAACCGCGAGACCTCGCTGCGCCAGGCCGGCACCCACGTCGGCGACGCCCTCGATGCCGGCGCCGACTGCCTCGTCACGCCGTGCCCGCTCTGCCACCTGAACCTCGACATGCAGCAGCCGGAGGCGGCCAAGGTGACCGGGCGCGAGCTGGGGCTGGCGGTGCTCCACCTGCCCCAGCTGGTCGGACTGGCGCTCGGCTTTGAGCCGAAGGAGCTGGGGATGGGCAAGCACATCGCCTCCACCGGATGGGTGGAGGAGCGGCTCGCCGACGCGGTCCCCGCCTGAGGTGGAGGCGAGCGAAGGCCCCGAGCTGCCCACACCTCCGCCGGAGGTGGAGCAGGCGGTGCTGCTCGGCCACCTCGAGGAGGCCGTGAGCCTGTACGTCACCCACACCGACGTCGACGAGGAGACGGCGCGGGCCGCGGTCCAAAAGCTCGCCGAGGAGAGCTAGCTGAGAGACTGGGACCGACGGTTCGATGTCGGTTTGCCGCAGTCAAGCCCTGATCAACGCCCCGCCGAGCCGGGTCTGGGATCTGGTCGGAGACCCCCGGCGACATCCCGAATGGTGGCCAAGGGTGGTCGAGGTCCGGGGCGAGCAGTTCGACGAGGGAAGCAACTACGCCCAGGTCACCCGCGAGCCCAACGGGCGAATCGAGACTACGATGACGGTCGAGCGGCTCGAGGACGTGCGCGAGATCCACATGCGGTGCCTGACCACCGGGACCTACACGCGCTGGCTGCTGACCGAGGCGCAGGGGAGCACGTTCGTGGACGTCGAGTTCGGGATGGACCCGGTCGGCCTCCGCAACCGGGTCTTCGACGCGGCGCTGGGCAAGCTCTACTTCCGTCGCTGGCTGGAGCAATCGCTGGAGGCGCTCCAGGAGGTCGCCGCCGAGCCGGATCCCGAGCCCGCCTGAGGCCAGATCTCAGCGGACCAGGCAGGTGGGGCTGGGCGGCCGATTAGCCGGAAACGCCTCGACCAGGGCCTGGGCGATCAGCCGGGCCCGCTCCTGGGAGCCGAGGGAGCTGTAGTGGAGGCCGTCGGGGATGAACCAGCCGGGCTTCGCCCGGGCGGCCCAATCGAACACCCGCATGTTGCGGTAGCCCGTGCAGGCGGACACCAGCTCCCGGTTCCAGCGCTCCATCATCGTCGCCGAGTAGGGGCCCGAGCGGGTCAGCGAGACGGCGCCCACCCAGAGCACCGGGCGGTGGCCGACGATCGACATCATGCGGGCGATCCGGGTCGCCTGGTCGATCGAGGAGCCGACGAACACGTCGGCGGCGTCGTTGGTGCCCATGGCGAGGATCCAGCAGCCGCGATAGCCGCGGCCGACGAGGCCCTGGGCGACGGTGGCGGCGTTGGGCTCGCCATTCACCGTCTCGACGATCGATCGCGCCCCCGACACCTGAAGGTTGGTCGACTGCACCCCGACGTCCGCCAGCCGCGCCGGCAATCGGCGACCGCGGGCGGGGATGTACTCGGGCGAGATCACGCCCTCGGAGGTGGAATCCCCGATGAAGACCACGTGCTTGCACGAGGTCCGCGTGGGCTCGGGTCCTCCCGCCTCGAGGTCGCCGCTTGGATCGACGAGCGCGGCCGGCGGCCCGACGGCCCCGCCCGCCGAGGAGAGTCCGCCGGAGGCGCCCGGGAGGATCCCGGTCAGGCCGAGCACCGGAAGGCACAGCGCCACAGCGGCGGCGGCGGCCGCCAGCGTGCGGCGGCGCACGTCAAGGCGGCCGGCGCCGGACCGCGCCTGCCGCCAAAGGCGACCGATGGCGCCGTGTCGGACCGGCTCCTCGACGTAGCGCCACGACAGGGCGGCGACCGCGAACGTGCTCGCCACCTGAAGCACCGCGACCCACCAGCGCACCCCGCCGCCCACCGGGCTGGTGAGCACGATGATCGGCCATTGCCACAGGTAGATGCCGTAGGAGCGGACCCCGACCCAGCGCAGGGGACGGCAGCCCAGCACGGGCCCGAGCCGGCTTGCCGGGTGAACCACCGCGGCGACCACGCCGACCGTGGCGAGCGACAGCAGCACGAAGCCGGCGGGGTACAGGAAGGGCGAGTAGTCCCCCGTCCTCCAGACGAGCAACGCGATCCCGACCAGGCCGATGACCCCGATCGCGTCGAGGATGTCGCGGGCCCGGGCCGCGACGTTGGGGCGGAGCCGGCGGCTGGGCCAGACCATCGCCAGCACGGCGCCGACCAGCAGCCCGAAGGCGCGCGTGTCGGTTCCCTCGTACACCCGCGTGGGGTCATACCCCGGCTGATAGAGCAGGCTCATCGCGAGCGCCGACGCGATCGCCGCCACCAGGGTCACGAGCGCAAGCCGGCTTCGCCTCCGGAAGATCCAGATCCACAGCCACAACAGCCAGGGCCAGACCAGGTAGAACTGCTCCTCGATCGCCAGGGACCAAAGGTGGTCGAGCGGCAGGGGCGCGGCGAAGCGCGCGAAGTAGGAGCCGTGCTCGGCGATCGTCGACCAGTTGCTGAAGTACAGGGCAGCCGCGAACACCTGGGTCCGTACCTGGGCCAGTTGGGCGGCGTCGAGGAGCGCAACCCAGACGCTGACCACCGCCAGCATCACGAATAGGGCCGGGAGCAGGCGCCGGGCGCGATGGATCCAGAAGGTCCGCAGCCCGAGGCTGATGTGGCGCTCCCAGTGATCGAGCAGGAGATCGGTGATCAGGTAGCCCGAAAGGGTGAAGAAGACCCCGACCCCGAGCATCCCGCCCGGCGCCCAGGAGAGGTTCAGGTGGTACGCGATCACGGCCAGCACCGCCAGCGCACGGACGCCGTCGAGGCCCGGCACGTAGCGGCGGCCGGAGAGTGTCGGCCGCGGCATGGCGCCCGAAAGTCTGACGGAACCGGCGCTCGAAGCCGCTCATGCGATGCTCCATGACGCGCCCCTTGCGCGCCCGGCTCGATGCTATGGGGAGCGCCCCGCGCGCTGCATCCGCCGTTCGATCCAGCTCGCTCCCACCGTGTCGGTCAATCCATGGGCGACGATCGAGCAGAGGATCGTCACGGCCGCGATGTCGAAGATCGGCCCTGAATCGGGGACCTGCGACTTGAGCACGAAGAGCGCGAACAGCATCGAAGCGACCCCCTTGGGTCCGAACCAGGCAATGAACAGCTTCTGGGGCCTCGGCAGGCGACTGTTGAGGAAGGCGAGCAGGATCGCGGCCGGCCGCGCGATCAGCAGCGCCACGAGGATGAAGACCACCAGCCGCCAGATGTCGCCGTGGTAGCCGGTGGCGACGATCAGCGCCCCGAAGACGAAGAAGGTGATCACCTGGAAGATCGCGCTGACGTTCTCAGCGAACTCGACGAACGCGTCGGGGATCTGGTGCTCGACGACCCCCATCGTGATGCCGGCGACGAAGGCGGCGATCAGGCCGTTGCCGAAGGTGACGTCGGCGACCCCGAAGGCCGCGAGGCCGAAGCCGATCGCGTAGATGCCCTCGTAGCGGGCGGTGATCCCGCCGCCGGGCAGGTGGTGGTGAAGCCTGCCCCCGGCCACCCCGAGCGCGATGCCGACCACAACGCCGAACGCGGCCTCGCCGAGCAGCTTCGCCCCCTCCGTTCCCGCGTCCCCGCCCGGTTGCGCGAGGATCAGGAAGAAGAGGACGAATGGCAGCGCGAGACCGTCGTTGAGGCCGGATTCGAGGTTGAGCGTGTGGCGGACGATCGCCGGGACCCGCTGCGCCGTGACCACGGTCGAGGTGACCACCGGGTCGGTGGGCGTCAGCACGGCGGCGAGCAGGAACGCCTCTGCCCAAGTGAGGGTCGGAAAGATCAGATGAGCCCCCAGCCCCAGCAGCAGCAGCGTGATCGGCATCGCGACCACGATCGCCCGCGTCACCGGTCCCCAATGAATACGCAGCAGCTCCCGCTCCGCGAACAGGCCGTCCGAGAACAGGGTCAGGATCAGGGCCAGCTCGATCAGGTCGATGATCGCCCGGTCGCCGGCGTCGACCGAGACCACGTCGGCGGCGGCGAGCCCCATCCCCAGAGCCACCGAGAGCACCGAGATCGACAGCACGGTGCCGCGCATCGCCCCCGACAACGCCGCCGCCACGGCCAGCAGCGCGCCGAGGATCAGGACCGCATCGCCGAACCCGATCTCCATACTCAGCTTATATTCGGTTCAGGGGACGGTTGGGGGGCGAACGGACGTTGGGGGCGGCGGCCCGTACCAATCGAGGTAATGACCACACGCCCGATTCAGCGAAACCCGGCGCTCGGCCTCGCCGGGGATCGGGCCTCGACGCCCCGCCGGGCTGGCGGCGATCGCCCCCAAGTGGGCCTCCGACGTGGTTCCCAGCAGGCGACCGGCCAGCGGCGGGCGCTCCACTCCCGCCGTAAAGCTGACCGGCCCGGGGCGTCGCACGATCAGCTCGCCCACCGGGTAGTAGGGGACCGAGCCCCGGTAGTCGAGGTTGGCGGGCAGGGTGGCGTCGAGGCCGGGCGCGGTCACGCGCAGGGGGCGGGTGGCGTCGTACTGAATCGAGATCTCCCAGCGGCCCGCCTTCAGCGGCAGCTCCTGGCTCGCCGAGGAGCCATCCTCGACGCTCGAGCTGGGCGACCAGCGCCCGCCGATCACCGGCGGCGCAGCGAACACCGTGGCCCGGTCGGTTGGGGCGGGATGGAACGGCGGCGGGCAACGAAGGGGGGCGCCGGGGTCGGCTCCCTCGGGCAGCGTGTGGCGCGGCGTGATCACCCCGGCCTTCCTCCAGAGCACGAAGTCAGGTGTCTTTCGGAGCGGCTCGTAGCTCGGCGGCGGCCCGCTCGCATAGGCGGCCCGGGTGGTGATCACGAACGGGAATCTCGCCAGGGTGCGGGCAGCGACCGAGTCGAAGTCGAACTTATGGAAGACGTTCTCGAGACGGAGGTTCGGCTTCACGTAGTTGGGGTCGTAGTAGTTGCGCACCGCGGTGAAAGCGCGCGCACCGCGCAGCTCGTAGGCGACGAAGTTGTCTCGACCGAGGAAGAGCACGTCGTGGCCCTGGACCAGCGGGCGCAGCTCGGCGAGCTGGTCGGCGTGATTGGTGGGGGCCACCGGGGCCTGGCGCAGGACCAGCAGGCCGGAGAGGGCCATGCCCGCGGCGAGCGCGGCGGCGAGCAGCCGGCGCGCGAGCCGGACATCGGCCTGGAGCAGGCCCCCGAAGGCGATCAGGGGGATCAGTGGGGCGGCGATCGCCAGGGCCTTGGCGCTGGTGTAGACGGTGCCGAACACGAGCGCCCCGAGGTAAACGACGAGCGTGGTCGCCAGTGCCGCCGGGACCGCGGGCCCGTTGCGATGGAGCCATCGCGGCAAGCCCAGAGCCAGCGCCGCCGCGGCGATCAGGGCGCCGACGTAGAAGGCGATCGTCGGCCCACTCGCATCGGCGGCCGAGAGGCGAAAGTCGCTCGCGGGCCAGATCCCCAACGCCTCCAGCGGCGAGAGCTGATGGCGCAGGTTGCCGAGGCCGCCGCTGATCGTCGACGTCTTGAAGGCGCGAAAGCCGGTGAAGTCGACGATCCGGCCCAGGTCGGGCGCGATCAGGACCCCGAGCACGACCAGCATCACGACCGCCGGGGGGACGAGGCGCCGGGCGCTCGCTCCCCGCATGACAACCCAGATAGCAGCCGTGCCCGCCAGCCAGAACAGGCCGGGGAAGCTGTAGGCGTAGACGGAGCCGGCGGCGATCACCCCCAGCGGGATCGCACGGCGGGCGCTGGTGGCGCTCGGCAGCAGCAGCGCGAAGGCGAGCACGAGGAGGGCCTCGATCGGCTCCTTGAACGCCTCCTGGGCGAGGTAGGCCGCAGCCAGGTAGGGAAGGGCCACCAGGGCCGCGGCCACTACCCGGGGTAGGCGGCGCACGCCGTCCAGAGCCTCGAACGCCACCAGGGCGCTGAGCGCGGGGATCGCCAGGGTCAGCCCCGCGAAAGCCTCGACCGGGCCCGTGCCGAGGGCCTCGGCGAGCCCGGCCACCAGCGCGTGCGGGCCCACCGGGTAGCCCTGGTGGATCAGGGTCGGCATCTCCCCCACCCGCGTGTTCAGCCAGTCCGCGATCAGCAGGTGGTTGGCCATGTCGTCGTTGACAAGGCCCACCCCCAGTATTCCCACATGCCCATTGACCGCGAACGGGACCGACGCGGCTGCAATCGCGATGACCGCAGCGGCCAGGGCGGCGACGGTGGCGCCGGGCCGGGCCCGGCGAACGTCCGCAGCGGGATTGCGAGGACGGTGCGAGGCATGGATGCCGAGCGTTCGCCGGGCGCGATCCGGCGTCCCCGTCAGCAGCAGAGCTGCAACCGAGATCACCGCGATTGCAGCCAGCGTGATCGCGACCGCGGTCCCGTGCCCGGGCAGCTTGATCGCGATCCCGCTCGCGACCAGGATCGCGGCCAGGCCGACCGGCCCCGAGAGCCAGCTCGGCTTGCGCCACCCGCTGGCGGAGAGGATCGCCTGGCCGATGACCAGCGAAGCGGCGCAGATGACCGCGAGGGATGCGTACGCCGCGAGTGCCGCGTTCAAGGGCGCGGATCGTAGACGGGCGCCCGAACGACTAGGCGGGCGCCGGCGCCTGGGTGCTGCGGATCAGGCCGCGCTCGTGGAGCAGCTCGGCGAGCTGGATCGCGTTGGTGGCGGCCCCCTTGCGCAGGTTGTCGCCGACGATCCACATGTTGAGGCAACGCTCGTGGGAGGGGTCGCGCCTGATCCGGCCGACGAGCACGTCGTCGCGGCCATCGGCGTCGATTGCGAGCGGGTAGACGCCGTCCGCCGGGGCGTCCACCACCGTCACGCCGGGCGCCTCGGCGAGCAGGGCACGGCAATCCTCCGGCGACAGCGGCTCGCGGGTCTGCACGTTCACGGACTCGGACTCGCCCTTCAACACCGGGACCCTGACGCAGGTCGCCGAGACCTTGAGCTCCTCCTCGGTGGCGCCGAGGATCTTCCGGGTCTCGGCCATCATCTTGCGCTCCTCGGTGGTGTAGTCGTCGCCCACCTTGAACGTCTCCACCTGCGGCAGCACGTTGAAGGCGATCCGGTGCGGGTAGACCTCGGCCGCGGGCGGATCGGTGTCGTGGAGGAGCGCGTGCGTCTGGGCCTCGAGCTCGGCCATCGCCCGTCGGCCGGTTCCCGAAACCGGCTGGTAGGTGGAGACGACGATCCGCTCGATCCCGACCGCGCGGTACAGAGGGCCCAGGGCGACCAGCATCTGCATCGCCGAGCAGTTCGGGTTGGCGACGATCCCCCGATGGGCATCGAGCGCGTCGGGGTTGACCTCGGCGACGACCAGCGGTACGTCCTCGTGCATGCGCCAGTAGCTGGTGTTGTCAACCACGACCGCGCCCGCATCGACCAGCTTCGGCGCCCACTCGGCGCTCACCGCCCC
Organism: uncultured bacterium; assembly: GCA_963811625.1. Taxonomy (GTDB): domain Bacteria; phylum Actinomycetota; class Thermoleophilia; order Solirubrobacterales; family 70-9; genus AC-56. Next base: position 28,555 of record CAWERS010000003.1, on the reverse strand, counting down.
CCCGGCCGAGGACAGCACCAGGTCGAGCCCGACGATCGTCTCCCCGGTGAGCGGGCGACACTCCAGCTGTCCCCCGTCGTAGGGGAGCTTGCTGCCGGCGGAGCGCTCGGAGGCGAACGGCACCACCTCTGAGGCGGGGAAACCGCGCTCGGCGAGCACAGTGAGCATGGTCGACCCGACCGCGCCGGTGGCGCCGAGTACGCCGACCCTGTACCCGTCGCTCCCCATGACTAGGGGGCGACGCGGGGCCGGTGCTCGGTCCCCGTCGGCTCCTCGCGGCGAACCGCGTCCTCTCCCAGGTCGAAGGCCTGGTGGAGCGCCGTCACCGCGGCCGGGACCTCGGCCGCGTCGATCACGCAGGAGATCTTGATCGGCGAGGTGGAGATCATCTCGATGTTGATCCGGTTGTCGCCCAGGACCTGGAAGACCTTGGCCGCGACGCCGGGATGGCTCCGCATGCCGGCCCCGACGATCGACACCTTGCCGATCCGCTCGTCGGTGAGGATCTCCTCGCCGAGGTCGAGCGAGTTGAGCACGTCGGTCGCGGACGGAAGATCGTCGCGGCCGACCGTGAACGAGAGGTCGGCCTTGTGGTCGGAGGAGATCGGCTCGTTCTGGATGATCATGTCGACGTTCACGTTCGACTCCGCCAGGGCGCCGAAGATGCGCCCAGCGACGCCGGGCTCGTCGCGGACGCCGGTCAAGGTCACTCGCGCCTCCTGCTCGGAGTGGGTGACCGCGGTTACTAGTGGTCGCTCCATCGTCTCTTCCTCTGAGAGCACGAATGTACCGGGGCCCTCCTCGAAGGAGCTCCGGCAGTGGATCGGGATGCCGTAGTTGCGTGCGTACTCGACCGCCCGCAGCTGGAGCACCTTGGCGCCCGACGCGGCCATCTCCAGCATCTCCTCGAAGGAGACCATCCTCAACAGGCGAGCGTCGGCGACCAGGCGAGGATCGGCGCTGAAGACGCCGCGCACGTCGGTGTAGATCTCGCACACGTCCGCTCCCAGCGCGGCGGCGATCGCGACCGCGGTGGTGTCGGAGCCCCCGCGGCCGAGGGTGGTGACGTCGCGGCTGTCGCCCGAGACGCCCTGAAACCCGGCCACCAGCACGATCCGGTCCTCGGTCAGCGCCTCCCTGATCCGCTCCGCGCGGACGTCGAGGATCCGGGCCTTGGTGTGCGAGGAGTCGGTGACGATGCCCGCCTGCGACCCGGTGAGCGAGATCGCGCTGTGGCCCATGTCGTGGATGGCCATTGCGCAGAGCGCGCACGAGATCCGCTCACCGGTCGAGAGCAGCATGTCCATCTCGCGTGCCAGGGGGCGCTCCGAGACCTCGTGGGCCATCTCGTGAAGCTCGTCGGTCGTCTTTCCCCTGGCCGAGAGCACCGCCACGACTCGCCTGCCCTCCTCGCGCGCGGCGACGATCCGGCGCGCGGCGCGCCGGATGTCGTCCGCGCCGGCAACCGAGGTGCCGCCGAACTTCATCACCACCGTTTCGCTCTCAGCCGCCATCCAGGCGACTGAGGATAAGAGTTTGGGCGCGCCTTACGGCCGGGGGCCGCGGATGTAGGCCTGGGAGTCGGTGGGGCCGAGACTGCTCGGCAGGTTGGTGGCGATCGACCCGAAGGTTCCGAACCGCGGGTCGCGGCTCAACAGGTTGCTGTTCCGCGCCATGAAGCTGTCGTCGTTGGCCGGGTCGCCGCCGTTGGACCTGCTGAGCAGCTTGGTCTTGCCGGCGTCCGTATCGCGGAGGTAGATCATGCCGTAGGTCCCGGTCCCTCCCGGCAGGTTGGTGGCCTCCGACTCGAACTGAACGAACCGCCCGTTGGCTGAGACCGAGGGCTCCTCGTTGTACCCCCCCGCCGCCGGGTCGCCGGCGTTGTCCTTGCTGATCAGGGTCGTCTTGTCCCGCTTGCGGTCGCGCAGGTAGGTCTGGCGGTAGGTCGGACCGATCGAGCCGGGGAGGTTCGTCGCCTGGGACTCGAAGGCCACGAACCGGCCGCTCTTCGACACCGCGACCTCCTCGCTGTCGTCGTTCGCCGGGCTCCCGGCCGTGTTCCGGCTCACCAGCAGCGTCCGGTCGCGCTCGAGGTCACGGACGTAGACCTGGTCGTCGTTGCCGAGCCCACCGGGAAGGTTGGAGGCCTCCGATTCGAAGCCGACGAAGCGGCCGTTCGGGGAGATCGCCGGATCCTCGCTGTCATTGTTGGCCGGCGTCCCACCGTCGGTCTTGCTGAGCAGCTTGGTCTTCTCGGTCTTGCGGTCCCGCAGGTAGACCTGGTCATCCGGGGAGAGGCTCCCGGGCAGGTTGGTGGCGTCGGACTCAAAGGCAACCAGTCGGCCACTTCCGGAGATCGAGGGGTCGGTGCTGAACCCGCCCGTCGCCCGATTCCCCCCGCTCAACCTGCTGACCAGCTCCGTCTTGCCCTTCTTCAGGTCGCGGACATACACCTGGGCCTCCGGATTGATCTCACCCGGCAGGTTGGTCGCATTGGACTCGAAGGCGACGAAGCGGCCGCTGTCGGAGACCGTTGCGTCGAAGCTGTCGCCTCCGTCGGCAGGGTCGCCGCCGTTGCTCTTGCTGGCCAGCTTGGTCTTGCCCGTCTTCCGATCGCGGACATAGACCTGGTTGAAGTTGGTCCCGGCTCCCGGCAGGTTGGTGGCATGGGATTCGAAGGCCACCCGCCGGGCATTCGGCGTGATCCCGCTGGGGAAGCTGTATCCGCCGCTGGCCGGGACGCCCGCCGAGTTCTTGCTGACGAGCTTGGTCCGCGGCCCGCCCCCGGCGAAAGCGACCGCCGAAATGGCCACCACACCGGCAACGACACACCCGATCGCGTACCTGAGCTTCACAACTCCCCCTCTATCGCGGGCCACCGAGCAGGCAGCGACGCTATCCCTCCCAACCGGGGCTGTCAAGCCGTCCTGGACCTATTTGCGTGGGTGTGACGGGAAGCACAGACAGCCCGTGCGGGCCCATGTATCTTCACGATATATGGAGCGCTCGCCCACCGCCTACGTGATCCTCGGGATGCTCGGCTGGCGCCCGATGAGCGGATACGAGATCAAGTCGATCGTCGACAGGTCGACGCGGTTCTTCTGGGCGGTGAGCTACGGGCAGCTCTATCCCGAGCTTGGCCGACTGTCGGCGGCCGGGCTGATCGAAGGCAAGGCGAGCCCCCAGGGCGGCCGGAAGCGAAACGTCTACCGGCTGACCGCGGCCGGCCGCAGGGAACTCCGGGCCTGGCTCGAGACCGAGCCCCAGGTCTACGAGCTCCGCGACGAGGGGCTGCTGAAGCTGTTCTTCGCCTCGTCCGCCGGCGGCGAGTCGGCACCGGCGACCCTTGAGGCGATGGGCCGAAGGCACAGGCGGATGGGCGAGCAGCTGAAGCTGGTCGAGGCGGAGAGCCCGCCCGAGGGTTTTCCGAGCCTCATCCTCGCCCACGGGATCGAGTTCCATGAATGGCTCGCCGACTGGTGCGAGCGAACCCGGCGGGCGCTCGACCACGAAGCGGCCGGCGAGCGGAGGATCGCCTGATGCTGGATTCGCTGGCCAGGTTCGTGTACCGCCGCCGGCGCCTGGTGGCGATCGCCGCGGCCGGCTTCTTCGTCATCGCCGGCGCCGTCGGCGGCTCGGTGGCGAGCCACCTGGACCCCTATGGCGCCGACGATCCCGCAACCGACAGCGTCAGAGCAGACAACCTCCTCCAGGCGCACGGCTACCGCGACGCCTCGCTGATCGTCCTGGTCCGAGACGCGCCGGTCGCCAGGCCCGCGAGCCGGGCCCGGGTCACGGCGCTCGAGCGCCGCCTTCGAGCCCGCAGAGACGTCGCCTGGGTCAAGGGCTACTACGACACGCGCTCGCGGGCCTTCGTCTCCCGGGACGGAACCCAGACCTACCTCTCGGTCGCGCTGAGGCCGACCGACGACAAGGCGCTCCAAGACGCCGCCTCGGCCATCGACCACCAATTGAGCGGCAAGCCGGGCGTCAGCGTGGGCGGCTTCGCGCTCGCCAACGAGCAGGTCAACAAGCAGGTCGAGTCGGACCTCCGGCGCGCCGAGATGCTGGCCTTTCCCCTCCTGTTCCTGCTCTCGCTGCTGTTCTTTCGCAGCCTCGTCGCGGCCCTGTTGCCACTGATGATCGGCGGCTTGGCGATCGTCGGCACCTTCTTCACGCTCAGGATCGCGAGCGAGATCGGCTCGATCTCGATCTTCGCCCTCAACCTGACCACCGGCCTCGGCCTCGGGCTGGCGATCGACTACAGCCTGTTCATCGTCTCGCGCTACCGCGAGGAGCTGGCGCGACGCGGGGTCGATCTGGATCGGCCCAGTGGCCGGACCGAGCGCTGGGAAGCGCTGCGCACGACGATGAATACCGCGGGCCGCACGGTCCTGTTCTCGTCGCTGACTGTCGCCGCGGCGCTCGCCTCGCTGACCGTCTTCCCGCAACGCTTCCTCTACTCGATGGGGATCGGGGGGTCGCTGGTCGCGCTGCTTGCGGCCACCGTAGGCCTGGTGGTCCTTCCCGCCGTCTTGAGCATGCTCGGACCGCGGGTCAACGCCCTCGCCCCCCGCTTCCTCCAGCGGCGCGCCGAGCGCGACGCGGCCCAGATGGAGTCGGGGTTCTGGTACCGGCTCTCGCGGCTTGTGATGCGCCGGCCGGTGCCGGTGGCGACGATCAGCGCGGCGGCGCTGATCGCCCTCGGGATTCCCTTCTTCAGCATCAAGTTCACCTCGGTCGACGCGCAGGTACTGCCGGCGAGCGCCAGCGCCCGCCAGGTCGATGACGTGATGCGATCCGACTTCCCCCCCTTCCGGGATACGCCGCTTCGGCTGGCGATCGAGGGTGGCGGTGAAGATGCGGCCGCGGCCATGGCCGCAAGGGTGAACCGCGATCCGGGGATCGCAGCCGTCGGGCCTCCGCAGCGGGTCGCCCGGGGGGTGACGACCGTTGACGCGATCGCCGAGGCGCCGTTCAACTCCGAGGCCGCCAAGTCGACCGTGAGGCGGATTCGCGACCTGCAGAGCCCCCACGGCGCCACGGTGCTGGTCACCGGGGCGTCCGCGCACTTCGTCGACTTCCAGTCGAGCCTCGAAGCGCACCTGCCGATCGCGCTGGGGATCGTGGTCGGGGCAACTCTGGTGATCCTGTTCCTGATGACCGGCTCGGTCATCCTCCCGGTCAAGTCACTGGTCATGAACCTGCTCAACCTGAGCGCGGTGTTCGGAATCCTGGTGCTGGTCTTCCAGCACGGGAACCTCGAGGGATTGCTCGGCTACACGGGCCAGGGAGCGCTCGAGCAGACGATGCCGATCCTGCTGTTCGCGGTCGCCTTCGGGCTCTCGACCGACTACGCGGTCTTCCTGCTCTCGCGGATCAAGGAAGCGCGGGACCACGGAGCCCCTGACTCGGAGGCGGTCGCGATCGGATTGGAGCGGACGGGGCGAATCGTGACCGCCGCGGCGCTCCTGTTCGCGATCGCGATCGGCGCCTTCGCAACCTCCCAGATCATCTTCATCAAGGAGAACGGGGTCGGGACCGCGCTCGCGGTGCTGATCGACGCCTCGATCATCCGCGCGCTTCTTGTTCCCTCGCTGATGGAGCTGCTCGGCAAGTGGAACTGGTGGGCGCCGCGGCCGCTCCGCCGCCTCCACCAGCGCATCGGCTTGAGCGAGGCCGGAACAGCTCCGCCGGAAGCCTCGGCTTCGCCTACGTTTCCAGCACGACTTCGTCGCTAGCGCGGCCCGGGGACGGCTTGGCGGCCGGAGAGCGCGCGGCCGAGGGTCACCTCGTCGGCGTGCTCGAGGTCTGCCCCGACCGGGAGGCCGCTGGCCAGGCGGGTGATGGTGACCCGATCGCGGAGCAGCTCGGCGATGTGGAGAGCGGTCGCCTCCCCGGTCGTGGTCGGGTTGGTGGCCAGGACCACCTCGTCGACTCCGTCGCCGTCGATGCGTCGCACGAGCTCGGCGATCTTCAGGTCCTCGGGATCGATCCCGTCGATCGGCGAGAGCGCTCCGCCCAGCACGTGGTACAGACCGCGGTACTCGCCCGTGCGCTCGATCGGGATCACGTCGGAGGGCTCCTCGACCACGCAGATCAGCGAGCCGTCGCGCCGCGTGTCCTGGCAGATGCGACATCGCGATTCCTCGGCGAGGTTGAAGCAGACCTCGCACAGCCCCACCTTCTCCTTCACCTCGCGGATCGCGTCCGCGAGCCCGAAGGCGTCCGCGTCGTCGGCCCGCAGGATGTGGAAGGCGAGCCGTTGAGCGGTCCTTTGGCCGATCCCGGGCAGCCGGGAGAGCTCCGAGATCAGTCGCTCGATCGGGCCCGGATGCACGTACTGAACCTACCGAGCGATCCGGCTGGGTAGGGACAGGAATGGCGCATGGCGGAGGTTGGTGTATCTGTCCAGGTGATCCCACTTGTGCATCCATGTGATGCATAACTGGGACCGCCTTGGCCGCCGGCCGCCCTACGTGCCCGGGATCCCGGTGCGGGCATTGCCCGGCAGGGGTCGGCTTTGGGCTGGCCGCCGGGTAATGCCCGTGCCCGGGCGCTTACATCCCAGGCAGTCCGAGCCCGCCGGCGCCGCCGGCGATCCCGCCGAGCTTGGTGGTCGCCAGCTCCTGGGCCGAGCGGATCGCCTCGTTGACGGCGGCGAGCACCATGTCCTGGAGCAGCTCCGCTTCGGCGGGGTCGATCGCCTCGGCGTCGATCGCGACCTCCAGCAGCCTCAGGTCGCCGCTCATCTTCACCTTGACCATGCCGCCTCCGGCGCTCGCCTCGACGACCTCGTCCTTGAGCTTCTCCTGCGCCTCCATCATCTCGGACTGCATCTGCTGAACCTGCTTCATCATCGAGTTCAGGTCCATTCCGCCGGGGCCTCCGGGCCGGGTCATCGTGCCTCCTCCGCGTCGAGCTTCTCCGCCTCGTCGAACTCCTCGGCGTCGAACTCCGCCTTCAGATGCTCGATCAACTCCTCCTCGTTGAGCTCGCGCTCGGCTGCGGCATCGACATCGGCGTCGCCCTCGAGCAGGACGTAGACCGGCCGCAACCGCTCGCCGAGGATCGTGGTCACCGCGTCCGCAAGCTGCTCACGCGCATCCTGAGCCTCGGCCTTTCGCTTGTTGAAGGCGGCGCTCGGCGGAAAGCCCAGCTCGAGCAGCCGCTGCTTCGCGTCGACCGCCACCGGGCGGGCAACCGAGAACACGGTCGAGAGCAGCTCCAGGCCGGTGTCCCGCATGTGGTCCAGGACCGCGGGCCAGAGCGCGCTGACCCGTTCCAGGTCGAGTCCCTCCTCCACGTCCTCCACCGCCACCGCGGACGGCCCTCGAGCCGGCTCCTCCTCTGCTTTGTCAACGGTTCTGGCGCTGGTGGAGTCGGTCTCATCGTCGTCGGGCCCAGAGGAGGACGGCTGCTGGGTAGGGGGGTCATGGGGTCGGGGGCGGCGAGGCTCGTCGCCGGCAGGGGCCGCATGCGGCCCCGTCGCCGGTGACGCCTCGCCGGCGGCGACCCCATGGCCCCCAGCCACCACCCCCTCCAGGGCCTCCACCCGCTGCAACAACGCCTGTCGCGTCGGGTCGAGCTGAGGCCGAGCCGCACGGAGCATGGCCAGCTCGAGGGTCATCCGCGGCTCATCGCCCTCCTTGATGTCTGCCAACGCCTTCGCGATCGTGTCGATCGCGCGCACCAGCCCGAGCTCCGAGAAGGCCTCCGCCTGGGCCCGCAGGCGCTCGGGGTCGGCGGCGGTGACGCTGAACGTCTCGGGCACCTCGTCGACCGTGCGGACGACCAGCAGCTGGCGCAGGTGGGCGAGCAGGTCTCGCCCGAACTGCGCCACGTCGCGGCCGGAGCGCGCGAGGCGGTCGCTTGCCTCGAGCGCGGCGCGCCCGTCCCCGGAGGCGATCGCGTCCGCCGCCCCCAGGATCAGCTCGGCCTCGGCGACGCCGAGCACCGCGAGCACGTCGTCGGTGGCCACCTGCTTGCCGCCGTAGGCGACCAGCTGGTCGAGGGTGCCGAGGGCGTCCCGAAAGCTCCCGCCGGCCGCCCGCGCGATCCCCGCCACGGCCCCGGGCTCGATCTCGATCGACTCCGCTACTGCAACCCGCCGCACGACTTCGGCGATCTGCTCGAGCGAGGGACGCTGGAAGTCGAACCGCTGGCACCGATCGACGATCGTCGGCATCACCTTGTGCGGCTCCGTGGTGCAGAGGACGAAGGCCGTGTTCGGGGGCGGCTCCTCGAGCGTCTTCAGGAAGGCGTTCCAAGCCTCCCGGGTGAGCATGTGAGCCTCGTCGAGGATGTAGACCTTCCAGCTGCCGGCCGCAGGCGCGTAGCCGACCCGCTCGCGCAGCTCCCTGATGTCGTCCACCGAGCGATTCGAGGCGGCGTCCATCTCGATCACGTCCAGCGAGGTGCCGGCGGCGATCGTCCGGCACGACTCACACTCGCCGCAGGGGGTCACCGTGGGCCCGTCGACGCAGTTCAACGACCGAGCCAGGATCTTGGCCACCGACGTCTTGCCGGTCCCGCGCGAGCCGACGAACAGGTAGGCGTGGTGCACCCGCTCGCGCTCGACCGCGTTGCGGAGCGTGCGCACGACGTGCTCCTGACCGACCACCTCGTCGAAGCTCTGCGGGCGGTGGCGGCGGTAGAGTGACGGCCCCTGGCTCACCCGAGCGAGTCTACTCAGGACCCCAGCGCGTTCGCGAGCGGGCTCGGCGCCGATCAGGCGGCGACCGGCCCGCCCTCGGCCAGGTACTCGTCGAACGCCGCGCTCTTCTGGGTGTCCTCGTAGACCTCGTACTCCCGCACCTTTCCCCACGACATCCGTCCCCAGATCACGGCGCGGTTCTCATAGACCACGTTGCCCTCGGGATCCCTTGCGTGATCGCGGCAGCGGATGCAGAAGGTGGTGCTCCACGGGGGTCCCGAGATCACGATCTGCTCCGGGTAGAGCCGCAGGCCGGTGTCCAGGTAGCGGGCAATCCATCGCTCGAGCTCGCGCTTGGTGGCGAGCTGGGCGGCCCATGAGCCCTGGCCCGGGAACCTGAACCTGACGTCCTCGGCATAGAAGCGAAGCAGCGGTTCGGGATCGCCGGCGCGCAGTCGCCCGAGGTTGTATTCCAACGCGCGCCGCACCGCCCGTGAATACGCAGGCGGCCCCAGGACGGCCGCCGCCACCGCCGCCCTACGCAGCCTGGAGGGCATCCTGGCGCACGACGAAGTCGCGGATGTGGCCGGCGAGCACCGCCGGCTGGTCCTCGGGGATCAGCGTGTAGCTGTCGCCCACCTCGACCAGGTCGCCGGCGGGCAGCAGCTCGGCGAGCCGGTGCCCGTGCTCGGGCGGCATCACCCGATCCTCGCTGGCCCAAACGACGAGGGCCGGGCGATCGAAGCGCCGCAATCGCTCGGTGGCGGCGAGCAGCCGCGGCCTCGCTGTCTTGGCACCGCCGGCGTACTTGGCGAGATCGCGCCGGATCGCGCGACTCGAGAGCGCGGGCCGCAGCCAATCGTCCGTGACCCGGTCGGGAATCGGGCGCTTGGCCATCCAACCGAAGACCAACGGGAGCCGGCGCAGCGGTCGCAGTCGCAGCGGCTGCAGCGCCGCGTTGACGCCCCCGGGCAGCTTCGCCGCCAGCCACGCGACCCGACCCGGCAGGCCCGGAGGGATGTTGTCGAAGGCCTCGCACGAGGCGAGCACGAGCCCGCCGATGCGGTCGTTGCCTTCTCCCGACGCGTACAGGAGCGCGCCGCCCCAGTCGCTCACCACCAGCGTCGCGTCCCGCAGGTCGAGGCGCTCCAGAAGCTCGGCGACCAGAGCGGCTTGGCCGCCGATCGACAGGTCCGCATCAGGGCGCATCGGCTGGCGGTGTCCACCCAACGGCAGCGTGGGGACGATGCAGCGAAAGTCGGCGGCGAGCGCCGGGACGACGTGGCGCCACAGCGAGCCGTTCATCACCAGGCCGTGCAGCAGCACGACCGCCGGCCCAGCGCCTCCGGTGTCCTCGTACTCGATCGTCCCGGCCGAGAGCTCGATCTCCGCCATCGCCTACCTCCTCGTTCAGTCCATGTTCTCGTGGGGTGCAGGGCTATTTGATAGATCGCTCTAACCAGACTGTTACCCTAGCACCGAATCTCCAAACGCATCCCACGCCACCCATGCCAACCGACACCAAGGACCGGATTCTCGAGACGACCGCGGAGCTGTTTCGCCGCCACGGCTACACGGGCACCGGGATGAAGCAGATCGTGACCGAGGCCAACGCCCCGTTCGGCTCGCTCTACCACTTCTTCCCCGGGGGAAAGGCGGAGCTGGGCGAGGAGGTGATCCGACGCTCGGGCCAGATGTACCGGGAGCTGTTCGAGGCGATCGCCGATCAGGCGCCCGACCTCGTCTCGGGGATCGAGGACTTCTTCAGCGGTGCCGCGGAGGTGCTGAGGCAGACGGGCTACGAGGACGCGTGCCCGATCGCCACCGTTGCGCTCGAGGTGGCCAGCACCAGCGAGCCCCTGCGGAAGGCAACCGCGGACGTGTTCGGGAGCTGGATCGCAGCCGCCGGCGATCGCGCGATCGAAGCGGGGATCGACGACGTGGCGGCGCGGCGCCTGGCGATCACGCTGATCTGCGAGCTCGAGGGGGCATTCCTGCTCTGCCGCGCGATGCGGAGCACGGAGCCGATGGAGGTCGCAGGCGCCAACGCCGTCGCGGCGGCACGGGACGCGCTGGGCTAGGCGCGCAGCGAGCCGGGCTAAGCCCGTGTCGCGACCACCTCGATGTACTCCGCGGGCGCCACCAGCGCCCGGTCCCCGGCGCGGTTGGCGCCTCGCATCGCCCCCAGCAGATCGGCCTCGAGAGCCGGCGCTCCGGCGTCGCCGGCCCGCTCGAAGGCCTTGATGATGGGGCCGAAGTAGGTGCGGAAGTACTCGAGCCAGTGCTCGGGCGAGCGAAACCGGAAGTTGAACGTGCGCGGCTCCACCCTGAGATCGGAGATCCCGTCGCCGAACAGCTCCCGCAGGCGTTCCTCGGTGCCCCAGAGCGGAGGCGGGTTGATCCCCGGGGGCGGGGGCGCGTGCTGGGCGGTGACCCCGAAGATGATGCCGCCGACCAGGCCCTCGGGGGTCCAGTTCGCCATCGCGATCCTGCCGCCTGACCTGCAGACCCGAAGCAGCTCACCCGCGGTCCGCTCCTGGTCGGGCGCGAACATGGCGCCGAAGGTCGAGGTGACGAGGTCGAACGAGGCGTCGTCGAACGGAAGCTCCTGCGCGTCCCCGTCGACGAACTCGACCTCGAGCCCTTCGGCCACCGCCCGCTCTCGGGCGTGCTCGAGGAGCTCCGGCACGTAGTCCACGCCGGTCGCATCGGCGAACCGCCGCGCCGCGGCGAGCGCGGCGTTCCCGCTCCCGCAGGCGACGTCGAGAACCCGCTCCCCGGGAAGCACCTCGGCCGTCTCGCAGAGGCGCTCTCCCACCAGCTGGCCACGATTGCCGATCTTGGCGAAATCACCCTCCGACCAGACCTGCTGCTGGACCTGCGTCGCCACGCGGAGGTCGGGGGCTGAATCGGCCATCGGCGAGGCACTATTTCAAGATCTCAACCGAGTTGCCGATCCTGCAAGCAATGGGGGTTCGGGACACCCGCAGGGGGCCGGTTTGGTTGGCCGCAACGCTCGCGATCTTGGTCGCGGGCCTCGCCGCCTCGCCAGCCGGGGGGGAGATGCGCACGACGAAGCTCGACCGCCACCTGTGCAAGGTCGTCCACGGGGGGCGCTTCGTGCCGATTCCGGGCTTTCCGGGCGAGAAGATCGACCGTCGGCTGCTGCCTGACATCCGCTGGATGAAGCGGCGCTTCGACATCTTCATCACCGACGGGTACTCGACCGATTCGGTCCACGCCGCCGGCGGTGAGCACCCGATCGGCCTCGCCGCCGACATCGTTCCCAACCGGGCGGTGGGCGGCACCTGGGGTGAGATCGGGGAGCTGGCACGTCTGGCCGAGCCAAACCAGAACGCCCCGATCGCGCCCTGGCGCTGGGTCGGATGGAACGGCGACGCAGGCCACGGACGGGGGAACCACCTGCACCTCTCCTGGACGCACTCGCCGGCCAAGCCCCGGCATACCGCCCGGGTCGTCTACACCCGCAAGTGCCCGAAGACGGACGACCGAACCCCCGCGCGCCACCGCCAACGGCACCGTGGCTCCAGCGGTGGCACCAGCCCGAGCGGCGGAGCGGGCTCGCCTCCGAACGGCGGCATCCCGGCGAGCGCCAAGATCGCCCCGGCGGTCCCCGACTACTAGCGACCCGATCCAGGCTGGGTAGGGGAGGCATTCGGGTCCCGGACGCCAAGTGCGTCCCGATGTGTCCGGAGGACGGACGCGAGAGGACGCAGTTGGCCGGCGCTGTCGCCGCTTCCCCACCCAGCCTGCCTCATCGCTCGGCCACGCGGGGTGCGGGCAGGACCGTGCGGCCCGACCTCGAGAGCGGTCCCCGGGCGCTTGCGTCGTGGGCCGGCTCGAGCCAGGCAGATCCGCGGCACATGCCCGCTACCGCTTAAGGCTGCTTCCTTCCGGACCTGACCTGATTCGCGGGCGCACATTGCGCGGGACCTGGCCGTCGACGCCACCCGCGGCGTGCTGACCCCGAGGGCCACGACCCTCGGACGGGCGTTCAGCCCCGCTAGAGCGGATTGCGGGTGACAGGGCACCGCTACCTCCCCGCCTAGCACGGTCCACGGGCATCCTAGTCGAGCGCCCCCCTCCGCGCAATGGGTCCGCGAATCGTCCAGATCGCTAAACGATCGGCGCCCGGGACCGATCGGTGAAAAGAGATGGCACGGAGGGCGCTCAATGCGTGGAGAACGCTCGGACCGCTCGTGCTCGCCCTGGGGGTCCTGATGGTGGCCCCGGGCGGCGCGCAGGCCGATGGATCGTGCGCGCTCGGCAAGTTCGCGGCGGGGAACTGGCCGTGTGCCGACTGGCGGCCCTACTCGGACTCGAGCCCCTTCAACACCAGGATCGGGACCCGCCCCGAGGTGGTCTCGGACTCGCACGGGATCGTCGACCGGCTGAACCGGGGCGGGCACATCAACTCGCTGGTCGCCGGCGATCCGGCCCGCGGCGCCAGCCCGACCTTCTGGTCGTCCCCCGACGATCCGCTCTACCGGGTCCGGTGCGATTCGTTCGGGACCAGGTGCGCGGTCTCCGGAATGGAGGTCCACATCCCCAGGCAGGCGGTGCCCCAGGGGGGTTACGCGCGGCTCAAGGGATGCGACGGCTGCACCGCCAACAACGGCGATTGGGACCACGACGCCCACATGACGATCGTCGACCAGGCCTCCGGCTGGGAGTACGACTTCTGGGCCGTCCAGGAGAAGGCCGACGGCGAACTCGTGATCGGCTGGGGCGGGCGCACCCGGATCGACGGCGACGGCCTCGGATCGGGGGGCGTGGCGGCCGGATTCGGCAACCTGGCGGGGATCATCCGCGCCCCCGAGTTCGTGTCCGGGCACATCGCGCACGCGCTGACCATCGCCGTCCCCTGCGTCAACGGCACCGAGTGGCCCGCCACCGGCTCCGCCTGGGATTGCGCTCAGCACGGAATGCCAACCGGCAACCGGCTCGAGCTCGGCTCGCGGGTCCAGCTTCAGATCTCCGATGCCGCGCTCGCCAAGCTGCCGACCTGGCAACGGGGCATCGCTCGGGCGCTCCGCGACTACGGGGCTTACGTCAACGACACCACCGGCGACGAGACCCAATGGGGGGTGAGCCTGGAGAGCCCGGGCACCTACACGGACTTCGGCCACCGCGACCCCGCGACCTCGGCCAACCCGAGCGACGACACCGGCGACTACAACCACAACGGCTGGGGCGAGACCTGGTTCTACCTCGCCAAGCGGGTCGATTGGAGCAACCTCCGGGTGCTCGCCCCGTGCGACCCGGCCGCCGGCTGCGACGAAGGGCCGCCGCCCTCGACCCCGCGTCCGGACGCGGCCCAGCCCTCGGCGAGTGGGGTCGCGTCCACCTCGGCCCGCGCCAGCAGGCGCTCCGCCTCCGCGGCGCGCGCGCGGGGACGGGACCACTCCCGGGCGGCCCGACCCCACCGGGCCGATCGTTCCCGGGCGGTGAAGGTGAAGCGGAGGGCTAGGGCCCGCGCGCACGCGCGCCGACACCGCGCACACCACTCGCGTTAGACTGTTCCCCTCGTGGGGAGGAGACCACGCCACTTGATCGGAGTGGCAGCGAGCTGTCGGGATGGCAACGGCGCTTTGGCGCCGGCTTCAGCCCCCGCCCAGGTGATCGGGTTCACCAGCGGGGTGACCGCCGGGGAAGTCACCGAGCACACGGCGATCGTCTGGGGTCGCACCGACACCCCCACCGCCGTGGTCGCCCAGGTGGCCAAGGACTCCCGGTTCCGCAACCTGGTCAGGCAACGAAGCCTGAGGTCGACCAGGGCCGACAACAACACCATCCAGACGCAGTTCGACGGCTTCGCCCCGAACACCCGCTACCACTACCGCTTCTGCTATCCGGGCGGCGAGGAAGTGCAGCGCCGCGGGCAAGTTCAAGACCGCCCCCCGCGCCACCGACCCGAAGACGATTCGGTTTGGCTACTCCGGCGACGAGACCGGCCAGCCGGGCCCGGGGAGCGGTGGGCATCCCTACTTCGGCGACTTCAAGGTCTTCGAGACGATGGCCGCTGAGAACAACGCCTTCAACATCGACTTCGGCGACACGATCTACTCCGACCCGGAGGTTCCCGGCGCTCCCTTCGCCTCCAGCGTGGCGGACAAGTGGCGCATGTACCGGAAGAAGCTCTCGGTCGAGAATATGCAGAGGATCCGCGAGTCGGCCGGCCTCTACAACCACTGGGACGACCACGAGTTCGTCAACGACTTCTCGGTCGCCGAGGACGGGCGGCCACTCTATAACCGGGGTGTGCGCGCCTTCCGCGACTACATGCCGGTCACCTACAGCGACAAGAACGGCATCTACCGGACCGCGCGCTGGGGCAAGAACCTGGAGCTGTTCTTCCTCGACGAGCGCTCGTTCCGAAGCGCCAAGGCCTCGGCGAACGGCGTCTGCGACAACCCCAACACCAACCAGCCGGACCTCGCCCCCACCGCTCCGCAGAGCATCCGCAACGTGTTCGGGGCCGTTTACCCCTCCACCGGTCTGACCGCCACCGTTTCGGAGGCCTGCAAGAACAAGATCAACAGCCCCAGCCAGACCTTCCTCGGCAGCCACCAGCTACAGCGGTTCATCTACGAGGTCAAGCACTCGACCGCGAGGTGGAAGGTGGTCATGAACGAGACCCCGATCCAGCAGTTCTATGCCTTGCCATACGACCGCTGGGAGGGCTACGCATATGAGCGGGTGAAGCTGTTGAAGGCGCTGGACAACGCCAACGTGGACCGCTTGGCGTTCATGACCACGGACACCCACGCCGCGTTTCAGAACGAGGTCAACTACCGGACCCTGAGCGGCGACGTAGCGCCCGCAAACGCTTCCTCGATGGCGACCCCGTCCCCGAGTCCCTACCAGGACTTCATCATCGGCCCTGTCGCGACCAAGAACTTCTTCGAGGAGATCGACGACACGACGGGAATCGACGGAAGCGGCATGACGATCGCCAACTCATTCTTCAAGCCCATCGTGGGCATGAACTGTGCGCAGGGCGGCGTCAATAGCTACGCCGAGGTGACCGTTACCGGCAGCACCCTCAGGGTCGACTACAAGGACGAGAACGGCGACACCGTCAAGGACATCGACGGCACCACGCCGTGCGGTCCGTACGTGCTGACCAACTGACGCTCGGCCCCGGCCGCCCGATCCGATAGGAGCTCGTCACCGGTCGGCGCGCGCCGCGCGTTCACAGCGCCTTATCATCGGTGGGGCGGGACGCCAGCAGAAACGCCCCTGGAGGAAGCACTCTCGTGGACGCTTGGACGCGCCGCATCATTCACCATCGCAAGAAGGTTCTCGCCGCGTGGCTGGTGCTATTCGTAATCGGCGGATACGGCGCTGCGAACGTCGGCAAGCTGCTCAGCAATCGCTTCAGCGTCCCCGGCTCCGACGCCGAGCGCGGCCTCGACCTGCTCAAGGATCGCTTCAACGAGCGCGGCGACGGGGCCTTCACCCTGGTCTTCCAGGCCGATCGACCTGTGGCGAAGAGCCCCGCGTTCCGGCGCCAGGCCGCGGCCGCCGCCCAGCAGGCCGCCGGGGCGATCGCAGGCGCCAAGCCCGGCCCGGTACTCCCCGCCTCGCCAACGGTCGCCTACGTCCAGGTCCAGACCCCGCTCGAGAACGCCGACGCAGCCGACAAGACGACCGTGGTGCGCGAGGCGACGCCGCCGATCCCGGGCACCACGACCTACCTGTCGGGGTTCCCGGCGATCAACCACGACACCCAGAAGATCTACAACGACGACCTGGCCCGGGGGGAGTCGATCGCGATCCCGATCGCGCTGATCGTGCTCGCGTTCATGTTCGGCACCCTGGTTGCGATCGGGGTGCCGTTCGCGTTCGCGTTGGTGACGATCCCGTCCACGCTCGGTGCCATCTGGATCATCGCCCACTTCATGGACATGGCGATCTACGTCACCAACGTGGTCACCCTGATCGGCTTTGCGATCGCGATCGATTACTCGATGCTGGTCGTGTTCCGCTTCCGCGAGGAGCTGACGAAGACAGAGTCGACCGAGGAGGCGCTGCTGACGACCATGCGGACCGCCGGCCGCGCGACCCTGTTCTCGGGCGGCACGGTGGCGATCGGCCTGGCACTGCTGCTGTTCATGCCGCTGCCGTTCATGCGCTCGATGGGCATGGGCGGCCTGCTGGTGCCGCTGATCTCGATCGCCGCCTCGGCGACCTTCCTCCCGGCGTTGCTCGCCGTTCTCGGCCGCAAGATCAACCGCTTCCGGGTGATCCCGAAGCGCATCCTCGCCTCGCGTGCCGAGGGCCGCCCCGGATTCTGGACCCGGCTCTCGCGCTCGATCATGCGGCGCCCCGTCCTCTACCTGGTCGGGGCCGGCGGGCTGATGGTCGCGCTCGCGATCCCGGCGCTCCAGCTTCACCTCACCGGCGGGGACAACCGGGGGGTCCCACTGACCACCGAGTCGACCAAGGGGCTGGCACTGCTCGAGGACACGCTCGGCCCCGGCGCCCTGGCGCCGAACCAGATCGCGATCGACACCCACCAGCCGGGCGGGGCGACCCAGCCCGCGACGCTGGCCGCCGAGCGCCGGTTGGTGGCCGACCTGAGGCGAGACCCCGAGGTGGATCCCCGCACGATCCAGGCTCCGATCCTCGCCGGCCCGGCCGCCGCCGGCATCGCGCGGGCCCAGAAGGCCAGCCTGATCGACGAACAACGCCAGGTGATCCAGATCCGAGCCGCGGCTCGGAGCGACTCCGGCACCACCCGGGCGGTCGACCTCGTCCAGCGGATCCGCGAGGAGTACGTTCCGGGGGCGGGCTTTCAAGACGCGGACGTGTGGGTCTCCGGGGCGCCGGCGTTCGGGGTTGACTTCATCGACCGCGCCTACGCGGCCTTCCCCTGGCTCGTGCTCGCGGTCCTGGTGCTTTCGTACCTGCTGCTTCTGCGGGCCTTCCGCTCGGTCGTCTTGCCGCTCAAGGCGGTGCTGCTGAACGTGCTCTCGGTGGCCGCGACCTACGGGGTGCTGGTGCTGGTCTTCCAGCACGGAGTGCACTCGGTGCTCGGCCTTGAGCCATCCTCGCAAATCGAGGCCTGGATCCCGATCTTCCTGTTCGCGATGCTGTTCGGCCTGTCGATGGACTACGAGGTCTTCCTGCTCTCGCGGATGCGCGAGGAGTGGGACCTCCACCACGACAACGAGCGCGCGGTCGCCAGCGGGCTCGAGCACACGGGGCGGATCATCACCGCCGCCGCGATCATCATGATCGCCGCCTTCTCCGGCTTCACGTCGGGGTCGTTCGTGGGCCTGCAGGAGTTCGGGATCGGGCTCTCTGCGGCGATCCTGTTCGACGCGACGGTGGTCCGGGCGCTGCTGGTCCCAGCGCTGATGAAGCTGCTCGGGGACTGGAACTGGTACCTGCCCGAGCGGGTTCGGCGGGCGATGCGGCTGGCACCGCGGAAACCGGTGACCGAGAGCGGACGCCCGGGCGAGTAGGCGTCAGACGGCGGCCGGGGGCACCGACCGGGTCGAGAAGGGCAGCCGCCAATCCTCGTGGCCGTCGCCGTTGATCGACAGCCGCCACTCGTACCTGCCGCCCGGTTCGAGCGGCAGCGGCGCAACCGTGATCGCGAGCGGCACGTCGATCGAGGTGCCCGGCTTCACCCCCGGTGGCCGGCCGACCTCGAAGCTGCCCTCGATCGCAATCGGCTCCTCGACGCCCTCCTCGATCTCCAGCTCGACCGGGTTGCCGTCGCTGTCCACGAGGTCGAAGCGAAAGCCGTGCTCGACGTTGGTCCGATCCCAGGGGACCTGGATGTAGACGGCGATCGCCGACGGGGTCGGCTCGGGGCCGGTGATCGACCAACCCCCGCCGAGGACGTAAAGCTTCCCCTCGACCGCCGCTGCGGCGTCGGCGAGCAGCATCGTCACCTTCATGGAGGCATCCTCGCAGGTGCGCGGCTCTGGAAACCGGGGGGCAGCCGCGCTCGGCCCGGGCTATTGTCACCGCTAGCGGCGCCCTAGCGACAGATGCGAACGCCGCCCAGGCGCAGCGCCAGGTAGCAGTAGGCCGGCTTCGGCTCGAGGTTTGCGCGCACGACTCCGTAGGGCTCGAACCTGGGCCCTTCGGCCTTCGTTTCGCGCAGCGCATAGACGAGGAACGCCCGCACGTCGCTCCCCTGGGTTGAGTGGTACATCCGGACCAGGACCGGGCCCTGGCGGGCCAGGCCGACGCTGGCCATGGGCCGGCGCCCCGAGGTGCCCCCCACCCCCACCTCGGTCAGCCACAGCGGGGTCGCGCGGTCGTGGAAACGATCCCGCACCCGACGCAGGCGGTCGAGATTCGCGTCCATGCGCTCGACCCACGGCGGGCCCTGCGGGTAGGGATGGCTGCCGATGCCGTCGAAGGACTGCTTCCCGGCCGCCCGGTAGACACCGGCGAGAAACCGGGGCGCCGGGATCCCGCCGCCCTCGGCGGTGCCGGCTGCCAGCCCGCCGCTCAGGATCGGCACCGCGGCGCCCGCGGCGCGCGCCGCGCCATGCGCCGCTCGAAGCAGATCGGAGTAGAGCGCCGCGGAAGGCGCCGGGGCGAAGAAGCGCGGCAGGTTCGGCTCGTTCCAGACCTCGAGCGCCACCATGCGCGGGAACTGGCGGGTCACCGCCTCGATGAAGGCGCGCCAGTCGTCGAGGTGCCGGGCGCTCGGCGGATAGGCGCAGAGCTCGCCGTAGGCCGCCCGGCAGGTTCCGGGGCGCTCCCAGCCCGGCCTGCGGGCCCAGGTCGGGGCGCCGTAGGCGAGCACCACCGGCCGGATCCCGACCGCGAGCATCGCCCGATAGCTCCTCACCGCCGGAGCCCAGTTGTAGCGGTGAGAGATCCCCCCTTCGGCCCTCACCGGCTGGGCCCGCTCCACCGCCTCCCAGGAGACCGAGAGGCGGTCGATGGCGGCCCCGGCGCGCGCCGTCAGGGCGATCTGCTGCCCGGTCGTGAACCGGGTCGCCCCCGCCCCGCACGGCTGGCCGGGAGAGCGAAGGTTGGCGGCGTAGCCTCGAGGCTGCGGGAGCGGCCGGTAGCAGTAGTCGCCCCAACCGCCGGTGAAGCCCCAGGCCGGCTCCTCGGAGGGCTGCGGGACCGGCGCGACCAGGGCGGGCTTGGGGGATGAGCCTCCGCCGGAGATCAGAAGGCCGGCTGCGACCGCACCTGCTGCGGCGGCGAGCAGGCCAGCGATCGCCCACCACCGGCGCGGGACCGCGGCCAAGGCCGCGCTAGGGGACCGTCTTCCAGAGCCCCCAGCCGTGCACGGGGTCGGCGGCGAAGTAGTAGAGCGTCCCGCCGCTGTCGGTGAGGTTGTTGGGGCTGGAGTCGGTGGCACCTGGCCAGATGTCCTCGACGATACCCGTGGTGGCCGCTGTCCCGCCCGAGCGGCGGAGCTCGTTCCCGTGAGCGGGGTCGGTGGCGCTGAAGTAGAGCTTGCCCCCGAGGCTGGTCAGCCCAGCCGGCGAGGAGCCGGGGCTTCCGGGATAGACCTGCTTGACCAGCTGCGTGCCGGCAGCGGTCCCGCTCGACTTCCACAGCTCGGCGCCGTGAACTCCGTCGTCCGCGGTGAAGTAGGCCGTGCCGCCGAGATCCGTGAGCTCGGCGGGGTCGGACGAGTTCGCGCCCCCGGGGTAGATCTCCTTCGCCAGCCGGGTGCCGGTCGAGAACCCGTTCGAGACCCACAGCTCGGTGCCGCGATTGGCGGTGGCGGCGCTGAGGAAGACCCTGGATCCCACCGCGGTCAGCCCCTCCGGATCGGAGTCGACGATCCCCGGGTTGATGTCCTTGATCAGCTTGGTCCCGGCGGCCGTCCCGTCGGACTTCCAGAGCTCCCTTCCCCGAACGGCGCGGTATGCGCTGAAGTAGAGCGTGCCGCCGATGTCGGTGAGCGAGCTCGGCGACGAGCTGCCGAGCCCCTGGACGAGGTCGGCGACGATCGCCGTCCCGGAGGCGGTGCCGCTGGTCTTGCGAAGCTCGAAGCCGTGCCCGTCGTCGAAGGCGACGAAGTACAGCCGCCCGCCCGCGGCCGTGAGGTCATAGGGCGACGATCCGAAGCTCCCCGGCTGGAGGTCCTTGACCAGCACCGTTCCGCCCATGGTGCCGTCTGACCTTCGAACCTCCTCACCGTGAGTGAAGTCGGTGGCGACGAAGTAGAGCCGGCTGCCGACCGCGGTCAGCTCGTGAGGGTCCGAATCCGTGGCGCCCGAGAAGATGTTCCTGACCAGCTTCGTTCCAGCGGCGGTCCCGTTCGAGACCCAGAGCTCGAGCCCGTGCGAGGGGTCATAGGCGCGAAAGAAGACCTTGGAGCCGACCGCGGTCAGCTCGGCCGGCTCCGAGTCCGCTGAGCCCGGGTTGATGTCCTTGACCCGCTTGGTGCCCGCGGGCGTCCCGTTCGAGACCCAGAGCTCCAGGCCGTGCGAGGGGTCGGAGGCGGCGAAGTAGAGCTTGCCGGCGACGCTGGTCAGGCCCTGGGGCTCGGAGCCGAGGGCCTTGACCATGGACGTCCGCGGGGCGGCGACGGCGGGCGTGGCCGACCCAAGCCCGCCGATCGCGGCCAGCGCCGCGATCGCGAGTGTCCCCCAAGCGCGGGATCGGACCGCCCGCATGCGGTCCTCCCCGATCCGCACATCCATGCCGGCCGACCATCTCACAGGCGACGGGTGGTGTCAACGATCGCGGCAGCCCGCAGGCACGGCCTCGAGCACACGATCGCTGTTTGCGCGACCTATGATCAGCGTCCCGGGCGCGTAGCTCAGTGGGAGAGCGCTCGCTTCACACGCGAGAGGTCGCTGGTTCGAAACCAGCCGCGCCCATGGCTTGATCAAGCGGTTTTCAGCCGGTGCCGTCCGGCAAGCAATCCGCCTAATTCGGGCTTTCTGCCCATTTCTGCCCAATGTCGCGTTGAATCCGTGCTCTAGCGGGCGGTAGACGAACTCGGGGCTACCGGAGACCAGCTCGATGCTCACCTGGGTGCGCAACAGGTGACGCAGGGCAAGGAGCGCCTCGACGCCGGCTACCCCGGACCCGGCGATGACCACCCTGAACCGATCGTCAGTGGAGGCTGTTGGTGCGCCAGCGGGATCGGCGTCCACGACCCCGACTCTAGCGCCGCTCGGAGCACTGTCGCGACCCGGAGAACAGTCTGCCCGTGGTGTCCTCGGTGCCGTGCTCTCCTACTCGTCTCTCGACGCCCGGACTCAGCCGCCCTCGTATCCGACCTGGAGGAGCTCCGTCAGCTCGCGGATCATTGGAATCCGGGGGTTCGTCTTCAGGCTTGCGTCCTCGAATGCGGTCCTGGTCAACTCCGGCACCGCTGCCTCGAATTCTCGGCGAGGGATCCCCAACTCGGCGAGCGAGCGGGGCTCCCCGACCGTGCCGAGCAACTCATCCACGCGCTTGAAGAGGCGCTCGCGCGCGATCTCCTCGGTCTTACCCCCGAGCCCGATGACCCAGCCGATCTGCGCGTACTTCTCGGGCGCAACATAGGCTGAGTAGCCGGGGGCCGGCATGAACTTGGAGGGGAGAGAGGCGTTGTAGCGGAGGACGTGCGGCAGGAAGATCGCATTCGCGCGCCCGTGGGCGATCCCAAAGCGCGCCCCGACCGCGTGGGCGAGGGCATGGTTGACGCCAACGAACGCGTTGGAGAAGGCGAGCCCCGCGATCGTCGCCGCGTTGGCCATCTTGGTGCGGGCATCAAGATCCGAGCCATCCTCGTAGGCGCTCGGGAGCGCATCGAGGATCAAGTTGATCGCCTGCAGGCAGAACGCGTCGGTGTAGGGGGAGGCAAAGATCGAGACGTGCGCCTCGAGTGCGTGGGTGAGTGCATCGACGCCGGTATCTGCGGTGACCGGAGGCGGCAGGGAAAGGGTGAGCAGCGGATCGACGATCGCCATGTCGGGGACCAGCGAGTAGTCGACCAGGGTGAGCTTCTTCAGGCCCGCGGTGACCACCGCCGCCGGCGAGACCTCGGAGCCCGTGCCCGCGGTCGTCGGCATGGCGACGAGCTTTACCTTGTGCTCCTTGTCGGGGTAGTGAGCGACCCGCTTGCGGGCGTCAAGGAAGGGCAGGGACAATTCGCGCATGGTCAGCCCGGGGCTCTCGTAGAAGAGCCGCATTGCCTTGGCCGCGTCCATGACCGAGCCGCCGCCCAAGGCGACGATGACATCGGGCTTCATTTGCTCAACGACGGCGACGCCGGCGCGGATCTGCTCCTCGGTCGGCTCCGGAGTGATGTCGGTGAACACGTGGACGCCTGCCTCGCCGAAGTGCGAGCGGAGCCCGTCCGGCACGCCGCGGGCTTCGGTATCCGTATCGGTGACCAGCAGGATCTGCTGCCCGCCGAGCTGACGGAGGTTCTCCACCGCACCCGCGTTGAAGTAGGTGTCAGAGGGGACCCGGAACCACTGTGGCGGCGCCTGGCGGTGGGAGACGCTCTTGATGTTGAGCAGGTTGCGGTAGTTGATGTTGTCGGTCGTGTTGGAGCCGCCCCAGGTGCCGGCGCCGAGCGAGAAGGTAGGCGTCATCGAGTTGTAGACGCCGCCCAGCGCACCAACCGCGGTGGGCGCGTTGACCAGGATGCGCCCGGTGCGCACCGCCAGGGAGAACCGCTCCACGACGTCGTCGTCGCGGGTGTAGACCGCTGAGGTGTGGCCGAGCCCGCCGTGCTCGGTGACGAGAACGCAGGCGTCGATGCCGTGCTCCACCGCCGGGGAACGCACCAGACCCAGCACCGGCATCAGCTTCTCCTGTACGAAGGGGTGCTCGGCGAGCGCACCGAGGTCGGAGGGCAGGGGAGCGAGCAGCACCTTGTCGTCCTCACCGACCTCGAGGCCGGCCATCGCTCCAAGGTTGAAGCACGACTGTCCCACCGTCCTGATTTCGGGCTGGCCCTCGGCATCGAAGGCGACGCGGGTCAGCGCCTCGACCTCCTCGGGACTCAGCAGCCGGGCGCCCATCCGCTCGAACTCGGCCACGAGCTCCCCATAGATCGCCTCGTCGGCGACGCAGGTCTGCTCGGCGGGGCAGATCACCGAAGCGTCGAAGGTCTTCGAGATCAGGATGTCCATCACAGCCATGCGGATGTCGGCGCTTCGGTGCACGTACACGGGGGCGTTGCCGGCGCCGACGCTGATCGAGGGCTTCCCGGCGGCGTTCGCCGCGGCCACGGCCTTCGGGCCGCCGGTGGTCCAGATCAAGTCGACGCCCGGATGATGGAAGAGGTATTGGGAGACGTCGAGGGTCGGGTCCGGGATCACCTGCAGGGCGTTCGCGGGCAGCCCAGCCTGCTCGCCGGCCTCCTGGAGGATCTCAACCGCGCGGACCGCGCAACGCGCGGCGCGCGCCGAGGGCCGGAAGATCATCGCGTTGCGGGTCTTCGCGCCGACGATCGACTTGAACAGCGCCGTCGAGGTCGGGTTGGTGATCGGCAGCAGCGCGAGCACGACACCAATTGGCTCGGCCACATATTGGATGTTGCGCTCGGCGTCCTCCTCGATCACGCCGACGGAGCGCTTGTCCTTGAGGTAGTCGTAGAGGAACTCGGTGGCGATGTAGTTCTTGACCACCTTGTCTTCGAGAACGCCGAAGCCCGTCTCCTCCATCGCCAGCTCGGCGAGCTCGGTCGCGGCCTCGAGGCCGGCGACCACCATCGCCCAGACGATCTGGTCCACAGCGTTCTGGTCGAGCTTGCGGAACTCTGCCGCGGCCCGCGCGGCCCGCTCGACGAATTCCTCCAGCCGCGCTGCGCGCTCCGGCTCGATCGTGACCTCGGCCTGAAGATCACCTTCCTGGACCGTCGTGCTCGTCATCGTGCCTCCAGCGCCAGCTCACACACCCGCAACTCCTCCGCTTGTCGTTCGACCCACTATCAGCCTTGGCAGCCCGCCGTGATGCGGGCTCCCTTCCTGATCTTGGGCAGACGTCATTACGGTAGCGCTGCTCTGCGACCATGGCCTTCTTGCTGCTCGCGTACATCCGCGCCTGGGCGAATCGCCCGTTGTTGCATCTACCATGGCCCCGTGAGTGATGAGGTCCACGAGCGTCTCTGCGCTCTGCTACGCGACGATCCGATACCCGAGGTTCGGGCGGAGGCGGCGCGGGCGCTCGGCGTTACCGGTGAACCAAGGAAGTCGATTGAGCCACTGGTCGCCGCGCTCGACGACGCGAGCGCAGGCGTGCGGCGTGCGGCCACCCTCGCCCTGGGGCGAATCCACGATTCGGGAGCCGTCGAAGCGCTCGTCGAAGCCCTCGCCGAGCGCCCGGAGCTCTGGCGCGAGGCGTCGGCTGCGCTTGCGACCGTCGGTGACAGCAACCTCCTCGACCGCCTGCTGCCACTTCTCGACTCCAAGTCGAGCCACGTGCGCTCGGGCGCCGTTCGCGCGATCGCCGCGGTCACCAGCTCCACACCAGCCGCCGAGGGAGAGCCCGTGTTCGAGTACACCGACGATGAAGGCCACCGGCACCCCCTCTTCTGAGGGCTGGTCTCGTAGCTAGCGGAGCTCGCTGGGCGGCGCCTCGGATGCAGGATCGCCCACCACCGCCATCACCCATCCCGGCTCCCGGCGCCACCAGCCGAGCTCGACCGGGCTGTCCTCCCAGACGACTCGCAGGCGCTCCCACGATCCCGACCCGTGAGCCAGGCGGCCGGGCTCGACGGTCGCTTGCCGGAGGTTCAGCCGCAGGCCCTCGCGTCGTGCCTTCGAAGCGGCCTCTTTCGCCGCCCAGAGGAGATTCGCCGCCAGCTCTCGCAACTCCTCGTCCAGCCCGTTCAGCAGCTGGCGCTCGCCAGGACGAAGCCACTCGCGGACGAACGCCGGGCTGCGAGGCTCAAGCGCTTCCAGGTCGCACCCGAGCGTCCCCGACACACCCCCGACCGCGACCAGCGCCCGTCCCGCGCGGTGACTGAGGGAGAGCCCCACCCGCATCCGAGCGCCGCCCACGAGCGGCTCAGGTGCTCCGTCCGACGCCGGCAGCACCTCGACCTCGGCAAGCGGCACACCCTGCCACGCAGCCACGGCCGCCTTCGCCGCCCAGCGCCCCAGCCGCCAGTCGGCACGACGCTTGGCAATGCGAAGCGTCGAGAGGATCTCGCGCTCTCGCTCGCTCAGCCACCGGTCGTGCCGGGGTACGTCAGCGAGCGCGCGCGTCAGCCACCCGAGTTCGGCCATTGCTCGCCTTTCCGGCTTTGACCGTTCGCTGCATCCCGCGCTCGATCGCCCCGATCAGGTGGGGGCGCAGCGCGGTCGGCGGGATGATCGAGCTGACCGAGCCCATCTCGACCGCCCGCTCGACGCTGTGAACCGAATCGAACTCGGCGGCCAGCTCTCCCTGCTTCTCCGAGTGCACTCGATCCCACAGCTCGGATCGCTCTGCGCGAAGGCGCGTGCGCTCGGGACCCTTGGCTGCGGCGATGCGCTCGTCGAGCTCGGTGATCCGGGGGTCGCGATCCGTGGACCGCGCCACGTCGCGGGCGAAGACGACCGCGGCAGCCGGGGCGCCGCCGATCACTGACGCGTGGGCTCCCTCGAGGGCGATCGTCTCGAGGTTCTCGTTGAGGCGCTGCGAGAAGACCACGAAGGCGCCGCCGTGGTAGCGCGAGATCACGCAGAAGACGATCGGCCCGTCGAAGTTAACCACGGCGCGGCCGATCTCGGCGCCGAACTCCAGCTGCCACTCCCGCATCGACTCCGGCGAGCCGTCGAACCCGGCAAGGTTCGCAAGCACTACCACGGGACGCCGTCCCGCTACGGAGTTGATCGCCCGGGCGATCTTCTTCGAGGAGCGTGGAAACAGGGTGCCCGACGTCCACTGGACCGGGCCGTCCGCTGGCACCACGCCGCGACGAGCGATGGGCCGTGACTCGATCCCCAGCAGGCCGATCGGCCAGCCACCGAGGTGCGCGTCCCAGACCACGGCGCTGTCAGCGTCATGCATCGCCGCCCAGCGTTCCAGCGGAGGATGATCGCGATCGATCGTCGCTCGCATCACCGAGCGGATGTCGAACGGCGCCCTGCGGCCCGGATTCTTCGCGTCCGAAAAGATCTCGCCGATCCGGGCGAGCCTCGATTTCGGCGCGTGGTGGGGCGTCTCGCCGGCGTCACGGTCGAGTGGATCGGAGGTCTTGGCGCGGCGCGGGAAGCGCTCGTCGGGCGCCACGTAGGCGTGCTCGTAGTAATCGAGCAGCAGCGGCAGGCGCCCGCGAGGTCCGGGGCCCAGTACTGCGCCTCGCCATTCGGCCCCATGATCCGCTCGTAGCCGCCGATCCCGAAGTTGTCCTCCGCCGAAACCCCGCCCGAGTAGTCGAGGGCCTGCTTTCCGGTCAACACCATGGCGCTGTCGGGGGTCATGATCAGGATGCCTCGGGTATGCATCAGCATCGTCGCCTCGGCGTTCCAGTATGGCTGCGCGCCCACGTTGATCCCGGTGATGACGACGTTGAGTTCGCCACCCCCCTGCGTGTACTCGATGATCCTCCGCAGCACGGCGGCGATCCAGTCCATGTTCTCGGTACCGCTGTCCATCGCGATCTTTGCGCCGGCAGAGATCGCGAACCACTCGAGCGGCACACCGAGCTCCTCCGCGAGGTCGAGCGCGGCGATTATCCGCCGGCACTCGGGCTCGGCGAGCGAGCCTAGTGACTTCGTCGGGTCGCCCAGCAGCGCCACCCGCCGCATTCCCTGCGGATAGCGCTCGGTGTAATTGCGAATGACGCCGACCACGATCCCCGCGGGATTGGTCGCCAGCGGGCGCTGGACGGGCACGAGACGCCCGCTTGAGTTGAGGTCGTGCTCGACGAAGTCGCCTGCGGGCTGGTCGGGAGGCGCGCCGGCGCCCGAGTGTGCAGGGGCGACCATCTTGACGATCTCTGCTGGGTGCAGGGTCCCGCGGCGGCGGGCCGAGACAATCCGCTCACTGCCCTCGTCATAGGGCATCAGCGGGCGGTTCGGTGGGTCTTCGACCTCGATCACCACCCCGGAGCCGGTCGGGAAGAAGCGGATCACCCGGTCGCGCTCGACGCCGTTCGGTTCCCGCATCCGTCCGCGGACCAGCAGCATCTCGATCCCCAGCCCACGGGTGGAGGGCCAAGGCGGCTCATCATCGGCCCAATCTCGGCCGGGCTCAGTTCGATCAGGGCCACAGTAGAGCAGCACCCGGTTCCACTGCGGTCTCCGACTCGGCTTGCGGTGAGCTTGAAAACGGCGGATCCCCTCCAGCGCGTGAATCAACATCCGCTCCAGCTCGGGCAGCGAGGTGAGGCGTCCACTCTCGTCCCGGACGGCGGTCAGGTCGCGCACCTCGGCGAGGGCGAAGATCCGCTCCTCGCTGGGATTCTCGCGCGCCGTGCCGCGGAACAGATAGACGTCCTCCGCCGCCGACGGCAACCGCTCGAGCGTGAAGTTCGACAGCCGCCACAGGTGGAGCCGCTCGGCCATCTCCGGATGGAGGCCGCGAGTAATTCATCTTCGGCCAGGCCGTCCTCCGCCCGCAGATAGGTGAACAGGTCAACGGCGGACATGCCTCGTCCGCGAGCGGGCTCGGCAACGCCGATCACCACCCGTTCGACGCCCCTCGCCAGTCCGGCGCCGGCGAGCACCGAGGCCAGCCGCTCCGCCAGCTGGTCCTGTGCGGGCGGCTCGCCGGCGTACTCGGCGTAGAAGTCGGCCACCAGCTCCTCGCCTTGAGGCAGCGAGGCGGCAAGAGCGGCGAGGGCAGCGGCTGCGGCCGGGAGGTCGTCGAGATCGACGTAGGCCGTCGCCACCCGTCGCCGCTCGCCGTCCTGAGCGTCGGTGGCGATGGGAAACGACCACCCTGCGAGCTCGAGCTCCTCGAACTTCCCCAATGCGCGCATCCGGTAGTAGCGCCCGGTCA
>CAWERS010000002.1:0-832301 GCA_963811625.1 uncultured bacterium | reverse complement strand
TTCCGTCTCCGCTTCTTGCTCTTGCCGAGCTCGACGGAGACGCGCTCAGCGCAGGCCGCAGATCTGACGTAGGCGCCTGTAGAGCTGGCGTCATCTCGTCTCCTCGCTCAGCGAATGGGTCTTCCTCGGTCTCCGTGCTGGTCGATCCATTCAAGCCACCTCACGCGGGTCGCAACCCGCTCGTTTGCCTCGCACAGCCGGACGTGGGCGTTCGATTCGAGGGATGTGCCAATGGCGGCCTCGTACTGGTGGTGGTGGCGGACCCACTCAGCAAGCGCCCCCTCCACCCGCCCTACCGCGTCGTCGTGTCGGGGGATGGGTGAAGCTGCGGGGATGGCGGTTCCGGCCATCGGTGACCTCCTCTGGGCCCTCCGGGCTCCCGCTACCGAAGGACCCGCTCCGCTCGTGGCCCCTGTCGCTGCGGGCCAACGCATGCTCCAAGGGCAATCGTTAGTAGACACAATGTACCATGTATTCATGAAAACATCTTCTAGAAACATGCAGCAGGGCCCCGAAGCGCCCACCAGCCGCTGGGCCTTTCTGACCAATCACGCCCACGTCCTGACGTGTGTGGCTCATGACCCGGGAATCCGGCTGCGCGACATCGCTGCCGCGGTTGGGATCACCGAGCGCGCGGCCCACCGGATTCTGTCCGAACTGGTTGAAGAGGGCTACGTGCTGCGCGAACGGCAGGGCAGACGGAACCGCTACCAGGTCGTCACGGACCTCCCCCTGCGGCATCCCCTCGTCCAGGAGCGAGAGGTGGGCGACCTGCTCAAAGTACTGATCGGGTCGGGGCGGCCAGCCACGGCGCATCCGGGGTGAGGTTCACCTCCATCGCGCTCGGCGACCGGCTCGGCTTGCGCGGTTTCCATCGTTCGTCACGCGTACTGATCGACGTCTGCGGGCACGGTCCGCTACCTTGATCAAGAGCCTCACATCGCCATCGATGCCTTGATCGGCCCCCCGGTGGTACCCAGGGGTCCAGCCACCGGAAGGAAGCTGTTATGCCGAGAATCATCGTGATGAGCGAGTCAAACGCTGAGCGTGAGGGCGCGATTACCCTCGACGAGATGATGGGCGAGCCGAACACCCAGTCTGAGGGTGCGATTACGCTCGACGAGCGCGTCACCTCCGACGATCTGCGAAGCGGTCATCGCTCCGCTCAGCTGATCGAGCGGGTTGGATGGGCGGTTCACGACGCGGACGACGGGGAGCGCGCGGAGGTGGCTGGGTCGCCAATCCGCCCATTGAGAAGCTCAGCCCGCCGGGCGAAGGCGCTCACGAACTAGCGTACGGCGGCCGAGCAGACGCCCCGACCGGAAGGCCGGAGGAGAACCCCACGGCGGCGTCAGGCGAGTGCGTACAGGGAAACCCACTCGCAGAGCGGGTTTCGTAGGCACCGCTACCGGGATTCGAACCCGGGTTTCCGGACTGAGAATCCGGCGTCCTAGTCCCCTAGACGATAGCGGCGAGAAGCGGCGATTCTAGCGGGGGGCCGAGGGCTTCCCGGCTCCCTCGGCGGGTGCTGGGGGATGCGGCTGAGAGGAGTCGAACCTCCACGTCCCAAGGGACACGGCGACCTGAACGCCGCGCGTCTACCAGTTCCGCCACAGCCGCGGGGAACCTCAAATTTAGCGCGCGGCAGGCCCGCCGGCGGGGCGGGTCGGCGCCTTTCCGCCGCTATGCGTCATCAACGCGCCAGGTCGGCGGGCCGAACGCCCGATCGCCGAAATATGCTCGCCTGGATGAAGGTCGGACTCGTCCTCGGCGCGGGCGGCATCCAGGGGGGCTCCTGGCTCACCGGGGGGCTCGACGCGCTCGCCGAGGTGACCGGGTGGGACCCCACCGAGGCCGACTATGTCGTCGGCACCTCCGCCGGGTCGATGATCGGCGCGCTGTGCGCCTCCGGCGTCCCGCCTTGGTTCATGGTCGCTCACTCGCGCGGAGAGGTGTTCGACGGCGTGGTCGACGCCGACGGCCGCCCGGCGGCCGACGCGGACCGCGCCGCCGGGGCACGCTTCGAGCTGGTCCGGACCTGGCCGCCGATCGGACCCGGCTCCTGGAGCCTCGCCCTGCGGACCCTCGCCAACCCCCGCCGCTTCACTCCCGCGACCGTGGCCACGGGCTGGATTCCGCGGGGCATCTTCTCGACCGAATCGTTGCGCGACACGATCCGGCGGGTGGTGCCGTCCGGCTGGAGCCCCCACCCCAACCTGTGGATCGCCGCCTGCGACTACGCCACCGGCCGGCGGGTCGCGTTCGGTCGCGATGGCACGCCCGAGGCGGAGCTCGCCGACGCCGTGGCGGCGTCTTGCGCGATCCCCGGCATCTACCACCCGGTGACCATCGACGGGCGCCGCTACGTCGACGGCGGGATCTACTCGGCCTCCAACCTGGACCTGCTGCGCGCCGAGGGGCTCGACCTGGTGATCTGCCTCAACCCGACCTCGAGCCTGCATCCGCTGCGGGCGATCAATCCGCGCGACGCCTTCAACCTCGCCTTCCAGCGCGCCTCGGGTCGCCGGCTCGGCAACGAGGCGAAGAAGCTTCGCGCCGCGGGCACCGAGGTGATCCTGATCCAACCGCTCCACGACGACCTCCACGCGATGGGGCCCAACCTGATGAGCCCCAGTAACCGCAACCAGGTGATCGAGGTCGCCCGCCGGACGGTCGCCGAGCAGCTCGCCGAGCCGCCCAACCGCGAACTCCTCGCCGGGCTGCCGGCCGGCGACCCGCGGGCGATCCGCCGCCCCGAGGGATCGCCATCGGAGTGGCCGGACTGGCGCGCGCTTCGCTCGCGCGCGGGCGGTCGTCGCTAGGGAAGCTCGCGGCCGAGCCAGCCACGGTAGAAGCCCTCGATGTCGGGCAGGAACTCGTGCACGACCGGATACGCCGGCGGCACCGCCTCGGTCTCGAGCTGGCGGGCGCAGGACGGGCAGTAGAACTCGCGCAGCTCCATCCAGTCGGGGTCAGGGCCGGCGAACCCGGGATAGATCTCGGCCAGCGTTTCGGGATCGTCGCGGACGAAGATCAACGCCTCCATCTTCCAGTTTCTGTGCGGCGCGCAGAAGTCGTGCCCGCAGTCGCAGCGAATCACGAAATCACCGCCCGCCGCCTGCTCCGCTTCGCGTCCGGCGGCGGCGGGGTCACGGCTCTTCCGGCGCACCGCATTCAAGCCCTCCCCCATCGGGAGCACGATCGAGTCGTCGTAGGGGACGCGCCGCTGGAGCTCGGCGATCCACTTCTCGAACCGGTCCGCGTCCTTGAACCCGGACTGGATCTCCTTCACCTGGCGCCGGGTGAGCTTCTCGTCCAGCATCGCGGCCAGGGTCTCGGGCTCCAGGGCCCCACCTGCCACCGCCGAGGACGGCACCTCGGCCACCTGCGACGAGGCCAGGAAGGCGTCCGCCGACTCCTCGGGGGTGAGCCTCCCGGGCGCCTCTCGCACATCCGCCGGCACGGTCGGGGTCTCGATCTCGAAGGCGAAGTCCTCGGGCAGGTCCCAGAAGCCGCGGTACTCGGCCGCGAACCGCGTCGACAGCTTCATCGATTCGGCGTACCCGACCTTGACCGCATCGATCAGGTCGCCGACCAGCACCCGCTCCCGCGCCGTGGTCCACCACTCACGGGCCGGGCGGCCGCGCTCCAGGCGGCGCCTGCGGTACGCCTCGCGGTCGGAGACCCCGTAGATCGACTCGGCGAAGCGGGGCAGCAGGTGCCCCTCGGTGACGTCGCGCTCCACCTCGGCCACCGGGCGAAGCAGCGGGTCCCCGAGGCCGGGCGCACCCTTCATCACCGACAGGTACAGATCCGATTCGCCGAATGGCTCCAGGGTGGTGAAGTTGTCCTGCTTGTAGGTACGCTCTCCCCTCGATCTGCATCAGCGCCGGGTCGTCGAAGCTCCCGTCGCAGATCGGATAGGCCTCGCCCCTGCCGGCACGCTCGAGCAGGTCGGATCGCTTGATGTTGTGGACGTAGGCGGCCGACCCGGGGTAGCCGCCGAACAGGGCCTGCGCCAGGATCCTCGTCGTGCCCAGGTTCTGGAGCTCCCAGAAGGTGGTCCCGTGCACCATCAGCAGCGACTCGAAGCTCGATCCCCCGCGGTGTCGCCCCGCCCCGCCCGTGTTGGCCTTGATCCGGCGCGAGAGGTAGATCATCGGGCAGATCAGCTCCCACATCTCGACATCGCCGGCGTCGCCCTCCGGGTTGAACATCGCCGCGCAGGTGTCGGTCCCGTCGAGCACGTACTTGGCGCCCATGCCCTGGGCCGCGATCTCGAAGTTCATGATCGCCGAGGAGTTGCCGTACTGGTCGATCCCGCCGCCCTGGATCACGTTCCCCGAGCACGAGTAGGGCGCCATCACCTCCTCGATGAAGCCGCGCGCCTGAAGCGCCCGCGACAGGGTCCGCGGGAACCCCTGGAAGGCCGGCTGCAGGAACGCCCAGGCGATCCCGGTCGAGCCCTCGGCGTCGCCGAGGTTGGCGATCGTGCCCTCGGGGAAGTTGGTCTCGATCGCCAGGTAGGCACCATCGTTGACCTTGTCGTTGCAGATCAGCGTCTGGGTGAACTGGACCCAGATCGCCCCCTGCATCCCGGAGGGGGTGCAGTTCATCGAGTGCCAGCCCCAGGCCGAGGCGCCGTCCATGTCGAGCGCGTAGTCGCCGTCGCCGCCGATTCGGACCTCGAACGGGGCGTGCATGAGGAAATCGCGCCGGGCCCGAGCCGGGAGCCCGACCTTGTCGGCGAAGGTGACGTCGAAGGCGCCCGCCGAGCGATAGCGGCCGGGCACGGTCATCTCGCGGATCCGGGACTTGAACGAGCGCCGCCCCTCCTCGATCACCTCGCGAGAGAACTGCTTGAAGCGGTCGATCCCCTCCTCGAGGATCACCCGCTCGACCGCCTCGCGAACCATGTGGCAGCCGGCCAGCCGGGTGCGCTCGTCGAGCAGGTAGTACATCGGCGCCCTGGTCCGCTTCTGGCAGCGGATCAGATGCCACTGCGCCAGCTCGTCCTGCTCGCCGATCTTCATGCACGGTAGGTCGATGCCGTCGTCGAGCCGGTTCGTCGGCCCGACGGGCACCCCGCCCGGGGGTCGAGGCACCGATGTCGAGCACGTGGGTGACGCCTCCGGCCCAGGCGACCAGCTCGCCCTCCCAGAAGATCGGGACGAAGGTCTGGACGTCGGCGTTGTGGACGTCGCCGATCGTGGGATCGTTGTTGGCGAAGATGTCGCCGGGGCGAATCCCCGGGTTGTCCTCCCAGCCGTTTCGGACCATGAACTTGATCGCGTCCGACATCGTGTGGACGTGGACGATGATCCCGGTGGACAGCGCCACCGAGTCGCCCTCCGGCGTGTAGAGCGCGAAGCAGAGCTCGCCGAGCTCGCGGACGATCGGCGAGGCCGAGATGTTGAGCGCCGTCTCCCGCGCCGACACCAGACCGCCGCGAAGGCGGGCGAACAGCTTCTCGTAGCCGATCGGGTCGGAGTCCTTGAGCGCCAGCTCCCCGTCGAGGCCCCAGTACGCACCGGTGTCCGCGAACCGTCGCTCCGAATCGGCCAGCATCCGGTCGAGGCGCTTGCCCTCCCAGCCGATCGGCTGGCCCTCGCTCGGCTCCAGCTCCCGTGTCGCCTCGACGATCGCCATCGGCTCCTCCTGACCCTATTCGAAGATCGCCCGACCCGCACCGGGGGCCGTGCCTGAGGGCTGCCTCGGCGAGCCTGAAGCGGAAGCGGGACACGTGGCCATTCGTACACTTCAGTGGAAGCGTGGAATCGGCTCCTCTTCAGGACGACAGGGCGGCGGGCGAAGCGGGTGCTCTCGACGAGCGTTCGCCTGCCCCGCGCCGGCACGGAATGGCCCGGCAGGTGACCGCCCGCGCGAGCGCCACCGTCGGCGAGGTTCGCCTCGCCGGCCTCAAGGCCATGGACGCGGCCCGTCTCGCGGGCCTCAAGGCGGCGGCTCCGATCGCCGCGGTCTCGATGGCCGTGATCCTCTGGCTGGTCTCGCTCGACCACATCGAGCCACGGGCGATGACGGACATCGGCCTGATCTCCGTCCTGCCGCCCACCTACTTCGCGGCGCTGCTCCTACTGACCGGGAGCTTCGTCGCGCTGGCGCTGCGGCGGCCCACCTCGACACCCCTGCTGGGCGTGCACGTGCTCGCCCTGATCGCCTTCCTGCATGCAACCCCGGCGATCGTCTACGGAACGCTGCGCTACGCCTGGGCGTGGAAGCACATCGGGATCGTGGACTACATCGTCACGCACGGTGGGGTGTCCGGAGCACCCGGTGTCGAGCATCTCGACGTCTACCACTACTGGCCATCGTTCTTCGGCCTCGGTGCCCTGCTTAACGAGCTGGCGGGGCTCGACAACCTGATCGAGTTCGCGACCTGGGCTCCGGTGTTCAACAACGTCATGTTGCTCGGCGCCCTCCTGTTCGTGTTCTCGGCCCTGACCAAAGACCGGCGGGTGATCTGGCTGGGCACGTGGATCTTCTTCATCGCCAACTGGATCGGCCAGGACTACTTCTCGCCCCAGGCGTTCGCGCTACTTCTTCTATCTGCTCATCCTGGGCACGGTTCTGAGGTGGCTGCGGGTCCCTCGCGAAGACACGCCGGTCGCTTTGCCGCTCGGGGCCGCGCCCCTGGGCCCGGGCGACCGCAGCACTCGCCTGCGATCCTGGTGGGAGGCCCAACGACGGGACGAGCGCCTCCCGAGGCGGCTGGCGGTCGCCTTCATCGTCATGGCCCTGGTGGTGATCGCCACCAGCCACGCGCTGACCTCGGGGATGGTCACCTTGGCGCTTGGCGCGCTGGTACTCGCTCGCGTCTGCTCGGTCAGGAGCCTGCCGCTGATCGCCGGCGGGATCGTGGTGCTCTGGGCGATCGTGTTCGCCTCCCCCTACGTCATCGAACAGGGGTCGGGGGTGCTCGAGTCGGTTCGGCTTCCCTGGCTGCAGGCCGAGCACACCCTGGCTCAAGTCGGCGAGCAGAGCGCCGGACAGCAGCTGGTCACGACCGTTTCGCGGCTGGTGGTGGTAGCGGTCGCCGCGCTGGCCGGGCTCGGAGCCCTGCGTCGCTACCGAGCCGGGAGCCTCGATCGCGCTCCCTTGATCTTGGCCGCGGTCCCGGTGCTGCTGTTCGCCGGCGGCGACTACGGCGGCGAGATCCTGTTTCGGATCTACCTGTTCGCGGTCCCCTTTCTCGCCTTCCTTGCCGCCTACGCCTTTATACCCCGGGCCAGCGCCGCCGCGGGATCCTGGTGGCCGGCGATCGTCTCGGCGGTGAGCTGCACCGCACTTCTCGGTGCCTTCGTGTTCGTCTACTACGGCAAGGAGCACCACTACTACTTCACGCCCCAGGAGGCGGCCGCATCGGAGTACCTGTACGACCATGCGCCGCCCAACTCGTTCCTGGTTGACGGAACGGCGAACTACCCGCGGCTGTTCGAGCACTACGAGCGAGTACAACTACCTGTCGCTCGCCATCGAGCCGCGACGGTCCCAAAGAAAGTTCCTTGCCAGGCCAGCCTCGGTCCTCCACAACTGGATGAGCGATCCGAGAGTACAGCCGATCCTTCCTGATCATCACTCGGAGCCAGAAGGCGGAGGTGAGCGATGAGGGCGTGATGCCTCCCCACAGCCTGGCTCGGATCGAGGACACTCCCTGCTGCGCTCGCCGCGGTTCCGGGTCTGGTACAGGAACCGGGACGCGATCATCTTCACGCTCGCGGACCCGAGGGGAGGAAGTTCGGCGTGAGGGACTCGCTTCGCTGGCCGTCACTGATCGTCGCCTCGACGATCGCCGTGGCGGCGTTGCTGGCCGGCGACATCCACAGCCCGTTGCGGGTCCTGGTGACGCTGTGGTTCCTGTTCGTCTGCACGGGGATGGCGTTCGTCCCCCTGCTGGGCGTTCGACCGCTCGCCTACGAGCTCGCCCTCGGCTTCGTCCTCAGCCTCCTGGTTGACACTCTGGTCGCCACCGCGTTGGTTGCCGCAGGCGGCTTGTCGGCAACCAGCGGCCTGGTCACGCTGGCGGTTCTGTGCCTGATCGGCTGCGGGCTGCAGCTCCTGCTGCTGCCGCCTTGGGTGGACCCCCGGACCAGCCAGTAGCGATCGGCCCTCGGGTCAGTCTCCGCGGCTCGCCGCCGAGTGCGCACGAGCGAACCCCGGGCGCCAGGCACCCCACCGAAGCCTGGAGAGCTGGGGGATGGAGACGGCCACCGCGACCACCGACTGGGCCGCCAGCCACGCGACTCCGATCCCGACGATCCCCCACAGGTGCATCAGCGGCAGGGCGATGGCGAAGACGAGCACGGAGAGCGAGACGAAGGTCAGCACCACTACGCGCATCCTCCTCGCCACCCTCTGCGCATCCGCGTACGCCTCCACGAAGATGAACGGGATCGCCGACAACGCCAGCAGCCTCAGCAGCGTCACCGCCTCGTCGGAGTACGAGCCGCCCATGACGCCGAGGATCAGGGGAGCGGCCAGCGCCATCACGATCGCTCCGGGAACGACCAGCCGGGCCGACTCGATCACCGTGCGGCGCCAGTGGGTGCGGAGCTCGGCCGGGTCGAGGGCTCCCTCGGTGAGCAGGGCCATGCCCATGCTGTGGCTGACCAGGTAGAGCGTGTAGGCGATCGACCAGGACACCCAGTAATAGGCGTTCTGCGCCGCGCCGAGCTGCCCCAGGACGATCAGCGGCATGATCCCGATCGTTCCCGACAGCGCCAGGTAGGCGATGTAGTCCGCGGAGGCGTATTGGGCCAGGCGCCAGGTGCCCATCCGCTGCTCGTGCTCCTTGGTCCTGTGGACGTGGAGCGGGATCCAGCGGCGAAAGAGCAGCAGGGTCACCGGGATCACCAGCATCACCGAAGGCAGCGACCAGGACCAGAACACGCCCAGGGTCGGGGCGGCGGCCACCAGCGCGATCAGCAGGCCGATCTTGGCGACTGCGAAGATCAGGTTCTCGAGCGGGACCCAGACCGCCTGCCGGATGCCCGCCAGCACGCTGTCCTGGAGGGTGAAGACGACCCAGACCATGGTCGAGATCACGAACCACACCGCGACGGCAGGCTGATCGCGCAGGATCCCGAGCCCGGGCGCCCAGAGGTTCAGCCCCGCGACGAAGACCAGGCTCGCGAGCGCGGTGGCCCCGAGTGCGAGCAGGTAGGCGCGGACCACGAACGTCTCAGAGTCGCGCCCGGCCCTCGGCAGGAACCTGTTCAGCACGCTGACCAGGTTCAGGTGGCCGATGTTGGTGAGCAGGAACATCGAGGAGATCAAGGCGCTGCTGACCCCGACCGCCGTCGCCGGATAGAGGCGCGCGGCGACGATCCAGTACCCGACGCCGAGCCCCGAGGTGATCAGGGAGCTCGCGACCAGCGCATAGCCGTTGCGATAAAGGGGCACATCGGACCGATGCCGGATCCCCGCTCGCAGCCGACGCCACGCCGTCGGCCGTGCTGGCGCCGCGGCCGCGGCGCGCGGCAGCGTCGTCTGCCCGCTCATCTCCGCACCTCGACCGAACGAGGGGGAACGCTCATCATCGAGCCTCGCCGACGCGGGCGCGGTGGCGCCGGGCGCGAACCCGCTCCAGCAGCGGCTCGGCGCCCACGCGCCTCGCCGCCCGCCAGGCGCCACGCTGGAGCGTGCGAGCGCCAGGCCCCACCTCGATCCCCTCCCCGCGAATGATCCGCGCCAGATCGTCGACCTTGGTCCCCCCGGCGACGATCGCCCGGGCGATCGCGAAGCGATCGTCCTCGGACGAGCTCAAAGCGTTCTTGACCGAGCATGCTGATGTGAACCCAGCCTCCGCAACCTGCCGCTGTAGCCTCCGCCTGTAGTAGCCGTAGGGGTAGGCGAACGACGCGACCGGTCCCACCACCTCCTCGAGCGCGTCCCTGCTCCCTGCGATCTCCGACGAAGCCCTGGCGGCGGACACGGCGTCGAGCTGAAGATGCTCGTGCCCGTGGGCGCCCATCTCGATCCCGGCCTCGCTCAGCTCCGCGATCTGCGACCAGCTGAGCATCGGCCGCCGGGCTTCGCCGATGTCCGCGAGCCAGGTGCTCGTGGCGCCCACGAACCCGGTGGCGACGAACACGGTCGCGGTCTGCGAGTGGCGGCTCAGGCTCGGCCAGGCCTGGGTGTGGAAGTCGGCGAAGCCGTCGTCGAAGGTGATCACGACCGAGCGCTGGTCGAACGCCTCGCGCCGCTCGAACACCCGCTCGACCATCTCGCGCACGGTCAGCGTGCGGTACCCGTTCTCGGCCAGGAAGCGCATGTGATCCGCGAACAGGGCCGGCGTCACGGTCCACTCGGCGAAACGCGGGTCGCAGGCGTCGGCAACGCTGTGGTAGCAGAGCACCGGAATGCGCTCGGCGCTCATCGCGCGATCTCCCGCGCGCCTCCCACGCGTTGGTCTGCGGCCGACGATCTGGCACGGCTCAACTTTCTCTGCCGAGCCCGGCCCCGGAGATAGGCCGCCGGTCCGGCCAGCATTCCCCGCAGCTCGAGTCGAGTCAGCTCGCGGGGGTAATCGTGAGGTCGGCGGACGTTCTTCGCCGACTTGGGGTTGAGCACGTACACCGCCGCCTGGGGGAGCCGCCAGGTGGCCTGCGCGAGCAGTCCCGGCCGATCAACCACGCATTTGGTCAGGTAGGAGGTCAATCCGACCCCATAACCATAGACCTGGCCGCGCAGGCCGTCGTAGTCGCGAGGGTGACGATGTTGGACGATCGCCGCCGGCTCGTAGACGAGCTGGTAGCCGCGCATCAGCACCTCGAAGAACGCCGCCAGCTCGTCGCCGCTCCGGCACCGGGTGCCGGCCCCGAGCGCGACATCGAACCCCTCCATCTCCGCCAGGGCGGCGGTTGAGAACGCCATGTTGGCCCCGGAGCCGAACTTCCCGGCCGCGAACGGAAACAGCGGGTCATCGGGCCGATTCTCGGCGAGGTCGAACAGCCGCCTCTCCGATCCCTTGTTGAACCCCGCCCAGCCCTCCACCCAGATCTGCACCTGCGTCTCGAGCTCGAAGGGCCGGATCATCCCGGTGACGCAGCCGACCCGGGGGCCGAGCGTGAACGCTTCACAGATCGCCGCCAGCCACTCCGGGTCCGCGACGACGTCGTCGTCGGTGAACGCAACCAGCGGCGACTCCACCTCCAGCAGGCCGCGATTGTGAGCCGCCGCGAGGCCGGCGCTCTCCCCCTCCACGTACCGGATCAGCGAGCCCTCGGGGTCATGGGCACGGACGATCGCCGGCGCTTCTTCACCGCCCGGAGCGTCGTCAACCACCACGATCCGCTCCGCACGGTGAGCTTGCCGGCCCAGCGAGCGCAGACACTGGTCGAGCTCCCGAGGGCGGTCACGGGTTGCGACGATGACGGCGACGCGCGAGTCGGCGCCCTGCGCCCCGGCAGCCGCACGAGGGCCCCCGTTGCTCGAGGCGGTCTCAGCCGGCAACGTCAACCGTCGAACGATCGTCGCGCCCGTTCGCGGTCAAGGCCTGGATCTGCTCCGGCAGCTGGCTTGGCAGCTCAGGCGGACTCGGCAGCGCCGGCGCGGCAGGCCTCGCACCAATGGCGCGACGCCGCTCGCGGATGATCATCCGCAGCACCCGGAAGCCGTCCCGAAACGTGTTCAGATGGCTCTCGCCGTGAATCCGTGCCTCCTCGTGACTGGCGACCTCGGCCACACGAAGCCTAGCCGCCAGCACCCGGACGTTCATCAAAGTCTCGATCTCGAACCCGTCTGCATCCCCGTCGATCACCGGCAGGACGTGCCTCCAGAAGGCGTTGTAGCCGTAACAGAGGTCCGAGTAGCGGCCGCCGAAGGCGAGCTGGACGAGCACCTTGAGCCCCCAGTTCCCGGCTCGGCGCAGCAGCTCCATGTCCTTGGTCCCGCCGCCCTGGGCGAAGCGCGAGCCCTTCGCGTAGTCGGCGCCCGCCAGCAGGCAGCCGACGAAGGCCGGGATCTCGGCCGGGTCCGCGGACCCGTCGGCGTCGAGGGTGACGATGATGTCGCCGTGCGCGGCGCGGAAGCCGGCCTGAAGCGCCGCCCCCTTGCCGGGCCGGAACTCCCGGACCACGTCGATCTCCGGAATCAGCGCCCGAGCGACCTCCACGGTGCCGTCCTCCGAGCCCCCGTCGACCAGCACCACCTGGTCCACCCATGCCGGGATCCTGGGCAGCACGAAGGGGAGGTTTCGAACCTCGTTCAGGGTCGGCACCACCACGCTCACGGTCACCCCGTCGGCCATGCTGGCCGCGCCCTTCGGGCCTGCCCCACCGTTCAGGCTCACGGCGCCGTGCCCGTTGCCGTCACCGGCGGCGCTCGCGGCGCCGTTCCCGGCTGCGGCCCCGTTTCCGTTGGCGCCGCCATTCACCGCGGCGCCGTTGTGGCCGTTGCCGTTGGTCCCACCCTTGCGAACGAATCGATTCATGACCGGGGCCCCCACCCCTCGACCTGGCGCGCGGCGCGATTAGAGCGCGGGCCCGACGCCCGCATCTCGCGGTTGCGCGATTCTCGTATTTTGACAGCGACTCCGCCGACCACATCAACTCCCGCGATCTGTGCCGAACGGTTGATCGGCGGCACCCCCACGGACGGGGCATGAGTATCGGGGATTCCCGGCGTCGTCAAGGCCCGATTCGGCGGGTACGCAGTGCGATTACCTGAAAGCACTCCGTCAAATACCTCATTCGGGGGATTCGGCCCAAGCGTGCCCCACGGCCGCCCCGCGTGGCGGGAATCAGGTAGACGCCGGGGAGTAGTCCTCAGCCCCGATTCAGCCGCTGAGGTGGAAGATCTGGTGCCGATCGAGCCGCGCGGCCCGCCCCGGCGGGATCGCGAACGTGGTCGCCACCGACTCCACGATCGCCGGGCCCTCGATCGAGTTGCCCGCCTGGACCTCGGTCAGCTCGTAGATCTCGGTCTCGGCGTCGCCGTCACCCCAGCGCACTCGCCGGCGACCCTTCGGGGAGGGCGAGCCGGGGCGCTCTTCGAGCTCCGGCAGCGCGGGCTTCTCGACCTCCACCGAGCCGTGGACGATCGCCTGGGTGACCAGATACCCGAGCTCGGGAGAGCGGGCGGAGCGGGCGTAGACCTTGCCGTAGGCGCGCTCGAACTCGGCGATCAGGTCGTCGAGCTGCTCGGCGCTCTCCAGGTCCGGGTGCGGTGAGACGATCTCGATGTCGTTGAGCTGGCCGTAGTACTGCATCCGCACCGCATGGGTGAAGGTGACGGCCTGGCGGCCGATCCCGGACTTCGCGAACTCGTCCGCCACCTTGTCCTGGAGGCCGAGCCAGGCGCCGGTGATCATCACCGCGACCCCTGCCTTCTCGAGCTCGTCCTGGCCGGGCAGGATCGGCATGTCGATGGTCTGGTCGTAGCGGTACTCGAAGTCCGCGCAGGCGCAGCCGTAGGCCGAGAAGCCCGCCGCCCATGCCGGCACCAGGACGTCGCGGTAGGCCACCCCCTCGGTGTAGCCGGCGACGTGAAGCGGCCCCCCACCCCCGTAGCAGAGCAGGGCATAGTCCGCCGGCGAGTAGCCCTTGCCGAGGATGCGCCCGACCGCCTCGTTCTTGAGCGTCTGCTCGAACAGCCCCACCACCCCGGCGGCGGCGTCGTCCACCCCCAGGCCCAGCGGTTGGGCCAGCTGGCGCTTGACCTCGGCCCGCGCGCGCTCGGGATCGAGCTCCACGTCGCCGCCGAGGAAGTAGTCCGGGTTGACGCGGCCGAGGACCAGGTTCAGATCGGTGATCGAGATCGTCTCCAGCCCACCCTCCGGCCAGCAGACCCCGATCCGGGCGCCGGCGGAGTCGGGGCCGAGCTCGGGGCGGCCCGAGTTCGGGTTCACCCGAACGAAGGACCCCGTGCCGGCGCCGATCGAGTCGATCCGGACCAGCGGCATGTTGAGCATGAATCGTGCGATGTCCGGGGTCGGGGTGATCTCGAAGCGGCCATCGGTGATCAGGGCGATGTCGAACGAGGTCCCGCCAATGTCGGTGCAGAGGGCGTTCGGGATCCCGAGGCGCTCGGCGATCCCCTGGCCGCCCACCACCCCGCCGATCGGACCCGAGACCAGGGTTCGGGCCAGCTCCCTGGCCTCGATCGAGATCGTGCCGCCGTGGGATGCCATCACCCGAAGCTCGAACCCCGCCCCCGCCTCCTTGGTCTGATCGCGAACCGCCTTCAGCGTCCCCCGCGAGGGCTCTGCGGCGTAGGCCTCGATCAGGGTCGAGTTGAGGCGCGGCAGGTCGCGGCGCTGCGGGTAGAGATCGGCGGAGAGAAAGACCGGCACCTCGCCGTCCAGCCCCCGCTTCTGCTTCTCCTCGGCGAGGATCTCCCCCACCCGCAGCTCGTGCTCGGCGTTTCGGTAGGAGAACAGCAGGCAGACGCAGATCCCGTCGACGCCCGCGTCGAGCAGCTGGCCGGCGGCCTCGCGAGCATCCTGCTCGCGCAGCGGCACGACCTCGGCGCCGAAGACGTCGATTCGGCCTCGAACGCCCTTGACCCGCTCGCGGGGCACCAGCGGCGGATTGTGGTGGTGGGTCGCCAGGTGCAGCCGGTCCGAGTAGGAGTAGCCGAGGTAGGTCTGAATGCCCCGCTCGATCCGCAGGTAGTCCTCCTGGCCGGCGCTGACGATCGCTCCGATCTCCAACCCCTGGCGCGAGAGCAGGCGATTCAGCATCGCCGTGCCGCTGTAGATCCCGGAGGCGACCCGACCGAAGGCCTCCTCCGGCGTCGATCCCCATTGCTCGAGGGCGTCGCGCGCCGAGGACATGAACCCCACCGACTCATCCTCCGGGGTCGTCTGCGCCTTGCCGACCACGAACGACCCGGACTGGTCGACGATGAACGTGTCGGTCATCGTCCCGCCGGCATCGATCGCCAGGACCCTGGGGCTGCGGTCGGCGTCCTCCAGCGCCATCGACGCGAGTCTATCCGTGCCCGTGAGAACCTTGGTGCGCAGATGCTCCGCTGGACGATGATCGCGA
The DNA here is from genome assembly GCA_963811625.1 of uncultured bacterium. Lineage (GTDB taxonomy): Bacteria > Actinomycetota > Thermoleophilia > Solirubrobacterales > 70-9 > AC-56. The sequence goes on along the minus strand of CAWERS010000002.1, from coordinate 817,293 downwards.
TCGCCGCGGCGCTCGCGTTGCTTGCCGCCGGCCAGCTCGCCATTCCCCCACTCGTGGAGCACCGCCTGGAGGGTCGGCTCACCGACGCCGGCGGCAGCGCCGACGTCTCGACCTCGGCCTTCCCTGCGGTTCGGCTCCTGTTCGGCGACGGCGAGCGGATCTCGGTCGCGGGCAGCGGGCTCGACCTCGCGCTGACCGACCCCGGCGGCGGCACCCTCGACGAGCTCGACGGGTTCGACCACGTGGACGTGGCGCTGCGTGACTTTCACGCCGGCCCCTTCGCGGTCTCGAGCTTCGAGCTCGCCCGGGACGGCTCGGCGCCCTATCGCCTCCAGGCCTCGAGCGAGACGACGCCGGCGGCGATCGCCGGCTACGGAGCCGATCGGCTCGGCGTTCCCGGGGCGCCCCTACTCGGGCTCGCGGCCCAGAACGCGCTCGGCGACCGCCACATCCCGGTGTCGCTCGACATGGACCTGGAGAGCGAGGACGGACGGGTGGTGGTCGTCTCCGGCGGCGGCACGATCGCCGGCTACCCGACCGGGCCGCTCGCCGAGCTGATCACCTCGGCGATCGTCGTCCGCCTGTAGGCGCCGCGCCGTCCCCTCGCCTGCGGCGCGGCTAGCCTCGAAGGAGCGTCCGCAGATGACTGCGAAGGCCGACGCCGTACCCGCCGACCATTGTGCCTCTCTTCGCATCACCCAATTGGGGTATCCCTCGGCCCGAGCCCGAGGCCCGAGGCCCGCTGGCAGTCGATGCCGCCGCCGCGTCCTTGGCCCTGAAGTAGTCGTCGCCCTCGATCCCCACCCGTGGGACGACCCGGCGTGCCCACCCCGGCAGCCACCAGTTCGCCCGTCCGAGCATCACCATCACCGCCGGCACCAGCAGGCAGCGCACGACGGTGGCGTCGACGGCGATCGCCGCCGCCAGCCCGAGGCCGAACTGCTTCACGGTGGGGTCGCCGTTGAGGATGAAGCTGGTGTAGACGCTGACCATGATCAGCGCGGCCGAGGTGATCACCCGAGCGCTGACCGCGAGCCCGTCGACGACCGCCTCGTGGTTGTCCTGGTTCTCGCGGTAGTGCTCCTGGATCCGGGTCAGCAGAAACACCTGGTAGTCCATCGAGAGCCCGAACAGGATCGCGAACATCAGCAGGGGCACATAGCTGACGATCGGGATCGCCCCGTCGAGGCCGATCAGCTGCGCGCCGTGGCCCTCCTGGAAGACGAAGGTGAGGATGCCGTAGGCCGCGCCCACCGAGAGCAGGTTCATCAGCCCCGCCGTGAGCGGCACCACGATCGAGCGGAAGGCGATCAGCAGCAGCAGGAAGCTGAGCACGAGCACCGTGGCGATCACCAGCGGGAGCTTGTCGCCGATCCGGTCGGCGAGGTCGATGTAGCCAGCCGTCTGGCCGCCGACGTACGCGGTCAGGGTCGTCCCCTTGAGGGCGTCCGGGATCACGGAGCCGCGCAGGTGCCGCACCAGGTCCTCGGTCGAATCGGCTGACGGGGCGGTGGTCGCGATCACCGTGAAGACCGCCGTGTCGCCCGACTTGTCCAGGGTCGCCGGTGAGACCTCCTTGACGCCGTTCGTCTTGCCGATCTGATTCTCGAGCTTGACCAGCCGTGGATCGCTCGCAGGGGTCTTCAGGAACGCCTCCTCCTGGGAGGCCTGCTTCTCCTGCTTGGTGGGCGGCTGCGAGGAGACCTCCTGCTCGGCCTCGGACGGGGCCTCGTCGGCTGGAACCCCCTCCGCCTCGAGCTGCGCAGTCGCCTGCTGGACCGCCTGCTGCTCCTGCTGCTGTTGCTGGCCCTGCAGTTGGTTGAGCTTCTTGGCGTCGTTGTGGGCCGGGCTGCCGTCGAAGTCGACCGCGATCAGGAATGGCCCGTTGATCCCCGGTCCGAACCCCTCCCGCAACAGGTCATAGGACTGCCGGACCTGGGTGGACTTGGGCATCTGCGCGTTGTCCTGCTGGCCGAGCTGGAGTCCCAGCACCGGGATCGCCAGCACGAGCAGGATGCCGACGCCGAGCAGCATCGCCGGCAGCGGCCGCTTGCCCACCCCGCGGGCCCACTTCGCCCAACCGTGGGGACGGTGGTCGTGGGACGGCGGGCGCAGGAAGGGGACCCTCAGGGCGTCGATCCGCTTGCCGAGGATCGAGAGCAGCGCCGGCAGCAGGGTCACCGCCGTGATCACCGCGATCAGGACCACGATCGCCGCCGAATAGCCGAGCGCGCTGACGATTGGGATCTGCGCCACCGCGAGGGAGCAGAGCGCGATCACCACGGTGCCTCCGGCGAAGACGACGGCCCCGCCGGCGGTCCCGACCGCGCGCGCGGCCGCTTCGTCGATCGGATGGCCCTGCTCCATGAAGCCGCGGTGGCGGGTGACGATGAACAGCGCGTAGTCGATCCCGACCCCGAGCCCAAGCATCGTGCCCAGCGTCGGGCCGACGGTCGGCACGTCGATCCCGTGCCCCAGCAGCCCGATCGCCGCCAGCCCGGTGACCAGTCCGATGATCGCGGTGGCGATCGGCAGGCCCATCGCCGCCGCGGTGCCGAAGGTGAACAGGAGGATGATCACCGCCGCCGCGATCCCGACCGCCTCGCTCGACTCGGTCGACGGCTTGGACACCGCCTGCCCGAGGTAGCCGCCGTTCGCGACCTCGAGACCGGCGTCGGTGGCCGGGGCCTCGGCGTCGATGATCACGTCCGCCTCGTCCTCGGTCAGATCGGCGGGGCTCTGATCGAGGGTCAGCGAAATGTAGCCGATCCGCTTGTCCTTGCTGAGCGCTCCCTCCCCCTCGCTGCTCAGCGGGCTGACCGCCTTGATCACCCCGGATGCCTTGCGCAGCGAGCTGACCGTGTCGTCGACCGCGTTCGCGTTGGCGCCGGCGTCGAGCTTGCCGTGGGCCGTCTTCATCACCACCGGGTTGGTCCCGTTGGCCTGATTGGGAAGGTTGTCCTGGAGCAGGTCCTGGGCTTCGGTCGACCCGGTTCCCGGCAGCGTCAGGTCGTTGGAGGTCTGCTTTCCGACCACGTTGGCGACCACGGCCATCGCGACCATCAGGGCGATCCAGGCGACCACGACCGGGTAGCGGTGCCGGATGCAGAACCGTCCCAGGCCGTAGAGCGCAGCGCTCATCGGCTGCTACCCATGGGAGCCACCGGCCCCCGGTGCGAATCCGCGCCCATCGTCACCCACGCTACCCGCGATGACGGACGGGCGAGTGCTCAGGCGGCGGCGATCGCCGCAGCGGTCCGGCGGGCCAGCGCCATGATGGTCAGCATCGGGTTCACCCCGGAGGCGGTCGGAAAGGCGCTCGCGTCGCCGATCCACACGCCCTCGGTGTCGTGCAGCTGACCCCACGGATCGGCCACGGACCTCGACGGATCGATCCCCATCCGGCAGCTTCCCATCTGATGGGCGGTGAACACGGCGTACTCGCGCGGCGCCAGCGAGTGGGAGGTGGCCGCGTCGATGAACGCCTCGAGATCGTCGCCGCGCTCCCAGATCGGGCCCTTTCGACCTCCGCCGATGATCTGCTCGGCGCCCGCGGCCGCGTGCAGCCGGGCCAGCTCCTCAACGCCGCGGCGGAAGTTCCGGACGTCGAGGTCGTCGGCGAGCAGGTACTCGGGGACGGCATTGCCCGCTTCGTCCACGGTCACCCGGCCGTGCCCGTGGTCGCGGGTCAGGTTGATGAACGGCGCGCAGCGTCGCCAGGCGAGCATACGCTCCTTGTGGTCGCGCCCGGAGAGCCAGGGCGTCGCGCCGGCGAACAGCCCCGTGGTCGCCTGCGCAGACTCGACCAGGAATCCGTAGCCGTTCTCGAGCTCCGCGAACTGGTGCGAGATCGCCGATTGGGGCGGTCCCCACCACCAGCGCTGGTCGTCCGCGTACACGCCCGTCACCGCCCCGGTCGGGTGGAGGCGGAGGTAGTCGCCCACCGCCGGTCCCCCAATCCCGGACCGAAGCAGCAGCGCCGGGGACTCGATCGAACCGCCGGCGACCACCACCACGGGGGCCCGGACCGAGACCCGGGCGCCGGCGCCGTTCGCGCCCGCCTGATCGGGATCCACCCACAGGGCCTCGACCCCGATCGCGCGTCCACCCTCGACCAGGATCCGCTCGGCTCGACAATCGGCGATCAGATCGGCGCCGCGGTCCTGGGCATCGGCGAGGTACGTCTTCTGGGTCGAGAGCTTCGACCCGGACTGGTCGCCGAAGCCCATATAGCCGGCGCTGGCCGGGTCATAGGAATCGGGGTCGGCGTTTCGGACCGTAGGCCGGAAGTCGTAGCCGAGCCGCTCGCAGCCGTCGCGGAGCCGTTGGTGGACCGGGTTCAGGTCGCTGCACGCGTCGCTCGCGTCAAGCCGCGCCAGGACGGCGTCGAGGTGGCGATCGAAGTCCGCTCCGTCGAGTCCCTCGAGCCCGAAGTCGCGTGCCCACTCCTCGCGAACCCAGGGGTGGGTTCGCAGGCAATTGGTCCAGTTGATGACCGTTCCCCCGCCGAGCGTGGCGCCGGCGACGATCGACACCTGGCCGTCGGAGGTTGGAAACGGGCCCCCGTTCAGGTACAGGCGCTGGTACGCGGACAGCTCGAGTTGGTCGAAGTCCGACTCGTTGTAGTAGCCGCCCATCTCCAGCACGCAGACCTGCTTGCCGGCCGCGGCCAGCTCGCCGGACACGACGCCCCCGCCGGCTCCCGAGCCGACGACGCAGACGTCGGCCTCGATCACCTCCCCTGAGGAGGCGGGGCGGCGAAGCCGAAGCGGCTTTGCGACGGCGGGCGGCGCCGAGCGTGGGCCCGGGTAGCCGATCGAGTCCCAGCTCGGGTTGCGGCCCGTCCCCAGGTCGGGCAAGCCGTAGTGGAGGCTGGTGGTCAGCCCGCGGATCGCCGCCACACCGGCCAGCCCGTCGGACCCGGAGTCGGCGAACGCGTGGACGATCGCCTCCCGTGCGTCCTGGGGCGCGTCGGCGACCAGCCCCTCGTCGGCGAGCGAGTCAAGCAGCCGGCACAGGCCCTCGATCTGGGCCTTGGGAGCCCCCGAGTCGAGCAGGGCGAGCTCGATCGCCTCGGGGACCCCGAGGTGCGACGCGGCGCGCGCCCAGAACCCGTCCGGATCGGCCTCGCGGGGCGGTGGCTCCAGTGAGGGGACGATCGTGTCGCAGAGGACGGACAGCGTCTGCCGCTGAGCGTCCGTGAACAGATCGCTCGCCGCCAGGGCGCTGAACGCCTGGCCGATCTGCAGCGTGACCGCGGCCGAATACGGAAGCATGTGCGCCTCGCGGGTCGGGGCGTAGCCGGGAGCGACCAGCAGCGACTGGCGCTTGGCGTACTTGCGGATTCCGTCGGGGCCGTGGCGGGATCCAAGCCCGGACGCCTTCCACCCCCCCATCGGCAGCTCCAGAGCCACGTAGTTGACCTGAGCGTCGTTGACGCAGCAGACGCCGGCCTCGATCCGCCGCGCGAGCCTCTCCCCGCTTTCGGTGTCCCGCGTCCACACCGACGCCTGAAGCCCGTATGGCCCCTCGTTGGCGAGCCGGACCGCCTCGGTCGCGTCGCGAACCCGCATCACCGGCAGCGTCGGTCCGAAGGTCTCCTCGATCATGCACCTCATCGAGTGGTCGACGTCGGCGAGCACGGTCGGCTCGAAGAAGCGGCCCGTGGTCCCCTCGGCCCGCCCCCCGCCCGTGACCACCCTGGCGCCCTTGGAGACCGCGTCGCGGACGTGGGCCTCGATCAGCTCGATCTGCGGTGGGAAGATGATCGCCCCGATGTCCACGGACCCGGGGTCGCCCGGAGGGCCTTGGCGCAGCACCTCGACCTTGCGGGCCACCCGGCCCAGGAAATCGTCGTAGACGGGGTCCTCGACGTAGATCCGCTCGACCGAGATGCACACCTGCCCCGAGTTGTTCAACCCGTAGCTGACGGCGGCGTTCGCGGCCCGCTCGAGATCGGCGTCCGCCAGCACGATCATCGGGTCCTTGCCGCCGAGCTCGAGGCTGACGGGGGTGAGGCTCTGTGCCGCGCGCGTCATCACCTTCTTGCCGGTGGCCGCCGAGCCGGTGAACATCACCATGTCCACCTCGTCGACCAGCGCCTCGCCGGTGGCGCCGCGGCCGGTGGCGACCTGGAAGACGTCATCGGGGGCCCCGCTCTGCTCCAACATCTCGGCCATCAGCACCGAGGTGAGCGGGGTCACCTCGGAGGGCTTCAGCACCACCGCGTTGCCCGCCGCCAGCGCCGGGATGCAGTCCCCGAACGAGTTGTTGAGCGGGTAGTTCCAGGGACCGATCACCCCGACCACGCCGAGCGGCGCGTAGCGGACCAGGAGCCGGCGGCCCCTGAGGAATGGCGAGGCCGACTCGATCGGCTCGTCCGCAAGGTAGTCGGGTGCCGTCTTGGCCCAGAACTCGAGCGCCGAGAGCCCGTACGCGAGCTCGGCGAGCTGGGTCTCGTCGGTCGGCCTGCCGGTTTCGCCGACGATCGTCGCCACCACCCGCTCTGCGTTGGCCACCATCCAGCGACGCGCGGCGAGCAGCACCTCCGAGCGCCCCGCGAACCCGATCGCCTCCCAGATCGGTTGCGCCTGACGGGCCCGGGCCACCATCCCCCGCACCTCGTCGGCGCCGAGATCGGGGACGCTCGCGATCGTCTCGCCCGTGGCGGGGTTCTCGACCGGGATACCCGTCCCGGCCGGCGCTTCGCTGACCGCACCAGCCGACATGGGCCGAGCTTAATCGACCGGAGGTCCTCCGGGGCGTCTTTTCGCCCCACAAGACGCGAGGATTGGGAGATGCGCACGGTGGTCCTCTCCGACCTGCACCTCGGATCGAGCGGGGCGATCGACCTGCTCCGCCGTCCCGACCTCCGCCAGGTGCTCTGGGCGGAGCTCGAGGGCGCCGAGCGAGTGGTTCTGCTCGGGGACGCGATCGAGCTCCGGGACCGGCCGCTGTCGGAGGCGCTCGACCTCGCCCGGCCGTTCTTCGCCGAGCTCGCGTCGGCGATCGGCGACGGGCAGGTGCTGGTCGTGCCGGGCAACCACGACCACCACCTGCTCGAGGAGTGGCTCGAGCGGCGGCGCCTGGAGGGCGCGGCGCCCCTGGGGCTCGAGCAGCGCATCGACGGGGCCTCGGGGCCGCTCGCCCAGCTGCTCCGCGGAACCGGACTGGGGCAGGTCGAGCTCGCCTATCCGGGGGTCTGGCTGAGCCCGAGGGTCTATGCCACGCACGGTCACTACCTCGATCGTCACCTGACGGTGCCCACCTTCGAGCGACTGGCGGTCGCCGCGGTCGAGCGGGTCCTGGGCGGCCTCCGGGGAGAGCTCCCCGACGAGCCGCTGAGCATGGAGAGTCCCGCCGCGGCCGGGCCCGACGACTACGAGCGGGCGCAGGCGCCCGTGTACGCGTTCCTGTTCGCGCTCGCTCAGGCCGGGACGACCGCCGATCGGCTGGGCGGCGCCAACCCCTCGGCCCGGGTTTGGCAGGCGCTAGGGGGCGGCTACGGGCGTGCGGCCCGAGTTCGCGGATGGCTCCTGGGCACGGTCGCAGTCCCGGGGGCGGTGGGGGTCGCCAACCGGCTCGGGCTCGGGCCGGTCAGGTCGGACCTGTCCCCGGGGGCCGTGACCCGGGCCGGGCTGGCGGCGATCGGCGAGGTGATCCGTGCGCTCGAGATCGACGCCGACCACCTGATCTTCGGTCACACTCACCGACGCGGTCCGATCCAGGGCGAGACCGGATGGCGGCTCGAAAACGGCACCCGGCTGTGGAACACCGGCAGCTGGGTCTACGCGCCCGGCCTGCTGGGGCGCACGGCGGCCGACAGCCCTTACTGGCCCGGGACCGTGGCCGTGCTCGAGAGCGAGCGCCAGCCGGCGCTTCGCCACCTGCTCGACGATCGGGCCAAGGAGGAGCTCGGAAGCTGAGTCGCCTCTACGCGGCGCTTTCGAGCCTGACGTTGACCGCCTTGGGGCCCTTCGGGCCCTCCTCGGACTCGAACGAGACCTTCGCGCCATCGGGCAGCGACTGGGAGCCATCGGCGATCCCGGTCTGATGGACGAACAGGTCCTGGCCCCCCTCGTCGGGGGTGATGAAGCCGAATCGCTTCTCCTCGTTGAACCACTTCACGGTGCCGGTCGACATGCATCCTCACTTTGTTTGCGATGGGAAATGGTGCGGGTACTGCCTGCTATACGTGCCGTTCAGCACCGCCTCATCGGCCCCTCCTTGGGGCCTGTGAGTGGAAGTTAACAGCCTTGGCTTGCGTAGTGGCGCAGGCGCCGTGAGCTCAGCAAAAGAGGATCCGGCGGTCCACTACGGTCGGCGCGGAGACGACACCAGCCGCACCATGAGCAAGAGCAGCACCGAACCGCCGATCGCGATCAGCCAGGTCTCGAGATCGAAGAAGTGCTTGATCCCGCCGAGATCTAGGGCGCTGGCGATCAGCCCCCCGATCAACGCGCCCAGGACGCCAACGGCGGTGGTGCCGATGCAGCCGCTGGGCTCGGTGCGGCCGGGAACGAGCGCTCGGGCGATCGTTCCCGCGAGCAACCCGAGCAGGATCCAGGCGACGATTCCCACCCGGGCACCCTAGCTGTGCCGGCCCCGCCGCCGCGCCGCGCACAAGTTACGCGCACCGTGCGGAGTTCAGTTAAGCGCAGTGAAGGCACTGAGCTAGCTTGCGGGGGAGATCGTGAGCTTCAGGGGGAGACCGTGAACGTGAGCAGGGTCACCTGGCTGGCGCTCGGCACCACGTTGGTCCTCGTCTCCTCGGTTCTGGTCGCGGCGGTGTTCTTCATCAACGACGACACCGAGCCGTTCCCACGGGGAACCGGGCCGGGCGGCAGCGGGGTGGCGCACCTGGGAACCGCCCGGATCGGCGCCGCCGGCCAGGGGCGGGGCGGGCCTGCGGCGAGGCTGGCCGCATCCGGCGGCGGTCAGGTCGCGGCGCATCCCGCGCTGGCGGGCTTGGCCGCCTCGCTCGGGTCTCCGGGGGGTGGACCGGATGGGCGGCGCCCGCCGGGCGGGGGGAACGGGCCTCCGGACCACCAGTACGGCAACAGCCTGGAGCAGCTGAATGCGAAGCTCTGGGGCGACTAGCCCGGCCCACCAAACTCGATGAGCGAAATCGCACGAATCACCCGCTTCGGCTTTGTCAATGCCTACCTGGTCGACGAGCAGGACGGCCTGACGCTGGTCGACACGACACTGCTCGGCGGCACCAGGCCGATTCTCCGAGCCGCCAGGCGGCTCGGGTCGCCGATCGTGCGGATCGTCCTCACCCATGCCCACGGTGACCACATCGGATCCCTGGATCCGCTTCACGCGGCCCTGCCGGAGGCCGAGGTGATGATCTCGGCCCGGGACGCGCGCCTGATGGCCAAGGACATGTCCCTCGACCCCGGCGAGCCGGAGGCGAAGCTGCGCGGCAGCTACCCGGGCGCACGCACCGAGCCCACCCGCACCGTCCGTGGAGGCGACACCGTCGGCTCGCTCGAGGTGATCGCGGCCCCGGGCCACACGCCGGGCCATGTCGCCTTCCTCGATCGGCGCGACGGCACCCTGCTGTGCGGCGACGCGTTCACGACGATAGGTGGCGTGGCCACCACGGCCTCCCCCAACCTGCGCTTTCCGCTCGCCGCGATGGTCACCTGGCACCGGCCGACGGCGCTTGAGTCGGCGCGTGCCCTGCGGGCGCTCGATCCGGCGCGGCTGGCCCCCGGCCACGGGAGGATCGTCGAGCATCCGGGCGATGCCATGGACGCCGCGATCGCGAACGCCGCCGGGTCCGGCTAGGTCGTCGCCACCTCGAGCCCCGCCCCGCCCAAGTAACGTCCGGCGCCATGAGCCAGCCCTTCGATGCCTGGGAGGTCGAGCTGCATGGCCACCGGGTGATCTACCGGATCGCCGGGGACGGGCCGCCGGTGGTGCTGATCCACGGCATGGTCAACTCCTCGCTGCACTGGGAGGCGGTGGCACTCCGGCTCGCCCGCGAGCACACGGTGATCGCCCCGGACCTGATCGGACATGGCGACTCGGCGACCCCGCGCGGCGACTACTCGCTCGGGGCTCATGCCGCGGTGATTCGCGATCTGCTGGCGGTGATCGGAGTCGACCGCGCCACCATCGTCGGCCATTCCCTCGGCGGCGGGGTGGCGATGCAGTTCTTCTACCAGTTCCCGCAGCGGGTCGAGCGCCTCGCCCTGGTCTCCAGCGGGGGCTTGGGCCGCGACGTCAGCCCGATGCTTCGGGGGGCCGCCCTTCCCGGCGCCGCGGCCGGGCTCTGGCTGGTCGCCCATCCGCGCCTGGTCGAGGGGTTGGGGGCCGCCGGCGCGCGAATGCGCGACCGCGGGTTCGGCCGGGGTGTCTACCTGCAGGCGATCGCACGAGCCCTGCGGCCCCTGGGCAAGCCCGGGGCCCGGACAGCGTTCCTGCAGACGCTGCGGTCGGTGATCGACGTCCACGGTCAGCGGGTCAGCGCCCGCGACCGCCTGTACCTGCTGCGGGGCTTCCCGACCCTGATCGCATGGGGGGAGCGCGACCACACGATCCCGATCGAGCACGGCCGCTCGATGCACGAAGCGGTCCCCGGCAGCCGCTTCGTCACCCTCCCCCGCGCTGCCCACTTCCCGCATCTCGAGGACCCCGAGGGACTCGCCGATGCGCTGGCAGACTTCGTCGCGACCAGCGAGCCCGCCCGGATCGAGGATGCGGACTGGGGCGGGCTGCTCGCCCCCCGCGCCCGCCGACGCCAGCGCGACCAGCCGCTCGCCGCCTGAACCCGCGTCTCTACGTCACCGGGCGGGCCCGCGCGTCGGCCCCCGCCGGGCCACGGCGTTGCGCGATCACGCCGGCGGCGGCGAACATGACCCCCGCCAGGAAGATCAGGGTCCCCATCACGAACACCTGCGGCGGGATCCCCACCTTGACCGAGCCGTAGACCCAGAGCGGGAAGGTCAAGGTTTGACCGGCGACGAAGCTGGTGATGATGAAGTCGTCGATCGAGAGCGCGAAGGCGAGCAGCGCGGCGGCCAGGATCCCCGGGAAGATCAGCGGGAAGGTGACCCTCCAGAAGGCGGTCCATGGGTTCGCGCCCAGGTCCTGAGCGGCTTCAACCAGCGACTCGTCCAGATCCGCCAGCCTCGCCTGCAGGACGATGACCACGAAGGCGACGTTGAAGGCGACGTGGGCGATCAGGATCGTGGTCAGCCCGCGGGGGATGCCGAAGTAGACGAAGAAGCCGAGCAGCGAGGCGCCGACGACCACCGACGGGGCGGCGATGTCGGCGAGGATCACCAGGTCGCCGGCACCGCGGCCGCGGAACCTGTAGCGCGACAGGGCGATCGCCGCCGGGGTTCCGAGGGCGGTGGCGATCAGGGTGCTGAGGACTGCGATCTCAAGCGAATGGACCAGCGCCGTGGTCAGGTCCGGAATGTCGAACAGGTGCCGGTACCACTCCAGGGTGAAGCCCTTCCAGGCGAAGGTGAGGCGATCCGACGGCGCCTGGTTGAACCCGTAAAGGACCATCACGCCGATCGGGATCAGCGTGTACAGGATCACCAGCGCCGAGTAGGTGGGCAGGATGAACCGGGTCCAGCGCCGCTTCACCGGCCTCGCCTCGGCGGGCGGTCGGACCGCCTCGGTCGAGGCCTCCATCAAACGTACTCCTGGATCGACCTGGTCCCGAACGCCCGTGCGTACAGGTACATGCCGGCCAGCAGCGCCACCATCAGGATCAGGGCCAGCGCCGAGGCCGTCGGGTAGTTCGAGTTCTGAACGTACTGGGTCTGGATGATGTTGCCGATCATGGTCGTGTTCGGCCCGCCGAGGATCGCCGCGCTCACGTAGTCGCCGATGTTGGTGATCGCGACCAGGAGGATGCCGGCGTACACCCCCGGCGCCGAGAGCGGCAGGATCACGCGCAGGAATCGCTGGGTCGGGCTCGCGTACAGGTCCGCCGCCGCCTCGACATAGGCGCGATCGATGTTCTCCAGCGCCACGTATAACGGCAGCGCCATGAACGGCAGCGCGTCGTAGGTGAGCCCGGCGATCACCGCCGTCGGGGTCGACAGAACGTGCAGGCTTTCCGGAACCAGGTGCAGGTCCTTGAGAGTGCCGAGCACGATCCCCTGGTCGGCGAGGATGAACTGCCACGACAGGATCCGGATCACGAACGAGACGAAGAACGGCAGCAGGACCAGGAAAAGGAGGGTCGACTTGTAACGACCACCCCGAAACGCGATCCAGTAGGCGACCGGGTACATCACCACCAGCGAGATCGCGGTCGACGCCGCCCCGTAGAGGAAGGAGCGGCCGAATTGCGTCGAGTACTGGTCGATCACGTCCGGATAGATGCCGAAGTTCCAGGTCAGGGTGAACCCGTCGACCGAGTTCCCGGTCATCAGCGAGACGGAGAGGATCGCAACCAGCGGGACGACGAAGAACAGGGCCAGCCATGCCGCCGCCGGCAACCCGAGCAGGTAGGGCACCGCCCATTGGCGACGGTTGGCCGCGCGAGCTGTCATTCGTGGGCGCTCACGACTGAATGATCGGGTCGAAGATCGAGGTGTAGAGGTCGTGGTCGTCCACGCCCTTGAAGTCGTAGTACCTGCGGAAGCGCCGCTGCATCGACTTGGGCGGGAACACCAGCGGGCTGTTGGCCACCGCCGGGTCGTCGAGCCGATCCGCGATCACCCTCTTCGCCGCCGGCACCGGACAGAGGTAGTTCACCCAGTCCTCGATCATCGCCTCGACCGGGGGCTGGTAGTAGAAGTTGATCCACTCCATCGCGTCCACGGGGTGGGCGGCGTGCAGGGGGATGATGCAGTTGTCGTGCCACAGCATCGCGCCCTCGACCGGCACGACGAACTTCAGGTGCGGGTAGCCGGAGTAGTTGGCCTGGAAGATGTCGCCCGACCACGCCTGGCTGATCCAGGTGTCGCCGTCCTCCAGCGCCTTGATGTAGCTCTGGTCGTAGTACTGGCGCACGATCCCCTGGTCGCGCTGCTTGGTCAGCAGGTCCGCCGCCCGGCGCCAGTCCTCGGGAGTGGATCGCGTCTGGTTGGTGATCCCCAGCGCCAGCATGCCGACCGCGCCGAGCTCGGTGTCGTCGCTCATCATTCCCACCTTGCCCGCGAAAGCGGGGTCCCACAGGTCCTTGACGCTGGTGACCTCCCTTCCCGTCATTCGCGGGTCGTAGGCGATCCCGGTCAGCCCCGATTGCCAGGAGGCGGTGTACCGGTTGCCGGGATCGAACGGGGGGTTGCGGGCGATCGCCCCCGCGTACCGATGGAAGTTCGGCATCCGCGACTGATCGAGCGGGATCAGCCACCGGTTCTGGATCAGTTGGGTCAGCTCCCAGCCGTCGCTGATCACGATCAGGTCGTAGCCGATCGACTGGCCGGCCTGGAGCACCGGGCTGATCTGGGCGAAGAACGACGAGTTGTCCTGGATCACGCCGTTGTACTTGACCTCGATCCCGGTCCGCTTGGTGAACAGGTCGATCGAGGGATGACCGCCCCCGTGCTCGAAGTCGATGTACAGCGGCCAGTTCGCCCAGTCGAGGACGCCCGCCTTGTGCTGCTGGGCCCAGAAGACCGACCAGTTGACGTTCTGGGCGCCCGTCCCCCGGGTGCCGGCGATCCCGCAGGCCTCCAGGAAGCCGATCAGCCCGGCACCGGCCGCCCCCGCTCCGGCGGCGCGCAGCAGCCCTCGGCGCGAGAACCGCGCTTCGGTGATGCCCCGCAGGAACGCCCGATCGGCTTCGTGATTCATGATCGCGGTCCCGGCAACGGATCGTACCGCCAGCCGGTCCAGCGCTCCACGGCGAGCGCGATCACGGGCCCGGCGGGGGGGTCGGCGCGGTACTGCGGATATCGATCGGCGAGCAGTGACACAGCGTGACGATGCTCGGGCGCGCCGACCTCGATCGTGCGCGCGATGCCGTCGGCGCGCACCCACCAGAGTCGCGACCAGTCGTCGTCGTAGCGATCGGCGAGCGCGCTGGCACATGGGTTGACGAGGAGGTTCTCGAGCCGACGAAGCGCCGTGGTGCGTTTCGGCTTTTGATCCACCGCTGTGTAGACCAGGTCGCCGTCGAGCGCGAAACAGATTGGCACCAGATGCGGGCGCCCCTCGGCGTCGGCTGTGGCCAGGCGCGCCACGGGCACGGCTGCGAACAGCTCCCGCGCCTCGCCGGCCCTCATGGCACGACCCTACCGAGAGCGCATGGGACACTCACCCGCGTGCTCGACGAGCGCTTGGTCAAATCTCTGCACGTCGAGGCGCTCCGGCACCAGGAGCTCCACGCCGAGCGCGCTCCCCACGTGCTGTTTCAGGCGTCGACGATCGGCGCCCTGCTGGACGGAGCGTATGACGGCGACGTCACCTTCGCCGAGCTCGCCGAGCACGGCGATCTCGGCCTCGGGACGCTGAACGGGCTCGACGGCGAGATGATCGCGGTCGACGGCCGCTTCTACCGCGCCGACGTCGGGGGGACGATTGGCGAGGTCGACGAATCGGCCCGGACTCCGTTCGCGGTCCTGGTCTGGTTCTCGCCGACCGTCGACTTCGAGCTTGAGCGCCGGCTCGACCATCCCGCGCTGGAGCGGCTGCTGGACCGCCGACAACCTTATGGGGCGGCGGCGTGCGCGGTTCGGATCGATGGCGTCTTCGAGCTGATTCGAGCCCGCTCGGTTCCGCGACAGAGCCCTCCCTACCGGCCGCTGGGGGAGGTGGTGGCGGACCAGCACGTGTTCGAGCTCCGGGACGTGGAGGGCACGGTGGTCGGCTTTCGCTTCCCCGACTACAGCAGGGGGATCGAGGTCAGCGGCTACCACCTCCACTTCGTCACCGCCGATCGTGCCCGGGGCGGACACGTGCTCCGATGCCGGCCTCGCCGAGCCCGGATCCGGATCGACCTCACGGCCGGCCTCCACCTCGAGCTCCCGCCCGGGGTCGACCTGTCGGCGCCCGAGCTCAGCGAGGAAACGCACCGGCTGCTGAGCCGAGTCGAGCGCGCCGGCTGACGCTCCGCCGTCGGTTTGTGGATCATGCCGACGAGCCTCGTGCCCGTCATCGCGCCAAGCCCGGCCCGAACCAGGCTGCTGATCGCGGCTCTGACCATGTTGGTGGCAGGGGTCGCGCTGTGCGTCGACCGCAACCGAAGCGGCGACCTCTACCTGCAGCTGTTCACCGGGCGGTTCATCAGCGAGCACGGGTTCGTCACCCATGATCCCTTCCCCACGATCGGCCAGGGTCGTCCCTGGCTGAACCAGCAGTGGCTCTCGGAGCTCGGCTTCTACGCCGCGGCGCGATCGATCGGGATCACCGGGCTCACGGTCCTGTATGCCACCTTGATCGCGGCCCCGCTGGCGCTGGTCCTCTACTGCATCCGCCGCAAGGGCGCGGCGCTGATGATCGCGACCGCGGCGCTCTACGTCCCGGGGCTGCTGGCGATAGCCCACCCCCGGGCGGCCGGCTTCACCCTGCTCGCGTTCTGCGTTCTGATCGCCCTGCTGTTGTGGGTCTGGCGGCCGCAGCCGGCGATCGGTGAGCGCCGCCTGCGCTGGGTGCTGCTCGCGATCCTGCTGCTGTTCGGCCTCTGGGCGAACCTCCACGGCGGGTTCATCGCCGGCCTGCTGCTGATCGGCCTCGCCACCGCGGGGCTGATCGCCGACAACCGACGCGGGCTTCCGGATGCGATCACCCGCCACCGGGTCGCGCTCTTGGCCGGCGTGGGCGTCGTCGCGGCGGCCACCGTGACCCTGGCCACCCCGCTCGGCAGCGCGATCTGGACCTACGTGTTCAGCTTTCGCAACCCGGCGATCTCGCTGGCGACCACCGAGTGGCAGCCTGTCACCCAGTCGCCCCCTGCGATCGCATATCTGACGATCGTCACGGGGTTGGCGGCCTGGCTTTGGTGGCGCTCCCCACGCCCCAGGCGGTTGATGCCGCCGCTGATCGTGGGCGGCTTCGTGCTCTTCGCCGCCCTCTCGATGCGCAACCTGATCTTCGTCGCACCGGCGTTGGCGGTTCTGATCGCCTGCTCGGCCCCGGACCGCTCCACCCCGCAGCCGCGCGCCCTGGTGGCGCTCGCCGGGGTGGCCGCGCTGGCCGCCGTGCTCACGTATGCGGCGATTCTCGGCCCGGCGCGAAACGACGCCCCCGGCTTCGCCGCGGTCAGGTACGCACTTCGCCACCCGCCCAAGCACGGGCGGATCGCCGCCTACGCGGGCGCCAGCTCGTATGTGCTCTGGCGCTCGCCCAGAACCCCGGTCGTGATCGACGGCTGGCTGGAGCACTTCCGCCCCTCGGAGCTCCGAGGCAACTACGGCATCCTCCGTGGCTGGCGCGGAGACCCCACCCGCGAGGTCGAGCGCCTACATGTCGGGGGGGTGATCGCCCACCTGCCGGTAGCGATCGAAGCCCTGAAGGCCCACGGCTTCGCGGTCGAGTACGCGAGCGGCGGGAGCGTCTACCTCGTGCGCGAGTCCTAGCCCCTCCCGGCGTAGACGACTTCCCCAACGCCCGGCGGGCGAAACCCTCGACCCGGCACCGGCCCGGAACGCTCAAGCCGCCGGTACCCGGGGCCGATACCACCCCTGCCACACGCAAGGCGATCCTTGGCCGCCCGGCCGATCCCGCGCCATGTCTCAGACGATCTCCTCAACCGAGCACGCCAACGGGATCGCCGCGGGGGTGGCGGTCGGGGCGGACGCCCCTCCGGTTGCCGTCTCCACCCCGCGAACCGCCCGGCTCAAGCCCTGGCTCAGCTGGCTGTTCGAGGGCGAAGGGTTCCTGTACGTGACTCTCACCGTCGACGCGCTCCTGCTGCTGGCCGCGATGGTGATCGCGGATGCGATCAACCCGGCCCCCTCCTATGCGGCGGTGCTGCTGGTCAGCCCGCTCACGGTGGTACTGCTGGCGGCAGGCCGTCTGTACGACCCGCACGCTCAGATCCCACGGCTCGATCGGCTGACCCGGATCGTCGGGGCCACGGCGACCGCAGCGGTCGCGGTGGCCGGACTCGTTCAGCTGACCCGTCCCGAGACCACCGACTCGGCGTTGATCACGATCGAGCTCGGGCTTGCGACCGCCCTGCTGGTGTCGTGGCGGTTCGTGTGGTCCACGGTCCGCCTGCACGCCCGGCGAGCGCGACTTTCGGGCCGGCCGGCGCTGATCGTGGGCGCAGGGGAGGTCGGCTCGCGGTTGGAGCGCCACCTGCGCACGGATGGAAGCCTTGGCCTGATCCCGATCGGCTTCGTCGATTCGGACCCGGTGTCCGAGGGCGAGCTGGGCCGGCGAGGCGCACCGGTGCTCGGGTCCCCGGCCGAGTTCGATGCGATCGTCACCGAGACGGGGGCTCGCCACGCGATCTTCGCCTTTCAGATCGATCCCGACGTGACCTTGAGGCGATTGGTGCGACGCTGCCGCGACCGGGGGTTGACGATGGCCGTCGTGCCGCGATTGTTCGACGACGCCACCAACCGGATGGTGCTTGAGCACGTCGGCGGAATCCCGCTGTTGGAGCTCCGCCAGGTCGACCCGCAGGGTTGGCAGTTCGCGCTCAAGCACGGGATCGACCGAGTCGCGACCGCGCTGCTCCTGCTCGTCCTGGCTCCGCTGATGGCGACGGTCGCGATCGCCGTTCGCCTGTCCTCGCCGGGACCGGTTCTGTTCCGCCAACGCCGCGTGGGCCGCGACGGTCGACAGTTCGACCTGTTCAAGTTCCGATCCATGCGCGACGCGCCCAGCGGCGATCAGGCTCCGATCCCGGCCGGTGAGCTCGCTCCAGGTGGAGTCGAGGGGCACGATCGGCGCACCCCGGTGGGGCGGTTCATCCGGGCGTGGTCGCTGGACGAGCTGCCTCAGCTGGCCAACGTGCTGCGAGGTGAGATGAGCCTGGTGGGGCCGCGCCCCGAGCGCCCCGAGCTTGCGGGGGACTTCGCCGAGCGGGTCCGGCGCTACGACGAGCGCCACCGCGTCCGATCGGGGATCACCGGCTGGGCGCAGGTTCACCGGCTCGGGCCCGGCACCTCGCTTGCGGATCGCGCGGAGTGGGACAACTGGTACATCCAGAACTGGTCGTTCTGGCTCGACCTGAGGATCCTGCTGATGACGATCCCGACCGCGCTCCACCGCTCCCAGTAGGCCAGGACTCCCTCCCTCGGGCGCGAAATACTGTCTCCGTGCCTTCTGAGGGGCACGGGAAAGGAGAAACGAATGTCAGCACGAGACACGACCCGGACCGATCCGGGACCGACCGGCTGGGCGGTGTTCGCCGGCGTCATCCTGCTCATGGTCGGCTTCCTGAACTTCTTCTACGGGCTGGCCGGGATCCTCAACGATGACGTGGTCACGGTCGGCGGAAGCGGCGGTGTGATCGTTTGGGACTTCACGGCCTGGGGATGGATCCACCTGATCCTGGGCGTGATCATGACCCTGACCGCCTGCGGGCTGTTCGTCGCCGCCAGCTGGTCCCGGTGGACGGCGGTCTTCTTCGCCACCGTCAACGCGATCGCCCAGATCGGGCTGATCACGGCCTTCCCGCTGTGGTCGATCCTGGTGATCGCCCTCGACGTCCTGGTGATCTACAACCTGACCACGCGCTGGGCTGAGCCGGCCTGAGCGCATCCGACTGACCTCGGTGGACGGGCCGCCCGCTCAGTAGCGGCCCGTCCACCCGCCATCGGCCCCCCGCGGGGCGTAGCCTTCGCCGCCGTGGCCACCTTGGAAGCGAGCTGGACGGTCGAGATCGAGGCTCCGCGCGAGCGCTGCTACGAGGTCGCCGCGGACATCGAGAGCTCCCCCCGGTGGCAGGGCACGCTGGAGGAGGTCGAGGTGCTGGAGCGCGACGACCAGGGCCGAGCCCTGGTGGTCGAGACGCTGTCGGATGCGATGGTGAAGAAGGTGCGCTCCTGGCTTCGCTTCTCCTACGACCCGCCCGGCGGGCTCTCCTGGGAGCAGGAGAAGGGCGAGACCAAGTGGCTGACGGGGTCCTGGACGTTCGAGGAGCTGGACGGCGGAGGTACCCGCGCGACCTACGGCCTGCGCACCGACCCCGGGCGGATGCTCGGCTTGCTGCTCCGCGGCCCGATCGAGGGCAAGGTCAAGGAGCTCTTGACCAAGAGCGCCGCCGAGGGCCTGAAGCAGCATCTCGAGGCGGGCTGACCGGGCCTGGTTCTAGATCTTCCCCGCCTCCAGCAGCCGCCGCAGGAACCGCTGCGTTTCGGGCCGCTCGGGCTCGGTCAGGACCTGCTCGGGCGAGCCAAGCTCGAGAATCCTGCCGTCGTGGAGGAATCCGACTTGGTCGGCGACCTCGCGAGCGAAGCCCATCTCGTGGGTGGCGATGATCATCGTCGCGCCCTCGTGCTTGAGGTCACGGACCGCGTCGAGCACCTCGCCGACCAGCTCCGGGTCGAGGGCGCTCGTGACCTCGTCGAGCAGCAGCGCCCGCGGCCGGCCGGCGAAGGCGCGGGCGATCGCGATCCGCTGCTGCTGTCCGCCCGACAGCTCGTCGGGGTAGACGTCCTCGCGCCCCGCGAGCCCGAACCGCTCGAGCAAGGCGCGCGCCCGGTCCTCGGCCTCGGCGCGGGACGCTCCGTGCGCGCGGCGGTCGCCGAGGACGATGTTCTCGATCGCGGTCAGGTGGGGAAACAGGTTGTAGGCCTGGAACACGAGTCCGAGCCGGCGGCGGACCGCGACCGGATCCACCGAGGGATCCGTGATCACCTCGCCGTCGAGGAAGACGTCGCCGTCGTCGATCTCCACCAGCAGGTCGATGCAGCGCAGGAGCGTCGACTTGCCGGAGCCCGAGGCGCCGATCAGTGCCACCGCCCGATGCTCCTCGAGCTCGAGGTCGACGCCCCTCAGCACCTCGAGCTCGCCGAACGACTTGGTCACCCCGCGCACCTCGAGCACGGGTGGGCTCATACTGTGAGCCCGCCGGTGCCGAATCCGATCCGATCCAGGAGTCGCGCCAGCGGTACCGTGACGCACAGGTAGAGCAGCGCCGCCGCGACCAGCGGCGTGTATTCGAAGGTCGACGCGGCGATGATCTGCGCCTGCCGGAAGGCCTCCACGATCCCCAGGATCGAGAGCAGCGCGACGTCCTTCTGCAGCGCGATGAAGTCGTTCAGGAGCGGCGGCCCGACGCGGCGTACCGCTTGCGGCAGGATCACGTGGCGAAGCGCCTGCCCCTCGTTGAGCCCGATCGCCAGCGCCGCGTCGTGCTGGCCGCGGTGCACGGAGGCGATCCCGGCGCGGTAGACCTCGGCCACGTAGGCGCCATAGGAGAGGGTCAGGGCAATGCTCCCGAGCACGATTGGGTCGGTCGGGAGGCCGGAGAGCTCCAGGGCGGGGATCCCGAAGCCGACCAGGTAGACGAGCAGGATCGTCGGGATGCCCCGGAACACGTCGACGAACACCGCCCCGAGCAGCCGGAGCGGGAACAGGGCGGCCGCGCGGCTGGTCCGGAGCACGGCGACGACCAACCCCAGGAGCAGCACCGCCACCTCGACCACGCAGAAGATCTTGACGTCGAGCCAGAACGCCGACAGCACGTCAGGAAACGAGTCCTTGAAGGCGGTCCAAGAGAAGAAGGTATCGCGCACGTCGGGCCAGCCGGGGCTGGTCAGCGTCAGCGCCGCGAGGCCCCCGAGCACGACCACCGACGAGCCCGCCGCGATCGCCTGCCCGCGCCGCGCGTGGCGACGCTTCGCCTGCTCGCGCGCGGCGCGGCGGTCGAGCGTCGCTTCGGTGGCGCCCACGCGCCGGATGCTCCCAGCGCGAGCGGCGGCAGATCTATCGCCCGGGCTCGCCTACTGAAGGACGGGGGCCTTGGCGGCCTGGCTCATCCAGCGGGTCTCGATCTGTCCCAGATCGCCGGAGGAGCGCAGGTTGTCGATCGCCCCCGAGACGCAGGCTGTGAGCGGCGAATCCTTGGCCAGCAGGGCGCCCCACTGGTCCCCGCCGGGGGCGCTGAACTGGCCGACGATGGTCGCGGTGGGCACCTGCGCGGCGGTCAGGTAGAGCGCCGTCGGCAGGTCCACCACCACCGCGTCGACCTGGTCCTGCTTCAGCGCCGTGACGACGTCGTTGGAGTCGTTGAACACCTTCGGGTCGGTCGACGGCTCGATCTCCGCGTTGACCGCGTCGAGGCTGGTGGTCCCGATCTGGACCCCGATGGTGGCGTCCTGGAGATCGGCCAGCGAGGTCGCATCAGCCGCCGCCGAGCCCTCGGTGGCGACGACGGCCTGGTTGGCGGTGTAGTACGGAGCGGAGAAGTCGACGTGCTGCTCGCGTGCCGGCGTGATCGAGATCTGGTTGACATCGAAGTCGAAGTTTTTCGGGCCGGGGGCGTAGGAGGAGTTGAACGGCTCGGTCACCCAGTGAACCTCCGAGCGCTCGAACCCGAGCTGATCGGCGATCGCGTAGGCCACCGCGCTTTCGAAGCCCTTCCCGTTGGTGGGATCGTCGTCCTCGAAGTAGGGCGGGTAGGCAGGCTTGTCGGTGGCCACCGTGAGCTCCCCCTGGGTTTGGGTCGGGAGCTGATCGGGCTTGCAGTTGGCCGCCGTCGTGCTGGAGTCGCTGGAGGAGTCCCCGCAGCCGGCCAGCAGGCCGATGCCGAGCGCGGCGACCGAGGCGGTGATGATCAGGGGGCGGTGCATGGGCGAGGTCGGCCGGGAGCCGCGGAGGATCCTATGCGACCACGACCGGACGCGCTGGATGCGCCCCACGCGCTACTTGGTCGGGATGCTGACGGTGAGCTTCGAGACGTCGATGCTGACCGGGAAGTTGCTCGCCTGGTAGTAGGGGGCGTCGCGGCCCAGCAGCTCGAGCTCGATCACGTGCCCGTTGGCGAAGCGATAGCCGTTGCCGTGGAGCTGGAAGGCGATCTTGCCGCTCTGGTCGTTCCTCAGGCTGTAGACGCCGCGGGTGATCAGGCGCTGGCTCTCGCCGGGCGCGATGTCCCACAGGCGAGCGTCGATCTGCCCGTACTGGCCGCTGACGTCGATGGTCGCCCGAACCGTCGGCAGGCCGAGCATGGTGACGCCCTGACTCAGCGGGAGGTCGTACCGGGCCACGTTCGACTCGTTGCTGACGCTGATCGTCTTGCAGGCGTCGGTGGTGCCGCTGATCGGATCGAATGCCTGCGCCACCGTCGGGTCGCCCCCGGCCGAGGTGAAGGTCTGGTGCCCGGCGTCGCCGAAGGTCAGCTTGCCGTGCGGGAGGCCCCGCCAGCTGGCGGCCTGGAACGGGCCCCCGTCCGGCTTCGAGCTGGGGCATGTCTGGGTGAACGCGGAGACGCTTCCGGGATTCGGGGCGTGCCCGGGGCCGCCCTTCAGATGGTCGGCGAAGAACCGGGCCGCCTGGTCTGAGAAGTAGAGGTTGGTGGCGGCCTTGTTGGTGCCGCGGGCGTGACCGAGGTCGCCGAACTGGAGCCCGACCGGGAACTTGGCCCCGTACTTGGAGCGGACGAAGTTGTAGACCCTGAGCGCCTGCGAGGGCGGGAACAGGTCGTCGGTCCACCCGTTCTGGATCAGCAGCGGCGAGGGGCGCGGGTGCCCAGCGAGGAACCCGAGCGAGTAGGCGCCGTTGTGCAGATAGACGCTTTCGAGCGCCGCCTTCGCGTTCGCCGACAGCGGCTGGCCCGCGTTGATGAAGGCGTAGTTGGAGGTGATGTCGGCCTCGGGGTTGGTGCAGGGCGCCGACGCCGGGGCGCCACCGCAGTAGTACCCGGTGGCGACGCCGAGGGCGTAGAGGCCGCCGACGTAGCTCTGAATCGGGACCCCGACCGGCTTCAGGCTCTGCTTGAAGGGGGCCACCCGGGTGTCGAGGAAGCGGCCGTTGGGCAGCAGCGCGTCGACCAGGTCCGACCATGGCCAGCGCGGATAGGCGGCGCCGATCGACATCTGCTTGCCGTCCGGGCTCCGCCAGGCGACCAGGTTGCCGTTGGGCTTGCGGACCTTGTTGTGGAGGAAGGCCAGCTCCATGCTCTGTCCGCCCCCGTAGGAGACGCCGGTGACGCCGATCTCCTTGGGCTTGGCGATTCCCTCGTCGGCGAGCAGGCCGAGCAGGTACTGGGTGTCGTGGGCCTCGTAGCGGGTGTCGGCCAGGCGGATGTAGCCCTGGCCGCAGGCGCCGGCGTGGTCGCCGGTCGGCCCGCCCCCGCAGGAGTTGCCGAACCCGCGCGCGGTCGAGGTGACCACCGCGTACCCATGGCGGGCGTAGTAGGTGTTGTTGTAGTGGCCGTCCGGCGAGCTCGACTCGAAGCTCGTCTTGTTGCCGCCGTAGCCGTGCAGCATGACGATCGTCGACCATGGGCCGTGCCCGTTCGCCGGCAGGGTGACGTCGACGTCGAGCGGGACTCCGTCGAACGACGGGACGCGGTGGGCGGAGTCGACGCTGGGGCAGAAGCGGACCCCGTTCTGGGGCGTGCACGAGTGGCCGAACGGCTGCGGCGCCGCCGATGCCGAGCCGGCGAAGCCGAGCATCGCCACGAGCACCACGGCGAGGCCCGCAAGGGGCCGCACGGCCGCTACCTGTCCTCTCTCCACCTCGATCTCTCCCCGGGGCGCGGCCAGCTTACCAACCGGTGGGCTCGAAGTCGCCCTCTGGCGCCCGCCAATCATGCAGCATGGCATCCGGATGCGATCCGGACGGACCCCCGCCTGGCCAGCGAGCGGGCGCTGCTGATTCGCTCATACGCCGCCCTGCTGGCCGCTGTTCATCGATAGCTCGACCCGAGGTGCTCAGCGCTGCTTGGTCTCGCAGCCCCGGACCACCGCGTCGGGATCCGAGGGCAGCGGGTCCAGGTTTGCGCGGTCGTTCGCGCCGGCGCCGCAAGCGATCAGCCCGTCCGAGACTCCGTCGCGGGCCACCAGCAGGTCCCTCCCGCCCCGTCCGCTGAGCACGTCGACACCCGCCCCCCCGACCAGGATGTCGCGCGCTGGGCCCCCGGTAAGGCGATCGTTGTCGGCTCCGCCATGAAGCACGCTCGCGACCGAAGTCGAGTTGGTCACCTTGTCGGCCTGGTCGCCGCCAGACGCGTCGATCAGGCTGATCCCCGCGGCGGGGCAGTTGGCCGTGTAGTCGCGGCTTCGAGTGCAGCCTCCAAAGGCGTGGACGCCCGAGCCCGTGTAGGAGCCAGACGGCAGGTCGGTGATCCTGAGGATGGAGGGCGAGGGACGGGTGATGGCGAGATTGTCACGGGCACCGGGCGCCGCCGCGATCACGAGCTTCGCGCCGGAGATGCTGACCGAGGCGGTTCGCACCGTGAACGTGCGCGTGGCCGCGGTTGGGTCGACGTTGCCGGCCCCGTCGGTGGCCCGGACGCGGAACCTGTGGGATCCATCGGCCAGGTGCGCCAGCGTCCGCGGCGAGTTGCAGGCGGCAAACGAGCGGGAGTCGAGCTTGCACTCGGAAACTCGATCCGGCCTCCGAGGAGCTGAACGAGAAGCTCGGGGTCGGGTCGTTGGTGTTGGCGGTGGGGCCGGAATCGATCGTCGTCTGGGGCGGCGTCGCGTCGACCGTGAACGTGCGTGATGCCGGGGTCGGGTCGACGTTGCCGGCCGGATCGATCGCCCGCACCCGCAAGGTGTGGGCGCCGTCGGCGAGCGGCGCCGTCGTCTGCGGCGAGCTGCAGGCGGCGAAGGCCCCGGCATCGACCCGGCACTCGAAGCTCGATCCGGCCTCCGAGGAGGAGAAGCTGAAGCTCGGGGTCGGGTCGTTGGTGGTCCCGGTGGGGCCGGAGTCGATCGTGGTCTCGGGCGGGAAGGACTCGGCCACCATCCGCACCCGGTGGTTGCCGGAGTCGGCGATCAAGAGGTTGCCGGAGCCGTCCAGCGCGAGCCCGTGGGGGAAGTCGAGCTGGGCCGAGGTCGCCGGGCCCCCGTCGCCGTCCGGGCCGGCGGTGCCGGTGCCGGCGAAGGCGCTGATCGTGCCCCCGGGGGCGACCCGGCGCACCGTGTTGTTGGTGAAGTCGGCGATGTAGACGTTTTGGGCGGCGTCGACGGCCAGCCCGTAGGGGCTGGCGAGCTCGGCGTCGGTCGCCGGGCCCCCGTTGCCGGAGTCGCCGGCGGTCCCGGTGCCGGCGAAGGCGCTGATCGTGCCCCCGGCGCTCACCCGGCGAACCCGGCTGGCGCCGGCGTCTGAGATGTAGAGCCGGCCGGAGGCGTCGAAGGCGAGCCCGACCGGGTAGTCGAGCTCGGCGTCGGTGGCGGGGCCGCCGTTGCCGCTCGAGCCCGCCGTTCCGGTGCCGGCGAAGGTGGTGATCGTGCCCCCGGGGTCGACCCGGCGCACCTTGCTGTTGCCCGAGTCGGCGATGTAGAGGTTGCCGGCGCCGTCGAGGGCCAGCGAGCGGGGCTGGTCGAGCTCGGCGTCGGTGGCCGGGCCGTCGTCGCCGCCGGAGCCGGCGGTCCCGGTGCCGGCGAAGGTGGTGATCGTGCCCCCGGGGTCGACCCGGCGCACCTTGTTGTTGTTGAAGTCGGAGATGTAGAGGTTGCCGGCGCCGTCCGCGACCACCGCCCCGGTGGAGTGAAGCTGGGCCTCGGTGGCCTGGCCTCCGTCGCCGTCGGCGCCCGCGACCCCGGTGCCGGCGAAGGTGGTGATCGTGCCGCCGGGGTTGACCCGGCGGACCTTGTGGTTGCCGGAGTCGGAGATGTAGAGGTTGGCGCCCGCGTCGAAGCCGAGCCCCCAGGGGAAGTCGAGGTTGGCCTCGGTCGCCGGGCCGCCGTCGCCCTCGAAGCCTTGGGTCCCGGTGCCGGCGACGGTGCCGATGTCGCCCGGGGCGGCGAGCGCCGAGGAGGCCAGGGCGAGGGAGGCGGAGGTGGCGACGACGCCCAAGAGAAGCGGGAGGCCGAGTCTGGAGATTGCGGATGGACGGGTCAAAGCTGTCTTTTCACGGTGCTCGATTGCCCTCCTAGATCAACGAATCCCCACCGTTGCGCCTTCTTGCGGGTTTTGAAGGTCGAGGATCTGGTCCTCGACCTTCACTTCACCGCCGCCACCCTGCGCACGCGGTGGTTGCCGGAGTCGGCGACATAGAGGTTGTGCCCGTGATCCAAGGCCAGCCCGATCGGGTAGTTGAGCTTGGCCTTGGTGGCCTTGCCCCCGTCGCCGGAGAAGCCCTCCTTCCCGGTGCCGGCGACGGTGATGATCCTCCCGGCCCCATTCACCTTCCGCACCCGGTTGTTGCCCGAGTCGGCGATGTACAGGTTCCCCGAGTGGTCGACGACCAACCCGCTGGGGGAGTTGAGCTTCGCCTTCGTGGCCTTGCCCCCGTCGCCGGAGAAGCCCTGGGCGCCCATTCCCGCAACCGTGGTGATCTTCCCCGAGCTGTCCACCTTGCGCACCCGGTTGTTGCCGAAGTCGGCGATGTAGAGGTTGCCGGAGCCGTCCACCGCCACCGCGCCCGGCTCCTCGAGCTTGGCGGCGGTGGCCGGGCCATGGTCGCCCGAGAAGCCGAAGGCCCCGTTGCCGGCGACCGTGGTGATCGTTGCCGAGTTGCTCACCCTGCGCACCCGGTTGTTGTTGGAGTCGGCGATGTAGTAGCCGCCCACGCTCACCGCCAGCCCCCACGGGTAGTTGAGGTGGGCGAAGGTGGCGGGGCTATCCTCGCCGAGGAAGCCGGCAGTCCCGGTGCCCGCGATCGTGCCGATCTTGCCCGAGGTGCCGACCCTCCGCACCACGTGGTTGTGAGAATCGGCGATGTAGAGCCTGCCGGATCCGTCGACGGCCAGCCCGATCGGGTAGTTGAGCTTGGCCCTGGTGGCCTTGCCCCCGTCGCCGAAGAAGCCGGCGCCGCTCCTGCCCGCCACGGTGCTGATCCGACGCGAGCTGTTCACCTTGCGGACCCGGTTGTTGTGATTGCCGTGGTCCGAGATGTAGAGGTTGCCGGAGTGAATAGCGAGCCCGCCCGGGGCGTCGAGCTTGGCTCGCCTGGCCTGCCCCCCGTCGCCCGAGAAGCCCGCCGTGCCCGTGCCGGCGTAGGTCCTGATGTCGCCCTGATGGGCGCCAGCCGCCGGCGCCGCGATCAGCGCAGCGCCTAGCGCCCCGATCAGGGCGCGCACAGCCGTTCGCCACGGGGCGAGCATCTCCCTACGTTTGGCCAACGACCTTCGGCATTGCAACTGCGTCCCTGCCAACCGAACGGATTCTAGGGATCAACCGCGCGCGGCAGAGCGCCGCCGGTCTCGTTTTTCCCGCTTCTAGCGGTGGCCGTTGAAGGAGATCACCTGCTGGATCCCGCTCGGACGGTTGGTGTAGCGCATCGTCGTGCTCAGCAGACCCGGAGCGAAGTGGATCCGCTCGGCGGTCGCATCCGCCCGCCACGCGTACGGATTCGAGCTCCCCTGGTCGGCCGTCAGCTCGACGCCGGCGGCCTTGATCGCGTTCCAGACCGCCTGCCGGCACTTGCTCTTGCTGCCGTGCCCGCAATAGCGATTCTGGAGACGGATCGACGACCCGCTCCCCGAGCAGGCGCCCGACGTCGCGGTCGAAGTACTGGTACCAGCCGTCGTATTGCCCGCCCGGAGGCTGACTGAAGCGCGAGAACAGCGAGCTCAACTCGTCGAGCTGAGGGCCGAGCTGCGGCTTCATGAACGCGTCGGCGATCCTCGGCCAGGCGGTGTCCATGATCGCCGCACCGGGATCGTCGATCTCGCCGTCGAGGTTCTTGTCGAGCCGGCTGCCGCCGCGCTGGCGCCATCCGATCATGATCGACAGCATCTTCTGGGCCTGCTGGTTGGGGGCCACCGAGCCCTTCAGCAGCCGGGCCAGCAGCGGGACGGTGTCGACAACCCTCACATCTTGGGTCGCAGCAGCATTCATCGCCGAGGTGACGGGCGCCAGGTTCCACTTGCCATGGGGGTTCCGTTCGAGGCGCAGATTTCGATTCAGCAGGTCGACGCGGGCAGCGGAGCCGTTGCCCCCCCAGTTGTCGTCCGCGGCGCCGAACCCGTGGGCGGAGATGTTGTTCCAGTTGACGATCGTTCCCCGCTTCGGATCGATGCCGTGGATGTGCTGGTTCTTGCCGATGAAGCCGCGCCACTCGTAGCCCCCGGTCCCCACGGTCGGCAGCCCGGGATCGACGTGGGCCGCGCGCACCGGCAGCCGGCCGCTTGTGAACTCGGCGATGTGCTTGTGGTCGAGGTAGAACGAGTTGAACGTTTGAGGCGTCAGCGAGGCGGCGTTGAAGAACGAGGCCGGGTCGTGCACGCGGCCGGTCGACAGCCGGCGGAAGAGCAGCTGATCGAGCACGTCCTTCCCGTAGCTGGAGCGCTTGTACGAGATCGCCACCTGGCGGCCGTCGGTGGTGGCGTAGCCGATCACCGGCCCATGGACAGTGGTCCTGAAGCTGACCGGGTCGCCGTTCAGGGTGCCGGCGTTGAAGGTCCCCATCGTCCGGCACGTGCCCTTGTAGCGGTACTTGTACTGACTGCCGCCGCAGAGAGTCTCCGCGTACTGGTCGATGATGTCGCCGCTCGACGAGGTCAGTGTGGTGGCGAAGTCGGACCCTCGGCCGATCAGCATGTAGCCCGGAAACGGGGCCGAGGTCGCCCCGCGCCACACCAGGCCGGGGGCGTGCATGTCGATCTCGTACGTGAACCCGGGGAAGAAGTAGCCGATCTGCGGCCCGCCGACCAACAGCGGATGGCCGGTGGCCGAGTGCTTGGCGTCGATCATCAGCTCGTTGCTGGCCCGGGTCGGCTCCGTCGTCGCCTGCTTGGGAAGGGCCTGCTTGGCCACCGACGGGGTCGAGCTGAAGCTGCCGGGGTCGAGGACCACGCTGCCGCGCGGATCGGACGGGAGGTCGCCGTAGGGGAAGTTGCCGTCGACGCTGGTCGGGCTGCCTTCGTTCTTGAACTGGCGCAGGTCGTTGAAGACGCTCAGCCCGTGCTTGGACCCGAGCCGCTGCTGCAGGCCGCCGAGGAACTGCGATCGGCGCGCCTCATCGCCGCCGCCCTGGCCGACGAACTGGCCCTTGACCGCGTTCAGCGCATAGACGTCGTTGCGGGTCCAGTCCGGCGGTCGAGGGGCTGTGGAGGTCGAGGTAGTCGTTGATCCCGGAGATGTACGTGTCGATGTCGTGCAGGACCTTGACGCCCTCGGGGCCCGCGCCCTTGAGGGCCTTGGTCTGCTTCGCGACCTCGGCCTCGGTCTGGGCGCTGGGCTGGAAGTTCTTCAGCCCCGAAATCAAGTTGATCGCATCCAGTCCAGGGGCGTCGATCGCGGCAACGCGACCGTTGAAGCGGGCCTGCTGGAGCAGCAAGCCGCGATCCTCGGCGATGAGCCAGCCGGCCGCCCAGATCCCGCCGTCGTAGGTCGTCGAGTTGACGTGCGGGACGTCGAATTGATCCCTGGTGATTGTGACCCCGGGACGAGGGACGCTCTCGTTGGTCCCCGGACCGTCGGTGTCGATCCCGAAGCGCTCCGACTTGAAGTAGGTGCTCAGGTCGGCGGTGGAGACCTGGTCGAAGAGTGGGGTGAGGCCGTCGTACATCAGGGCCTGGGTGTCGGCTCCCGGTCCCGGCACCCCGAGCTGGCCCGACGGAATGATGTTGCGCGCCGTCTGCGCGAAGTCCTTCGCCACCGCGGTTTGCGCGCTCAGCGCGAGCACGGCGACCATCCCTGCGACGACCCTCACCCAGCGTGACATCCAGTCTCTCCTCTCCCAGTGCCCAACGGTCGGGCACCACACCTGTCTGGCCGGCCAAACCATACATCCCCGGCCCCGAACAAACGTCCAGGGTCACAAACCGGCCCGACGCGGCCCCCACAGGACGACCGCGGCCGCGACGATCGCGAGCCCGACCAGGGTGGCCAGCGCCCGCTGGCCGGCGGCCTGCGCCGCCGCCTGGCCGAGGGCGTGGGCGGTGAGGATGATGAAGGCGGTGATCGCGGCCGTGAACAGGGCGTACTCGATCGCCAGCAGAGCGAATGAGAAGGCGGCTGCGATCGCGATCGCGATCGCCGCGGGGACGGCGTCGTGGCCGACCAGCTCCGCGAGCGGCGTCGCCAGGGCCAGTCCGCCCACGGTCCCGGCGGCTCGCATGCCGATCCTGTCGATGGTCTCGTTGGGCTCCGGACGCAGGACGAAGAGAACGGTCAACGGCACCCAGTAGCCGTGACGACCGAAATCGATCAGGTGGTATAGGGCGACGCCGAGGCCCAGGGCGGTGCCCCAGCGCAGCGCGTGGCGCAGGCTTGGCGAACTGAGATCGAGGTTCGCCCGCACGGCTCGCCGAGCCCGCCGGAATCCCGCCGCCAGGTCGATCGGCTCGACGGCCCGATCTCGCGACCAGGCAATGGCCGAGGTCAGGGCCTGCAGGACAACGCCTGCGCCACCGAGGAGCAGGGCCTCGGGGGCCTCGTCGGGCGACAGGGCCAGGCCCTGTCCCAACAGGAGGGCGAGCACGCAGGTCAGCCCGACGATCGCGAGCCGGCGTGATACGGCCACCGAGATCCCGGCGACCGACGCAAAGCCGGCCATTGTCAGCGCCGCCAAAGCGCCCGGCTCGCCGGTCAGGGCACCGAGGGCCCCCGCGGCGCCGATCGCCGGGGCGCTGAGGAGCTGCCACACGAGGCGCGAGCGCGCGGGCGCGTCGAAGGCGATGAACCCGGCCAGCATCGCCCCGGTGGCGATCGCCCCACTGGCGGCAGCGTCGAGCTCGAGGTCGACGAGCATCGCCACCCCCACCGGGATCGCAGCCACGAGCCCCCGGCGCACAGCCGGGTAGACGGGCGCGCGGAGCTGCCAGGCCCTCGGGATCAAGTCGATGGCCGGAACCTACGCGCCGCGGCCGACCGACCGGGCGGACGTCGAGCCGCTGGGAGTGGGCCCGGGCTGACCCCGAATATGCTCGCCCGGTGAGCTGGGAGGCCGAGATCGAGGAGCTTCGGCGCCGTGAGGCGCTGGCCCGCGAGCTCGGCGGCGCCGAGCGGGTCGAGCGACAGCACGCCAGCGGGCGGATGACGGTTCGAGAGCGGATCGACCGGCTGCTCGACCCTGGGTCCTTCCACGAGACGGGCGCGATCGCCGGGGCCGGCGAGTACGACTCCCAGGGTCGGCTCACCGGGCTGAGGCCGGCCAACGTCGTGGTCGGCCAAGGGCGACTGGACGGGCGCCGGGTGGCGGTGCAGGGCGACGACTTCACCGTCCGCGGCGGGGCCGCCGACGCGGCCATCTTCCGCAAGGCCGTCTACGCGGAGAAGCTGGCCAACGAGCTGCGAATCCCGCTGGTTCGCCTGGTCGATGGCACCGGGGGCGGGGGCAGCGTGAAGCAGCTGGAGCAGCTTGGGTTCACCTATGTCCCCGAGGTGCCGGGGTGGGAGACCGCGGTCGACAACCTGTCTTCGGTGCCGGTGGTGGCGGCGGCGATGGGGCCCTGTGCCGGGCTCGGGGCGGCCCGGGTGGTCGCCTCGCACTTCAGCGTCATCGTCGGCGGCAGTGCACAGCTGTTCGTCGCTGGGCCGCCGGTGGTCGCAATGGCCGGCATGGGCGAGTCGCCGGACAAGGAGGAGCTCGGCGGCGCCCGGGCCCAGACCGCCGCCGGGGCGGTCGATAACGAGGCCGAAGACGAGGAGGACGCCCTGTCGCAGATCAGGCGATTCCTCTCCTATCTCCCGGGAAGCGTCTGGGAGGCGCCGCCCCGCGCGGACGCGAGCGACCCGGTCGACCGCCGCGAGCAGGAGTTGGTGTCGATCGTCCCCCGCGACGAGCGCCGACCCTACGAGATGCGACGCATTTGCGAGCTTGTATTCGACCACCGATCCGTCTTCGAGCTCGGCCGCCGCTTCGGCCGCCCGCTGATCACGGCGCTGGCGAGGCTCGACGGGCGGCCGGTCGGGGTGCTCGCCTCGGACCCCAAGGTCTACGGAGGGGGGCTGACAGCCGACGCCTCCGACAAGCTCGCCCGCTTCGTCGACATGTGCGACACCTTCCGCCTGCCCGTCTGCAACCTCGTCGACCAGCCGGGCTTCGTGATCGGCACCGGCGCCGAGCGCGCGGGGACGATCCGGCGCGGGACCAGGGCGTTCGTCGCCGTCTACCAGGCGACCGTGCCCTGGGTCTCGGTGCTGGTGCGAAAGGTGTACGGGATCGCCGGCTCGGCGGCCGGGAACGCCTCTCGGCTCAACCTCCGCTACGCGTGGCCGTCGGGGAGCTGGGGCTCGCTGCCGATCGCCGGCGGCCTCGAGGCCGCCTACCGGCGCGAGCTCGAGGCGGCCGAGGATCCCGAGGCGCTGCGGGCCCGGATCGAGGCCCGCCTGGACGCGGTGCGCTCGCCGTTTCGGACCGCCGAGCGGTTCATGGTCGAGGAGATCATCGACCCTCGCGATACTCGGCCGCTGCTCTGCGACTGGGCCGAGCGAGCGCACGAGTTGGTTCGCCAGCAGGTCGCCGGCGGCCCGAAGGCGCGCGGTCTGCGGCCATAGATGACCCGAGATCCAAGATCCACCTACGAGCCTGGAGGTTGCGCGTGGAGGCGACACATCCTTTCGTCCAGTCCCATCAAGAGCCCCTGAGCGAGGCGGCCGCACGAAGCATCCGTCACCCGCTGACCCGTGCACTGCTGGTGCTCACCCTGACCACCGGGCTGGTCGATGCGGCGAGCTATCTCGGCTTGGGGGGTGTGTTCACCGCCAACATGACCGGCAACATCGTGCTGCTCGGGTTCGGGATCGCGGGCGGGACCGGGCTGCCGGTCGTCGGACCGCTCGTTTCGTTGGGGGCGTTTCTGGTCGGCGCCGGCACCGGCGGGATGCTCGCCCGAATGACCGCGAAGCGGGCTCCCAGCGATCTCGCCCGCGCGCTCGCCATCGAGGTCTCCCTGCTGGGCCTCGCCACCGCTGGGGCGCTGGCGCTCGACGTGCCCTCGAACGCCGTCTCCGCTGACGCGCTGATCGCGCTGCTCGCTCTGGCCATGGGGGTTCGCAACGCGACCGTGCGTCGGATCGGGGTGCCGGACCTGACCACCACGGTGCTGACGCTCACCCTCACAGGCCTCGCGGCCGAGTCGCCGGTCGCGGGTGGATCGGGCAGCGGCTCGATTCGGAGAATCGCGGCGGTGACGGCGATGCTCGCCGGCGCTCTGGCCGGCGCGCTGCTGCTGAAGACGAGCCTCGCCCTCCTGCTTGCGGTCGCTACGGCGCTCGCGCTCGCCACCTGGACGGCATACGTGCCCGGGGCGCTGAGGTCTACCTCGACCGGAGCGCCTCCAGCGTCGGGGTGAGCGTCTCGACCAGGAGCTTCGCGACGTCTTCCCGGGCCACCCCGCGGTCGCGCGCTTCGTCAAGGGCGGTCGAGACCACGGTGTCGCCGTAGCGGCGCACCATGGCCTGAACCTCGGGGTCGGCGAGACCTCTTGCCTGCCGGTAGACGCGCCACGCATCTGTGCGCGAGGCCGCCCGATCCGAGCGCGGCCGAGGGCTACTACTGGACGGCGATCAGCTTCCGCACCGGCCGGACCGTCTGGGAGCGCTACGCCGGCTCCGGGATTGCCTTCACCAACAACTACGCGGGGCTGGCGCTCGGGCCGCACGGCAAGGCGTTCCTGGGGGTTGCCGGGGGCATCGTCGCCCTGCGCGACGGCTCGTGAGCGAGCCGAATACGGTACGACGGTGCCGGTGAGTGGACGAGCGCCAAACGTCCTGCTGGTGATCACCGACCAGCAGCGCTACCCCCGCCATTGGCCCGGCGATCCCGGCTGGCTTCGCGAGCTGACCCCGAACGACCATCGGTTGGCGGAGACCGGGCTGACCTTCTCGAGCGCCTTCTGCAACACGTCGATGTGCTCTCCGAGCCGGGCGACGCTGCTGACCGGCCGATACCCCGCCCAGCACGGCGTGACCCTGACCCACACTCAGGCGGACCTGCGACCGGACCCGCGCCACCTGCCCGGCGTGATCGCCACCCTGCTCGAGGTCCTGCGCTCCCCGGGCGCGCCGCGCCAGCGGGCCCTGCGCGGGTTCGCGAGGGGGCTGTTCCAACTGGGCCCGAAATCGGGCAACGAGCCCGAGCTTCCGCCAGACACGCCCAATCTCGCCCACATCCTTCGCGGCGCCGGCTACGAGGTCGGCTACAAGGGCAAGTGGCACCTCACCCACCCCTCGGGCGGCAGCGAGATGCTGGGTGGCTGGGCGCCTTCGGACGCGGATCGCCTGCTGCGCGAGTACGGGTTCGCCGACTGGGAGCCGCCGGATGCCGGAGAGAATGCCAAGGCAGAGCACTTCGGGGCGGGCAACGCGGGCCCGCTGGGCGAGGGCTGGGACGAGGTCTATACCCGACAGGCCGAGGCCTGGCTCGGGCGTCCCGACCTGCCGGAGCCGTTCTGCCTCGTGGTCTCCCTGGTCAACCCGCACGACGTGCTCGGCTACCCGGCCCAGTACGTCGGCGGCGGCTACTCCCGCTCGGAGTTCCGGGACCTGAACGTGCCTCTGCCCCCGACGCTGCTCGAGGACATGCGCAACAAGCCCCAGGTCCACGAGCTGATGCGGATGGGCATGGCCGCCTACCTGGGGCCGCTGAGCGGCGACCGGGCCAAGCTCGACTACGTCAACTTCTACGCCCACCTCCACCGGGTGGTGGACGCGCAGCTCGGCCGGCTGCTGGACGCGCTGGGCGATCCGGGCGACCCACGGTCGCTGCGCTCCCGGACGCTGATCTTCCGCAGTTCCGACCACGGTGAGATGGGCCTCGCCCACGGCGGGCTGCGCCAGAAGGCCTTCAACGCATACGAGGAGACGATCCACATCCCGCTGGTGATCTCGAACCCGGTGTTGTTCCCCGAGCCGGAGCGAACCGATGCCCTGGCCTCTCTGATCGACCTGGTGCCGACGATCGCCCGGATCGCCGGGGTGGATCAGGGCGGGTCCGGGGCGAACGGGATTCGCGGCCGTGACCTGTCCCCGATCCTGGCCGAGCGGGCGAGCCCCGAGGCGGAGCGCCTGCGGGCGGTCGAGGTCGACCTCGATCCACTGGTCAGCCATCCAGCCTCCGCGCCGTCGGTCCAGGAGCAGATCCACTTCACCTACGACGACCACCAGGCGGCGACCGCGCTTCAGGACGTCGCCGGACAGCCGAACCGGATCCGGGCGGTGCGAACGCCCGAGAGCAAGTTCGCCATCTACTTCGATCCGCGGGGAAGGGCCGCGGCCGAGTACGAGATGTACGACCTCGAGCGTGATCCCGACGAGCGCCGCAACCTCGTCGACCGGGCGAGCGGCGAGCCACTGTCCGGCGACCACGCCGGGCTGCGATCCGAGCTCGGCGAGCGACTCGACTCCCTGATGGCGGCCAACGGCACCAGTCCGCCTTCAGGCGCCGTGCGCTGAGGTGTCGCCGATCTCACCCTAGGAGGGCTTGGCAGCGGAGCTGCCCTCGGCCATCGTCGGGAGATCGCTCCCGCAGCCGACAGGGCGGATCCGGAAGCCAGGCCGCGCGCCCCCGCGTTCGGCGCCGCGCTCGCGCTGGTCGGCTGCCTGGGCGCGCTCACGTCAATGCAAGCGCCCGAGCGTTCGACCGCGGCGCCAGCGCCGGGGGGCTCGCAACGGCCCAACATCGTGCTCGTGATGACCGACGACCAGGCCCTGTCGCAGACGGGCCCCGCGTACATGCCCAGGATCACGGCGCTGCTCCAGGACGAGGGAACAACGTTCGAGAACGCCTTCCTGACCACCCCCCTGTGTTGCCCGTCCAGGGCCGGGCTCCTCACCGGCCAGTACGGACACAACAACGGAGTGCTGACCAGCTCATATCCCTACCTGCGGCGGAAGGGAAACGTGCTGCCGGTCTGGCTCCAACGGGCCGGGTACACAACCGCCCACGTGGGCAAGTTCCTGAACCGGTACCACCAATGGGACCGCCAGGCGGCCGTGGCGCCCGGCTGGGATCAGTGGTACACCGAGCTCGACTCCAGCCAGGACACCTACTACGACTGGGACCTGTCCCGGAACGGCCGCAGGATCCACTACGGAACCGCGCCCAACGACTACGCGCCGCGGGTGTTCGAGCGCAGCGCGGTCGGGCTCGTGCGCCGGTTCGCTCCCCGGCGCCGGCCGCTCTTCCTCGAGCTCGACGAGATCGCCCCTCATCCGAGCCTCCACCGGGACCGCTCGCGGGTGATTGGAACACGCTGCGGCCCGGTCCCGGACCCTCGCGACGTCGGCAAGTTCGCCGACGCGAGCCTCCCCGAGCCGCCCTCGTTCAACGAAGCCGACGTCAGCGACAAGCCCGCCTTCCTCGCGCATGCGCCGCGGCTCACCGAAGCCGACATACGTCGCCGCACCGCCCGCTATCGATGCGGCCTCGCCTCGCTGCAGGAGGTCGACCGCACGGTCGGCCACCTCTATCGCGAGCTCCGAGACCTCGGGGAGCTCGACACGACCGTGTTCATCTTCTACACGGACAACGGGATCTTCTTTGGCGAGCACCGGATCGCGGCCGGAAAGCTCTATCCCTACGAGGAGGCCGATCGCACCCCCCTCTACATCCGCCTCCCGGCCCGCTACCGGGGCGCCCGGGTGCCCCAGGTCAGCGCGCCGGTGGCCAACATCGACCTCGCCCCGACGATCCTCGCCCTGGCGCACGCTCGGCCCTGCAACGGCCACGGCCGTTGCAGGGCGATGGACGGTCGCAACCTGCTGCCCCTGCTTCGCGGGAGGGTTCCCGACTGGGCCCCGCAGCGCCCCCTCGGAGTGGAGCTCCACCTCGCCTACGCGAACAGCAAGCATGCGGCCTGCGTTTACTCGGGCGTCCGGGTGCCGGGACAGGTGTTCGTCCGGCACACGCGGGTTGGCGGCTCCCGCGGCCGCTGCATCAAGGACGTCGAGCGCGAGCGCTACGACCTGGGGGCGGATCCCTACCAGCTGCACAACCTCTGCTTCGGCGGCGGCAGCTGCCCGGATGACACCGAGCAGCGCGCGCTTCAGCACCTGCTGGCGCGGATCCGGCACTGCTCCGGGGTTCCCGGGCGCGACCCCAAGCCCCGGAGCGGGCACTACTGCGGATGAGATCGCGCCGAGGAGATCACGGCGGCGCTCCGAGCTGCAGAAGCCGCCGCGGCTCGTGCTCGACCTGGAGGGTGCTGTGCGGAATGTCGAAGCGCTTCTCGAGCAGGGCGGCCAGGTGGAGCCGCGCCTGATGGCAATCGGCATCGGCGGCCACGATGACGTGCGCGGAAAGGGCGGGGAAGCCGGAGGTGACCTCCCACACGTGGAGGTCATGGACCTCGACCACGTTCGGCTCGGCCGCCAGGGCGCGACCGATCTCGTGCGGGTCGAGCCCCTCGGGCGCGGCCTCGAGAAAGATCCGGCCCGAAGCCTTCAGCAGCCCGTAGGCGGAGCGCAGCATGAGCACGGCCACGACCAGCGAGGCGATCGGGTCCGCCCGCTCGAAGCCGGTGAGCAGGATCAGGCCACCGGCCGCGGCGGCGCCGACCGAGCCGTAGGCGTCGATCAGGTTGTGCTGGAAGGCGCCCTCGACGTTCAGGCTCGCGCGGTTGGCGCGGGCGAGCGCCCACGCCGCCGCCAGGTTCGCCAGCACGCCGGCCAGCCCGACCCAGACGATCAGCTCGGCGTCGACGTCGGGCGGGGAGAACAGCCGGCGGATGCCCTCGTAGACGATGAAGGCGGCGAGGATCAGCATGGTCAGGCCGTTGGCCTGTGCGGAGAGGATCTCGCCGCGCTTGAGTCCGAAGGTCATCGCTCCCTCGGGGCTGCGCTGAGCGAGCCGGGCGGCAACCAGCGCCAGCGCGATCGCCCCGGCGTCGGTGAGCATGTGGGCGGCGTCCGAGAGGAGGGCGAGCGAGTTGGCGATGATCCCGACCGCCACCTCGATCGCCATGAAGGCCAGGTTGATCCCAAGCGCCAGGCCGAGCATGCCCAAGTCGGTGGCCTCGGAAACGCCATGGCCGTGGCCGGCGTGGTCGTGGTGGTGCTCAGCCATCGGGGGCAGACGCTCCCGCTCTTGCTTGCGGCCGGCCACGACGGGAGACCTTAGCCGCAAGGCGATGCCGTCAGTCAGCGGTCGACGGCCTGCGAACGCTCAGGCCACGATGGACGTCACCGTCTCGATCGATTCCTCGAACGAGAGTGGTTGTACCGCCGTCGTGTGCGCTGATGAGGGGACGAGAGATCGAGCGCTTCGCCGTCACTGCGCTTCGGGCGCTCGCGGTCGAACTCACGGGAGAGACCGAGGCTGGTGGCGATCCGTCGCATCTCACCCACGTCATCGGGAAGGATGAAGCTGATGCCCGTGCCGTCGCGACCGGCACGGGCGGTGCGGCCCACGCGGTGCACGTAGGCATCGCGATCTCCAGGGGCGTCGAAGTTGATCACATGGGTCACCTCGTCGACGTCCAACCCACGCGCGGCAACATCGGTCGCAACAAGGGTGTCCACATGACCCTCTGCAAACCGCCCCAGCGCCTTCTGGCGTTGCGCCTGTGACTTGTTGCCGTGCATCGCGACAGCGTGTACGCGGTGCTTCCCGAGCCGCTTGACCAAGCGATCGGCGCCATGCTTGGTCCGCACGAAGACGAGGGTTCGCCCCCGTGCGGCATCGCGTAGGTGCTCGACCAGCGCGTTCACCTTCGCCTGATGCGAGACGTGGACGAAGCGGTGGGAGACGTTTCCGGCCGCTTCGGGCTTCGGCTCGTGGACGTGCCTGCGAGCGCCTCGTGTGTAGGCACGTGCCTGGTTACCGGCCTGCCCATCGAGCGTCGCCGAAAAGAACAGAGTCTGACGATCACCGGGAGTGCGGGAAACGATCCGGTCCACGGCCGGCTTGAAGCCCATGTCGAGCATCCGGTCGGCCTCGTCGATGACCAGAATCCGGATGCGATCCAGGCTCAGCACACGATTCTGAAGCAGGTCCTCAAGCCGGCCCGGCGTGGCGACCAAGAGATCGGCACGGGCCGCGTGCCTCGCCTGCTTGTGGACTCCGACGCCGCCGTAGACGGCGGCGATCTTGAGCCCCCGGGCGGCGACGATGTCGCGAAGCTCGCCGACGATCTGTGTCGTGAGCTCGCGGGTGGGCGCGAGTACGAGACCGGATGGCGTATGCGCGCCGGGTTTGATCAGATCGGCAAGCGGCGCGCCGAAGGCCAGCGTCTTGCCGGAGCCGGTCGGTGATTGGACGAGGACATCCTGTCCGGCGAGGATGTCGCCGATGACCAGGTTCTGGACTGCGAACGGCGCGACAACGCCGCGTTTTGCAAGCGCATCCGCAACCGGACGCGAAACGCCGAGATCGGCGAAAGACATGTGGTGCAACTCCTTTTTTGAGTGGTGGGAATCCTGAACCCGGACGCACTCATGAGTGCACGGAAGACGGAACTCCTCGGGCGCCCCTGCGGCCACCCGACACGGCCACGGTAGCAGGGACTGCAGGACGGCTCCGTGTCCGGTGGGTGGATGGGCGGCGGTTCCCGCTGCTGCCGGGCCAGGCCCTCCCCGCCGCTACACTCGTTGTGCAAGCCGGCTGGGCCTCTACCTCCTCCTCCGCCCTACTGACCCGGCTCAACGCGAGGAGAGGGGAAGGTCATGGCCAATGGGCGACCTACAGGAGCTGACCAGCGACGACGGGCGATCTGCCGTTGATCCGTCGAATGAAATCGCCAGTTCGCTGGGATCGGTGTGGCGACGTTTCTCGGGTCAAAGGCCCAAGTCCACAAGCGTCGAGATCGGCAAGGACCGCGTCAGATGCGTGATTGAGGAACGCGCCACCGACACGGAGTCGTCGGATGACACGGAGGCACCGGACGATCCCAGGCTGTCGCCTGCCGGTCTGAAGCAGAATGCGACCGCCGCCATCACTCGCATCACAGGCCGGCGGGTGATCGCGTTCATCGTCAAGCGCGACAACAAGACAGAGGTCTCAACGCAGACCTTTATTCTCGATCCGCCTCGGGAGCGCTTCTAGATCCACCGCGGGGAGCGCTTGCTCACCTTCCCGTACGCCCCGCCTTATCGCGACCGAGGCTGCTACCGTGAGGCAACTGGACCGGGCAGTCGCCCGGCAAATCGTGCAAAGCGCTCGCCGTCGTTGCTTCCCGCATCCTCTGCGTTCGCCGCACACCTGAGCAGAGGAGCAACACATGCCCACCGGAACCGTCAAGTGGTTCAACGACGAGAAGGGCTTCGGCTTCATCACCCCCGATGATGGCTCGAAGGACCTGTTCGTACACCAGAGCGCGATAGTCGGCGACGGCTTTCGCTCGCTCAGCGAAGGCGCAAAGGTCAGCTACGACGCCGAGGCCGGCGACAAGGGTCCGAGAGCGGCGAACGTACAGGCCACCTAGGGCGAGCCACCAACAAGCTCGTTACTGCGGCGCTATGTCGTCCCGCGACCCGACCCGCCGCACGACCCGGAAGGGGAAGTTGGTCGATCGGGTGATTCGGCAACGGCGCGATAGGAAGCAGGGGGCCGGCCCCGACCCGGACGAAGCTGACGATCAGCGGCGGATCGAAGCGCTGGAGCGGCGAGTCGAGGCGCTCGAGGGGCTGCTCGAGGGCCCCTAGAGCCAGGAGCCTTAGAGCGGCGCCGCGGGCACCTCGCCGGATCGGCCACCGATCGTGAGGGTCACGTCTCGCCGGCCTGGTTTGCCCGCTCTGCCGCCGCCGCCTGCTTCCGGGCCTCCTTCTTGGCCTGCTTCTCGAGCCGGCGCTCAGCGAGCCTGCGTTCACGGTTCAGCTTGGCCATCGTGGTCTTCCTCTTGTTGCTTGACGCCATATCTGTTCTGTTCTCCTTTGTTCGTGGAATTACGAGCCCGTCGGCGACGCGCAAGTGAGGCGGGTGAAACCCGGGCTGATCGGTGTCGCGCGTGACCTGCCCGTCAGTCGGCCAACGGCAGGGATTCCTGCAGCCCGGCCGTCACGATCGCGCGGTCGACCTCGTCAGATCCGCGCAAGAGGCAGAACCCGCCGTCGGTCCTGAGCGAGCGCCTCGCCGTCACGGCTAATACCCGCACCCCTGCCGAGTCGATGAAGGTCACGCCGCTGAGGTCGAGGACGACCCCGGTGGAGTTGGCGGCCATGGCCAAGCGCAACTCCTCCTCCAGCGTCATGGCGTTACAGGCCTCAAGCGCGCCGAACGCGCGGACCAAGAGGTCCTCGCCGTCCTTCTCAACCCGGACTGTGAGTTTCCTGTCCTCGCGAACCCGATCCGAACGGACCATACTTCCTTCCGTCATCCCTCTCGACGAGCGCCGTCGGGTTGCTGGAAGGAAGAGAGGAACGAGACACCTTCAGACGGCCCTGGGCCAAGCGTACTCCGATCCGGGGCCGGAACGGGCGAAGCTCAGGTGCTGGCCGAGACTCCGGCCTTGACGGCCGGAAGCACGGCCGTCGCCGCGAGCTCGATCTGCTGCGGCTCGTCGCCGAG
Organism: uncultured bacterium; assembly: GCA_963811625.1. GTDB lineage: Bacteria > Actinomycetota > Thermoleophilia > Solirubrobacterales > 70-9 > AC-56. The sequence goes on along the minus strand of CAWERS010000002.1, from coordinate 775,910 downwards.
CGGCCACAGGTATACGCGCTCACAGCCCGCTTGTGCGTAACGTGAGAGCAATTCCGCGCATTGCTCCGCTGGTCCGATGCAGAGCTGGTCGTGCAGGCCATCTGGATCACGCTTGAGCATCGGGCCCAGGACGTCTCGCAGCACGCGGTCCGCGTCGCGGGCGTCTTCGGTGATCCAGGTCCACATGGTCGCGAGCGCGTTGGGGAACCGATCGGGATCCCTTCCCTGGGCGCGAAGCGGCTCGGAGAGCGACTGCTTTGCGGCCGCGAAGCCGTCGGGCGTCGTGTTGTACGCGGATGCGAGCCACCCGTCGCCGAGCCGCGCGACGCGCCGAAGACCGGCCTTTGAGCCCCAGCTCCCGATCCAGAGCGGGATTCCCCCGGGCCGGCGTGGAGCCGGCGCCAGCTGCGAGCCAGGCAAGGGGTAGTAGCGGCAGGTCTCCGGTGGCTGGTCGTCTCGCAGGAGCGAGCGCAGGATGGCGGCTGCTTCGTCGAACCGCTTCCAGCGCTCCTCGTAGGGCACGCCGACGGCGTCGTAGTCACGCTCAGATGAGCCGGGACCGACTCCGGCAATCACCCGCCCATCGGAGAGGAGATCCAACGCGGCGAGCGTCTTCGCCACGGGCACAGGCCCGCGAAGCGCGACCAGCGAGACGGTTGTCGCCAGCTCCATGTCGCCGGATCGTTCGAGCACGGCGGCCAACGCCGTCGGGCCGTCGAGCCACGGCGTCTGAAACACGAAGTGGTCGTTGGCGGAAACCGCGGCGAAGCCACAGTCCCGGGCGGCGTCGACTGAGCGGGTGAGACGCGCGAGCGATTGACCCTCGTCGCCGAACTCCATCAACGGCAGGTGAGCTGCGAGCTCCAAGGTGGGTCGATGCTCTCATACGCGGAGCCGGCCGGCCCAACCGGTCGACTCCCTTGTTGGAAGTAGGTTCGATCAGTCAGGGAAACCGCAACCGTGCTGATTCCGGCCTGATGGAAGGCGATGTCGCCGGATTGTTGGTTGCCGCCGGCCAGCACTGCATTAGCCACTAGCGTAAGGATCAAGATGCGGCTCGCGTATCGGCGGGCTGAGGCTCGAACCCATTCGGGCACGAACCGGGCCCTTAGGCTTGCCCACGCCGGGAAAGGCATCCCGGGCGCACTTCACGCCGGCTCTGTCCGGATTCGCCGCGCCCCGATTGGTGAGCGCGTCGAGCACAAGCCGGTATGCGACGTCGTCCTCGGCGATCGAGAGATGGCTCACCTTCGGCGGCCGGAGCACAGGTCCTGCAGAAGGATGTTGGTCCCTTGCTCGAGCGTGGCGTCACCACCGACCGCAGGAGCTCATCGGTGTTCGAATAGATGCTGGTGTAGCTTCCCACCGATCCGGGCGACTCGTCGCCCCGGTTCAGAGCGCGGATGAAGCTTGCATTGGTGCGCACCTGCCAGATGCCTCGGTGGCCCTCCCGTCGGGCTGCCTCCTGGTTGGCAACGTGCCTCCGTGATTCGGTGCTGCGAGCGCGATCAGATCGTCCACCAAGGCGCCCGCCGGGAACCACTTGACAGCCCAGCGCGACGATACGCCGCCTTGGCTGTGTCCCAAGACGTCGACCTGCTCTCCGGTCGCCTCATGCAGGACTCGACCGCGCGAGCCTTATGTACTCCGCCGAGGTCCCTGAATGTCGCCGAACGCGAGATTCCAGGTCAACTGCACCCAGCAGACTTCAAAGCCGTGATCGGGAAGGGCGCGCCATAGTTCCCTTCCCAGTCCTCCTCGCGGGTGGTGGTCCCGCGCACGACTAGGACCGGGTCGTTGCGCCGGTTCACCGCTGAGGCTCGTCCTTGCCCGCCCGTTGACAGGCAAGCGCCCGTCGGTCCGCTTCGCCGTGGGAACGGAGTACCGAGCCGTGCCGACGAGAATCGTCGTCTGCCCGCCTCCGCACGCTGTTCCGGCGAAGAGGACAGCGATCGCGAGCAAGGCCAAGAACGCCGTCTTCTCGTAGAGGTCGGCTGTTGACGAGATTCCATCGGTTCCTTCGTTCGTGCGATGACCCGATCATGCGCCGGCGATCGGGTGGCCGCCATGGGTCGGCGGGGGCCAATCGGTTGGCGGGCGGGCAAGCACTTCCTTGCCGCCGCGATAGGCGGCTGCGAAACCCTTGCCAGCGGGTAAGCGGCGGGTTGCCGGGTGGACGGTGCCCACCTTCCGGCCCGCCTATGGCGTCGGGCCGACGAATCGCAGATGATGGCGCTGTGACGCCAGACCCAGACCAGGCGCAGCTTCGCGAGACCTATTCGGTCTCGCTGGCGCGCAGATCGACCAGTGAGACGGCGCCGCGCCGCAGCGCCTCGTTGGCCAGCCTGGCGCGGCGGTGGGCGTCTTCCGACGTGACGCCGAACTTGTCGTACAGGTTGGCGAGGTGCTGCTTGACGGCGGCCTGGGTGATCACGAGCTCGTCGGCGATCGCCCGCGTCGATGCCGGCTCCGTGAACATGTCGCGGTCGAGTAGGGGCCGGCACAACGCCAACAGCACGTCGCGCTCGCGCGTCGTCAGCGACGGCGCCCCCTCCTCGGCCTCGGTCGCGGCGCCGGCCGCCTGCAGCGGGTCGCGGAACACCAGGCGCGTCTGGCCGACCCGGACCTCATCGCCGTGCCGCAGCCGGCGCGAGGACCAGATGCGCTCGCCGTTGACCCAGGTGCCATTCGACGAGCCGAGGTCGGTCACGCACCAGCCCGCCGGGAACCGTTCGAGAACGGCGTGCAGGTGGCTGGCGGTCGGGTCGTCGTCTAACGACACGTCGTTCTCGGACGCCTTGCCGACGGTCGTCCGATCCGCATCCAGCGAGAGCAGCCGGCTGCGCACCCCCGAGATCACCTCGACTTGCGGGCTCACGGCGCCAAGGGTAAGTCAACCTCGGCCGGGACGCGACGACCGGATGGTGCGATGTCGACCGTGATCAGAGAGCGCTATGAGCTGCTCGAGACGCTTGGTGCGGGCGGCGAGGGCCGGGTGGTCAAGGCACTCGATCGCCAGCACGACCGCCTCGTAGCTCTGAAGATCCGCCGGGCGGGCGGCGACGCGATTCGAGAGGAGCTGCTCAACGAGGCCCGGGTCCTGCTCGCGCTTCCACCCCACCCGGCGCTCCCGCTGGTGAGGGAGGACTTCTTCGACGGCGACAACTACATGGTGGCCATGGACTGGGTCGACGGCACCGACCTGGCGACCCTGCTTCAGGACCAGGGGCGGCCGGGACTGGCCCCGTCGAGCGTGCTCGCATATCTGGCCGAGGCCGCCGAGGCCTTGACACACCTTCACTCGCAAGACCCGCCGGTCATCCATGGCGACCTGAAGCCGGCCAACCTGATTCTGACCAAGGGCGGCCGGGTCAAGCTGGTCGATTTCGGGCTGTCGTCGGCTCCGAACGCATCGCGCCGCCGCACCGGCACTCCGGGCTTTCGCGCACCCGAGCTCGCGGCCAACGCCGCTCCCTCGCGGGCGAGCGACATATACGGCCTGGCGGCGACGGCGTTTGCGCTTCTGAGCGGCTCGGCGCCGGCTGGCGTGCTGCCCTCCTGGGAGGGCATCGACCCCGCGCAGGCCGAGCAGCTGGAGGCCGTGATCCGCCTCGGAATGGCCACCGACCCCTCGCACCGGCCCGCCACCCCCGGGGAATTCGTCGAACGCCTGCGCGCCGGTTGGGGTTCAGCGCTTCCCACCGGTGTGGTCACCTTCTGCCTCTCGGACATCGAGGGCTCAACCGCGCTGTGGGAGTCCGAGCCGACGGCGATGGCGGAGGCGCTCGTGCGCCACGACGAGCTGATCGCGGATTGCGCGGCGACCCACGGCGGCCGCTTGCTCAAGTCGATGGGTGAGGGCGACTCGACCGTTTCGGTGTTCGATTCGGCACCCCAAGCGCTCGAGGCTGCGCTCGCGGCGACGCGGGCGCTGTCCGCGGAACGGTGGCCAGGCGGCCTTCGGATCACGGCCCGCTTCGGCGTCCACACCGGAGAGGCCGAGCGCCGCGAGGACGGATACTTCGGCCCGACGATCAACCTCGCCGCACGGCTTCGCGGTCAAGCCGACGGCGGCCAGATCTTCCTTTCGTCGGTGACGACGGACCTGGTCAGGCGGCACCTCCCCCCTGGCTGCGAGCTGGTCGACCTCGGACCGCATCGCTTGCGCGGGCTCGGCGCGCCCGAGCGGATCCACGCGGTCAAGGGGCCCGGCCTCAGCACGCCGCTTCCCGCCAGCGAATGCCCCTATCGCGGGCTCCTGGCCTTCGAGCCCGAGGACCGCGACTTCTTCTTCGGCCGCGAGGAGGTGGTCGATGATCTGATCCGGCGGCTGGCCCGCGGCAGGTTGCTGGCAGTGGTCGGTGCATCGGGCAGCGGCAAGTCGTCGGTGCTTCGCGCCGGCGTCATCGCCGCGGTGAATGCAGGCGAGGTGGCCGGGATCGAGCGCGCCTGCCTGCTCACGCCCGGAAGCGCACCTCGACTGGACGTCGCCGATGACCCCGCCGAGCTGGTCGTCGTCGACCAGTTCGAGGAGCTGTTCACGTTGTGCGAGGACGCGGCCCGGCGGGACGATTTCATCGATGCGCTGCTGGCGCTCAACTGCCCGGTCGCGATCGGCATGCGCGCCGACCTGTACGGGAAGCTGGGCGGCCATGCCGACCTGGCGCGTGCGGTCGCCGGCAACCAGGTCCTGCTCGGCGCCATGAGCGATACCGAGCTCGAGCGGGCCGTGACCGAGCCCGCGCGACTGGCAGGGTTGCGACTCGAGCCCGGCCTCGTCGAACTGGTCCTGCGCGACGTCGCCGGGGAGCCGGGGGCCCTCCCCCTCCTCTCGCACGCGCTGCGCGCCACCTGGGAGCGCCGCGACGGGCGCACGCTCACGGTCGAGGGCTACCGCGAGAGCGGTGGCGTCGCGTCGGCGCTCGCCCAGACGGCGGACTCGGTGATCGAGTCACTGCCGACGGCGGAGCGCCCGCTGATCCGCAACGTGTTCTTGCGGCTCACCGAGCTGGGTGAAGGCGTCGAGGAATCTCGCCGGCGGGTAGCGATCGACGAGCTGGTCCCCGAGGGAACCTCGCTCGACGCCATCCAGGGCCTGCTGGAACGGCTCGCCGACGCACGGCTCGTGATGCTCGGCGAGAGCACGGCCGAGGTTGCGCACGAGGTGCTGATTCGCGAATGGCCGGCGCTCCGCGGATGGCTCGACGAGGACAGGGAGGGCATCCGCCTCCACCGGCAGCTTGGGGACGCCGCCCGCCTCTGGGAGGCCGGCGGCAGTGAGCCCTCGGATCTCTACCGCGGCACCCGTCTGGGCACCGCGGTTGACTGGGCGCAGGCACATCGCGAGGACCTCAACGCGGGTGAGCGCGCCTTCCTCGACGCCAGCGTCGCCGAGGCAGACCGCGAGCGCCGCGACCAGCTGCGCTCCAACCGGCGCCTGCGCGGCCTGCTGGCCGGAGCCGTGATCCTGCTGGTCGTCGCGCTGGGAGCGGGAGCGTTCGCCCTGCTCAAGCAGCAGGACGCGGCGGACTCGCGGGATCGCGCTGACATCGCGCGGGTTGCGGCTGTCTCGCGCAGCGTGGTCGAGCGCCAGCCCGACCTCGGGCTCCTGCTCGCGGTGGCCGCATTCGAGCTCGATGACACCCAGGAGACCAGGGGCGCGCTGCTCGAGGGGCTGCAGACCAACCCGTTGCTGTTCGGGTTGCTCCACGGCGTCGACTCGGGACTGGAGGCGGCGGTGTTTTCTCCCGACGCCAGCAAACTCGTCACCCCCACCTCCGACGGCACGGGAACCATCATCTGGTCAACGAGGACGCGACGTCGACTGGCCGTGCTCGACCACGGGAACGGCATCCTGCTGGGCGCCGCGATCAGCCCGAGCGGAAGATGGCTGGCCGTACCGGCGATATATGAGACGCCCAGGCCCAGGAGCCTGCTTCAAGTTTGGGACCTCCGCCGCAACAAGCTTGTGCGACTGGTCGACAGTCCCGCAGGGGCACTGACCAGCGCGGCCTTCAGCGCCGACGGGGACACGCTGGTCACACAGGGCGGACCGCGCCCAAGCGGCCGGTTCGGAACCGAGGTTGCGCTCTGGGACACCCGAACCTGGCGGCCGCGCGGAGATCCGCTCGTGGTCGATCCCGAGTACTCAGGCGACAGGACCGTGGCCGTGAGCGCCGACGGGGAGCTTTTGGCGGTGCCGCTGTCCAACGGTGGTGTTCGGGTGTGGTCGAGCTCCGCGCGCAAGCCGGTGGCCACGCTGCCCGCCACGACTGCCCCGGTGACGGCGCTTGCCTTCACACCGGACGCATCCGCGCTGGCGATCGGCGACGACGGCGGCGGTATCCGCTTCCTGGATCCGCGCACCGCCAAGTCGAGGGCAAAGCCACTGGCGGTCTCCGAGAGCTTGCCGGTGGCGATCGAATACTCACCCGAAGGGTCGAGAGTCGCAGTCGGGAGGGCGGACGGCCGGACTCAGATCTTCGAGATCGAATCGGGCGAGCCGCTGGGGCAACCCCTGGCGGCGAATGCATCGGCGATCAACGATGTCTCGTTCAGCGCCGATGGCAGCCTGCTGGCGACCGCCGGACTGGACCGCACCGGAGCGCTATGGCAGCTTGACGGGAATCGAGCGATCGGGACCGTGTTCCGGGGCCAGGAGGGCGCGATCACCGGGGCGACCTACACGCCGGATGGAGCCACGGTGCTGACGGCCGGTATCGACGGGTCGGTCGCCGCCAGGGATCCAGAGACCGGGTCGATCATGCGCCGGTATCGCCTCGGAGGTGAGGTGCTCTCGGCCACAGTCTCGCCCGACGGCTCGACGCTGGCGGCCGGCGGCACCGCCGGGCGAGTTGCGTTGTGGCCGATCGATGACCCTTCTGCCGAGCCAATCTCCGTCGACCTCAACGGCTCCTGGACGCAGCAAATCGCGTTCTCGCCCGACGGCGAGCAGCTTGCCGTGGCGGTGGACGGCACCCGCGGAGCTTGGGAGCAGGGCACCTACCACGGCGGCGGGCATGTCAGGTTCGTCGACCCGGCGACCGGGGCGTCTACGGCGCCTGGCTTGGATTTCAGCCAGGTGCCGATCGGAGTCGCCTTCAGCCCGGATGGCAAGTTGCTCGCGGTCACGGCTGATAACAACCTCGTGCATCTCTATGACGCCGAGACGCACGAGCGGATCGGGCACCCGCTCGAGAACGTCGATAGCCCGATGTTCTCGACGGCGTTCGCCCCGAACTCGGAGCGGCTGGCGACCGGCACGGGCTCAGGGTTGGTGCTGCAGTGGAACGTCGACGAGCAGACCGTCGTAGAGCCATCGCTCGAGGGCGATCAGGGCTTGATCGGAGGGGTGGCGTACAGCCCCGATGGAACACTCCTGGCGACGAGCCGGGGCGGTTTCTCGACCACGCGGCTGTGGCGGGCGGACGACGGGGCGGCGTTCGCCGGGGCGTTCGTCCCTGGAGAACTGCCGATCACCGAGCAAACCTTCAACGTCGACCACTTCTTCGCCAACCGCCCCGCCTTCTCGCCCAGTGGGGACCGACTTGTCACCACAGGCCTCGACCACGCGACCGTCTCCTGGACGCTGGATCCGGATCAATGGCGCGACGCCGCCTGCGCAATCGCCGGACGGGATCTGAGCGAAGGCGAGTGGAGGCAGTACTTGCCCGATCGCGATCCATACCCGTTGTGCGAGGGCGAGCAGCCGGCCTGACGCCATAGGCGGGCCTCCAAAGGCGCTGGAGAGACCCGGCGCCTATCGCGGCGGCAAGGAAATCCTTGCCCGCCCGCCAACCGATTGACCCCCGCCGACCCATGGCGGCCGCGGAATCGCCGAAGCATGATCGGGTCATCGCACGAAAGGACCCCATCCCACGGCGGTGCCGCCGTCTCAGAAAGGAGTCGAGATAGATGCGTAAGTCGATCGCTGTCCTCACCCTGGCGGTGGGACTCGCCCTGCCGATATCGGCACCCGCCGCGGATCCCGTCGTGCGCGTCACGATGCTGCCGCATAGCTTCGTCCTCTTCGCTCGCGCCGACGGCGTCGTTCCCCACCATCACCGCAAGTTCGGTTGGTTCGGGCCGGCGGCCGCCCGCAAGTGCCCGGATGGCTTCCGCTTCCAGGCCCGGAAGGCCACCGGGCGCTCGGTTCGCGTTTCCTACCGGCGTCATGTCCTCTACAACCGGCACCCGTTCCGGACCAGGGTCGACGTGCGGTGCAGGTGATCTCCATGGATCCCACCCGCAGCCGTTCGCCGATTCGCTTCGCTCTCACGGCCCTGATCGCCGCCGTCGGTCTCATCGCGCTTGCGGCGCCGGCCCTCGCCGCCACCGGCAGCGTCTACTTCGACGGCAACGGCAATGTCGGCGCGGGTCAGAGCCAGTTCAACGGCAGCTTCACCGGGGTTCAGAACGCCGGGCTCGGCAACCCGTTGATGCCCTCGCTCACCAGCGGCAACTACAACCTCGCCGACGGCTACGGCGCGCTTCGCCACAACACGAGCGGCAACGCGAACGCCGCGAGCGGGACCAACGCGCTCTTCACCAACACCACCGGCAGCCAAAACGCAGCATTCGGCACCAACGCCCTCTACTCGAACACGACCGGCGACGACAATGTCGCCAGCGGCACCAACGCGCTCTACAACAACACCAGCGGCGTATGGAATGTGGCGGCCGGCACCGAGGCGCTCTACGACAACACCATCGGCAACAGGAACCTGGCCGTTGGCTTTCGGGCGCTCTACGCCAACACCAGCGGGGCCTTCAACGTGGCTAGCGGCGATGAAGCGCTCTACGCCAACACCACCGGTCTGTACAACATCGCGACCGGCGCCCTCGCGCTCGCGGACAACACTACCGCCAGCGACAATGTCGCGACTGGCCACGCGGCGCTCGGCTACAACAGCACGGGCAGCAAGAACGTTGCCACGGGCTCCGATGCACTCCTTGACAACCGTACCGGCCACGACAACGTAGCCGCCGGCTACCGCGCGCTCCACAGCACGAAGGGCAGCTTCAACCTGGCGCTCGGCTCAGGCTCCGGCGCCAACCTGACCACCGGGTCCAACAACATCGACATCGCCAATGCCGGGGTCGCCGGAGAGGCCGGCAAGATCCGGATCGGCACCAAGGGCAAACAGACCGCCGCCTTCCTTCAGGGCGTCAGCGGCAAGTCGGTCCCGGGAGCGGTGAAGACGGTCGTGATCAATGCAAACGGCCAACTGGGGACGAAGCCTCCCTCGGCCAAGCACAAGCAGGCCGGTGGCCAGCTCGGCGCCGAGGTAACCCGGCTCAGCCGTCAGCTCCGCCGCCAGGCGCAAGAGATCCGTCGCCTTCGAAGGGCCGCATCGCGGTAGCGCTAAGGAACGAACGATGGATGACCAGATACGAAGTCGTGCCAAGCACGACGGAGGGAGACTGATGATGAGGATTCGTATTGGCTTGGCCCTGTCGGCCGCAGCGGTGGCGGCTGTGCTCGTGGGGTGCAGTGACAAGACCACCGGAAGCACGCAGACGCTGACCTTCACCGAGCTGAGCAAGGGGTCGGAGTTCCACCCGATCGGCCCGAACGTCCCCGAAGACGGCACCGCGCCGCCGGGCAGCGGGTTCGCGCTTTCGGTCCCGCTCGCTGACTCCTCGAAGAAGACCGTTGGGACCCTGAACGCGGCCTGCATCTCAACCAAGCCGGAACCGAGAAACCTCTACGGGACCTGCTCGGGCATGGCTGATGTGCCCGACGGCCAGCTGGTCCTCAGCGTGGGCGGCGACGTTGGCGGCAACGTGGCCGGCGCGATCTCCGGTGGAACCGGCAAGTACGAGGGCGCAACTGGCACCTTCACCTCGCAAGGCAGCGGCCCAGGCTCGGAGGACACCTTCACCTTCACGCTGCCTTAGGTGACTTGATCTCGGCGGCTGCCTACCCCGGGTTGATCGCGGCGACGATCCAGGCCGAGGAGCGCCCGACGATCGAGCCGTCGGGCCGCTGCCACTCCGAGTAGAGCTCGGCGAGGGCCTTCTCGATCGCCGGCCTCGCGCGCTCGCCCTCGGCGCCGTTGAGGCGGATCAACTCCGCGCCCGGCCCGATGGCGAGCATCGCGCTGAGTGCTTCATCCATGTCCCTGCCCATGTAGTAGTCCATGTCGAAGCGGTGAAGCTCGATGCCCTCAAAGCCCGCCGCCTCGAGGATCCCGGTGGCCGTCTCGGGGTTTCCAAGCGAGAAGGGTCCGGGTCCGCAGGTGTCGGCGTCGTACTCGGCGGGTCTCTCCAAGTAGCGCTCGACCACGGCCTCGGTCTCGATCCACATCGGGCAATCGGCCTTTCGCCTCCAGCATGCCTTGCGAAGCCTGCCTCCGGGCTTGAGCGCCCCGCGGATCGCCCGCATCGCTGGCACCGGGGCGGCGAAGAACTGCGTGCCCATCCGCGAGAACCCATAATCGAACGTCGGCTCCCACTCCGCCGTCTGGGCGTCGGACACCTCGAATGCCACGTTCTCGACGCCGGCCTCCTCAGCCTCGCTGCGGGCGTCCTCGATGAACCGGGGGGAGGAGTCGTTGCCGAGGGCAAAGCCCTCCGGTCCGACGAGCTCGGCCAGGCGAAGGGTCGTGTCGCCGAATCCGCAGCCGATGTCGATACAGCGGCCGCCGGCCGGGGGCGGAAAGCGCTCGAAGATCTCGTCCGTCAGCTCATGCAAAGCACCCACGAACACCTTGCGGTGGTCTCGCCAGCGCTCGTACAGCACCGTGTCCCACGCTCTCACCGCCTCCTCGTTCGCCCCGGCGGTCGCGCCTCCCGAGCTGCTCACTTCCATAGGGCCTAAAAGCTAGCGCCCGCTCGAGGTCCGCGCAGACCAGGATCGGTGCGTGGCCGATATCCTCGCGACCCCGGCAGCCCGGCGATCTCGAGCGAGTCATTTGACCTCAACGGACAGTCATCGCCCCGGCGCCACCAACTTCGTCCACATCGGACTTGTCGTCGAGGACCTCGACGAGACAGAGGCCGGCTGGGAAACGGTCGGGGAGATCGTCGACTTCGAGAACACGTTCCTCCTCTGCTACGTCGGCGGACCCAAAGGCCTGATCGTCGAACTCGCCGAGCGGCTCGACGGCGCGCCGGACTAAACGGCCGGACTGACCCGCCCGGTTTAATAGCGGCGGTGATTGGTTGTTGCTCTCCATGCGGAGCGCGGCGAGCAACTTCATCTCAGCCAGTGCCCCGTTCGCGTGAGTGCGCGGGCTGGGACCTAGCGAATGCTTGCTTGCCTAATCGGGGCAATTGGACGGTATTTGAACTACACAGCCGCTCGCTCGGTTCGCCAACTTCACGCTTCTCTCACCAGGAGTCCCGCGTAGGACGCGGCGTAGCGGCGGCTCTTGCTTTTAGCGAGAGCTCGTACGTAGGCTGAGGTGAGACGATCCGGGTCTACTCCTCCTCGTTCGATTCGGCAGGTACTTCCTCACCGTCATTCTGTGGTGGCGCGGTGTAAGTCGCATCACCCTTATGCCAAGTGAAACGTTCCCGGGCTTCGACGGCCGCCTCGCGAGCTTTTCTGACTTCGCTCGAGAGATCTCTCTCGTGTGACCGCCCATCGGTTCTCCGAATAGTCGATCCTGTTGCAGAGCCGGTGCGCAAGGACTGAGTTATCGACGGTCCTTTGGCCCCCATCTCGCCTTGGACTTGGAACATGCTCGTGGGTCGGATTCCAGTCGCTGTATTCGGTGACCGATTCGAAGTACCGAGCACCACCCAGCTCTTCGGGACAGCAGCACTTCCGCATCCCGCACTTCACCTCTGTGATGTAGCCCTGCTCCGCAGCCGTTATGAGGATCCCCTTGACGCCCAAGCGTCTGAGTTCCTTGGCCACTTCCGCACCTCGCGCCGCGTCCAGCGGTGGTCTTGTCACACCGAAAGGCTATCCCCCAATCCGGCCACCTCACCAGGGACACCCGCGTCGCCTGATGCGGTCGCCTCTCTCTCTACTAGCGCCTTTCGCGCAAAGGAGCAGCGCGCGACGCGAACCTGGCCAGCCGGGGCAGCTAATGGATATCCCTTTCGTGTCAATGATCAGCCGCCGACCGGCAGGAGCGGCTCGTCGAGCGCGGCCATGATCTCGTTCAGAGCCTTGAGCACCTGCCGCGTCAGACCCCCATCGCTGCCGTCGAGTCGGACGGCTTCGTCGTAATCCCAGCCTTGACCACTTGCACGCCCGGCGAGGGGTCACGCCGCGGCCCCCCGCTCGTTCGAGAAACTCTCTAGATTCGCCTCTCGTCGGCACTGTCGAAGCCGTGCTGGATCAGCCAGGCCACAACTCGCGTCGCACCTCATCAGCACTGTGCTGGCGGATCCGGCTGAGTCCTTCCTCTGGAACTCCAGAACTCGAGGTAGTCGGGAACCGGGAAGGGGGTCTCCAGCCAGAACCTCTGTGGGGGCGCTGCCCAGCGGTAGGCAAGGTGGCATTCGGCTGAGTTCGAATTCGCCGTCGAGGCCACCTAGGCGGGCCACTCGCTCGCTGGTGTAGAGCCAGAGAGCCTGCGCCTTGAGCTCGCCAGCCAGGCCGCGAGGTGAGATCCGTTCCCTCCCGAAGGAGGCGCGCCCGCTCGATTGAAGTGGCGTGGCGTCTAGCGAGACGATTGGTCGCGCGTATCCGAGGCGGTGATGTTGTCGCCCCCTCCAAGATGCACGCAGGCGCCGCCGAACGCGATCATCGTTCTGCCCGCCCGGCCAGGTCGTGAAGGCAACAGTCCGCGAAGTTCTCCTCAGCCATCTCGAAGAAGTCGTCGACGATTACCGCTTCGGAGGGGCTAGCACTCCCGCATCTCGTAGCGACAGCCAGATATCGAGCAGGTCATGCCAGGCCAGGTACTGCACAGGATCAACGCTCCCGCGGACATCCCCTCGGCGAGAGGTGCGGCTTGTCTCGGACTACCTAGACGAGCTTGCTCTCGACGCGATGAGCAGGTGTCGCCGGCTAACGTCCCGTCGATCCGCTGGCCGCGCTCGTCAAGAACCACCTCGACCTCATTCATATCGTCGCGGCTCTCGTCCGGGAGAGGAACACGCTGACGATCCGTTCTATCTCCGCTTCTGCGTCGCCCTCGGCCTCCACTAAACGCCGAGTCTGGTGTCGAAGTCCCGTGTTCTACCTCGCCAATCCCCCACCGCTACGAGTCGCAGAAGCATCCTCGCCAGCGCACCAGCTTCATCACTACCAGCGCCGCTCGCGTCAAGCGTCCTCGTGACCGGCGCCACTGCCTTCGTATGGCGGAAGAGGTTGATGTGCGGTTAGCATCAGCTGAGGCAGAACGCTACCCACGTCGAAGCACCGGAGCTCGTCTGGTGTCTGGAGAGCCACTCCACCTGCTCTTCCAGCCCAACGCCTACTATGCGTCCGCCAATCGTCCCACGATAGAAATGTCTCTATGGACCGGCTAGATCTGACCGGAGCTTCGGTCGGCGAACTCGGCGCCTGTATCGCTCCATTTTGGCCGAGCTTCGACGTCGTGGGGTGATCCGCACCGGCAATGCGCCCGTCGGCGACTACGCCGAATGGTTGGTCGCCCGGGCCAGCGGGAACGCTAGCGCCGAACACCTCGCAAAGCAGCTGGGATGTCGAGGTCCCGGAGGCGCGCACCTCCAGGTCAAGTCGCGCTTCGTTACTGATTCGGCAACGCCGGCGAGCGTCAGCTCTCGCTGTTTCGCTCCTGGGACTTCGACGCTGCCGTGATCGTCCTCTTCGATGACGATTTCGCGGTCTGCGCGCAGCCAAGGTCCCTCAGTCCGCGATTGAAGCCGACTCCGCTTACGTCGAGCACGTCAATGGCTACCGAGTGATCGCCCGCGATCCTCTTCTCGACGCCGGCGAGGACTGGACCGTGCGCCTTCGCAGGCGCCGCCGACGAATCGACGTGAGTGACTGCCGGTGTCGATGACTACCTACGACGCTCGCTTTCTCTGGTGGAACCTGCACGGGCCGGCGCCGAGAATGCGCAGGCAGCTCGAGCTGATCCGCCGCGAGTTCGATCCGTTTCCAGACGTTCTCGCCTTCGCCGAGGTCCTTTCCTCGTCCGCCGACGCCCTGCGGGAGGAGCTATCCGACTACACCGTGATCGTCCCGGACGGAGATTTGCCGCCGACGAAGCGCCGCTCGGCGCTCGCGATCCGCGGCGAGGCCAAAGCGCTGCCTACGGCCGAGCGCTTCCAGGTTCCTGAACACCATCACATCCCCGAAGCGCGCGGCTTTCCCATCTGGCCGCGCAGCATCGTCTCGGCCCAAACCGAGCTCGCGGGCCAGCCGGTGGAGGTCCACGCCGTCCACATCCCCAACGGCTGCTCAGAACGGTTGGCTAAAGATCGACCACCTGTGGCGCTCCGCTACGGGCTCGAACAGTCAGCCTGCCGCAGATCGTCGGCTCCGACCTCAACACCCCTCAGGCTGAGCGCAACGACGAGATCATCACCTTCGGCCAGAAACTCGATGGCTCCTTCTCGGTCAAGCTGAGAACGAACCCACCTTATACCCCGAGCGTCCATGAACTCGCAGGCCCTGGTACGAAGGCGAGCGAGCCGTCCTCGAGGGCTGCCAGGCGAACTCGATATGGCCGAACGCTTTCCGCGAGTTGCACCCCGACGCACCCTGGCTTCACCTGGGGACCACGGCGCCGGATTATCCTGATCGTCGCCTCGATCATGTCTTCGTTTCCCGCCAGCTGCAGCTCAGGTCTTGTGAACACCTCGAACGCTGGCGCGGCGAAGAGCTTTCCGACCACGTGGCGGTCTTGGCGTCGATCGGCGCGCCCTTGAGCCGCGGACAGCAGCGATCAAGTCTTGTTCGTACATCTCAACCTCCCTCGTGAGCGAAGCGCTTCGTGATTCGCAGGCGCTCTTCGCTGGTCGATGCTCGCCGAACCAACCTAGCTCGAGCCCCGCGACCAAGGGCAGGCGATCAGCGAGCCAAGGTAAGGGCGGCGCTGAGGCGTTCCGCGAGCTCGCGCAGTTCAAACCAGCTGCCTGCCTCCGGTGCGTCGCCGATCAACAGATAGATCCCGAGCCTTCGTTCGCTCAAGTCGAAGCGCCCCGCCTTGTCGTGCTGGCCCAACCGAGCGAACTGCTTTTCGGGGAGCGTTGAGGCGCTCGCAAGCGATTGGATCAGCGCATAGAACGGATCCTCATCGGGAGCCGGCCGTTTGCCACCAAGCGCCGTCAGCTTGACCTCACCGACAATCGGCATCCCGTGCCTGTTGGCGAGAAGGAGATCGAGCCGAGGACCATCAGCAGTGCTGCGCTTGCCCTCCAGGCGATGGCCCGGCGCCTGAGTGCTGACCAGCTCGCGGTCGACGTAATAGAAGCTCAGCTCGTCGGCGCCAAGCACCTCCCACTTGCGGTTTCCCTGCAGCTCGAACCACTTGGAGAAAGCCGCGGTATTTCCCAGCCCCGGATCAAGATCCTCGCGCAGCTTGCGATCGACTGGATAAAAGCGCGTCTTGCTGAGCGCATCTTCGCTGGCGAAGAAGCTGCTGGCGGCGGCAACGCTTTGGTTGAACTCGTCCACCAGCAGCTGGGGATTGGCAACAAGCTCGCGGGCCATCTCTAGGCGAGCCGCGGTTCCACCAGGCCGGTGCAGATCCAGGTAACGCTGGCCGAGCGGCGTCAGCGGGACCTCGCCCATCAGACGTCCCACCATTCGCCGTCCGGATGGCGCTCGACCCGCTCAAAGTGCGCGTCGTAGCGCTCCGGTGCCGACGTGTGAATTGGAACCACGCGCTGCGCATCGATGGCTTCCGCGATCCGCTCCAGGTCGGCCGGGGTGGCATGTCCCAAGGCATGCAGAACCGTCATGTCGATCTCATTCTTAGACAGCCATTCGGTGAGGGCCAGGCCGCGATCTCGCACGAGGTAGCCGGGCCACATCATCCAGACGGCTGCGGCATCGCGAAGAACATCGTCGGCGAGAAGCTCTGGACCCATTGAGTGCCGAAAGAGAACCACGTACCGCTCTGGATCACGAGCTAGCTCCTCGGCATAGATGCGACACGGTCGAATGTCATCAACGCGATCGAACTCACGAATCCCTTCACCAGGACTCGTTGCCGCTGCGGGACGTAGACCTTGAGCCCATCGAAGCCAGGCTTGGGAATGGTCGATCGGCCGGTCGCCGTCGCCACTGATGCCCCATAGAGATCCAGGACTAGCTCCCGCCCCGACCGCCGGGCGGCGCGGAATACAGTCACCAAGCGATCGATGTTCTGGGGGGAGAAGAGGGCGAGCAAAGCGCCCTCGGTCTCCGCGCAGCGCTCGACGAGCCGGTCCTCCAGTTCTGTCTCGCTCAGCTCCGAGCGGCCTTGACTCGGGGCGATCCGTGTTCCCTCCAACAAGAGGACGCCGACCTCCTTGGGCGGATAGTTGAGCAGGAGGGAAAACGTCCCTGGCTTCCGCCGGCATAGGACACTCGCTTCTCGCGCAAGCAGGAGTGAGGCCCGCCTAGATGGCGGCGAGCACGGCTGCCAGGTTCTCCCGATGAACCGCCTCGTAGGGCGCGAAGTAGCGGACCCATCCCGCCTCGAGTGATTCGGCGATCAACTCCCACAGGCTGGCCTCCCGCAATGCGGGGCCCCACCGGCACCGCTCCGGCGCATGGATGTACTGCTCCGTCGCGCGGATCAGATCGTTCGTGTAGCCGCCTCCGGCGATGACGTCCGGATCATCGCTCGCAGTGCTTCTCGGAGTCGCGGCCGGCGCCGCCTCTACAGAGGTCCGACTGCGGCCCGCCGTTCAAGCGGTCGGCGCCCCCGTTGCCGAACAGCTTGTCGCGCCCGGCGCCGCCGAACATCCGATCCGCTCCGGCGCCCCCGGCGGCCTTGTCGTTGCCCGGGCCGCCCTTGACCTTGTCCTTGCCGCCCCCGGCGCAGATCAGGTCGTTGCCGGCGAGGGACCTGACCTTGTCATTGCCGCCGCGCGCGACGATCACGTCGCGGTGCCGGGTTCCCTTAAGGCGGTCTTTGCGCGGCGTGCCGACCACGGTTGCGGCATGGCCGAAGCACTTGCCGACGTTGATCTTGACGGTCCCGCTGTCGGTGCCGAAGCCGAAATCGTCGAAGCTCGTGAAAATGATCCTGTCCGTGCCCTGGAAGCCCGGGTTCGGCGTGTACTTGACCGTGGACGGGTTCGCGAGGGGCGCATTGTCGCTGGTCGTCCCATGCCGCGGGCCGCCGTCGTTGGCGACGAAGCCGTTCGGGTCGGTCCGCTCATAGGCGGGCCCGGTGTCCGTGCACTCGAGCTCGATTGTGATCGGCTTGCCCGGAGTCGTGCTCACGGTGCTGTCGGGGCATTTGGGACTGCCGTCGGGCGCCCAGTCGGGGTTTCCGTCGAAGTGACCGGCAACGTCTTCGAGAGACACAGGGGAGAGACTGGTGCCGTCGGCCCTCTTCATCACCAGCGCGCCGGAGGTGAAGGTGCCGTTGACGTAGGCGATGTACCGCCCGTCGGGCGACCAGGTGCAGTTGATGTCGCCCTGCGTGTTGTCTTTCGAGATGTTCGTGAGGCCCGTCCCGGTCGCGAGGTTGACCGTGTAGATCTCAGCCGTCGAGGAGTTGCCCGGAGTCGTCTGCAACGTGAAGCACATCTTTGACCCGTCCGGTGAGATCGAGGGCTGATACTCGTCGATGCCGCTGGCCGCCTGCGCGGGTGTCTCTGTTCCACCTCCGGCTGGCCGCTTCACGATGTCGAGGTATTGGGGACTCGAGTTCTCTTTCGCGTAGTAGATCGTGCTCGAGTCCGGGCTCCAGGCCGGCTTGAATTCCCTTATCGAGCTGCTGGTCAGGGGCACAGCCGCAGCCGAGGTTCCTACGGTCTTGACCATGATGTTGCGATCGGCACTCCCGGCGCTGGGCTGCTGCTCGTAGGCGATCCTGGTGCCGTCCGGTGACCAGGCGGGATGGTCTGAGCTCAGGTTGTCGCCGACCTGGGTGGCGTCGAGCGGGGTGACGGAGCCGGTGACGAGGTCGCGCACGAACAGGTCGTAGTTTTCGGTCGTGGGCGATCCCGGGGTGCCATTTGCGAAGACGATCCTCGTCCGGTCGGGGGACCAGCTGCCGTGCCGGCTCTGGCCTCCAAGCGGGGTGATCGGCGCCGAGACGGTTCCCCCACCGGTACTGCCGATGACCGGGCGCAGGTAGAGCCGGGCAGTCGAGTCGTCGCCCGCGGTCGCGCCCCGCCCACTCGTAAAGACGATCCTTCCATTCCTGCCCGAAAGCACGGCATCTGCCGGCACCGCGAGGACTGCAGATCCGACCAACACGAGCCAGAAGACGAGGAACCGTCGCGTCACCACCCCTCCCATCACAAGGTCGACCGTATCACCGGGGAGCTCAACTCGGGAGAAGTTCGACAGATATCCATCCGGCGCGGGTGTCTGAAGTGCTTTGGCTGGTCCGGGTAGAGGAAGAAAAGGCCCCATTAGCGGGACCTTTTCCTATAGCGGGCGCCCGATTCGTCTCTCGCTACCACCCACGAATAGTGGAGCGGGTGCGCCTAGCGGCCTGAACTTTCGGCCCCCAGCCGAGCTGGATCTCATGTAGATGCGTCCGTGAGCGTCCATTACGTCCACATCGTCCACCGTCCCGGACGGGCTGGACGCATCGGACGTAGCGGTCGGTACCAAAGCGGTAGCACGAAGGGCGAACCGTTCGCTAGGTCCTAGGCGTGCTTGCAGTAGGCGAGGGCCTCGAAGCTTCCGCCGGCAGCGCCGCCGTTGTCGAACGCCGAGACCCTCCATCCGCGCGGTCCGACCTTGCGCGAGCGGTAGTACCAGAGGTCGGGACCGCCGACGCCCCCGGGGAACTCCACGGAGGAAGTCGTCAAGTAGCCGCCGGAGATCAGCGTTTCGCCCTGCTTGCACTCGGCCGTCGCCGTGGCCGTCTGGGAGCCTGTGCCAGGGGCTTCCGCGCTCGCCGACCGCTCCCTCACGCCCCTGCCCGCACGGCAGTAGACAAGGACCCTCAACTTGGCGGGCGTGGGGCGATAGAGCTCGACCGACACACGCCACCCGCGACTGCCGGACTTCTTCGAAACGTAGGGGAAGAAGCCCGCCCCGCCGTCCGTGGTGAAGCCCGGGTTGTCGAAGCCGCCCGAAATCGCGTCCGAGCCGCTCGGGCATCTGGCCGTCGCCGTGCCGTGCTGGGTGCCCGTATTCGGCACCATCACGCTCGCCGAGCGCGCCTTCAGGGATCCGGCACTTCGGCAGTAGGCGAACGCGACGAGCTTGCCAGCGCCGTCGTTGTCGTTCTGGGCCCCGACGGTCCACCTCCGGCTCCGGGACCTGTGGGAGGCGTACGCGAATAGGCCAGGCTTACCGGGCGAGATGTCCGCGAAGCCCGGGTTGTCGAAGCCGCCCGAGATGACCTTCTTGCCGTTTGGGCACTTCGCGGATTTGGAGGAGGCGTCTGGGCTCGGCCCGACCGTCGTGCTCGCGGTCGACGTCCTCAGGCCCGAGCCGGCAGCGATGGCGGCGGCGAAGGCGAGCGTCGCGGCAAGCACGATCCCACCAGTCAGCGAACCCCTTGCAGTCAAGGTCGTCCGAAGCGAACGACCGTGCGTGATTCTCATCCCCGATCCTCCCTCAGATGGACAGGGCGAGCTTATCCGGGTCGGGGCGACGCCGTCCAGGGTCTAAACCTGGATTCGTAATGGTTGCGAGGTAGGCCTTGGCGCTTGTGAGGCCGTCGACCGTGAATCAGTCGGGGCGGCGAGATTTGAACTCGCGACCTTTCGGCCCCCAGCCGAACGCGCTACCAAGCTGCGCCACGCCCCGATGAACGGACGGCTATGTGCCGTCCTCACCCGGATGATGCCTGATTCGGGCTCACCCGGCTAGAGCGGGCGACCGGACTCGAACCGGCTTCCTTCAGCTTGGAAGGCTGATGTGCAACCAGTTACACCTCGCCCGCAGGAGCGGTTGATTATAGGTTCGGCTCGACGGGCGAGCGCGGCACTCCGCGTCTAGTGCCGGCGGATCCCGAAGTCGGTCGTGAACATGACTCCGCTTCGCTTGCCGTGCTTGCAGCCGGCGGCGAAGCCGACGCCGAGCTGCCGGTACTGCGGATCGAGGATGTTCCCCCGGTGCCCTGGGCTGCGAAGCCAGGAGCGGACGATCGCCTTCGGGGTGCCGCGACGGCCGCCTCCCCAGGCGATGTTCTCGCCGATCTTCCAGTAGCTCAGGCCACCGACCACGTAGTTGACCCGCTTCAGCCGCGACACGAACGAGGGCTCACCGCGGCACTCGTGCGAGAAGCAGTGGTGGTGCTTCATGTAGTCGGTGTGCTTCTCGGCCGCCTTCTTCAGCCGGCCGTTGGTGCGAACGCGCTTGAGGCCGTGTCGATGGCGGGCGCGGTTAACGAGGCAGCCGATCGAGCGCCAAGCCTGGGTGTGGCTCAGCTTCTGCGCCTGGGTCGCACCGAAGTGCCGGCACGCGCTTGCGCCCGCCGTAGCGTTGAGCGGCCCCCCTAGCGCAAGCGCCGCCCAGGCGACAAGCGCAAGCGAGGCCAGGAGCATGACCGTTCCGGCCCTCCGCGTCATCGCTCTTCTCTATCGGCCGAAACGGGCGATGCGTGAGCGAGGCGGCGCTACTGCCGCGGGCGTCGCAGCGCGAACACGATCGTGTAGGTGGCGAACTCGCCGTCGTCGACGCCGCGCTTGGGCGCGCCCCACCCGACCCCGACGCCCAGATCGCGGAAGCCCGGGTCCAGCATGTTGCGGCGGTTGAAGGAGCTGCGAAGCCAGCGCTTCACCATCTGGCGGGGCGTCTTGTCGAAGCCCAAGTCCTCGGCGAACCGCCACGACCTCTGACCCTTGGTGTACCCGCTTCGCTTGATCCGGTGCCCAAGGCCGGGCTCGCCGCGGCACTTGTGCCGGAAGCAGTCCTTGGCGAGCATCACGTCGGTGTGGCCCTGGGCGGCGTCCTCGAGCTTCCCGTTTGGGTCCAGGCGCGAGCGATCGCGCTTCGAGCGCTCGTGATTGACCAGGCAGACGATCGCCTTGCGCAGCTTCGGGAGGGGGATCTCGTGCGCCTTCGCCCCAGCGTTCGGGCAGGCCGCCGATGCCGGGGCGGCCCCCGGCCAGAGCGGAAGCAGGATCGCGGCCACGCCGGTGGCGAGCGCGATCGCCGCCACGCGCCGCCTTCTCCCCGCCGTTGCGCTGCCGCCCATCTGGGCGCAGGATAACGAGCGATCGCCGGCGCCACCCCGAGGTCCACTACAAGCCGCAGTGCGGGATCGCCGAGCGGGGGAGCCGGGATTCGAACCCGGATTCACGGTTTTGGAGACCGTGCTCATGGCCGTTAGATCACTCCCCCGGGTGGCTTCTCAGTCTAAGCCGCTAGTTGTTTCGCCAGACACTCACGATGCCCTCGGCCCAGAGCGCATCAGTACTTGGGCCCCACGAATCGATCCAGAGCCGCAACCGACGACTTCCGGTAGACAGCTATTTGCCGGTCGCAAGGGCGAGTCCATGCCACGCCCAACAGCTCAAGGGCCAGGCAGTAGAGCCGCTTGATGTCCTCTGAGAGATTCGAGAAGTGATACCTCGGAGACGGCCGGGGGGATTCGAACCCCCACGCTCTTTCGAGCACCGGGACCTAAATCTGGCTTTTCCACCAGTTCCAGCACGCCCGCGAGGAACTGCGCCAAGCAGATACGCATATGCGGGATGCGGAGGATCGTGATCTTCTGGCAGCGCCCGTCAAGTGGGCGACGCCGGCGCTTGGCGGAGGGAGCTCGGCGTCGCCATTCGCCAATCGTGGATCTAGGAATGCCGGTCAGGCGTGCGATCTGGCAGTCATTGCAGCCCGATGCGATGAAGCCGGCCACACGCTTTCGTCCTCGGCTGATCTGGTCATCGAACGTGCGTTCGATCCAGTATCTCAGGTTCAGCGGACGTGGCCCCGCCTAGACTGTCCTCTCGCGGGCGTGCTGGAACTGGAAATACAGGCCGGCCTTAGAAGCCGGTGCTCGAAAGAGCATGTGGGTTCGACTCCCACCGCCCGCATCGTCCCAAGACGTCTGACGAGGCCCTTTCGGCCAATGCGGTGATTGCAACGTGATGGCCGAGAGGATTTAGACTTGGCCGCGATGGAAGTCACGACCGTCCGTCCCGGCTACGAGCTGTGGCGGCCGAACAGGGAGAAGGCCGAGACGAAGACGACCAAGGCGATCGTCGCCTTGATCCTGTTCGTCACCGCCGGGCTGCTGTTCGTGGTCACGGTCGGCGGCTGGCCACGGCTGGAGAGCACCGGGGTGGCGATCATCACCCTGATCTGGGCCGGCCTCTACGTGCTGTTCGGCGTCCTGGTCTCCCGCTGGAGCCGTGGCATCCTGCCCGTCGCCTCCGCCTCGGCGATCATCCTCGCGATCTTCGCCGCGATCTCCGCCCCTGCCTGGTTCGATCGCTCCAAGGCCGGGTTCAGCCCGCCACCGCTTCCCGACGACCTGCTGGGCCTCCTGACCATCCTGGTGATACCCGTTCAGCTGCTGCTGATCACGGTGGCGATGGTCGGCTTCAACCAGGAGTGGCACGTGGAGGAGGAACGGCCGGTGGGCGGCGTCCCGCTGCCCGGCGAGGGCGAGGCGCTCCCCCCGGACACTGCGGGCGACTACCGCTAGAGCAGCTGCGCCTGCACCGGGCGCGGCTCGATCAGCTTGGGGCCGTCCTCGCGAACGTCGTTGACGTAGTCCCCCACGTCGCGCGCGGCCAAGGCCCCGGCGGGCGCCGGGACCAGCAGCGAGAGCAGCTCGCCCTCTGCCAGCTCCGGGTCGAGCCACGCGGCCTCCGAGTCCCGGGACAGGACCACCGGCATCCGGTCGTGGATCGGGCGGATCAGCTCGTTGGGCGCGCAGGTGACGATCGCGCAGCTGTGCAAGTCGCCCGAGCCGTCGCGCTCGGGCAGCGCCGCCCAGACGCCGGCGAAGGCGAACAGCTCGCCGTCTGGCCGGCTGATCCAGACCGGGCGTCTTCCCCCGCTCGTCGTGGCGCCACTCGTAGAACCCGTCGGCGGGGATCAGGCAGCGCCGCTCGCGAAACGATTCGGCGAACGCCGGCTGGGTCGGGAGCGTCTCGGCGCGGGCGTTGATCAGCGGCGGCGCCCGAGCGCCGCTCCGCCCATCGCCCGGGCACCAGGCCCCAGCGCAGCCGTCCCGCCTCGCGCTCGACCTCCGCCGCCTCGCCGGACCGCCAGCACGGGATCGGTGGGGGCGATGTTGTAGCGCGGCTCCTCGTCGACCTCGGCCGACTCGCCGAGGCCGAAGCGGGTCCGGATCCGCGCCGGATCCGGGGTGGTGAGGGTGTAGCGCCCGCACATGGTGGTCGAGGCTAGCGCGGGTCGAGGCGAGGCCAGTTATGCACCTCATGGATGCAGAACTGGGATCACCCTGCCCCGGTGGCCAGTGCCGGAGGTGGGACTCGAACCCACAAGCCCCGTAGGGCACGGCCTTTTGAGGGCCGCGTGTATACCCAATTCCACCACTCCGGCGCACCGCCAACGATAGCTTCGCCACCCGGCGATAATCCCCCGCCGTGGATGTCGCCGCACGCCTGCAAGTGATTCGCGAGCTGTGCTCGTTCGAGGACCGGCTGGCCGGGAGCGATGCCGAGCGCCGGGCCGGCAACTGGCTGGCCGAGCGGTTGCGTCAGGCCGGGCGGCGGGTCGAGGTCGAGCCCACTCACGTCCACCCCCAGTTCGCCCTCGCCCAGGCCGCCCACTGCCTGCTCGGGTTCGCCGGCAGCCTGATCGCGATCGTCAGCGCGCCTGCCGGCCTGGCGATCGTCGCGGTGACCGCGGTGTCGATGTACCTCGACCTGAACGCTCGCGGCTACCTGTTGCGGCGGCTTTTCTTTCGCCGCGCGTCGCAGAACCTCTTCTCCCCCGGCCGCGGTGCCGATGCTCCTGCGCGCGTCGTCCTCTGCGCGAACTACGACGCGCCGCGAACCGGCCCCTTCTTCCGCCCCAGGACGATTGCCCGCTTCGCCAGGCTCGACCGGGTCTCTCCGCTCCCGCTCGGTCCCTTCCGGATCCTGTTTTGGTCGCTGATCGCCCTGCTGCCGATCCTCGGCGCCCGGCTCGCGGACCCCGACTCGACCTTCATCTCGGCCGCCCAGCTCGTCCCCACCCTGATCCTGCTGGTCGGGATCCTGATGCTCGTCAACCAGGAGCTTTCGGACCCGGTGCCGGGGGCCAACGACAACGCCTCGGGCGTCGCGACCGTGCTCTCGATCGCCGACGAGCTCGCCTCCCACCCCCCGGAGAACCTCGACGTGGGCATCCTCCTGATCGGCGGCGGAGAGTGCCTGATGGAGGGAACGCGAAGCTTCCTCAGGGCGCACCGAAAGCAACTCGACCGCCAGACGACCTACTTCCTCAACGTCGAGGCCGCCGGGCGCGGGGAGGTTCGCTACCTGGTCGGCGAGGGACCGGTGGTCAGCTTCGCGATGGACCGCCGGGTGGTCGAGCTCTGCGACGCGATCGCGTCCGCCGACGCTGCGGGGCAGCGCCCGTCCGCCCACCCCCTGCGATGGGGGTTCGCCACCGACGCCCTGCCGATCCGCCTAGCCCGCTTCCCGTGCACCACGATCACGACCATCGAGCCGGACGCGCTGCTCCCGGCGAGCTACCACCGCCTGGACGACGTCCCCGGCCGCATCGACCCCGGGTCCTTGGACCGGGTTCAGGCCTTCGCGCTGGACCTGGTGCAAGCGGTCGACCGCGACGTCGGCCGGCGGCTGCGCCGGTGATATAAGCGCCCCATCGACACGGCCACCCCCTCCCCGCGCACCGGCGAGCTCCTCTGGGAGCCGTCGGCCGAGAGCGTCGAGCGCTCGACGATGACTCGCTACATGCGCTGGCTCGCGGCCGAGCGAGGGCGCTCGTTCGACGACTACGCGTCGCTCTGGGAATGGTCCGTGACCGAGCTGGAGGAGTTCTGGGAGTCGATCTGGGACTTCTTCGAGGTTCGCGCGTCGACGCCCTACTCGCAGGTGCTGGCGGAGCGGGTCATGCCCGGCGCCCGGTGGTTCGCGGGCGCCCAGCTCAACTTCGCCGAGCACGTCTTCCACGACAAGGCCCCAGAGGAGGTCGCGGTGCGCCACGCCTCCGAGCTCCGCGACCTCGAGCAGCTTCACTGGGCCGAGCTCCGCGACCAGGTCGCCCGGGTCGCCGCCGGGCTGCGCGCCCTCGGGGTCGGGCCCGGGGATCGCGTGGTCGCCTACATGCCCAACATCCCCGAGACACTGGTCGCCTTCCTCGCCACCGCCTCGATCGGCGCCGTCTGGTCGAGCTGCTCCCCCGACTTCGGCGCCTCGAGCGTGATCGACCGCTTCGCCCAGATCGAGCCCAGGGTGATGTTCTGCGTCGACGGCTACCGCTACAACGGCCGGGACTTCGACCGCCTCGAGACCGTCGCCGGAATGAAGCGCGAGCTGCCCAGCCTCGAGCGCGCGGTCGTGGTCCCCTACCTCGATCCCGATCCCGACCTCTCCCCGCTCTCGCCCGCGGTCTCGTGGCAGGAGCTGCTCGACGCCAACGACGGCGCCGAGCTGACCTTCGAGCAGGTTGCGGCCGATCATCCCCTCTGGGTCCTGTACTCGTCGGGCACTACCGGGCTCCCGAAGGCGATCGTCCAGGGCCACGGCGGGATCCTGCTCGAGCACCTGAAGAAGCTCAACCTCCACCTCGACGCGCAGCCCGGCGACCGCGTCTTCTGGTTCACGACCACGGGCTGGATGATGTGGAACTTCCTGGTCGGCGTGCTGCTCACCCGCGCCTCGATCGTGCTCTACGACGGCAGCCCCGGCCACCCGGACATCGGGGTGCTCTGGGACCTGGCCGACCGGGCCGGCGTCACCTGCTTCGGGACCAGCGCCAGCTACATCGCCGCCTGCATGAACGCCGGCGTCGAGCCGGGAACCGGTCGCGACCTGTCCCGGTTGCGGTCGATCGGCTCCACCGGCTCACCCCTGTCGCCCGAGGGATTCGACTGGGTGTACGAGCACGTCGGCGACGAGACCTGGCTGTTCTCGACTTCGGGCGGAACGGACGTCTGCACCGCATTCGTCGGCGGCGTCCCGCTGCTGCCCGTGTACAGCGGCGAGCTTCAGGGACGCTCCCTGGGCGCCGCGGTGCATGCCTTCGACGAGGATGGAAGCTCGGTCATCGACCGGGTGGGCGAATTGGTGATCACCGAGCCGATGCCCTCGATGCCCCTGTTCCTGTGGGGCGACGCCGACGGCTCGCGCTACCGGGAGAGCTACTTCGAGCACTACCCGGGCGTCTGGCGGCACGGCGATTGGATCGAGATCACCTCGCGTGGCACCGCGGTGATCTATGGCCGCTCGGACTCGACCATCAACCGCCAGGGCGTGCGCATGGGGACGAGCGAGATCTACCGGGCCGTGCAGGGCGTGCCGGAGGTGATCGACGCGCTGGTGGTCGACCTGCCGCGGCCGGGGACCGAGGGCTGGATGCCGCTGTTCGTGGTCCTGGAGCCCGGCAGGGCTCTCGACGAACCCCTCCAGCGCGAGATCAAGGCTCGAATCCGCGATCGATGCTCTCCGCGCCATGTGCCCGACGAGGTGTTCGAGATCGCCGAGGTACCGCGAACGCTGAGCGGCAAGGCGCTCGAGGTCCCGGTGAAGCGAATCCTCACCGGCACCTCCCCGGAGCAAGCCGCGAGCCGGGACTCGCTCGCCAACCCGAAGTCGCTCGACTACTTCGTCGAGATGGCCGGCAGGCTGGCCGGGAGCGCCGAGGACCCGGGCTAGCCCGCGGCCTGCCTCGGGACTCGTTCACCGACCTCGGGGTCGACCTGCGGCTCCCCCGGGAGCGAGAGAAAGGCCTCCACCACCTCGTGGTCGAACTGGCTTCCGGCCCTGGCCTGCAGCTCGGCCACCGCACGCTTAGGAGAGAACGGGCGCCGGTAGGGACGGGCGGCGGTCATCGCCCCGTACGCATCCGCGACGGCGAGGATCTTGCCCTCCAGCGGGATCTGGTGATCGCTCAGGCCACGCGGATACCCGCCACCGTCCGGCCGCTCGTGGTGGGCGAGGATCCACTCGCCCACCCGCCCCGTCTGCGCGGCGCCGACGATCCGTGCGCCGATCTCGGGATGGCGTCGGACCTCGGCTCGCTCGTCGTCGCTCAACGGCCCGGCCTTGCCGAGGATTGACTCGGCGACACCCGCCTCGCCGACGTCGCGAAGCAGGGCGGCCACCCGGACCCGCTCGACGTTCTCCTCGGGGACGCCGAGGGCCCGCGCCAGCCGCTCCGCATGGCGGGCCACAAGCCGCGAGTTTCCAGGGGAGCCCTTGCGCCGATCGACCGCCTCGGCGAGGGACATCAGCGGCGCCAGGCTCGGGCTG
Source organism: uncultured bacterium (assembly GCA_963811625.1). Lineage (GTDB taxonomy): Bacteria > Actinomycetota > Thermoleophilia > Solirubrobacterales > 70-9 > AC-56. Next base: position 748,511 of record CAWERS010000002.1, on the reverse strand, counting down.
ATCTGCCCAACCCCCGCCCGCTCGAGCTGTTCCCCGGGCTCGCCAACGTGACTGAAGACGACCGACCGGTTTCGGCCCCGGTCCTTGGCCTCGAAGCGGGCACGATCGGCACCGTGCAACAGCTCGCCCGAGGTGATGCCGTGCGCGGGAAAGCTGGCGACTCCACAGCTGATCGTCAGGTGGGCCGGCTCGCGGGCGAAGGCTGCGCTCACCTCGCTTCGCAGCCGCTCGGCCAGCACCAAGCCCTCCTGCTCATCGACCTCAGGCGCCAGGACCGCGAACTCCTCCCCGCCGAGACGAGCCACCACGTCGTCGGTCCGGGCGGCTCGCTCGAGGGCCTGCGCGAGCAGGATCAACGCCCGGTCGCCGGCGCTGTGCCCGAACCGGTCGTTGAACTCCTTGAACCAGTCGAGGTCGAGCAACAGCACGGACAGCGCTCGCCCGGTCCTCGCGGCGCGCTCCATCTCGGTCGAGAACCTCTCCTCGAACACCCGGCGGCTCGCCAGGCCGGTCAACGAGTCGGTGCGGGCGACGGCGTCGAGCTGGCTCACCAGCTGGGCCACCTGGGCCCCCAACAGGGCCATCACCGCGGCCGCCACCAGGAGCGTGCCGGTGGCGAGCGTCCAGTTCAGCGCCGCCAGCTGGACGTCATCGCGAGCCAGGATCACCAACCCGTAGACCGCGCACGCGAGCAGGGCGTGGGCCGCCGCCAGCCGGCCGCCGAACAGATAGGAGGCGGCGAGCACTACCCAGAAGAGGTAGAAGGCGTAGGCGGGTGCCGCTCCCTGGCCCCCGTAGTAGGCGAGCAACCCGATCATGATCGTCCCGGCCGCCGGCGCGACGCGATAGCTCCAGAGGGGCAGACGGTCGAAGCCGATCAGGAACCCGGCGGCCACCGCGTACGCGGCAACCGCCACCCCGACCATCACGCCCAGGGTGCGGTCGGACGCGTGGGGCAGCACCAGGCTGACCACCAGCAGGGTGGCGCCCATTCCGAACAGGTAGGTGTACGTCCGGGCCATCGTCCCCCGGTCCTCGAACACGCTCATCGGCACCACCCGGCCCCAGACGAGCCGCCCTACGGCGGTGCGAACCCACCCTCCGGCCCGGTCCGTTGGCGGCCCCTGACTCATCCACCTGCTCCGAACGTCGCAGATTGGGGCGAACCCGCCAGGGTTCCTTCCACGACCGTGGGCAACGGGCTGGGAATCGTCCCGACGATGCTCGGCTCGATCATGACCCCCAATTTTGCGGCCGTCCACATGATGTGGGGAGCGGTTGACGAACACACGACCTTAACCGGGTACCACGCCCTCATGCGCCGGTGCGGCCATCGCGAGCTGCACAAGGCCGCTCCGAAGGGTGATCCAGGACGAAGCGACCTCATTCGAGCATGGCCGCGAGCGCTCGCGACGACTAAGCAAGCCGGGGCGCCAGCCCAAGTCCCCGCGCCCGCTCCAGCGCCCGTGCGAGGACTTCGTCGCCGTCGGACACCCGGCCGTCCCGCATCACGGGCCTGCCATTGACGACCGTCGTGTCGACGATCGAACCCGATGCCGCATAGACCAGCCCGGCCGCGAAGTCGCCAAGCTCGATCTCCGGGGCGTCGGAGCGCAGCAGCAGGAAGTCCGCCGGCTCGCCGACCGCCACCGAGGCAGCTCCCCCGAGCAATGGCGACCGCCGGCCGAGGGCGATCTCCCAGGCCTCGCGAGCCGAGATCGCCGCGGGGTCGCGGGCCTCGTTCTTCTGCAGCAGCGCAAAGGTCTTCAGGTCCGCGAACAGGTCGAGCGAGTTGTTGGAGCCGGCACCGTCCGTCCCCAGACCGACGCTAACCCCGTGCCTCCTGGCCTCCAGGTAAGGGAAGACCCGACCGACGGCCAGCTTCAGGTTGGCCACCGGATTGGTGACCACGGTGGCGTGCCGGGCTGCGATCAATTCGAGCTCGGCCTGATCCAGCCACACTCCGTGGGCGAGCAACGTCCGGGGGCCGAGCAGGCCGAGCTGTTCCAGGTACGCGGCCGGCCTGACCCCGTGCTCGGCCACGCATCGCGAGACCTCCTCGGAGGTCTCGGAGAGGTGGATCTGGATCGGTAGCCGACGCTGCTCCGATGCCTCAGCGATCCAGCGCAGGGACGCCTCGCTCACGGTGTAGATGGCATGGGGCGCGAGTGCCGGTTGGACCAGCTCGCGCCCCTGCCCCACCTCCTCCAGCCCGCGCTCGGCGGCCTCGGGCAGGCTGCCCTTGCCGGCCGCGTCCCCAACGTCGATCAGGGGCGCCCCGATCGTCGCCCGCAGGCCCGCATCCTCGACCGCCCGGGCGCTCGCGCCGGGCCGCCAGTACATGTCCCAGAAGCGCACCGTCCCCGTGCGGATCATCTCGGCGCACGCCAGGCGGGTGCCCCAGTAGACGTCGTCGTCGGTGAGCCGAGCCTCAACCGGCCAGATCACCTCCTTGAGCCATGCCATCAGCGACCGGTCGTCCCCATGGCCCCGGAACAGGGTCATGGCCGCGTGTGTGTGTCCGTTGACGAGGCCCGGCACGAGTCGCTTTCCTCCGGCGTCGATCACCTCGTCGCCGGCTAGTGCCGCTACGTCCGGGCCGAGCTCGGCGATCCGGCCGCCCTCGGCCCGCAGGCCAACCGCCTCCCCATCGAGCCGTGCGCCGACTACCGCCAGGCTCATGCCAGCGCGGGCACCAGCTGCTGAAGCGCCCGCGCCAGCGCTTCGCGGTTCCGAGCCCGCGCGGCCTCCAGCTCCTCGATCTCAAGCTCGCTCTCCCCCACGCCGTTGGCGAGGTTATCGACCACGCAGATCGCCGCATATGCCAGGCCGAGGTCGGTGGCCGCGACGCATTCGGAGCCGATCGTCATCCCGACCACGTGCGCATGGGCGCCGATCAGGCGGATCTCGGCCGGGGTCTCGAGCCGCGGCCCGGTGGTCTGCCAGTAGACGCCGCGATCGAGGATCGACGGACCCACCCGCCGCCGCCAGGCCGCGACCACGCGACGACGCCAGGCCGGGTCGAATCGCGGCACGCTGTGCGCGCGCTCGTCCTCGAATGCAACCGGGCCGGCGCCGAGCGCGACGAAGTCGTCCGGACACACCAGGGTCCCCGGTCCGAGCTCGCTTCTGAGCCCGCCGACGGAGCCGATCGCCAGCACCCGCTCACAGCCCTGGCCGCGCAGGGATCGCATGTTGGCCAGGTGATCGATCCGGTGCGGCAGCACATAGGGCCCGGTGCCATGGCGCTGCAGAAAGTGGGCGTCGGGCAGAGAAAGCGTCGAGGCCGCGGAGGACGCTGCCGCCGCAAACCGCGAGCCCGGCCACTACAAGCGATCGTCCGTGATCACAGCCGCGGTGGCCAGCAGGCCGGCGGAGGCGGCGATGATCGCCAGCGCGGTCGCCAGCGCCGAGGTGTGCAGGCGGGCGAAGGCGAGCAAGTCGGAGGCACGAAGCAGGGCCACCACCCCGACCCCGACCAGCCCCACCAGCGCCGCCTCCGCCACTTTCGGCGACACGGCCAGTCGGATCCGGTCCCGAGCAGCATCCCGGTTGGGCCCGGTGAGCAGGTGAATCGCCGCCACACCGACGAAGAAGAACCCCGAGGCGACCAGCAGGCCACCGAGCACGTCGCTGGGGAAGTGCCACCCGAGCACGAGGACCGAGGTGCAAACGCCGATCACGTAGGCGGCGGCCGCGGTTGCGACGCCGGCCCGCCACCGGGCGGGGGCGACCAGCACCGCCGCCAGGCCGAGCGACATCGAGGCGGTCGCGTGGCCGCTCGGAAACGCCTCCGGACCGAGCGGCTCGGCCCCGAGCGCCGGCTGGACCCGCGGATGGGCGAGGAGCACCTTCAGCAGCTGGGCGGTCACGTTGGCCCCGGCCACCAGCGCCACGGCGGCGATCGCCTGACGCCGGCGACCCAGCGCCCAACCCCAGGCGAAGATGACGGCAAGGATCGCCACCAGCGGGAGCGGGTCGCCGAGATGGGTGAACACGTGGGCGACCGGGCTGGCCCAGGGGCCTCGCAGGGTGATGAGCCCGTGCAATGCGGTCGCATCGAGGCGCTCTGCCGGGCCGAGCATGTAGGCAGCGGCGAGCAGCGACCACGAACACGGCCGCGCAACCGGTCGCGGCGAGCAGGGGCAATCTGGGCCCGGCGCGCATCCCAAGACGGTAGCGATCGGCGCTAAGCGCCGCTTAAGCCGGGGTGACCGGGTTTCGCCGCACAGAGAAGGAGCGATCCTTGGACTCCGCCAGCGCGAAGCGCCGGATCAGCTCGGCCCGCAGCTGGTCGGGCTCGACCATCGCGTCGACGACCAACTCGGAGGCCAGATGGAGGATGTCGATGTCGGTCGCGTACTCGTCGCGCTTGCGCTGCACGAACTCCTCCCGCTCGGAGGGATCGTCGATCTCCTGAATCTGGTTGTAGAACACGGCGTTGATCGCCGCCTCTGGGCCCATCACGGCAATCGATGCGGTGGGGAGCGCGAGGCAGCAATCCGGCTCGAAGGCCGGCCCCGCCATCGCGTATAGACCGGCGCCGTAGGCCTTGCGAACGATCACCGAGAGCTTCGGCACGGTGGCCTCGGAGACGGCCGAGATCATCTTCGCGCCGTGCCGGATGATCCCCTGGCGCTCGACCTGGGTGCCGATCATGAACCCCGGGACGTCGGCGAGGAACAGCAGCGGCAGGTTGAACGCGTTGCAGGTCCAGATGAAGCGCGCCGCCTTGTCGGCCGAGTCGACGAACAGGACCCCGCCCTTGACCTTGGGTTGGTTGGCGACGATCCCGATCGCGCGACCGTCGAGACGCGCGAACCCGACCACGATCTCCTTCGCCCACCGGTCGTGGACCTGGAGCAACGAGCCCGCGTCGCAAACCGCCTCGATCAGCTCGACGACGTCAAAAGGGGCGTTCTCGTCCGCCGGGACGATCTCCGAGGGAGGCCGCTCACGCTGCAGGCGCGCGCGGGCGGCGCCGGCGGCGGCGTATCGCGCCAGCTCTGCGGCATGTACGACAGGTAGCGCTTGGCGAGGTCGATCGCCTCGGCATCGGAGCCGACCAGGAAGTGGCCGCAGCCGGAGACCGACGTGTGCATCTTGGCGCCGCCCATCTCCTCGAGCGTCACCTTCTCTCCGATCACCATCTCGGCCATCCGCGGCGACCCGAGGTACATGGACGCGTTGCCCTCGCGCATGATCACCACGTCGCAGAACGCCGGGATGTAGGCGCCGCCGGCGGCCGAGGGGCCGAACAGAAGGCACACCTGCGGCACCCTGCCGGAGAGCACGACCTCGTTGTAGAAGATCCTTCCGGCGCCCCTGCGGCCCGGGAACATCTGAACCTGGTCGGTGATCCGGGCGCCCGCGGAGTCGACCAGGTAGATCATCGGCAGCTCGAGGCGCAGCGCCCGCTCCTGGACGCGGAGGATCTTCTCGACCGTCTTCACCCCCCACGAGCCCGCCTTCACGGTCGGGTCGTTGGCCATCAGGGCCACCTTCCGCCCCCCGACCAGGGCGAGCCCGGTCACCACCCCATCGGCGCCAAGGCCCTCCGCGTCCCAGTTGGCGAGCAGCGCCTCCTCGGCGAACGACTCCGGATCGACCAGCCGCGCGATCCGCTCGCGGACCGGCATCTTTCCCTGCTCGGCGGTCTTTTGGCGGTGGCGCTCGGGACCACCGCTCAGGGCGGCCTCGAGTGCCCGCTCAAGCTCGGTTCCGGCCCTCGCCTCAGCCATCGAGGCTGGAGTGTACGAGCAGCCGGGACCTGCCCCGCGCCAGCGGGCTAGGAGAGCTCGACCGGCTCGGGGCGGTCCCCCGAGTAGTCGTAGAAGCCGCTTCCGGACTTGCGGCCATAGTTACCGGCCTCGACCAGCTTGGTCAGGGTCGGAGGCGAAGCGAAGCGTTCCTCCCCGTAGGCCTCGTGCATGACGTCGGCGATCGAGGCCAGCGTGTCGAGGCCGACGAAGTCAGCCAACGTCAGGGGCCCCATCGGATGGCTCGCGCCGGCCTTCATCCCGGTGTCGATGTCCTCGATCGAGCCGACCCCCTGCTCGTGGGCGCGGATCGCGTCCAGCATGTACGGGACGAGAAGGCGGTTGACGATGAATCCGCGGTTGTCCCCAGCCGCCACCGTCGTCTTCCGGAGCTTCTCGCCGAGCTCGAATCCCAGCTGGGCGGCGTCGTCGCTCGTCGCCTCCGCGCGAACGACCTCCAGCAGGGGCATCACCTGGGCCGGGTTGAAGAAGTGGAGGCCGAGGAAGCGCTCCGGCCGCGAGGTGGCAGCAGCCTGATCGGCGACCGAGAGCGAGGACGTGTTGGTGGCGAAGAAGGCCTCGGGCTTGGCGATCGCATCGACCTCGTTCCACATCTCGAGCTTCATCGGCAGGTCCTCGGTGATCGCCTCGATCACCAGGTCGCACTCGGCGAGGTCCGAGTAGTCGAGCGTGGGCTTGATCCGGGCGCGGGCCGCATCGGCGTCGGCCTGCTCCAGCTTGCCCTTCTCGACCGCGCGGGCGAGCTGCTTGTCGATCTTGGCGAGGCCGCCGTCGAGCTTCTCGGAGCTCAGCTCACGGACCACCACCTCCCAGCCGGCCTCGGCGCAGATCTGGGTGATGCCGTGGCCCATCAGACCGCAGCCGAGCACTCCAACCTTCGTCATCTCCATCGCTTCGCCCCTCCGTTCGCTGAGCCGCTGACGCCGCGGCAGCCTACAGGGGCGCCGCTCGGTCCCGCCCTCTACTCGAGCGCGCTGCGCTGGGACAGTGGCCACGAACCCTGGCCGGACCCCGGATCGGGCCACGATCGGGACCGCCTAGCATCGACCGCAGCCTGTCATATCGGTCGGTTGCCAACCGCGGCGCCCTGGATGCTGATCCGGTAGCGGACCTCGAGCGTGCTCCCCAGCGCTTCGCGCCGCTGCGAGGCCCCGTCCGGCGAGAAGCCGCAGGCCTCGTAGAAGGCCCTCGCCGAGGGGCTCTCGGCCAGTGTCCAAAGCGTCGCCACGCGAAAGGCGGCGTCGCCCAGCTCTCGGAGGGCGTGCCGAACCAGCCTCCTCCCCAGCCCCCGTCGCCAGGCCCGCGGGTGCACGTAGAGGGCCCAGATCTCGCCGACTCGCGAGGTTGCATCGTGATCGCGACTGGCGCCGAAGGCGATGTAGCCCATCACCCTGCCGTCGAGCTCGGCCACCGCATGCGCGATCCCCTGCTCGCCCCGCAGCCGGGCCCGAAGCCGATAGCGGTCCCAAGCCTGCCGGGGATCGACCTCCGCCGGCACGATCCCGCGGAACCCTTCCTCCCAGGCCCTGACCGACGATTCGACGATTGCGTCGGCGTCGTCCGCGGCCCCGGCGCGGACGACTACATTCACTCGCCCGGCGAGGGCGCAGACGCCTCGGCCGGCGGTGTGATGCCGAGTCGCTCGAACTGTCGCCCCATCGCCTCGGCGAGGGCATTGAGGCCGCTCATCGGGCGTGCCATCACGATCAGCTCGCGGACCTTTCCGTCGCCGTCGAACCGGAGCAGATCGAGGCCGTCCACGTCGCGATCGCCAACCCGTGCGGAGAAGACGAGCGCGGCCGCGTCTCCATCCTCGAGCTGCTCGACGTAGCGAAAGTCGTCGAACACCTTCATCGCCCCTTCGGTGAGGATCATCGACACGAGCGGCTTGCCCTCGTAGGGCTTGAACACCACCGGGCTGCGAAAGACGACGTCGTCGGCCAGGACCTCGGTGAGCGCATCGGGATCCTCGGCCTCCACGGCGGATCTGAACGCGTCGCTCTTCATGGGCGCAGCCTACCGCTGCCAGTCCACCGGGCCGGCGCGCAGGACGTGCGCCCCAAGCGGCCGGCCGAGAAGCTCCTGGACGGCGCGCGAGGCCTCGATCAGCCGGGGGAGGTCGACCCCGGTCGCCAATCCCATCTCCTCCAGCATCGATACGAGGTCCTCGGTGGAGATGTTCCCGGTGGCCCCCGGGGTCAGCGGGCTACCCCCCAGCTCGCCGAACGCCGACTCGAATGAATCAATCCCCTGCTCGAGAGCGGCGAGAACGTTGGCCAGCCCCTGACCCCGGGTGTTGTGGAAGTGCGCCGTGAGCTCGACCCCGGCGAGCCGCTGGTTGGCGGCGGCGAAGAACTGGCCGACCTGGCGCGGGTTGGCCATCCCGGTGGTGTCGCCGAAGGAGATCTCCTCGCAGCCCGCATCCGCCAGTTGCTCGGCGATCTCGTGCACGCGGGCCGGAGCGACGTCGCCCTCGTACGGGCAGCCGAAGGAAACCGAGATCACGCCCTCGCACCGAAGGCCCGCCTCTCTCGCCTTCGCCACCGTGCGACCGAGGCCCTCGAGCGACTCGGAGATCGACCGGTTGACGTTCCTGCGGTTGTGGGTCTCGGAGGCGGAGAGGAAGACGTTGATCTCGTCGAAGCGGTCGCGTTGGGCCAGCGCCCTCTCGAGCCCTTTCTCGTTCGGGATCAACACCGAGTACGCGACACCGTCGGGGCGCTCGATCGCCTCCAGGACCCGGTCGGCGTCGGCGAGCTGGGGGATGACGTCCGGGCGAACGAACGACGTCACCTCGATCCGTCGCAGGCCGCTGGCGACCAGCAGCCCGATCAGCCGCACCTTGTCCTCGGTCGGGACCACCTCGGGCTCGTTCTGAAGCCCGTCACGCGGCCCGACCTCGCGGATCCGCACGTGCTGGGGAAGCGCGGTCATCCCGGCCCTACCCCGACTTCACCTCGCCGACCGTGATCACGCGGCGCTCATGGGTGCCAACGCCGATCGTGCGCTCGCCCTCCTTGATCTCGACCTCGAACCGAAGCTTGCGGCCGTCGGCGACCTCGAGCAGCCTCGCGTGGGCGGTGCATTGGGCGCCCTCGGCTGCCGCGGCGACGTGCTTGACGCAGACCTCGAACCCGACCGTCGCCTTGCCCTCCGGGAGGTGCTCGTAGGCGAGGATGGCCGCGTTTCGCTCCAGCATCGCGATCATCCCCGGGGTCGAGAGCACGCTGACTCCGATCGTCCCGCCGACGTCGGTCAGCAGCCGGCCCTCGACCTCGAACCCGCTCGTACGCTCGATCCCCGGCAGCAACCCGCCCCCGCCGCGCTCGTATTCGCCGTCCGTCGGCCCGGGGACGCTTCCCTCGGGGTCGATCGTCTCTCCCTCGGGGGCCGCCACGCGGCGCTACACCATCCCCAGCCCGCCGGAGACGCCGAGCGTCTCCCCGGTGACGTAGGAGGCGTCGTCCGAGGCCAGGAAGGCCACCGCGGCCGCCACCTCCTCCGGGGTCCCGAGGCGCCGCATCTGGGTGGCCTGCCTCATGGTCTCGATGATTCGCTCGCCGATGTCGCCGAAGGACCTGGCCGCGTTCAGCAGCGGCGTGTCGATCGGCCCGGGAGCGACCGCGTTCGCGGTGATCCCGAAGCGAGCGTTCTCGCGCGCGATCGTCTTCGAGAAGGCGATCACCCCGCCCTTTGCGGCCGAGTAGACGGCCGAACCCTTGGAGCCGACTCGGCCCGCCTCGGAGGCGATGCTGACGATCCGGCCGTAGCCGGCCTTCTGCATCGCGGGCAGGACCGCGTGGGTGCACGCGAACACCCCCTCGAGGTTGATCGCCAAAAGGCGCCGCCACCGCTCCGGGGTCATCTCGGTGAAGAAGGCGAAGTCGTCGGTGCCGGCGTTGTTGACCAGGATCTCGAATGGCCCCTGGGCAGCCACCACGGAGGCCACGGCCTCCGGGTCGGCGACGTCGAGCGCCGACGCCTCGGCGCCGATCTCGGAGGCCACCTCCTGCGCGCCCTCGGCGTTAAGGTCGGCGATCACCACCTCCGCGGCCTCTGCTGCCAGGCGGCGGGCGATCGCCGCGCCGATCCCGCTCGCGCCCCCGGTTACCAGCGCCCGTCGTCCCTCGAGTCTCATGCGGACGCAGCATATGCTGCCCCGGCATGTCGGAGCCGATCCCGATCATCGGTGGCACCGGGGCGCTCGGTTGGGGGCTCGCGATGCGGCTTGCCCGGGCCGGTGAGCGGGTGGTGATCGGCTCGCGAAGCGGGGAGCGCGCCGAGGAGGCGGTGGACCGGCTGCGCGGGGCGGTGCCCGGTGCCGATGCCGAGGGGTTGCTCAACGTCGACGCCGCGCGGCGCGGGCCGATCGTCTTCCTCACCGTTCCCTTCCGAGCCCAGTCGGAGAACCTGACCAACCTCGCCGACGCCCTCGAGGAGGGGCAGCTGCTGGTCGACTGCACGGTGCCCACCGCGGCGGCGGTGAGCGGCAAGGCCACCCGCTCGCTCGGGGTCTGGCAGGGCTCGGCGGCGCAGCAGGCCCAGGAGATGGTCCCCGACGGGGTAGTGGTGGTGGCCGCGCTCCACACCGTGAGCGCGCCGGTGCTCGGCGACCCCGACGCCGACCTCGACGAGGACATCCTGATCTGTGGTGACCGCAAGGCCGACAAGGCCCGGGTCGCCCGGATAGTGGAGAGGGTTCCGGGGCTGCGTGCGGTGAACGCCGGGGCGCTGGAGACGGCGCGAATCGTCGAGCAGATCACCCCGCTGCTGATCTCGATCAACGTCCGCTACAAGACTCACGCGGGGATCCGGATCACCGGGCTCCCGGGCGGGGATCCCTGGGAGTGATGGCGGCCAGGGCCGTCGCCGCGGCGCCCGGCCCATCGTCGCGAGGGCGCTGATGCGGGTCGCCCTGCTTGCCGGGGGGACCGGGGGAGCGAAGCTCGCGGCCGGGATGCAGGAGCTGCTCGGGCCCGAGCTGTCCGTGATCGCCAACACCGCGGATGACGTCTGGGTGCATGGCCTTCACGTCTCGCCCGACCCCGACCTGATCACCTACTGGCTCGCCGGGGAGATCGACGAGGAGCGCGGCTGGGGGATCCGCGGCGACACCTTCGCGGTCAACGAGCGGATCCAGCAGCTCGGGGCTCCGGGGTGGTTCCAGCTCGCCGATCGCGACCTCGCGACGTGCCTGTATCGAACCCACTTCCGCGCCGAGGGCGGCACGCTGACCGCCGCCCAGGGACAGATTGCGCGGGCGCTCGGCGTCGGAGCGGCCGTGTTGCCGATGTGCGAGCAGCGGGTGCAGACGACGATCCTCACCCCGGGAGGATGGGTGGGGCTGCAGGAGTACCTGATCCTGGACCACTCGGAGCCGCCGATCGAGGGGATCGAGGTGCGGGGAGTCGATGGCGCCGTCCCGACGCCGGAGGTGCACGAGGCGCTCTCCGCGGCCGACGCGATCGTGGTCGGGCCCTCCAACCCGGTGATCTCGATCGGGCCGATCCTCTCGGTGCCAGGCATGCGCGAGGCGATCGGGGGCTCGGCGGCGCCCGTGATCGCGGTCAGCCCGTTCGTGGCCGGCCGGGCCGTCAAGGGACCCACCGAGAAGTTCATGGCCTCGATCGGCCGGCCCGCCACTGCGGCCGGGGCCGCCTCGCTCTACGTGGGGGTGATCGAGGCGATGGTGGCCGACTCCGACGACCCGGATCCCGGTCCGGAGGACCTATCGGTGCTGTCCTGTCCAACCCTGATGGAGGGCGCCGGCGGACGGCGCGAGCTCGCGGAGCGCGTGCTCGACTTCGCCCGAACGCTGAGCTGAGCGGCGTGAGCGGCGCGATCGCGATCATCCCTGTGAAGCGCTTCGGCGCCGCCAAGCAGAGGCTGCTCGAGGCGTTCGAACGACGCCGCCGCGCGGCCTTGGTGGAGGCGATGCTGGTGGACGTCCTCGCCGCCGTCTGCCGCGCCGGACTGGTCGAGCGGGTGATCGTGGTCACCGGTGAGCGGCGCGCCGAGCGAATCGCCCTGGCGCGGGCGCAGCGAGCCGCGGTGACGCTGGAGGTGCTCCGCGACCCCAAGGACGCGGGCCATTCCGAGGCCGCGACCCTGGGGATCATTCGAGCCAGGGCGCTGGGGGCGGGGTGCGTGGCGCTGCTTCCGGGCGATTGCCCGCTGCTCGACCCAGCCGAGCTCGACGCGGCCCTGGCCCGCCAGCGACCGGGCCGGGTGGCTGTCGTTCCCGACCGTCACGGGACCGGCACCAACGCGCTGTTGCTTTCGCCCCCCGACGCGATCAGCCCCGCCTTCGGCCCGGGCAGCTGTGCCCGCCACGCCGACCGTGGGCGCAGAGCCGGCCATCTGGTCGAGATCGAGCGGCTCGAGTCGCTCGGGCTCGATCTCGACACCCCCGCTGATCTCGCCGCGCTGAGGGCCGCGCTCGAGCGGGAGCCGGGCCTGGCACCTGCGACCGCCGCCGAGCTCGAGCGCTCGGAGCGCCCGCGAAGCCGGGCGGACGGATGAGTTCGCGAGTCGAGCTGATCGCGGTCGGCGGCCTGCCGGAGATCGCCGCCGGGGACGATCTGGGGGCGCTGATCGCGGGCGCGATCCGAACCGCGGGCGACGAGCTGGCGGCCGGAGACGTGCTGGTGATCTCGCAGAAGGTCGTCTCGAAGGCCGAGGGCCGGATGCGGAACCTGGCGCTTGTCGAGCCCGGGGAACGAGCCCGCGACCTGGCCCGCGGGCTTGTCAAGGACGCGCGCCTGGTGGAGCTGGTGCTCGAGCAGAGCCGCGCCGTGGTCCGGGCCGAGCGCGGGGTGTTGATCGTGGAGACCAAGAGCGGCTGGATCTGCGCCAACGCGGGGATCGACGTCTCGAACGTCCCCGGCGACGGCTGCGTCACCCTGCTCCCGGAGGATCCCGATGCCTCCGCAGTCCGGATCCGAGCCGAGGTCGCGGCGGCGGCCGGCGTCGCGCCGGCGATCGTGATCGCCGACAGCTTCGGCCGACCATGGCGAGTGGGCCAGACCGACGTCGCGATCGGCTGCGCGGGGCTGGTGCCACTGGATGACCGCCGCGGCCTGCCCGACCGCGAGGGCAGGGCGCTGACGGCCACCGAGATCGCGGTCGCCGATCAGCTCGCGGCCGCGGCCGACCTGGTCCGGGCCAAGGAGTCCGGCCGACCGGCCTGTCTGGTCCGAGGGCTCAAGCGCTTCGTCAGCGTCGAGGACGGGCCGGGGGCCAAGGCCCTTCGCCGCCCGGAGGCCGAGGACCTGTTCCGCTAGAGGGTCGAGGGCGCGGCGGGGGCGACCCGGCGGGTCAGCTCGCGATCGGGTCGGGCTGGCCCTCCTCGGTGTACTCAGGCGCCGCGTAGACCTTCCCGGGCGACCCCCCGATCGCCAGCACCCGGGCGCCTTCGTCCTCGGTGACGATCTTGCGCGTCTCCTCGGGCCCGACCCGGGCGAACACCCCCGGCTCGAGTTGATGCTCTACCCCGCCGACGATCAGGACCGCCCGGCCGGCCAGCACGGTGTAGACCTCCTCCTGGCCGTCGCGGCTATGGTCGTGCGCCGGGTAACGGTCGAATCCCGGTGGTAGGTCCATCACCGAGACCCCGAAGGAGCTCACCCCCAGGCCGGCGCGGACCCGGCGGAAGCCGCCCCCGAAGATGGTGTCGAACTCCTCCAGGCGCTTCACCGTCACATCAGCCATCAGCCCGTCCCCTCCGCGTTTGTGATCGACAGCACCGCTGCTCCGTGAACCCTACCTGCGCGCAGGTCGTCGAGCGCCTGATTGGCCCGCTCCAGCGGGTACTCGGCGACCTGCGTCCGCACCGGGACCTGAGGGGCCAGGGCGATGAACTCCTCGCCGTCGGCACGGGTCAGGTTGGCGACCGACCGCACGGTCCGCTCCCCCCACAGGATCCGATAGGGAAACGAGGGGATGTCGCTCATGTGGATGCCGGCACAGACGACGGTCCCGCCCGGCGCCACCGCGCGCAGGGCGACCGGGATCAGCTCGCCGGCCGGGGCGAAGATGATTGCTGCGTCGAGCAGGGGGCGCCCGTTCGGCCCGGCGGGCTCTGACACCTCCGACCCCCCTTCGGTGTCGCCGGCCCATGCGGCCCCCAGCTCGAGGGCGAATCGCTGGGTCTCGGCATCTCCCGGCCTGGTCAGTGCATGGACCTCGCGCCCCTGATGGGCGGCCACCTGGCAGATGATGTGCGCAGAGGCTCCAAAGCCGAACAGGCCCAGGCTCGCCGGATCGCCGCACAGCCGCAGCGACCGGTAGCCGATCAGCCCGGCGCAGAGCAGCGGCGCCGCCTGGAGGTCCGGGTAGCCGTCCGGGATCGGGAAGCAGTAGCGCTCGTCCGCCACCGCCATCGCGGCGTAGCCCCCGTCCAGCTGGTAGCCGGTGAACCGGGCGTGCTCGCAGAGGTTCTCCCTCCCCGAGCGGCAGTACCTGCACTCCCCGTCGGTCCAACCCAGCCACGGCACCCCGACCCGCTGGCCGACCTCGAACCGCCCGGCCCCCTCCCCCGTGCCCGCCACGGTGCCGACGATCTGGTGACCGGGGATCAGCGGCAGCTTGGGCTCGCGCAGGTCGCCGTCGACGACGTGGAGGTCGGTCCGGCAAACGCCGCAGGCATGGACCCGCAGCAGCACCTGCGCGCGGCCCGGTCGCGGCTCGGGTAGCTCCTCCAGCCGCAGCGGCTCCCGCTGGTTATGGAGCACCATCGCCCGCACCAGTCCATCATCGCCGAACCGCGCCCCCTCGTGTCCGTCCTCCGGACAGATCGGGACACGGTTCGGGTCAGGGCTGACCCGGCTTGGGCTTCAGTAGGTCTCGACGATCTCGTACAGGGTGGTGCGCTGCGCGGGCGGTCGACCGGCGGCACGCGCGGCGGCGATCAGCTGTGGCGGATCGAGCCGCACTCCATGCTGCGACCCCGCCATCCGGGAGATGCTCTCCTCCATCAGGGTGCCGCCGAGGTCGTTGACGCCCCAGCGCAGGCTCTCGGTCGCGGTCTCGAGCCCCATCTTGACCCAGCTCGCCTGCAGGTTGGTGACCGTCCTGCCGAGGGCCAAGCGGAACGCCGCCGTGTGCTTGAGGTTCTCTGCGCGGGAGATCTCCTCGACCCCGTGCGTGCGACCGAGCAGCGTGTTGAAGGGGATGAAGGACAGCGGCACGAACTCGGTGATCCCCCCGGTGCGCTCCTGGAGCTCGCGCACGACCCGCATGTGGCGGGCCAGCTCCCATGGCTCCTCGATGTGGCCGAACATCACCGTCGACGTGGACCGCAGGCCCGAGCGGTGGCAGGCCTCGATGATCTCGACCCACCGGGCGGCTGGGAGCTTGTTCGGAGAGATCCTGGCCCGGACCCCGTCGTGCAGGACCTCGGCGGCGGTGCCCGGAGTCGACCCGAGCCCGCACTCGAGCAGGTAGTCGAAGACCGCCTCCGGCGACTTGCCCGAGAGCTCGCACATGTAGTGGACCTCCATCGGCGAGTAAGCGTGCAGGTGGATCTCCGGCGCCACCTCCTTCACCAACCGCAGCCATCGGCCGTAGTGCTCGAGGGTGTAGTCGGGGTGGATCCCGCCCTGCATGCAGATCTCGGTCGCCCCGTAGTCGACCGCCTCCCGGACCCGCGCCTGGAAGTCGTCCTCGGAGACGTCGTAGGCATCCGGCGAGCGGCGGCCCTGCCCGAAGCCGCAGAAGGCGCAGCCGACAACGCAGACGTTGGTGAAGTTGATGTTGCGGTTGACCACGAACGTGACCTGATCGCCGGCGAGCTCGGCCCGCAGCTCGTCGGCCGCCGTGCGCATCTCCTCCACCACCTCGGAGCGGGTCTCGGCGAACAGGGCGGCGGTCTCCTCCTCGCTCAGCGCCTCCCCTCTTCGGCCCTTCTCGATCGCCCGCGGCGCCGTCTGCGGAGCGACCACCCGCCCGTTGCGCCGACCCGAGCCCTGGCGGGGGATGAAGCTCCAGTACCTGGCCTTGACGACATCGAGCACGCCCTGCTCCATCCAGCGGGGATCCAGATACTGCGAGTAGGCGCAGAGGCGCTCGGTCAGCGCGTAGCCTCGGGGCTGGAGCCGCTTGCGCACCTGGTGAGGGCTCGGAAATGCCTGCTCCGGCGAGATGTGGTCGCCGTTGGCCGAGAGGCCGCCGAGGTCGGTCGCGCCGTCCGCGACCAGGTCGTCCCACCACTCCGCGAGGTTCGGCGGGACCTGGATCCCGACCTCGGGCATCAACCGCCGGCACTCCCGGACCAGCAGCTTCATGTCGTCGAGCGTGATCGGGGTGGCCCACTCGGGAATAACTCCGCCGACATCCTCCGGAATAACCCCTCCGCCGGAAGCCTCGCCTACGGCTACGTTTCCGGCGGGTTCGGGCTCCAGCGTGGCGGCAGGCACCTCGGATCTACCGGGACTTCGTCGCTAGCTCCGGCGGCTCCACCTTCAGCCGGGACTTCGTCCCTAGCCCCGGCCCCTCCACCCTGCGACGTTGTCTCATCGGATACCTCGCGGCCTCGCGGGTCCAACGTTCGCGGGCGGCGGCGTCGGCGATCTCCGCCACTTCACGGCCGTAGTAGCGCGGGTGCGGGACGAAGTTCTGGAGGATCACCTCCTGGATGTGGCCATGGCGGCCGTTGACCTCGGCGAGCTTCTCGAGCGAGGCGATGCGCTCGGCCTCGGTCTCGCCGATCCCTACCAGGATCCCACTCGTGAACGGGATCCGCAGCCGCCCCGCCGCCTCGATCGTCTCCAGGCGCCGGGCCGGGTGCTTGGTCGGCGACCCGGCGTGGACTGTCTCCATCAGCCGCTCCGAGATCGACTCCAGCATCAGCCCCTGCGAGGCGGTCACCTCGCGCAGGCGAGCGAGGTCGGCGGCGCTCAGGACGCCCAGATTCGTGTGCGGCAGAAGGCCGCGCTCGAGCGCACGCCCGCAGGCCCAGGCGACATAGGAGACGAAGTCGTCATGGCCCCAGGAGCGAAGGCGCTCGGCCACCTCCGGATTGACCTCCGGTCGCTCGCCGGTGAGCACCAAGAGCTCCTTGGCTTTCCTGCGTACGGCCTCGTCCAGCCGCTCCTCGACCTCGTGCGGCGCATACAGGTGAGCGCGATGG
This sequence comes from uncultured bacterium, assembly GCA_963811625.1. Lineage (GTDB taxonomy): Bacteria > Actinomycetota > Thermoleophilia > Solirubrobacterales > 70-9 > AC-56. The sequence goes on along the minus strand of CAWERS010000002.1, from coordinate 731,603 downwards.
GTGGCGAAGGCGCAGTACTTGCAGTAGCAGCGGCAGGTCCTCGAGAGCGAGAGCGTGTAGTTCCGCGAGAAGGTGACGCGCCGCACGCCGTCAAGCTAGCGCAGCGCGACCACCGCTACTTGCGGCGAGTGGCCGTCTCGACGTCGGCGGCGACGTTCTCGACCACCTCGCCGGCCTCCGTCGGCGACTCCGGTCCGAGGGCGTACTGCCCCCCGGCCACCACGAACCGGTACAGGATCGCGGCCAGCAGCGCGCCCACGATCGGCCCGACGATGTACGCCCAGCTGTTCGTGAACTCGTTGCCGATCAGCGCCGGTCCGAACCAGCGAGCGATATTGAACCCGCCGCCCGTGAGGGGGCCGAAGACCATGATGTCGAGGCCAAGCGTGAACCCGATCGCCAACGGCGCCCATTCTCGGCGGGCCCGCGGGTTGAAGGCCACCGCGCACACCGCCAGCACCAGCAGGAAGGTGCCGATCCCCTCGATGCACGCCCCGGCGACGGCTCCGGATAGGAGCGGGCTGATCGACAGCGCGCCGTAGTGACTGGCTCGGCCTTCGTCGAGCAGGAACGCCTTCACCAGCAAGGCCCCGAGGACGCCGCCCGAGAGCTGAGCGAGGATGTAGACAAGGGCGTCGATCGGATCGATCCGCCTCAGGACCGCCGCCGCGAGGGTCACCAGGGGGTTGAAGTGCCCGCCGCTCGCCACGCCGAGCGCCATGATCAAGCCGAAGAGGACGAAGGCGTGAACCAAGCCGACGACCGCGAAGTCCGAGCCCGTCTGCGCGCTCGGGCTGGTGGCAACGTAGAGGGTCACCACGGTGCAGATCGCGAACACCAGCAACATCGTTCCGATCAGCTCCGCGATATAAGCGGCGAGTCCTCGATCCTGCACTTGAGTCGAACCTCCTGGGAGCTCTCGTTTGAGCCACGTGCGCAAGTGGCGGCACGGGCGGCGGGGGAGTCTATCCCCCTGGCGCCCGGACTGCTGAACGCACGACCCCGATGACTCCCCCTGCGTTCGCCGCGGCTATCCTGCCCGCGTTCGATGAACCGGGTGGTCGCGCTGCTGGCGGCCGTGCTCGCCTTGGTCGTGCTGGTGGCCTGCGGCGGGGACGGCGCTGAACCGGGCGCGCCGAGAGGCGCGACCCTGGTGCTCGACTTCCAGCCCAACGCCGTGCATGCCGGGATCTACGCCGCCCTGGGTGAGGGCTACTACCGCGACGCCGGCATCGACCTCCGGGTCCAGCAGCCCTCGGCGGCAACCGACGCGCCGAAGCTGCTCGAGGCGGGGCGGGCCCAGTTCGCAATCCTCGACATCCACGACCTCGCGATCGCCTACGAGCGGGGCCTTCGGATCACCGGCTTGATGCCGATCGTGCAGCGACCGTTGGCGGCGGTGATCGCGGAGAGCTCGGTTCACCGGCCGCGGGATCTCGAGGGCGCGACCGTGGGGGTCACCGGCTTGCCCTCGGACGACGCGGTGCTCGACTCGGTCCTCGAGGCCGACGGGGTCAGCGCCTCATCCGTCGACCGGGTGACGATCGGCTTCCAGGCCGTGTCCGCGCTGGCCGCCGGAAAAGTCGACGCGGTGACCGCGTTCTGGAACGCCGAGGGCGTGGCACTGCGACGGCAGGGGATTTCGACCCGGGTGTTTCGGGTCGACGACTATGGAGCGCCCCGATACCCGGAGCTCTGGCTGTGCACGAGCCGGGAGATCGCGCGCAACCACCCCGGGCTCGCCGATGCGGTCAGCGCGGCCACGGTTCGGGGCTACCGATTCGAGCTCGAGCACCCCGGCCGCGCGCTCGACGAGCTGGTGACCGCCGCCAGCGGCCTCGATCGTGGCGAGCAGGCGGCAGAGCTCCGCGCCCTGCTCAACGCCGACGCCGTGAAGCCTGGTCACACGCTACCCGCCCCGGGCCAGATCCGGCGCTGGCTGGACTGGGAGGTCGCCCACGGGATCGTCGACGGCGCCCTCGAGCGCCCGCCGAGAGGGATGTTCTCAGCCCCCTGAGCCGTCCCGCCCGTCGAGCAGCCGATCGACCAGCTCCGGCAGCTCCCTCGCCAGTCGCGAGCGGGGAACGACCAGGTCGATACCGGCGGCCTCGGCACGCTCGCGCGTGCCGGGGTCGGTGTGCCGATAGACGCCCAGGACGGGCAATCCCATGCCCGCCACGGCGCCGGGGTCGACCTCGCCGACATCGGCGACGATCAGGTCGGCATCCGTCGACGGCCCACCGGGGGCCGAGCTCAGCTCGACCTCGTGCCCCGCACCGGTCAGGGTCGCCTCGACCCGGCTGGCGAGCATCAGGTCGGGCACCAGGGCGAGTACTCGGGCCATCCGCTCAGAGACTTCGGCGGCGGCGGAAGTCCTGGCGAACGCTCTCCGGGCGCCCCCACATCTGGACCACCTCGGCCCGACCTTCGCGGACCTCCCTGACCACCATCTCGCCCTCGATCCCCTCGACATCGACGAGCTCGAGCGTTCCCTTGACGGTCTCCGGGGCGGCCGCGTGGCCGAACCTGTGCGCGACCAGCAGGCGCCAGTGCCAGTCCGCCTTCGAGTACGGCTGGGCGTTGATCTGCGCCAGCAGGACCGCCGCGTCGACGTAGCGCTCCTCGTCGCGAATGCGGACGTCGATCTCGAGATCGGTCCAGTCGTCGGGGAGAGAGTCGAGAACCGCCTGGAACGAGTCGGCGAAACCCATCGACGACAGCCTACTCAAGGCCAGCCACGCACGGTCGATGTATCCGTTGGAGTTCCTGAATGCGCCGCTCGGGGAGACAATGGAAGGCAGGAGGCAGCCACCACCTCCCCAGAGGGCGGATGTTGCTGGCGGCGCTCGGGCTCGGCCTGTTGTGGATCTGCGCCCTGGCCCTGGCGGCGACCGGCGTCGACGGCCTCCCGCTGCTGGTGCTTGCGGCCGGGGGTGTGCTCGGCACCATCGCGCTGCTTCCGCTGGTCAGGCGCCGCGAAGCGGAGCTCGACGGGCTCTCCCGGACCGATCCGCTCACCGGCCTGGCAAACCACCGCGGGTTCCATCAGGCGCTCAGGCAGGAGCTCGAGCGAGCCCGGCACAGGGAGGGACGCGTCGCGCTGGTACTGCTCGACGTGCACAACTTCAAGGCGGTCAACGACGCGCACGGCCACTCCCGAGGCGACGAGGTCCTTCGGTCGATCGGCAGAAGCCTCCGGGTCGGGATCAGCGGCACCGGCACAGCTGCGCGGATCGGAGGCGAGGAGTTCGCCCTGATCGTTCCCGATCGAAGCGCCGAAGCCGCGTACCGGGCCGCCGAGCGGGCGCGCGACGCGATCAGCTCGGTCTCCGTGCAGGGGATCGAGCTCTCGTGCTCGGCCGGGGTGGCCGCCTACCCCGATGACGCCGAGGACGCTTCGAACCTCTGTCAGCTGGCCGAGGGCGCTCTCCACTGGGCCAAGCGTCGCGGGAAGGGGCGAACCCGCCGCTTCGATCCAGGGCACGTCCCGTTGGCGTGGACCAAGCGGCGGGCCGCCGAGGTGGCCGCGCTGCTGAACTCGCCGCACCCGATCACGCCCGTGTTCCAGCCGGTGGTGGCGCTGGCCAGCGGCCACCTGGTCGGCTACGAGGCCCTGGCGCGGTTCGCGAGCCAGCCCAAGCGCTCCCCCGAGACCTGGTTCGCGCAAGCACACGGCTGCGGGCTCGGCCCCGACCTCGAGGCGGCAGCGATCCGGGCGGCATTGGAGCCGGTCGGCAGGCCGCTCGGCACTCATCTGGCGCTCAATGTCAGCCCCTCGGCCTTGACCTCGGGACCGGTGGTCAAGGCCCTGCCCCGCGAGTTGACCGGAATCGTGATCGAGATCACCGAGCACGAGTTCGTCTCCGAGGACGACCATCTGGCGGAGGTCCTCGACGAGCTTCGCGACCGCGGCGCCCGGATCGCGCTCGACGACGTCGGGGCGGGCTATGCGGGCCTGGCCCAGGTGATGCTGGTGCGGCCCGACATCGTGAAGCTGGATCGGGACCTGACCAAGGGCATCCACGCCGATCCGGCGAGGATGGTGCTGGTCGAGTCCTTCGTGCGGTTCGCGCGGCGCACCGGGGCGATCGTGTGCGCGGAGGGGATCGAAAGCCTCGACGATCTGGCGGTTCTGGGCGACCTGGACGTTCAGTGGGGGCAGGGATTCGGGCTCGCCCGGCCGGCCGAGCCCTGGGCCCTCGTCTCGCCTGTGGCTGCCGAGGTCTGCCGAGCCGCCCTCGCCCAGGCACTGCGCGCAACCCCGGTGGGCACCGGCGGGATCACCGCCGGTGACCGACGGCTCGAGCACCTGAGCGCCCGGCTCGCCAGCGCCCGCTCCGGCCACGACATCGAGGGCGCGCTGGCCCTGATCGCCGAGGAGCTCCAGGCGGGGACGATCTGCCTCTCCCGCTGGCGCGCCGAGGAGCAGATCATCGAGACCGTGGCCGACAGCGGCGGCACCCGGGAGGAGCGATTCGCCGTCTCCGAGTACCCGCTCACCGCCCGGGTCCTGCGCGAGCAGGAGGCCGCCCAGGTCCTGGTCGGCGATCCGGAGGCGGACCCGAGGGAGGTCGAGCTGCTGCTGTCGCTCGGCATGCGTTCGCTGCTGATCGTCCCCGTGGTCAGCCAGGGCGAGACGCTGGGCATCGTCGAGGCCTTCAGCGAGCTGGAGCGTCCCTGGACCCGGACCCAGATCAACCGCGCCCGAATCATCTCGAACCAGTTCGGGTCCGTGATTCAGGTCGTCTTCGGGCCCGCTGGAGCCGGGCGACCGTCAACCGCGGTTAGCCCAGAAACACCTGCTGAAGCAGAAACACGTTCAGGGCGATGATCAGCCCGCCAAGCGTGGCGGCGAGCGCCGTCAGCCAGCGCGGGTTGGCGAGCGCGCCCATCACGTCGCGCCGCCTGGCGACCAGCACCAGCGGGATCAGCGCGAACGGGATCCCGAAAGACAGCACCACCTGACTGATCACCAACGCATCGGTCGGGTTCACGCCGAGCCCGAGCACGATCAGCGCCGGCGTCAGGGTGATCGCCCGGCGGGCGAAGATCGGGATCCGGCGCCGGATGAACCCCTGCATCACCACCTGCCCCGCCATCGTCCCGACCGAGGACGAAGCGAACCCGGAGGCGAGCAGGGCGACCCCGAAGATCACGGCGGCGTTCCCCGACACGGTCTGGCGCAGCCCCTCGAACGCGCCCTCGATGCTGTCGATCCCGCTCAACCCGCCCTGGTTGAACAGGGAGGCCGCCATGACCATCATCGACAGGTTGACCACCCCGGCGATCGTCATCGCGATCACCACGTCGACCTTCTCGAACCCGAGGATGCGCCGTCGCTCGTCGTCGTTGCGCCCCACGACCCGTCGCTGCGTCAGTGACGAGTGCAGGTAGACGACGTGCGGCATCACCGTGGCGCCGATGATCCCCGTCGCCAGCAGCACGCTCTCGGTGCCAGCGAAGCCCGGCACGAACAGATGGCTTCCGACCTCGCCCGGGTCGGGGTCGGCATAGATGATCTCGAGCGCGAAGCACGCCAGCACGACCCCCGCCAACACCGCGATCCCGGCCTCCAGCCGCCTGAAGCCCATCTGTTGAAGACCGAGGATCGCGAAGGCGCCGGCGCCGGCGATCACCCCGGCGGCGAACAGGGGGATCCCGAACAGCAGGTAAAGGCCAAGCGCGGCGCCGACGACCTCGGCGATGTCCGTGGACATGGCGACGATCTCGGCCTGGACCCAGAGCCCGATCGAGGTGGGACGCTGGAAGGTCTCGCGACAGAGCTCGGGGAGGTTCTTGCCGGTCGCGATTCCGAGCTTGGCCGACTGGGTCTGGATCAGCATCGCGATCAGGTTCGCCGCCACCACCACCCAGAGCAGCAGATAGCCGAACTGGGCGCCGCCGGCGATGTTGGTGGCGAAGTTGCCCGGGTCGATGTAGGCGACGGCCGCGATGAAGGCCGGGCCGAGGAACGGCCAGACCCGCGCCGGGCCGCGTGCGCGACCCTCGAGCGAGCGACGGGCGGCGTCCGCGACCGCCGCCTCACCGGGAAGCACGTCCTCGACCGTGGGCGAGCTGGACTCGATCGGCGCCGCGGCCGGGCCAGCCGGTGGCTGAAGCGTCGGATCGAGGGCGCGGCTCACTTCCCGGCCTCGAGCTCCACCCGCATCTTGTCCGCCAGGCCTCCCCCCAGCGCGTGCTCGCGGCCATCGACCTCGACCATCAGCGGACCGCCGAAGGGCTGCTCGCCGGTGACCCGAAGGCGGGCCCCGGGGCGGATCCCCTGCTCGGCGAGGTAGCGCAGCATCGCCGGATCGCTGTCGGAGACGCGGGTGAAGGTTGCGCCCCGGCCCGGCCCGAGGTCCGCGAGGGAGAGCGTTTCGTCGTCCGCCAGGTCGAGCTCGGCACTGGGGATTGGATCGCCGTGCGGGTCGCGGCTCGGATCCCCCAGCGCCTCGGACATCCGCCTCTCGAGCTCCTCCGAGATGTAATGCTCGAGCACCTCGGCCTCGTCGTGGACGCGGTCCCACGGCATCCCCAGCGCCTCCGCGAGATAGGACTCGATCAGCCGATGGTGTCGCATCACCTCGAGCGCCACCTTCTCGCCGCCCGTGGTCAGGGAGACCCCGTGATAGGGCTCGTGCCGAACGAGCTTCATCTCCCCCATCCGCTTCAACATCGCCGTCACCGAGCCGGGCGAGACCCCGAGACGATCGGCCAAGGCGGTGGTCGATCACCGGCTCGCCGGTTCGCGCAGCGAGCGCATAGATCGCCTTCGCGTAGTCCTCAACCGCCTCGGAGTTGCCCGCCGCATGGTCGCGACGCAGGCCGGAACGGGGCATCAGACGCTCACCAGGAGGCTGGTCACGTACATGACGACCACACCGGCCGCGATCGCGGCCATCGCGGCCGGGGGCGTGGAGCCATCCGCGGGATCACGCATCGACGGCCACAGCTGACGGATCACCTGGAGGATCGCTCCCGCTCCGACGCCGAGCAGGAACGCCCCGAGCGACGGGTTGAAGGCCGCCGCACCGATCCACGCGCCCAGGATCGCTGGGCCGCCCGCGATCAGGCCGAGCACCGCGAGGCGACCCAACCGGGGGCTTCCCTGGGCCAGCGGGGCAACGATCGCCAGGCCCTCGGTGGTGTTGTGAATGGCGAAGCCGACCACGAGGAAGGCCCCCAGGGCCAGTGCCCCGGCGGTGTAGGCCGAGCCGATCGCGAGCCCCTCCCCGAGGTTGTGAAGGCCGATCCCGATCGCGATCAGGAGTGCCAGGTAGGCGCCGGCGGCTCCGGCGGCCCCACCTGGCGGATTCGAATCCGCCCGCCGCCGCCGCGCGGCCAGGTGGGCCTCGACACCGGAGAGCGTCAGGTAGGCGAGCAGCACGCCGAGCAAGACCAGCAGCGAGCCGCCGAACGCCGAGGGTGCGTCGGCGGCGATCTCGAGGCCCTCGAGGGTGGCGTCAACGGCCAGGAACGCCAAGCAGCCCCACCGTGAGCGCGAGCAGCACCCGCAGCCACTCCGCGCCGACGCGGCGCACGAACGGCAGCCAGAGCATCCCCAGCGCGATCGGGATCACGCCCGACGTAGATGCCGAGCAGCGCCATCAGGCCGAAGAAGCCGGCGTCGGCCGTCGGGGCGTCTCGGCGGCGGCCGGGATCTCGTGCATCGACCGTGGCCGCCGGTCGAGGTCAGCAGCGACGATCGCGTACGCCTCGCCCTCGATCCAGTCGTACGGAACGGTCAGCGTCGCTCGAGCCGAGCCGCCCGATCTGCTGGCCGCCGGTCGCGGTGAAGGGCACGTAGGCGTCGTTGACTGCGACCTGGGAGATCTCGACCGGATCGGGGCCGTCGTTGCGCACCGTCGAGCTCGATCTCGCCCGGATGCAGCACGGTGCTGCTCGACCGCCAGGTCCTCGACCGGAGGCGCCGCTGCGGTCGACCGAGGCCCGGGCCCGCCGAGCAGCAGCGAAGATCCCCACGGCGAGCGCGATCAGCGAGCAGCGGCACCAGGCCGAGCAGCCAGGCGGGCAGCGCCGGCAAGAGAGTCCGCGCAGCGGTCGCGCGTCCGCGCCTCCATCAGTCGGTCCACCTCGAAGAACCCCATCCAGCCGAGCTCGGCGAACTCGGTCTTGTGGGCGTGGAACATGAACTTGCCCGCTGTACGGGAAGCGCAGCTCGAGGATCCCGCGCTGAGCCTGCATCTGGGCGATCCGTGTCGGTGAACTCGGTCGGCTCAAGCCGGGTCCCGGTCGGGTAGTAGTCGAAGAAGTTGGCGTGGACGTGGAACGAGTTGATCGGGTCGTACTCGAGCACGTTCGACCAGGTAGATCCGGACCAGCTCCCCGCGCTTCACCCGAATCGGGTCGCTCGACGTAGTGGAACGGCGATCGAGTTGACGGCGTAGATCTCGTTCGCGCTGGTCGAAGTTGGTGTCGAAGCCGTTCATCACCATCACCAGCTCGTCCGCGTCGGGCGCGGCCTCGCTTCGGATCGACGATGAAGGCGCCGTACAGGCCCTTGGCGATGTGCGCGGCCAGCGGCATCACGTGGCAGTGGTAGAGGTGGACGCCGAACGGGCTCGGCCTCGAACTCGTAGGTGAACGGCTCACCCGGCTCGATCAGCCCGCCGCCGCGGCTCTCGCCGATGCCCGGCATCCCGTCCATGAAGGCCGGGTGGATGCCGTGGAAGTGCATCGTGTGCGGGTGGCTCGGAGCCGTTGACGAAGTGGACCCGAAGCCGCTCGCCCTCGCGACAGCGAAGGGTGGGCCCGGGCACGCGGCCGTTGTAGGTCCAAGCGGCGAAGGTGACACCGGGCGCCACCTCGATCTCCTTGTCATGGGCGACCAGCGTCCACTCGCGCAGGACGCGGCCGCTCGCCAGACGCCGTGCTCGCCCGTAGTCGAACTCGCGTACGAGCTCGCTGGGGTCGAAGCCATTCGCCCGGTGATCGACCGAGCCGGCGGCGGCGAACCCGTTGTGCATTCCCGCTCCGGCGGCCGCTGCATGAGCCCCGCACCAATGCATGGCCGCATCGGCGGCCTGAGTCGGGTCTCCGCCAAGCGCATGGTGAAGCCCCTGGTGCGGGATCGTCTCGTGCAGCGCGGCCAGTGCCGGCGTGGCGACCACCCCGGCGGCCAGCAGCCTTCTGCGAGAGAGCTTTGGTGCCGGCACAAAAAGGATTTTGGCATATCAAAATCAGCTCTGCGCCTCCCCTTACAATCGGTCGCGATGGAGATGGGAGCGGCGATCGAGGTCGACGGCCACTATCGCGTCCTCCGCGAGGGCGCCGGCCTGATCGACCGCTCCGGGCGCGGCAAGCTGATCGTCTCGGGGGCCGACGCCGCGACCTTTCTCCAGGGCCAGCTCACCAACGACGTCGAGGCGATCGCCCCCGGCGAGGGCTGCTACGCGGCCCTGCTGGACCGAAAGGGCCACGTCCAGGCTGACATGCGAGTTCTGCGGCTCGGGCCCGAGCAGTTCTGGATCGATCTCGAGCCCGAGGCGACCGCGACCGTCAGTCGCCACCTATCCCTCTATCGCGTCGGGCAGGAGGTCGAGATCGCCGACGTCACCGAGGACCGGGCGATGCTCTCGATCGTCGGTCCGGGGGCGGCCACAGTCACCGCGGTGGGGGTCCTCTCCCCCGAGCACGCCCACCAGGAGCTCACGCTCGGCGAGGCCGCGGCGCGCGCCGTCGCCACCGATCTCGGCCTCGACCTGATCTGTACCGCCGGCGATGCGAACGGGGTGGCGGCCGCCCTCCTCGACGCCGGGGCCGAGAGGGTGAGCGAGCAGGCGGCTGAGATCGTCCGGGTGGAATCCGGGCGTCCGCGGTTCGGGCGCGAGATGAGCACGGCCACGCTGCCCCAGGAGGCCGGGATCGACGACCGGGCGGTGAGCTTCACCAAGGGCTGCTACATCGGCCAGGAGACGGTGGCCCGCCTTCACTACAAGGGCAAGCCCAACCGGCACCTCCGGGGATTGCGCCTCGACCAGCCGGTCGCCGCCGGCGAGCCGATCACCCTCGGAGACCGCGAGCTGGGGCGGATCGGAACCGCGGTGATCTCCCCCGCCCTCGGCCCGATCGCCCTGGCCGTGATCCGCCGCGAGGCCGAGCCGGGCGCCCAGGTGACGGTCGGCGAGGGCGAGATCCGTGCCCAGGTGGTGGCGCTGCCTTTCTGAGCCGCGGCAGCGTGGCCGCCCGTCGGCTAGATTTGCGGCATGGGGACGGGCGCCGGGAGAGGCTCGGACGGCGGACGTCGGGCGCTGGTCGCGCTCGGCCTCCTGATCGCAGTTGCGGCTGCGGGCTGTGGCTCGGACGGCTCGTTCGAGGGCAATCGACCGCCGGCGCCGATCCAGGTCGCGGCCAAGATCGACGCCGACAAGGTGGCGATCTCGCCCGACAACTTCGGGGCCGGGGACGTCAACTTCGCTGTCTCCAACTTCTCCAGCTCCACCGTGCGCCTGGAGCTCGAGGGCCCGACGCGGGCCACCACCGCCGAGATCAAGCCCGGTGAGCCGGGCTCGTTGCAGGTGAACCTCCCCGAGGGCGACTACCAGGCCAGTGCGGTCGGGGACGCGGGCGCCGAGCCGGGCCGCTTCACGGTCGCCAAGGAGAGGCCCAGCTCCGACGGCAAGCTGCTCCTGCCCTAGGCGCCGGCAGCGCCGCCGTCGTCGGCTTCGGCGATCAGTGACTCGATCCGCTCCAGGCAGCGTTCGACGTCGGCGACCATCTGGTCGAGATCACCACGGGCGCGTTCGGCGCTGTTGGTTACGTTGGTCAGCGACTTGCGGATCCGGTTGGCCGCTTGAGCCTGGCGGCGGCCTCCTCCGCGGCGTCGCGAACAGCCGGCCGCGTCCACCTGCAGGTCGATCAGACTTCGCCGCCATCGCACCCGAGCCCGGACGTACCGGTACACGAGCTGCAGGGCGAGCGGATCGGGATCGTCGCGATCGACGATCGCGATCATCTTGTTGCCCTGGTACTCGGTCAGGTCCTCGAGCCCGGAGGGAAGCTTGCTCATCCCCCGCCACGATCAGCACTCCGTAGGCGGCGCTCGCGCTCGACATCGCCGAATTGAGCTCGGCTCCAGGCGTCGTTCTTGGAGAGCTTGCTGTCCTTGGCCTCGAAGACGATCCGCCGCGATCGGCGCGCCCGTGCCGGCCCCGAACTCGACCACGCGTGTCGCCCTTCTTGCCGCCGGACCCGGCGCTCTCGTCCCCGACATGATGGGCGGCGTCGTCGCGGGCGCCCGCAATCGTCTCGATCTCGGCGTGCACGCGATCCTCGAACGTGCGTCCCTTGCGCGTTCCCGCCTCCTCGGCTTCGGCGACCACGCGATCGACCTCCGCCTCCAAGCGGCGCTCCTCCTTCAGCTCGACCACCTCACGGGTCAATGTCCTTCGATCCGACTCGCGGTTCTCCTCACCCTCGGCGCGCTGGCGCTCGTCGAGCATCTTGAAGGCATCGCCCCATCGCGCCCTTGAAGCCAGCGAGCGGGATTCGCCCCGTCATCGGCCGAGAACTGCTTCAGCAGCGCCGTGCGCTGGCCTTCCAGGGCGGCGCGCAGAAGCCCCTTGATCTGGCTCTGGACCGATCCGTCTTCGATCGCCGTCGAAGTTCTCGGAGATCCGCTCGGCCAGCATCTGATCGCCGGCCTCCAGCGACTTGGTCAGCCGCTGGCGCAGCTCTGCCGCGTGGCGCTCGAACTCCGCTCGGACATAGTCGACCTCGGCGGCGGCATCCTCGCGGTCGAGCACCCGGCGCCGATCTCGATCGCGTCCGAGACGGTGCGAACCGCCGCCTGCCCGGCCTCGGCTCGGTCCCGCACGACCCGCGCGGCGCGCTCATCGCTCGACCGTCAGGCGCTCGATGACCAGGCGGTCGTCGAGCGCGCGAACGACGCCGCCGACATCGGCGGACGCCTCCTCGATCGGCAGCTGGGGCTTTTCGGACGCCTCCATCGGAACTCTCGAAGGTAGTCGCGGCGCCGGACGGGAAGCTGACGGTACGATGCCGCCGCAACCGACCGAAGAGGGGAGCCGTGGCCACAGAAGCATCCGAGGTCTCGAAGCTGGACGTGCAGCCGGGCGAGCTGCCGGAGTCGATGGCTGCGTGGGTGATCCGGGCCGACCGCGAGGGCGAGCCCAACGAGGCCTTCCAGCTCGAGGAGATCGAGGTGCCCGAGCCAGGCGCGTTCGAGGTGATCGTCCGGGTGATGGCGGCCGGGGTGAACTTCAACAACGTCTGGGCGGCGCTCGGCACCCCGGTATCGGTGTTCAACTACGGCGACCATCCCGAGTGGGGTCACCACATCGGGGGCTCCGACGCCTCCGGGATCGTCTGGAAGGTCGGCGAGGGAGTGACCAAATGGGAGCCCGGCGACGAGGTGGTGATCCACTGCAACCAGGCCTCCTACGAAGACGTTGAGGTCCACGGGCTCGATCCGCTCGCGGCGCCCAGCCAGATGATCTGGGGATACGAGACCACCTGGGGGTCGTTCGCCCAGTTCACCAAGGTGCAGGCCCAGCAGCTGCTTCCCAAGCCGGCCAACCTCTCCTGGGTCGAGTCCTCGGCCTATGGGCTCACCTACTTCACCGCCTATCGGATGCTGGTCGACCGCTGCAAGATCCAGGCCGGGCACAACGTGCTGATCTGGGGCGCGGCCGGCGGGCTCGGTGTGTTCGCGACCCAGCTCTGCAAGGCCGCCGGCGCGAACGCCGTCGGGGTCGTGTCCTCGGACGAAAAGGGGGAGCTGGTCAAGCAGCTGGGGGCGGTCGACTTCATCAACCGCAACGAGTTCGACGGGATGATGCGAAAGGGCGGCGAGTCCCCCGAGGAGGAGAAGCAGCGCTTCAAGGTCTCCCGCGGGTTCGCGAAGCGAGTCAAGGAGATCCTCGGCGATTCGCCCGACATCGTCTTCGAGCACGTCGGCCAGGCGACCTTCCCGACCTCGGTCCTGGTGGCCAAGCCGTTCGGGAAGGTGGTGATCTGCGGCGCCACCTCCGGGTACACGCTCGACTTCGACGTCCGCTACCTGTGGATGCGCCAGAAGGAGATCCTCGGCTCGCACTTCGCCAACGCCTACGAGTGCACTCGCGCCAACCAGCTGATGGCCGAGGGCAAGATTCGTCCGGTCCTCTGGCAGGCGATGGGCTTTGAGGGCGTCCCCGGCGCGCACCAGCTCCTGCACGAGAACAAGCACCTGGGCAAGATCTCGATCATGGTCGGGGTCACCGACTCCGACGAGGGCAAGCGGGACGAGGGCCCCGGAGCGATCTGGGCCGAGGTCGGCACCTGATCCTCTCGCGATGGCCGACGTCAACTACATCGACTGGCACGTGCATCCGTTCCGGGCGGATCGCTGGCTCGAGATCTGGCGCCCGGCGCTCGACCGCGCGCTCGCCTTCGGCGCCCGCACCTGTTACCTGACCCGGGAGGTCGACGACCCCCTGCACTTCCGCCAGGTCTCCGTCTGGGACGACCATGCCGACTTCGACCGCTACTGGTACTCGGACGAGATCGCCACCCTGCGCGAGGCGGCCTTGAACTACTTCAACAAGCCACTCCAGGCCAGCTGGCACACGGTGACGATCGATTCCTCGCCGGTCGAGGCCGGGAGCGGATAGCCGGCAAGGCGTCGGGTGAGACCGCGGCGGCCGCGATCGTGACCGACGTTCTGGTTCTCTGCTACCACGCGGTGAGCGAGGATTGGGGATCGGAGCTGGCCGTCACCCCGTCCCGGCTCGAGAGCCAGCTCGAGCTGGTCCTGGATCGCGGTTATCACGGCGCCACCTTTTACGACGCTGTCCACTCGCCGCCGGCGGCGAAGACGGTCGCGATCACCTTCGACGATGCCTATCGATCCGTGATCGAGCTGGGGCTGCCGGTCCTGGCGCGACTCGGCCTGCCCGGGACGGTGTTCGTGCCCACCGGGTTCACCGGCACCGAGGCGCCGATGGCCTGGCCCGGGATCGACCAATGGCTCGACGGGCCGCACGAGTCCGAGCTGGTGCCGATGTCGTGGGAGGAGCTTCAGAGGCTTGCGGACGCCGGGTGGGAGATCGGGGCCCACACGCGCACCCACCCGCACATGACCGAACTTGACGACGCGATCCTCGACGAGGAGCTCCGCGCTTCGCGCCAGGACTGCGAGTCGAAGCTGGGCCTCCCCTGCAGGTCGTTCGCCTATCCGTTCTCGGACGAGGACGAGCGGGTGGTGCGGGCGACCGGCGAGGCCGGGTTTTCGGCGGCGTGCACGCTGCCCGCCACCCTCCACCCTGCCTCCCCCCTGCGATGGCCGCGGGTCGGCGTTTACTGGGACGACGACGCGCTCCGGTTCCGGCTCAAGACCTCGCCTCTGGTGATCCGGCTGCGCGCCGGCCGGGGCTGGAGGATCCCGGGCGCGATCTGGAAGGCCAAGGAGGCGGTGCGCCGGTTGCCGCGGTCGAGCCGGCGGCGCTGACCCCGGCCCGGCCCCCCGTGCGCCGTGGCGGCGCCGGCCCGAACGCCTCGCGATAGGGCGCAACGGGCCCAAATCGTGGTATTTGCCTACCCCGCTTCGGGCTATTCCCTTGTGGGCGCGAAGCGCGGCAGGTACCGTCGGCCTCGCTGTACGCGGCAGGGGGTTTCCGCTTCGGGACCGGGCCTCATTCGACGCGACGCGATGAGTGGTGTGCGTGTGACTTCTGAGGCTAGACCCGTCCCGACCAAGCCCGAGCGGCGAGCTCCGACCCGCGCCCGAAGGGGCGCGCACGAGCATCGCTCGGATGAAGTCGAGGCGGGAGCGGCGCGAGACTCGGCGGACCGCGACCGAGCCCTCGTCGATCGCGCGGTCGCGCAGGCCAAGCGTGGCGACGGGGAGGGGATCAGGTTCATCTACGCGACCTATTCGGGCGACGTGTTCCGCTTCGTGCGCAGCATCGTCGGCGACGAACACGAGGCCGAGGACGTGACCCAGACCGTGTTCCTGAAGCTGATCAGGGTGATCGAGAAGTACGAGCGTGGGACGGTCCCGTTCACGGCCTGGCTGATGCGGGTTGCCCGCAACGCGGCAATCGACCATCTACGCGAGAGGCGCCCGGTGCCGTGCGAGGAGATCCACGGCAGGAGCACGCTCGACGCGATCGACGACAATCTGCAGCGCCTGATCGAGTTCAGGGAGGCGGTGGCCAGTCTTCAGGGCGAGCAGCGCGAGGTGGTCGTGCTGCGACACATCCACGGGCTTGCGCCGGGCGAGATCGCCTCACGGCTCGGGAAGTCGGAGGGCGCAATCCATGGCCTGCACCATCGCGGGCGACGGGCGATCCAGGCCCGCCTTCGCGAGCGCGGCATGGCCCCGGTCACCCGGTAGCGCTCTCGTCCGGACGGCGCGGCGCCTCCGCCTCGCCGACGTCCGCCCGCCCGCGGATCAGCGCAGCCGCCTCCGCCCGCGAGGCGACGCCCAGCTTGGTGAACGCGGACGAGAGGTGACTCTTGATCGTGCTCTCGGAGAGCCCGAGCTGAGCGGCTATCTGGGCGTTCGTGAGGCCGACCGCCATGCTCCCCAGCACCTGCTTCTGGCGGGTCGTCAGCGCCGGCCCGTCGTCGGCTCCCCGCAGCCCGCCCGGGAATGAGATCTGGCCGGCGGCCGCCGCCGCGACCGTGGCACCCAGGGCGACGTCGAGATCGCGGTCGAGCACCGCGCCGTCCGCCCCCGCGCTGATCGCCCGCCGACTCTCGGCCGCGTCCGAGGTCGGGAGCACGGCCACGATGGGCACCTTCCGGATTCGCCGCCGGAGCGCCCTGACCTGAGCCGTGATGCCTGGCGCATCGAGGGGCGCGACGACGATCACGTCCGGGGAGCGCTTGGCCAGCATCGCGGACAGGGTGGGCGCGTCCTCACCCTCCGCCGCGATCACGAAGCCCGAGGCGCCGAGCAGGTCCGCGAGGCGGCCGCGAACCTCGGCCTCCTCGGCGACCAACCCCACCCGCACGGCCGGCCCCCCCGGCCGGCCCCCCAGGCGCGTTCGCTGCCCCGAATCCACCGCCAACGGCTCGACCGTCACACGCTCACGGGCCGGACCGATTCGGCTTCTCCGACCCCTCGGACGAGGCCGCCGCGGCGGCCCCGGCCACCGCGGCGGCCTCGTCCCGCGAGCTCACCCCGAGCTTGGCGAACACCGACCTGAGGTGGCTCTTCACGGTGCTCTCCGCGAGGAACAGGCTGGCCGCGATCTCGGCGTTCGTCTGTCCCAAGGCGACCTTGGCCAGAACCGCGCTCTCCCGATGGGAGAGCGCCGGCGGGAAGATCTGCCTGCGCCCGGGTTGGGGGATCGAGAGCTGACCGGTGCGGGTCGCCCGCAACGTCGGGGCGAGCGTCTGATCGAGCTCGCCGCGCAACACCACGCCGCGTGCACCCGCCGTGATCATCGCCCTGGCCACCCCCTCGCCGATCGACTCGACCACAACCACCACCGCGACACCCGAGACCCGCTCGCACAGACGGCGGATGGTCGAGACCCGTCTGGCGGAGGCGGTCCCGCCGGACACGACGAGCACGTCGAGGCCCTGGCCGAGTCTCGCCCGGTCGTCGGCGGACCCGACCCGGACCAGCACGATGCCCGAGCCCACGAGCGCCCGCTCGACCTCGCCCGCCAGCTCCCGGTCGCCGATCAGGCCGACCGTGAGCCGCTCCCGGACCCTGTCGGGCGGCCCCTGCGCCCGTCCATCCCCGGCGGAGCCGCGGGCGCGTTGGTCTTGCACCCCCGGCCCGTTCGTTCGGCGAGACCCGGTCGTCATGGTCACGAAACCGTCAGGAGAGCGCGATTTCCGCTTCCGCTCCGATGCTCAGCGAAACGCCCCGCGGCACCCTGAAGGTTCGGTGAAGCTCAGCTCCCTCGCCGATCACGCTCTCCTCGACCCGGAGGCCGAAGTGCTCGATCGTCGCCCGAGGAAGGATGATCGCGTTCTCGACCTCCGAGTTCTCGATGATCGCTCGCTCGCCCACCGAGGTATAGGGACCGACGTAGGAACCGACGATCCGCGCTCCCGGACCGATCACCGACGGGCCCCTCACACGGCTGGACTCGATCGTGGCCGAGTCGTCGATCAGGACCCGTCCCTCGACCTCCGCGTTGCGACCGTTGACGGCCGAGACCGAGTCGACCAGCCGGTCGAGCAGGATCCGGTTCGCCGCCAGGAGGTCTTCGGGGCGGCCGGTGTCCTTCCACCAGCCGTCCATCTGATGGGTCTCCACCCTGCCGCCCGAGTCGATCAGCCAGGAAACCGCCGTCTCCAGGTCGTCCTGGCCCGACGACGATCCGCCGACCGCCGCCGCCGCATCGTAGACCCGGGGGCCGAGGATGCAGGTACCGATCCCGGCGAGCTTGCGCGGACCGGCCTCGACCCGCTCCCTCGGGCCGACCAGGGCGAGCGCGTCCAGCCGGCCGCCGGCGAAGCGTTCGAGAAATGGCTGGATCGGCTGCGTAACCAGGGTCGAGCCATGGAAGACCAGCATCGGGCTCTCGCCGACCAGCGGCTCGGTCAGCGCGACGGCCTGGGCGACGCCCCCGGCCCGCTCGGTCTCGACGAACGTGATCCCCAGATCCCAGTCCGCCGGGTCACCGATCGCCTCCCGGAGCTCCTCGGCCTCCTGGGGGCCGGAAGCGATGATCACCTCGTCGATGGAGGCGTTTCGAATCGTCTCCAGCGCGTAGAAGAGCAGGGGTGTGTTGGCCAGCGGAAACAGCTGCGGGGTGCGCCCGAGGAGCTCCCGCCGCGCCGGTCCGTGGACGTCTTCGGTGAGGATCAACCCCTTGAACTTGTCCATCCTTAGATAAACGGAACCAAAGCCGGCGGCTTCCTCGGTCGGTACGAAAACCCCCCTTCGAGGCGGCGTGGGGCCTCACCCGCGCTCCAGCGGCGCCATCGTCAGCCCGGCCCCCTCGAGCTGCTCCCAGTAGAGCTCCGCCGTCTCCTTGGGGCCCGTCCAGACGATCGCCTGGCCCGAGTGGTGGATCTGGTCCGCGAACCTGTATCCCTGGTCGACGGTCACCCCAGGGACCACCCGGGCGAGCGTCGTGGCCACGTGGTCGAAGGTGTTGTGATCGTCGTTGAGCACGATCACCCGCCAGTCGCCGCCCCGCCCGGCGCCCGGGCCCGCGCTGCGGGGACGCTCCAGCGTCTCCGTGGCCATGAATCCAGCCTAGGGCGTCGGGACCTGGAGCTTCAGGTTGTCGATCGTCGCCGAGACCGTCTTGGTGGAGCGCTTGCCGCTGCCCACTGCGACCTCGAGCCTGCGGCCGCCGACCTGGGCCGGATTGGGGTCGGTCAGCTTGACCACCTTGGTCCCGTTGACGCGAGCGATCACCCTTGAGCCGGATGCCTTGAGTCCGATCAGGTTGGGCTTGTTGAACCCGTTGATCGCCGAGCTCCTCCCCTGGGCGGGGAAGGCGCCACCGCCCGATGGCGAGCGGACCAGCTTGAACCGGTGCTTGACCGGGTAGACCCGAAGCTCGTAGTCGGAGCTCTTGCCCGAGCGGACCGCGACCGCGACGTAGGCTTGCTTGCGAAGGCCCTTCGGGGTGCCGCGGAGGAACTTGGTGCTGGCCTGGAAGTCGTGATCGGGCCCGTCCGTGTCACCCTCCACCGGGGGCCGGTACCCGCAAACCTCGGGACCCCTGGTGACGTCGATGCGAACCTTTCCGGCCTTCTTGCGAAAGGCGCGCTTGCAGTGCTTTCCCTCCGCCTGGCGAAGCTCCTTCACCTCTCCCTTGCGGGAGAAGCCGTTCTTGTACACGGTCACCCCGGCGAGCGCAGCCGTGGCCGCGACGCCGATCGTGACCAGAGCCGCCAGCAGAAGGGCGGCTCGGGTTGTGAGCCGGATCGGTCCCATTCGAGGTCCGTGCAGGGTAGCGGGTGGCCGTGCCGCCCCCGTGGGCGCCCCGGTGACCGTAGAATCCCCAGCGTATGAGCCAGCATCGGCTCGCTGAGCGCGACAAGCCGTGGGTGATGCGGACCTACGCCGGCCACTCCGACGCGCGGCGCTCGAACGAGCTCTATAGGCGCAACCTGGCGAAGGGCCAGACCGGGCTCTCGGTCGCCTTCGACCTTCCCACCCAGACGGGCTACGACCCCGACCATCCGCTGGCACGCGGCGAGGTCGGGAAGGTCGGCGTCTCGATCGTCCACAAGGGGGACATGCATGCCCTCCTGGACGGGATCCCGCTCGACGAGATGAACACCTCGATGACCATCAATGCGACCGCGGCCTGGCTGCTCGCCCTCTACGTCACGGTCGCCGAGGAGAACGGGGTCGAGCGCTCCGAGCTCAAGGGCACGACCCAGAACGACATCATCAAGGAGTACCTGTCACGGGGCACCTACGCCTTCCCGCCGGGGCCGTCGATGCGGTTGATCGCCGACACGGTGGCCTTCACGGTCAACGAGGTGCCGAGCTGGAACCCGATCAACGTCTGCAGCTACCACCTGCAGGAGGCGGGCGCCACCCCGGTCCAGGAGATCGCCTACGCCCTGGCCACGGCGGTGGCGGTGCTCGACGAGGTGAAGAGCCGCGGGCAGATCACGGAGGATGACCTCCCACGCGTGTTCGGTCGGATCTCGTTCTTCGTCAACGCAGGAGTGCGGTTGATCGAGGAGCACGCCAAGCTGCGCGCCATGGGACGCCTTTGGGAGGAGATCGGGCGCCGGCGCTATGGGGTGACCGAGCCCAAGTACCTGCGCCTTCGCTACGGGGTCCAGGTCAACTCGCTCGGCCTGACCGAATCCCAGCCCGAGAACAACGTGCCTCGGATCGTGCTCGAGGCGCTGGCGGTCACGCTCGGTCGCGACGCCCGCGCCCGCGCGATCCAGCTCCCGGCGTGGAATGAGGCCCTCGGCCTGCCGCGGCCCTGGGACCAACAGTGGAGCCTTCGGATCCAGCAGATCCTCGCCAACGAGACCGACCTGCTCGACTACCCCGACATCTTCGAGGGCTCGCATGTGGTCGAGGGACTGGTCGACGAGCTGGCCGAGCAGGCGCGCGCGGAGATGGCGGTGGTGGAGCAGCACGGCGGGGCCGTCGAGGCGGTCCCGTACATGAAGGCGCGGCTGGTCGAATCCCACCGCGAGCGGGTGGCGAAGATCGAGCGGGGCGAGATCAAGGTCGTGGGCCAGAACTGCTTCACCGAGACCGAGGACTCGCCGCTGACCGCAGGGGCGGACGGCGGCATCCTGACCCCGGATCCGGCGATCGAGCGGGAGCGCCGCGAGGCGCTCGAGGCCTGGAAGGCCGAGCGCGACACCGCCGCGGTCGAGCGCGCCCTCGCGAGCCTCGCGGAGGCGGCCCGCGATCCGTCGGCCAACATCGTCCCGGCGACGATCGAGGCCGCCAAGGCAGGGGCGACCACCGGCGAGTGGGCCGAGGCGCTGCGAGAGACCTTCGGCGACTACCGGGCGCCCACGGGCGTGGACGCGGCGGCCGAGATCGGGGATGGAGACCTGCTCGCGACGGCGCGCGAGCGGGTCGAGGAGACCTCGCACAGGCTCGGCCACCGGATCCGGATCCTGGTCGGCAAGCCCGGCCTCGACGGGCACTCGAACGGTGCCGAGCAGATCGCGGTTCGCGCCCGTGACGTCGGGATGGAGGTGATCTACCAGGGAATCAGGTTGACCCCCGAGCAGATCGCCGCCTCTGCCCGCGACGAGGACGTCGACGTTGTCGGCCTCTCGATCCTCTCCGGATCGCACCGGGAGCTGGTCCCGGAGACGGTTCGCCTCCTGCGCGAGGCCGGCCTCGAGGTGCCGGTGGTGGTCGGCGGGATCATCCCCCCTGAAGACGCCGCGGCCCTCTGCGAGGCCGGCGTTGCCCGGGTCTACACGCCCAAGGACTTCGACCTCAACCGGATCATGGGCGAGATCGCCGACCTGGTGAGCGAGCGGGCCGAAGCCGCCGCGGTCCAGCCCGCCTGACCCGCTGATGGCGCAGGCGCCGCGCACCCGCTACGCGCTCAGCGGCGACGCGCACATCGCCTACCAGGTGTTCGGCGAGGGGGATCTCGACCTGGTCTTCGTCCCGGGCTTCGTCTCCAACATCGAGCACTACTGGCAGATGCCAGGCGTGCCCGACCTGCTCGAGCGCCTGGGCTCGTTCGCCCGCGTGGTGATCTTCGACAAGCGCGGCACCGGGCTCTCGGACCCGGTTCCCGGCCCGCCGCCGCTGGAGCAGCGGATGGACGACATGCAGGCGGTGATGGACGCCGCCGGGCTCGAGCGGGCGGCGCTGTTCGGGATCTCCGAGGGCGGCCCGGCGAGCGTGCTCTTCGCCGCCACCTATCCGGAGCGAACATCGGCATTGGCGCTCTACGGGTCGACGCCACGCTTTCGGACCGACGACGACATCTCGTGGGGCGCGACCGACGAGCAGATCGAGGCGCTCCTCGCCGACGTCTCCGCCAGGTGGGGAGAGGGAGCACTCCTGGAGACCTTCGCTCCCAGCGCGGCGACCGATCCGCAGATGGACGAGGTCTGGGGCAGGTTCCAGCGGGCCGGCGCCAGCCCGGCGATGGCCAGAGCGGTGATCGCGGCGCTGTTCGAGATCGACGTCCGCGACATCCTGCCGACGATCCGGGTACCGACCCTGGTCCTGCATCGAACCGGCGACCTGATCGCCCCGGTGGAGGGCGCCAGGTTGATGGCCGAGAGGATCCCGGGCGCTCGGATGGCCGAGTTCGAGGGCGACGACCACATTCCGTTCAGCGGCGACTTCGAGCCCGTGTTGGACGAGATGGAGGAGTTCCTGACCGGCACCCGTCAGGCGCGTCCGCTGGATCGCGTGCTGGCCACCGTGATGTTCACGGACATCGTCGACTCGACCCGGCGCGCCGCAGACGCGGGCGACCGTCGCTGGCGCGAGCTGCTCGGACGCCACGACGAGCTCACCCGCCGCCAGCTTGACCGCTTCCGCGGTCAGGAGGTGAAGACGCTCGGCGACGGCTTCCTCGCCACCTTCGACGGACCGGCTCGGGGGATCGAGTGTGCGTGTGCGATCAGGGACGGCGTCGGGCCGCTGGGGTTGGACGTGCGGGCCGGTCTGCACACCGGAGAGTGCGAGCTCGGTGGTGACGACGTTCGCGGGATGGCGGTCAACATCGGCGCTCGGGTCGGTGCGTTGGCGGATGCGAACGAGGTGCTGGTCTCGAGCACGGTCAAGGACCTGGTCGTGGGCGCCGAGCTCGAGTTCGCCGACCGTGGCGAGCACGAGCTCAAGGGCGTTCCCGGGAAGTGGCGCTTGTTCGCCGCAGCGCCCGGCTAGCTCTGCGATCGGCCGGCTGAATCTGAACAGCGGAGTGCGGCGGGAGGCAGCGACGTGCTCCCTGCTTCGCGGCGAGCTACGCTGAACGTGCATGAACGAGGGCTTTCCCGAGGAGCGGAGTGCCTGGCTGCGCTGCTACCGCTGCTGGTCGGAGCGGCTCGAGGCGCAGGTTCACTACGACGCGATCCTCAAGGTCGATCCCGAGACCGGCGAGGCCGCCGACCGGATGGAGGAGATCCAGGAGGCGGTCGTCCAGTGCCTCGATTGCATGCACGACCAGCCCCACCTGACGGTGGAGGACGGCCGGGTGGTGCCGGTCGAGGATCGATGGGAGCGGATGGTGGCGGGAAAGCCGTTCGTCGCCTCGTGCACGGTGACCATCGACCAGGATCAGGTCGAGACCTGCTCCGGCCCCGAGGCGGCCGACAGCCTCACCTTCGGCTCGCTCGGCGAGTCGGGCACCCGCGAGTTCTTCACCCACGTGCGCTTTCATAAGCACGACGAGGAGCGGATCGTCGTCCACCTGCTGGTCGAGCTCTACGCCCGCTCCGAGCAAGAGGCGATCGACGTGCTCGAGGGCGCCGCCCGGGGAACGCTGGAGATCACCTCGCTGGCCGAGGAGTCGCGCCCGCCGGCTCACGCCGCCGACGAGGCGCACTAGCCCCACGCAGGGCCGTTTGTCGCGCCGGTTGTCTCGTGAGCCGGTGCCCCGAAGCCGGCGGCGGCCTGCCTATCAGCCGCGGGGGGGCTGCCGCATCGAGCGCTTGAAGTTGTCGAGATCGTCAATCGAGAACCGGCGCTGGCCACCCGGCGTGCGGTAGACACGAACCAGCCCCCGGTTCGACCAGGCGCGGAGCGAGGCGGCGCTAACGCCTAGATACTCAGCTGCCTGGGCAATGTTGATCAGCTTGGTACTTCTCTCCATCACCTAGGCGTTTCGACAAAAACGACGGAAACCTGAGAACGCCTGCGATCTCTGGACGGGCCTGACCGTACGGTTGCACGGCACCGCACCAGAGCCCCACGATCAGCAATCGGCCCTCGAGGCAGCCGGGCTGCAGAGGTAGTGGGTTGATCCCTCGCTAGGAGGTTCCCCGTTGCCGCTTGGAGTCGAGGGCCAGGCGACCGAACCAGTGGCGTAGACCGGCGTGCTCCACATCTCCCTCATGGTCCAGTCCGGCCTTCGCCAATACCCGTTGCGATGCGAGATTGTTTGGCAAGGCCAAGCCGCAGACCTCGGCCAACCCCAGCCCCCGAGCCGCTTTCACGGCCCTGGTGGCAATCTCCGTGGCGTATCCCCGTCCCCAAGAATCGGGCAGAAGCGCCATGGTGACTTCGACCGTCGGTCGACCGCAGATCTCAGTCCGTCTCAGCCCGCCGCGGCCAACGAAGCCCTCGGATTCAGACTCAAAGAAGACCCACACGCCGAAGCCCACCTGATCCCAGTGATCGAGGTCATCCGCCAGCCACTCGGCGGCCTGTTCACGAGTCCGGGGACCGCCCCCGCAGGGCGGTGGAAACAGCCACGCCGCAACCTCGGCGTTCCCCAGCAATTCGGCGTACACCGCGGCATGCTCCGTGTGGGGACGTTGGCCCCGAAGCTGGGCCGTTTCAACCATGTCGGGCGCCACGGGCGAAAACGGTAGCGGGACGCACCGCGCTTGCTCGAAGCCCGGGCTGCGGAGTAGCGAGATACTTGGCAAGCGATGTCGCAGGAGAACGTTGAGATCGTGCGGCGGGGATTCGAGGTGTTTCGGGCTGGCGTGGCCCGGGGCGATCCAGGGGCGATGTTCGACTCCGGCCTCGTCGCGCCCGATCTCGAATGGATACCGGCTCCAAACACGCCCGGGCTCCAGCCCATATACCGAGGGCGAGAGGGCTTTGTCGAATTCATGCGCATTTGGACCGAGGATTTCGAATGGTCCATCGACTTGGAGCGTGTGATCGACGCCGGCGGTGATCGCGTCGTCGCCGTCTTCCACCAGCGGGCAACCGGAAAGGCGAGCGGCGCGCCAGTCGAGCTGCATATGGCCTTGCTCTATGACCTGGAGAACGGCCGGGTCATCCGGATGCGGAACTTCCTCGACCCCGACGAGGCCCTCGAAGCCGCCGGGCTTCAGGAGTAGGCAAACCCGCCCCGCCCCCGGCGCTCAGCTTGAAGCTCGCGCGAGGGCCGAGCGGTCGAGCTCGCTCGGGCGCGTGTAGCCGCTCAGGGCCATAGTCAGGTCGAGATCGGCGAGCAGCATCCTGAGAACCGCCTCGACGCCCCGCCCGCCGCCGAGCGCGAGCCCCCAGAGATAGGGACGGCCCAGGAGGACGGCCTCGGCACCGAGCGCGAGCGCCTTGAGCACGTCGGCGCCGCCGCGCACCCCGCTGTCGAGCAGGACGGTGAGGTCGTCGCCGACCGCTTCCGCGATCGGCGGCAGGGCATCGAGCGAGGCGATCGCGCCGTCCACCTGGCGGCCTCCGTGGTTCGAGACCACCAGGCCGTCGACGCCGTGGTCTCGAGCCTGGCGGGCATCGTCCGGATGCAGGATCCCCTTGACCAGGATCGGCAGCGAGGTCCACTCCCGCAGCCGGTCGATCTCGGCCCAGCCGAGCGATGGGTTCACGTAGATGTTCAGGTAGTGGCCGATCGCAGCGCCGAGGTCCTCCTCCGGGGGCCGGTCGAGCTGGGCCCGGAACACCGGGTCCCGGAGGAAGTTGGCGTTCCCGACCCCCTCCAGGAACGGCAGCCACGCCTGCTGGAGGTCGCGCGGCTTCCAGCCCGGGATGAAGGTGTCCAGGGTGACCACGATCGCCCGGTAGCCGGCCGCCTCGGCACGCCGGACCATGCTCTCGGCGATCTCTGAGTCGTTCGGCCAGTAGAGCTGGTACCAGCGCGGCCCGTCTCCCCCCGCATCGGCGATCTCCTCCAGGCTGTGGGCGGCCGCGGTGCTGACAACCATCGGGACGCCCAGCCCCGCCGCGGCCCGGGCGGTCGCCGGCTCTCCCTCCGGATGAACGATCGTGTGGACTCCGATCGGCGCCAGCAGCACCGGCGCCGGCATCTCGGTGCCGAGGACGGTCGTGGCGAGGTCTCGCTCGGCGACGTCGCGCAGCATCCGGGGCACGATCCGCCAGCGGCGAAAGGCGTCGAGGTTCTCGCGCATCGTGTCCTCGGCCCCGGCGCCCGCGCCCACGTAGGCCGCTGCCCTCGGTTCCATCGCCTCGGTCGCGCGACGCTCCAGCTCGGCCCACGAGATCGGCAGCTTCGGTTGTTCACCGGCAAGGCCGCGGGCGTAGATCTCCCGGTAGTAGTCGCCGGGGGCGGGCTCGCCTTCCACGGCGGCGACGATATAACCCGGGGCCGAGATGCCCGGAATCGGCAGCTTCATCTCCGCCGGCCGCTCGCTGGAGCACGCGCTCGGGCGGGTCCGCAGGGCGGACGAGCTCGGGTTCGACAGCGTCTACGTGACCCAGATCGCCGGCCGCGACGCGCTGACGCTGCTCGCCGCCTACGCCTCGGTCAGCCGGCGCATTCGCCTCGGCACCGGGGTGCTGCCGATCTTCGCCCGGACCCCGGTGGCGATGGCACAGGCCGCGGCGACCATCGACGAGCTCTCCGGCGGTCGCATGGTCCTGGGCCTGGGCGTCTCCCACCGGGTCACGGTCGAGAACTGGTTCGACGCCGAGATCACCAAGCCGATCGCCCAGATGCGCGAGTACGTGGGGGTCATCCGGGCGATCATGCGGGCCGAGGCGCCCCCGCAGGGGGAGTTCTTCAACAGCCGGTTCCAGTTCATGGGGTATGAGCCTCGGCCGGAGCTACCGATCTATGTCGCCGGCCTGTCTCCCAACATGCTGAGGCTCGCTGGGGAGATCGGCGACGGGGTGATGCTGTGGCTGTGCAACCCCGACTACATCCGGGACGTGGTGGTGCCGGCGGTCACCGAAGGCCGCCAGCGCGCCGGCAAGGGGCTGGACGGATTCGACCTGGTGGCCGCGGTGCCGGTCGGCCTGACCGACGATCCCGACCAGGCCCGGGCCAGGCAGCGAGCCGAGCTCGTTCCCTATGCATCGCTGCCGTTCTATCGGACGATGCTCGAGCGCTCGGGGTTCGGCGACGACCTGGCGGCTTTCGACGAGGGCGTCCAGGCGGGGGACATGGAGCGGGCCAAGGCTGGGCTTTCGGATCGCATGCTCGCCGCCCTGGGCGGCATCGGCGACGCGGAGGAGGTTCGTGCGGCGGTGCAGCGGTACCGGGACGCCGGGGCCACCTCACCCTGCATCGGTGGGATCCCCGCGACCGATTTCGACGCCGCGCTGGACGCGGTCGGGGAGCTCCTCTAGCCGCCGTCGCCGTCGCCCGCGATCGCCTCGGGGCTACGGGGCACGAGCACCGCTCGCTTGAACTCGGCCACCAGGGTGCCGTCCTGGTTGAAGGCACGGGTGTGAACGCGGACCACGCCGCGGTCGGGCTTCGACGCCGATGGCCGCCGCTCGAGCACCTCCGACTCGGCGAAGAGGGTGTCTCCGTGAAACACCGGAGCCGGGTGGCTGAGCTCGTCGGTCGCCAGGTTGGCGATCGCCTTTCCCGACACGTCGGCAACAGTCATCCCGAAGACCAGCGAGTAGACGTACGGGCCCGCGACCACGTTCCTGCCCTGCTGCGACTGGTGGGCGTATACGTCGTTGACGTGCAGCGGATGATGGTTCATGGTCAGCAGGCAGAAGAGATGGTCCTCGGCCTCGGTCACCGTCTTCGCCGGCCAGTGCTTGTAGGTGGCCCCGACCTCGAACTCCTCGAGGTAGCGGCCGTAGGGGTGCGCGCCGGACGCCTCGCGCTCGGACTGGTCGGTGGTGAACTCCTGCTCGGTGGTGTCGGTTTCGCTCATGCTCCTCAGCTTCGCTCGTCCCGTGCGCGGGAACGTTTCGTCGTTCAGGGCTGGCCAGTATGCCCGAGTGCCCGCTCGAGCAGCACCCCGACGCCGAGCACCAGGGCATCGGCCCCCGGGCGCCCGGCGATCTGAGCCGATGCCGGCAGGCCGTCCTCGGCGAGGCCGCACGGGAGCGCGAGCGCTGGGCCGCCGATGGCGTCGAACGGGTAGGTGAATCGGGTCAGCCGGTCGCGGAGCGCCAGGTCGCCGATCCCGACCGGCGGCGCGACGATCGGCTCAGTGGGCGTCAGCAGGACGTCGAAGTCCCTGCTCAGCTCGGCGAACCGCTCCCGGTAGCGCTCCCGGGTCCGCAGCCCGGCCTCGTACTCGGCATCGCTGACCTCAAGGCAGCGCTCGAGCTTCGCGGCCACATCGGCGCCATAGAGATCGCGGTGCTCGGCGAACCGCGTCGCGTGGCTCTCCGCCGTCTCGCGCATTCGTACGTCGGCGATTCCGGGGGGCATCTGGGGGAGGGCGAGCTCGCCCCGGCGCGGAAAGATGGCGGCCGCCTCCCCGAAGCGGGCCCGAACCAGCGGATCGGCCTCCACGCCCCACGCGATTCCGACCCGCACGTCCTCGGGCGCGAGCTCGGGCACCGGGTCCATCTCCGGCGCCAGGGCCGCCATCATCGCCGCGCAGTCGGGCACCGATCTGGCCATCGGCCCCACGTGATCGAAGCTCGGCGCCAGCGGGAGGCAACCGTCGACCGGCACCAACCCGAAGCTCGGCTTGAAGCCGACCACTCCGCAACAGGCCGCCGGGGCCCGGATCGACCCGGCGGTGTCCGAGCCCAGCGCCGCGTCGGCCAGGCCCGCTGCGAGCGCCGCCGCGCATCCGCCGCTGGAGCCGCCTGCGATCCGACCCGCCCGGAGGGGATTGGGAACGGTGCCGTAGTGCGGATTCTCCGAGGTCATCCCGAAGGCGAACTCGTGCAGGTTGGCCTTGCCGACGTCGACATATCCCGCGGCCTCGAGGCGCCTGACCGCCTCTGCGGTGCGATCGGGGACATGATCGGCGAAGATCGCCGATCCGTACGTGGTTCGGATCCCGGCGGTGTCGAAGATGTCCTTGATCGCCAGCCGCGGGCCGTCCCCGGCCGGCTCGACCCGGGTGATGAAGATGCCCTGTTCGACCGTGGAGCCGGGGTCGTCCCCGCCGGGCCGTCCCCCCGGGCCCGTCAGTGGCTCGTGCTCACGACGGTCGGCTGTCGCGACGGCGGATTGTCGGGGAACAGCGCCAGGATGCCCGGGTCCTCGCTCGGCCCGGCGGAGCGCTGGGCGCGGGTGACCGCGGGAACGAAGCCCCGGGGAAGCGACGCCCTCGATCGCAGCTCGGCTCGGCTCGGCTCCGAGCGCCACGCGCCCACCGCCAGGCTGGAGCCGATCGGGGCCACCGCCACGGCGAGGGTGGCCGTGACGGTCTTCCCTCGACGCCCCATGGTCCTAGTGGGCGCGCTTCAGCCGCGAGCGCGCCAGATGGCGCTCGATCACAGTCCCGATCAGCTTCCGCACCTCGGGGTCCCCCCCGACCCTGACGTCACCGTGGTCGTAGGCCTCGCGCCAGTCGCTGACCTGGCCCTTCTCGGCGAACTGGTTGAACACCGAGCGGGACATCGCCACCTCGACCCGGGCATCGTCGGGCTCGCCCTTGGTCACCTCTGGGGCCGGCAGCCGGACCCGGAAGACCTGCACGTCACCTCGCCCGCGCAGCTCGAGCCGGACGACGACCTTCAGCCGGGCAAGCGCCGGGACCTCGCGCTCGAGGTTCCGAACCGCCACCGCGATCAGCTCCTGGGGCCTGGGCATCAGCGACGCCGCGCCGCGGGACGGGAAGCCGGGCACGCGGCAAGCATCAGGCGGGGTTTCGCTCCAAGAGCTTCTTGCCGATCACCATCTTCTGGATCTCGGAGGTGCCCTCGCCGATCAAGAGCAGCGGCGCGTCGCGGTAGATCCGCTCGATCTCGTACTCCTTCGAGTACCCGTATCCGCCGTGGATCCTGAGCGCCTCCTCGGCGTTCGACCTGGCGGCTTCGGAGGCGAACAGCTTCGCCATCCCCGCCTCCAGGTCCGAGCGCTCGCCCGCGTCCTTCATCCTCGCCGCCTTCATGGTGAGAAGGCGGGCGGCCTCGAGCCGGGTTCCCATCTCGGCCAGCTTGAAGGTGATCGCCTGATGCTTGGCGATCGGACGACCGAAGGCCTTTCGCTCCTGGCTGTAGCGGAGCGCGAGCTCCAAGGCCCGCTGCGCCACCCCGACCCCGCGTGCGGCGACGTTGACGCGGCCGACCTCGAGCGCGTCCATCATCTGGACGAAGCCCTGGCCCACTCCATCAGGCCCGCCGAGCACCCGGTCGTCGGCGACCTTGAAGCCGTCGAACACGAGCTCCGTCGACTCCACGCCCTTGTAGCCCATCTTCTTGATCTTCGGCGGGATTCGCAACCCTGGAACCTCGGCCACGCCCGGCTCCTTCTCGCAGATGAAGCAGGTCATGCCCTTGTACGGCGGATCGGCCTTGGGGTCGGTCTTGACCAGCACGAAGACGATGCCGGACATGAGCCCGTTGGTGACCCACATCTTCTGGCCGCTGATCTCCCACCCGCCCTCTGCTCCTCGCTTGGCGGTCGACTTGATCCCCTGCACGTCGGAGCCGACCTCCGGCTCCGAAAGCGAGAACGCCGCCCGGACTTCGCCGGTGGCCATCCTCGGCAGGAAGTGGTCCCTCTGCTCCTCGGTCCCGAACTTCATCAGCAGGTAGGAGCCGATGAAGTGGGTGTTGACGACGCCGGAGATCGAGATCCAGCCGCGCGAGAGCTCCTCGACGATCATCGCGTAGGTGGTCAGGTCGAGCCCCATGCCGCCGTGCTCCTCCGGGATGGTGACCCCAAACAGGCCCAGCTCCTTCATCTGCTCGACGATCGGCTCCGGGAACTTGTCCTCGGAGTCGTACTCCTCGGCGACCGGGATGATCTCGTTGTCGGCGAACTGCCGGACCATCTCCGTGATCGCCTTCTGCTCGTCGGTCTTCTCGGTGTAGATGTCGGTGGCTACGGCCATGGCTCCTCGATCGAAACGGCGCGGCCCCTGAGGTTCGGGGGCGCGGGGAAGGATAGCTGCGAGTCCCCGATCGCCGCCCCGGGCGTCCGGGCGGGAGCGTTAGCCGCTCGCCGAGCCGGGCGCCATCGGCGGTCGCAATCCCAGGAGGCCGGCGGGATGCGACCGTCGAGCGGCCCGCTACAGCTCCCAGGCGAAGCAGACCGAGCGCCAGCTCGGGCCCTCGCGCTCGTAGAAGCGGTGCGCGTCCGCACGCGTCTCGGCGCTGTCGAGCTCCAGGTGAGTCGCGCCTCGCTTGCGCGCCCAGGCCTTGGCCGCGTCGAGCAGCCCCTTGCCGATCCCTTGCGAGCGCCGGTCGGGGTGGACCGCCAGGTCCTCAACCCAGACCCGATCGCCAAAGCGAACAGAGAGCAGCTCGTGGTAGGCAGTGCAGATGCCGACCGGGGTCCCTCCCCGGTCCACGGCGACCAGGACCGTCGCCTCGGGCGAGTCGATCGCCTGGCCTAGCGCCACTGTGGCGCGCTGCGGGTCCCACTGTGGCGGCTTCGCGCCCGGGGGCGCGAACAGCCACTCGTAGGCGGGCAGAAGCCGCTCCTCCTCGCCGGGCTCGGCCGCCCTGATCTCGAAGCCCATCGCCAGAGGCTAGAGGGCCGACGCCGGGCCCAGCCGCTACGGTTCCGCTCCCCTAGGCTCCACGCCCGGAGGAAACCGTGAGAAACCCGCGCCAGTTCGGACATCCGCTTGCCATCGGGGCCCCCCAGCCGCCGATGGAGATCCCCGTCAAGCCGTCGCGGATGATCCACTTCTTCGATCCCTCGAACGAGAAGATGGCTGCCAAGGTGCCGGACATGGCCAAGCAGGCGGACATCCTGCTCGGCAACCTCGAGGATGCGATCGCCGCCGACCGCAAGGAGGCCGCTCGCGAGGGCCTGATCGAGGTCGCCAAGTCAACCGACTTCGGCGACACAGCGCTGTGGACGCGGGTCAACTCGCTCGAGAGCCCGTGGGCCCTCGACGACCTGGTTCGCCTGGTGACCGAGATCGGCGACAAGCTCGAGGTGGTGATGGTGCCCAAGGTGGAGGGGCCCTGGGACATCCACTACGTCGACCGGCTCCTGGCCCAGCTCGAGGCGAAGGCGGGCCTCGAGCACCCGCTCCTGGTCCACGCGATCCTGGAGACCTCGCTGGGCGTGGTCAACCTCGAGCAGAT
Source organism: uncultured bacterium (assembly GCA_963811625.1). GTDB lineage: Bacteria > Actinomycetota > Thermoleophilia > Solirubrobacterales > 70-9 > AC-56. The sequence goes on along the minus strand of CAWERS010000002.1, from coordinate 700,126 downwards.
CGCCACCGCGAGCCCTCGGATGCAGGGAATGAGCTTCGGCCCGGCCGACCTTGCGGCGTTCCGCCGCATGAAGACCACCCGTGTCGGCGGCGGCCATCCCGCCTACCGGGTGATCGAGGACCCGGATCCCACCGACCCCGAGGCTCCGCGAGCCACCGCCCAGCAGGACCCCTGGCACTACTCGATCGCCCGCATGGTCGACGCCTGCACCTCGGCCGGGATCCTCCCCTTCTACGGCCCTTACGGCGACATCGGGGACGTCAAGGGCTGCGAGACCCAGTTCCGCGCCGCCTTCCTGCTCGGCTGCGTGGGCGCCTGGTCGTTGCACCCGGCGCAGATCGAGATCGCCAAGAGGGTCTTCAGCCCCCCGGCCGAGGAGGTCAAGTTCGCCAAGAAGGTGCTGGAGGCGATCCCCGACGGCCGCGGGGTGCACATGATCGACGGCAAGATGCAGGACGACGCGACCTGGAAGCAGTGCAAGGTGATGGTCACGCTGGCCGAGATGCTGGCCCGCAAGGACCCCGAGCTGGCGGAGGCCTACGAGCTCTGAGCGGCCCGCCGGGCCGCAGCGGCGGCGTCGCCGTGATGCTGCTTCAGCCGGCGGTGGCGATGGCGGAACAGGGCGGCGACGATCGCTCGCGCGAGCCGAGCCGATCCGGGGACCCGTCCGAGCGTCGAGCGAAGCTCGAAGCCGAGCCGGTCGGTGATCCGGCAGCCGCCATCGCCATCAGCCTCGACGATGCGCTCGTGCTGCCAGGCCGAGAAGGAAAGCGTTCGCGAGCGCTCCAGGAACCGGCGTCCCGGCTCGAGCTCGGCCAACGAGAGGTCGTCGTAGTCGACGGGGACCAAGCCACCGAGCAGGATCCAGCTCCGTCCCAGGGGCACGCCCACCTGCACCTCGTCGATGGTCAGGCCGCGCAACTCGCGCGGGAAGGTCATCCTGAGCAGCGGCCGCAGCTCGTCGTTGATCCCGGGCTCGGTCACCGCCCGCGCCCAGACGTCGGCGGCGGCGCCCGTTACGCGCGAGGACTGCTCCAGCGAGTGCACGAGGCCACCGTACTCGGCCTCCAGGCGATCAGGCGACTGCAGCGAGCGGTTCCAGGACCACAATCGGGATCTCGCGATCCCCCGCGCGACGCTGGTAGACGGCGTAGCCCGGATAGCGGCGATTGACGAGCTCCCACAGCCGCGGGCGCTCCTCCGGGCCCGCGGTCCGGGCCCGGTATGGGCGCTCGGTGCCGTCGATCGAGAACCGGACGTCCGGGTTGGCGACCGCGTTCCGGTACCAGGCCGGGTGCTTGGTGTCCCCTCCCCGGGAGGCGACCAGGAGGACGTCGTCGCCGTCAGCGGTCCAGACCAGGGGAGTCGTGCGCTCCACCCCGCTGCGAGCCCCGCGCACGACCAGGAAGCCGACCAGGCCGCGGCCGCCGGTCGTGAGCCGCCCACCGGTGAGGCGGAGCAGCCCCCGGTCGAGGTAGGGCGCGACGTTGACGTAGAACCACGAGCCCGGCCGCGAGGCGACCAGCGGGAAGGCGATCCGGTGGTACAGCGGCCGCCGCCGCGGGGGGTCAGACGTCGCCGACACGACGCTCAAGCGCCTCGAGCTGCTCCTGGAGCGGACCCGGAAGGCGATCGCCGAATCGCGCCAGGTGCTCCCTCACCTGCGCCAGCTGCTCGCGCACCAGATCGGCGTCCACTCGCAGGAGCTCGGCCATCTCGTCGGCCGAGATCTCGAGCCCATCAGTGTCGAGCTGCCCATCGGCGGGGACGAGGCCGACCGGCGTTTCGACCGTCTCCCCCTCGCCCTCGCACCGGCGGCAGATCCACTCGAGGACACGGCTGTTCTCGCCGAACCCGGGCCAGATGAAGCCGCCGTCGGTGTCCTTGCGGAACCAGTTGACGAGGAAGATCCGTGGCAGCTTGGCGCCGTCGTGCTCGTTTCCGATCCGCAGCCAGTGGCCGAAGTAGTCGGCCATGTTGTAGCCACAGAACGGCAGCATCGCCATCGGATCGAAGCGGAGCTTCCCCACCTCGCCGGCCGCCGCCGCGGTCGTCTCGACCGACATCGTCGCGCCCAGGAACACACCGTGCTCCCAGTCGAATGCCTCGGTCACCAGCGGCACCGTGCTTGCCCGACGGCCTCCGAACATGAACGCGTCGATGGGGACGCCGTCGGGGTCCTCCCACTCGGGGGCGATCGACGGGCACTGGGAGGCGTGGGCGGTGAACCGGGCGTTCGGATGCGCCGCCGGACCCTCGGACTCCGGGGTCCAGTCGTCGCCTCGCCAGTCGATCGCATGCGCCGGCGGCTCGCCGGTCATGCCCTCCCACCAGGCGTCACCGTCGTCCGTCCGCGCGCAGTTGGTGAAGATCGTGTTCCGCTCGATCGTCTCCATCGCGTTCGGGTTCGTCTTGTGGCTGGTGTTCGGGGCGACGCCGAAGAACCCGGCCTCCGGGTTGACGGCGTAAAGGCGGCCGTCGTCGCCGAACTTCATCCATGCGATGTCGTCGCCGATGGTCTCGGCCGTCCAGCCCTCGAGGGTGGGGATCAGCATCGACAGGTTGGTCTTTCCGGAGGCCGAGGGGAACGCCCCGGCGACGTACTTGACGTCACCGGCGGGCGAGGTGAGCTTGAGGATCAGCATGTGCTCGGCCATCCAGCCCTGGTCCCGCGCCATCACCGAGGCGATCCGCAGCGCGAAGCACTTCTTGCCGAGCAGAGCGTTGCCGCCGTACCCGGAGCCGTAGGACCAGATCTCGCGCGTCTCCGGGAAGTGGACGATGTACTTGTTCTCCGCGTTGCACGGCCACGGCACGTCCTGCCGGCCCTCCTCCAGGGGCGCCCCGAGCGAGTGCAGGCAGGGGACGAACTCCCCGTCGGCGCCGAGCACCTCGAGGGCGCCCTTGCCCATCCGGGTCATGATCCGCATCGAGGCGGCCACATAGGCGGAATCGGTGAGCTGGACGCCGATGTGCGCGATGTGCGAGCCGAGCGGCCCCATCGAGAACGGGACCACGTACATGGTGCGGCCGCGCATCGAGCCCTTGAACAGGTCCGTGAGCATGGCGCGCATCTCCTGCGGGTCCCGCCAGTTGTTCGTCGGGCCCGCCTGGTCCTCGCGCTCGGAGCAGATGAAGGTCCGATCCTCGACCCTGGCGACGTCGTCGGGATCGGACAGCGCCAGGTAGGAGTTCGGCCGCTTGGCGTCGGACAGCCGCTCGAACGTGCCGTTTTCGATCAGCTCCTGGCAGAGCTCCTCGTACTCCTCTGCCGATCCGTCGCACCAGTGGATCGCATCAGGCTCGGTCAGCTCCGCAAATTCCTCGACCCAGGCGATCAGTCTCTGGTTCTTGGTCGCGGCCTGGGCGGCGGCAGTGGTCTCGCTCAAGGGGTGACTCAACTCCTTCGTCTCTATCCGCTAACGGCAAACGTCCAGGCGGACTTCCTGGACGTGGACCCCATTCTTTCGCAGACTGCGCCCGAGCGGGGTCAGGTAGGGTGCCGCGGTCGAAATGAGGTTCTACGAGTACGAATCTCGCCAGATCGTCGAACGGGCGGGAATCCCGGTCACCCAGCTACGGCTTCTGCACCACCGCCGAGCAGGCTCGCGAGGCTGCGGCCGAGATCGCCGGGCCCGTGGTGATCAAGTCCCAGGTGCTGACCGGCGGCCGGATGAAGGCCGGCGGCGTCAAGTTCGCCGACTCGCCCGACGAGGCGGCCGAGCACGCCGCCGCGATCCTCGAGCTGGAGATCAACGGCCAGATGCCGCGCGGGGTGCTGGTCGACCCCAAGGCCGCGGTCGCCCAGGAGTACTACGCCGGCGTCGATCTGGGACGGCACCGCGAAGCGCCCGATGATGCTGTTCAGCGACATGGGCGGGATCGACATCGAGGAGGTCGCCGCCTCCAACCCCGACCACGTCGGTCGCGGCCACCTCTCCAACCTGCTGCCGATCTCCGACTTCCAGGCCAAGCAGGTGATCGCCCAGACCGGGGTCACCGGCTCGGAGCTGACCCGCGCCACCCCGATCCTCGCCCGCCTTGCCCGGTTGATGCGCGACTACGACATGACCCTCGCCGAGATCAACCCGCTGGCCCGGCTCGACGACGGCAGCTTCGTCGCCCTCGACGCCCACATGGAGATGGAGAACGAGGCCAAGCCGCCGCCAGCGAGCGCTCCTTGACGAGCTCGAGAGTCGAGCCCGAGGACGCCCGGGAGCCGTACGAGCCGAGCGAGTTCGAGCGCAACGTCAAGGCGATCGATTGCGCCGATCACCGCGGTGTGATCCAGGGCAAGGACCACGGCTTCAGGGCAACCTGGGGCTGGTGATCGGCGCCGGCGGCGGCTCGCTGACGCTCACCGACGCGGTCCGCAGCCAGGGCGGCAAGCCCGCCAACTACACCGAGATCGGCGGCAACCCGTCGGTGGCGAAGGCATGCGGGCTGGCGAAGGAGGTGCTGCGCAAGGACGGAGTCGAGAAGATCGCGGTGATGATGTCGATCGTCTCCAACACCCGGGTCGACATCGTCGCCAGGGGAGTCATCAAGGCCTGCCTCGAGCTCGATCGCGATCCCGCCGAGACGATCGCGATCTTCCGCATCCCCGGAGCCTGGGAGGAGGAGGGCTGCAAGATCCTCGACCGCTACGGGGTCGAGTACTGCGACCGCTCGGTCTCGATGTGGGAGGCGGCGGGTCGGGCCGTGGCGAAAATCCAAGGTGCGACATGAGGTGCTTTAGCACCGAAACCAGCGTGTCAGGCGGCGAAGCCGCCGCAAGTGATTCGCCGTGAGCATCCTGCTCGACAGGGACTTCACCTTCATCGTCCAGGGGATCACCGGGCGCGAGGCGGTCAACCTGACCCGGGAGTGCCTCGACTACGGATCGCGGGTGGTCGGCGGAGTGACCCCGGGGCGCAAGGGACGCGACGTCCACGGCGTCCCGGTCTTCGACACCGTGCAGCAGGTCGCCGACGCGGTCGGCTACGTGCCCGAACGGCTCCGTGGTCACCGTCCCCCCCGCGTTCACCAAGGACGCGGTGTTCGAGGCGATCGAGGCACGGGATCGAGCTGGTGGTGATCGTCACCGAGCGGATCCCGCGCGCGCGACGTCGCCGAGATGGTCGAGCTGGCCCAGATGCGCGGGGCGCGGATCATCGGCCCCAACTGCCTCGGCCTGATCGTCCCCGAGGTCTGCAAGATGGGCGGGATCGGCGGGCCGGCGAAGGACGCCGCGAAAGGCCTACGTCGCCCGGCCCGATCGGGGTCATGTCGCGAAGCGGGGGCATGACGACCGAGATCTCCTCCACCCTGACCGCCGCCGGCCTTGGGCAGTCGACCGCGATCTCGATCGGCGGCGACGCGATCATCGGCTCGACCTACGCGGAGCTGATGCCGCTGTTCGAGGCCGACCGCCAGACGGAGGCGATCGTGATCTACACCGAGCCGGGCGGCCGGATGGAGGCGCAGCTCGCCGAGTGGGTGAAGGACAACGACTCGCGGCTTCCGATCGTCGCCTTCATGGCCGGCCGGTTCATGGACGACGAGGAGATGAAGGGGATGAGCTTCGGCCACGCCGGCACGATCGTCGAGGGCGCCGAGGACACCGCGACCGAGAAGATCGCCCGCCTCGAGGCCGCCGGGATCCCGGTCGTCGAGCGAATCGACGAGATCCCTGACGCGGTCAAGGGAAGATCGGGGTGCGAGCATGAGCGACGCCAAGATGGGAGCCGCCGAGCTCACCGGCGTGTTCATCGAGGTCGAGGTCGACCCGGCGGCCGCCGACGACGCCGAGCTGGCGGCCAAGCTCGTGGAGGTCTGCCCGGTGGACATCTTCACGGCCGAGAGCGGCCGCGCGAGACGGTCGCGAGAACCTCGACGAATGCGTCCTCTGCGAGCTCTGCCTCGACGCGGCACCCGCCGGCGCGGTGGTGGTGAAGAAGCTCTACGACGGCTCCGAGCTGCGACGGGCATCCTCGTAGCCTGATTCGAGCTGCACCGGCAGGCGCCAGGACAGGCGCGGGGGAGGTTCTGGCCCGTCGGGTGCGGCTACTCCCGCAGCCCGGCGGCTTCAAGGGCCTCTGCTCGGTCGCCGAGCCGGTCCGCTCCAAGTCGCACATCACCGGCAGACTACGGCGACCATGAACTTCATCGAGGACGTGCTCGAGCGCTTCCCGTCGGCGCGACCGGCGTTGGTGACCCTCTCCCGCGAGGGCGAGCGGCGCGAGTGGGGGTTCGGCGAGCTGATCGCTCGCAGCGCCGGCCTCTCCGGCGCGTTCTCCGCCCGGGGCGTGAGGCGAGGGGACGTGGTGATGACCCTGATCGGCAACCGGATCGAGTGGGTCCTCACGATGCTCGCCTGCTGGCGAATGGGGGCGATCGCGCTGCCGTGCAACACGCAGTTGCGCCGCCACGACCTCGAGCTCCGGGTATCGGGGGGCAACCCGGCTCTCTGCGTCGGCGACGAGGAGCTGCTCGACCGGCTGCCCGACGGAGTTCCCACCATGACCCTGGGCGAGGTGGCGACGGTGATGGACGAGGAGCGCCCCCAGGAGCCGCCGGCCCGGGCTGAGGACCTGGATCCCACCGAGGGAGCGCTGATCGTCTTCACCTCCGGCACCACAGGAGAACCCCGGGGCGCCCTCCACCCGCAGCGATACCTGACCGCCCAACGCAACCAGGCGGAGCACTGGCTGGGGGCGGGCGATGGAGAGCTGGTCTGGTGCACAACGGCCACCGGTTGGTCGAAGTCGGCCCGCAACGTGTTCGTCGCGCCGTGGCTGTGCGGGGCGGCCGCGCTCCTGCACGACGGACGTTTCGACCCCGTCGAGCGACTGGAGTTGATCGAGCGCGAGGGCGTCAACGTCCTCTGTCAGGCGCCGACCGAGTACCGGATGATCGCCAAGCGGACCGAGCTCAGGCCGTTGCCGGGGCTGCGTCGGATGGTCTCGGCGGGCGAGGCGCTGAACCCCGAGGTGATCGAGATCTTTCGCGACGTCCTCGGCTTGGAGATCTGCGACGGGTACGGCCAGACCGAGACGGGCCATGTGAGCGGGAGCCTGGTGGGACACGAGGTCCGCTACGGCTCGATGGGAAAGCCCCTGCCGGGCTTCGAGGTCCGAGTCGTCGACGGGGAGCTCCAGGTCAAGCGCGCCAGCTGCCCAACCTTCTTCAGCCGCTACCTGGACGCGGAGCCGTTCCAAGGCGAGTGGTGGTCGACTGGCGACGTGGTCCGCGAGGACGAGGACGGCTACCTCTGGTACGAGGGGCGCCATGACGACCTGATCCTCTCGGCCGGCTACCGGATCGGGCCGTTCGAGGTCGAATCGGCATTGCTCACCCATCCCGCGGTCGCTGAGGCGGCAGCGGTCGCGGCCCCGGATCCCGAGCGTGGATCGGTCGTGCGGGCGATCGTCGTCCTGCGCCAGGGAGAGCCCGACGACCTCCTCGCCCGGGAGCTGCAGGAACACTGCAAGCGGGTGGCCGCCCCGTACAAGTTCCCTCGCATCATCGAGTTCGCCGGGCAGCTGCCGAAGACCGCCAGCGGCAAGATCAAGCGGGCCGAGCTCCGCGCGACCGGGACGTCCTGAGCGCCGGTGCACCGATCGCCCTTCGCCGCCTTCGCCGGCATCTTCGTCGTCACCCTGCTCTCGCTGATGGCGGTCGGGGCGGTACTCCCCGTGTTGCCGCGCTACGTCAGGGGGCCGCTCGATGCCGGCGACGTCGCGGTCGGCGTGGTGGTCGGGGCATACGCGTTCACCGGGCTCGGCATGCGCCCGCTCGCCGGGCGGCTCGCCGACCACCGCGGCCGCCGGCCGGCGATGGTGCTCGGGACCCTGCTCGCCGCCCTGGCGGGGCTCCTCTACCAGGTCCCGGCCGGGCTGGCCGGCCTGATCGGCGCCCGACTGGTGCTCGGCATGGGCGAGGGATCGGTGTTCACCGCGGGCTCGGCCTGGATCGTCGACCTCGCCCCGCCGGGGCGCCGCGGGCGGGTGATCGGCCTCTACGGCTTGGCCGTGTGGAGCGGGCTCAGCATCGGCCCCTTGATCGGGGAGCTGATCTACCACGCCTGGGGCTTTCGTGCCGTCTGGGCGTTCGCCGCGGCGGCGCCGTTCATCGGCTCGCTGATCGCCTTGCGGATCCCGGATCCGTTCGTCCCCTCCCCGCACGCCGCCCGCGGCCCCCTGATCGCCCGTGAGTCGATCCGTCCGGGGTTCGCGCTCTCGCTGGCCAGCGTCGGGTACGCGGCGGTGGCCTCGTTCATCGTCCTCCACCTCCAGGCACACGGCGATTCCCACGGGGCGATCGCGTTCACCGTGTTCGCGGTCACGGTGGTGCTGACGCGCCTGGTCGCCGGTGACCTTCCCGACCGGATCGGGCCGCTCCGATGCGCGGCGGGGGCCGCCTCCGTCGAGGCGCTCGGCCTTTCGCTGATCGCGTTGGCGGGCGGTCTGCCGATGGCGATCCTGGGGGCGGCTGCGATGGGAACCGCGTTCTCGCTGCTCTATCCGTCGCTGTCGCTGGTGGTCGTCAACCGGGTGCCGGATGCCCGTCGCGGCGCCGCGCTCGGAACCTTCACCGGCTTCTTCGACCTCGGCGTCGGCCTCGGCGCTCCGCTGGCCGGTATCGCCGCCGCGCTCGGCGGCTACCCGGCGGCCTTCTGGCTCGCCGCCGGCTGCGCGCTGGGCACCCTGAGCGTGGCGATGGCGCTCAGAAGAGCGGGCGCTGCCGCCCCGGCGGTGGGATGATCCCCTTGGACCTGGTCTCCTCGACCGCCTTGGCCCCGGGACCGGATCGCCGGCCACCGGCTCCCCGGAGGCCGGTTTGGCGACGGCCGCGCCGCACCAGCGAGCCGAGGCGCTTGGCCTCCTCCCCGTTCATGTACGCGCCGCGCTCGTACAGCCGCTCATAGCGGGGCAGCAGGTCGGGGCGGTGCTCGCGCAGCCAGTCGAACCAGATCTCGCGCACCTCCCCGCGAAGGTGGAGCGCCACACCGCCGACCGAGTCCGGGGCCGCCTCCGCGAGCAGCTCCAGCAGCGGCTCGAGCTGCTCGGGTGAGTCGTTGACGCCCGGGATCAGGGGCGCGATCAGGACCCCGGTGCGGATCCCGGCCCGCTTCAGCTCCGCCACCGCCTCGATTCGCTTGCGCGGATGCGGCGTGTGCGGCTCGGTCTGCCGCCACGCCTTCTCGTCCAGGGTCGGGATCGACAGGTTGGCGGTGAACTCGGCCCGCTCACCGACCTCCTTCATCAACTCCAGATCGCGAAGCAACAGCGGCGACTTGGTCAGCACCGAGCACGGGTTGGAGAAGTCCCGCATCGCCTCCCAGATCCCCTCCATCAGTCGGTAGCGACCCTCGACCCACTGGTAGGGGTCGGTGTTGGTGCCGAGCGCGACGTGCTCCCCCTTCCACGAGGGGCGGCCCAGCTCGGCCCGCACCAGCTCGGGCACGTTGACCTTGACCACGATCTGGCGCTCGAAGTCCTCCCGGGCGTTGAAGTCGAGGTAGGTATGCGTGGGGCGGGCGAAGCAGTAGACGCACGCATGACTGCATCCTCTGAACGGATTGATCGTCCAGCGGAAGGGCATCCGCGAGCGCTTCGGCACACGATTGAGCGCCGATCGGGCCCGGACCTCGTAGAAGCGGGTCCCGAGCGCCTCGGGCGCGTCGAAAGTGCGCACGACGGCCGGCTCGCGGAAGCCGGGCAGCCTCGCCTCGGCCTCCTTTCTGTCGATGGTCAGGTTCTCCCAACGCACGAACGCATGTTCGCATGCGGGGCGGACGCCACCGTCGATGGCCGAGTTGCGTCGAATGGGCGAGCCCAATCCGTCCATGGTCGGGAGTAGGGCCGCCCACCTGCCTACAATCAATCGACAGGCGCGGAGCGCCGATCAACTTGACGAAAGCCACCGAGGAGAAAGAGCGCGTCGTCGTCCGCTTTGCCGGCGACTCGGGCGACGGGATACAGCTCGCCGGCGACCGGTTCGCGGCGGCCACGGCCTTGGTCGGCAACGACCTCGCCACCCTGCCGGACTTTCCGGCCGAGATCCGGGCACCCGCCGGGACCCTGGCCGGCGTCTCCGCCTTCCAGATCCACTTCGCCTCGCGGGACATCCTCACCCCCGGCGGCCAGCCGAACGTGCTGGTGGCGATGAACCCCGCGGCCCTGAAGGCCAACCTCGCCGAGCTCGAGGGCGGCGGCATCGTGATCGCCAACGACGACGGGTTCACGGAGCACAACCTCCGCAAGGCCGACTACGAGCGCAACCCGCTCGAGGACGGGACGCTCGACGAGTACCAGGTCTTCCGCGTCCCGATGACCTCGATGACGGTCCGCGCCACCGAGGGCATCGATGGGATCACCGCCCGGGACGCGGCGCGCTCCAAGAACCTCTTTGCCCTCGGGCTGGTCTCGTGGATGTACAGCCGGCCGATCGACGCGACCGTTCGGTGGATCGAGCAGAAGTTCGCCGCCAAGCAGCAGATCATGGAGGCCAACCTGGCCGCCTTCCGCGCCGGCTACAACTTCGGCGAGACCGCGGAGCTGCTTCAGGTCCACTATGAGGTCAAGGCCGCGCCGGCGGAGCCCGGCACCTACCGAGGGGTCAACGGCACCACGGCGGCCGCCCTCGGCCTGATCGCGGCCAGCGTTCGCAGCGGCCTGCCGCTGTTCCTGGCGAGCTACCCGATCACCCCGGCTTCCGAGCTCCTGCACGAGCTCTCGCGCCACAAGCGCTTCGGCGTCCGGACGGTCCAGGCCGAGGATGAGATCGCGGCCGTCAACATGGCGCTCGGCGCCTCGTTCGGCGGCCATCTGGGGGTCACCGCCTCGAGCGGGCCGGGCATGAACCTGAAGCAGGAGACGATCGGCCTCGCCGCCGCGCTCGAGCTGCCGCTGCTGGTGATCGACGTGCAGCGCGCCGGGCCCTCGACCGGGATGCCCACCAAGACCGAGGCGGCGGACCTCATGATGGCGATCCACGGCCGGCACGGGGAGTCGCCGCTGCCCGTGGTCGCAGCATCCACCCCGGCCCAGTGCTTCGACGCGGTCCTGGAGGCGGCGCGAATCGCGGTCAGCTACCGAACCCCGGTGATCCTGCTCTCGGACACCTTCCTCGCCAACTCCTCGGAGCCGTGGCGGGTCCCCGAGGCGGGCGACCTGCCGGAGATCGACCCGGCCTTCGCCAGGGGGGCAAACCACGACGGCGAGTTCCTGCCGTACCTGCGCGACGAGCGGCGCGTGCGCCCCTGGGCGCCACCGGGCACCGAGGGCCTCCAGCACGTGATCGGGGGGCTGGAGAAGGAGGACCGGACGGGACACATCAGCTACGAGCCCGACAACCACGCGCTGATGACCAGGCTTCGGGCCGAGAAGGTCGCCGGGATCGCGGCCGAGATCGGCGAGCTGGAGGTCGACCGCACCGCGGGCGCCGAGATGCTGGTGCTCGGCTGGGGCTCCACCTACGGCGCGATCAAGGGCGCGGTCAGGCGGCTCCGCCGGCGCGGCGAGAAGGTCGACTCGGCGCACCTGCACCATCTCAACCCCCTGCCCCGCAACACGGGGGAGGTGGTTCGCTCCTACCCGAAGGTGCTGATCCCGGAGATGAACACGGGCCAGCTGGTCTCGATCATCAGGGGCGAGTTCCTGGTCGATGCGCTCAGCTACACCAAGGTCGAGGGGCTTCCGATCTTCGCCGAAGAGCTCGATGACGTGATCACGGAGCGGTTGTGACCGGGGCCAACGGGACCAATGGAGCCAACGGAAGCGCAGCCACCGGGCTGACCAAGAAGGACTTCTCCTCCGACCAGGAGACCCGTTGGTGTCCGGGCTGCGGCGACTACGCGATCCTCGCCACCGTTCAGCAGTTTCTGCCCGAGCTCGGGCTGCCACCGGAGCGGATCGTGTTCGTCGCCGGAATCGGCTGCGCCGGCCGCTTCGCCTACTACATGAACACCTACGGGGTGCATGGCATCCACGGCCGCGCCCCTGCGCTTGCCACCGGGCTGGCGCTGGCCCGCCCGGACCTCTCGATCTGGGTGGTGAGCGGGGACGGCGACGCGCTCTCGATCGGCGGCAACCACTTGATCCACGCGCTGCGGCGAAACGTTCCGATCAAGATCCTGCTGTTCAACAACCAGATCTACGGCCTCACCAAGGGCCAGTACTCACCCACCAGCGAGGAGGGCAAGGTCACCAAGTCGACGCCGTTCGGATCGCTCGACCACCCCTTCAACCCGGTGGCCCTGGCGCTCGGCGCCGAGGCCAGCTTCGTCGCCCGCACGATCGATACCGACCGCGAGCACCAGGCTCGAGGTGCTCCGCGCCGCCACCGCGCACCAGGGCTCGGCGCTGATCGAGATCTACCAGAACTGCAACGTGTTCAACGACGGCGCGTTCGACGCCGTCCGGGGCAAGGGCCGCGAGGCGAACCAGATCCGGCTCGAGCACTCCGAGCCGATCCGCTTCGGAGCGGACGGGGAGCGCGGAGTCGTCCGCGGTGATGACGGCCGGCTGCGGGTGGAGAGCCTGTCCGAGGTCGACCAGGAGGCCCTGGTCGTCCACGACGCCCACGATCCCAACCCCAGCCAGGCTTTCTCGCTCGCCCATCTCAGCCAGCGCCCGACCGGGCCGACGCCGATCGGCGTCTTCCGGGCGGTCGAGCGGCCGGTGTTCGCCGGCTCGATGACCCGCGAGCTCGAGGCCGCCCGCGAGGGCGTCGGGACCGAGGAGCTCGACGACCTGCTCCGCTCCGGCGACACCTGGACCGTCGAGTAGCTCAGGCCCGAGCCGGCCACCCCGCCGCATCGGTGGCCGACTTGCGTTCGTCTATTCGACGCAACTCGGCCATCGCGGGGCGCTGGCCCCGTTTGAACCGGCCATCGCCGGGCGTTAGCCCGCGTCGGTTTCGCTGGCGACCCGCGGCGGCAGCGACGGCTCGACCCGCAGCAGCCGCGCCGGGCGGCGGGAGCCACCAGTTCCAGCGCCCGAAGAGTGAGATCAGAGCCGGGACGATCAAGGCCCGGATCACCGTCGCATCGAGCAGGATCCCGGCGGCCAGCCCGGTGGCGAACATCTTTATGTCGGTTCCCGGGCCGGACGCCATCGAGACGAAGGCCAGGAAGAGGATCAGCGCGGCGCTGGTCACAAGGCGACCGGTGCGGCCGATCCCCTGCACCACAGCGGTCGACGTGGACCCCGTGCGATCGAACTCCTCCCGCATCCGGGAGAGGATGAACACCTCGTAGTCCATCGAGAGGCCGAACAGGAACGCGAACACGATCAGCGGCATCCAGGACGGGATCGAGCCGGTCGCCTCGATGCCCGACAGACGCCTCGGAGCCGTAGCCGTGCTGCCAGACCAAGACCAGCACGCCCCAGGCCGCCGCCACGCTGAGCACGTTGAGCACGATCGCCTTCAGGGGCAGGAGCAGGGAGCGGAAGGCCCGCGCGAGCAGGATGAATGTGATGATCGTGATCAGAGCGATCATCAGAGGGAAGCTGCCGTAGACGGCGTCGATGAAGTCATCGTTCTGGCCGCCGGCAGGCCGCCGACCCGCACGTCGGGCCCGGCGGATGCGCGGCGTCGCGGACCCCGTCCAGCGTGGCCTCGCCCGGGGGAGTTCCGCTGTCGGGAGTCGGGATCGCCTCGACCCAGCACCGTCGCCGTGCCGTCGCTCGCCAGCCGTCGCGGGGGGCGACGGCGCCGTGGATCCCCTCGACCTGCCGCACCTGCGCGGCGACACGGTCGGGGTTCGTCCCGCCCTCGGTCAGCATCTCGTGGGAAGCAGCGATCCCTCGCCGATCCCGGCCCTCGAGCGCCGCCAGCCCCTCCTTGGCGTCACCGTGCTTGGCGATCGTGTTCGGCGTCGGCGTCCCCAGCTGCAGCTCGGTGGCGGCGAAGATCAGCAGCGCGAGAATCGCGCCATTCCGCGCGTCCGGCAGCGACCCAGCGATGCCGGACCACCATCCCCGCCCAGCGGGTCCACGCGCGGCTCGCCGTCGTCGGTGCGCCGATGCGGCCAATCGAGCCGCGGGCCGAGCTTCGCAGCACGACGGGCAGCAGGGTGATCGCGGCCAGCGTGCGTGACCAGCGGGATCAGCATTCCGCCGTAGCCCATCGTGCGAAGGAACGGCACCGGCAGGGCGATCATCGCCAGCAGTCCGATCGCCACGGTGATGCCGCTGAAGACGACCGCCCGACCCGCAGTCTCCATCGCGCGCTGGACCGCCTCGTCGCCGCTTCGCCCGTGGGCGCGCTCCTCGCGCCAGCGCGAGACGACCAGCAGGACGTAGTCGATCGCGATCCCGAGGCCGACCAGCGCGATCAGGAACTGGACCATCGGCGAGATGTCGGTGAACGCGGTCAGGCCCCAGCAGGAGCAGGAAGGTGGTCATGATCGAGACGACCGCCATCGCGATCGGCACCAGGGCCAGGAACGAGGCGAACACGAAGGCGAGCACGATCAGCGCTCCGACACCGCCCAGCAGCGACTCCAGCAGCACTCCCGTGCCTTCGCTCCGGCGCCGACTCGTTCTCGGCCAGCGCGTCGAAGCCCGCTCACGTGCACCGGCGCGCCCGCCGACCTGCGTGTCGCCCTTGAGCGCGCTGCTCGCGCCGCCTTGGCCGCGTTCGGGTTCTCGCCGAATTGGCGCGTCGGGGTCCGCCGCGGGTAGACGATCGCGAATGTCGTCCGCCCGTCGTCGGAGACGAAGCCTGGTCGCCAGTCGACGCGTAGGAGGCGATCCGAGCGCCGGGGACAGCGCCCGGCTCGACCCGGCGGTCGACCCCGGCCAGCTGGGCGCGCACCCCGGGGCTGTCGACCGTCTCGCCCGCCGGCAGCGTGACCACCGGAATCAACGGCGCCGTGTCGCCGCCGGTATCCCCATAGACGCTCGGCGATCGCGACGTTGGTCTCCCAGCCCTCCTTGCCGGGCACCGAGAACTTCTGATCGAGCGCCTTGGTGGCGGAGTCCGGCCGCATCATACCGGCGATCGTGGGCCGATCCAAAAACGACGACGATGCGCTTGTGGGCCAGGACCCAACGCGTCAGTGCTGACACGGGCTGCCTCCTACACGGTCATTGGACATCTCAATGATTTGTATCATAAATAGTCGTTCGCCCATAGAATGGACTTGAAGCGATGCCCCAGAGACCAGTCCACGCGCCTGAACTCATCGGTCGTGCACCGTCGCGGCGGCGGCCATCTCACCAGGGTCAGGCGGCCGCCGGCCAAGGAACGGCCATCAAACACCTACGGAGGGGGAACGTCAGTGACCTACGTCACTGATGCTCGCTGACGATGCGCTTCGATCGCCCGCCGCCGGAGCCGCTGGCGAGCGCACCCGGGTTCCTGCTGTCCTGGAACGGCCAGCGGACCTCCCACACCTTCGCCGAGGCGTTGAAGCCGTTGGGACTTCGCCCGCAGCACTTCGGCGTCCTGACCCTGATCGACAGCCAGCCGGGCACCACCCAGCAGGAGCTGGTGGACCGGTCGATGATCGACCCCAGCTCGATGGTGAGCGTGATCGACGAGCTCGAGGAGCTGGGGCTGGCCGAGCGCCGGCTCCACCCCACCGACCGCCGAAAGCACGCCGTTCACCTCACCGAGATCGGCCGCGAGACCCTGGAGCGCGCCCGCGCATCGGCGATCAAGACCGCGCAGGAGGTCTTGGCGCCGCTCGACAAGACCGAGGTGGAGACGCTCCGCCGCCTGCTTCGCAAGCTCGCGCGCGTGGAGAGCTAGGCTCGGGCTAGCGACGAAGTCGCGGTAGGTGCGGAGGTGCTTGCCGAGTCAGGCCGGAGCCCTAACCCGCCGCCCCCGGACGCGAAGCCGAGGAGGCGGCGGTTGTTTGCCGCGGGTTGACGATCGGGCGCAGGTTCGGCTCGATCTGGTCCCGCAGGTGCTCGATGAACGGCGGCAGCGACAGCTTCTCGCCCAGGTGGTCGACGGGCTCGTCGATTGCGAAGCCGGGTCCCCCGAGGGTCGCGATCTCGAACAGCACCCCACTCGGCTCGCGGAAGTAGACGGAGCGAAAGTAGAAGCGGTCGATCACCTGGGTCGGCCTCATCCCCGCGGCGACCACTCGCTCGCGCCATGCCTCGTGCTCGTCTGCCGGCGACGCCCAGGCCACGTGGTGGACCGTGCCCGCTCCCTGAACGCCAGGCTCCGGGGGCGGTTCCTCGTAGGCGTAAGTCGATCCCCGGCTCTGCCCCCGTCGCTCCCAGAGGGTCCCGCCGTCCGATCGGTCGGCCGGCGAGAACCCCAGCGCCCCTTCGAGCAGCTCGCGGCTGCGATCCGGGTCGGACGCGTAGGCGCAAACGCCGTCGAAGCCCTGGAGGGCCATCTCGGCCGGCACCTCGGGGTGCTCGGCGATCAACGGCTCGTCACCGGTGCCGGCGACGACCAGCTCGTGCTCGAGGCCCTCGGGGTCCGAGAAGCGCAGCGCGTCCCGCCCCGCGACCCGCCCGACCTCGAGCTCGCGGTCGCCGAGGCGCTGGCTCCAGAAGTCCAGCGCGGCGGCGGAGCCGACCCGCCACACGACCCGATGGACCATCCCGTCGCCGGCGCGACCGGGAGCCGCCCCGGGGTACTCGAAGAAGGTGATGTCGGAGCCGGCGTCGCCGCGCTCGTCGGCGTAGAACAGGTGGTACACGCTGGGGTTGTCCTGGTTCACGGTCTTCTTCACCAAGCGCAGGCCGAGAACGCCTGCGTAGAAGTCGACGTTTCGCTGCGCGTCGGCGGTGATCGCGGTGACGTGGTGGATCCCCTCGAGCTCCATTCCCATGACCATAGCGACAGTCCGCTGCGGCCAACCAGGGTGGGCGACCTTGTACAAAGGTGGAAGCCTGGGATCGCTACCCTCGCGGCTTCAGGGTACGCCTACCAAGGGGGACACCGATGACCGTCGAGACCACCGCCGCCACCGGCCAGACCGCGATCGATCGCAAGCGGATCGCGGAGCTGACCGAGCGCGAGATGGCCAAGCTCACCGAGCGCACCCCGGAGTCCAAGCGCCGGTACGAGCGGGCGGTCAAGGTGATGCCCGGCGGGGTCCCGTCCTCGTTTCAGGAGAGCGACCCCTGGCCGGTCTATGTGGAGCGCGGCCAGGGCACTCGGGTCTGGGACGTCGACGGCCACGAGTACGTCGACTTCCACAACGGCTTCGGCGTCATGTGCATCGGGCACGCCAACCCGACCGTTGGTGCCGCGGTCAAGGCGCGGGTCGACCTCGGGACCCACTTCGCGGCCCCCACCGAAGGGTCGATCGTGGTCGCCGAGGAGCTGACGCGCCGTTTCGGCATGCATCAGTGGCGGTTCGAGAACTCGGGCACCGAGGCGACCATGGACGCGGTCCACCTGGCGCGCGGCGCCACCGGGCGCGACGTGATCCTGAAGATCGAGGGCTCCTACCACGGGCATCACGACGCCGTGATGGTGTCGGTGTATCCGGAGCTCGAGGAGCTCGGCGATCGCGACGACCCGAGGTCGGTGCCCTACGGCGCCGGCTACCCGCGCGCCCTCACCGAGCTGACCCGGGCGGTGCCGTTTAACGACGCGTCGGCGCTGGAGTCGGTCTTGGCCACGCTCGACGGCCAGGTTGCGGGGCTGATCATGGAGCCCGCGATGATGAACATCAACGTGATCCCGCCGGTCGAGGGCTACCTGGAGCGGGTCCGTGAGCTGACCGCCGCCCACGGCGTGAAGCTGATCTTCGACGAGGTCAAGACCGGGGCGACGATCGCCTACGGAGGGGCGACGCAGCGATTCGGCGTCCAGCCCGACATGATCACCCTGGCGAAGGCGGTCTGCGGCGGATATCCGGGCGGCGCGATCGGCATGACCGAGGAGATCGCCGGGCTGGTCGCCAGCGGCAAGGTCCACCAGTACGGGACCTTCAACGGCAACCCGCTGGTGATGGCCGCCGCCGAGGCGACCCTGACCCAGGTGCTCACCGAGGACGTTTACGACGGGCTCGAGCAGACCAACGAGAGCCTCAAGGCTGCCTGCCAGGAGATCATCGATCGCTACGGCCTCCCCGCCTACACCGAGGGCATGGGGGCCAAGGGGTGCGTGATCTTCGCCGCCGAGCCGCTGCGCGAGTACCGCGACTATCTGACCAAGGTCGACGGCGAGCTGTCGACGCTGGCCTGGCTCTACCACATGAACCACGGGATCTTCATGACCCCGGGGGTCGAGGAGGAGTGGACCCTGTCGATCGCCCACTCGGGCGACGACATCGAGCGCTACCTGAAGGCGTTCGAGACCTTCGCCCGCGACGTCACCGCCGGCTGACCCGAGGCTAGGCGAGCGCCTCGCGGGCGCTGTCGAGGTCGTCGCTGGCGATCACCAGCTTGATCCCGCCGAAGGTGGTGTAGGCGAGGTCGATGTTGACGTTGGCCTCGCCCAGCGTCCGCGCAAGCTCGCCAAGCGTCCCGGGGCGATCCTCGATGTCGACCACCAGCACCTCGCGCTCGTCGGCGACCCCCATCCCGGCGTCCTCGAGGGCGGTGTGGGCGGCACTCGCCTTGGCGTCGTCGACAAGCACGTGGATGATCCCCCGCCCCTCGCCGGTGAACGCGCACATCCCCAGGACGTTGACCCCCGCGGAGCCGATCGCCTCGCCGAGCCGCGCAAGCTCGCCGGGTCGATCCTGGAGGACTACGGTCAGATCCTTGGGCATCTCGCCTCGCGTCCGTTGGGTATATCAGCCGGTGGGCACGGTCGTCGCGGTCCGTGAGGCCTGGCGCTAGCCTGGCTTCGATGGCCAACCTGCTCGCCGCCGAGACCAGCCCGTACCTGCTCCAGCACAAGGACAACCCGGTCGACTGGTACCCGTGGGGCGCCGAGGCGCTCGAGCGGGCAAGGCGCGACGACCGGCCGATTCTGCTCTCGATCGGCTACGCGGCCTGCCATTGGTGCCATGTGATGGAACGCGAGTCGTTCGAGGATCCGCAGACGGCCGGCTACATGAACGACCACTTCGTCTGCATCAAGGTCGATCGCGAGGAGAGGCCGGACATCGACGCGATCTACATGGAGGCCGTGCAGGGCATGACCGGCCACGGCGGCTGGCCGCTGACCGCCTTCCTCGATCCCGATGGGGTCCCGTTCTACGGGGGCACCTACTTCCCGCCGGAGTCGCGACAGGGACTGCCGAGCCTGCTGATGGTGATGGAGGCGGTGGTCGAGTCCTGGAGCACGCAGCGGGAGAGGATCCGGGACTCGGCTGCGCGGACTCTCGATCAGCTCGGCGCGATCGCCCGGATCGAGCCATCCGGGGAGCCGCCGAGCCCGGGAGCGCTGGACGCCGCGGTCAAGCGGCTGCGGCTGATGGCCGACATGCGCCACGGCGGGTTCGGACAGGCGCCGAAGTTCCCACCAGCGGCGGCGCTCGAGCTGCTGCTGGCCCGCAAAGAGACCGACGTGGTCGAGGTGACCCTCGACGCGATGGCCCACGGCGGCATCCACGACCAGCTCGGAGGCGGCTTCGCCCGCTACTCGGTCGACGACGTCTGGCTGGTCCCCCACTTCGAGAAGATGCTCTACGACAACGCCCTCCTCGCCCGGGCCTACCTCCACGGCTGGCAGGCGCTCGGTCACGAGCGCTGGCGACGGGTCTGCGAGCAGACCCTGGACTGGGCCCTGCGGGAGATGCGAGGGCCGGAGGGAGGATTCCACTCGTCGCTCGACGCCGACTCCGAGGGCGAGGAGGGCCGGTTCTACGTCTGGGGCGCGGACGAGATCCGCGGGGCCCTCCGAGCGGCAGGCCTCGCCGATGCGGCGGACGACGTCCTGGCCCACTACGGCGTGACCCCGGAGGGAAACTTCGAGGGCCGCAACATCCTCCACCTGCCGGGAGGGCCCTCGGCCGAGCCGCCCCGAGACCTCGAGGCGGCGCGTCGAGCGCTCCACGAGCACCGCTCCGGGCGGGTGTGGCCGTCCAAGGACGACAAACGGCTCACCTCCTGGAACGCGCTCATGATCGCGGCCCTCGCCGAGGCGGGAGCGACCCTTTCCCGGCCCGACTACCTGGAGGCCGCGACCGCCTGCGCGGAGTTCGTCTGGACCGAGCTCCGCGACCAGCGGGGGCGCCTGCTCCGCACCTACCGGGACGGGCGGGCCCGCCTCTCCGCCTATCTCGAGGACTACGCCTACCTGGTCGAGGCGCTACTGACCCTGTACGAGGCCGGCTTCGAGGTCCGCTGGTTCGACGCCGCCCGCAGCACGGCGGACATGATGATCGAGCTGTTCGCCGACCCCGAGCGGGGCGGCTTCTTCACCACCGCCCACGATCATGAGGAGCTGGTCGCCCGCCGAAAGGACGTCGACGACCACCCGATCCCGTCAGGGAACTCGTCGGCCGCCTACGGCTTGCTGCGCCTGGCGGCGCTCACCGGCGAACGGACGTACGAGGATCACGCCGTCGGCGTCTTCCGGCTGCTCGACCGGGCCGCCGCCGGCCATCCGCAGGCGCTGGCGCACCTGCTGAGGGCGATGGACTTCCACTTTGCATCCGTCAAGGAGGTGGCGCTGGTGGCCCCGGCCGGCGACGATGGGCTGGCCGGGCTGGCGGCCGTCGTCCGGTCGGGCTTTCGGCCCCATCTGGTGCTGGCGGGAGGCACCGAGGGCACCGAGCGCCCGGAGCTGATGCTGCAGCGCTCGAGTGTCGGCGGCCGGCCCGCCGCCTACGTGTGCGTGAACTTCGCCTGTCAGCGCCCGGTGACCGAGCCCGGGGAGCTCGCCGCCGCGCTCGGCTGATTCGCCTCGCGGGTGAGCGCGAGCAGCCAGAGCGCGAGCACCAACGTGACCACGAACCCCCCGAGGCTGCCCAGGTTGTCGCCGGTCGAGTAGTGGTCGGTGGTCGTCGCGTGGTAGGCGAAGTGGGGGATCGAGTAGGCGAGGAAGGCGATCAAGGCAACCTGGATCAGCCGGCGCTCGAGCAGGATCGCGGCGCCGACCACAAAGACGACCATGGCCAGGGATGCGGCGCTGAAGTCACGCAGCAGGTGCTCGTTGTAGGGGGGCAGGGCCGAGACCCAGTGCCTCCCTCCGCCGGGAAAGGTGTCGTAGAAGCCGCGCGGCGCGATCAGCCCCCAGGCCGCGATCACAGCCGACGGCAGGGCCAGCAGGATCAAGCCTGCCCGCATGATCCACGGGGGCGTCGCCGGGCGCCAGCTCACGTGCCGGGACTACAGACCGCGAACACCTTGAAGTCCCTGGAATCGTCGTTGAACTCGTTGTTCGCGACCCCGATCCATTGCTTCGCGGCATCGCCGTCCCTGGTGGGCGAAGGCCGCACCGGTGTGATGGGCATCGAGGGAGAGCCGCGCCGCCTCGATCTCGGGCTTGTCGCTCGCGGCGAGAGCGACCCCGCCCCAGAGGACTGCGGTGGCCCCGAGCCCGATCGTCCAGGCGGCCCGTTGTGCCGGTGTCATTCCGCGATCCTTTCACGGCCCTTCCGGCCGCGCAACGCCGCGATCAGAGCACCGGGAGGAAGGTCTCGACCTCCCATGGGGTGACCTGGACCCGGTAGTCGGCCCACTCCTGGCGCTTGATCTCGATGAAGCGCTTGAAGGTGTGCTCGCCGAGGATCCGCAGCACCAGCTCCGAGTGGGCGGCGATCTCGATCGCCTCTCCGAGCGTCTCCGGAAGCTCCTCGATGCCGCGCTTCTCGCGCTCCTCGGGCGTCAGGTGGTACAGGTTCTGCTCCATCGGCTCGGGGAGCTCATAACCCTTCTCGATCCCCTCGAGCCCGGCTTGGAGCATGCCGGCGAAGCACAGGTAGGGATTGCAGGCCGGATCCGGACAGCGAAGCTCGGCCCGTGTCGCCTGCTCCTTGCCCGGGTGGTACAGCGGCACCCGGATCAGCGCCGAGCGGTTGCGCCGCGACCAGGCGAGGTAGGTCGGCGCCTCGTACCCGGGGACGAGGCGCTTGTAGGAGTTGACCCATTGGGCGAACAGCGGCGCGATCTCGCGGGCGTGCTTGAGCTGTCCGGCGATGAACGCCTTCGCGGTCGCCGAAAGGTAGTACTGGTCGTCGGGGTCGAAGAAGGCGTTCCTGCCGTCGCGGCTCAGCGACTGGTGCACATGCATCCCCGACCCGTTCTCGCCGAACAGCGGCTTCGGCATGAAGGTTGCATGCCAGCCGTACTTCATCGCGTACTCCTTGACCACGATCCGGTAGGTCATGCAGTCGTCCGACATCGAGAGCGCGTCCTTGTAGCGCATGTCGACCTCGTGCTGGGAGGGGCCGACCTCGTGGTGGGCGTACTCGACGTGGATCCCGAGCTGCTCCAGCGCCAGGATCGTCTCGCGCCGCACGTCCGAGCCGGCGTCGAGCGTGGTCAGGTCGAAGTAGCCGCCCTCGTCCAGGACCTCGGGCGGGCCCTCGGCGGGCTTCGCCGAGCGGAAGTAGAAGAACTCGAGCTCGGGGCCGATGTTGTAGGTCTCGAACCCCATCTGCTCGGCGCGCTCCAGCGCCCGCCGCAGGATCCACCTCGGATCGCCCTCGTAGGGATCGCCGCCGGGGACCCGGATGTCGCAGAACATCCGCCCGGTTGCCTTCTCGGCCGGACGCCAAGGCAGGATCGCGAACGAGCTCGGGTCGGGCATCGCGATCATGTCGGATTCCTCGATCGGGTTGAAGCCGGTGATCGACGAGCCGTCGAAGCCCATCCCGCCCTCGAAGGCGTCGTCGAGCTCCGCGGCGTTGATCGAGAAGCTCTTCAGCTGGCCGAGCACGTCGGTGAACCACAGGCGGATGAAGCGCACGTCGCGGTCCTGGACCATCCTCATCACGTCGTCGGGCGTCTCGGTTCGAACGGCTTCGTTGTCGGCCATCCTGTCCTCCAGTTGTTCTGGGTCGTTCCGAATGTGGCTCGTCGGCGGCGTCAATCGAGGCCACCGCGAGGGCGGAACGATATCGGCGCCGCGTCGCAGTGAACCGCAGTCACGGCCGACGACGCGCAAGGAGTCGGGATTGCCGGCCGGCGACGTTGCGCGCCTGAGGCTCCTGCGCTATAACTTACGGACCGTAAGTAACTAGCTAAAAGTAAAGTAAAGAACCCGGCGCGGGCGGCGCGAATGCGATGCCCGGCGTCGGGTAACACCAAGTCAGGATCTCCGATGACAGTGAAGACAGACATCAGCCGCTTCGACATCCACGACGAGCTCACCGCGCCGGACGAGAGCGCCCGACTGCTAGCCGGAATGGCGAGCGCCGGGGGCTCGGTCTCCAAGTTCGTCGGAGTGCTTGCCGGTGCTCCGGCGGCGCTGCGCGCCTTCGCGCGCATGCGCCACGAGCTTCGCGGCGGCGCCCTCCCCCGTTCTACGCGGGAGCGGATCGCGCTGGCCGTGTCGCAGAGCCGCGGTGACGCCTACTCGGTCGCCCAGCACGCGAGGACGGCGCGCGCAGCCGGCCTCGGCCTCGACGAGGTGTCTCGAGCTCGCACCTGGGGCTCGAGCGACCCCCGGGAGGCGGCGCTCCTGGCCTTCCTCGAGGCGCTCTTCGACGACGACGGCCGGCCCGCGGCGCACCTGGTCGAGGAGGCGCGGGAGGCCGAGTGGAGCGACGAGCAGCTGCTCGAGGCGGTCGCACACGTGGCACTGAGCGACTTCCAGAGCCTGATGGCGAACGCCGCCGCCCTGCCCCAGGACCAGTCCGACCCTTCGGTACTGCCTTCAGCGGCGGCGGCCTGACACAGCGGAGCGCGGCGGCCGGGGAAAGCCGCCGCGCGTTCCGCTGTGCCATGCGTTCGCGCCGCCCCAGTGGGGGTTATTTGATCGGAGCGGCGCGGATCTTGTCCGTGGTTGTGAGGTGAAGCTTCTGTGCGGTCTTCTCGGTCAGGTCCCAGCGGGCGCCGTTCGCGTACGGGCCGCGATCGATCACCTTGGCGCGCACGTAGCGGCGTCCGTACTTGAGCGTCACCTTGGTCCCGCAGGGGAGGGTGCGGTGGGCGACGCCGATCGTAGAGCGGCGAAGCCTCTTGCCGCAGGCGGTCCGGTTGCCGTAGAGGCCGGGGCCGTACCAGGTGGCGATGCTCCTCGACATCGTCTGGACGATCTTCTTCCGGGTCCCTTCGCCGACCACGCCGGTCTTGCTGAGCCCCTTGCGGCGCTGGAACGAGCGCACTGAATCGCTGGTGGGGTTGTCGAAGTCCTTGTCCATGGGCACCCCGTACGACTTCGCCTTCAGCAGCCAGTGCAGGGTCTTCACGTCGCCACCGCAATCGCCGAGCTTCAAGGCGCGGGCGCCGAACGTCTGATCCGGGCAGCTCCCGGACGACGACGCGCCGCCACCGCGGGCGCTGGTTCCGCCGCCGCCCGCGTGGGCGCTGGCGGCGGCGGCGACCATCGCGATCACCGCCATCACCACGGCCAGCAGCGCGATCCGGTCCGGGCGCCGAATGATCGGCGGCTCGGCGCGGCGTCGGTCGTATTCGATTCCCACCCGCGGGCGGGGCGTGCCTTCGTACATTCGCTCTTTCGTCGCTTACGGGGTTAGCTGACGGGCTCGCGCCGAAAGAGATGGCGCTACGCGGCAGTTGCCTGCGATTCGCCCCAGTAACTGGGTCCCCCGATCCCCGCGATATGTGGCGGGAATTCAGCCGGAAGGTCGCGGCATGCTAACAGAGCCTGAGGTCGGAGTGTGCATTTGATGAGCATTCGCTAAGCCGAGGACTAGGTCGTAACGTCGCCGCCCGCAGCGCGACCTATCCACATGCGCCTCCGCTCTGCCCTCGCCGCCCACCCCGTGATCCTGGTCGCCGCTCTGGTTGCGGTGGTGGGCCTGTCGGCCTTTGTGCTCGCCTACTTCGAGCCGCAGAAGCTGTTCATCGACGACCGCGTCCACGAGCCGCTCCCCGCCGCCTCCGCCGGCCCGGGCTCCGACGGCGGCTCAGAGGCCGGCGAACGGCGGCAGCGGGTTGATCAGGGGCCCCGGATCGAGGTTCTGGCCCGGGGCGCCTTCCAGAGCTATGAGCACTCGACCTCCGGTCGGGCCGAGGTGCTGCGGCTCGCGGACGGCTCCCGCTATCTGCGCCTGGAGAGCTTCGAGACCTCCAACGGCCCCGACGTGCGGGTTTACTTGTCGGCGGCGCCGGCCGGGGGCGACGGCGATGCCTTCGACGACGACTACGCGGAGCTCGGCGAGCTGAAGGGCAACATCGGCAGCCAGAACTACGCGATCCCGGCCGATCTCGCGCTCGGGCGCTTTCAGAGCGCGGTGATCTGGTGCAAGCGCTTCAGCGTCGCCTTCGGCGCGGCGCCGCTTCGGTGACTCGCCAGCCCGGCTCTATGCTGGCGCGGTGCCCGCGGCCCTCGTCACCGGTGCCGGACGCGGTCTCGGATTCGAGATCGCTCGGGCGCTCGCGGCCCGAGGGCTGACCGTCCACGTCACCGACGTCGAGGCGGGGTCAGCCGAAGCGGCTGCATCGACGATCGGCCCGCCGGCGTTCGGATCCGGGCTCGATGTCCGCGACCCGGACGCCTGCCGCCTCGCGGCCGCAGCCACCGTCGAGCGAGCCGGATCGCTGGACGTGTGGGTCAACAATGCCGGCGTGCTGGTCACCGGGCTGATCTGGGAGCACGACGCCGAGGTGCGACGGGCGCTGTTCGAGGTCAACACGCTGGGAACGATCAACGGCACCCTGGCGGCACTCGAGCCGATGCGGGCGGTCGGCCGTGGCCACGTGGTCAACATCGTCTCGCTCGCCGGGCTCGGCGCGCCCCCCGGGGAGGCGCTCTATGCGGCCACCAAGCACGGAGCGATCGCCTTCAGCCTCGGAGCGCTCGCGGACCTGCGCCGGGCGGGTTTCAAGGAGATCCACGTCTCCGCCGTCTGCCCGGACGGGATCTGGACGCCGATGATCGCCGACAAGCTGGATGACCCCGACGCGGCGCCGTCGTTCTCGGGCGTGCTGCTACGGGCCGAGGCGGTCGCGCCGAAGGTCGCCAAGCTCCTCGACCGGCCCCGGCCGGTGCTGACGGTCCCACGCTGGCGCGGCGCCTTCGTACGCCTGATCGACGCCTTTCCGAGCCTGGCCACCCGGGTCATGCCCCTGTTCATGGCCGACGCCAGGCGCCGCCAGCGGCGGTGGAAGGAGCGAATCGAGGCCGGCGGCGGCCCCTGACGGCACCGCGGCCGGCTGTCCGCCGATCAGGACCACAGCACCGAGGTTCTCCAGCAATGCATCCAGCACCGCCGGATCGAACTGGGTCCCGCGACCGCGCCTCATCGTCTCGACCGCCGCCTCCAACGGGAACGCCGGCCTGTACACCCGTTCGCTGATCAGGGCGTCGAAGACATCGGCGACAGCCACGATTCTGCCTTCGATCGGGATCTCCTCGCCGGCCAAACCGCGCGGATAGCCCGCCCCGTCGAAGCGCTCGTGGTGCGTAAGCGCGATCACTCCCGCCATCTCCATCAGCTCCGACTTCGAGCTGGAGAGCAGACCGTGGCCGATCTCGGTGTGACGCTTCATCTCGCCCCGCTCCTGCTCGTTCAGCTCGCCCGGCTTGAGCAGGATCCGATCCGCGATCCCGATCTTTCCGATGTCGTGCATCGCGGCGGCGATCCGCAGCAGCTCGACCCGCTCCCGGGGCAGGCCCAGATGGGAGCCCAGCAGCGCCGAGATGTCTCCGATCCGCTCGACCTGCCCGCCGGCCTGGAGACCACGCATCTCCACCGCCTGGGAGAGGCGCTGGGCCGTCTCCTCCTGGGAGAGCCTCAGGCCCTCGATCGCGGCGCGCAGCTCCGCGGTCCGCTCCTCGATCGCGTGCTCCAGCCGCTGGCGCTGAAGATCGTTCTGCTGCTCGAGCCGGCGGCGGTAGAGCGCATTCGCGACCCCGATCAGGAGCTCGTTGGCGCTCAGCGGCTTGACCATGTACCCGTAGGCGCCGTTGTCGGATGCAAGCTCGGCGAACATCGGGTCGTCCTCGCCGCTGGCCATCAGCACCGCCGTGCGCGTACGCCCCGACTTGATCTCGCGGACCAAGTCGAGGCCCGACTCTCCCGCGATCCGCAGGCCGCAGATCGCCAGGCTGAACTCACCTTCCCTCAACAGCCCGCGGGCCTCGCTGCAGCGCGCCGCCACGGCGCACGCGTACTCGGCCGCAATCAGAGTTCGACCGTAAAGGCGACGAGCCTCCTCGTCGTCGTCGACTATCAGAACGCGATGCTGCGTCCCCATCTGTGCCTCCTGCGCCCCTTGCCGGGGCTACAACCCACCTATCGGCATTGTGTGAAACGCCATTAGCGTTGGAATAGGGAGAGCCCCGCCGAAGCGGGGCTCTCCGTCAGCAGGCCTGTAAGCCGGATTCCGTCGTGCGCAGTCATCTGTCTCGCCGGGACCGGAGCCCCGGCGGGGTCCCGTTCGCCGGGACCCTGCGGCCTACCTGGATCTCACCGGGCCGGGTCGTCGATCCTGCTTGGCCTTGCACCGGACGGGGTTTGCCCTGACGCGCCGCGTCACCGCGACGCCGGTGCGCCCTTACCGCACCATTTCACCTTTGCCTGTGCGCGGCTCACGTGTGGCCGCGCCATCGGCCGTGTCGTTTCTGTGGCACTTTCCCGCGGCTTTCGCCGGGTCGGGGTTACCGACCGTCCTTGCCCTTCGGTGTCCGGACTTTCCTCGAGGGATCACCTCCCCCGCGACTGCATGGCCTACGGCGACAATGGTAGGCGCTCAGCGCCGCGTCGGGCGGGAAATCAGGTATTTCGCGGCTCCGCGAAGCCGCGAGCGGCTCAGCTCAGCTCCGCCCCGCAGGACCCGCACTCCGCAGCGGCAGTGATCGGGCCCCCGCACACGGGGCACTCGGCGCGCCCCTCGGCCACCAGCTCCTCCCAGAGGGCGACGACGACGTCCTCGAGCGTCACCCCGCCGGGCTCGAACAGCCTCGCGCTGGGAACCCTGGCCGGCGGCCGCTCGGCGACCGCGGTGCCGCTGGTCACGAGCGCGGTCAACCTAGACGCTCCGGAGCACCCCGACGACCCGGCCCAGAACCTGCGCGTCGCGGGTTCGGATCGGCTTGTACGCCTTGTTGGCCGGCTGCAGCCGGACCCGGTCCTTCTCGCGGTAGAAGCGCTTTACCGTCGCCTCGTCCCCGATCAGGGCGACCACGATCGTGCCGTTGGCCGCCTCGTCAGCCTGCTGCACGACCACGTAGTCGTCCTCGAGGATTCCGGCGTCCTTCATCGAGTCGCCCTTGACCCGGAGCACGTAATCTCCTTGGTCGCCGCCGATCGCCGCCGGGATCTCGAGATAGTCGTCGATGTTCTCCTCGGCGAGCACGGGCTCACCAGCCGACACCTGGCCCACCAGCGGCAGGCCCGAGCGGCCCATGACCCGCTTCGCGCGGCCGACCAGCAACTCGATCGCGCGCGGCTTGGTCGGATCGCGCCGCAGCAGCCCGACCTTCTCCAGGTTGGCGAGGTGGGCGTGAACGGTCGAGGACGAGTGGAGCCCGACCGCCTTCCCGATCTCCCTCACGGTCGGCGGGTACCCGTACTTGGAGGCATACCGTCGGATGTAGTCGAAGATCTCCTTCTGGCGCTTGGTCAGGTCCACGCTCTACCTCTCCTGGGGCCCAACCGGGGCCTCACCGCTTGACCTCTGACGGGAACACATGTTCGTAGCCTATCCCCTCTCGCGGACGGAAGCAAGGGGTTCAGGCACCAGTCTAGAATCGAGCTGTCACGGGCGCCTGTGGCGGAACTGGTAGACGCGCAAGGTTGAGGGCCTTGTGGACCGAAGGGTTCGTGGAGGTTCGACTCCTCTCAGGCGCATTCGAGCACGCGAGCATTCGGGACACGGGACCCGTGTCGCTTGCTGCCCGACCGCTCTCTCCTAGGCGCGGCTCCGGTTTGAGAGCCAGCCGATCAGCCCGCCGAGCACCGCCCCGACCTCGGGCGCGAGGGGCACATCGGTGGCCACGCTGGCGAGGATGCCGAGCGCCAACCCGATCACCGCGCCGAGGACGATCGCAACCCCGACGCTCATGCCGGTTGCGCCACGGGATTCGCGACACGGCCAGACCGCCGCCATATGAGAGTGGCCAAGGCGAGCATCCAGACCGACCAGAAGATGTAGCCGACGAAGTTGGCGAAGTCGGCACCGGGGACGTCGAGCGGCACGAGGACTCCGATGGCGATCAGGGCTGCCGCTCCGTAGCCGAGGAGCGAGAACCAGGGGCCCGCTAGACGCCGCCCGAGGGCGGAAATGATGAGGACGGTCCAGGTGGCCGTCAGGAGGTAGCCGAAGGTCTCGCCCACCACGGTGCCGAGCACTGTATGGACCGTGTCGAACGCGCTCCGTGTCATCGCTGTCCGCAAGGAACGGGACGATCAGGGGCCACCGCAGAAGCCCGATCACCTGGACCGCCGCCGCGGCGACCCCGACCCGCATCGACCAACGTCCGGGCTCGTTTGCAGCGAGGCGGCCGAGCAGGATCGCGATCGGAGCGAGCAGAGCCGCGGACACGGCGAGCGTGATGAAGAGCGCGATGATCGTGGCTTCGTCGGCGCGAAACGCCACCAGGATCTCGGCGGCGGGGTCCTGGAGAACGTCCGGGTAGTCGAAGACCGAGCCAAGGCCGATGAACGCGGCATTGGCCAGAACGACCGCGACGACGATGAGAACGAACACCATGCGGCGGCTGGTCTTGTCGGAAGGCACGGTTCCCCCTTTCGTGAGGGCCATACCCCCATTGCTGCCTGAGCGTTCAAGCGTATTCGGGATTGGCCTGTTGTGAATGAAGGAGGAGTGGGCCAGATGTCACTACGCCGAGGCGGTCGCTGCCTGGATCCGGCCCTCGAGCGCGCGGCGCGCCCGCTCGATCGGTGGGGATTGCTGGCTGACCGCGAACT
The DNA here is from genome assembly GCA_963811625.1 of uncultured bacterium. Taxonomy (GTDB): domain Bacteria; phylum Actinomycetota; class Thermoleophilia; order Solirubrobacterales; family 70-9; genus AC-56. Next base: position 670,260 of record CAWERS010000002.1, on the reverse strand, counting down.
GCGAGTTGGCGAGAGACAGGTAGGAGTTGAGCTCGAAGGCGAGGTCCTCGACATCCTCCGAGGGACCGATCGCGCCCTCGGCCTGGGCGTCGCGAATGGCCGTCTCCACCTGGCGGGAGAACTCGTCCAAAACCTCAACCGCGCCGTCACGAACAGGGCCCGGGCGCATGGCCATCTCGGCGGCGACTGACGCAAAGAAGCAACCGCCTGGGTAGAAGCCACCCTCCACGTATCGGAGGAAGTTCTCCGCGAGCCGGCGCAGCCGCTCGATCCCGGTCGGAGCATCAAGCGCGGGCTCGACCACCTGCTGGGCAAACACTCCGCGCGCCGCCTCGATCGTCGCGACCTGCAGCTCCTCCTTGGAGCCGAAGTGGGCGAAGAGGCCGCTCTTGCTCATCCCCACGGCCTGCGCCAACCGGTTGATCGAGAGCCCGCTGATCCCTTCGACGGTGGCGAGCCGGCCGGCCTCGGTCAGGATCGCGTTGCGACTCCGTTCGCCGTCGCTGCGCTGCTTGCGGACCCGGGGTCGCTCCTCGTCGCGGATCTCTGTGTCAGCCATCACAGACAAGTTAGCACGATCGGTCGTACACTCTCGCGGTCACTTCGTACGAACGATCGTACTAACTACAGGAGGAATCCAGTGACCGCACCAGATCCAAGAGCCGCCCACCTCCCCCCCTCGCCCCGGCGCCTGACGCTCGACCGGGGCCCAGACAGCTCCCGAGCGATCGGCGCCCTCGGCCCGATCGGTCGCTCGGACGGCTGGCGGCGGAGCGTCGCGGATGGGTCTTCGTCACCTGGGCGCTGATCGCGGCCGGTCTGGGCATCCTGGCGCCACGGGTGGAGACGGCACTGAGCGGCGCTGGCTGGCAGGCGAACGGCTCGGAGTCGGTCCAGGCCCGCCAGCAGGTCGATCGCAACTTCGCCGGCACTGGCGGCTACGCGCTCCAAGTCGCCGTTCACTCTCGGGACCAGGTGGCAACGGCGCCAGGTTTCCGGCAGACGGTGGCCCGTGCGGAGCGCACGCTGCGGCGCGATCCCGCCGTCGGTCCGGTCTTCCCGCCGCGGCCCGGCGTCTCGATCTCGCCCGACGGCCACACGGCCGTGATCCGGGCCGGCGCGGCCGCCGATCCGAACGCAATGGTCGACGCGGCCGACCGCCTCAAGAACGGGCTTCCCAATGTGGCCGCCCGCGGGACCTCCGTCGACCTGACCGGCGCCTCCGGGATGTGGTCGGACTTCAACCAGGCGAACCGCGAGGCGATGCTGAAGTCCGAGTTCATTTCCTGGCCGGTGACGATGGCGATCCTTGTGCTCGCGTTCGGCTCGCTGGTGGCGGCAGGCCTGCCGCTGATCCTGACCATCGTCGGGCTGATCGCCTCCGCAGGCCTTCTGTACCTGGGAACGCTCGTCTCGCCGATCTCGATCTGGGCGATGAACTTCGCGCTGATGTTCGCGCTCGCCCTGGGCATCGACTATGCGCTCTTCATCGTCGTTCGCTTCCGGGGCGCCCACTTCGGCCAGAAGCTCAACCCGGTCGAGGCGGTGGCGATGACGATGGACACGGCCGGCAAGGCCGTGCTCTTCTCGGGACTGACGGTTGTGGTCTCGCTCTCGGCGGTGATGCTGGTGCCGAGCCCCGCCTTCCGCTCGACGTCCCTGGGCATCATCGTCTCGGTCCTGTTCGTACTGGCCGCAAGCCTGACGCTGTTGCCCGCGATGCTCGCCAAGCTCGGCCCGCGGATCGATCGCCTGTCGCTGCCCTGGGTGCACAGCGGCGAGCATCGCTCGCCGCGCTTCGCCCGCTGGGGCGAGCTGCTCTGGCGGCGGCCTTACCTGTTCGGTGGCTTCGCCCTTGTGGCGCTGCTTGCCCTCGCCCTACCGGTGCTGTCGCTGCGCACCGCGATGCCCTCGATCAAGGTCGTGCCGCCCGGCGATCACTCCCGGCAGGGCTACGAACAGATCCAGGCGGGCTTCGGGCGGGGCGCGCCGGGAACCCTCCAGATCGTCGCCCCGGGGTCGGCGGGCGATCGGGCGATGGCGTTGGTGCGGAGGGACCCGGGAATCGCCAAGTCCCTGCCGCCCCAGCCCGGCCGCGGCGGCCTGGCGCTGATCGAGGCGATCCCCACCAGCGATCCCGCCAGCCCCGAGCTGGGCGCGACCGTTGATCGCCTGCGCTCGGAGCTTCCCTCGGGCACGCTGGTCGGCGGCTCGGCGGCCGAGAGCCATGATCTCGAGGCCGCGCTCGCGGCCAAGACGCCGTTGGTGATCGGGGTGGTCCTGGCGCTCGGCTTCCTGCTCCTGCTGCTTGCATTCCGGGCGCCCGTGGCGGCCGCGATCGGCGTGGCGCCCAATCTGCTCGCGACCGGCGCCGCGTTCGGAATCGCCAAGCGGATCTTCCAAGACGGCCACCTGGCCGGATTGCTCGGCTTCCAGCCGCAGGGCTTTCTGGATGCCTGGGCGCCCGTCTTCTTCTTCGCGATGATCTTCGCGATCTCGATGGACTACACCGTCTTCCTGCTCTCCTCCGCCAAGGAGCACTGGGATCGTGAAAGAGATGCGCGCAAGGCGATGGTCGGTGGGCTGGCCCACTCGGGTCGGGTGATCAACGCCGCCGGAGCGGTGATGGTGGCTGTCTTCTTCACCTTCGCCGTCTCGGGGCCCCTGCCGCCAAAGGAGATGGGAGTGATCCTCGGCCTCGCCGTGCTGCTGGACACCTTCATCGTTCGGCTGCTGCTCGTGCCGGTGTTGCTACGGCTCGCGGGCCCAGCCGCCTGGTATGTGCCGAGCTGGCTCGCGCGGCTGAGTCTGGGCGCACGCATCCCAGTCGCTCCAGCGCTTCCCCTTGCAGCGGAAGGAGATTCCGCCCCGGGGTCGTAAGTCACCCAGATACCGCCGGGCGCGGCCGCCGAAGGTGCCGAAGGGCGCACGCGACCGCCACCGGGGACTTGCCTTCACGCCGGCGGTGCTTCTCTACGGCAAAGCGGGAGCGAGCGCCTCCAACGCGGGGCTCGCTCCCCGTGCCCGTCTCCTAGGCGGTGGCCTCCGCCTTGACCTCGCAGAGGTCGACGGAGGCACGCGTGCCGGGGGTCTCCGACGGGTCCATCTGCTCGAAGATGGCGCTCGCGTCGCGCATCTTCTGCTCGGTCTCGAAGAAGCCGACGAAGATCGCCGTTCCCTGCGCCTCGTCGACCAACAGCTTGAACCCGGTCGAGTCGACCCCGGGCGGCGGGCCCTCGTCCGCCTCGACCCGGGCAACCACCTCGGCGATCCGCTCTGGGCTCGCGTCGGTGAACCTGACGACACGTGCGTGCATGGGCGCCTCCTCGTCGATAATGGTGCGGGCCCGGTGCCCGCTGGTCGACCACAGCCTATGGGGTCCAGGATCGAGGCGCCGGGGCTTCCCCCGGAAGCCCCGGCGCCTCAGTTGGTGCGGACGCGGAACCGGCGATCAGCGCTGCCAGACCCGCACGTAGTCGACCTGCATCGAGTCGGCAGGCGGCGGCGAGCCAGAATTGAGCGCCTCCAGATAAACGATCACGTGATGGGGCTCGTCGGGCACCCAGCCCCCGCTGGTCGAGGGGCTGAAGGTGGAGACCAGGTTCCCGTCGTAGTAGAAGCGAACCGCGTTGGGCTCCCAGTCCATGGCGTAGGTGTGCCAGGCGGTGTTGGCGTCGCCATAGGTCCGCCCGCCACCGCTCCATGCCCGATCCTGGAGGCTCCCCTGCGTGACGCCCTCATGGACGTGGACCAGCGGGGTGTTGTTGTCGCCCAGGGTCTCCACCACGTCGAACTCCCCGTTCGCTGGCCAGTCGGGGCCGGGGCCCGGATGCGAATCGGCATTGGTCCACAACCCCGCCCACGAGCCGTCGTGGTTGGGCATCTGGGCCCTGAACTCCAAATACCCGTAGGTGAAGCCGTACTTGCCGTAGGTGTCAATTCGGGCGCCGTTGTGCGGAGCTCCCGCATAGGCTCCATTCGGGTGGAATGTGATGTTCAGTTGGCCGCCGCCCACGGTCGCATTGGACGGCTTGAATGACGTGCCGCCCTGGGGTCCGTAATGCGGGCTGCCGGCCGAGTTCTCGTTCACCCACTTCGTCGTGTCAAGGGAATCGCCGCTGAACTCGTCATGGAACTTGAGGTTCCAGGCGCCACCGGGCCCGCCCTTGGGGACAAGGTTGCCGCTGGGCGGCGGATCGGGCGGCGGCGGATCGGGCGGTGGGACGTTGCTCCGCACGCAGTACCTGAAGCGATGATGGGGGTCCCTCATGGGCGTCCCCCGACGCTCGAGCAGCTGCAGCTTTCGAGCCTCGGTCCGGACCAGCTCCTTTGTTTGGCGCTGCTTGAGGTGGCCGCAGACGAGCTGGGTGGGCGCGGCCTGCGCACCCAGCACAGTGGCCAGTCCGATGATCAATGCAGTGAGAGCGATGCTCACCACAAGCCAAGTGGATTTCACACGAAGGCCCATAGATCCCTCCTGGTAATTCGTGCGCCTCCCCTAGCGCTTGGGCGGTCCCTCTACATTTCGCGGCAGAATAGCGATCCCCTTGACGGAAATACGCAATAGGACTAGGTCTCTCGCCAGCGCCTCAGCGCTCAGCCGTGGCGGGCGGAGCGGTGCCGCCCGGGCGCTCAGATCTTCAGCAGCACCAGGGTGTTGAGCACGAACAGGATGCCGAAGAAGACCGTCCACCGGTCCAGGTTGCGCTCCACCAGGGAGCCGCCGCCGAAGGCGCTCCCGGACTGGCCGATCCCGAACGCCCCCGAGAGCCCCGCATCCTTGCCCGAGTGCAGGAGGACGAGAAAGATCAGAACCACCGAGATGATCACCTGTATTACGCCCAGCACGGTCGCCATCGGCCGGAAAGTGTAAGGCAACGGGCCCGGCAGCCCCCGAGCAGAGCCCGGGTCAGCGGCCGTTCCCACGCTCCTCGGCGAGCTCGCCGCGCGCTCGATCGAGCTGCTTCAGGACCTCGATCGCCTCGCGGCGAAGCTCGGTGTCCTGGCGCCTCCAATCGGCCTCCGAGAGCTTTCCCTGCTCGCGATCGAGCTCGGCGTCGCGAATCTCGCGGTACTTGGCCTCCTTGCGGGCCTCGAGGTCGGCGATCGCCGGATCCTCGGTTTGCGGAGCCGCCCCCCCCGCCTCGCTCTCACCGGCGGCCCGGCGCAGCGGCGTGGTCACGAACCAGGCGACGACCGCCACGATCAAGAGCGCCAGCACGATCTCCACCAGTTGAAGGCTACGGACCCGCTCAGCGTCGCCGACTCCGCTTCTGATAGACCAAGCACATCGTCCGGGAGGAACAGCGGAACGACCCGGGCCGGCGCAGGCGCTCGACGGCCGGGCCCCAGAACCTGGCGGCACGGACGGGGCGCTGGAGCGCGCAGCATCGCAAGAAGGCGATCTGGGGATGGCTGGCATTCGTGGTGATCGCGTTCATGGCCGGCGGCGCGCTGGGCACGGAAACGCAGGACGCCGCGCAAAGCGGCGTCGGCGAGTCGGGGCGTGCCGAGCGAACCGTCGACGATGCCTTCCCCAAGCACGCCACGGAGGAGGTGCTCGTCCAGAGCCGGAACGTCACCGCGAACGACCCCTCCTTCCGGGCCGCTGTCGCGGACGTTCAGCACCGCCTCGCGGCTGTGCCCTACACGAAGAACTTCGAGAGCCCGTACGCGCAGGGCAACGCCGACCAGATCTCGGCCGACGGCCACTCCGCCATGCTTCGTTTCGAGATCGCCGGCGACGACGACCAGGCGCAGGAGCGCGTCGGCGCGACCTTGGACGCGACGGCCGCCGTGCAGGCCGCCAATCCCGACTTCACCATCGAGCAGTTCGGCGATGCGAGCGCCAACAAGGAGCTCAGCGACGCGATCAGCGACGATTTCAGCCAGGCGTTCCTAACCTCGCTGCCGATCACGCTGGTGATCCTCCTGATCGCCTTCGGCGCCCTGGTCGCGGCCAGCGTGCCGATCATCCTCGCGATAACTGCCGTGCTGGCCACGATCGGCTTGGTCGGGGCGTTCAGCCACATCTCGCCCGTCGACGAGTCGATCAACGAGGTGATCCTGCTGATCGGCTTGGCGGTGGGCGTCGACTACTCGATGTTCTACCTGCGCCGCGAGCGTGAAGAGCGCGAGTCGGGATCCAGCGAGGAAGCGGCACTGGCGGCCGCGGCGGCGACCTCGGGGCGGGCGGTGCTGGTCTCCGGCCTCACGGTGATGGTCGCGATGGCCGGGATGTACCTGGGCGGGGCCCCGACCTTCACGTCGTTCGCCACCGGGACGATCCTGGTCGTGGCGGTCGCGGTGGTGGGGTCATTGACGGTCCTGCCAGCGCTGCTCGCCTGGCTTGGCGATCGGGTCGAGAAGGGCGGCGTCCCGATCATCAAGAATCACCCGTGGAACGCGGGCGACAGTGGCATCTGGTCGCGGATCCTGACCCCGGCGCTGCGCCATCCCGCGATCTCCGCGACGGCCGCGGCGGGCCTGTTGATCGTGCTCGCCATCCCCACGCTCCACATTCACACGGCCACCCCGGGAACCGAGACTTTCCCGCAGAACCTGGGCGCGATCAAGACCTACAACAAGATCCAGGCGGCGTTCCCCGGTGGACCGATTCCGGCGCTGGTGGTGGTGAGCGCTGACGACGTCACCTCGCCCGAGGTCAGTGGCGCGGTCGGCGACCTTCGCCGGCAGGCCGCCGCGAACCCGCTGTTCAAGGAGCCGGTGACGACGAGCATCAGCCCCGATCGGACGGTTCAGGAGATCGACATCCCCCTCGCCGGCGACGGCGACAACTCCCAGTCGACGGCCGCCCTGGCCGAGCTGCGCGAAAACCTGGTGCCCGCGACGCTGGGACAGGTCCCGGGCGTCACGGCTGACGTGGGTGGCTTCACCGCACAATCGCAGGACTTCAACCAGACGCTGAAGACACACGTGTGGTTCGTGTTCGCCTTCGTGCTCACGGCGGCGTTCCTGCTCTTGCTGGTGACCTTCCGCTCGATCGTGATCCCGATCAAGGCGATCGTGCTCAACCTGCTCTCGGTGGGCGCCGCCTACGGGGTGCTGGTCTGGATCTTCCAGGAGGGGCATCTGGAGTCGCTGCTGGGATTCCAATCGAACGGCGCGATCGTCGCGTGGATGCCGCTGTTCCTGTTCGTGGTCCTGTTCGGGCTGTCGATGGACTACCACGTGTTCATCCTCACGCGGATCCGCGAGGCGTTCGATCGCGGACGCCCGACCGAGGAGGCGGTCACGCACGGGATCAAGACCACGGCCGGCGTCGTGACCAGCGCCGCGATCGTGATGATCTCGGTCTTCGCGATCTTCGCCACCCTCTCATTGCTGATCTTCAAGCAGCTGGGAGTTGGCTTGGCGGTGGCCGTCCTCATCGACGCGACGATCATTCGCGGCGTGCTGCTGCCGGCGACGATGAAGCTCCTGGGCGATTGGAACTGGTACCTGCCCCGTTGGCTCGAGTGGTTGCCGCGCGTCGCCGGACCCGAGGGCGAGGCCGCCTTACCTCCGCGGCCAGGGGAGCCCCCCGAGCAAGCGAAGCAGGAGCCGAGTCCCGCCTAGGCCCGACCCAGCTCGCGCGCCAGCCGCGCGGCGTAGACGTCGGAGACGCGCCGGCGCCGGGCGGCGGGCGCGGGCCAGATCGCGATCAGGCCACCGATCACCGCGATCGCGCCCCCGACCCAGATCCAGCTCACGAGCGGGTTGACGTTGACCCGGAACTGCGCCGGCGGCGTGTCGGACAGATAGCGCCTCTCGACCGCCTGCACCGCCACTCCCTGCAGGAAGCCGAGCGTCTGCCGGGCTCGGGCGTTGCTCGGCGAGACGCCCTTGGCGAGCTTCTCCAGGCGCCGGTCGGCGCCGTTGATGAGCGGGTTCAGCGGGCCGAGGTCGGGCTGCATCGCCGTCCACAGGTCGCCCCCCACAGTGGTCCTGCGGCCGACCTCGCTGGTCGCCTCGCCCTCGAAGAAGCTCCGCACCGGGCCGCCCCCCGGCTGAGCGCCGGTACCGGCGTAGTAGTTGCGCGACGGGTGCAGGGTCGCATAGGGCTTGCCGTCCTTGGCCACCGCCAACACCGAGCCGAAGGTGACCCGCTGCTCGGCCGGGCTGATCTCGGCGGTCGGCCTCACATATGTGATCCGGTAATCGTCCACAGTGGCCGATTGGCCGGGGCGCAGGCGCAGGTCGCGGCTGGTCTGGAAGCTCGACGAGGCCGCCACGGCGATCAGCAGCACCGCGAGCCCGGCGTGGACGAGGTAGCCGCCGTAGCGGCGGCGGTTGCGAGCGAACAGGGCGAGCAGGGCCGCCGCGTAGGAACCCCCGGCGAGCGACCTGTAGGCGGCGGCGCCGCGCGCGAACTCCTGCGCCAGCGCGGCCAGGGCGAAGGCGGCGAGCGTGAACATGGCCAGCGCCAGCGGCCTGGAGCCGGCGTCGGTTAGGGCGACCATCGCCGCCGCCGCGACGGCGGCGATCAGCACCGGCCGCACCAGCAGGCGCTTGGCCGCGCCCAGGCTCACCCGCCGCCAGGCGAACAGGGGTCCGATCCCCGTGAACAGGACCAGCAGGATCGCCAGCGGGGTGGTGTAACGGTTGAACCAGGGAGCGGCGAGCGACGCCTTCTGGCCCGTGAACAGCTCCGAGATCAGCGGGAAGAAGGTGCCCCAGAAGATCACCGCGGCCAAGCCCGACCAGGAGCAGGTTGTTGACCAGGAAGATCGCCTCACGCGAGAGCAGCGACTCGATCCGCTTCGGCGAGCGCAGGTCGTCGAGCCGGGAGACGATCAGGGCCGCCGAGCCGAGCACGACGACGGCGATCAGGGTCAGCAGTGGGGCCCCGACCGTGGAGGCGCCGAAGGCGTGGATCGAGTCGAGGATGCCCGAGCGGACGAGGAAGGTGCCGAGCAGGGCGAGCGCGAACGTCCCGCAGATCAGGGTGGCGTTCCAGACCTTCAGCATCCCCCGCCGCTCCTGGACCATGATCGAGTGCAGGAACGCGGTCCCGGTGAGCCATGGCATCAGCGAGGCGTTCTCGACCGGGTCCCACCCCCAGTAGCCCCCCCAGCCGAGCTCCGAGTACGACCACCGGGCGCCGAGCAGGATGCCGATCCCCAGGAACAGCCAGGCGATCAGGGCGAAGCGCCTGGTGGCCCGAATCCAGCTCGCGTCGAGGCGCCGGGTGGCCAAGGCCCCGATCGCGAACGCGAACGGGATCGAGAAGAAGACGTAGCCCGAGTACAGCATCGGCGGGTGGATCGCCATCGCCGGGTGGCGCAGCAGGGGCTCCAGCCCCACCCCCTCGGGCGGCACCGGGTCGAGGCGCGCGAACGGGTTCGCGTCGAAGAGCATCAGCCCGGTGAAGAAGACCCCCAGGCCCATCAGCACCGCCGTCGCCCAGGGCGCGATCTCGCGGTACTTGCGCCTGGTCGCGAACAGGACCGCCGATGAGGTCAGCGACAGTACCCACGCCCACAGCAGCAGCGAGCCCTCCTGGCTCGACCACATCGCGGTCAGCTTGTAGAAGCCGGGGGTGGTGGTCGAGGAGTGGTCGGCCACCAGCTTCAGCGATAGGTCGGTGCGGGCGAAGGCGGCCTCGATCACGATCACGCAGATCGTCAACAGCGCCGCGAAGGCGTAGACGGCTCGGCGCGCCGAGTCCGTGAACCGGGGCTCGCCCCGCGTACCCGCGAGGCCGGCCACCGCTCCGTAAAGGGCAACCACCAGCGCCAGGACCAGGCAAACGGCGCCGAGCGTGATCACTGGCTGATGATCACGTGCTGGGGATCCTGCTGGGCCTCGGTCGCATACTTGGACGGGCACTTCGTGATCAGGCTGTCGCGCTCCGCGTGGAAGGTCCGGTCGTCGACCTTGCCACTGACAATCACCTCACGGCCGTTCGCGAACGGGTCCGGGACCTGCCCGCTGTAGCGGACCGGCATCGAGACCTTCGAATCGTCGCGGTCGGCGATCCTGAAATCGAGCACCGAGCCGTGGCGGTGGATCGATCCCGGGACCACCACCCCGGTGAGCTGGTACGACTGGCCGGACGACGCGTTGAGGATCTCCGAGGGCTGCTTGGCCTCCGAGGAGGCGTTGAAGGACGTGTAGATCAGCGCCACCGCGAGCAGCACGGCGGCGCTCAGGGCGACGATCAACCGGAGCTTCCGTTTCAGCGCGGGATCCATCTGCGGAGGGCGCTGCGATTATGGCAGCGTCGACGTGGCGGTCCGTAGACTCGGCCGGGATGGCGGATCGGCCGGTTCTCCTGATCACGGGCGCGTCGAGCGGGATCGGCGCCGCAACCGCGCGCCGCGCGGCCGAGGCCGGCTACCGGCTCGCCCTGGGCGCACGGCGAGCGGACCGGCTCGAGGCGCTGAGCCGGGAGCTCGGTGGCGCCGAGGCGGCGCTGGCGGTGGGCTGCGACGTGACCGAGTGGGACCAGGTGCAGGCGCTGACCGGCGCCACCCTCGAGGCCTTCGGGCGGATCGACGCGGTTTTCGCCAACGCCGGCTTCGGGGCCAAGCGAGGGTTCCTGGAGGAGTCGCCGGAGCACTGGCGCTCGATGGTGCTCACCAATGTGCTCGGGGTCGCGTTCGACGATCCGCGCCACGCTCCCCCACCTGCTGGAGCGCGGCACCGGGCATTACGTGCTCACCAGCTCGGTCGCGGGCCGGCGCGCCCTCCCCGGGTCGCTGTACGCGGCCACCAAGTGGGCGGTCGGGGCGATCGGCGAGGGGCTGCGCTCCGAGCTTCGCCAGATGCACCAGAACACGGGCATTCGGGTGACCCTGATCGAGCCCGGGATGACCGACACCGAGTTCTTCGACCAGCGGCCCCAGAACGCGCTTGCCGACGACGACCTCGCCCGGGCGGTGATCTACGCGCTCTCGCGAGCCCGAGCGCGTGGACGTGAACGAGATCCTGATCCGGCCGACGAGCCAGTCCACCTGATCGAGCTCACACGGCAAGCGCGCCGATCACCTCCTGCCACCAGGCGCGCTCGGTGTCGTCGTCGGCCTCGCGCATGCACTTGAGCGCCTGCCGGCGGACCTGCATCGCGCTGCCGATGATCAGCAGCGAGCCGGTCGCGGCGTAGCGCCCGTCGTCGAGGGCGACCACCGAGCCCGGTCGGTCGTGCCGACTCCGCAGCAATTCGACCACCGGCCGGCCGGCGACCACCCCGGGTCGAGCGGGATCCCCGTCTGCGGCGCCCCACGAACGGACGCTGAACACCGGCGGATGACCCGCGTAGCGGGCCCGCGACCTGGCCGGTGATCCCCGGGGGCCATTGCGCCAGCGCTCGATCAGGCCCTCGAATTCCGGTGCCACCTCCTGGCGGACCAGCACGTGGAGGCGATCGCCGGGCTCGATCCGGGTGGATCCCCGGGGCGGGATCGCCTCGCCGCCGCGCACGATCACGTTGACGAGCGCCTCCCGTGGCAGACCCAGCTCACGCACTCGGGCGCCGGCGATCGCGTCGCGCTCGCCGACCGCGTACTCGACCACCTCGGCGCCCAGGCGTCGGATCGTCCCCGTCTCGGCCAGCGGCCGGGGCAGCGCGGGCTCGGCGCTCGTCGTTCCCAGCGCCTGAGCCAGGGGCTCAAAGCTGGTTCCCTGAGCGAGGGTCGAGATCACCACCGCGAAGAAGACGATGTTGAAGAACTCGAGGCTGTGCGAAACGCCGCTGATCACGGGAAAGGTGGCCAGCACCACAGGGACGGCGCCCCGGAGCCCTGCCCAGCCGAGCACCAGCCGCTCGCGTGCGCTGAAGCGGTCCAGCGCGGTCGCCAGCGCGGTCGAGATCGGTCGGGCGACCAGCATCATGACCAGGGCGACCAGGGTCCCCTCCAGCATCACATCGCCGAGCTGGCTTGGAAACACGAGCAGCCCGAGGGTGAGGAAGAGGGCGATCTGTGCCACCCACGCGAGCCCCTCGTGGAAGGCGGTGATCGTGCGCTTGGCCGGAACGTGGGCGCTGCCCAGTGCCAGCCCGGCCAGATAGACGGAGAGAAAGCCGGAGCCGTCGAGGATCGCAGCCCCGCCGTAGGCGATCGCGGCCGCCGCGACCGAGGCCACGGGGTAGAGCCCCGCGCTGGCGAGGTTGATCCGCCTGAACGTCCACACCGCCGCGGCGCCCACCGCCACCCCAACCGCCAACCCGATCCCGAGCTCGCGACAGAACAACAACGCCATGTCCCAGATCCCGTACCCCGGTTGCTGGATCCAGTCGATGAACCCGAGCACCAGCAGGATCGCAACCGGATCGTTGAGCCCCGACTCGGCCTCCAGCGTGCGGGCCAGCTTGCGCTTCAGGGTGGAACCACGCAGGAGGGCGAAGATCGCCGCTCCGTCCGTGGCCGCCAGGATCGAGCCGAGCAGGAGTCCCTCGAGGGTCGAGAAGTCGAGCAGCCAGGCGGCCACCAGCCCGGTGATCAGCGCGGTCAGGATCGTCCCCACCAGAGCGAGCGCGATCGCGGGCCGCAACACCGGCCGGATCTCGGCGAAGCCCGAGGTGAGGCCGCCCTCGAACAGGATCAACGCCAGCCCGATCACCCCGAGCGTGCGGGCGAGCTCGTAGTCGGAGAAGTGGATCCAGCCGGTCCCGTCCGACCCGATCGCCATGCCCAGGGCGAGGAACAGGACCAGGCCGGGAACCCGCAGGCGGCCGGCCAGCAGCGCCGCGCCGATCCCCGCGGCGAGCAGGGCCCCGGCGATCAGGATCATCTGCGCGTCGCTCACCGCCACAGCCTTTCATCGCTCGCGCCGGGAACCCACCGTCCGGGCCGGAGGTGCCACCCTCCAGGGGATGGGAATCGGTCGCGCAGGGAAGCTCGGCGCCGCGCTGGCAACCGGCGGCCTCCTGCTCGGCCCTCCGGCGGCCGGCGCCGGGCCGGCGAACGCGATCCGGACCGGCGGCCCGAGCGCACCGGCGGAGAGCAAGGTGGCGATCGTGGGGTCGAACCGGGGCCTCGCCGGCAAGCCGTTCGTAGTGCTCGACCGCGACGGCGGTGTCGTCCGCCGCGGACAGCTCCGGCGGGCACCGGGCACCCCGGCGCCCTGGCGGCACGCCTACGGCGCCAGGCTTGGATTCCTTCCCGCGGGCTCCTATCGCGTCCGGGTCCCGGCGATCAGCCTGGCCTCGCGACCCTGGGTGGTGAAGCCCGGAGGCTCCGCCGCGGCGATCGGCCAGATCCTCCGGTTCTTCGCCGCCAACCGCGACGGCGACGAGCCCTCGCCGATCCACGACCCGTCCCATCTCCATGACGCGACCGTGCAGGGAGGCCCGCACGACGGTGAGCGCCTCGACCTCACCGGTGGCTGGATGGACGCCGGCGACATGGTCCACTTCGCGCAGACGACCTCGTTCGCCGCCGCCATCCTGGCGGCTGCGGCGCGCCTCGACCCGGCGCGCTCACCCGGGCTCGCCGCCGAGGCCGACGTCGGCATCCGCTGGCTGGCCAAGGCACACCCCGCCCCGGGCCTGTTCATCGCCCAGGTGGGCGACCAGCGAGACCACGACCTCGGCTTCAGGGACCCGGCCGACGACGACGCCTCGCCGAAACCCGGGATCGGTCGCCGTCGCGCCTACCCGGGGATCCAGGGCGGGGGGATCGGCGGCGACATCGGCGGCAAGGCAGCCGTGGCGATGGCGCTCGCCCACGATCGAAGCGGCAGCGCTGCCCAGCTCGCCCAGGCGCGGTCCTGGTACGCCGCCGGCCGGGCCGCCGCGAAGCCGACGCCGAAGCTGCCGGGCGGCTTCTACCGCGACCCGCACTGGAAGGACTCGATGGCCGCCGGCGCGGCGGCGCTCTACCGCTCGACCGGCGAGCAGCACTATCTGAACGACGCGATCCGCTTCCTGCACTCCGACCAGAGCGCCGCCGACGGCACCCTGGGGGTGGTCGACTCGTTCGCGAGCTTCGCCGCCGCCGACCTGTGCGGGGTGCTCGGGGCTCCCCCGCTGGGAAGCTCGAGCGACCGCAGCTTCGCCTGCGGGCGCCTGCGGCAGTTCGGCGGGATCGCGGTCGAGCAGTCGCGCGACAACGCCTTCGGCATGCCCGGGTTCTTCGGCTGGGGCACCACCGCCCAAAACGGCGCCAGCGGGGCTCTCGCCGGGCTCGCCGGCTGCGGCGCCGGCCTCGACGGCGGGCGCGCGGTCGCCGCCGGCGCCCGCGACTACGTGCTGGGGCGAAACCCGTTCCGGCGCAGCTTCGTGGTCGGCTTCGGGCCCCGGGCGCCCAGGCATCCCCACCACTGGGCCTCGGTGTTCGGCGACGCCCTGCCGGCCGGGGCGGTGGTCGGCGGCCCGGCGCCGGTCGACCAGATCCGCGGGCAGGGGTTCCAGGTCCGCGACCCGCACAACACCCGCTTTGCCGCCTACGAGGACCGGCGGGCCGACTACGTCACCTCCGAGCCCGCGCTCGACTACGCCGCCTCCTCGATCCTGCTCCTGGCGGCCCTCGAGGCAGGCTGCTGAGGCCCGTGGACCGGCGCGGATAGAGTCCGCCGGGTGCCGGATGCGGAGATCGCTTTCGCGGGGGTCGCCCGCCAGGCCGAGCTGGTCCGCGAGGGCCAGATCTCCCCGCCCGAGCTGGTCGAGCTGTACCTGGAGCGGATCGGGCGGCTCGACCCGCAGCTGAACTCCTACCGGGTGGTGCTGGCCGAGCGGGCCCGGGCCGAGGCCGACGAGGCGCAGAAGCGGGCCGCCTCGGGTGACGGCGGTCCCCTGCTCGGGCTCCCGATCGCGGTCAAGGACTGCCACGATGTGGCCGGCGAGCTGACCACCCACGGGACCGGGTGCATCGAGGAGCCCGCGGCCGAGGACTCGGAGCTGGTCAGGCGCCTGCGCGCGGCCGGCGCGATCGTGATCGGCAAGACCAACCTGCCCGAACTCGCCTTCGCCCTGTTCACGGAGTCGGGGGCCTGGGGGGTGACCCGGAATCCCTGGAATCCCGAGCGCGTTCCGGGCGGCTCCTCGGGCGGGAGCGCAGCGGCAATCGCCGCCGGCCTGGCGAGCGCGGCAACAGCCTCCGACGGCGCCGGCTCGATCCGCTACCCCGCCTCCTACTGCTCGCTGTTCGGGCTCAAGCCGCAACGGGGAAGGGTCCCGATCGACCCCGGGATCGAGTCCTGGCACGGGATGTCGGTGAACGGCTTCTTGACCCGCACCGTGCTCGACACCGGGCTGCTCCTGGACGCGACCGCAGAGACGAGCGATCCGCCGATCTCACCCTCGGCCGGCAACGGCTCGTTCGCGGAGGCCGCCCGCACGCCGCCGGGCAAGCTCCGGATCGCGGTCTCCTACAAGGGCGCCCGGGCGATGGCTCCCCCGATGCTCGACTCCCGCTGCCGCGGGGCGGTCGAGGAGACAGCGGAGCTGCTCGGCTCGCTCGGCCACCAGGTCACCCCCAGCGACCCCAAGTGGGGCGGGGTCGGCAACGGCGTCGCCGTGCTCTACCTGCGCGGTTTGGCCGACGACGCCCGCCGGTTGCCCAACCGCGAGCGCCTCGGGCGCCAGGTCAGCGGGCTGGCCCGGCTCGGCGCCCTGATCCCGGACTCGTTGCTTCGCAGCACCAAGGCGGCGATCCCCAAGCACGCACGGCGGATCAACGCGATCTTCGACCAGGCCGACGTCGTGCTGCTGCCGGTGATCGGCGAACCGCCGGTGTCGATCGGCAAGTGGGACTCCCGCAGCGGCCTGTGGACGCTGAGCGGGATGACCCGCAGAACCGGGTTCGGACCGCCCTGGAACTACATCGGCAACCCCGCCGCCTCGGTTCCGGCAGGGTTCACCGAGGACGGGCTGCCGCTGTCCGTGCAGCTGGTCGGCAGGCCGAACGACGAGGCGACCCTGCTCTCGCTCGCCGCTC
The DNA here is from genome assembly GCA_963811625.1 of uncultured bacterium. Classification (GTDB taxonomy): domain Bacteria; phylum Actinomycetota; class Thermoleophilia; order Solirubrobacterales; family 70-9; genus AC-56. Next base: position 654,379 of record CAWERS010000002.1, on the reverse strand, counting down.
AGCTCGAGGCCGAGCGGCCCTGGGCGGAGCGTCGCCCGCCGGTCTCCTGATCGACGCTTCGCCTCCGCCGGCGATCCAATACCGTGCTTTCGCATGCTTGGCGCCATTCGCATCAGGTGGGCTCTCCTCGGGGCGGCGGGCTTGAGCCTTGCGGCCATCCTCGCCGTCGCGCCAGGCGGTTCGAGGGCCGCCTTTCCCGGCGCAAACGGGGACATCGTCTTCTCGCGCCAGACCGGGCCCATCCTCAATGCCAGCGCCCCGCGGCCCGGAGGGATCTTCACCGTCGCGCCCAACGGCAAGCACGTCACCCGGGTCACCACCGGCGACGACGACGATCCCGGGTTCTCGCCGAACGGGAAGTGGATCGTCTTCACCCGCTTCGAGGGCAAGCGGGGCCTCTACCGGATCAAGGCCGATGGATCCGGCCTCAAGCGGTTGACCACGGATCGGAGCGACGACAACGCCGCCTTCTCCCCCGACGGCGAGCGGATCGTCTTCGCCCGGGGGGAGTTCGCCCCGACCAAGCGAGGGATGGTGGCCGACGGACCGGACATCTGGGTGATGCGGGCCGACGGATCCCACGAGCATGCCCTGACCAGCAATCCCGCCCCGGATGACTACCCGTCGTTCTCCCCGAACGGCAACCGGATCGCGTTCGACAGCGAGCGAGGCGGCAACGCGGACATCTTCGTCATGCGCGCGAACGGCTCCGACGAGCACGCGCTGACCACCGGCGGGCGAGACGAGCACGATCCCGACTACTCCCCGGATGGCAAGCTGATCACCTACTCCAAGTACACCGGCGACGACTACGACGTCTTCGCAATGGACGCCGACGGGTCCCACCAGCGCCGGCTGACCACGAGCGGCGCATTCGAGGGACGCTCCGCGTTTTCCCCGTCGGGCCGAAAGATCGTCTACGTGCGCGAGACGATGAACAACACCAATCTCTACGTGATGAAGGCGGACGGCTCGAACAAGCACGCGCTCACCGAGGGCACCCAGGTCGACCACGAATCGCCGAGCTGGGGGCCGAAGCCCTAGTCCTGCGGGCCGGGCGCGGGCGCGCGGCGCTCGTAACCGCCGAGCCGCTCGCGGGGGAAGATCGAGAAGCTGCCGATCGCGCTCGCCAGCAGGCGCCCGTCCTCGTGGCGGACCTCGCTCTGCAGGATCGCCACCCGGTCGTTGCGGCGGTCGAGTCGCGAATCGCAGATCACCTCGCCCTCGCGGGCGGTCTGCACATAGTTGATCGAGATCCCGATCGTCGCGATCCGCTCCCCCTCGGCCAACTCCCGCCACAGAGTCGAGCCCATCGAGTAGTCGACCATCGCGTAGGCGACCGGGCCGGCGAGGAGCCCGGCCGGGTTGATCAACTCGGGCCGGACCGTCAGCCGCACGCGCTGGGCGGTCTCCCACCGCAGTCCCAGCCAGTTGCTGAGGTCGTCGATCCCCGCGGAGCTCGCACCGGCCACCGGCGCAGCCTAGCCGCGGTAGGGTTGGCGCACCGATGCGCCCCGGACGGTTCGGCATCAAGCGGGGGATGGGTGTCGCGGTGCTCGCGGTCGCCCTGGTCGTCCTTTGCGCCGGGATCGCGGGCGCACACCGGGCCTCCTACTCCACCACCGTGGTGGAGGAAGAGGCGACCTCCCCCAGCGAGCCCCCGACCAAGGTCACCGGCCACCTCGAGTCCACCAAGCACGCCTGCGTGAAGGGCCGCACCGTGTCGCTCCTGGCGCGCACCCAGGAAGGCATCAAGGTCCTGATCGACCAGGATCGCTCCAGCGACCGCGGCAATTGGACTCTGAGGGGAGACCTCTCGACCACGCACGGCGAGCGGATCAAGGCGACCGAGAAGAGGCTCCCCAAGCGCCACCATCATCGTCGAGCCTGCCTGGCAACCTCGATCCCGGTCCTGTTCTGATCCCCGTTGCTGGCTAGTCCGCCCGCGCGACGTTCGTGAGCAAACCCGGTTGCGATCCGTTATGTGGTTGTCGCGCCCTTAGCTGCTGAGCACGAGGTGGCGCGGCCCTGTCCCTGGGGTAGGCTCGTAACCGGGAGGTTCATCAGGGTGTCGTCGCAAGCTCCGTTCAGTGAGTCGACCCGCCGTACGGTGCTCTGCGCGTTGGCCGCGGGCTTGATCGCTTCCGTGGCCCCCGCGTATTCACTCGGCCATCAGCTCAAGTCGCGCAAGCCCCACTGCCTCGGCCATCGGGCAACCATCGTCGGGCCGAACGACCCCCGTGACACCCCGCCCGGCACCGGGCGCGGCCCCCGGTTGGCGATCATCGGCACCCGCCATGCGGACGTGATCATCGGCACTCGCGCCGCCGAATGGATCGTCGGCAACGGCGGCGCGGACGTCATCTGCGCCGGCGGGGGGAGGGATGTCCTCTTCATCGGCTGGGGCGACAGACACGCCGACAAGCGCGGCCACGTGAATGCGGGCCGCGGCGCGGACTACGTCGAGGGCGGCTACAAGCGGGACAAGGTATATCTCGGCGCCGGAGACGACATGGTCGACGGCGAGTTCGGCACCGATGTGATCAAGGCCGGCTCAGGAGATGACTTCGTTCGAGCGCAGGTGGGCAACGACCGCATCTTCGGCGAGCTCGGCGCGGACCACGTGGAGGCGTCCACCGGAAACGACTTCGTGGATGGGGGCCCGGGCGACGACAAGATCAGCACCGGCGACGGGCGGGACGTCGCCCGAGGGGGTGCCGGCGACGATTCGATCCACCTGTTGAACGGGGACGACTACGGCTACGGCGGCGTTGGGGACGACTTCATCGGCGGCTTCGATGGCGCCGACAGGCTACGGGGCGGGCTGGGCGTCGACGTCTGCTCCGGCGGCTATGACCGCGATCGCTATTCCGGCTGCGAGAGGCGCAAGGAGAGAGCCGGGACGAAGCCGCCGCCCACGCCCCATATCAAGCTGCCCCCTTACAGCGGCACCGCTCCCGAGAGAGATCTGCTCGCCTTCCGCAACCACCTGCGCGGCCTCAGCGCCGTTCCGACGAGCCGTCGGGTCGGCTGGATCATGGCCCGCTTCCACCAGCTTGCGCGGGCGGCGAACGACGCCGTGGAGCTCCACTGGCAGCGGACACTCGAGGACGGCGTGCGGCCGATGACGGCCGCGCTGCTGCGTTCGGTGGACTATCGGGGGGTGCGGCAGGTCGAAACCGCGATCTCGGACGAGATCGACCGCCTGCGCATCGCACTGCACCAGCAGCACCACGAGCCGTAAAGCAAACCCGCGCCAACGCCGAGCTTGCGCTCGGTGTGCTTCCTAAGGTCAGGGAACACCTCGAGGCCTAGCGACTACTGCTTGCAGTGGACGAACGTCGTGATCCTGCCGGCGACGTCGCTGTAGTTATGGGCGGCGGCCGTCCAGGCGCGACGGCCCGACTTGTAGGAGCGGGTGTAGAAGAGATCCGGCCCGGTGGTGTTTTCGTAGTCCGACTTCGGGGACGTGATGTAGCCGCCGGAGAGGAGCGCCTCGCCCCTGTGGCAGCGGCCCGTCGCCGAGTCCGACCGGTCTTGGCCGATCGGGTCGCTGTTCGAGCGCACCGTCACGTTCACGTCTCGCTTGCAGTAGGCGAACACCCTGAGCCTGGAGGGGGTGTCCGAGTCGTTGAAGACGGTGACCTTCCACTTGCGGTTCCCTGCGCCGCGCGACTTGAAGGCGACCAGGTCGTGGATTCCAGGGGCCGGGTCGACGGTCTCATAGCCGCCCGAGACGAGACTCTTGTTCACGCCGCAGTGTGCGGCCACCGTTTTTTTGGTGCCCGCCGGGCCGGGAACGATCTCGCTGTGGGAGCGACGGGAGACACCCCGCCCCGCGGTGCAGTAGGCCAACACGGTCAGTGGCGGCTCACCGTCGGCGGTAGCGGTCCACCCCTGCCCTTTCGCCGCCCGGGAAATGGTGACTTGGCCCTCGTCCGGAAGCCTGAACCCGCCGGAGATGAAGCGTTCGCCATCCTTGCACTTCGCCGTCGCCTTTCCGGGAAGGAGGGGGGCGGTCGCAGTCCTCGTCTTCAGGCCCCAGGCCAAGCTCGGCACCGCTAGCGCCATCGCCGCAAGGATCGCGCCGGCGCCGATCCTGCCCCCGAGCCGCATCACCCTCATCGCCCTCAACCCTATCGATGGGTTTCCTCAAGTTGCTCGCGAAAAGCGGACGACGGGACTTGAACCCGCTACCTCGAGCTTGGGAAGCTCGCGCTCTACCAGGTGAGCTACGTCCGCAGCTGGGCGCTAATTCTAGGCGGGACCCGGCCGGGCATCTCTACCCTTGGTCCCCGTGAGCGCGCGCGCCCTCGCCGTCTTCCTCGCCGTCCTCGCGGTGGTCGGCCTGCTCGCCTATGGGCTGTTGAAGAAGTCGAGCGACTCGCTGGCGATCGGCGACCCGGTGCCGGACGCGAGCGCCGAGCTCCCGCGGCTCGACCGCCCCGGAACCGCCTCGCTGGCCGACTACCGCGGCCGCTGGGTGCTGGCGAACGTGTGGGCGTCGTGGTGCGTGCCGTGCCGTGCCGAGTCGCCGACCCTGGAGCGCTTCCACGAGGATCACAAGGGCCCCGGGTTCACGATCCTCGGGATCGACTCCAACGACCTCACCGACGACGCGACCGCGTTCATGCGCCGCTACGGGGTCAGCTACCCGCAGCTTCGCGACGGAAGCGGCGACTTCTCCCAGGAGCAGCTCGGGACCACCGGGGTCCCCGAGTCGTTCCTGATCGACCCGCGGGGGCGGCTCGTCCTCCATAGCCTGGGCCCGGTGACCGACGCCTACCTGCGCTCCAACGTCGTCCCCCATCTCGAAGGGGGAGCCGGCGGATGAGGGCCCTGGCGGCGGTGGCCTGCGTGCTGACCTGCGCCGCGATGGTGGTCGCGGCTCCCGCGGGAGCGCGCGCCGACGGCGTGCCGCCGAAGACCAACCTTCCCGACGTCGAGGACGAGGTCATGTGCCCGGTGTGCGGGACCGCGCTCAACCTCGCGGCCTCACCGCAGGCCGACCGCGAGCGCGCCTTCATCCGCCGCGAGATCGCCGCCGGCAAGACCAAGGAGCAGATCAAGGCCGACCTGGTGGCCGAGTACGGGTCCGCGGTCCTGGCCGAGCCGCCGAAGTCGGGATTTGACCTCACCGCCTGGCTGGTCCCCGGGGTGGCGATCCTGCTCGCGGCGATCGCGATCGCGATCGGCCTTAGGCGCTGGCGGCGGGCCGGCCGATCGAACGAAGAGGCGTCATCGAGCGCGGGCGCCCCGCCGCTCGACCCCTCCGAGGCCGAGCGCCTCGATGCCGATCTCGCCCGCTACGACCTCTGAGCCGACTCGACGGCGCGGACAATCGCCCCCGGCGAAGACTGGACACCGGTCCATAGGAGCCGCGGGCCGCGGCCGCGAAGATGCCGTCCATGAACGGTCGAGCTGCCACCCAGCAGACGGGCAGCACGCGCTCCTCCTCCCCATGAGTCGGCGCGCCGCCTTTTCGGGTTAGCGCGACGAGACACAGTGACCGCGACCGCGCCCCCTTTGCCCGGGGGGCGCGGTCGCCAAACCCTGTTCCGCGCTCCCGGTGGATCGGGCGGCCAAACCCTTTTTCCGCCTTCTCTGGTAGGTTTTCGGGCGCCCTTATTAGGGCGCCCTAATTCACCGCCATGAGATCGCCCGCGTCTTGATCCCCACCCTGGTCATCGCCCTTCGAGAAGGCGTCGAGGCCGCGCTGATCGTCGGCATCGTCGCCGCCTTCCTGGTTCGCGAGGGCCGCCGCGACGCGCTTCGCTGGATGTGGGTCGGGGTGGCGATCGCGGTCGTGCTGTGCACCGGGGTGGCGGTTCTCCTGCGGGTGGTCGGCAACGAGCTCCCGCAGCGCGAGCAGGAGGGACTCGAGAGCGTGGTCGGGCTGATCGCGGTGGTGATGATCACCTACATGATCGTCTGGATGCGCCGCCACGCCCGGGGGCTGCGGGCGGCGCTCGAGGGCCACGCCGCCGAGGCGCTGGCCGCCGGTTCGACCGCCGCGCTGGTGGCGATGGCCTTCCTGGCCGTGCTGCGCGAGGGCTTCGAGACCTCGGTCTTCATGCTCGCCGCGTTCCAGGACGCCACCGACACCACCGCCGCCGGGGCCGGCGCCGTGACCGGCCTGGTGGCGGCGATCATCCTCGGCCTCGCTCTCTACACGGGCGGCGTTCGGATCAACCTCTCGCGCTTCTTCCGGATCACCGGCTTCGTGCTCGTCCTGGTCGCGGCGGGGCTGCTGGCGACCTCGATCCACACCGCGCACGAGGCCGGCTGGCTGAACGGGCTGCAGGCCCAGGCGGTCGACCTGACCTGGCTGGTCAAGCCCGGGGCGATCAGCGGCTCGCTGCTGACCGGGATGCTCGGCCTGCAGCCGAGCCCGACCGTGAGCGAGGCGGCCGCCTACCTGATCTACGCGGTGCCGATGGGCCTCTACGTGGTCTGGCCCGACCGCTGGTCGCTGCGCCGAAGCCGGGTTCCGGCCGGGGCGGTCCACGCGCCGGCCGCCTCCGGAGGACCGAGATCGGCGTGACGCGCTCGGCTCGGGCCATCCTGCTCGCGGCCTCGGCCGCGGGGCTCGCCGCGGGCGCCAGCGCCTGCGGCTCGAGCGAGGCCGAGCCCGCCGGGGCGACCAAGCTCTCCTTCACGCTCACCGACGCCGGATGCGAGCCGGCCGAAGCCAAGGCCCCCGCGGGGCCGGTCACCTTCGACGTCACCAACGACGGCAGCCGCCAGCGTCACCGAGCTCGAGGTGCTCGACGGGGACTCCATCCTCGGCGAGCGCGAGAACATCACCGAGGGCCTCTCGGCGAGCTTCTCGCTCAACCTCGAGCAGGGCGAGTACACGCTCTACTGCCCCAACGGCACCGAGTCCGAGCGCGGCACCCTGACCGTGACCGAGAACGCGAAGGCGAAGTCGAGCCCCGAGCTGACCGCGGCGGCGAACCGCTACCGCGCCTACGTGGCCAAGAACGCGGCCCTGCTGGTCGCCCAGACCAAGCCCTTCGTGGCCGCGGTCGACGCCGGCGACGTGGCCCGCGCCAAGGCCCTCTATCCGGCGGCCCGGATCCCGTACGAGCGGATCGAGCCGGTCGCCGAGTCGTTCGGAAAGCTCGACCCCGAGATCGACGCCCGGATCAACGACGTTCCGCGCAGCCAGTTCGGCGGCTTCCACAAGATCGAGCAGGCGCTCTGGGCAAACGACACCACCGCGGGCATGGCGCCGGTGGCCCAGAAGCTCGAGGCCGACGTCGAGGAGCTGCAGCGAAAGTCGCAGGGCCTGAACCTGCAGGCCGCCCAGATCGCCAATGGCGCCAGCGCCCTGCTCGACGAGGTCTCCGCCTCGAAGATCACCGGCGAGGAGGAGCGCTACTCCCACCTCGACCTCTACGACTTCGAGGCCAACGTCGAGGGCTCCCAGGCGGCGAGGACGGTCACCGGGTGATCCCCGGCGACGCCCACATCCGGCTCGCCGCCCCGGCCGAGAACGCCGGCCAGCGGATCCTGCGCCGAAGCTACTCGTTCACTGACGGGGTGGTCGAGACGCTGGGCGAGCTCGATGCCGGGCTCTTCTTCGTCTCCTTCCAGCGCGACCCGGAGCAGTTCATCGCCATCCAGCGGCGGCTCGGCTCCTTCGACGCCCTGAACGAGTACATCCGCCACAACGCCAGCGCGGTCTTCGCGGTTCCGCCCGGGGCGCGGCCCGGCGGCTACGTGGGCGAGACTCTGCTCGGCTGAGCCCGAACGGGGCCGGCTACCCGAAGCCGGCCCTCAGGGGCCGATGAAGTAGAACGGGTTGGGGAGCTTGAAGGCGCGGTCGGCGTGGCCGCCCTGCAGGTCGCTCTCCTGGTCGCCGACGTTGGCGACGATCCGGTAGCCACGCCGCTCGATCCCGGCCCGCTCACCGCTCTTGTAGGGGACGGTGGCGAGCCCCCCGGGGTTGAGCGAAAGCCCCGCCCAGCCGTCGTAGCCGGCGCCGTGCAGGTTGGCGACCGTCTGCGAGCGCACCCCGGGGATGTTGTCGGGGCGCCCGGTGATGAAGAACACGGCGATGTCGTGGTTGCGAGCCACCTCGAACAGGTGCAGGGTGGGCCGGACAGGGGGATCGTCGGCGTTGGCCACCGCCAGCGCCAGCGCTCCGACCGCCCCCGAGAAGTTGGTTGCCGAGAGGTAGCGGTAGTTGGAGAGCGAGGTCTCGTCGATGTCGAGCACCAGGGCCGGCTTCGGGCGGGCGCAGGCGCGCTTGGCGCTCGAGCACGGGCGGCTGCGAAGCGCGTGCACACGGCCCAGCAGGTACTCGCGCGCCCGCCGGTCGACTGTCCTTTGGTCCTTCGCGTATGCGCCCGAGTCGTGGTAGCTCTTCAGCACCGAGGCGTAGTCGCCGGCGCCGACCGTGCCGTCGGCGCCGACCAGCGGCAGCCCCACCCCGGTCGGGCGCACCGAGACGATCGGCGTCCCGTCGCTGGTCGAGGTCTTGATCAGGCCGCCCGCGCCCGCCACCAGGCCGACGGCGCCCACGGTCGCGCCGACCGCGAACACCACCAGGTAGGTCAGCGACCTGCGGCGCCGGCTCACGATCACGGCCCCCCGGCGGAGTCGCGCAGCGCCCGGCTGACGCTGTCGGGCTGGCGGAACACCTGGTCGAAGCTCGGGGTCAGGACCTTGTAGCCGTAACGCTCCAGAAGGCCCGAGCTCTGGAGCTTGGCCATGTCGTGGGGCTTTGGCCGGGCGAGCTTGGCGCCCGGCGCCAGGTTCGGGGTGCAGGGGGTGGCCGCGATCGCCGTCGGGTCCGGCAGCGACGGCGGCTCCGGGCGCGGGTGCTCGAAGTCGAGCGTCCGCCCCAGGTTGGTGGCGTGGCGGTGGCGGCGGTTCAGGTGGCCGAGCCGCCAGCGGTAGGAGATCAGCTTCAGCACCGACTCGTGGGTGACCTGCATGTGGTTGACCCCGCCCTTGCGGGCGAACGGCGACACGCACACCCCCGGGGTCCGAAAGCCGGTGAACCCGTAGTCGAGCTCCAGGTGGGGATGGTTCTGGCGGTCGTCAGGGACCCGCCGGGGCTTGACGTGGTCGAAGAATCCACCCCACTCGTCGTAGTCGACGAACAGGACCCCCCGCCGGTACTGCGGCGACTCCATGAACGCGTGGACGACGTCGGACATGAACGCCTGCCCCACCCGGATGTCGCCGTGCGGGTGCTCGTCGCCGGAGACGCCCTGGTCCTCGCCGACGAACGAGGGGTCGACGAAGGCGATGTTCGGCAGCCGGCCGGCCGCGGCGTCGGCGTAGAACTCGGCCACCGGGCTCGACCAGGCGACCCCGCGGGTGCCGTAGAGGGCCGCGAACGGGAGGTCGGAGTAGTAGTAGCGGGCCGACAGGCCGCGGGCGATCGCCCGGTCGAAGATCGTCTCCCAGGCAAACCCGGCGCCGGACGGGAGCTGGTTTCCCTTGGTGCCGCCGTCCTGGGCCCCCCACTGATAGTGGCGGTTCGGATAGGTGGAGTCCATGATCGAGCAGAACCAGCGGTCGTACAGCGTGAAGGCGCCCGCCGCGTAGGGGATGAACGGCAGGTCGCGCTTCAGGTAGTAGCCGGCGGCGTAGGCGTCGCTGCCGGTCCCGGCCGCGTTCCCCTTCACGAACCCGTCCATGCGGCCGTGGTTGTACTGGTAGCGCCCCCCGTCCCAGGAATGGTTGGGGTCGCGGAACTCGCATCCCTGAAAGTCCGCGGTCAGGCGGTGAGTGGCGACCTGATTGCCGTTCGCGTCGGGGTAGGAGAGGCCCGCCTGCTTGCCATCGGCGTATCCATTCCAGCCGAAGTAGTGGTCGAAGGAGCGGTTCTCCATCATCAGCACGATCACGGTGTCGATCGGCATCCGGTGGGGCTTGGGCAGCGGGCGAAGCCCGTGACGCGCCGCCTCCGCCACCAGGGCGTCGGCGGGCAGCACCGCCGCCAAGCCGGCGGCGCCGGCGAGCGCCGCGGTCCGGCCCAGGAACTCGCGCCGGCGCATGAAGCCTTCCGGATCCGCGGCCTCGAGCCGCTCCGCGCGCTCGGGATCAGCCAGCTCGCCACGAGCCAGCTTCGACGAATGGTCCCTGGGTCTTCCGATCATCTTGCCTCCCCCAGAGGGTGCGGGGCTTGCGCTGCGCGTGTTATATCCGCACCCCCGCCCCGGGTGTGCCGATTCTGTGAAGGTCGCACCGCTGGCCGCCGCCGGACCGAGGACTAGGTCGGCTGGCCCCCGGCGCCGAGCTCGACCGGGTCGTAGCCGCGCGCCCGGCCCACAGCTCCCAGCGCCGCGAGGGCGCCGCGCACCAGCGGGTCGGGCCCCACGGCGAGCCGGAAGACGTCGCTGTACTCCGTCAGCAGGGCGCCGAAGGCGAGCGGCCCAGGCAGCCCGTTGCCGCCCACCCGGCCCTGGCGCTGGAGCGTGTCCAGGGCGGTGAACCACTGCTCGGTGCGGCCACGGGGGCGGGTCTGCCACAGAACGCGCGCCTGCCCTTCGCCCGGGTTCCACATCTGGTGCGGGGTCCCGCGCGGGACCTCGAGCGTCTCCCCCGGCCCCAGGGCGCGCTCCTCGTCACCGACGACGGCGCGGAGCGTCCCGGCCAGCACCTCGAAGTGCTCGTCCTGGGCCGGGTGCAGGTGCTTGGGAGGCGCCTTGCTCGCCGGGCCGTAGGTGGCCTCCACCTCGAGCGCCTCCGGGGTGCTGCCGCGGACCTCGACCGACTCGGTCGGGGTCAGCTTCAGGGTGCGTGACACGGCCCCCTCAGACGGAGCCGTGAGGCCTCAGGCGCTCCAGGCCGCTCAGCTCGAGTGCCCGCGCGGCGACCGGCGAGCAGGCGACCGCCTGCGCCCTGCCGCCCTTCTTGCGGGCCAGCATCAGCAGGTACTCGGTCCCGGCCTCGTCGATGAAGTCGAGCTCGCTCATGTCGAGTCCGATGTCGACCCGGCGAGGCAGGAACAGCCGCCGGTCGAGCTGCTCGACCGAGTCGACGTCCAGCCGACCCGCCAGCTCCAGCAGCAACCGGTTGCGACCCACCCTGACCACCGTCGCCGTCAGCGGACCGCAATGAAGGACGGCGGTCGGGCTCTGCGATCGGTCAACGGTTGCCATCAGCTTCCGGATCAAGTTCGAGGCCAGGGTGTCCTTCCCTTCCAAACGCTTCCGCGCCCATCCATAGACCTCTCCACCGCTGGAGCGATCGACGGGGGCGAGTCTACCCCGGACGCGCCTGTGAGCGCGGTGGATCCGGCCCTGTCACCGGCCTGCCTAACGCGACCCGATCGCAATCGCGGCGATGGTCGGCACGTCGATGCGAACGTTGCCGGTGAATTCTTTGCAGACAAGAGCGATGCTGTGATCCCCTTCTTGCAGCGGATTCTCAGTCAACAACGGTCCGTGCGAAAATCCGTTGGTGGCGGAGCCTGACGTATTGTCGCGCGCTTCCTCTCCGGGCTGAACGGCAAGGGCCTCAGGTTGGTTATCGATCCTCAACCTCGCAAATCGCCTGTGCCGGAGCACCCGCGCTTTCCTCATTGCCGGTAGCAACCACGAGTACCCGTGCCCGTCGTTGAAGCCGCAAGGTCGTGTCTGCGCATGTCATGAATTGCGTGGACGAGGTCGGGTCGCAGTCCCCCGCCTCGTCACCGGTAATCCGAGCAAATGCCTGGGCATTCAAGGTAGCGTTCACTGATCACCTTCCCCGTTAGACCGTTGTGTTTAACGTCTGCTGCGCGGACGGCCTTCCGGTTCTTGAGGTCAATGCTCTTGACCGTCCCATTGACGATCTCGCGCGAGCTCACCCGGTCGATCGCATAGGCGCCTCCGCCCAGCGCCACCAGCAACGCCAGCGTCGCCATCACGTTGGCGTAAGTCAGGTGCCTGCGAATCCTCCTCACCTCACGAACCCCCTCCGGGCCCACTCAGGATCGCGGCCAAGGCTCAGCGCGCTTTGACCACGAGCCGCTTCGCTCGCGAGCTTACCGGCGCTTTGTATGGCCAGCCGAGCTCGCGCAGGACCTTGATCCGGAAGCGGTAGGAGACGTTCGAGGTGTAGAAGCGCGCGAAGCGGTAGCGCATCCGGTAACGGCCGCTGGAGCCCGTGTAGAAGGCCTGGCGAACGGTGTGCCAGTTCGAGCCATCCTTGACCTGGAGCTCGACCAGCTTGCCGCCCGCCGGGATCCTCGCCGCCAGGTGGGCCACCCGCCCGCGGAACACGACCCTCCGCCCCTCCCGCACGTGGGGGCGAGACAGATGAAGGGTTGCCTTGGTCTTCACTCGCAGGCGGCCGGCGCTCGCTTGGTCGGCGACGTAGCGCGTGGTCCCGGCGTATGTGGCGGTGACCCGCCGCGAGGGCCCGGCGGGCAGCCGTTCGCCCCAGAGCCCATCCCGGTCGGTTCGCACGGTCCGCACCCGGCGATCGATCAATGCGCCGGCGCCGAAGTGCTCCGTCACCACGACCGGCTCGCCGGCGAGGGGCCTTCCGGCCGCATCCCGCAACTGGCCCGCGACCTTGGAGCTGTGGCCGTAGCGGATCGTCAGCCGGGACGCGCCGCCGGGTGCGAGATGCCCGCTCAGGCGGGCCTTGGACTTGAGTGGGAAGGTGAGCACCATCGGCTGACCATCCGCCTTATGGGTGGTCTGAGCGACGTTGCCCGCCACGTCGGTGGCTTGGGCCAAGAACTCGTATTCCCCAGCGGGATTGCTGATCGAGTCCACCCGCGCCGTCAGCGCGCCGTCCCGCAGACGAGTGTCAAGATATCGCCAGGACGCCAGGCCAATGGGTCTATAGAGAATCTGTCCTGATTCCACCCCAGAGGTGGGATCGTTGACAGCGGCACGAATCAGTTCGGGATCGCCACGGTCCTGGGAACTAGCGAACGAGATCGCCGGAGGCGTATTGTCGACGCGCATCATGCGTTCTTCACAGGTTCGGTTGCCGGCGAAATCAGCGGCACACACCGTCAGGGCGTTGACACCATCCTTGAAGGGCGGGTTGGCGGTGTCTGGATTGTCGTTTCCGAAGACTTGCTTGCCGCAGATCTGAAACTGACCAGCGTTGGGGGTAGCCGGAAGCAGGTTGCAGTTGCCCTCTCGCTCGTCAAGCCGTCTGCCGTTGACCGATACAGCGAGGCTTAGGATGCCACTGCCGGAATCGTTGACCTGCGCTCGTAGATTCCTTTCATTGCGCAGCCAGCCGGCGTCAAGCAGAGTTCCATCAAGCGCTGTAAAGCTCGGATCCGAGTAGTCGGCCACCTTTAGGCGAACGGCGCGCAGCGACGTCGTCGCCCGGTTGGACTGGCGGCAGCCGGTCGGGCGCTCACACGTGAGGCCGGCGACGAGCTGCCGTGCACCGTGGCCATTCGCACTCCACCGGTAGCGGTGAAAGGCGGTCGCATGGGCGTTGCCCACTGCAACCCGAGCGACCTCGTTCAAGCGCGGGTCCGCCATCCAGATCCGAGCCGCATGGCCGTTGTCCCGCCGCAACTTCCCCCACAGGTCGGCCCCGACGATCTCGAGGTCGGGAGACCCGGTCCGCCAACGAGCCCGTCCAAAGCTGCCGTGCTGTGCATGGCCCGTGCTGGTCACCTTGATCGCCTGGTCGTTGTGAGGGTCACCGCAGAAGCTTCGGGCCGCATAGGGCGACGCGTCTTCGAGCACCGCGTCTGCGTGCGAGCGGTTCAGCGGGTCGCACTGGATGACGGTGTAGGTGTGGCCGGCGGCGCTCGCGGGGGTCGGTGACCGACCTGCGACGACGAGCAGCGCAGCCGCACAGCAGGCCAGGGTGGCACCCCGGCCCCGGCTCACGGGCCGAACTCCCGCTGGGTTGCGGGTTCGCCGGTGGATGACCCGGTCGCAGAGCTCGGGCTCGACGGCGCGGCCGAGGCGACCCCAAACTCCTGTTGGGGCGGAGGCGTCGATGACTCGATCGGGGCAGGCGGCGGAGGCTCGGGCTCGGGCGCAGGATTGGGAGCGGCCGGGCCGTCGGTCGGCTCGCCCGCCGACGGTGTCGACGACTCGATCGGCTCCGATCCCGGCTGGACGGTGGACGCCCCAGAGCTGGCTGGACCGGTCCGCGCGTGGACGGGGCGCTCGGAGGCCACCGGCCTGGCACCGGCCTTGATGCCGGGAAGGCTGGTCGGCAGTACGCCCGCAGCCAAGCACGCAGTGGCAGCCGCGCCCCCACCAAGGCAAACCGCCGCCAGCTTGCCGGCCGTGCCGATTCCAGCCAGCTTGGCCAAGGCCCCGGTGCCGGCCGCGCCGGCCCCCCGAGCAGCGCTCGAGGCGCTGACCGCCTGTGCAGCATCGGGAGCGCTGTCCCCACCATGCGCACCGAACGCTTGGGCTCCGGCATCCCGCGCCCGGTGAACGGCGTCGCCGATTCGCTCCGCAAACCCAAGCCGGCCGTCGTCGATCGCGTCGGCGGCGGCCGGGAACGCAATCGAGCTGCCGACGTCGTGCAGGTGGCCGTGGAGCCTGCCGACGAACTCCCCGCACCGGCGGCAGTGGGAGAGATGTTGTTCGGCCTGGCGCTGCTGGTCGGGACTCGCGAGGCCCGCCGCATAGGCCTTCAGGATCGGCTCGCGATCAGCGCACCAGTCACCGCTCTCGACCCGGCGCAGCTTCTCGGTCAGCTCGTCGATCCCGCGGGTGATCTCCTTGCGGTAGGCCCGGGGGGAAAGGCCCTGGACCAGGCTGCAGACCTGTCGGGGCTCGAGGCCCCAGCCGTAGCGCAGCAACATCACCGCCCGGCGGCGGGGCGGCAGGCTCGACAGCAGGTCCCGGGTCATGCGGGAGTGCTCCAGCTTCGTTGCCCGCTCGTCCGGGGGCACCCCCTCGTCGGCCACCGCATGAACCGCGTCGAGCGGGGCCGTGGGACGCCGCTTGCGGCGCCGAAGCTCCTTGCTCGCATGGTTGGCGACCGCCGCCAGCACGTACTTGCGGATCTCCTCGTCGCTGAGCGTCTGGTGTCGATGCTCGAGCGCGCGAAGCGTTCCCAGCCATGCGTTGGCGTAGATGTCCTCGACCTCGGCGTCGTCGAACGCCCGCCGGAACGCGCGGCGGATCATCGCCCGAGCAGGACGTCGAAGCTCCTCGTAGAGTCGCCCCGATCGCTCGCGCCACGCCGGCGACCCTTGGGAGGAAGCGCCAGAACGGCGTGGAGAAGCGGGCGCTCTCATACGAAACTCTCGACGGTCCGAATCCCGTCGAGCCGATTCGCGCCCCCTCTGACCGACACTCTCCTCTCCCACCCGCGGACGAGTGCTCGCGATCGTAGGATTGCCGGCGCGAAGCGCCAAACGCCAAGATCCGCAAATTGCGGCAAAACGGAGACGGAATTACTCCGAATTTGCGGGAAAGGAGTAGGTGGTCGCTTCAAAGGAGCATGCGGGACACTCGCCCCGTACCCTGGCGCGGTGACTCCCTCCAGCCTTCCCGGTGGGGACGCGGCGGTTCGCGCGCGGGCCTGGCGCGATGCCCTGCATGCCTCCGTCTGTGACCTGGTCGAGCCGTGGGCTCATGGAACCGTGGTGCGAGCGACGGACCGCCCGAGCTACTGGGACTTCAACGTGGTCCGGGTCGAGGAGGACCCGGAGATGGGCGTGGATGAGCTCGCGGCCTTCGCCGATCAGGCCCTCGCCGGGCTCGAGCATCGGCGGCTGGACTTCGACCTGGTCGAAGCCGCGAAGCCGCTGCGGCCGGGCTTCGAGGCCCGGGGCTGGAAGGCCACGCGCCTGGTGTGGATGCGACACGAAGCGTCGATGCCACCGGGCCCTGAGCTTGCCGTCGAGGAGGTTCCCTACGACGCGGTGCATGACCTACGTCTCGCCTGGCACCACGAGGACTTCCCCGACCTCGAGACCGACGGCTACCTCATCTTCGCGCGCGAGATCTCCTTGGGTCGGGGCGCGAAGGTGCTGGTCGCGCGAGAGGATCGCGAGCCGATGGGCTTCGCGCAGATCGAGACCGACGGTACGGCGGCCGAGATCACAGCCGTGTACGTCCACCCCGAGTACCGTGGCGCCGGCCGCGGTACCGCGGTGACCCGGGCCGCGGTCGAGGCGGCGGGCGATGTCCGCGACCTCTGGATCACGGCCGACGCCGAGGACCGGCCCAGGCAGCTCTACGCTCGGCTCGGCTTTCGGCCGGCGTGGGAGACGATGGAGTTCCTGCGACCCCCTTGAGCGGCGAGGGGGCGTCTTTTTGTCATCGAACGTTCATCCCGGTTGGCGAAGGTGGCCGGCATCGCCAATCCAAGGAGGAGACGATGAACCGGTCACTGAAGCAGCTCACCGCCCGCTCGATCACGAGCGTCGTGCTCGCCGGCTCGATCCTCGGCCTGGTACTGGCCGGCTGTGGGTCGAACGGCGGCTCGGATTCCCCAAGCGGTGCCGCCACCGTCCCCGCCAGCTCGAAGCTCCCCGTGGGCGGTGAGCCGGCCAACCTGAACCCGGCCGAGTTCACGACCAAGATCGACAACCCCTATTGGCCGCTGGCCCCGGGCAGCCGGTGGGTCTACCGCGAAGTCGAGAACGGCCTCGACCAGCGGGTCGTGGTCACGGTCACCAACCGGACCAAGGTCGTGGACGGGGTGACGTCGCGGGTGGTCCACGACGTGGTCAGCGCCCACGGCCAGCCGATCGAGAAGACCTACGACTGGTATGCCCAGGACTCCTCCTCCGGGAACGTCTGGTACATGGGCGAGGACACCAAGGAGTACGACCACGGCAAGGTGGTCTCGACCGCGGGCTCCTGGGAGGCCGGGGTCGGCGGGGCCGAGGCCGGGGTGATCATGCCCGGCGAGCCGGCGGTCGGGCAGACCTATCGGCAGGAGTACGACAAGGGCAACGCCGAGGACAAGGCCAGCGTGACCAGCATCGACGCGAAGGCGACGGTGCCGTTCGGCAGCTTCGACCACGTGCTCCAGACCAGGGACGTCAACCCGCTCGAGAAGAACTTCGTCGAGCGAAAGTCCTACGCCCGCGGCGTGGGGGCGATCGAGACGGTCCAGGTCTCGGGCGGCCAGGCCCACGAGCAGCTGCTCAGCTATACGCGCTGAGCGGCTGACGACCAAGTGGTCGGCGCGGTCCTGAGTGCATCGAGGAACGCGTCGGGCCGCTCGATGTGGGGGACATGGCCGGCGGCGTCGACCACCTGAAGCGACCAGCCGAGTCGGGCGGCGGCCGATTCGGCGAGGCCGAGCGGGACGAAGCGGTCGTGCCTGCCCCAGAGCAGGGTGGTCGGAATCGTGATCCCGCCAAGCTCGGGGTCGAGGATCCGCTTGGTGCCGCTCCGGATCAACTGTCGCATGGTCCGCTTGACGTGCGGGACGAGCGCTCGCGAACGGGTGTACGCGCTCCACGCGGCAAACCACTCGGGGTCCCGCCTGCGGGCCCGGTCGAGGTCGAAGAACGCCCAGCGATCAAAGCGGTCCGAGTTCCGCTCCGTGGGCCGCAGACCAAACCTGATCGCGACCAGGCGAAGACCCAGCGGCATCCGATAGGGCCCGATCCCGGGAGCGCCGTAGATCACCAGGCCCCCGAGGAGGTCGCCGTGCCGAGCCGCGAACCGGGCAGCCAGGCTGCCCAGGAGCGAGTGCGCGACCAGCATCGGCCGCTCCAGCTGAGTGAGCCGGAGCAGCGCCGCCATCCAGTCGGCGAACGCGTGGGTGTCCAACCGCGCAAGTGGCTCGCTCTCCCCCAGCCCGGGGACGTCGGGAATCGCCAGCCGACGGCTCCCGACGAGCTCGGAAACGACAGGCGCCCAGTACGCGCCTCCGCACTCAATCCCTCCGTGCAACAGAAGCAGCGGCGGCCCTTCGCCGCCCTCGAATACCGCCGTCGAGGTGCCAGCCGCGTCGAGCCGCCGCTCGGTGACCGGGAGGCCGGCCACCATCCGCTCCCGGGGGCCGCCAACGCGAGGACCGTTCGTGGCCCGCCGGCGGAGGGTCGCGGTCACGCCGCGACCCCGCCGGCGCCCAGGTTCTCCATCACCACGCCGATCGTCTCGCCCAGCTCGTCGGTGGGACTGAACTCGACGATCTCGGCCCCCTCGAAGTGGACCGGCGTGTGGCCAGGTGGCACGTAGTAGGCGTCGCCGGCTTCGTAGGTCTCCTCCCGGTCGGCGAACCTGAACGAGACCCTGCCTTTGATCACATACCCCCAACGGGGCAACTGGCAGCGGTCGTCGGGCAGTCCGCGGAAGAGGTCGGCGAGGTCCGCGTCGGCGGTGTGTGACTCAAAGCAGACCGAGTAGCCCCCTTCGAGGTGCTCGAGGCGCACGTCGAGGCCCTCGAGTGCGACGGTCTCGGACGCTGTGTCTCTGGATACCTTCGGCATTTCATGGCTCCCTTGGCTCGTGGATCGCCCACAACGGGCTCGCGACCGAGGCTAGGCCCGCCGGATTGATCGCGCATCGGCTGAACCACCCAATTCCCGCCACTCGGTGGCATGGGTGATTTCACCCATCAGGGCTCAGACGAGCTGATGCTCGTACGCGTACGCGGTGGCCGCGGCGCGCGAGGACAAGCCGAGCTTGGCGAAGATGTTGCCCACATGCCGCTCGACCGTCCGCTCGCTGAGGACCAGCTCCGCGGCGATCGCCTTGTTCGTCTTCCCGGCGGCGACCATCCGCAGCACCTCGAGCTCGCGCTGCGTCAACCCGTGGTCTTCGCCCGGCGCCCCGCGGCCGGCCAGCGACTCCAGACGAGCGAGGTCCGGCGCAGCACCCAAACGCACGAAGGCCTCGCGGGCCGCCGTCAACTCCAGCGCCATTCCATCGCCATCCCCGAGCGCACCGCAGGCAAGCCCGCAGAGCAGCCGCGCCCGGGCGATCTCGTACGGAGCCTCGAGCTCCTGCCACGCTTGCTGGGCTCGACGCAGCGTCGGCAGCGCGCCCCGGGGGTCGCCCTCGGCGAGGTCCACGGCGCCACGGGCACCGGCGACGATCGCATCGAACATCGCGGTGCCATGGCCAGTGGCCATCGCCTCCAGCTCGCCGCAGGCCCGGCGAGCTGCCTGAAGATCGCCCGCCGCGAGCATGATCTCGACGCATGCGGCCAGCAGGCCCGCCCGCGTCGGGCCTTCGCCGGCCTCCTCCAGGGCGCGACCAATCGCCGCCGTCGCGTCGCCGTTCCTCCCCTGCGCCAGTCGCAACAGGGCAAGGCCCGGCTGCGGCTCCCAGCCCCTCCGGCTCGCGTCCCGGTAGGCATCCTCGGCGGCGGCGGACCGTCCGAGCAAGCGGTAGATCTCTCCCTGTCGGTAGGACGCCTCCCCGGCTGCCGCTTGATCGCCCTGTTCGGCGAATCGGTCAGCCGCCCTCCGCGCCTCATCGAGCGCCTCCGACCAGGCACCGTGGAGCTGCATGATCTCTGCCCGATGGGTGAGGCAGCGGCCGGTGAAGCTGACCATCTCGGGCTGGCGCTCGCACCAGCCGGTCAGGGCCGTGGTCCACTCCCGAGCCCGGCGCGGCTCATAGGCCCTCTGGCAGGCGAGGATCACGCCGCAATAGACCAGCCCGGTGACGATCGGGGACAGCTCTCCAGCGGTCACCGCCACCATCGTCTCGTCCAGCAGCCCCAGGCCCTTGTCGACCTGCCCATGCTCGATCAACAGGTGGCCCTGCTCGTGCAGGGCAAGGGCGAACAGGTCTCGATCGCCGAACCGCTCGCCCGCTTCGGCTGCCTCGGACAGAGTCGCGGCCGCCGCCTCCCAGTCACCGCTCGCCTCGTGCCGGAAGGCGACGGGCAACAACAGATACCCCCGCTCCACGCAGTCATCGTGCTGGCGCTCGACCAGCCGTTGCGCCCGGCCAAGCCAGCCGCTGGCGCGGCCGATCTCCCCCCGCCGCGCGAAGTTGACGCCGATCCAGATCGCGCAACGCGCGGCGCTCAGCGCCTCGCCAGCATCCAGGTAGGCCTGATGCCCACGCTCCAGGGCCCCGAAGTACTCGTCCTCGGCGCCCGCCATGTAGGCCGAGGTCGCCAACAGCTCCAGATCCTCCGCCCCGAGCGACTGGGCCCGGTCGGCGGCTGTCAGCCGTTGGTGGGCGTCTGCCCAAGCCCGGCTCGCGAACGACTCGCGACCCCGCCCGAGCTCGTCGCTGGCCACCACAACGGCTCGATTATCGTCCTTTTGCGGCCCCTGGGACCGCAGCGACGCCCGCCTAAGCGCCCCCGATCGCCATCTCGCCGATCAAGAGCGCCGGGGTCGAGACCGAGCCGCCGAACGGCACCCAGCGGGCCTCCGATCCGGCGGCGGTGAGCGCCTTCAGCATCGACTGGAGGTCGGAGGCGATCGTGAACTCGTCCGCCGGGGTGGCCAGCTCGCCGCCGGAGATCAGCCGGCCGGTGGCCCCGACCGAGAAGGTTCCCGAGACGGGGTTCACCCCCGAGTGGAGGCCGGCGACGTCGGTGACGTAGACGCCCTCGCCGGCCTCGGCGAGCAGCTGCTCGAAGCTGGCCGCGCCCGGGGTGACGATCAGGTTCGAGGTCGAGACCGAGGGCGGGGAGCGGTAGCCGGCCCGCGAGGCGTTGGCGGTGGTATGGGCGCCCTCGCCCTGGCGGCGGGCGGTGTAGGAGTCGTGAAGGTAGGCGGCCAGGCGACCGGCCTCGATAGCGGGGTGCGCTCGCCGGGCGAGCCCTCGGCGTCGAACGGCGAGGAGTTGAGCCCGGCCGGGTCGGTGGCGTCGTCGGTCAGGGTCAGCGCCACGGCGGCGACCTGATCGCCGAGCCGGTCGGCGAACGGCGAGCGCCCGCGCTGGACCGCGTCCGCGCACAGGGTGCCGCCGATGAAGCCGGCGAAGGATGCCGCCACGGTCGGGTCCAGGACCACGGGGCAGGTGCGCGAGGCGGGCTTGGCGGCGCCGAGGAGCGAGGCAGCGCGTTCGGCCCCCTCGCGGCCGATCTCCTCGGGGTCGAGCCCCTTCGCCGAGCGGCCCATGCCGAAGCCGAGGCCGGTCTGCTTGTCGCCGCCGTCCTCGGCGATTGCCTGGAGGTAGGCGTAGGCGGTGGTCGCCTCATAGGAGCCGGCGAGCCCGGTCGAGGAGGCAAGCGCCACCCGCTCTTCCTCGTCGGCGTAGACCACCGTCTCCACCGCGACCACCCGCCGATCCGCGTCCCGGGCGGCCTTCTCGACCGCCTTCGCGAGCCTGACCTTGTGCTCGGTCTTCGACTTGCCGAACTTGGGGTCGGCGAGGCCCGCGATCTGGGGCGGCGCCTCGCTCGCAGCGTCCGGCGGGGCCGCGAACTCGTCCGGGTCGGCGGCCCGGGCCGCCTCGACCGCGGCGGCGGCGATCCCGCGCAGGCCCGAATCGCCCAGGTCGGTCCCGTATGCGTAACCGACCCGGTGATCGATCCAGCAGCGGATCCCGAGGCCGCGCTCGCCGGCTTCGGTCAGGCTCTCCACCTCGCCCTCGAAGACCCGGATCTCGCGGCCGATCGAGTCACGGGCGTAGGCCTCGGCGGCCTCCGCCCCGGCGGACAGGGTCGCCTCGAGCGAGCGCTCCGCGACCTTGGCCAGGACGTCGGGCATCAGACCGCGGTCCCGCCGACCGTCAGCTCGCGGATCCGCACGTGCCCCTGGCCCGTGCCGACCGGCACCCGCTGGCCGCCCTTGCCGCAGAAGCCGGTCTTCATCAGGAAGTCGCACGCGACCGCGTCGATCTGCGCCAGCGCCTCGAGGCAGTTGCCGATCAGGGTCGCCCCCCTGCACGGCCTGGTGACCTCGCCGGCCTCGATCAGGTAGCCCTCCGAGACGCCGAAGACGAAGTCGCCGGTGGTCGGGTCGACCTGGCCGCCGGCGAAGGAGACCGCGTAGAAGCCGCGCTCGACCTCGGCGATCAGCTCCTCGGGCTTCGCCTTGCCCGGTGCGATGTACGTGTTGGTCATCCGCGGGATCGGCAGGTGGCGGAAGCTCTCGCGGCGCCCGTTGCCGGTCGAGGCGACCCCGTCCTTGCGGGCCCGCACCAGGTCGTACAGGTAGGAGGTGATTCGGCCGGAGTGGATCACCGGCGTGCGCTGGGCCGGCGTCCCCTCGTCGTCGATCGCATCGGTGCCCCACTCGCCCGGCATCCGACCGTCGTCGAAGGCGTCCACCTCGGGGGCGGCGACCCGCTCGCCGAGCTTGCCCGCGTAGACCGAGGCGCCCTTCTGGACGTGGTCGGCCTCGAGGCCGTGGCCGGTCATCTCGTGGAACAGGACGCCGCCGAAGCCGCCTCCGACCACCACCGGCATCGCTCCGGCGGGCGCCGGATCGGCGTCGAGCAGCGTCAGCGCCACCCGGCTCGCTCGCTCGGCGATCCGCTCTGGGGCCCCCTCGGTGGTGAGCTCGTAGCCGCTGTGTCCGCCGAGCGTCTCGAATCCGGTCTCGACCTTGCCGTTGCGCCTTGCGACCGCCTGGACTCCGAGTCGGACCCGGGTCCGATCGTCGGCCGCGAAGCGGCCGTCGGAGTTGGCGACCGTCACCCGGCGCCGCCCCTCCGAATAGCTCGCCTGGACCTGGGCGACCTCGCCGCCGGCTCCGCGCGCGATCTCGTCGCAGGTGCGAAGCAGGTCCGCCTTCCTGTCCGCCGGCACCTCCGCGGGGACGATCGCGACCTCCTGAAGCCGCGGGGCCTCGACCGCGCCGAGCGCTTGGGGCTTTCGCCGCTCACCCCTGGCGGCCGCCCCAACCGCCGCCGCGGCTCGCTCCAGGTCCCGCTCCGCGAGCCCGTCGACGTGGGCGAAGTAGGTGGTCTCCCCGCTGATCACCCGGACCCCGGCGCCGAGCTCGGAGCCGCTCTGGACCCGCTCGATCCGCGACTCGTCGATCGACAGCCCGAAGCCGGTCCGCTGCTCGCAGAACACCTCGGCGAAGTCGCCCCCGTGGGCGAGCGCCCGCCCCACCACCCGCTCGGCCAGCGCGGCCTCGATCAGCGGCGCCGCGCCGGGCTCGCCCATCAGGCGGCCACCGGGCGGCCCGGACCGGTCGAGGCGGCTGGGCGCCGAGCGCTCATCCGGCAGCGTCGATCAGCTCGGCGGCGGCGCTGAACAGCCGGCGACCGGCCGTGGTGTCAGGGGAGTAGCCCTCGCTTCGGCCGCCCGGGTAGTGAACCCGGGCGAACGGCTTTCGGGTCATCCGCCGTCGTCGCAGGTAGGCGCTCGCCTCCTCCGCGTAGGCCGAGACGCGGCCGAGGATGGTCCGCTGGGGCTTCTGCATCAGCCGGACTCCCGAGCCAGGTCGCGAAGCACGGCGCGCATGTCGAAGATCATCAACGAGGCGAGCGTGAACCGCTCCGCGGCCGAGACCATCGCCAGCCCGCCGTGGCGAAGCGCGAACGCCTCACCGTCCTCGGTCGCAACGTGGACGTGATCGGCCGGCTCGGAGCCGGCGGCGTCGGCGGCCGCCAGCAGCGCCGCCCCCGCCCTTCCCCAGCGCTCGGGGTCGCCGGTGGCCGCCAGCACCCGCCCATCGGCGTCGAGAATCGCGCATCCGAGCAGATCGGGGGACATCTCGCCCAAGCGGGCGACGGCCGCCTCGGGTGAGGCCCCGCCGGGCACCTGCTCCGCATTGACCGCCATGTCGGCAAACATATAGACCGTGTCACTCGAGCGAGCGTCCTGGCTGACGGTCGTGATCGCCTGCGGGATCGCGGCGCTGGTCATGGCCGTGAACGGCTACGTCGGCTACCCGATCGTCCTCGGGGGGGTCGGCTTGGCGGCCGCCGTCAACCTGTTCTAGGGTCGCGGGAGGATCAGCCAGCCCGATAGGGCGCCGCGCGGCGCCCCTCCGGGTCGCGAGCCGCGGCCTCCGGCTCGACGTGGATGAGGACGTCAGCGTCCGGGATCTCGGACTCGATCGCCGCGCGAAGGCGATGGGCGAGCGAGTGAGCGTCCTCGAGCGTGGTCCCGGAGCGGAACTGGACGTGGAGGTCGACGTGGCGGCGGCTGCCGGCGCGACGGGCCCGCAGCTTGTGGTAGCCGACCATCTCCGGCGGGCGGGCGGCGGCGATCGCCGCCTCGATCCGGTCCAGCTCCTCGCGGGGCGGCGCCTCGTCCACCAGCACCCGCGAGGACCCCGTGAGGATCCGAAGGCCCGCGAACACGATCGCGGCGGCGACGACCAGCGCCGCGATCGGGTCGAAGACCGCGTTGCCGGTCACCTGGACCAGGGCCAGCCCGGCCAGCACCCCGAGCGAGGTGAGCGCGTCCGCGCGCAGGTGGGCGGCGTCGCCGGCCAAAGCCGCGGAGTCGAACTGGCGCGCGCGCCGGCCCAGGTAGGCGGAAACGCCGAAGTTGGCCACGGTCGAAGCGGCGATAACCGCCAGCCCGACCCCCAGGTGCTCGACCTCGGCCCCGACCACCAGCCGCCGGGTCGCCGCATAGACGATGATCCCCGCCCCGACCAGGATCAGCATCCCCTCGATCGCGGCCGCCAGGTTCTCGAGCTTCTCGTGGCCGTAGGGGTGCTCGGGGTCGGGGGGCTCGTCGGCCTTGCGGACCGAGACCAGCGCGATCACCGATGCGAGCAGGTCGATCGACGAGTGAGCGGCCTCGGTGATGATCGCGATCGAGCCGGTGATCGCCCCGGCGGCGATCTTGAGC
This sequence comes from uncultured bacterium, assembly GCA_963811625.1. Lineage (GTDB taxonomy): Bacteria > Actinomycetota > Thermoleophilia > Solirubrobacterales > 70-9 > AC-56. The sequence goes on along the minus strand of CAWERS010000002.1, from coordinate 629,788 downwards.
GCGATCAGCAGCAAGTTGGAGGCGACCGAGAGCCACGCGGCGCCCGCCTTGGTGCGGATCACGGCTTGCCTTCCAGCCATCGGGCGAGCTCCCGGGCGGCGCGGCCGCGGTGGCTGACCGCGTGCTTCTCGGCCGGGCTCAGCTCGGCCATCGTCCGCCCGTCGTCGGCGCCGGTCTGGTCGGGGACGAACGCCGGGTCGTAGCCGAAGCCCCCGGAACCGCGGGGCCGCTGCGCCAGCAGGCCCTCGCACCGGCCCTCGAACATCTGCGAGTCGCCGCTGACGGTGACATAGGCGAGGGCGCAGACGTAGGCGACCCGGCGATCGTCGACACCCTCGAGCTCACGCAACAGCAGCTCGAGGTTCTGCTCGTCGCTCGCCTCGGGGCCCGCGTAGCGCGCGGAGCGAACCCCCGGCCGCCCGCCGAGCGCGGACGCCTCGATCCCCGAGTCGTCGGCGATCGCGGCCAGCCCGGTCCGCGCGTGGGCCGCCTCGGCCTTGGCCAGGGCGTTGTCGGCGAACGTCTCACCCTCCTCCGGCGGCAGCTCCACCGAATCGGGGAGCGGGAGCAGCTCGAGCGAATCGAGGATCTCGCCCAGCTCACGAAGCTTGTGGTGGTTGCGGGTCGCGACCACGGCTCGCGGTCGGGGCATCAGCCCGGGACGACGGCGGCGACCGCTCCCTCCTGCGCCTCGCCCAGGCGGGCGATCGCGGGCTCGGCGAGGGCGAGCAGGTCGTCGAGCGAGGCCCGCGACACGGGCGTCCGTTCGGCGGTCGCCTGGACCTCGACCAACCCCCCGTCGCCGCTCATCACCACGTTGGCATCGACCTCGGCGCGGGAGTCCTCGGAGTAGTCCAGGTCGCAGAGCGGCTCCCCATCGACGATCCCGCAGCTGATCGCGGCGATCGAGCCGGTGAGCGGCACGCGGTCCAGGTCCCCGGCCTCGAGCAGCTTCGCCAGCGCCAGCCGCAGGGCGACATAGCCCCCGGTGATCGACGCGCAACGGGTGCCACCGTCGGCCTGGAGCACGTCGCAGTCGACGAACACGCTTCGCTCGCCGAGCGCCTCCAAATCGACCACCGCCCGCAGCGAGCGGCCGATCAGCCGCTGGATCTCCACCGCCCGTCCGTCCGGGCGCCCGCGCTTGGAGTCCCGCTCCTTGCGCTCGCCCGTCGAGGCGGGGAGCATCGCGTACTCGGCGGTCACCCAGCCGCGGCCCGAGCCGTCGAGAAAGCGCGGCACCGACGAGGTCACCGAGGCGGTGCAGATGATCCGCGTCTCTCCCTGCGAGTAGAGCGCGGAGCCGTCCGCGGTCCGCACGAACCCGGGCTCGAGCTCCACCGGCCGCAGGTCCGCGGCGCTGCGATCGTAGCTGCGCGTGGCCATGGCGCCAGTCTCTCAGACGCCACCCGGGCCGAGCCGACAGGCGACGCGACTAGCCTCGAATCGGCCTCGCCAGGCGGGCGGCCAGCGAGCGGGCGCGGCCCACGGGCGTCCACCACTTGCCCTGAACCGCCTCGCCGGTGCCGCCGGTGCGATCGAGCCGATCGAGCATCGCCATCTGATGCTCGTCGAGCGAGAAGTCGAAGATGCGCGTGTTCTCGGCGATCCGCTCGCGCCGGCTCGACTTGGGGATCACCGGGATGCCCCGCTGAACGGCCCAGCGCAGCAGGGCCTGGGCGGGCGTCCGCCCGGCCTCCCGGGCCACCGCGGCGAGCGTCGGATCGTCCAGGTCCCGGCCGTGGGTGAGCGGGCTGTAGGCCTCGAGCGCGACGCCTCGCTCCTCGCAGGCGGCGAGCAACCGGCGGCGGAAGCTGAAGGGGCTGAAGTCCACCTGGTTCACCGCCGGAGGCACCTGAGCCGCGCCGACCACCTCGGCCAGCTCCTGGACGTCGAAGTTGCTGACCCCGATCGCCCGCGTCAGCCCGCGCTCGAGCGCCGCCTCCATCCCCGGCCAGGCCCAGGTCGCCCCGCCCTGCGGCCAGTGGATCAGGTAGAGGTCGAGCCGGTCGAGGCCGAGGCGCTCCAGGCTGCCCTCGGCCTCGCGAACCGGGTCGCGGGAGCCGGGGAAGAACTTGGTGGTCACGAACACCTCCTCGCGGGGCACTTCGGCTGCCCGCAGCGCACGCCCGACGCTCACCTCGTTGCCGTACGCCTGGGCGGTGTCCACGTGCCGGTACCCGGACTCGAGCGCCCATCCCACCGCGTCCTCGACCTCGGGGCCGTCGGGAATCTGCCAGACGCCGATCCCGAGCAGTGGCAGCTGGATCCCGCCGGTCAGGGAGAGCGAGCGGTCCGGGCCGGTCGCAGGATCGCGGTGACGATCGGACTGACTCGACCTCGACACGGCCCGAACGCTACTCGCCTGCGGGCTGGATCGACTCAGCGGAAGGTGATCGCGTTCACCGCCTGCCTGATCTTGCCGACGATCACGTCCGCGAGCTCGGTGCCCTGCTTGCCGTTGAAGCCCTTCATGGCCGCGACCATGCCGACCATCAACAGCGAGACGAGCAGGATCAGGCCGACGTACTCGACCGTCCCCTGCCCGCCCTGGCCCTCGAGCGCGACGACGATCCGCCGGGCGCGCCGGACGAACAGCGCCTGGATGTATGCGGCGAGTCTGTAGAGCATCGGACCTCCTGGTTCGGGTTTTCACCGATGCTGGCCGGCGGGATGCCACCGATCCAGACGCACCTGACCCGACTTCGCACCGCAAACGTCGCGCAAGGCGCTGGCTGAGCCGCCCCAGGGCTGGCACCGCCACTGAAGCGGCCGCAGGCGGGCCTCCCCGCGGCGGCGATCAGGGGACGAAGGTGACCTGAAGCTGGGCGAGGTCGTGCTGGCTGCCGCTGAGCCCGGTCGAGTTGCGCACGTACAGCCTCACCGAGAGGCCGTTGGCCTCCGCCGCCGTGTCGACCTCGGGCAGCGAGACTGTGTCGGTGACGTAGGTCGAGGTCGCGCAGGAGACCGGGCTGCCGGAGCTCCCATGGGTGCCGATCAGGTCCGTCCCCGAGTAGACCTCGAAGTAGAAGCAGGTGGTGCCGAGGGTCGCGGATCTATAGGCGTGACTGAAGCTGACGCTGTTGACCGGCACGCCACTCGGCACGTAGGCCGGGAAGGAGAGCTTCAGATAGCGCGAGCCGCTGAACGAGGTTTGCCAGTTGTTGGTGCTCTGATACGCGGCGCCGTCACCCGAGGCTGCCAGGCCCCACGGGGTGGTGTTGGTGGTCAACCCCGTGGTGTCGGTGATCGTGGTCTCGTAGAGCGCGAACGGGGTGCCCGCCGCCGTCCCGGACACGGTCGCGAGGTCGCGGGTGATCCCTCCCAGCAGCGAGTTGTCGACGAACACCCGGACCCGCAGGTCGTCGGCGATCTGGCTCGTGCTCACCTCGGGCAGCGAGGTGGTGGTCGCCTTCAGGGTCGTCCCCGTCTGGCAGTCGACCGGGCTGCCGGAGCTGCCGTGGGTGCCGATCACGTTTCCGGTCGAGACCCGGCGGACCTCGAAGTAGAAGCAGGCGGTCTGGCCGCCTCCCCCGGCCGCGAAGTTGAAGTTGAAGCTGGCTCCGGCGACGGTGAGCCCCGATTGCAGCGGGGCGTTGTAGTCGAACTGGAGGTAGCGAGAGCTGTCGAAGCCGCCCAGCAGGCTGCCGCTGGTGGCCGTCCTGCCGTCGCCGGCGAAGGCGTGGGGCTCGGACTGGTTCGACTCGGTGCCGGAGGACGCGTCGCGGACGTCCCAGGCGGAGGTCGAGATCGTGGTCGGCACCGCGACCGTCAGCGGAGCACCGGCCGCATCGCCCTGGTCGCCGACCGCGTACACGGTGTGTGCCCCGTTGGCGGTGCTCGCGGGGATGGTCACCGAGACGTCCGCGCTCCCGTCTCCGGGGACCGGGCTCGGGGTGATGCTTCCGCTGAGCGACGAGCCGCTGCTCGGGTCGTCGAGCCGGAAGCTGACCGTCTGGCCGCTCTTGAAGTCGGCGATCTGCCCGCTGAGCGTGGTCGGGAGGCTCGACACCGAGGAGGAGTCGAGGGTCAGCGTCGCCTCGCCGACGGTGACCGAGTTGCCCTCGGCGCTCTCGGCGCCGCGCCAGTTGGCGCGCGCCGGTGTGATCGTGTAAGTCCAGTCGCCGGCCGGGACTCCCTGCTCGGTGCAGCTCGTGCCCGAGATCGCTCCCGAGCAGTCGGCTCCCACCGGCTGGGAGTCGTGGCCGGGGTCGTAGCGCTTGACCAGGTAGCCGTCGAGCGGGACCATGCCGCCCGACGCCGACCAGTTGAGGCTGACGTTGCGGCCCGACACGGCGGCGCTCGGCACATTGCCCGCAGGCATCGCCTTGGCGCCGCTGTAGCCCGACCCCGAGCCGGGTACCTGCCAGCCGGCCGCGTCCGCGTCGGCATCGGCGACCACCAGCGCGACCACCGCGATCATGGCGGCCACGGCCGAGCGGCGCCTCACCGCCCCCACACCTTCACCTTGATCCGGAACCGGAGCGGAAAAGTGGCGCCCTGGCATCCATCGGCGGCTCGGGCGCGCAGCCTCATCCTCACCCTGACCCGGCGCGACTGGTGGGGCGGGATCCGCACGTGCCGCCAGTTGCCGCGCCGCAGCTGACGGAGCCCGCGGCTATGGCGCGCGACCACGTTTTCGCTCGTGCATCCCGGGCCGGCGTCGCCGACCCGGGTTCGGATCCAGCGGACTCTGACCCGGTTGTCGAACGGGTTTCGGACCCGGACCCACACTGGCTGGCGGCGACCCGGGTAGAACCCGCTCGCCTCCCCGTAGCCGCTTACTGCGGAGCTGCCGGCGCCCGCCGAAGGCGGGTCCCCCCGCTCGCGGCCCGGGTCGCGTCCGATCCCGGCGTAAGCGACGGCGCCCAGCGCCAGCACGCCGGCGAGGAGGACGCTCAGGGTCTTGGTCTTCCGGGCGATCAGGCGTCGCTGTGTCCGGAAAGGCTGACGGGGATCGTGAACGTCGCCCCCTGGCAACTGTCATCGGACGCGTTCGACATGTGCGCCGCGTTGGTGAGAGTCGTCTGGGTGGTGTCGTTTGCCGCCACGCTGATCGTCTGACCCGTCTGGTCGGTGAAGGTGACCCCGGTCGGGTGCCCGACATCCGAGCCGCAGGTCGAGTGCCCGGCATCGGCGGTGATCGCGCCGTCCCCGGTCACGTCGGTCACCTCGACCGGATATGGGTTCGGGTTGGAGATCTCGATCGAGACGTCCCCGTCGGCCCCCGGATACAGGGTCGAGCTGGTGCTCGCCGAGACGTCGACCGTGGTCAGGTCCTGGGCCGTGTCCGCCTTCGCGTAGCCCGAGCCCCCGCCGGTGGCCGTCCAGGCCGCGTACACGAGGCCCGCGACGCACAGCCCCACCACGGTCAGCGCCGCCGCGATCAGCCGCGCCCTCGTAGATAAATTCCGCATGCTCACTCCTTCCGAGCCGCGGCGCGTCACCTTGGGATGGACAGCCGCCACGCGGCTCTCGTGCCCGTTGCCACATAGATCGCCAATCCGGACAGACTCCTTAACCGGCTTGGCCCAGCCGGACAGCGCCTACCGTCGGGTCAAGCGGCCGGGTGCCGACGACGGTCGGCGCAAGCATCACTCACCTGATCGCACCGACGCCGGCGCCGGACGGACGGATCGGAGTCCGCTGGCTCCAGATGATGGTCGCATACCATCGCTCCTCCGCCGGGGTTCCGGGGGAGCCCTGATAGACGCTCAACGCGTGGACATCCGCGGTAGCCGCCAAGGCCTTCACGAAGCTCTCTATCTCGTCCTGCAGCGCTGTCAGCTCATCGGCCGAGAAGTGCTCGGCGGTATAGCGCGCCATTCTCAATCATCCTCCCTCGATTGGTGTTGCGCGCATCCTCGGCGGCTGGTCATGGTCTGAGCGAGGCAGCTCGCGCGTCCGGGGTCGAGACTCACGATAAGTCTAGGCGCACCGCGAACGCGCGGTTCTCACGGCTGCAGTCGATGATGAGGGTTCGCCGAAGCGACATCTGGGGGCTTTTCACCATTTCCACCCGCGTCTGCGGATGGAAGCATTCAGCCTTGAGTCCGCTTGAGGACCGCGTGCCTCCCAGTGCGGACTTTCAAAAGGCGTTCCTTCACATCCACACATGCACCCAAGAGAAGGGCGGGGATCCCGCCCTTCTCGCTTTCTCGCGGGATGTAGATGGCCAACGCGGCCACGGCGCCAGCGCTTGGACACGCGACTGTGCGGCCGCACGGAAGGTGGAGGACCGAATCGGCCCGCGAGCGGGCCGAGCCAAGCCCCCTAGCGCTTGGCGGCCTTGCGCAGGAACGGAAGCAGGTGGTTGAGGAAGGCGTTCTGCGGGAGCGCGCCGGCGGGGTCGTTGTGCGCGTAGGTGTTGTGGCGGTTGACCAGGGTCACTTCCCCGCTCGGAAGGTTGGACTGGTCCGCGAGCGCCTGGGCGCTGTCGAGGACGCTCTGGCCGCCGGCGGCGCCGAAGGCGTAGATCGGGGTCTTGATGTCGTCGCCGTGGATAGCCCTCACGCCCATCACCTTCTGAGCCGGGTTCTTGTTTCCGTCGGCGACCGCTCCCGCGTCGATCGTCAGCCGCATCGGGTGATACCAGGCGACCCCGTCGACGTCCTTGTACCTCCAGCCGGCGAACATCTTCGCGTAGCGCCTGATCGGGGTGATTTCGCCGGCCTGGTTCCAGCCGCGCGGATCGCCGCTGGCGGCGAGCTGCCCGACGTGCGCCTGGAACGCGAACAGGGCCGCGGGCGAGGTCTGCGTGTCGGCCGCATAGCCCCACTGGGCGAGGTTGTTGGCCGGCACCGGAGGCTTCAGGTCGGCCGGCAGCAGCGGGAACGACTGGGCGATCGAGGCCTGATGCGGGGCGATCAGCGCCTGCGTCGCTCCCCCCTCGGCGAACAGGCCCGCAAACGGCGCCGCGATCCCGCCGAAGCTAAGCCAGGGAGAGCCCGCGTCCAGGTCGGCCAGCCTCTGCTCGGCGTCGGCCTTGGTGATCGGGGTCGGGTTGCTGCCCCCGTCGTCGTAGACGAGCCCCGAGAGGCCCTTCGCCCCCGGCTTGCCGCCGAAGTCCCAGGTCGCGTAGGCGGTGGTGATCGAACCCCCGAGCGAGTGGCCCATCATCACCACGTGGCGGCCCTTGCGCTGCGCCGCCAGGACCACCTTCCTCAGGTCGTTGATCTCAACCTTCATCCCCCACTGCTTGGCGTACTCGACCTGTGAGTCCGGGATCAGCTGGAAGTGGTCGGTGATGCCCGAATCCACGATCCAGCCGAGGTAGTAATCGAACAGCTGCTGTGGGGTGGCCATCCCCTCCTTGGCCTGCTCGGCGACCGACTGGTCCTCGAGCAGGTTCTCGCGTCGCTCCACCGACCACACCTGCCAGCCCTTGAGCTTCTTGACCAGCGTCTTGGCGAAGGGCGCCAGATAGGCGGCGCCGGCCGAGGTCCCGGGGTTGAAGACGAGGACGTTCCTGGCATTGCTTGGGCCGGTCTTCAGCACCCCGACCTTGTTGTAGTTGTCTGGGGTGCCCGGCGCCGCGTATCCCTGCATCCACTGGACCCTGTTGCCGGCACCGGCCGGTGAGGCGGTGAGCCCGCAGGCGGCCGCGAGCGCGAGCGCCGTGATCGCGGCCACCGACGATCTCCTGCTCACCCGCCGCATCCTCGTACCTCCCGTGGTCTCCTCGCCGGCCCCATGGTCCAGCCTGGATTAAATCCCCGCGCGGTCGGGACTTCAACCACGATTCGACGAACTTCGGACGCCCTCCTTGTGCATCTGCACAAGGCCCTGCTCACCCGCCGGCCGCCTGCTCCGCGTCGATCTCGGCGGCGAGGTAGAGCCGCGCAAGGTCGCGCGGGTTGCCCAGATCGAGTCCGGTGATCTCCTCGATCCGCCGCAGACGATAGGCGAGTGTGTTGCGGTGGATGTGGAGGGCGGCGCTGGTGGCGGCGCGGTCGAATCGAGATCGCAGCAGGGCCTCGAGCGTCCGCCGCAGCTCGGCGTGCTCGGGCCCGGACAGAGGCGCGAGGACCGAGGCGCGAAGCCGCCCCGCCACGCTCGGGGAGCGCAGCGCCAGGAGCTCGAGCAGGTGGTCCTCGGCCTCGATCGCCCCGCGCAGGCCGAGGCGGCGACCGTGCTCAACCAGGTGCACGAGCTCGTCCCGGGCGTCCAAGAGCTCGGCGCGGGGCGTCGGGCGGCCGATCACCATCAGCGCCTCGGGGCCCTCGTCGAGCTCGGCCAGCGCCAACGGCCTCCAGGCCAGCCCCACGACGCGGTCGCCCTCGGTCACGGTCAAGGGCCAGCCGCGCTGGCGGAGCCGTGCCGCAAGCGCCGCGTGGCGACCCGGCGGGCGCCCGGCCATCACCACCGCGAACGGGGTGTAGGCGGGCTCGATCGGGACCGCCAGCCGCTCCGCGAGCTCGACCTCGGCAGGCTCGAGCGGCTCAGCGCCGCTCAGGCGCTCCAGCAGGCTGCGTGTCCGCCGCTCCTCCTCGGACACCAGCACCTCGCGCTCGGCCAGGTAGGTGTGGGCGACCACGGTGGAGATCTGGTCGACGTACTGCATCAACAGGCCGGCAGCGTCGAGTAGCGACTCGGCCTCCTCCGGCCGCGCGTGGCGGCGAATCAGCTCCCACCCGACCCGCCCGCCGAGCCAGAAGGCGCGCAGCAGATCCTCGAGCCGCACCCCCTCCGATGCCCGGGCCCGCGCCCACTCGCGCAGGGGGTCGTAGTCGCCCTCGGTCGGGGTGTCGCCGGTCGACAGCCATCGCCACCACCGCTTCAGGTTGCGCTCCACCCCGGCGGTGACGTCGTCGCGCGAGCCGGCGGGGAGCCGCTCGAAGGCCGCGATCTCGGCGCCGAACGCCTCGGCCATCTCGCGGCCCGCCTCCGCCCGAGGGATCCTGGTGACGATCGAGGCCACCCCGGCATGCGGGCTTCGCCGCGCCATCGCGGCCAAGCGTACCCGGCTCAGTCCGACCCGATCGATGCCTGGAGCACCTCGCCCGGGCGCTCGCCAAGGAGCCGGATCGAGGCGACCTGGCGCAGGTCGACCGGGATCGCACCGCCCCAGGTCCCGTCCGCGGCCAGCTCGAACCAGGGCAGCTCGATCGTGCGCCCGGCCCGGGTCACGAGCTCTGCGCTCGAGACCTGGTTCTGGTAGGCGGGGTCTACGGTTACGAACACCCACGAAGGTGAGCCGTCGTACCCGAAGGCGACCCCGTTACGCCGATCGGCCGCGCCGAGCAGGGGTGCCGCCTCGAACGACGACCCGCCCGCCTCCTCGAGCGTGGTTCGGTAGCGATCGGCGACCTGGTGATCGTCGTGGTACACCGCGACCAGCGCCGCCGCGGTGATCGCCGCTGCCGCCACCGCCGGCGCCACCCGCCAGAAGACCCGGCGGGTCGCCCGGCGCCGGGGCGGCCGCAGCTCCAGCCGCTCCACCACCCGGGACTCGAAGCCGACCGGGGGCTCCTGAACGGGAGCCAACATCAGCAGCTCGTCGCTGACCACCGACAGCTCCTCGACCAGGCGCCGGCACTCGGCGCAGCCCGCGGTATGGCGTAGAACCTCCGCCCGCCGCTCGCCGTCGGCGATCTCGAGGGCCACGTCCGCGGCCAGCTCGCGGATCTCCTCACACGTCATGAGTCGCCTCCAGCGCGTCGCGCAGCTTCATCATCGCGGCGCGGATCCTGGTCTTCACGGTTCCCAGGGGAACGCCCTCCAGGTCGCTGATCTCGCTCGCCGTCCGCCCGCCGTAGGCGGCGAGGACGAGCGCCCGCCGCTGCTCCCAAGGCAGCCCGCCGATCGCCTCGCGGAGTCGATCGCGCTCATCGGGAAAGGCGCTCCGGTCGGCAGGGCCGGCAACGGCGTCAACGCCTTGAAGCCTGCTCGCGACCACCTCCGGGTCGACCGGCATGGTGCCCTTGAGACGGGTCACGTCGATCGCCAGGTTGCGGGCGATCGCGAGCAGCCAGGTGGCGACCCGTCCACGGCGCGGGTCGTAGGTGGCGGCATGCCGCCAGGCTCGCACGAACGCCTCCTGGGCCACGTCCTCGGCGGTACCCGGGTCGCCGACGATCGAGATCGCGAGACCGTACACGCGAGCCTGGAACCTGCGCACGAAGGCGGTGGCCGCGTCGGCCTCGCCGGCGGCCAGCCCGGCCAGCAGGGCCTCATCCGAAAGCGATCCCGTCATATCTGTGAATACGGGGTCGACCCCGGGTTCGGATTGCCTCGTCCGGGGGTCCAATCCGATCCGCCATGCATTCCCGTACCCCCGGACATGAAGATACTCAACACACTCCCACGCAAGCTCTCGATCGGCGTCCTGGGACTGGCCATCGCCGCCGCGCTCGGCCTCGCGGCCTGCGGCGGTGGCGGCGGGCAGGCCACCGGGCAGATGCCCGATGGACAGGCCACGACCGGCTCGAGAGACACCATCTCAACCCAGAGCATCGACGGGATGACGGTGCTGGTCGACGCGCAGGGCAGGGCCCTGTACAGCCCGGACCAGGAGCGAAACGGCAAGGTGCTCTGCACCGCCGGGTGTACCTCGATCTGGGAGCCGCTTACCGGCTCGGGCAATGCCGGTGCGTCCGGGGATCCGGCCAAGCACGTCGGAACGGTGAAGCGACCCGACGGCGGCCGGCAGGTCACCTTCGACGGCCTGCCCCTTTACACGTTCACGGAGGAGGGGCCAGGAGAGCTGACCGGCGACGGCTTCAAGGACAGCTTCGGCGGCACCAGCTTCACCTGGCACGCGGTGCTCGCCTCGGGCAAGGCCCCGGCCGCGAGCTCCACGACCACCTCTCCGGCCGGCTCTAGCGGCTACGGCTACTGAACGCATACGCTGGCGCCCGTCGATCCGATGCGAGTGCTGGTGGTGACCAACATGACCCCGGACGCGGGCGCTCCCGCCCGCGGCCGGTTCGTGCGCGATCAGGTCGAGGCGCTTCGGCGGGCCGGGATCGACGTGGATCTCCACTCGTTCCCGGTCGGCTCGCGGCAATACCCCCGTGCGACTCGGGCGATCCGGCGGCTCTTGCGGCACGGCGAGTTCGATCTCGTGCACGCCCACTACGGGCTGGTCGGATGGTGCGCCCTGCTGGCCGGGGCGCGCCCCCTGGTGGTCACCTTCCACGGCACCGACGTCCGCCACCGGGTAGTCGGCCCGCTATCGCGCCGGCTGGCGCGGCGGCTCGACCTGGCGGCCGGCGCCTCCAGGGCGTTGTTCGCGCCCGAGGCCGGCAGGGCTGGGCTGCCACTGATCCCGGGTGCCGGCGCGGTGCTCCCGTGCGGGGTCGACCTGGAGGGCTTCTCGCCGGCCCCGCGGGCCGAGGCGCGCCGGCGGCTGGGGCTGGACCCCGGAGGACGCTACCTGTTGTTTCCGGCCTCGGCCTCGCGGCCGGTGAAGCGGCCCGACCGGGCCTCCGAGCTGGCCCGACTCGCCGATGCCGAGCTGCTCCGCGGCGGTGACATCGAGGCCGACCGGATGGTGGACTGGATCAACGCCGCAAACGCGGTGGTGGTCACCTCCGACAACGAGGGCTTCGGCCTCGCCGCGGTCGAGGCGCTGGCCTGCGACGTGCCGGTTCTGTCGACGCCGGTGGGCGTCGCCCCCACCCTGCTGGGCGACGTCGCGGGCTGCCTTGTGGCTTCCTTCGACGCCGCACGCTGGGCGACCGTGGCCAGGGCGCACCTCGCCTCAACGGACCCGCGGATCGCGGGCCGCGAGCGAGCCCGCTGGTTCTCCGCGGAGCTGATGGCCGAGCGGGTCGTGGTCGCCTATGGCGAGCTGCTCGCCGCCACGGCGTAGCGCGGCGCTCCCCACCGCACCTCTCAACCGCAGGCGCGGATGGTGCGGGTGAGTGTCATCCGGCGACCGTCGAGCATGCTGATCCGGATCCCGATCGCGGTCGGGCCGTGGCTCGGCGGCATCACCTGCAGGAACGGCGGCTCGGCATCCCCGCCCAGCCGCCGCCCCTCGAGGAAGTACTCCGCGCTGACGACGTTGCCGGCACCGCCTCCGCCCACCCTGGCGCGAATCGGGTTGGCGGCGCATTTCCGCCCTCCCCGGCGCCGGGATCGATAGCCGAGCTGGAGCTTCACCCGAGGCCGGGTCCGGCAGCTGCGTCCCTTGCAGTGGTTGAGCCGGCGGAGCCGGTCCGAGAGCTTCGCCTTGACCTTGGCGTACGCGGGGTCGGCGGCGACGTTCCGGAGCTCGTGCCGGTCGCGCTCGAGGTCGTAGAGCTCTCGCGCCCTGGTGTTGTACTCGACGTAGGCATAGCGCCGGGTACGGATGCCGTGGAAGTCGCCGGCCTCGAGCAGGAGCTCGCGCCCGCGCTCGGCGCGCGGGTGAGCGGCGGCGGGGAGCAGCGACTGGCCGTCCATGGTCAACCCGGGCTTGGCCCCGGCGAGCTTGGTGATCGTCGGGGCCAGATCGGCGTTGATCGCCAGGTCGTCGGCCACCCTGCCGTGCGGGATGCCGGGCCCACGGATCAGCAGCGGAACCCGGATCGATTCCTCGTAGGGCTTGACCTTGCCCTCGGGGACCCGGTGCTCGCCGTTCATGAAGCCGTTGTCGGAGGTGAAGATCACGTAGGTGCGGGCAAGCTCGCCCTGGTCGCTGAGCCGGTCGAGGATCCGGTCCACGCCGTCGTCGACCGACAGAAGCGACTCGAGTGCGCACCGGTACTTGCGGGTCACGTCGGCGATCTGGGGCCCCGTCAGCAGGGGAAGCCGCCGGATCGCCCGGGGCTTGTCAGAGACGTCGGCCTCGTTGAAGCTGGGCGGGGTCGGCAAGGGCTCCGAGGCGAGGGCGTCCGCGTCGCGAGGCGCGGGCTTGGCCGCCTCGTCGCAATCGCTGGGCGGCTGGGGGTTGGGGTCGGGCGGGTTGGTGTGGGGCGCGCTGTAGGTGAGCCAGAGGAAGAACGGCTTCTGGCTCGCGGCGCCGTCACCGATGAAGCGAAGGGCCTTGTCGGTCAGCACGTCCTGCTTGAAGTCCTCGGGCTCGGTGCCGTAGTGGACGATCTTGCCGTTCTCGTTCAGGTCGTAGTCGTAGACGGCGCCGCCGAGGCCCCCGTCCCACTCCGACCAGCCGGGCGGGACGATCGGATGGGAGAGATAGCCGTTCAGGTACTTGCCGATCAGGGCGGTCCGGTAGCCGGCTGCCCTGAGCCAGACCGGGAGATCGTCGTGACCGTGAAGCCGCTGGAACTTGGCGAAGCCGCCGAGCGGCGGGACGTTGCCGACCACCCGGTGGTTGCGGGCGTACTGACCCGTGAGGAAGGTCGCCCGCGAGGGACAGCACTTCGAGAAGTTGACGAAGCTGTTCTTGAACGTCACGCCCTTGTCGCCGATTCGCGACTGGACGGCGTTCATCACCTTGACCGACTCCACGGTTTGATCGTCGGTCTCGATCACCACCACGTTGGGGGGGACCGCGGGCTCGCGGCCTCGGCCGGCGGCGCCGTCGATCGCGAGATGGTGCCCGCCGCGACCGCCGCAGCCGAAACCGCCAGGGCGATCACCCCGGCCCTCCCCCGCCACAGCGCGATCCGCCGTGGGACTCTACCCGTCGAGATCCTCATCCTCGCAACCCTCACCCTAGCTCCGGACGTACACCGGCGACGTCGGCTCCCGCCGAGTGCCGGGTGTTACATAGAGTTTGCCTGACATGGCAACAGGGGAGGTTGACCAGGCGACCCGGAAGCGCGGCGCGATTCGGCGCTTCCTGGGCTGGCTCGGATTCGGGTCGGAAAGCGAGCTGGTCGAACAGCCGGAGCGAAACCTGCGCCGGACGCGGCGCAAGGCAAGGGCTGCCGAGCGCCGGGCGGCGCGAAGGGTGAAGCTGCTGGAGAGGCAGGCGGCGACCAAGGCAGAGCTCCGCGAGGTTCAGAGGGCGAGGGCCGAGGCCAAGAGCGCCCGAGCGACGATGAAGTCCGCGGAGCGGGCCCGCCGGAGGATCGAGATGGAGCGGGTCCGCCACGACGCTGCGATCGCCTCGCTGGAGAGGGACCTGAGCCGGGCAGAGCACGAGGCGGCGGCGGCCCTCGAGGAGCACCTGCACCGGCTGGCGGAGATCGAATCCCGAGCCCGGGCGGCAGACCGGCGGGCGGAGCGCGCTCGGGTCCGGGTGGCGAGCGCGCAGGAGCGCGCGGCGGAGGCGCGCGCCGAGGCGAAGGAGGCGAGGCGCGGCGTCGGGCCGATCTCTACCAGGCTGGCCGAGATCGAGGCCGAGCGGCGCCGGGAGGAGCACGAGGAGTGGCAGTTGGAGCTCGAGTGCGCCGAGCTCAGGCGCCAGCTCGACCAGCTCCGGGTCCAGGTCGGTGAGCAGGCCCGCGAGGCGGAAGACCGGCGGGACGGCGCCGACCCGCCCGAGCCGCCGGCTCGGGCCGGTGAGGTTCGGCAACAGCCCACGACCGGGCCGATCGGGGGTTCCGATGGGCGGGTGGTGGCGATCGAGGAGCGCGCCAGGGCGACCGCGGATCGGGTGGCGACTACGCAGCGAAACCTGGCCCAGGCGGCGGAGCGGCTGCGAACCGAGCTCGAGCGCCGGATCGCCGAGGAGGCGGGCTACGCCAAGGCGACGAACGAGATCGAGCTCGCCGCCGCCCGGCGAAGGCTGGCCGAGGCGCGGCTGTTGGTGCCGGGCGCCGGGGAGCCGGTAGCCGACCGCGCGATGGACGACCTGCCCGACCCGCTCCGGGCGCTCGAGGCGAGCCTCGAGGCGAGCCGCCGGGGCCGGGACGGCTCCGAACCGCTCGCCGAGCTCGACCAGCTCCCCGCGCCGCCCAGGACCCTGTTCGGGCGGATCAAGGCACGGTTGACGCCGTAGTCGGCAGCCGGGATCAGATCTGGGGCCAGTGCCCGCGCTGGCGCTCCAGGTCGGGCCGGGCGGGGTCGAGCGGGGCGCGGCCGGGTTCCCGCCCCTGGGCCAGGGCCTCGACCGTGGCCAGGACCGAGGACGCGAGCGCCCGGCGGTCGTAGCCGCCCTCCAGGCAGACCAGGACCGGGGCGGCCAGCTCGGCGGCGAGAGAGCCGACCATCGCGGCCATGGCGCCGTAGTCGTCGCTGTCGAGCTCGCAGTCGGCCAGGGGATCGTCGCGATGGGCGTCGTAGCCGGCCGAGATCGCGATCAGCCCCGGCTTGAATGCCCTCCCGATCGGGGTCACGACGTACTGCATGAGGGACAGGAACTCCTCCGAGCCGGACCCGGGCGCGACGGGCAGGTTGACGGTGTAGCCCTCCCCGGCCCCCTCGCCGTGGTAGCTCGCGCTCCCCGTGCCGGGGTAGAGCGGCGACTGATGGATGCTCGCGTACAGCACCCGGTCGGAGGCGGCGAAGATCGCTTCGGTTCCGTTGCCGTGATGGACGTCCCAGTCCAGGACCAGGACCCGCTCGGCGCCGCATTCGGCGAGCGCATGCGCAGCGGCCACGGCGACGTTGTTGAGCAGGCAGAAGCCCATCGCCCGCGCCGCCTCGGCGTGATGGCCCGGCGGGCGCAGGCCACAGAATGCGAACCCGTCCGCGCCCCCAAGCAACCGCTCTGCGGCGCCTGCCGCACCGCCGGCGGCGTGGAGCGCCGCCTCGAACGAGCCCTCGCTGACGGGAGTGTCGGCCTCGACCAACCCCCCTCCCCGGGCGCAGAAAGCCTCGATCGCGTCGATGTGCCGCTCGGTGTGCACCCGGCGAAGCTGCTCGCGCGTCGCCGCCGGGGCCGCGATCCGCTCGAGCCCCGGCCAGCCGGCCTCCTCCAGCGTTTGCTCGACCGCCCGCAGCCGCGCCGCGTTCTCCGGATGGGCGCCGGTGTCGTGGTCCAGCGACGACGGATGGGCCAGATAGAGCCCCATCCGCCTACCGTATCCGTCGGCGTTCCAGGGCTCCGGCGCTCGACCCCCCAGGCACGGATCCGTGCCATTTCGCAGCGTTACATGGATCTCTGCAAACGACGTGCAAACTCTGCTGCGAAGCCGGATTCGCCCGATTCGTGACCCCGACGCTTCTTATCCAGGTCGTACAACGAACTCGATGCATATTGCCACTACGGAGTGCTTAACACTGGCTTAATGAAGCCCCCTTTGAGCTTAAACGCGGAGTGGGAGAGTGCGGTTCGCTTCCGGCACCGAGCAAAGAGCACGGAGCGCTCGGAGGCTCTGGAACGGAGACCGAGGGAGCCTGAAACATGTACCAATTCAGCCGTTCGATCTACCGCGAGCTCGCATCCCGCGTGAGGGAAGACGAATGGGACCCGAGCGAGTGTCGCAACAAGCAGCTCGTGCTCGATGCCTGCGAGGAGACGGTTCGCCGGCTGACCGTCGACGGCCGCTACTTCGCGAGGCCCGCCCGCTCGCTGTTCAGCGAGATCCGGCCCCACTTCTCGATCAGGGACCAGGCCTTCGTCTGGAGGGTGGTTGAGATGAACATCAGACTGACCCGCGAGTACCTCTCCAGGCTGCCCGAGGACGCGAGCCTCGATGGCCGTCCCAGGCAGTGCAATGCCCACACCCGACGGGGCACGCCGTGCCGGCGCACCCCCCTTCCCGGCCGCGAGTACTGCCCCTCCCACAAGCACCTCGAAGAGGCAATGGGCGGCGCGGAGCTACCGTTCGAAGCGCTCGACGGCGAGCTCCAACCCCTGGCCGCCTGAGCTGAGGAGGCAAATACGCGGAAGGCCCCGGTCCCTCCTGGGGCCTTTCGCGTTTCTGGGAACTGATCTAGCGTGCGGGCATGCTGCTCGGTGTCGATGTCGGCGGGACGTTCACGGACGCGGTTCTGTTCGACGGTCGTGCGCTGCACACGGCGAAGGCACCGAGCACGGGCGATGACCAGTCGCGAGGAGTGATCGCCGCGGTCGAGGCCGCGCTGGAGCGAGCCGGCGCCGGCAGCGACCGGATCGAGGCCTTCGCCCACGGAATGACCGTGGGCACCAACGCCCTGCTCGAGGAGCGAGGCGCGCGCACGGCTCTGATCGCCAGCGAGGGGTTCACGGACCTGCTCGACGTGGCTCGCCAGAACCGGCCCGACCTGTACCGGCTCTGCGCGCCGAAGCCGGTCCCGCTGGTGGCCGACGAGCTTCGCTTCGCTGCCCGGGAGCGGGTCGCCCCCGGCGGGATCGTCGAGGCGCTGGCGGCCACCGAGCTGGATCGGCTGGCCCGCGCGGTCGAGGAGAGCGGTGCCGAGTCGGTGGCCGTCTGCCTTTTGTTCAGCTACCTGGACCCCGCCCACGAGCGCGCGATCGCCGCCCGCCTTCGGGAGCGGCTCCCCGGGGTCCACGTCTCCGCCTCACACGAGGTGCTGCCGCAGTTTCGCGAGTACGAGCGCTGCTCGACCACGGTCATCGACGCATACCTATCGCCACTCCTCGGGCGCTACCTCGAGCGGCTCGGGGCGGCCGCGAGCGAGCGCGGGCTCCCGGAGCCGCTGGTGATGAAGTCCTCGGGCGGGATCGCCCCCGCTCGCGAGGCCGCCAGCGCGGGGGCCTGGAGCGTTCTCTCCGGGCCCGCGGGTGGGGCGGTCGGCGCCGGCCTCCTGTCGACGCTGTCCGGCGACGGCAATGCGGTGGGGATCGACATGGGGGGAACTTCGTGCGACGTCTGCGTGGTGGCCGAGGGCAGGGTTCGGCGAACCGACTCGCGCGAGATCGGCGGGAGGGTGATCCAGCTGCCGATGGTCGACGTGCACACGGTTGGAGCCGGCGGTGGCTCGATCGGCTGGCGAGACCCGGGCGGAGCGCTTCGGGTCGGTCCCCACTCCGCGGGCGCCGAGCCGGGTCCGGCCTGCTACCGGAGGGGCGGCGGCGAGCCGACGGTCACCGACGCGAACCTCATGCTCGGCTACCTCGACGCCCACTCGACCCTCGCCGGCGGGGTCGAGCTCGACCCCGAGGCGGCGCGGCGGGCTGTCGGCCGGCTGGGATCCCAGCTCGGCCTGGACGAGCTGGAGACCGCGGAGGGAATCGTCCGGGTGGCGAACCAGGAGATGGTGCGGGCCCTGCGCGTGGTCACGGTCGAGCGGGGTGTCGACCCGCGGCGCTTCGCGCTGATGCCGTTCGGGGGCGCCGGGCCGATGCACGCCGCGGCCCTGGCCGAGGAGCTCGGCATGGAGCGGATCCTCTGCCCTCGGGCGAGCGGAGTGCTGTCGGCGCTGGGGCTGATCGCATCCGAGCGCCGCCGCGACACGGCTCGAACGGTTCTCCTGAGCGGCGAGGGCCTGACCGGCGAGCGGATCGCGGCCGAGGTCGGACGCCTGCGTCAGTCGATCGGGGAGGGGATCGAGGCAGCGAGGGCCGAGGCGACCTACGAGCTCAGGTATCGGGGGCAGGCGTTCGAGCTCCCGATCCCGGGGGCGCTTCGGCCGGACCCCGCGGAGCTCACGGAGCGGTTCGCCGCCGAGCACGAGCGCCGCTACGGCTACCGCGACCCGGACGCGGGGGTCGAGCTGGTCAACATCCGGCTCGCGCTCACCGTCCCCGCGCCCGCCCCGGAGCCCCGGGCCGCGCCCGAGGGCGCGCTGGCCGAGGCCACCAGGCGGGCTCGATTCGGCGGCCGGTGGCTCGAGGCGCGGGTGCTTCGCGGCGAGCCGCCCTGCGGCCAGACGGCCGAGGGGCCCTGCGTGCTCGAGCTCCCGGAGGCGACCCTGGTGCTGCCGCCGGGCTGGCGGGCGACGGTGGATGAGCACGGGACGATCGTCGCGGGGCTCGCCTGATGCAGCTCGATCCGGTGACGCTCCAGGTCCTGGTCGGCGGCTTGCGCTCCGCCTGCGAGGAGATGGGCGCGGTGCTGGTGCGCTCGGCCCATTCGGCGAACATCAAGGAGCGGCGTGATTGCTCGACGGCGCTCTTCGACGCCGCCGGCGAGTTGGTCATGCAGGCCGAGCACATCCCCGTGCACCTGGGCTCGATGCCCGATGCGGTGGCGGCGGTTCTCGACGCCGAGCAGGCACCCGGTGCGCTGTGGATCCTCAACGACCCCTACCGCGGGGGCACGCACCTGCCGGACATCACCCTGATCTCGCCGATCTTCAGCAGCGAGGAGTTGCTCGGCTTCGCCGCCAGCCGCGCCCACCATGCCGACATCGGCGGTCCCACCCCCGCGGGCATGCCGGTGAACTCGACCCGGCTCGACCAGGAGGGCGTGGTGATCCCGCCGACCCGGGCCACCGACGACGACCTCGCGCGCCTGGCCGGCGAGATGCGCAATCCGCCCCAGCGACTCGCCGACCTGCGCGCCCAGCGCGCCGCCAACCTGACCGGTGAGCGCCGCCTGCTCGAGCTGGCCGCACGGCATGGAACCGAGGACCTGCGCGCCGGGATCTCGGAGATCCTCGACTACGCCGAGCGCCGGACCCGCGCCGGCCTGGCCGGGCTGCGGGACGGCGAGCACGCTGCCGAGGACGTGCTCGAGGACGACGCCCGCGGCCGACCACGCGACGTTCGCCTCCGGGTCACGGCTCGGATCGAAGCCGACCGGCTGACCCTCGACTTCACCGGCACCGACCCGCAGGTGGATGGCAACCTCAACTGCCCGCTCTCGGTCACCAAGTCGGCCGCCTTCTTCGCCGTTCGGGTGCTCACCGACCCCGACGCCCCGCCCTCTGCGGGGGCCTTCCGCCCGGTCGAGGTGATCGCACCCGAGGGCTGCCTGCTGAACGCTCGAGCACCGGCCGCCGTCGCGGCCGGCAACGTGGAGACCTCGAGCCGGGTCGCCGACCTGGTGCTCGAGGCGCTATCCGAGGCCGTCCCCGCACCCGCCCAGGGCCAGGGATCGATGAACAACCTGACCCTGGCCGGCCAGGGACACGAGCACGGCGCCGCACACGCGGCCGCCGGCGAATGGACCTACTACGAGACCCTGGGCGGCGGCCAAGGGGCTTGCCCGGACGCGGACGGGCCGAGCGCCATCCACGTGGCGATGTCGAACACCCTCAACACCCCCGTGGAGGCGCTCGAGACCGAGCTCCCCCTGCGAGTCCGGGAGCTGTCGGTGCGCCGCGGCAGCGGCGGCGACGGGCGCCACCACGGCGGCGACGGAATCGTCCGCGAGCTCGAGGCGCTGGCGCCGATGGGCTTTACCCTGATCACCGAGCGTCGCCGTCACCCCCCGCGCGGCCGCGACGGCGGCGCGAACGGCGAGCCGGGCCGAAACCTGCTCAACGGCGAACAGCTTCCGTCGAAGGCCGCGGGCGAGCTTCGCCCGGGCGATCGGCTGCGGATCGAGACGCCGGGCGGGGGCGGCTACGGCGCTCCCTAGCTCAGCTTTCGCGCCAGTCGCGGAAGGCGGTCAGCAGCTCCCGCTCGGCCTCGGGCGAGAGCGACTCCGGGGGCAGGTGGCCGAGGGCGTCGATCGTCGCCTGCATCTGCTCGACGTACGCCCGGCAGCCGTCGCAGCCGTCGAGGTGGCGGTCGAAGCGAGCGACGTCGGCCGGGGTGAGGGCTCCCTCCAGGTAGTCGGTGATCAGCTCAACCAGCTCCTGGCAGCTCAGCGGTGTGGTCTGGATCGGGCTCATCGCGAGGGCTCCTCGGCTTCAAAGTGGCGCTCCAGCGCCGCGCGCACCTTCGATCTCGCGCGGTGAAGCAGCACTCTTTGATTGGTCTCGGTGAGGTCCAAGGCGTTGCGCGCCTCGGCCGCCGAGAACCCGCCGATGTCCCGCAGCGCGATCACCTCGCGCTGGCGCGGCGGGAGCTCGGCGATCGCCTCGAACAGGACCCGCCGCGCCTCGTCGGAGCTCAAGCGTTCCTCGGGCGAGCCCCAGTCCACCGGCGGGCGCGCCCACGCCCCGGGCTCCTGATCGCGACGAGACTGGAACCGCTCGGGATCGACGGCCGGCTCGTCGCGGCCCTCCTCCCGCCGTCTGGCCAGGAACGAGAACGGCAACACGCGGCGCTCGCGCCGGCCGAGGGTCTTCGCCTTGTTCAGCAGGATGCTGGCCAGCCAGGTGCGAAGCGAGGAGCGCCCCTCGAAGCGGTCGATCCCGTTCAGAGCCGCGACCCAGGTGTCCTGGACCACCTCCTCGGCGATCGCCCGACTCGGCAAGTGCATGAGCGCGAGCCGCAGCAGGAACGGCCCGTGCTCGGCGACCAGCCTCCGGAACGCGTCCTCGTCGCCCTGCCGAAGCGCCGCCAGCAAATCCTCGTCGGTGCCCGGGCGCCCGGCACCGTCGGGGGCGCCGCCCGGGGAGGCCTGCTGCTCCGGCATCGCGCCATTCTGTCACCGCCGCCGCGCCCCACTAGGCTGACCGCCATGTCCGGAAGGATCGAGCTCGACGGTTTGACCTTTGCCTACGAGGAGCGGGGCTCGAGCTCGGAGGTCGGGGGCAGCGCGGTCGTCTTCGTCCACGGCCTCGGGGGATCGTCGTACTCCTGGTGGGCCCAGCTCGCGGCCTGCGAGGCACGCGGCCTGCGGGCAGTCGCCTACGATCAGCGCGGGGCCGGACGCAGCGCAAAGCCCCGGGGGCCGTACTCGGTCGAGCTCTGGGCCGAGGACCTGGAGAGGCTGCTCGACGGCCTCGGGGTCGAGGAGGCGACCCTGGTCGGCCACTCGGTCGGCTGCATGATCGTCGAGCACGCCGCGCTGCGTTGCGGTGACCGGGTGCGCGGGATCGTGATGGTCGGCGGCGCGCTGCGGTGGCGGCCGGAGGCGGGCCCGGTGTTCGAGGAGCGCGTCCGGCTCGCCCGCGCCGGTCGAATGAACGAGATCGCCGCGGCGGTCGCCCAGACCGGGCTCAGCGACCACTGCCGCGCGGCGAACCCAGCCCTGTTGGGGCTGTTCTGCGAGCTGATCGCGGCCAACGAGCCCGGCGCCTATGCGGAATGGTCGGCCGCCACGGCCAAGGCGGAGATGATCGAGCCGGAGCGCCTGGGCTGCCCGGCATTGGCCGTCTGCGGCGAGCTCGACCCGGTGACGCCTCCAGCTTTCGCCGAGGCCGTCGCCGCCGCGACGCCGGACAGCCACACCGCGGTGGTCGAGGGCGCAGCCCACTGGTGCCAGCTCGAAGCGCCGGCCGCCGTGAGCGGGCTGGTGTTGGGGTTTCTTGACGAGATCGCAACATAAGACACAAACTTGGCGAAATCGCCGCCCTGGTCTAGAATTCCCCCGCTCTGAGCCGGTAAGGAGCGTCCAAGGCGGCACCACCGGCCCTGCGTTCGCTACACGATCTGACCCGAACTACGCGATGCCTATTGCCTTCAAAGAGTGGGCCGTGACGGTGCGCGCCCTCGCTGAGGGCGAGCAGCTCGTCACCCTCCGCAAGGGCGGAATCCGGGAGGAGAACAAGCACTTCGAGGTCGAGCACGACCGCTTCTTCCTCTATCCCACCTTCGACCACCAGCGAAACGACCTGGTTCGAGAGTCGCACCATCCGGAGCTCCGCCGGGCGCTCGAGGAGGGCGTGTGGCCGGACGAGGAGCCGCCGCCCCGGGCGCTGCTCCAGGACGGGGGCCTCGCTCAACCCGACCGGGTTCGGATTCGCTCCTGGGCGGAGGTGGCCGACCACTTCGAGACCAGCGATCCGCGGATCGTCGACCTCCTGTCGCCGTTCCACGTCTGGACTCAGGACTACGCCCAGAAGCGCCTCGAGTGGAAGCGGCGCCACCCGCTTCACGTACTGCTGCTGCGGGTGCACCGGATTCCCCGCCCGGTGACGGTGCGGGTCCGCGACGAGTACCACGGCTGTCGCTCCTGGGTCGAGATCGATCGCGAGCTGCCCTTCGAGGGGACTCCCGTGATGGCCGACGAGGAGTTCGAGCGGGCCGCGGCGGAGATCCGCGCCATCTGCTCCGAGGCCGAAGGCGCGGCCGTCCCGGCCTAGGGAATACCACTCCGCCGACATGCTCCGGCTACGCCTCCGCTGTCGCCGGGTTCGGGCCCGTTGCGTGGCGGCAGGTCGTAACTCCGCCGTGTCAACCGCGACTTCGTCGCTAGCCCCGGCGGGCATTCCTTAGGGTGCGTTCGTGGCGGCAGGTCGTAATCGCCTGAACCGCGACTCCGTCGCTAGCTCAGACGGGCGTTCCCTGAGCCGCACCGGGCGGCAGGTCGTACTCGCGGAACTCGTCAGAGGTTCGGGAGGCGCGGCGGGCGCTCGTCCTCGGGATCGGGGGCGGCGGGGACGTGGTCGGGGCGCTGGCGGTTGCTCGCCTGTGCGAGGCACTCGGCACCCCGTTCGTGCTCGGGGGAGTCTCCTGGGAGCGGGCCGCCGTGGACCCGCACCCCGGGCCCCGACCCGTGGCCGAGATCCGCGATGGGCGCCCGCTCGCCGACGCGGCGGTGCTCGCGGGCCCGGCGACCTCGACCCCCGAGGGGATCGCCTTCTCCGAGGCGCGGATGGCCGCCCATCTGGGGGCCGAGACGGTGCTGGTCGATCCCAGCGGCGGACCCGTGGGCGCCGCGTCGGGGCTGGTGGCGGCCGCCGAGACGCTTCGATTGCGACCTGCTGTTCGCGGTCGACGTGGGCGGCGATGCGCTCGCGCACGGCGACGAACCGGGGCTGGCGAGCCCGCTCTGCGACGCGGTCATGGTCGCCGCGTCGCTGCGGGCCGCAGACCGGCTGAGACCCCTGCTGGCGGTCGTCGGCCCGGGGTGCGACGGCGAGCTGAGCGTCGCCGAGGTGCTCGAGCGAACTGCCGCCCTCGGCCGGGCCGGCGCCTGGCTGGGCACCTGGGGCGTGACGCCGACGATCGCCGACGAGCTCGCCGCCGCGGCGGACGTGGTCACCACCGAGGCGAGCCTCCAAGTGGCCCGCTGCGCCCGCGGCGAGATCGGCGAGGCCCAGATCCGGGGCGGGATGCGACGGGTCGAGCTGGGGCCAGCCGGGGCGCTGATCCTGATCTTCGAGCCGGCAACCGCGGTCGCCGGCGGCGAGCTTCCCCTGGTGAGCGCCGTGACCGACGCGGGCACCATCGAGGAGGGCCGTGCCGCGCTGGCGAAGGTCGGCGTCCACACGGAGCTCGACTACGAGCGAAACCGCGCCGAACGGGGCGCCTAAGGCCCGCTCGGAACCGGCGCACGCGCGTTGCCGAGCGGCTAGATTCGCGGCTCCCGAGGAGACTGGAGGAGGCTCTCCTCGGGGACGGTCGCCGCGCTTGGCGCGGCGGTTCACGTCCGGGACAAGATCGCGCATCCACCGCAACTTGCACGCACGGCCGGCCGGCCCCGGCACCGAGGTGGACTAACCTCGTCTGGCATGGCGTGGATCGAGACAGAGTCGCTCAGCTTCGTCGCCCGCCATGAAGCCGAGGACACCGACTGCGCCCAGCGGACCCTCGACGCCCTCGAGGACCTGCGGCTGCGTCTCGAGGAGCGCTTCGACGACGCGCCCGGCGAGATCACCGTGATCGTCCACCCGACCCCAGGGTGGCTGGCCGCTGCCCATCCATTCCTGCCCGCCGCCCGACTGGCCGCCGCTCCGGCCGGGCGCCGCTATCTGGCCGGTTGGGCGATGGCGAGCGAGCTGCACGTGCTCAACGACGACTACCTCGACCGGCGCGCCGCCGGGGACGACTCCACCGCGGCCCTCCGCGGCACCGCCGAGCGCCTCTACGTGCAGGTCGTTGTGGGCGCCAACAACGACCGCCTGCCCCCGCCCTGGGGGCCGCGCCGCTTCGTGCGCTACCTGCGCTGGACCTGGCTGATCGAGGGCGCCGCCCAGTACTACTCGGGCCAGGTGCCACTGTTCCGGGCCGCCGTCAGCACCCGCCTCCGCGAGCGCAAGCCGCCGGCCTTCCCACCCTCGGCCCGCGACGCGATCATCCTCGGAGGCACGGTCTTCGACCTGCTCGAGCGCGAGCGCGGGCCGGACGCATGCGACGTGCTCGCCTCGCGCCTGCGGCGCGATGGGCCGAGCGCCGCCCTCGAGCTCGCCTTCGACGCCCGCTCGCGCGAGATCGAGCGTCAGTGGCGCTCCTACCTGCGCAAGCTGAGCGAGCGACGCCTTGACGACGAGCTGGGCGCACTCGAGCTGCCGAACCGGCTCTCGACCAGCACATAGCCGTCGATTGTCGGCTTAGTCCGCCCTAGGCCAACAAGGGCGACAACCGGTGCCGGCTCACCCGTCCCGCAGGGAGATCATGCCGCCGGTGGTCCCGAGGTAGGCGGTCCGATTGGGGCCGATCGCCAGGCCGGCGTAGTTGTTGTTGTAGGACAGGCCGGAGCCGGCGTACTGCTGCCAGACCGTGTTCCCTGTGTGGAAGTCGATCGCCGTCCAGTAGTAGCCCTCGGAGCCGCTCGGGTCGGGCGGTCGGGTGTACGTGTAGACGAGCCCGGACTTGGTCGAGAGCTTCGGCACCACGCTGGGCGCCCGGGCGTCGTGGTTGGTCCACACCTTGCGGCAGCCACTGCCGTCCGCCCGCACGTCGACCCGCGCGAACCCGGGTTCGCTCACGGCACCGGCGTTCGGGCCGAATGGATCCTGGTAGCCGTAGTTGTTCTCGACGATCAGCGCCCGGCCCGTTGTCAATAGCGCGTTCTCCGTGGCGCTTGCCCCCGGCCCGAAGACGGGGACCCGGCAGACCATCCGCCGCTTTCCGCGAGGCAGTTTCGACGCGATCCGGTACACGACCACGTCCATCGGGTCGGCGTTGTCGGTGATCGCCACGTAGCCGCCGCTCATGATCGTCGGCGTGGTCCCCGAACCCGCGTCCACTTGGCTGGGCTTGACGATCCCGGAGTTCCGATAGCGGGCTCGCCAGACGATCCGCGGCGCCCCGTCCTCGCCCGCCTTGAATCGGTACATCCGCTTGTCGGAAACGACATAGACCCCGCCCCTGCCAACCGCGAAGGAGTTCTCGACCTCCTCGCCGAGCCGCTTGAGCTGGATCTGCCCGCTGCTTCGGTTGATGGTGCCGACCTTGCCGCTCTTCTTCGAGACGAACCAGATCAGCCCGTGGAAGTCGGGCAGGGCGGAGGTGATCCGCTCGGTGGACTCGTCGAGCACCCCGGTGAGGTCGAAATCGCGGCGCTTGACCAGGCTCTGGCCGTCGGCTGATTCGGCCAGCACCAAGATGTGGTCGGTCTTGGTGGGAATCCAGAGCCGGTCCTGATCGTCGAGGAAGAAGTAGCCGCCGCCGGTGAAGTTCTGGTAGGCCTTGGTGCCGGGCGGGTCGGGGGCGTTCGGCAGCGTGTAGGTGGCGATCGTCGCCAGGGTCCGCTGATTGATGATCCGGGCCTGGGGTGGCACTAGCAGCGACGGGCAGACGCTGACGATTCGGTTGCGGCTGTCGAAGGCCAGCGATCCGCACAGCGACGGTGGGTTTGCGAACGAGCTCGCCACCGGCGACTCGCCCAGCGGTCCGAA
This sequence comes from uncultured bacterium, assembly GCA_963811625.1. Classification (GTDB taxonomy): domain Bacteria; phylum Actinomycetota; class Thermoleophilia; order Solirubrobacterales; family 70-9; genus AC-56. The sequence goes on along the minus strand of CAWERS010000002.1, from coordinate 603,502 downwards.
GCGATGATAGGCGTCGGTCATCCAGGTGTCGTTGTGGATGTTGCTGTTCGGGTTCTCGGCCATGAACGGGTTCTGCGGCGGGTTGGTCACCTGCCCTGTGTGATGCGGGGTCGCCGCGCTGCCCTGGAATGCGGGCAGCGACGGAGTCGGCCCGATGGACACGATCGGGGCGGCCGAGGCGGACGTCGCCTGGGAGAGGAGCCAGACGAGCACCGCCGCGCCCACCAGGGCGACCAGGATCCCGGCCAGGAGCCGGAGCGGGCGCTCGCCTCCAGGCTCGGCGACGGCCTGCTCACGGTCGGGCTGGACGTCGGCCAGGAGATCACGGGCGGCCTCCACGCCGGCCTCAGGGACCAGGATGTCGCGCGGACCCGCGGCCAGGAAGTCGGGCACGTCGAAGCCGCGCATCCGCCGCTGGACGCTCGGGATCCCCTCCTCGAGCAGGATCCCCTGGATCAACTCGGCCTCGGAGAGGTTGTGGGCGCTCGCCACCCGCACCTGCTGGCCGCCCGTGTACTGGGGCTTGATCTTGCGCGCCCGCTCATGGGTCTCGGTGATCGGCTGCTCCTCGTCGCGGCCCACGTAGACCAGCGGCATCTCGCAGTCGGCGCAGAAGCGCTCCTCGAGCCCGTACTTGCGCGCGCAACGCGGGCAGGCGAGCGGCCGAACATCGGGGCTCATCGTCCGCATCTCTCCGCGGAAAAGCTACTCGACAACGAGCTCGACCTCCTCCACCCGGCCGTCGCGGATCCTGAACCCGCGAACCACGGGCTCCGTCTCGGCGAGGCTGCAGATCAGGTACACCGGATCGGGCCAGTTCTGAGCCAGGTTGATGTCGGTCTGCGAGGGCTCGGCGGCGCTCTTGGTGTGGGAGTGGTAGATCGCGGCCACGTCCTCCCCCCCCTCCTCGATCTTGGTGATGATCCGGAACTGGTCCGTGGGATCGACGGCGTAGCGAAGCGGGCTCGCCTCGGCGTTCCGGGCGCGGTAGACGCGGGTCGCCTTCCCGTCGACGCCGGCGACCATCCCGCAGCACTCGTTCGGGACCTCCTCGCGGGCGTGGGAGGCGATCTCCTCGAGCAGCGTTCGGGCGATCCGCATCGCCCGGATGAGGCTAGCAACGGCGGGGACCGGCCGAGCGAGGGCTCCACGCATGACCCGGTCACGGGACGGTTGACCCGTCCAGGCGGTAGTGCTAATGTGCTAGCGCAATGGCACAATCCTCCGTCACATCCCGCCACCGCGACCCGGCATTCGACCTGGCCCGCGAGGACGACCTTCCCGTCGGCGGGCAACTCGCCTGGCGCCTGCGTGTGCTGATCACGAGCGGACAGCTCCGTGCCGGCGACCGGCTTCCGGGAGTTCGAGAGCTCGCCGGTGGCGCCGGGGTCAATGTCAACACCGCCCGCGCCGTCTACGGGCGCCTCGAGGACGACGGCCTGATCGTCTCCCGCCAGGGCCTCGGGACGTTCGTCGCCGATACCGCCGAAGCGTTCCCGGAGCTTGAGCGCCTGGCCGCCGACGCCGCCGAGAGCGCGCGCGCCACCGGCGTCGATCCTCGAGACCTGGCCCGCGCCATCTACGCCGGGAGCGCAGCCGGACTGACCAGTCTCGACCCGCCGGCGCAGCCGGAGATCGGCGAGCTCGACGTCGATGAGGCCGCCGGTGAGCTCCCCGGCATCATGGGTGACGAGCGGCTCGGGCGCAACGAGCTGCGTCGCCAAATCGCCCGGCTCGAGGCGCAGCTCGCCTCCTATCCCGACGCCCGCAAGCCCGGGGAGCCGACCCATCCGCTGCTGAGACCCAAGGGCCACATCGCCGACATGGCCGAGCTTGAGGGAATTCGCGATCAGCTGATCGAGCGGCTGAAGCGCGCCCGCGACGACGCGGAGCGTCGCGGCCGACGCCAAGGCGACGCTCGCACGCGGCTCGAGGCGATGGCCTCTGACCCGGCCGGCCACAGGTGGGAGACGGTCTCCAGAGAGCAGATGGGCGAACCCGGCTGCGCGACCTGGGAGGTGACGCCGAAGTGGGGCCCGGTCGGAGCGCTGATGAACTGGTGGCGGCTCAAGGTGTCGTCGGGGTGTCCGTTACCCGTGCCGCGTGAGGCGGCGATCGGAGGGAGATGATGGTCCGAACCGTCGCCGATAGGGCGTTCCTGCCCGCCAAGAGCCTGTTCGAGCAGGTGGGGAACATGATGATCCTCACCGGCAAGACGATCACGGCGACGATCCGCCCGCCCTATCCCTACGGCGGCGAGTTCATCTCCCAGTTCATCTTCGCCCTCCAGCTGTGCTGGTTTCCGATGCTGATCAGTACCGTGGCCTTCGGCTTCGGCGCCCCCGGGCTTCAGGCGGCCAACTTCCTGACCCTGTTCGGGGCCCTCGACCGCCTCGGGGGCTTCTTCATCCTCGCCTCGGTGCGGGAGTTCGCGCCGTTCGTGACCGCGGTCGTGGTCGCCGGCGTCGCCGGGACCGCGATCACCGCCGACCTCGGGGCCCGCAAGATCCGCGAGGAGCTCGACGCGCTCCAGGTCCTGGGGGTCGACCCGATCAAGAACCTCGTCGTTCCCAGATTCCTCTCCCTGATGCTGATCACGGGCCTTTTGGACATCTACGCGCTCTTGTTCGGGATCGCCGGCGGGATCTTCGCCGAGATCGCCTACCACGCCCCGCTGGGCGGCTTCTTCGCCACCTTGCTCAACAACGCCTCGGTGACCGAGCTCTGGGGCTCGATCCTGAAGACCACCCTGTTCGGGGCGATCATCGCGATCGTCTGCTCCTACAAGGGAATGAACGCCTCCGGAGGGGCCGCCGGGGTCGGCCGGGCGGTCAACGAGGCGGTGGTGATCGCCTTCTTGGGGGTGTTCGCGTTCAACTACGTGTTCACCCAGACCCTGCTCGCCACCCACCCCGAGTTGAACGTGATCAAGTGACCGGTTGGCTCGCGTGCCCCGCGACTGGATGTCCTCGCTGGGGGAGATCGCCAAGTTTTGCGCCAAGACGATGGGGCTCGTCTACTCGGGTCGGGTGCTGCAGTTCTTCGGCGAGGCCCTGCGGCAGGCCGGGATCCTGATCCTCGGCTCGACGATCGTGATCTGGGGCCTGGTGTTCATCTTGGGCCTCCAGTGCGGGCTCGAGGGCGCCTACTTCAACCGCTCGGTCGGGGCGCCGTCGTATGCCGGCGTGTTCGCCGCCTGGTGCGACCTGCGCGAGGTGATCCCCTACGCCTTCGGCTACATGATGGCGGCCAAGGTCGGCACCGGGATCGTCGCCGAGCTGGGGGCGATGCGGATCTCGGACGAGATCGACGCGCTCGAGGTGATGGGCGTGCCGCCGATGACCTTCCTCGCGGCGACCCGCCTGCTGGGGGCGTGGATGACGCTCCCGTTCATGTACCTGGCGGCGATCGGGATCGGCTACTTCGCCTCCTGGCTCGCGGTCGTGAAGCAGATCGGCGACGTCTCCTCCGGCGGCTACTTCCTGATCTTCTGGATGTTCCAGAACCCGCCCGACCTCTTATTCAGCGTGATCAAGGCGATGACGATGGCGACCGCGATCGTGCTGGTCGGCTGCTACTACGGCTACACCGCCTCGGGCGGGCCCGTGGGCGTGGGCACGGCGACCGCGAAGTCGATGGTGCTCAACATCGTCCTCGTGCACGTGATCGGGATGATGGGAACCCTGGTCTTCTGGGGTGCGAACCCGAGGGCGCCGATCGGCGGATGAGGTGAATGCCCGGTCCGAATTCGCAGGAAGCGGAAGCGGTGCCGCGACTCGGCTGGCGGGTGCCTTCGTGCTCCTGGTCCTGGGTGCAGCGACCCTCGTATTCTGGATCGGGATCCCGCTCGGCGTGCTCTGGCTTCTGGCCAGGATCACCGAGTCCTGGAACGGACATTTTCTGCTCGGCCTGGTGCTGATCCCGGTCGGGATGGTGCTGTTCTCGCCGGCGCTCTTCTGGCTCAATGGGCTCTACCTGCGGGTGACGGGTTCACCCCGGCCGGATCTGGAAGAACAGGGTCCAAGGTACCGCCTTCACGGACCGCTCGAGATGTTCCTTTCCGCGGGAATGGTGCTTGCGGTAACCGCGTTCATGGTTTGGTTCCTGTTCTTCGCCAGGAATCCGCAGGTGTTCCTGTAGGTCCGGGCCTGCGTCAGTACCAGGTCGAGGTCTGGATCGCGAGGGGGCTCGCGCAGGTCGCCGGCCCCTGCCCCAACCAGATCGGGGTCGTCGCGGCCCCGCTCCCAGAGCAGGTCGTCCAGCACCGGCGGCGATAGGCCGGCCTGCGCGGCGACGGCCTTGAACGCCTCCAGGGTGCTCGCCCGCACCTCGGGGAGCGGTCCGGGTTCCACCAGCCCCGACCGCAGGGCGAGCCGCATGAGGACGTTGTCGACGCAGACTTCCCAGCGGTCTGGGTCGTCGACCTCGAGCCACCCCCGTCGAGCGCAGATCTTTGCGAACAGGAACGCCTTCTTTCGCAGCGGGTCGGCGTAGGCCCGATAGCGGGCGAGCCGGGCGAGAAGCCCGTCGGCGCCACCGAGGTGGCCCGCCGCCGCGGACAGAAGCGCTCCCGCCTCTCCCCCGTGGTCGCGCTCAAGGCCGTCCGCCAGATCGCGCCAAAGAGCCGCCCGGCGGTCGGGATCGGCGACCGTCTCACCGTCGACGCGAAACAGGTCGGCCACCTCCGTGGCGCCGATCTCCTTCAGGCCGGCGGCGGTCAGGAGCCCGGGGCGGCGCTCCGCAGCCCGACGCGCCACCGCCCACATCAACTCGCTCCCCTCGAACGGCCCTTCGCGTTCGACCCTGTGCGCAGCCCGGTAGCCGGTCCGGTGGTCAACCGCGCAGAGGAAGACCGCGGCATCGGGGTCGGGGACATGGGAGAACGTCGGCGGCTCGTAGTCCTGGGCGAGCACCCGCACGCGCTCAGCGATGCGAGCGACGGTCTCAGGCGGCGCTGAAGCGGACGGCACCCTACGAGCTTGGTGACCCGTTGGCGGAACCCTCGCGAAGTACCGACAAACGCCGGATGTCGGTCGTTCGCGGGGGTGCCTGGACCCCATGCGACATCAGCCGCCGCCGAGTGCGCCGATCACCACCAAACGGTGGACTCGATCCCCTCGAGCTCCTCGATCGGCTTCGTGTAGACGCCGGAGGAGAGATACTTCCAGCCGTCGTCGGGGGCGATGAAGACGACGTTGCCCCCTTCGAGCTCCTCGGCGATCCGGACCGCGATCGCAGCGATCGCCCCGGTGGAGACGCCGGCGAACAGGCCCTCGTCGTGCAGCAGGCGCTGAGTCCACAGGATCGCGTCCCGGTTGGAGACCATGATCTTGCGGTCAAGCACCGAGAGATCGATGATCGGCGGGATGAAGCCGTCGTCGAGCGAGCGAAGCCCCTGGACCAGCTCGCCCTGCATCGGCTCGGCGGCGACGATCTTGGTCTCGGGATCGTGCTCCTTGAGCCGCCGCCCGACCCCCATCAGGGTGCCGCCCGTGCCCAGACCGCCGACGAAGGCGGCCACCTGGTCGAGCTCCTCGAGGATCTCCGGCGCCGTGCCGTCGTAGTGGGCGCGCGGGTTGGCCTCGTTCCCGTACTGGTAGGGCATGTAGAAGGAGGCGTCGCCCTCGGCCATCTCCAGCGCCAGCTCGACCGCGCCGTTCGAGCCCTTGGCGCCCTCGGAGTAGACGACCTCCGCCCCGTACATGCGCAAGAGCTGGTTGCGCTCCTCGGTGACGTTGTCCGGCATCACCACCTTCAGCGGATAGCCCTTGCGGCGGCAGATCATCGCCAGCGAGATCCCGGTGTTGCCGGAGGTCGGCTCGAGGATCGTCTGACCGGGCCGGATCGCCCCTTCCGCCTCGGCGCCGTCGATCATCGCCTTCGCCACCCGGTCCTTGACCGAACCGGTGGGGTTGCGGCCCTCGAGCTTGGCGAAGATGTGGACCCCGGGTCGGGGAGAGATCCGCGGCAGCTCCACCATCGGGGTGTTCCCGACCGCCTCGAGAACGTTCGCGTAGCGCCCCCCGCACGGTCGGTTGAGGGTCTCCTCCACCATCGCTTCACGAAGTGTAGTGAGGCGAAGGGGTATGTTCCGTGACGACCATCCCAGACCCACAGAGAGGATCCGCGAGCATGATCAGGGGCACGAAGAGGAGGCTCGCCGTCGCGATAGTGGCGGCACTGGCCACGGCCGGAATCGCCGCCGGCTGCGGCGGGGGTGACAACGACACCACGACGACGAGCGCGGCGCTGACCGCCACGCCGGACATCAATGTCCCGGTCGACGAGAAGGTCGCCGCCCAGGTTCCGAGCGACATCAAGTCGAAGGGCACCCTCACCGTGGCCGCCGACGCCACATATGCGCCGAACGAGTTCGTCGCGTCGAACGGCAACGCGATCCTCGGGATGGACCCCGATCTCGCCAAGGCGCTGGCGCAGGCGATGGGCCTGCAGGCCACCGTCAAGAACGTCACCTTCGACAGCATCATCCCGGGCCTCGCCGCGAACAAGTACGACCTCGGGATGTCCTCGTTCACGATCACCAAGGAGCGTGAGCAGACGGTCGACTTCGTCAGCTATGCGAACGCGGGCACCTCGTTCTTCGTCAAGGCCGATGGCGGTCCCGACATCCAGTCGCTTGCGGACCTCTGTGGGGAAACGGTCGCTGTGGAGCGCGGAACCACCCAGGAGGCGGACGCAACGGCGCAGGACAAGAAGTGCAAGGCGGCTGGAGATCCCGGGGTCAGCGTGAACGTGTTCCCGGACCAGAACGCCGCCAACCTCGCCCTCTCGAGCGGCCGGGCCGACGTCGTCATGGCGGACTCCCCGCCTGCCGCCTACGCGGTCGAGCAGTCGAACGGGCAGTTCAAGATCACGGGCAAGCAGTACGGCGTGGCGGCGTACGGGATCGCGATCCCGAAGAACAGCGGCCTGGCGAAGCCGGTGCTCGGCGCCCTCAAGGCCGTGATGGCCGACGGCACCTACGACCGGATCTTCTCCTACTGGGGGCTTGTGAAGAGTGGTCCGTCAGGTTGCCCGTGCACGCTCGAAAACCCGCAGATCAACCCGACGAACGTGCCAGCCAGCTAGACGACGGAGGAGCGCGTGGCGGGTTCGGGCGCCGCGACAGATGACATAGAGCTGACCGAGCCGCCCGGAGAAATCCGGGCGGTTCCGGTTCGCCATCCCGGCAGGTGGATCGCGGCCGCGGTGATCGCGGTCATGGTCGCCTCGCTGGCGCGCTCGGTCGCGAACAACCCCCGCTTCGAATGGGGCGTCGTCGGCGACTACCTGTTCAGCAGCAGGATCCTCAAGGGGCTGGTCGTGACGCTCGAGCTCACTGTGCTCGCGATGGCGATCGGGGTCGCGCTCGGGGTGGTGCTGGCGCTCATGCGGATGTCCCGGAATCCCGTCGTGAGCGCCGTCAGCTGGACCTACGTCTGGCTCCTTCGCGGAACGCCGGTACTAGTCCAGATTCTGTTCTGGTACTTCATCGCCGCCGTCTATCCGTCGATTGACCTGGGCATCCCGTTCGGCCCCTCGTTCATCCACCTGAACGCGAACTCGGTGATCACCAAGTTCGTCGCCGCGACCCTCGCGCTGGGGCTGAACGAGGCGGCCTACATGTCGGAGATCGTCCGAGCCGGCATCATCTCGGTCGAGGAGGGCCAGCACGACGCGGCGCAGGCGCTGGGGATGACGCGCCTGCAGACGATGCGCCGCATCGTCCTCCCACAGGCGATGCGCGTGATCATCCCGCCGACCGGGAACGAGACGATCTCGATGCTCAAGACCACTTCACTGGTCGCGTTCATCGCCCTGAACGACCTGCTCTACACCGCGCAGCAGATCTACGCTACGAACTACAAGACGGTCCAGCTCCTGATCGTGGCCAGCATCTGGTACCTCGCCGTGACCTCGGTGTTGTCGATCGGCCAGTACTACCTCGAGCGTCATTTCGGCAGGGGCACGGCCCGCGAGCAGGCGCCGACCCTGATCGAGCGACTCCGCTCCGGGCTTTGGCCGCGGCACGCAGAGGTCACGCCGCCCCCAGCGCAAGAACCGCCCAGGCTTCCCAGAGGACCACCGATGAGCCAGCACATGGTCAAGGCCGAGGATGTGCACAAGCGATTCGGCCGCTTGGAGGTCTTGAAGGGCATCTCCCTGGAGGTTCCGGCCGGAACGTCACCTGCATGACTCGGCCCGTCCGGGTCGGGAAAGTCCACCTTCCTTCGATGCATCAACCACCTCGAGAAGATCGACCGCGGACGCCTGTGGGTCGATGGGGAGCTGGTCGGCTACCGACAGGTGAATGACAGGCTGCACGAGCTCCATGAGTCCGAGATCGTCCGCAGCCGAGCGAAGATCGGGATGGTATTTCAGCGGTTCAACCTCTTCCCGCACATGACCGCGATCCAGAACGTCTGCCTCGCGCAGCGGATGGTCCTGCGGCGAAAGATCGCCAGAGGCGGAGGAGCAAGCGCCGGCGCTGCTTACGCGGGTCGGGCTCGCGGCAAGGTGGACGAGTACCCCGCGCGCCTCTCGGGCGGCCAGCAGCAGCGCGTTGCGATCGCCCGCGCGCTGGCGATGGACCCGCACGTGATGCTGTTCGACGAGGTGACCAGCGCCCTCGACCCCGAGCTGGTCAAGGAGGTCCTCGACGTGATGCGGGAGCTGGCCGCGGAGGGGATGACGATGGTGGTCGTCACCCACGAGATGGGGTTCGCCCGGGAGGTCGGCGACCAGGTCGTGTTCATGGACCAGGGGGTGATCGTCGAGGAGGGCCGCCCGGCGCAGATCCTCGACACCCCCCGCGAGGAGCGCACCAAGCGATTCCTTGGCCTGGTCCTCGAGCACTAGTCGACGCCCACGGATCTGACATCCGCACTACCCTTCAGCCCTATGGAGGGGAACGGCGGCTCGAGACTACGGTCCACGGCCATAGCGCTTTCCGTGTCCCTGGTGCTGATGTCGGCCATCTTCTCCACGGGCTCGTCCTCCAGGGCCGGCCCGAGTCCGCCGCGGCCGAATGTGGTGGTGATCGAGACCGACGACCAGACGGTCGAGTCGATGCGGGTGATGCCGAACGTCAATCACCTGATCGGCGACCAGGGGGCGGCCTTCGCCAACAGCTTCGTCAATTACTCGCTCTGCTGCCCATCGCGAGCCACGTTCCTGACCGGCCAGTACGCGCACAACCACGGTGTGTTGACGAACACGGGCCCCCTTGGAGGCTTCAAGCGATTCGAGTCCCTGCACGCGCACGACAACCTGGCCGTGTGGCTGCGCCACGCCGGCTACTACACGGCGATGGTCGGCAAGTACCTCAACGGCTACAAGAACAGACCCGCCAAGCCGCCCGGCTGGACGGAGTGGCATGCGGTGGCACCGGATGACCAAAAGGTCTACGACTACACCCTCAACAACAACCGCGAACTGGCCAAGCGCGGCCACCGCCCGGCCGATTTCAAACAGGACGTGTTGACCGACAAAGCCGTCTATTTCCTCAACCGTCGTGCCCTAAGGCCGCAGCCGTTCTTTCTTTGGCTCACCTACACCGCCCCCCACATCGCCACCCCGAGCTCCGACCCGAACCCGCCCACCGACTGCCAGGGCGCGCCGAGGCCGGCGCCCCGCGACGCCGACGCCTTCGACTCTGAGCCCCTGCCGATGCCGCCGAACTTCAACGAGGCCGATGTCTCCGACAAGCCGGCGTCGATCAGGGCCCTGCCCCTCCTCGACCAGGACCAGATCGCCGAGCTGGAGCGCAAGTACCGCTGTCAGCTCGAGTCCCTGCTCTCAGTCGACGACGGCGTGCGCAGGGTGATCGACGCCCTGAGGGCGAAGGGCGCGCTCGACAACACGCTGATCATCTACACCTCCGACAACGGCTACTTCAACGGCGAGCACCGGCTCCCGAGGTTCAAGAACCACGTCTACGAAGAGTCGATCCGGGTGCCGCTCGAAATCCGGGGGCCCGGCATCCCGAGGGGAGTGACCCTGAACCCGCCGGTGATCAACGCCGACCTGGCCCCGACCATCGTCGATGCCGCCAAGGCGCGGCCTGGGCTGGCCATGGACGGACGCTCACTGCTCCCGATCGTCAACGCGCCCGACGCGATCAGGAACCGGGAGCTCCTGATCGAGCAGCCGCCGCGAGGCGAATCGAGCCCCAGCTTCGTGGCGATCCGGACCCGGCGCTACCTGTACGCAGAGCACAGCACCGGCGAGACGGAGCTCTATGACCTTCAGCAAGACCCGTTCGAGCTGAGCAGCCTGCACGACGACCCCGCACACGCGAAGCTCAAGGCCCGGCTCGCCAACCACCTGCACCGGCTCCAAGCATGTGCCGGAGCGGATTGTCTGAGGAGCTTTAAGCCCTGACGGACAGGCGGGCGGCCTACTCGGCCATCGCGTTCATGCCCTTGCGCAACTGCTGGGCCGTGATCCGGCCCGAGGGCACGGGGAACGCCCGGTAGAAGAATCCATATGGGAGCTGGAGCTGGAAGATCCTCTGCCCGCTGGAGTTGTAGCCGCCGATGAACCGGTTCAGGGGACCGTCCGTCGGGATCCGGCCCCAGCCGATCAGCCAATCTCCTGACGGAAGCTTTCGAGCCGAGCCGCAGCACTGCGACGCCTGGGCATCCGGGTCGGTCACCGACTCGACCATGGTCGCCGTTCCGGCCTGGGCGTCGATTTGATAGCGCACCGCCCGGGGCCCCTGGCTCTGGTTGCTGAAGTTGTCGTGGATCGTGATCGTGCCGTCGGGGAGCCGGCGCGCATCGTGTTGGGCGCCGAGGGGATACGAGGCGTGGGGATCGTTCAGGACCGTGAGGCTCTTCGGCGTGGTGGTGCCGCCGAGCTTCCAGACCACGTTGCCGGTGGTGCGGTTGATCTCGTAGACCGCGTCGAGGTTGCGGAAGGACAGCAGCATGCGGTTCTTGCCCTCGGGCTCGAGCGAGTTCCAGTGCTGGATGTCGTAGGGCCCGGGCTGGTTGACCACCTGGTTCCAGTAGACCGTCGGAGTCTCGGCGAGCCCGATGTGGTCGAGCGAGTCCCACTTCCACACCAGCTGTCCCCCGGGCGTCACCTCCTGGATCTCGAACCCGATCACGTCGGCATCGGCTGAGCCGCCGTACGCGGTGGTATCGACGTGGTGCTCGATCACCTGGCCGCCGAGCAGGTAGTTCCCGTTCGACAGGCGCCGGAGGTCGTGGATGTCGGTGGCCAGACCGCTGCCGACCACGTTCACTTCGCGAACCAACGACCCGTCGAGCCGGTGAATCTCGAACCCGCCGGTCAGGGCGGGCCCGGTCGCTGTGGTCCACGACACAGTGTCGTCGGAGTTCACCTGGGCGTCAATCGCCTGCCCGCCGGACCTGTCCCACCACATCGGAACGCCCTGCCGGTTGAAGATCACCGCGTATCCCTTGTTCAGCTGGGCGGCGAAGAACTCCGGGCCGCCAGGAGCGGTTCGCGTGAACTGGTACGGCGGGAACTCGGTCGGGAGGCAGCGCACGTGGAAATAGGTGCGAGCGGAGGGCTTGCCGATCCGGTAGAAGCTCACAACCACGGCCTTACCAGCAACCATGGAGCGCGTGACCGCGAAGTTACCGGTGCGAGCCCCACGGGGCCCCACCTGGCCCCTCCAGCCCGATGGGTCCTTGACGCGGAACGTGACCGCCTTGTCCTCGCACCGGACCGCGTAATCGTGGACCCACCACTTGAAGTCCGGATGCAGCGCGGGGCTGGTTTTGAACGATGGCTTTGCCGCCTGCGCGGCGACCGCACCCGGGCCGGCGACGATCAGAAACCCAAGAACCGCCCAACGGCTCGCCCGCAGCAACCTGCGCATCGTCTTTCCCTCCCCTCCCGGGGCCACCTGGCGGCCCGCCACATCCTCCATGCGAGCGGAACTGTCTCACATCTCGACCGTTGCGTCAAACCGGGGGGGGGTTTCGTGATATGATGATTCGGGGCTTGAGCCGTGCCGCCAACGGAGTTCGCCGGATAAGCATCGACGAGCCGCGAGAGAATCGACTGGTGTTCTGGCGCGAGGCTCCTAGGCGGAGCGCCAGCCGAAAGAGGCAAGTACGCTTCCACTGGTGTCGGCCGAGTCCCGACTGGATGTCGTGATCGTCTCCTACCGCAGCAAGGGGCTGCTGCGGGAGTGTCTTCGCTCGCTGCGGGACCATCCCGCGAGCGGCGGGATGACCGTGCGGATGGTCGACAACGCGTCCGCGGACGGGACTGCCGAGATGGTCCGGCTTGAGTTTCCCGAGGTGATCCTGAGCGTCGAGCCTCGGAACGTGGGCTTCGCCGCCGCCAGCAACATCGCGATCAGGGCGGGAAGCGCGCCTTACGTGCTCTGCCTCAACCCCGACACGCAGATGACGCCCGGCGCTCTCGATCGGATGGTGGGCCTGATGGAGGAGCGGATCAAGCTCGGGATCTCCGGTTGCCGCCTGGTGCTTCGCAACGGGAGCTTCGACTACGCGGCCAAGCGGTCATTCCCCACCCCGGTGAGTGCGCTGGGGCACTTCACGGGAATCGGGCGCCAGCGCGACTCGGGCGTCCTGGCCGCCTACCGGGCTCCCGATGTCGAGTCCGGCCCGGTCGACGCGGTCAACGGCGCCTTCATGCTGATGCGACGCTCCGCCCTGGAGGAGGTCGGGCTGTTCGACGAGGGCTACTGGATGTACATGGAGGACCTCGACCTCTGCTACCGGTTCGCCGAGGCCGGCTGGGTGACCTGGTATGAGCCCTCGGTGACCGTGATCCACGTCAAGGCGGGGTCGAGCGGGCCGGTGCGCTCACCGCGGCTGAACTACGCCTTCCACTACGGCATGTACCGCTTCTATCGCAAGCACTATGCGGCCACCAGGGGTGCGCTCACGAGCGCGATCATCTACCTCGGGATCGCGGTCAAGCTCGCCCTCTCGGTGCTCCAGAACGCCTTCAAGAGCCCGACGAGCGACGGGTCGCCGGATGACCCCCTCGACTCGCACTGGCAGCCGGGCGAGCTCGAGCACGCCGGGCGCCAAGGGTGAGCATTTGGCGGCAACCGCGAGGCGGGGCCGGGTCCCAGTCGCCCCGATGAGCGTCGCGGAGGGTCCCGCGCCGGCGGCCAGGGTGCCGGCGCGGGCCTTCGGCGTAGGCGCGGTCCTGGCCTCGGCGGGGCTGATCGCATCGTTCGGGGCGCTGGGCCTGAACAGCATCGCGGTGGCGCGAATCGAGGGCCCCGATGGCGCCGGGCTGGTCGCGCTGTGCACGCAAGTGGTGGTGATCGCGGCCTTCATCGCCGGGATCGGGATGCGGACCAGCGTCACCTACCGAGTGGGCGCGGGCCTGTGGTCTCCGCGCAGCGCCGCCCAGGGCGCGTTGCGGGCCTCGTTCGCCCTCGGCCTGGCCGGGGCGGCGCTCGGGTTCGGCGTCTACCTGCTGCTGCGTCACTCGGCGATGAGCGAGTTCAGCACGGTGATGGCAGCCAGCCTGATGGGCGCGCTGCCCCTGGCGCTTGCCTGGTGGATCGTGCCTGCGATCCCGCTCGCCTGCGAGCGCTTCGAGCAGTACGCCATGCTCACGGTCGCGGCTCCGGTGGCGGTGCTGCTGATCTGCCCGGCGGGCGCGCTGGTGGGCGGCAAGACGGGCGCGGTGATCGGCTTCGCCGCCGGGTTCGCGTTGGGCGGGGCGGCAAACGTGGCCTGGGCGCTTCGGTTCGCCCGCACCGAGGAAGCCGGTCACGGCCCCGAGCACGGGATCCGCGAGGCGGGCGGCTTCGGGTTCCGCGCCTGGGTCAACGACCTGTTCCAGTTCATCAACGTCCGCCCCGACCTGTTCATCCTCAGCGCCTACTGGGGCGCGGCCGACACTGGCGTCTACGCGGTCACGATCTCAATCACCTCGCTGGTCTGGATCCTCTCGCAGCCGCTGGCCTCGGTCGTCCTGCCGCGGACGGCCAGCCTCGAGGCGCTCGGCGCGGCGGAGTCCGACGGGGTCGCGACCGGCCCTCAGGCTTCCGCCGTGCGCCATGCGGTCCTGGTCTGCGCGCTGACCGCACTCGCCGTGATCCCAATCCTGGCGATCGCCCCACTCGTCTGGGGCGCGGGCTTCGGTCGAATCCCGGAGCTGGGCTTGATCGTGGTCCCCGGAGTGGCGCTGCTCGGGGTAGCCCGGGTGATGGTGGCAGCGTTCACGGGCCGCGGAGCCGCCAATCATGCGCTGCTCGTGGGCGTGGTCAGCTTCCCGCTGACCGTGATCGCCTACCTGATGGTGATCCCAGACCACGGCGACACTGGCGCCGCGATCGTCTCCTGCGGCTCCTACATCCTCGTCTCGCTGCTGGCGGCGGTGCTCTTCTTCCGCACCACCCGGGCGGGGATCCGCGAGTCGCTCGTGCCCGGGCGCCAGGACCTCGACGATTACGTTCGGCTCGGACGCCGGATCAAGCAGGGCCTGCTCGCCCGCAGCGGGCGGCTATAGCCTCCGCCTCCGTGCCCGAGCCAACCACGGCGGAGCGAGGCGAGGCGGTCGCGCTCGCGATCCTGGGCGCGGCGATGGCCGCCGCCGTCGTCGCCCTCCTCTACTGGGGACGCGATCAGGTGATGATCGGCGACGACCTGTTCTACGCCCAGCGACTCGCCGAGAACTCCCTCGGGCACGCGATCCTGCACTCGAACCTCTACCTGCTCGCCCTGCCGATGGTGCTCTACAAGGCGATGTTCGAGCTCTTCGGCCTCGGCTCCTACCTCCCCTACCGGTTGGTCGCGATCGCTCTGGCGCTGGTTTGCGCAGGGCTCTTCTACGCGCTCGCCCGCCGGCGGATCGGCCCCCTCCTGGCCCTGGCGCCGACGATCCTGATCCTCTTCTTCGGGTCGGGCGGCGAGGAGCTGCTCACCGGCGAGAGGATTCCCTCCCTGCTCGCGATCGCCACGGGGCTGGGCGCGATCCTGTCGCTCGAGCGCGAGGAGCGGCGCGGCGACGTGGGGGCGGCGATCCTGCTCTCGGTCTCCGCCACCTCGCATCCCACCGGGATCGGCTTCCTGGCGGCCGCGGCGATCATGATCGCCCTGCGTCCGTCGCCGCGACGATGGAGATCGGCTTGGGTGGTGGCGATCCCCGCTGGGCTCGTGGCCGCCTTCCTGATCTTCTACCAGCGCACGGCCGACACCCCTCACCAGGGAATCTCCGACGTGCTCTCGTTCGAGCGAGCCTCCTGGACGATGCTCACGGCGGCGATCTCGGGCCTCTCGGGTGTCCTTCACTCTCCTGTCTGGGACCGACCGCTTGCCGAGATCGCCTCCGCCGTCGCTCCTCGTCCTGATCGTCGTCGGCGCGGCGCCGCGATGGCGGCGCCTGCGACCGACGTTCTGGGCGGCCGCCGGCGGACTGGTCGTTCTGATCGCGGCGACGCGGTTCGTCCCCTGGCGGTTCATTCGAGTTCCCGACGCGCCTCGCTACCTGTATCCGGAGGCGATCCTGTTCCTGTGGCTCCTGGTCGAGCTGGCGGGCGCCTGGCGAGATGCCGGGACCCAAAGGGCCCGCACCGCGGTCGCCGGCTTGGCGATCACGGTCCTGGCGCTCGGGCTATGGGCCAACGTCGCCAAGCTCGAGGACGCGGGGTCGAACCTGCGCGCGGACTCGGCCCTGGCCCGCGGCCAGTACAGCGCCTACGACCTCGAGCGCGACCGCGTAGCGCCCAGCTACACGCCTAACCCGTTCCTGCCGACCGCCGGCAACTACCTGCAGCCGCCACGGCCTACGGCTCGATGGGCCTTCCTCCCGCCGAGCTGGCCACGGCGTCGTCGACGGTGCGGGTGTCCGCCGACCTCGCGCTGATCGGTGCGCTCGGGCTCGAGCTGCAGCCGGCGCCTGCGTCGAACGGGACGAACGGCCAGCCGCCGCGGGTGGTGAAGGACCTGGGCCGCAGCCCGACCACCCGCGGAGGGTGCGTGGAGCTGCGACCGGGCCGCGCTGGTCCCACGGCGCCGGCCGTCAAGACGCCGCCGCCTCTCGCCGAGCTCGCGTTGCCGCCCGGCGGCGCCTGGATCGGGGGGAACCATCTCGAAGCCGCCGCCTTCAGGCTGGGCCGATTCGCCGATCCTCCCGTGGTCAAGCTCGGGCCGCCCTCAACGGGCGCGAGGGCAGCGGTTCTACGGATCCCAGCCGACCGCGCCGGAGCTCCATGGCGGCTCCAAGTCGCCTCCTCGAGGCCGATCACCGTCTGCGGGCGGGGCGCATATAGGGTCGGGGATTCCTCATGAGCCGCTCCAAGAGCCAGGCCGACAGCGCGCGAGGTTTGGCGCGGGATCCGGGCCCGCCATCCCCGCTTCCGCCAGGCAGTGCTGGCCGATGCGCGGATCACGGCCCGCCACCGGGGGGAGCGGCACGAGTTTCAGTCTCGGCTCGACGCCGCGGCGCAGATCCTGCGGCTGATGTGGGTCAGCGACGCCTTTCTCGCCCATGCCCTGTACCGGCTCAAGGCCCGCCTGCAGGCGCTCGGCGTGCCGATTCTGCCGCGGCTCGCCCACATGATGGCGATGCAGAGTGCACAGGTGTCGATCGGCGACCCGGTGGTCATGCACCCGGGCGTCTACATCATCCACGGCCAGGTGGTGATCGACGGTCTGATCGAGATCCATCCGGGGGCGGTGATCGGGCCTTTCGTCACCGTGGGACTCCGCGCGGGTGACGTCGTGGGGCCGACGATCAAGGCCAACGTGACAATCGGAACCGGAGCCAAGTTGATCGGCCCGGTGCGGGTCGGCGAGGGGGCGCGGATCGGGGCCAACGCCGTGGTCGTCGACGACGTGCCGGCGGGGGCCACCGTAGTCGGCATACCCGGCCGCGTGGTCAGCGAGCGGTGAGCACTGGCAGGGGGCCCTGGGCTCTCCCGGCGGCGATCGTCGCCCTGACTGCCGTTGGGGCCGTAGTACGGCTGGCGGTGCTGCACGACTCCCTGTTCGCCGACGAGCTGTCGACCTACTGGATCATCTCCGGTCGCGGCCTCGGCGGGGTGATCTCGACCGTCCACACGGACGCGGAGATCACCCCTCCCCTGTTCTTCGTTCTTTCATGGTTGACCACGCGCTTGGATCTGAGCGCCGAGATGCTCCGGGCCCCCTCATTCATCGCCGGCGTGGCCACGATCCCGCTCGTCTACGTGGTGGGCTCCCGCGCCGTGGGGCGCTCCGCGGCCCTGCTGGCGGCAGCTCTCACCACCCTGAGCCCGTTCATGATCTATTACTCGGCCGAGGCCAGGGGCTACGCCCTGATGGTCGCCCTGTCGATTCTGTCCACGCTGGCAATGCTGGTCGTACTCGAGGACCGCAGGGCTCGCTGGTGGGTGCTCTACGGCGCGAGCTCCTGCGCCGCCGTCTATTCGCACTACACGGCCGTCTTCGTTCTCGGCGCCCAGCTGCTCTGGCTGCTGTGGGCCTATCCGGACGCGCGACCGGCCGCGCTTCTCGCCAACCTCGGAGCGGTTCTCGGGTTCCTGCCGTGGGTCTCCGGCCTGGTCGCCGATCTCAATTCCCCGACGACCAAGATCCTTGGGGCGCTGGAGCCATTCACCGCCCACACCGTTGCGCGGAGCGTCGAGCACTGGTCGATCGCATACCCGTACGGGTTCGTCGGGCTGAGAGCGGTTCCTGGAAGGATCGGGCTGGCCCTGATCGGCGCTGGGGTCGCGGTGGCGATCGTTGCGATCGCCGCCCGTGGGCGTTGGCGAATCTCGTCCCTCGCCGGGACGGACCGCCGGATCGCCTTGATTGTGGCGCTGGCTTTTGCCGCACCGGTTGGTGAGGCAGTTGTGAGCTTGGTTGGAAACGACGTGTTCGGTACCCGGAACCTGGCGGTGTCCTGGCCGGGCATGGCGTTACTGGTGTCCACCGTCGTCATGGCCGGCCGGCATCCGCTTCGGATCGCCGCGGCCACGCTTCTGGTCGCCGGATTCGGGGTCGGTGCGGCTCGGATGATCGAGCAGAACACCAGCGCCCGGACTATGCGGCCGCCGGCCAGTTCATTGACGGAAGCGGGCCCTCCCGGGCCGTCGTCATCGACGGCGCGGTGCTCAGCCCGGGTCCGCTGAACGGGCTCGACCTGGCACTCGAGCAGCCGCGAGGGTGTTTCGCGCCGAGGCTCCCCAAGAGCGCGACCACCCGTTCGGGCTTCTCGATCCGATCCTTCCGCTTCGCGATGTGTCCGCAATGCCGTGGCGGCGGCGCCGGGCGCGCCCATCTTCCTGGTCACCCTGCGAACCAACGAGCAGCTCCTTCCTGGCCGACCCACGTATGCGCGGATCGCCCAAGCCCTGACCCAGAACCTCCCGCGTGGTTACCGCGCCACCGCGACCCGAATCTATCCGGGCATCGTCACCGTCGTGGTAGCAGGAGTACCGAAGGCCTCCGGGCAAGCGAACGGCTCGGAACGCGGGCCGCTTCACATCCAGGACCGTCGCCCTGATCGTGCTGGGCGTCGCGTCGGTCGTGGCCGCGGCCATGCTCGCCCACTGGACCAGGGGCACGTGGTTCCAGGAGGACGACCTTGCCGACGCGGTTCGCCTCTCGACTCAATCGCTTGGGCACGCAATGGTCTATCCGCCGTCGAACAAGTACCTGATCGCGGTACCACTCCTGCTCTACAACGGGATGTTCGAGGCCTTCGGGGTCGGCTCTTTCATCCCCTACCGCGCGGTCAACATCGCACTCGTTCTGCTCTGCGCATGGCTGCTGTTCGTGCTCCTGCGTCGACGGGTAGGTGATCTCTGGGTGCTCCCTCCGGCGATCCTGATGCTGTTCTTCGGCGCCGGTTGGGGGGTGGTGATCACGCCCGAGCGGATCCCCTCGCAGATCGCGCTCGCGGCCGGGCTCGGAATGCTTCTGGTGATCGAACGAAGGGACCTGCGCGGCGACCTGGCGGCGGCGGGGCTGCTGGCGATCTCGCTCCCTTCCCATCCGATCGGGATCGCGTTCGCCGCGGCAACGGCGGTGATGATCCTGGTCCGGCCGGGCCCGGAGCGATGGCGTCGAAGCTGGGTGTTCCTGGTGCCAGTCGCGCTCTACGCGGCTTGGTGGCTCTTGTTGCGCCCGGCTGGATCGCCGTCGTACTCGCGAGCCACGGACGTGGTCGCCTTCGTTGCGCAATCCTGGGCGGCGGTCACCGCGGCTGTGTCGGGACTGTTCGGCGCGCTGGATGGCCCGGCATACCAGGAGCCGCTGGGATGGATCGCCGCCGGCTTGCTTCTCACCCTCATGGCCGTCGGCGCGGCGGCCGCGTGGAGACGCCTGCCTGCCACCTTCTGGGCATCGCTGGCCGCGCTGGTGGTGATCATGGTGGCGCCCAGCTCTCCCCCGGCGGGATTCTGCGGGGCGGCGGACGAGCCTCGCTACCTGTACCCAGCGGCGTTCCTGGTGCTGCTCATGCTCGGCGACCTGGCCGGCTCGGTTCGCCCTCCCAGGTGGGCGATGTGGGCGGGAACAGCGGTACTCGTCCTCGGCCTGTGGGCGAACGTCAACCGTCTCTCCGACGCCAGCGACGACGTCCGCGCCACCTCCGATCTCTACAAGGCGGAGTGGGGCGCGGTCGAGATCGCGGGCCAGGGGACCCGACCCGACTTCAGGCCGGAGTTCTACCTACCGACCGCACAGGAGTATTTCGCCGTCATCGACGCCTACGGCAGCACCGCCGCCTACACGCCTGACGAGCTGAGCACCCGCCCACCCCTGATCCGGGCAGCCGCGGACAGGGCGCTCTTCGGCGCCTTGGGGCTCCGGCTGGCGCCGACCCCCGCGGGGCCTCCGCACGACGGTCATGCGCCGCGGGTCGCGCGGACGCTGACGGGGTTCGCAAGGACGCGCTCAGGCTGCGTCCGCCTGCGTCCGGGCAAGGATCTCGCGTCGATGAGCGAGCCGGCGCCGGCGCCGCTGGCCGAGCTCGACCTTCCGGCGGGCGGCGTATGGATCGGCGGCGATCGCCTGGCCGAAGCGGGGTTCCTGCTGGGGCGGTTCGCGAACGCGCCGGCAATCCGCCTGGCGCCACCGGCGACACGCAGGGCCGCGATCCTTCGCATCCCTGTCGACGCCGTGCGGCTGCCGTGGAGGCTCCTAGTTGCATCGCCGCGATCGGTCTCGGTGTGCGGACTGCATCGCTAGCACGAGAACTGTCGGCCTACGATGCCGCGCCTACCTGGTGCTGGCCGGGAGGCTGACCAGCGGGGGGTGCATGCCCGGCCCGTACTCATCGTGCCGCTTGATGATGCGTCGCACGACGACACAGATCGCGATCACCCAAAAAACCCACAGCGCGATCAGGGCAGGCACATAGAGGACCCCCGTCAGTGCCGAGCGAGCCGGCCAGAGCGAGAGGTAGTAGCCGACCGTGGGGACGATCAGGGCCTGGAGTACCCCGACCTCGACCAGGTAGCCGGCCATGATGAAGAACGGCAGCCCCCAGACCAGGTAGTTGATGAAGAAGCTGGGGCTGAACACGTAGATCGCCAGCCAGAGCAGGACCGCGGCGTCGATCGGGGCAGGGCGGTACCGGAGGATGAACGCGAGCAAGGCAGCCAGCATGGCGACCGTGATCAAGGTGGATGCGTCCTTCAGGGCCCGCGCCGCCCCGTTCGGCGTCGGGAAGAAGACGGGATCGGTGAGCCAGTCCCAGCCCAATGCGGGGTCGACCACGAGACTCGGCCCGCCCCAGCCGGTGACGCCGCGATACGAGATCACGTTGTGGAGATTGACCCCGGAGATCCAGAGCGGCATCAGGACCAGGGCCGGAACGGCGACTGCCGCGACCGCTAGCTTGGTCGCCTCACCCCACGAGCGCGCCGAGCCGAGGAGCGGGGCGACGATCAGTCCCGCCGGGAGCTTCACCGCCGCCCCAACGCCGATCAGCAGCCCGGACTTCACCGCCCGGTTGGACGGCGCACGTTCCCACAACATCAGGGCGAGGACCGCAGGCAAGATCGCGACCGCATCGATCTGGCCGTGGTATCCGGAGACGGCAATGAACGACGGGCCGAGCATGACGAGCGCCGCACCGATCAGCCGGGTCCGCTCATCGGTGGCGTCGCCAGCCGAGGTAGACGTAGATCGCCAGCGCGATGCCAACGTCCGCCAGGCTCGCCCCCAGCTTGGCGAACCCGTGGAAGGGAATTCCGGTGACGTCGCTCAGCCACGAGGCCCCGGCCAGCCAGGAGAGGAAAAGGGGCGTGTAGATCCAGGACGTGAGGCTGCTGTTGTAGACCCCGTCCCAGTTCCAGTGGCGCACGTTCAACGCAGCGAATTCCTCGAACAGCACCGCCGGCGTACCCTTGAACGCAAAGGCCAGGACTACGCGGGCGGCGAGCCCCACCGCGACGATCGTCCACAAGGCCCTACTGCGTGAGATGCCCATCCCTCTCGCTCACCGGGTTGCCCCGGTGCAGGAGCCTACCCGCTTTCGTGGCTGCGTCGACATGGGTCTCGGCCTCAGCCCGTACCCGCAGCCGGGCTGACCAGCGGCGGCTGGATGCCCGGCCCGTACTCATCGCGGCGCCGAACGATCCGCCGCACGACGACGACCATCGCGGCGACCCAGAACGCCCACAGGGCGATCAGGGGCGGAACGTAGAGCACCCCGGTCAGCGCGGTCTTGGAGGGCCACAAGGCGAGGTAATACCCGACCGT
This sequence comes from uncultured bacterium, assembly GCA_963811625.1. Lineage (GTDB taxonomy): Bacteria > Actinomycetota > Thermoleophilia > Solirubrobacterales > 70-9 > AC-56. The sequence continues at coordinate 581,834 of CAWERS010000002.1, read as the reverse complement.
GGGCACGATCATCAGGCCCTGCACGATCCGCCACCTCCCGCAGGTAGCCGGCCATGATGAAGAACGGCAGCCCCCAGAGCAGGTACTGCATCAGGAAGTTGGGGCTGAAGGCGTAGATCGCGTCAGCCACAGGAGCACGGCGCCGTCGATCGGGGCCGGGCGGTAGCGGACCAGGAACGCCATGAGCCCGAGCAGCGCGAGCAGCGTGATCGCGCCGGCGTGCTGTGTGACGAATTGGCGAGGGGCCGAGTCGCCCCCCCGGTCGTGCAGATCACCCCCCGGTTGGTCCACAAATACCAGGCCGAGGCGCTCGAGGGGTCGGTGACGAGACTGAGCCCGCCGAAGCCCCAGGCAGCCCCTGGTAATGACGCAGATCCAGCACCGCGGTGGGGTGGCGTCGAGAGAACCAGGAACGGAGCGATGGCCAGCAGAGGGGGCGGCACGGCCAGCGCAGCGGCGACGAGCTTCGCGGCCTCGCTCCGCGAGCGCGACGAGGCGAGCAGGGGGAGAACGACCAGGAGCGGAGGCACCGTTGTCTTGATCGCCGCGCCGAGGCCGACGAGGACTCCCGATCCGAGAGAGCCCTCCCGCTCCACGAGGGTCCGCGTTCCCAGGCCATCAGCGCCAGCACGGCGGGCAGGATCGCGACCTGATCGAACTGGCCGTGGTATCCGGAGATCGCGATGAAGCACGGACCCAGCATGACCAGCGCGGCGCCCCGCCAGCGAGCCCGTTGTCCCTCGACGGAGCCCCTCGCCAGCCCAGATAAGACGTAGATCGCGTACGCGATCCCGACGTCGGCTGCGATCAGGGGGAGCAGCTGGACGACGCCGTGGAACGGCAGGCCGGTCACCTCGCTGAGGCGCGAGGCAAGCGCGGTCCAAGGCGAGGAGCGGGGGTGGGTACGGCCAGGACGGGGAAGGCAAATCCGCCGCCGAACCGGCCGTTCGCTTCACCGTAGATCCCCGAGCGGGTCCCGGTCGAAGTAGTAGCCCACCCACTCGAAGACATGGATGTCCGCAGGTGTGCCGAAGAACGCGAACGCGAGCACGAAGCAGACGGATGGCCACGCCGATCGACGATCAGCGCCCACAGCGGATGACGTCTTAGGATCAGCCTCATCGGTTTTGGTTTGCGATCGCCGCACCCCAGGCCGATTTCCGCTTGTCACCAGCCCGGCGCCGGCCTGGGTCCCGAGGCGGACGCTGTAGTTGGTGCCGCGGTCCTCGGGGTAGATCTGGGTCGTGTTGGCCAGGACCAGGCCGGGCACGCCGGTGTCGAGCGGTGGCATCCGCTCGCGGTAGCCGAGCGGTGACGATCGGCTGCGCCGCCGGCTCGCGAAAGACCCAGCGCCTGCCGGATCCAGTCGCGGTGAACGTCGGGTTGACCCGCCGCAGGCCCGGGCTCGTAGGCGTCGAGCAGCTCGTCGGGGTCGAGCGCCGAGCAGCGGGTCGCCGGGCTCGACGTAGTTGGCGACGTAGAGGAAGTCGCCGCCCGCCGTAGTGCTCGGGTCCGATCAGGTTCGTCTGCTCGATCAGGCCGATGAACGGCAGCGCGGTCGTCGGCGATGTTGGTCCAGTAGAAGCGGCCGAACTGCCGGTCGAGCTCGAGCAGCACGCAGAGCGCGGTCTGGTACTCGATCGCCGCACGTCCGGCGACGTAGCGCGGGCTCGAGCGCGCGCCGCCAGCGCCGGCGTCGAGCAGCGCCGCGAAGACGTCGCTGGGCACGGTGGCGATCACCGCGTCGTAGCGCTCGGGCTCGCCGCCGCGGCTCGAACTCGCGCGGGTCGTGGCCGCGGCGAAACGAGTCCGGGCGCGCCGGAGGCGACGTCGAAGCCCGCCGTCGGCCGCGGCGATCGACGTCGCCGGGCGGTCGATCAGGACCCGGCCTCCGCCGCTCTCGATCGCGTCGCGCAGGCGCTCGAGCAGCGGCTGAAGCCGCCGCGCGGATAGCCGAGCATCTCGCCGCGCGCCTCCTTGCCCTCGAGCCTGCCGCCGCAGCGTCAGCTTGCTCCACAGCCAGGCCATCGAGATCTCGCTCGGCGCGGCCGCCGAACTTGCCGCGCAGCAGCGGGCCCCAGACCACGTCCCAGGCCTCGCGGCCCATCGTTCGCGCGCGACCCAGTCGCTGCGCCGTCATCGACTCGAACGGCTCGACCTCCGTGTGGCGGCGCTGCAGCAGCAGCGTCGCGACGCCCATGCGGATCCGCGCCGCGCAGGCGACATCGGCGTGAAGCGCAGCAGGTCGAGCGGGGTCGTGAACGGGTAGGCTGCGCCCGCGGCGAGAACATCGCCCACGCTCGACGGCAGCCACTCGATCCGTCGCCATGCCCGAGCTCGTCGTAGAGCGCGGCGATCTGGCGGTCGCTCGTGAACAGGTGGTGGTAGTAGCGCTCGAGCAGCGTCGCCGTCGCCGAGGTCGAGCGTCGCCACCTGGCCGCCGAGCCCGGGCCAGCGCTCGTAGACGTCGCACTCGTGCCCGGCCGCGCGAGCCGGTAGGCCGGCGACGAGGCCGGCGACGCCGGCGCCGATGACCGCGACTCCTCACCGGCGTCACGAGCTCGTCCGGCGTCGTGCGCGCGGTCGGCGTCGTGGACGCGGGTCGTTGACGCGGTCGCTCGTCGACCACGTAGAGCGGGCGGCGCTTGACCTCGTCGTAGACCCGGCCCAGGTACTCGCCGATGATCCCGACGGTGATCAGCTGGATCCCGCCGAGCAGCAGGACGACGAGCAGGACGGTCGTGATGCCGGGAACGAACTGGCCGGCGATCTTGAACGCGATCGCGACCGGGATCGCGAGGAAGGCGATCGCCGAGAAGATGAACCGAGCACCGTCGCCGCCTGCAGCGGGACGTGGGAGAACGACGAGATCGCGTCGAGCGAGAACCGCATCATGCGCCGCGGCGTGTACTTCGTCTCGCCTGCGAAGCGCGCGTCGCGCTCGTACTGCGACCGCGCGCCTGGCGTGAAGCCGACCCAGACGCGTCATCCCGCGCAGGAAGCGGTTGCGCTCGCGCATCGAGTTGAGCGCGTCGAGCGCGCTGCGGTCGAGGAGCCGGAAGTCGCCGGCGTTCGGCTCGAGGTCGGATCTGGCGAGGCTTCGAGAACAGGCGGTAGAACCAGCGCGCGGTGGCCAGCTTGAAGCGCGTCTCGCCGGCGCGCGCTCGCGCGCACCGCGTAGACGACGTCGGCGCCCTCGCGCCAGCGCTCGAGCATCTCGGGGATCACCTCGGGCGGGTCCTGGAGGTCGGCGTCGATCATCACGACGGCGTCGCCGCGCGCGTGGTCGAGCCCGGCGGTGATCGCCGCCTGGTGGCCGAAGTTGCGCGACAGCGTGACGACCCGGACGCGCGCGGTCCTGCGGCCGCGATCTCGCGCAGGAGCTCGCGGCGTCGCGTCGCGTGCAGCCGTCGTCGACGAGGATCAGCTCGAAGGGGAGCCCCTCGAGCGCCGCGACGCCGGCGGTAGAACTCGGCGACCAGTCTCCTCCTCGTTGTAGACCGGCGCGACGACGCTGAGCAGCGTCAGCTCCCGCCGCGCCGCTCTCGATCTCGCCGCTCACGCGGCCGCGAGGCCTACCGATCGCCTGTCTAGGCTCGCGGCAATGGCGCGATCGGCGGCCGAGTCGCTGTGCGGTCTGCGCGTGCGACGGAGCTCGACCCCCACCTCGCCGTCGCCGGCGAGGCCGGCGACGCACGGGCTGATCCCGACCACCGACCGCTTCGGCACCGCCCTCGCCGACATCGTCCGCTGCGCGACGCTGCGGCCACATGCAGCTCGCGACGCTTCCCGGCGGAGGCGGAGCTCGCCGGAGGCCTACGGCGAGGCCGAGTCCGAGGACTACGTCGCCGAGGAGGCGGGGCAGCGCGCGACCGCGCGAGCGGTCCTGGAGCGGATCGAGCGCCAGGTCGCGCCCGGGCGCCTGCTCGACCTCGGCTGCTGGGTCGGCTTCCTGCTCGACGAGGCGCGCAGAGCGCGGCTGGGAGGCCGTCGGCGTCGAGCCGAGCGAGTTCGCCTCGGCGCTACGCGCGCGAGCGCCTCGGGCTCGACGTCGCAGCCGCGGGCCTGTTCGACGCCGACCTCCGGCACGGGCGCCTTCGACGCCGTCTTCATGGGCGACGTGATCGAGCACCTGCCCGACCGGCGGGCGACGCGCTCGACCGGATCGCCGACCTGCTCGCGCCCGGCGGCGTCCTCGCGCTCGCGCTCCCCGACGCCGGCAGCCGGCTCGCCCGCGCTGATGGGCCCGCGCTGGTGGTCGGTGATCCCGACGCACGTCCAGTACTTCACCCGCGCCAGCATGCGCGCCCTGCTCGAGCGCCACGGCTACCGGGTCGCTCGATCGTCGACCGCAGCCCAAGACGTTCACGGTCCGGCTACTACCTCGAGCGGCTCGGCGGCTACAGCGAGCGGCCTCGGCCGCGCGCTCGTCGGTGCGCGCCGAGCGCGCCGGCGTCGCGCGACCGCCTCTGGGCTCCCGACTTCCGCGACCGGATGCTGGTGATCGCCCGCGGCCCCGCGCACGCTCCCGAATGAGCGGGCAAGGCGCGATCTGGAAGATGATGCATCGAGGGTGACGGCGGCGGCTTCTCAACCCAAGCCTGGGCCGGCCCTGCCGGCTCCGCCAAGGAACCCGCGGTTTCCGTTGTTCGATTCGCTCCGGGCGATCGCGGCGCTGAGCATCTTCGCCCTGCACCTGCCGTTCGTCGTGAGAATGTCGACCGACAATCCGGCCCGGGCATACCTGCTCGAGCTGAGGGTCGGCGTCGCGGTCTTCTTCCTGATCTCGGGCTTCCTGCTCTATCGACCATTCGCACGCGCCAGATACCTGCGTCAGGGGAGGCCGGCAACTGGCTCCTATGCGGAGAGGCGGGCGCTGCGCATCGTGCCCGCCTATTGGGTGGCGCTCATTGGCACCGTTCTGCTACTCGAACAAGACCGGTGGGGTCGGACAGCCGATCGCGATACTCAGCCCGAGGGGAGTGGTTTCGTACTTTGGCTTCCTCCAGATCTACGACTCGGACACGCTGCTCGGCGGAATCAGCGCTGCGTGGACACTGTGCGTGGAGGTGACCTTTTACGCGATGCTGCCGCTCTGGGCGATGCTGTTGCGCCGGGTGCCCTGCAGCTCCACGCAAGGGTTTCTTCGTACCGAGCTACTTGCGCTTGGCGGCCTATTCGTGATCGGGGCGACGTGGGCCAGCGTCGCGGCCGTGGAGAGCCCTCCCACCGGGGAAGCGCTTCTGGATGTCACCAGCTTGACGCCGTGGACCTGGGTACTGCCCGCGTACCTCGATCAGTTCGCCCTCGGCATGGCGTTGGCGGTGGTGAGCGTCGCACTTGCCGATCGAAGCTCGCAAACCAAAGCGGTGCGAGTGGTCGACCGAGCGTCGTGGCTGCCATGGCTCGTGGCCGGGCTCATCTTCTTTCTTCTGGGGCACATCGACGGATGGTTTGAAGGCGATCCCTCGGCTCAATGGATCGCTACGCACGAGTTACAGGCGATCTTTGCTGCTGCGCTGTTGCTGCCGGCGGTGTTCGGCGATCCTGATCGCGGGGTGGTGCGAAAGGTGCTCGCAAACCGGGCCCTGTTGTGGGTGGGGCTCGTGTCCTACGGGGTCTACCTCTGGCACGTCGCGATCCTCTATCGGCTGGATCGCCTGGGTGCCTTGGATGCGCTCGGGGACTTTGGGTACGTCGTGCTGGCGCTCGGCTTGACGCTGCTGGTCGCTGCGGCCAGCTTCTACGTCGTCGAGCGACGGGCGCTACGGCTCGGCCGGCGTCTCTCCGGTTGGCGTCGCTCCCAAGACGCGGATGTACGGATGCATGACCTGACTCGGCATGAGCGACCCGAGCCGAGGTCGCCCTAGCTGTCCTGCCCACGGACGTTGTGAACGCGGCTGATCGGCGGCCGGTCACCCAGCGAGCTGTGGGGGCGTCGCCGGTTGTAGTAGCGAAGGAAGGATGCCAGGGCCTGCGAGCGGTGCGCTGAGCTCGGCCAGGAGTGGGCATAGGCCCACTCTCGCTTCAGCGTCTGGATGAAGCGCTCGACCTTCCCGTTCCAGCGCGGCGTGTAGGGCGGGGTGAGAATGTGGCGCAGGCGGTGTTGCTCGAGCACCCCCCGGAACGCGAGCGAGCGTCGGTAGACGATCGCGTTGTCGCTCATCACCGCCTCGGGTGGATCGAGGCCGAGTCCCGCGAGGTGAGCGATCGCTCGCTCGAGCACCGCAGCTGCCGTTTCCGCCGCTCGTCAGCGTGCTGCTCGACGTAGGCGTAGCGCGACGGTCGTCAACCACGCAATGAAGCCAGACGAGCTCGCCGGAACGCAGCTGCTCGCGACGGACCTGCGGGGAGCGACCGCGGACCCGGTGGCCGGGTCCATCAAAGCGCGCCAGGCGTGCCATGTCGACCTGGAGCAGGGCCCCGGGCCGCGACCACTCATAGTGGCGCAGGAGGTCCGCGGCGCGCGTCGGGGTCGCGAGAGGCCGTTGCGACGCAGGACTTTCCAGATCGTCGAGCGCGCGTGACGGACGATCCCAGCGAGTCGCCCCGGACCGAGGTTGGTTTGCCTGCGTGCCCTGAGGATCGGGCCTCCTCGTCAGCCGTGAGTCGACGGGGCTGTCGGTGGGGGCGCGAGGAGCGGTCGCAAAGCCAGCTCTCGGAGGCGCAGGCCTCCTCCTCGCTGGCCTGCCGGCGTCGATGCCACCAGCGGTGGGCGGGGGTCGCGGGCGCGACGTTGAGGGCGGCAGCTGGATGTCAAGCCCGGTTGAAAACTGGTCCACCTCTGCAACGGTTGAAAACTGGTCCACCCAGATGGGGTAGGCGCCTGCGGAGCCGAGCCGTAGGCGAGGCGGAGCAGGCGCCTTCGCCGGTCGAAAACTGACCCCCCTCAGTCGCGCGGCGGCGGCGAGCCCAGGTCCTTGTCGCGAAGCCGGTAGCTGTCGCCCTTGAGCGCGAGGATCTCGGCGTGGTGGACGAGCCGGTCGATCATCGCCGTCGCGGTGACCTCGTCGCCGAAGATCTCGCCCCAGGCCGAGAACGGCTTGTTCGAGGTGACGATCATCGAGGCGCGCTCGTAGCGGGCCGAGACGAGGCTGAACATCAGGTTCGCCGCCTCGGGGTCGAAGGGGATGTAGCCGACCTCGTCGACGACGATCAGCGGGACGAAGCCGAGGCCGGCGAAGCTCGGCCTCGAGCTCGCCCTGGCGCTTGGCCTCGCCGAGCCGCGCCACCCACTCGGTCGCGGTCGCGAACGCGACCCGCTGGCCGGCGAGGCAGGCGCGGATCCCGAGCGCGATCGCCAGGTGCGTCTTGCCGGTCCCCGGCGGGCCGAGCATGACGACGTTCTCGCTGCGCGTGCAGGAAGTCGAGCTGGCCGAGGTGCTCGACCACCTGCTTCCTGACCGAGCGCTGGAAGGTGAAGTCGAACTCCTCGAGCGTCTTTCGGGCCGGGAAGCGGGCCGCCTTGATCCGCGCTCTCGCCGCCGTGGGACTCGCGCGAGGCGACCTCGGCCGAGAGCACCGCCTCGAGGAAGCGCTCGTGCGACCACTCCTCCTCGCGGGCGCGCTCGGCGAGCTTCGGGCAGCGCCCGGGCCGCCGCCGGCGCCTTCAGCGCGCGGAACAGGTGGGCGAGCTCGGAGGTCTTGGTCATGCCGGGATCAGCGCGTCGTAGCGGGCCAGCGGGCGGATCTCGACCTCGGGCTCGCGACGTCGGCGGCGCTCGCCGCGCAGCTCGTCGAGCGCCGCCTGGTGGGCGGGGTCGGTGAAGGTGAGGCCGCCGGCGAAGACGCGGCGGTGGCGGGCGGCGAGCTCGCCGGTGTCGAGGGCGACGGCGCTGATCTCGCGCTGGCTGGCGCGGACCTCGACCCGGCGGCCGACCAGGCGCGGGTCGAGCGAGTAGTCGTTGCGGTCGAAGCGCAGGTAGGGCTGCGGCGGGACGCGGATCACCCAGCGCCGGTCGGTGTCGGGCATCGCGCTCGGGCAGCGGGCCGCATCCGCTCGCGCTCGGCGGCGAGGCGCTCGGCAGACGACCGCCCGCGTGGTGCGGTGCTTGCGCTCGTTGATCCGATCGCACCAGCGGTCGAGCTGGTCTTGGAAGTCGAGCGGGTTGGCGAAGCGCCGGCCGGCCTCGAAGTTGCCGTGCAGGAAGCGGTGGGAGCGCTCGAGCGCGCCCTTGGCCTGGCAGTCGCCGGCATCGAGGATGATCCAGCCGAGGGCGAGCTGACCGCAGAAGGCGAGGAAGGCCTCGGTCGGGCGCCCGCCGCCGCGTGGATCGCGCCCTCGCGGTCCCAGACCAGCTTCTCGGGCAGGGCGCCGAGCCGGTCCAGGCAGCGGCTCATCCCCCAGGCGATGTCGGCGAAGCTCTTCGAGAAGACGAGGGCGCCGGCGAAGGCGCGCGAGTAGGGCAGCTCGGCGGTGACGATGCAGCCGCGGCGCGTCTGGCCGTGGCCGACCGGGATCTCGCGCCTGCGGCTCGCAGAGGTCGAACTGGCAGAGCTCGCCGGGGCGGTAGACGGTGCGCTGGTAGGTGCGCGGCGGCGGCAGGTAGCGCGGGCGCAGCTCGCGCAGGCAGGTCGTCGAGGATCGTCTTGCCGCCTCGATAGCCGAGCTCCTGCGATCTCCTCGCGGATGCGCACGCCCGAGAGCGTCGGCTCGTCTTCGAGCAGTTCGCGGATCTCTCGCGGAACGGATCGAGCTTCGAGGGCCGGCGCGGCCGCGGGCCGTAGCTGGGCGGCTCGTCGAGGCGAGCGCCCGTGCGGATCGTGTCGCGGTGCGGCGCCGGTGCGGCGGTGGATCTCCCGCTGCTCGAGAGCCCCTCGACGGCGCCATCCGCCTGATCTCCGCCCACTGCTCCACGCCAAGCACTGCCTTCCTCCGGTCTCGATCTCTTGATCGAGCCAGGTCAGGGCCCGGCCGGACGGCTCCGGCCCTGCGGCGGGTGGACCAGTTTTAGACCGGCGCAGGTGGACCAGTATTCAGGCGGCGCCTACAGCTGCCGCCCTCAACGTCATCCCTCGATCGATCAGATCGCAGAGCGCGATCCGTCCTGCTGGTCCGAGAGCAGCGTTAGCGTGAACCTTCATCCGGGTCCTCCTTTGGTCTGTGGCGTCGAACACCACAAACTTCTGGGTGGGCCCGGATGGCTTTTCAGCTGTTCACAACTGGCGCCCGCTGGCGGTCAGCTACTAGCTCCGATGGCTGCAGCGGCAGGCCGACCCGAGATATCGCCGAACGCCTGGAGACTAAGTTCGCCCTGACTCGGGCGCAGCGTCCAAGCCGCCCCCCGAATGAGGTCGCGCAGGCGGCGATACTTGAGCCGCAGCAGCGGCCGCTCGACCAGGTAATAGCTGGCCGCAGCGCAAGGGATTGAGATCGCTAACGTCCCAAACAGGACGACCGCGAAGCCGGCCTCGGCCCCGCCGATGCCGAGTTCCAGCGCCGCCGCGTAGTGCCACAGGAAGATGCCGTACGAGATCAGCCCGAGCCAGGCGACGATCGGATTGGCGAGCAGCCGGCGAGGGCCCCCGCCCGCAGAGTCCCCGAACACCGCCGGGAGCAGCAGCAACGCCGCGATCGCCCCAAAGCAGACGTGCACGAGTACCACCTGTCCACGAGCGGTGATGTAGGGCGTCGCCGGCAACCAAGCGCTCAGAAATGCGTAGAGCGCGAGCGCCGCCAGCCACGGGATGAGCGGCTTCGTGACGATCAGGCGATGGAACCGGGACGTGCTCTCACGCCCTCCGAGCCCCACCGAGGCCACCGCCATCCCCATCCCCAGTGCGAACCACAGCATGTACCCGATGACCGTGCCACCAACCCAGGACCTGACCCCCGGATCGACTCGACCAGCGTCGAGCGCGACCGACACCGCGGCAAGCCCGACCAGTACGAGCAGCTCGGTCCACATCCACGATCGCACGCTGCGGCCCCGAGCGAGCCGTGTCGCGAACAGCACGTAAAGGGGCAGCACTGCATAGAACGTCATCTCGACGACAAGGCTCCACGTGTGGGCAAGGCCACATTCGGTGGCAGACCCGATGCACCCGGACCCGGCCTGAAGCGGAAGGGTCTGCATGAGCCCGTATTGAATCCACCACTGCCCGTCCACGACGCCCGTCAATCCGGGAACGATCACGAGCACCGTTACCACGAGCCAATAGGCGGGATAGATGCGCAGCAACCGCCGTTTCGCATACTCGGTCACCTTGGGCGCAGCGGCACCGCCCACCCTCTGGGCGATGAACGGGCGGTAAAGGAGAAACCCCGAGATCAGGAAGAAGATTGTCACCCCGACGTTGAGGTGCGCGAGCACCCGCCCCGCCGCCGAGGGCCCGACGCCATGGCCGGCCACCCCGGCGTGTACGAACACGACGCTGACCACGGCGATCGCTCGCATCCCGTCAATGAGCGGGAAGCGTGGATGACGCGGCGGGGGAGCAACCGCGTCCGGCACGGGAGCGGCGCGCGGCGCTGAGCTCAAGGGCCTGGCCGCTTTGCCGCCAAAACCACGTTGTGGGCGCAGAGGCCGCGCACGAGCGGAGTCCGCTCTGCGACCCGCTCGGCCGCAGCCGCAGCGCCGATCAGGCCGCGGGGGGTGAAGTCGGGGACCATGCCCGAGCTGGGCGACAGCACGGGCTCGGCGCCGGCCTCGGCAGGCCGTCGAGCAGCTCCGTCACTCCGATCAGCCTCTCCTCGCCAGTGTCCTGGGGCACGCGGGCCATCAGCAGCCGCCAGTAGGGGTTGCGGGGATTGTGGTCCCAGATCAGCACCCGGCCGACCGGCTTCGCCACCCGGACCATCTCGGCCAGGTCAGCCGCACGTCCTCGGCTGCCGCGATGTGGTGCATGACCGCCACGCAGTAGACGAGGTCGAAGCTGTCGTCCGGAAACTCGAGCGCCGTGCCCGACCGCCGCACGCCACGGACCTTCGAGCTCGCTGCTCGAGGACCCCGAGCATCCCCTCCGAGGGATCGACGCCGGTCATCTCGTAGCCGGCGTCGGCGAGGCGCGCCGCCAGCGCCCCTGTTCCGCAGCCGACGTCGAGCGCCGTGCCGCGCGGGCAGTGCTCGACCACGAACCGGGTCCGCTTCTCGAGGTAGTGGTCGACGACGTGGGACGGCAGCGAGTCGTCGTAGACCTCGGCGATCCGGTCAAAGTTCGAGTCGCTCATGGAGCGTCCTCGGTGGGTGGTGGGTCGTGGCCGAGCGCCGCCGGCCGCGGGCAGCCGTCGCGGTGCCCGTCGCCGGAAGCGGAGGATGAGCAGGATCATCCGCAGGCCGACGCGCGATCGCCTTCAGCGGCTCGCCGGTGACCGACGAGACGCCGACCCGCGGCAGGTAGTTGACCGGCACCTCGACGAAGCGGGCGCCCGAGACGATCGTCAGCAGCAGGATCTCGGCGCCGGCGTGGCTGCCGCCGACCGTCATCGTCTCGGCGACCCGGTCGGCCGACTCGCGATCGAACAGCCGGTAGGTGCAGCCCACGTCGCTGAGGTGGCTGGTGTTGAAGAGGGCCTCGATCAGCTTCGCCACCGCCCAGTTGCCCCAGCGCAGGAACCAGCTCCATGTTCGCGCCCGTGCCAGATCAGCTCCCGCGTCGTGCGGGTGCCGAACACCGCCTCGCACTCGCTCGCTGTAGACGAGCAGCTTCCTAGATGTCGGCGGGCACGAAGGTGCCGTCGGGCTCGGCCAGCACGATCAGGTCGCCGCTCGCCTCGAGCAGCCCGCGGCGGGTGGCGTGCCCGTACCCCTGCCGCGACTCGTGCACCTGCCGAGCCTTCGTCTTCGCACCTCCTCGCTCGGTCCCCGCCTGGGCGTTGTTGTTGACGACCAGCACCTCGTCGACGACCCCGGTCTCGAAGAAGCCCTCGATCACGGCGCGGATCGAGTCGCGCTCCGCGTAGGTCATCAGCACGACCGAGACTCGCTTGTCACCCCACATGCGTCCGTCGACCCCTCCGTTGCGCTCCTAGCGGCCCTCGATCCTACCGGCGGGGCACGGCGCGGAAATCCCCGCTCAGGCGACCCGATGCTACGGTTGGCGCCGATGGGAGCAGCGACGCTTCGAAGAGCGGGGCGTTTCTTTCTTTCGCAGGCGGGCGGTGGACGACGCCCAGCAGGCGCGCGAACGCGACGCGGCGGAGGAGCGCAAACGCGCCGCTGCGATCTCGGCCCGCGCGGCGGAGCTGCCGCCGTTGGAGCAGCTGCTCGCGGAGATCGAGAGCGCCACCCCTGCCAACGGTTCCCGTCGCGACCCGGAGGCGGATCGGCGCATCCTCAGGCTTCGGCACCTGGCCGGCATCCGGCTGCTGGCCGAGGCGCGCCCAGGACCCCCGGTTCGCCGACCCCGACTTCGACGCGCTTCCGGATCGGCCCGGGCCGGCAGAGATCGGCCCCTCCGGAGCTGACCCCAGAGCTTCTGCGGGCAGCGATCCTGACCCACGGCTGCCTGCTGGTGCGCGGCCTGGTCGAGCGGGACGTGGCGCTCGAGCTGGCGGCGGGCATCGAGCAGGCGGTTCGGGCACGGACAGCGCTTGCCGCGGGCCAGTCGAGCCTGGATCGATATTACGAGGAGTTCGAGCCCGACTCTGCCTTTCCCCCACTCTGGGAGCGACCGTGGATCGAAGAAGGGGGCGGGGTGCTCGCGGTGGATTCCCCCAGGGTCCTTTGCGCGGCGCTCGCGGCGCTGGAGGGGCGGCTTCCCGAACATCGTCCGTGGCTACCTCGGCGAGCGAGCCGCGACATCGGGGGAGAAGACCACCCTGCGCAAGGCCGACCCGAGCGTCGCGGGGGCTTGGCATCAGGACGGCAAGTTCATGGGCCCTGTACGGGCATTGAACCTGTGGCTGTCGCTTTCGCGCTGCGGGGACGAGGCGCCGGGACTGGACATCGTCCCGCGCCGACTCGATCAGCTGGTCCAGGTGGGCACCGAGGGCACTCGGATGGCAAACCAGGTCTCCGATCACGTCGTCACAGAGGCAGTCGGCAGCGATGGAATCCTGCGGCCGATCTTCGAGCCGGGCGACGCGCTGCTCTTCGACGAGCTATTTCTCCATTCGACAGCCTCGGACCCCGAGATGCCGAAGCCGCGCTACGCGCTGGAGAGCTGGTTCTTCGGGGGCTCGGCGTTTCCGAAGCGCTACAGCCCGTTCGCGGCATGACGGTCAGCCTTTGATCTTTCGGAGAAATCGAGAGGACGGAGCTCAGGTGGTGCGCGAGCCCGAGACGGACGCACCGGCGGACCGGGGAAAGGCAATCTCCGAATTGGCTGAGGAGCTGCCGCCGTTGGAGCAGCTGCTCGCGGAGATCGAGAGCGCCACCCCTGCCAACGGTTCCCGCCGCGACCCGGAGGCGGATCGGCGCATCCTCAGGCTTCGCCACCTGGCCGGCATCCGGCTGCTGGCCGAGGCGCCCCAGGATCCCCGGTTCGCCGACCCCGACTTCGACGCGCTTCCGGATCGGCCCGGGCCGGCAGAGATCGGCCCCTCCGAGCTGACCCCGGAGCTTCTGCGGGCAGCGATCCTGACCCACGGCTGCCTGCTGGTGCGCGGCCTGGTCGAGCGGGACGTGGCGCTCGAGCTGGCGGCGGGCATCGAGCAGGCGTTCGAGGCCCGCGCGGCGCGGGCCGAGGGCCGACCGACCCCGGACGGCTACTACGAGGAGTTCGATCCGGAGTCGGGCGAGGAGATCAAGCGGGAGTGGATCGCCAAGGGCGGTGGGGTCCTAGCAGCCGACTCCCCCAAGCTCCTGCTCGACACCCTCGACGCTCTCGAGCGGGTCGACTTCCCGAGCGTGGTCCACGGCTACCTCGGCGAGCGGGGGGCGGCGTCGGCGCAGAAGACCACCCTGCGCAAGGCCGATCCGAGCGTCGGCGGCGCCTGGCACCAGGACGGCAAGTTCCTCGGGCGCGTCCGGGCCCTCAACCTGTGGCTGTCGCTGTCGCGCTGCGGGGACGAGTCACCGGGACTGGACATCGTCCCGCGCCGGCTCGATCAGCTGGTTGCCACCGGCACCGAGGGCACATTCTTCGACGACCAGGTCTCCGACCAGGTCGCCAAGGAGGCGGCCGACGGGGTCGGGATCTTGCGCCCGATCTTCGAGCCCGGTGACGCGCTGCTGTTCGACGAGCTGTTCCTCCATCAGACGGGCTCCGACCCCGCGATGCCGAAGACGCGCTATGCGCTGGAGAGCTGGTTCTTCGGCCCCTCGGCGTTCCCCGAGGACTACAGCCCGCTGGCGATCTGAGCCAGGCGCGGGAAGCGCCCGGCCGAGCGGGGCGATGCTACCGTTCGCCTCCATGCGATCCGCGATGCCACGGGAGGTGGGCCGTTGATCTTCCGCAGAAAAGGGGGGAATGGCGGGCAGGCGGTGCACGAGCCCGAGGCGGACCCGGCCGCCGAGCGTGAGGCGGCGATCTCGGCGCTGGCTGAGGGGCTGCCGCCGCTCGAGGAGCTGCTGGGCGAGATCGACCGTGCCACTCGGTCCAACGGTTCCGGCGAGGCTGATGGAGAGATCCTCAAGCTTCGCCATTTGGCCGGTGCCCAACTGCTCGCGGGAGCGTCCTCGGGCCCCCAATTCGCGACCCCCGACTTCGACGCCCTGCCGGACGGGCCGGGCCCGGTGGAGATCAGCCCCGAGGAGCTGAAGCCGGAGCTTCTCCGCGCCGCCATCCTCACCCACGGCTGCCTGCTGGTGCGAGGTCTGGTGGAGCGGGACGTGGCGGTGGAACTGGCTGACGGGCATCGAGCAGGCGTTCGAGGCCCGGGCCGCCCGCGCCGAGGGCCAACCGGCCGCGGTGGGGTACTACGATGAATTCGATCCAGAGTCCGCCTTCCGGCGGCTTGGCGAGCGGGCATGGATCGAGAAGGGCGGGGGCGTCTTGGCCGTGGACTCGCCCAAGGTCCTGCTCGACACCCTGGACGCCCTCGAGCGGGTCGACTTCCCGAGCGTCGTTCACGGATACCTCGGCGAGCGGGGCGCGATCTCGGCCGAGAAGACCACCTTGCGGAAGGCCGATCCCAGTGTCCCGGGTGCCTGGCACCAGGACGGCAAGTTCCTCGGTGATGTCCACGCCCTCAACCTGTGGCTCTCGTTTTCGCGCTGTGGAGACGAGTCGCCGGGGCTCGACATCGTCCCCCGCCGGATCGACCACATCGTGGCGGCGGGTACCGAGGGCATGGCACTGGACTATCTGGTCTCCGACGAGACCGTCGCCGCCGCCGCGGATGGCATCGCAGTGGAGCGGCCGATCTTCGAGCCCGGCGACGCGCTCCTGTTCGACGAGCTCTTCCTCCACCAGACGGGCTCCGATCCCGAGATGCCGAAGCCGCGCTACGCGCTCGAGAGCTGGTGCTTCGGCCCGTCGGCATTTCCCCAGGACTACAGCCCCCTGGCGATCTGAGCCCTAGGCACTGGCGGTGAGCCGTGTCTAAGCGCGCCGGCGTCAAGGTGATCGTGGTGATGCCGGCCCGCCAGGCGGCGAAGACGCTGGAACGGACCGTCTCCGGCATACCGCGCGACTGGGTGGACGAGATCATCCTGGTCGACGATTCCTCGACCGACGAGACCGTCGAGCTGGCCCGTACGCTGCCCCTGCGCTTGATCTGGCACCCCCATCAGGTCGGCTATGGGGGAAATCAGAAGACGTGCTATCTCGACGCCCTGCAGGAGGGCGCGGACGTGGTCGTCATGCTCCACCCAGACGGCCAATATGAGCCCGAGCTGATCCCGCGGATGATCGAGCCGATCCTCGAGGGCAGGGCCGACCTGGTCCTGGGCTCCCGGCTGGCGCAATCCGGCCAGGCGCTCGCCGACGGGATGCCGCGCTGGAAATACGTCGCCAATCGCTTCCTGACTGCGATCGAGAACAAGGCTATGGGGACGAACCTGTCTGAACTTCACAGCGGCTACCGCGCCTACTCGAAACGTCTCCTGCTTACGGTTCCGTTCCTGCGGAACTCGTCCGACTTCGTGTTCGACAGCGAGCTCCTGTTCCAGGCCGCCAACTTCGGTCTGCCGATGACCGAGGTCCCGGCGCGAGGCCACTACTTCAACGACGCCTCTTCGGTGGGCTTTCGGCCCGCCCTCGTCTACGGGATCAAGACCCTGTGGACGGCCCTGCGCTACCTGCTCCATCGCGCCAGGCTGGTGCGATCGCAGAAGTTCGTTTCGTGAAGGTCACCGGGGAGCGGGCGGTCACCTCGGCCGGCGGCTTCAACCCCGCCTGGCAGCGCCACGTGGCGGCTTATGCCATCTGCGACCGCTTTCTGGGCCCGGGCACGGTTCTCGACCTCGGCTGCGGCACCGGGCACAGCTATCACCGGCTGGCCCCGAGACAGACCGTGGGAGTGGACATCGAGCCCGGAGCGCTCGAGCATCAGGAAAGGGAGACCGTGGTGGCCGACATGCGCGAGCTGCCGTTCGAGAATTCCAGCTTCGGATCCGTGCTCGCCAGCCACGCGGTTGAACACGTACCCGACCCAGAGCGGGTCGTAGCTGAGGCGGCGCGGGTGCTCGAGCCCGCCGGCGTGGCGATCTTCGTCACCCCGAACCGGCTCACCTTCGGACGCCCCGACGAGATCATCGACCCGTATCACTTCATCGAGTTCGACCCGGATCAGCTGCGCGAGCTGTGCAGGCGATCGTTCGGCGAGGTTCAGCTGCACGGGCTGTTCGGATCGGACCTCTACATGGAGCTCTTCAGCGAGGAGCGGGCAACGCTCGACAGGCTGCTGCGCCTGGATCCGCTGCGGGCGCGGATGCTGGTCCCGAGGGGCGCACGCCAGTACCTGTACGACCTGCTGCTTCGCCGCTACCGGCCGGCGACCGATCCCCGCGCCGAGCGAATCACCGTCGACGACTTCGAGTTGCGCCAGAGCGACCTCGCGCGGTCCCTCGACCTGTACGCCTTCTGCCGGTCGCCCCTCGCCTAGGGTTCACTCACCTCCCGGTCGTCGCTCCAGGCCCATAACCACGAACCCCTGCGCGTCGCGGTAGAGCACCCGGACGCGGAAGCGCTTTCCGATCTGCTGCAAGACCCATTCCTGCTGGGGCGTGAGCGAGTTGGAGCCGGACAAGCTGTCGCCCCCGAGGTCGATCGGCGGTCGCGACGCGAGCTGTTTGAACGCCTCGAGTCCTTCCCGTTGCATCAGCACGCGGTCCCCGAGCTTGAGTTCCGCCACCGCGCGCCGAAGTCGGGGCAGCTCGCGCCCCCCCACGAAGCTGTCCTCCAGCGGATTGCTGAACGGCAGCTGGTTGGAGCGCCCGCTTCGAACCAGGATCTCGGTAGCCAGATCCGGCTTGACGAGGATCAAGACGCGGCGCTGACCCGGCATGTAGTCGTCGAGCAGTCGCTCGCCGGTGGGCGCAGCGGGGTTCAGCGGTGGTGGGTGCCAGAGTCGATGCAGCGAACCCGTTAGCGAGTCGCCGCCCGGCATGGCATCGGCCAGCGCCGTGCGCTCGAAGCGATCCCCAACCGAGGACCAGGCGACCGAGACGAGCAGAACCGCGGTCGCCAGAGCGAACGTCAGGCCCCCCAGAATCCCGCGGCCGGACGCGGCGAGCTGCCCGCGCAGCAGCAGGCTCAACCACAGCGCCCCGGCCAGAACCACCGGCAGCGAGACGTAGGGCAGGACGTGGTCGGGCGAGCGGTCGACGAAGTAGCTGAAGAGCGCGATGCCGTACGCGGTGACCCCGCAAAGGGCGGTGAGAGCCGTTCGCTCGCGTTCGGCGAGATCGGGGCGCCGGCGAACCAGGAGCACGAAGCCCGCGGCCGACGCCGCGTAGGCCACCCCGACCGCCAGCCCCCCCGACCAGGGGGTGAAGTCGTAGGTGAGCTCGGCGAGGTTCCCCCGGAGGAAGGCGTCCAGAAACGCGAAGTACCACCCGTAGTCGGGGAGGGCGCCAGCGAACACCAGCGTCGCCACGACGAAGATGCCTTGTGCCGCGAGGCAGGCGATGATGGCGAGGCCGGCCTGACGGGCGAGCCACCCGAGCGCGCCCGGGCCCGGGCGCATCCAGGCCTTGAAGGCCGCCAGGGCCGCAAACGTGAACAGCGTGTAGGCCAGGGCTTCGAGCGCCCAGATCGAGGCCAAGCCCACGACCGCGAACTGCGTCGCCCGAGCCACGACCGCGCGAGGTGGCCATCGCGCTTCCGCGATCGCTCCAAGGATCAGCGCCATCGGGAGCCCGAACCGCAGCGGCCCATGCTGTGGCAGTACTCCAACCGAGAAAGCCAGGTTGTAGACGAGCACGATGACGGCGAACCCGAGCGCGCCAGCAGCGAGCAGGCGTGACGTCCCGGCGAGACGCAAGACGCAGTAGCCGCTCGCGAACAGGAGCGCGAACAGGGCGCCGTCGAAGAACCCCAGCGTCCCGTAGCCGATCGGCGCCAGCTCGAACCACCCGGCGAGCAGATATAGGGGGGCGATCCCATACTGGCCAGCGGTGTCGACCAGGAGCGCCCGGCCGGACAGCATCTCGTTGACGGGACCGAGCCACAGGTCGTGATGGAACTGGATGATCGAGTTGGTGTAGACGCCGAGCGGTGGACCAGGTCCAAAGATCACGAGGTCTGGAATCGCCACCAGAAGGAGCACGATCGCCGCGGCATCAAGCCCGAAGCTCCAGGGGCGCCCGATCCGCGGAAGGGTGCCGGGAGAGAGTCGGAGGTAGGCATAGACGACGCCGACGCCGACGATTCCGCCGAGCGCCACCGGTAGTGGGCTGATCGAGCCGACGTCTGTGAAGGCGAGCAGCGCCCCGAGCGACAGCAGACCGGCAGCGACCCAAGCCGCGAGGGTCGCGCCCACAATCCTCAGCACACCTGCCCATGGGCGAGGCCGCCGAGCGCGCGCCAGGACCGCGACCGCGCCCACCGACCAGACGCCCAAGGCGACGAGCTCCTCGACCACGCCCCCGCCCCCGGGCAGCACGCGGGCGACGATCAACGCAGCCGCGAGAGCCGCCACCAAGAGCCCTGTGAGGACTGAGAGCGCAGAACCATTTGCACCTCTGGCGATGGCGTCGGCGAAACGCGGCACCGCCACCAGCGCAAGGGGCAGGATCACCACGAACCCGATCACGTACAGCGTGCTCTCGGCCTGTTGGTTCTCTTCCGCGTGAAAGGCCGGTAACTCGGTTGGGCTGCTGAGCAACATCACGACGGCGAGCACGATCCCGAAACACGCCACGGCGAGGGCCATGGTCAGGGCAACCGTGGGACCGAGGGGGGCGCGGAGGCCAGTCGACGACGAGCTCGAGGGCTGGTTGAAGGATGCGCGCTCGCGCCGGTTGTCAGCGGCCGAGATCGCCATCGCCGAGTGCGCGGACCTAGTGGAGCCCCCTGAAGCGTGGATATCGAGCTCACCGCGCGCCGCGCGGAAGCACGGCGCTCCTCTAACCTTGGGACGTCTGTACAAGATCGCCGGAAGGGGGGCGCGGAGGCCAGTCGACGGCGAGCTCGAGGGCTGGTTGAAGGATGCGCGCTCGCGCCGGTTGTCAGCGGCCGAGATCGCCATCGCCGAGTGCGCGGATCCTAGTGGAGCCCCCTGAAGCGTGGATATCGAGCTCACCGCGCGCCGCGCGGAAGCACGGCGCTCCTCTAACCTTGGGACGTCTGGTACAAAGGATTCGCCGGACGGTAACTCGAGTGGTGGGCACGAAAGGGAGGATTGCGGCGGCCCGCACCGCCTACGCACGTGGCGCTATGTTTCGCCGCGCTCACGGATGATCGCCTTCGGCTGCTCCATAACTGAACCGGAGATCTACGAGCGTTGTGCGGAACCGGGGATCCGCCTGGTCGCCGAGCCCGATTCAGAGATCCTCGCCTACGCCAGCGCCGGCTCGATCTTCCGCAGCTACAACCTGCTGCTCGACCTGGTCGCCGACCGTGACGACCTCGAGGCGCTGGTGCTCCTGCATCAGGACACCGAAATCGTCGATCCCGAGTTCTGCGCCAAGCTGCGGGCAGCGCTCCAGGACCCAGAGGTGGCGATCGTCGGCTGCGCCGGCGCCGTCGGTGTGCGCAGCATCGCCTACTGGGACGGAGCTGTGACCTGGGGATCCTTCACCCAGCGCTACCGGGAGCAGGGCGGGGGCGACGTGCCCGCTCTGACCTGGAACGAGGACGACATCCCACCCTATGCCAGAACCGGCGAGGTGGACGCCCTCGACGGGTTCATCCTCGCCTTCTCCCCATGGGCAGTTCGGGAGCTTCGCTTCGACGAGTCCCTGGGCGAGTTCCACGGCTACGACTTCGACATCTGCCTCCAGGCGCGAGCCGCCGGACGGAAGGTGATCACGGAGAACCTCCGGGTCATCCACCATCACAATTTGAAGCTGCTCGCCGATCCCGAGTCCTGGAAGCTGGCGCACGCCCGGGTGGCAGAAAAATGGGAGGGACGGATCCCAGGGGTCGGAGAGGCCTCGGACGACTGGAAGGACCGGGCCCGTCGGGCGGAGGCCGAGGCCGCTGCCGCGCGCCTGAGAAATCGGGCGACCGGCTTGCAGCGCGATGCCAGGGTGGCGAAGCTGGAGCGGGAGATCGAGGAGATGAAGCACAGCACGAGCTGGGTGCTGACCACCCCCGCACGGGCGCTGGGGCGGGTCTTCAAGCGCTCCCGCCGATCCGGCCCATACGACCCCTCCTCGAACGGGGCGGGGTGACCCCCTCTCAGGCCGGGTCGTCCTCCTCGCCGAGTGCCACGCCTGACCTGCTGTCGCGAGAAGGCTGGGCGGCCGCGCTTGTGGAGCCGCGACAGGCGCTCGGCGACCGCGAACGCACGCGATTCGAGCATTGGGCGCAGGAGCTTCTCCTGCTCAGTGACCCGGATCCGAGCCTGCTTGAGCTCGCTCGCGAGCCCGTGCCGGGCCGCCAGGTGGGTGACCCGGTTGGCCTCCAGGCGCTCGAGCACGGGGTTGCGGTCCCACGGCTCGACGATCGACGCCACGGCGCTCGCCCACGGCGCTTCCGTGTGCCACAGGACGCCGAACCCGAAGAAGGCCGGGATCACGGCCAAGCGCAGGCCGGGGCGCTCGCCGACGAAGTCCTCGAGCGCGGTCAGCACGCCGTTGTGGGGTCCGCCCTCCCTCCGCGCGGCCCACTCGAACGGGAGGCCGCCCTGGGCGACGCCCGGCTCCCAAGGAGCGAGGTTGACGTCGTGACCGAGCGGCTGGCGATGCTCCTCGGGGATCCGCTCGGGGACGTAGTAGGTGTCCCTTCGGGCGTGCGGCCAGGCGACGTCGTGGAACATCAGCAGGGGCAGCTCGGCCCCCTGGGCGCGGGAATCGATCAGCCGTAGCTCCTCGGTCAGGGTGTAGTAGTTGTGGTCGCTGTCGATGATCAGGGCCCGCGGCAGCCGGAGATCGCCGAGGGCCTCATGGCTGGTCTTTCGAATCAGCTCCAGTTCAGGGTGCTCGCCGGCCAGCTTCAGCAGCTCGGGCGGGGGCTCGGGGTCGACCGCGGTGATGCGGGCCTGGGTGCCGGCGGCCCAACCGAGCAGCTCCCGGGTGAGCTCGCCCCGGTAGGCGCCGATCTCGACCACCGAGGTGGCCCCGGCGGCCTCCAGGGCCGGAAACATGAGCTCGGTCAGGTTGGCCAGCGAGTAGCCCCACCCGCCCGGGTCCGTGACCCCGGGAGCGCTTGTCGCCGGATCGCCCTGCAACGCACTGCAGTATGCCTGTGCACAGGGCATTGCGCCGTCCGGGGGCGAAGGTGGTCAGGATGCCTTCAACGCAGCGGTTTTCCCGTAGATTTGGCGGGGGGGTTGTGGAAGCGGTAGCCAATCAACAGCGAGCCGCTGGCCGCGAGCAGGCGGAAACCGGGCTCGCCGTCCGGCTGGAGACAGCGGTTCCATCGCCACTTGCGGTCGGGCGCGGCAACGCGCTGGTCCTGTGGGGCACCTGCTTTCACCGTGCCGAGCCGATCGCCGAGCTTCGGGTGGGCGTGGTCGGAGGCGAGGCGCCCATGATCGCCCACGGTATGCCGCGGCCGGATCTCTTCGAGGCCCTCCACCCCACCCTGCCGCTTTCGCCGGCCACAGGACTCGAGCGCGACGACGACTCTGAGGAGGACCCTCTGCTGATGAGCTATCGCAGCGGGTTCTGGGGGATCGTCGCGCTGGACCCGGTCGAGGAGCCCACCAGCGTCGAGCTCGGCACGATCGCACGGCTCGCGGGCGGCTCCAGCGTGAGTGCCACGTTGGCCCGGATCGAGCTCGATCCGGGCCCGGGCGACGGCGCCGCCGCGGGTCAGAACGGCCATTCCGGCGGGCCGCTGGTCGCGATCTGCATGGCCACCTTCGAGCCGCCGACGGATCTGTTCGAGCGACAGGTTGACTCGATCCGCGCCCAGACCCACGCCAATTGGGTCTGCCTGGTCAGTGACGACGGTAGCTCGCCGGCGCGGTTCGCCGACATGCAGCGGATCCTGGAGGGCGATCCGCGGTTCGTGCTCTCGCGGGCGCCTCGCCGCCTCGGCTACTACCACAACTTCGAGCGGGCGCTGTCGATGACCCCGCCCAGCGCCGCCTACGCGACCTTCGCCGATCAGGACGATGCCTGGCATCCCGACAAGCTGCAAACGCTCCTTGGCGCAATCGGGAACGCAAGCCTCGTCTACAGCGACGCCCGGATCGTCGATCGAGACGGGCGGGTGCTGTCCGACACCTACTGGTCGCGACGCCGCAACAACCACACCAACCTGGCCTCGCTGCTGATCGCGAACACGGTCAGCGGCGCCGCATCGCTTTTTCCACGCGAGCTGCTCGACCTCGCGCTGCCCTTTCCGCCGCGCCACGGCCGGCCCTTCCACGATCACTGGGTCGCCTCGGTCGCGCTGGCCAGCGGCCGGATCGCCTACGTCGATCGTCCGCTCTACGACTATGTCCAGCACGGAGGCGCCGCCCTCGGCCACTCCCGCGCAAACGTGCGAGCGGGCTGGCTCCGGGCGCGGCTCGGCTCCCTGCGTGGCTTTCTGCAGCGACCGCGGGCCACCGTCTCGGCTTGGCGGGGCATCTACTTCTGGGACCTCTGTCGGCTGATCCAGTTCGGAACCGTGCTGGAGCGCCGCTGCGGCCGGCAGATGGGACCAAGAAAGCGGCGGGCGGTGCGTCTGGTGAGGGCATCCGAGCACTCGCTGTTGGCGGCTGGATGGTTGTCGCTTCGGCGGCTCAGAAAGCTCGTCGGCCGGACCGAGACCCTCGAGGGCGAGCGCGCGCTGCTGCGGGGGATCGCCTGGCGTCACATCGTCACCCTGGTGGCACGAGGACGCAAGCTGCCACCGGCTCGGTCCGGCGGGAACGCGATCATGCCCCCACTCCAGGCCGAGCGCCGCAATCGACCGGTCACCACCCACCCCGAGGCGCGGACGCTGTTCGAGAAGGTCGAGCCGCTCGAGCTCGACGTCCGCGCCGACGCGCCGGACCGGATCAACCTGCTGGTGCCGACGATCGACCTGAGGCACTTCTTCGGCGGCTACATCACCAAGCTCAACCTCGCCCGCCGACTGCTCGACCGCGGCCTCCGGGTGCGGCTGGTGACCGTCGACCAGACCCCACCCCTGCCTCGCTCCTGGCGGCGAAGCGTCGAGTCTTACAGCGGCCTGGAGGGGCTGTTCGATCGGCTCGAGGTGGCCTTCGGCCGCGAGGGCGGGCCGCTCGCCGTCAACCCGCGCGACCGGCTCGTCGCCACCACCTGGTGGACGGCCCATGTGGCCCGCGACGCGCTCGCAAGGCTGGACGCGAGCCGCTTCCTCTACCTGATCCAGGAGTACGAGCCGTTCACCTTCCCGATGGGCGCCTTCGCGGCGCTCGCCCGCCAGAGCTACCAGCTGCCGCATTTCGCCCTCTTCTCAAGCGAGCTGCTTCGCGACTACTTCCGCCGTCACCGGATCGGCGTCTTCGCCGACGGGGTCGAGGCCGGGGACGAGCGCTCGGCGTCGTTCGGCAACGCGATCACCAGGGTCGCGCCTCCCTCCGAGGACGAGCTCGCGGCGCGCGCCGACCGTCGCCTTCTCTTCTATGCGCGACCGGAGTCTCACGCCAGCCGCAACATGTTCGAGCTCGGCGTCCTGGCGCTGGCCCAGACGATCGCCGACGGCGATCTGGGGCCGGACTGGCGGCTGCACGGGATCGGCGGCGTCCAGGCGGGAGCGCCAATCGACCTCGGCGATGGGACGATGTTGGAGATGCTTCCTCGCCGGGACCAGCAAAGCTACGCCGAATTGCTGCGCTCGCACGACGTCGGCTTGGCGCTCATGTACACGCCGCATCCGAGCCTGGTCCCGATCGAGATGGCCTCTGCCGGCATGCTCACGGTGACCAACAGCTTCGAGAACAAGACCGCCGCGGCGATGGCGACGATCTCGTCCAATCTGATCACCGTAGAGCCCAGCATCGAGGGCGTCCGCGGCGGGCTGCGCGAGGCGGTGGCCGGGGTGGACGACTTCGCCCGGCGGGCGCGTGGCAGCGAGGTCCAGTGGAGCCGCGACTGGAACGACTCGTTCGACGACCCGTTGATCGACCGGCTCACCTCGTTTCTGGACTCGTGCTGAGGGGCAGTGGGATGGCCGAACGACCGATCGCAGTCGAGGCGGTGGACGTGCACAAGTCCTTCCGAGTGCCGAGCCGCCGGATGGACACCCTCAAGGAACGGGCCCGGCACGCCTTCTCCCCGGGCGAGTACACGACCTTCGAAGCCCTCCGGGGCCTCTCCTTCCAGGTGGCCGAGGGCGAGTGCTTCGGGGTCGTGGGCCGAAACGGCTCCGGCAAGACGACCCTCCTGAAGCTGCTGGCCAGCATCTATCAGCTCGACCGGGGGCGAATCCGGGTCGCCGGCACCCTGGCGCCCTTCATCGAGTTGGCGGTGGGATTCAACCCCAACCTGACGGCTCGCGACAACGTGCTCCTCAATGGGGTGATGATGGGCGCGACCCCGAGGGAGGCGCGACGCCGCTTCGACGAGGTGATCGAGTTCGCGGAGCTGGAGGAGTTCGTCGAGCTGCCGGTCAAGAACTACTCGAGCGGCATGGCGATGCGCCTTGGGTTCTCGCTCATGGTCCTTTCCCAGGCCGACGTGATGCTCGTGGACGAGGTGCTCGCCGTGGGCGACGCGGCATTCGCGCAGAAGTGCGCCGAGGTCTTCGACGGTCTGCGCGACGAGGGCAGGACGATCGTGCTGGTCACCCACGACATGGACAGCCTGCAGGCGATGTGCGATCACGCGATCCTGATCGAGAACGGGGTGATCGAACTGGCAGGCGACGCTGACGCCGTCGCCCATCGCTACCTGCAGATCAATCTCGCTGGCCCCGAAGGGCCCCCGCCGCTCGGGGTCGATGGCGCCGGCCCCCGCGGCACCGCCAGGATCAAGAAGGCGTGGCTCGAGGACTCGAGCGGTGAGCGTGCACGTCGCTTCGAGCACGGCTCGCTGATGCATCTCTTTGTCGAGATCGAGGTGGAACGGCGAATCCGACATCCGGTGCTCGCGTTCGAGATCTGCGCCGTCGACGGGACCCAGGTCTCCGGAGCCCCAATTGCGCTGGCCGAGGAGGACGGCAATCTGGACGCCGGCGAGCGGGTTGTGGTGCGGATCACGATGCCGAACCTGTTCACGCCCAAGAGGTACGTCGTCAACTGCGCACTCTCCGAGAGCGGAATCGACGAACTCGACCTGCGGCGGCCGGCGGTCGAGTTCGCCGTCACTGGGGAGCATCAGTTCGGGTACGTCGAACTCGACTGGCGGTGGGAGATCGCGCGCGAGGGGCGCCCGAGCACCATCGGAGCGGGTGACGCATGAGTGCCACCTCCGCTGCCCCTGCTCTACGAGACGTTGAAGGCCCCTCGGCCATCGGCGGGGGAGCGAAGCGCTTCTGGGAGCTTGCCTGGCTGCTTGCGACCACGGATTTCAAGCTCAATTATCTGGGGACGGCCTTCGGCTACCTGTGGTCGCTCATGCGCCCGCTGGCCCTGTTCGCGGTCCTCTACACGGTGTTCAGCCAGATCCTCAACCTCGGGGCCGGGATTCCGCACTACCCCGCCCTGCTGCTGTTCAACGTCATGCTGTACTCGTTCTTCAACGAGTCCGCGACCCGTGCCGTCGCGTGCATCCCCGCGAACGAGCACATCGTCCGCAAGACACAGTTTCCCCGCCTGGTCATCCCGCTGTCGATCGTGCTCACCGGGGTCTTCAATCTGTGCCTCAACCTGGTGGTGGTGTTCGCCTTCCTACTGGCCACCGGGGTACCGCCGACGTGGACCTGGTTGGGGCTGCCGTTGATCGTCGCGGTCTTGGTGATCCTCACCGTCGGTACGGCGACGCTCTTGTCGGTGCTCTTCGTTCGGTTTCGCGACGTCGCCCAGATCTGGAGCGTGCTGGCGCTGGCGATCTTCTATGCCTCGCCGATCCTCTATCCGGTGGAGCGGGTTCCCAGCAGCCTGACCTGGCTCCTCTGCATCAACCCGTTCGCCCCGATCGCCAACGGGGTGCGGCGCCTGCTCGTCGACCCGGACGCCCCCTCGAACGTGAGCGCGGCAGGGAGCGTTTTCGGGATCATTGGGCCTGTACTCGTCGTTTTGGTGGTCTGCGGGTTGGGGATCTGGGTCTTCACGCGCGCTGCCCCGCGGGTGGCGGAGGAGCTGTGAGCCCAGAAAGCGCCGGCGATGGGGACTTCGAGTCCCGCCTCGCTTGGATCTTCGGCTCGCCGCGCTGCGGGAGCACCTGGCTGCTCGCCCTCCTGTGTCATCCGCTGGAGCCGACCCCGAGTGCCCCGGCAGGGGTGCTCGCACCCGGCCGCCGGACCACACTTCGCCGGCGCCTTCGCCGTCCGTGGGTTCGCCCGGGACAGGCGGCGGTGCCGATCAACGAGCCCTACCTGCCCCAGCACCTGATCCCGCTGGTCCCGGTCCGCTTCGACCCGGCGGACCTCACCAGCCGGGCCACCGTGACCCTGAACGAGACCCGGGCAGGCGATCCCAACTACTTCTTCTGCGACGAGTACGCGGAGGTCGTGGAGGCCCGAGCTTCGCAGGCTGGTCCTGGCTCGCCTGGCCGCCCAGGTGGCGCGGGCGGAGCGTGAGCTCTCACTCGACCATCCGGCAGTCATCGTCAAGGAGCCGAACGGCTCACACGGGGCCGAGTTCATGATGTCGCTGCTACCACGGGCGCGACTGGTCTTCTTGCTCCGGGATGGCCGGGACGTGATCGACTCGCTCATGGACGCCATGAGCTCCGGCGGCTGGCTGGCCAAGCCCTACATGCGCCGACTGGAGAGCCCGGAGGAGCGTCTTGCCTTCGCACGCTCCGAGGCGCGGGCCTGGCTCGAGCGCACCCAGACGGTGGAGCAGGCATTCGACGCACATCCGCCCGAGCTGCGCTGGAAGGTTCGCTACGAGGAGCTGAGGGCATCGCCGCTTGCCACCCTGCGCCCGTTGGTCGACTGGCTCGGCCTGAACCGATCGGACGGCGAGATGCGGGCGGCGGTCGCCGCCAACACCTTCGAGTCGATCCCATCGGCACAGAAGGGGCGGGGCACGCAGTGGCGGGCGGCCACGCCGGGCCTGTGGCGCCAGAACATGAGCGACCGAGGAACGCGACGCGATCGAAGAGATCATGGGCCCCAAGCTCGTCGAGCTCGGCTACGAGGTCTGAGTGCGGCGCTTGGTGCCATCCGGTTCGGCGGCGACCACGTCCTGAGGCGGCCCCGCGGGACGTGCTCGTGATCACGCGCGACAAGGTCGGGCCGTTGATGGCCGGCCCGGGGATCCGCGCAGCCGAGCTCGCACGCGTGCTCAGCGAGCGCCACCGAACTCGTCTTGCCGCCCCCGAAGGCAGCGCACAGGTCGATCCGCGGGTTGATTTCGTCCCCTACGACGTATCCCACCCGGCGGCGCTCCGGGCGGCGCTTGCACCAGGCGGACGTGGTGATCAGCCAGCCGTTGCCCCTGACCATGGCTCGCCTGATCCCGGGCCAGGGCCGTCGCTGGATTGTCGACCTTTACGCGCCTGATCCATTCGAGCGACTGTCGCCCGACTCGGGTGGCCGCCTGGAGCAGAGGGTCTGGGACTCCGCCCGCATCGACCGTATGGTGTTCGCCATCGACACCGCCACCGCGTTCCTCTGCGCGACCGAACGCCAGCGCGACATGTGGCTCGGCTTCCTTGCGGCTCGTGGCCGGATCAACTCCAAGGGCTACGCGGACGACCCGGACGGCAGGGACCTGATCGACGTGGTTCCGTTCGGGATCCCAGAGGAGGCGCCAATCGCCGGACCGCCTCTGTTGCGGGGCGGCGGTTTCCGGAGGATTCCCGGATCCTGCTCTGGGGTGGCGGGCTGTGGGATTGGCTCGACCCCCTGACCGTGCTGCGCTCGCTCGCCCAGCTTCGCGAGCGCGACGATCGCTGGCGCTGCGCGTTCATCGGCACCAAGCGCCCGATGTGGGGGTCGGGATTCAAGATGAGCGGCCGTGCGGCGAAGCTGGCCAGCCGAGCTGGGGCTCGACGGCCGAAAACGCGGTCGAGTTCGTCGACTGGATTCCGTACGCCGAACGCGGCGTGCCGCTGCTCGAAGCGGACATAGCCGTCTGCGCGCACTTCAGAACGATGGAAACGAGGCTCGCATTCCGGACCCGACTGCTCGACGCGGTGTGGGCCGGACTCCCGATCGTCTGCACCGAGGGCGACGTGTTGAGTGAGCTGGTCGCGGCTCGCGGCCTGGGCGAGGCGGTCCTCCCGATGATCCCGACGCCTTCGCGGCGGCGCTCACGACTGTGGCCGAGAGAGGCAAGGCGAGCTACGCCGCGGCCCTTCAATCGCTGGCCCAGGAACTGCGCTGGCCTCGCGTCACCCAGCCGCTGCTGCGACTGATCGACCGAAGCGAGGAGCTTCGACCCACCCGGGTTCTGGCTCGCGACCGCCTGCTGTCCGCCCGGCAGCACGCCGCCGAGCTGATGGCCTGGCGATGGAAGCGGCTGCGTAGCAGCTCCTGAGCTAGGGGACGCGCGATCGGCTCGGCCGCCGCGCCTGCCAGGCGCTCACCCACCGCCAGGCGACCGCCTTGAGCACGGTGCGCTCGAAGCTGAGCGTCTCGTTGCGGCCCACGAGCGGGCGAAGCGCTCGCGCGATCAGCCACAGGACCGGCTCTGGAGGCTCGGCGAGCCGGGCCACGCGGCGCACTGCCCTTCTGCGCTTGGAGCCGAGGCGACCCGCGCAACGTAGCTCCAACACCCGGGCGGCGGTGGCGACGCGGACCAGGTGCTTGAAGTACGCCTCTCTTCCCTCCTCGAGCCGATCTCGGCGGCCGGCCGCGGGTGGCGCCCCCACCGAGGGGTGGCCGATCGCGGCTGCGGGATGCTGAACGTAGTCGTGCAGAGGTCGGTCGACGTAGGAGATGGTGCCGGTCGCCAGGGCCACCGAGGCCAGCCAGTGATCGTGGTAGGAGTCGGCGAACCGGGGCGGGAACGGCAGCGCGGTCTCCAGCAGCCGGCGACGGAACAGCGAGGCGGCGCCGGTGACCGTGTTGTCGAGGAGCAGCGAGGAGAGGTTTCGGTAGTTGTTGCGCTTGTAGTCCCAGAAGGTCTCGAACACGACCCGGCCGGAATCGTCGAGCACCCTCATGTCGCTGTAGGCGAGCTCGGCGTCTCCGATCGCCTCCAGGAGCACGGAGATCTTGTCCGGGTACCAGCGGTCGTCCTGGTCGCAGAGGGCGACGTACTCCGCCTCCGGCGGAACCATCGACAGGGCGTGCTCGAAATTGCGGTACAGCCCCATCCGTCGGGGCGACCGGGTGACGGTGAAGCGTGGATCGTCCGCGGTCAGCGATCGAAGATGCTCGGAACTGGCGCCCGATGACCCGTCGTCGCTGATCAGGCAGACCCAGCGACCGTGCGTTTGCGCGCGGAGCGAGGCGAGTTGGGCCTCGAGCAGCTCCGCGGGCGGCTCGAAGGTGGCCATGCAGATCGCGACCAGCGGGCCGTCGCCCTCGGGAGAGTGTTGGCTTCGACCCCGGTCGACTCCAGCCGCGGCAACAACTCGACCTCCCCCAGACGCAGCGCCGCGGCCTGCCCGCCGTTGAGATCGGCGATCAGGTCGACAACCGCCGTTCGAGGAGCGCCGACCGCCGGCACCGGGACGATTCCCCAGAATCCGCCCCACGCGGCACCGGCCCGATCGCGCGAGTCCGAGCCCGGGCCCTCCACGGCCGGCGCGGACCCGGCGTCGTGGCTCGGCATCCCGTGGGCGATCACCTCGTGTCGCTCACCGTCGACCGCCAACGCCAGGCGACGGATCGAGCGGCGCGGATGGGAGCAGGACCCGGAGACGAAGAGGCAGTTCCCCGCCCCTACGGCGAGCTTCGTCGGCAGGTCGGCGTCGAGCGCGACCACAAGGCGATCCTCGCCGGTGATCACGAACCCTAACTCCCCGCTAACGGGCGCCCGGACGGCTTTTCGGGCTCTGAGGCCCGCAGCCGAGCGCGCCTGCGGGCCCTCCGACGAAGGGTCCGCAGCGCTCCGTCGGGCGTCGGCTGGCCGCCTAGCACCCGAGCCGGAAACGGCCCCAGGCGCCTCGCCGCGCGAAAACCGCGTGCCCTGGCGCCGATCCCCGCGGCGCTGCGGTCGACCACGATCTGGCCCAGGCAGACGACTCCGTCGACGGCCAGCACCCTCGCCAGGCGACCCGGGCCGCGCAACACGCTCCACTTGCGAAGCACGTAGCCGCGGCCGAAGCCCATCAGCCGGTTCTTGTCCTTCGAGCCCGGTCCGAGCGTCGCCGAGTGGGCGTGCGTCCCGCGGGCGCAGCGGGGCGAGCACGCAACGCTGGCCGCCGAGCCGCATTCTCAGCACCAGGTCGACGTCCTCCCAGTAGGCGAACAGGCCCTCGTCGAACCCGCCCGCGGCCAGGAACGCCTCCCGGTCGAAGGCCGCGGCGGCGCCGGAGGGCCCGATCGGGTCGGGAACATCGCCGTCGAGGAGCGCCAGCGGCTCGCCGTTGAGGTAGTCGAACACGAGCAGGGTCCCATCCAGCTGCATCCCAGCGGTGTCAATCCTGGCGGGATCCCGGGCCTCGCGCATGACCCCCGCCACCATGGTCACGCCCGCGGCTCGATCCAGAGGGGCGACGATTGCCTCGACGTATCCCGGGTCGCAGAAGCAGTCGTCGTTGAGCAGCACCAGCGCGTCGCCCGCGGCCTCGCGGGCGGCCAGGTTGACTGCGCACGTATAGCCCGCGTTGGACTCGAGGCGGATCACCCTTACCCCAGCGAACCGGTCGCCCAGGTCGCGGACCCCCCGGCCCGCGGAGCCATTGTCGACCACCAGCACCTCGACCCCGGCCGGGCGGTCGGCCAGCGACTCGAGCAGCCGGGACACCTGCGGGCCCCCCGCGACGGTGGGCACGATCACAGTCGCGGAGGTCACCGCACCTGGGGTCCCTGTCGACGAGAGGCCACCACGACCACGCTTCCGCCACGGCCGGCGAGACCCGCGGTGAGCTCGAGCGCGACCGCCACCGGGACGAGCAGCGGTCCGGCGATCGCGGTCACCGCCAGGTCGCGCCAGGCTCCCGGCCCGCGCTCCAGGTCCCGCTTCAGGGCCCGAAAGGCCACGTCGCGCCCGCCGGTCAGACGGTTGAGAAGGGTCTGCCACATGCCGAGCGGATTCTGCTCGACCACCAGGTGGCTGACTCGCTGGACCTGAAAGCCGGTCCGCTCCAGCAGCAGCCGGAGGCCCGCTGCGGTGAAGTGGCTCAGGTGGCGAGGGACGTCCTGCTGGAACCAGCGATCGCCGCCGACCCGGGCCTGGAGGCTGTCCAGGTTGGGGCAGGCGACCACCGCGCGGCCGCCGGGCCGCAGCCAGCCCGCGATCCTCTTCATGGCCCGGGCCGGGTCTTCGAGATGCTCGAGCACGTGCCAGACGACCACCGCGTCGAGGCTCGCCGGATCGAGCTCGAGCTCCTCCACCGTGGCCCGCTCCACCGGAGCCCCGCTAGCCCGGGCCATCTGGGCGCCGCTCGCCGAGGGCTCGATTCCGCGCGCCGCGAACCCCGAGGCGGCGAGCCGGGAGGCGAAGCGACCATCGCCGGCGCCCACCTCGAGCACGCTCGAGCCCGGCGCCAGCCCGCTGACGAATCGCATCTTGTCGCGTTCGATCAGCCCCCGCAGCGGCTCGAGCAGGCGATCCAGCCCCGGATGCGGCGCTCCATAGGTCCCGGCCTCGTAGAGGCCCGCCGAGGGGCTGGTCGAGATCTCGGTTCGCGCGGTGCCACAGGCGGAGCAGCGGGCCAGAGGATACGCCGGGCGCCCGGCCAGCTGAGGATCAGTCGCGGTGGCTGGACGCCAGGCTTGCAGCCCCTGGCCGCAGGCGGGGCAGCGCTCGCCGACCGAGGCGTCCGGCCCGCCGGCCTGCCGGCTGGCGACTCCGCTAATAGGCGCCGTTGCCCCGCAGGGCCACCGGGATCGTCTGGAGGAGGATGCGAACGTCGCGGGCCAGGGAGAGGTTGTCCACGTAGTCGAACTCGACCGCAAGCCGCTCGGTGAAGTCCAGGTCACCGCGCCCGTAGACCTGCATCGGCCCGGTCATCCCTGGCTTCACGTCGAGCCGGAAGCGATGCTCGGGGCCGTAGCGCTCGACCAGTTCGACCTGCTCCGGACGAGGCCCGACGATGCTCATGTCGCCCCGAAGCACGTTGACGAGCTGCGGCATCTCGTCGAGGCTGAACCGGCGCAGCAGCCGGCCGACCCTGGTCACGCGGGGATCGGCCCGCAGCTTGAACATCGGCTCGTCGAGCTCCTCGAACGAGATCAGGTCGGGCAGCGCCTCCTCCGCGTCGGGGATCATCGTCCGCAGCTTGTACATGCGGAAGGGCACCCCGCCCATCCCGGCCCGGAGCTGGGTGAAGAACACCGGCCCTCGGCTGTCCAGCTTGATCGCCACCACGACCAGCGGGAAGAAGGGGGCGAGAACCACCAAGGCGACGGCCGAGACGACGATGTCGAAGACACGCTTGATCAGCATCGTGGAGCGCGAGGGATCGCGAGTGTCATATTCGAGCACGGGCAGGTCGCCGACCTCCGACAGCCGCGGCGTGGCGCCGGCCCGACCGCGGAGGGGCGAGACGACGCTCAGCTTGACGTGCTGCTCGCGGCAAATGCCGGCGAGCTGGCCGATCAGCTCCGGGTCGACCCGCTCTGAGGCGAAGATGACCCGGTCAAGAGGACGGACGAGGTCGCGCAGATAGGAGACCCGGTCGGCGTGCCAACCGTTCGGCGGCAGGTTGCTCTGCGCCACCAGCTGGAGATGCATGTCGGGAAACAGCTCGACCTTGCGGCGCGCGGCGGCGGCCAGGGCACCCTCGCCCAGCACCGCGGTCGTCTCTCCCGGGGTCGTCCGGCGCCAAAGCCACCGCATCGCTCCGCGAAGCAGGCCGGCGGTCACGGTGGCGGCGAGCCAGGCGCGGGCGGCAGCGGCGATGGTCACGTCTCCAGCCGGCGTCAAAGGCAGGATCAAGCCCAGCACGCCGACCCCCACTGCCGCCCAGGCCGCGATCGCGGGCAGCTCGTCGACGGTGAGGTGTCGGACCGCACGCTGGTCGCGGTCGTAGAGGCCGAGCAGCTTTGCGAGCACTACCCAGCCGGGAAGCAGCGCCAGCGCCCACATCGCGCTTGTGGTCGACCCGGCGATCAGCATGCTCGCCACGACGCCCGCGCCGACGTCGGCCACGGCGAGCATCCGGCGGCGACGGGCGTCGCGCCAGAAGCCGTCACCTCGCGGTGCCGAGCGGAGGATCGGCCGCGTGGCGGCTCGCGCAATCGAGTCGCGCCGGCCGTTGCCATTGCGCGCCGTGCTGGCCACATCCTTGTGGCGGGTCAGCTCTCTTCTAGAGCTCATCCTTCTCCACCCAATTCCGAACCGCCGCCCTGCGCATGATCAACGACTCTCCCTGTGACAGCGCATCTGGGACGACTCCGACCCGCGCAGGATATTGCAAAAGCTCATTCGTGGTTTCCCCCTCCACCTGACAACGGTACATGGGCCTCGCGGCTTGCTTTGAACGCCTGCTTTCGTACCGGGTCGACGAATTCGTCGGGCAGGTTGAGGGGGCTCAGCTCCTGCGCCTTGACCAGCTCGGTGCCCGCGAGAGCCAGGTGTCCCTCCCGGGCATCGATCCGGGCGGCGACGGCCCATGGGCGCCAGTCGCCGGGACCCCGGTCGATCGCCAGCCCGGCGGCACCTCGAGCCGCCCGCAGGTTGTCGGAGAGCTCCTCCACCAGCGCGAGCTGGAGGCGCGGCTCCGGCGACCAGGGTTGCACGCTGGCCGCACCGCGGGCGTCGTCGGCGGCGGTGGCCAGATCCCCTCGGGCGGCAGCGGAGCGGCTCGAGTCGAGCTTCAACTCCGTGATCAGGAGGATCCCGGCGGCCCAGATCGAGGCCCAGGCGACGCCGATCATCGCGATCCCGAGCCCGAACCTCGGGGAGCCATGCGGAATCTGGGCCGACCGCGCCACCGGCACCTCGGCGGGCGAAGCGGTCAACAGACCGACGGCGACGATCACCGGCGTGAACGCGGCCGGGATCTGCCATGTCCATTCGAGCCCGGCGGTCACGGCCCCAGCCGCGAGCACCGCGAGGGCCGCCGCCGCCTCGCCCCCCGGCGCTGCGCGGGACCGCCACCCGACGATCGCAGCTGTGGCGAGGAACCCGAGCAGGAGAAGCAGCCCGACGACTCCCAGCTCCGCAAGCGTCTCCAGGTAGAGGGAGTGTGCATTCACCAATGGAATCGCGACCTCGGGGTGCGCGTTCCAGTAAAGCCCGAAGTTGCCGCCGCCCACCCCAGTGACGGGGCTGCTCGCGTAGGCGTCCAGCGCCACCTGCCAGTAGCGGGTGCGATTGCTGCCCCCGGCGCTCAGCAGGTGGCCGCTTCCGGGGCCGGCGTTGTCGGCGGCGGGCGTGGCCTGGTTGATTCGGCCTTCGGGGTTGATCAGCACGACGGTGACCGCGGCGACCGCGATCAGGGCCGGAGCGAGGATACGCCACGACACCGGGAGCCTGAGATCGGTGAGCGGGCGGTCGATCAGGTAGCGAAGGAGCCCCACCGCGAGCGCGCAGACCAGGGTTGCCAGGGCGACCTGCCAGCCCTGGTGGCGGGCCGCGGCGTTCGTGAGCCCATCGAGGAAGGCGCCGTGGGAGTGGGCATACGTGATCAACAGCGCCCCTCCTGCGGCGCCCAGCAGCGCCCCGACGAGGAGCTGCAGCCTTCGTCGCTCCACCACGAGCATGACCAGCCCGCCGGCGATCACCGCGCCGAACCCCCCGCGTGAGGAGGTCAGGTAGAGGGCGAGGGCGGGAAGCGGAAGCAGGGCCACGGAGATGACTCGCCAGTGTCGCGTGGCCGCACGGGCGCCGAACCAGATCAGCAGCAGCGCCTGGATCGCGAGGCAGGCGGCGAGCCCGTTCCAATAGCCGATCGGATAGCTGAGGCGCCCCTGGGCGGTGGGAAGCGCGGAGCCGAGCTGGCGGTCGCTGTCGCCCAACAGGGCCGGATCGAAGCGGCCACCGAGCGAGACGATGCAGACGATCGTCAGCCCCAGCGCCAAACCGACCAGCCAGGCCCGCAATCCGCTCCTCGGCGCGCACAGGGACACCAACGTAAACAGCCCGACGTACCCGGCGACCCGGACGAAGGCCGCGAACGCCCGCCCGGCGTCGTCGGCCCAGATCATCGACAGCGCGGTCAGCGCCGCGAGGCCCGCCAGGCAGCCACCGGCGACTATCGCCGGCCGGGACGCGGATCGCAGCGACCAAGCGCGGCCGACGATCCCGGCCGCCACCGCCACCCAGACCGCGATTGTGGCCACCGCGACGATCCTCTGGGAGGAGCCTCCGTCGGAGACGGCGAGCGCCGTGTAGGCGGCCGCGACCAGGACCAGGGTGGCGTGCTTGAACGGCTCGATCGAGCGCCCGATCTCCCGCACCGTTATCCTGTGACCCGCTGATGGGACGAGTGGCAAGGGGTGCGAAGTCTAGGTGGACGTCCGCTGCGCGCTGGGCGATCGCTCTAACCGGCGTGCTGATCGCGCTGGCCCTGCCCGCGTCGGCGCTGGCCGATTCGTCGGCCCAGGGCCAGTACAAGATCCCCGACGTGAGCGCGTCCGGTGGCCAAAAGGGCGGCCCCAGCACGCCGGCGGTGCCCGCGGCCAGCTCCAGCGGCGGCTCCGGCAATGCCGCGGTGCCGATCCTGATCGGCGGGGCGGTGGTGATCGGCGGCGCGGGCGCGTTGATCCTCTACCGGCGACGCCGGAGTCACCCGAGCTCACCCGAGTGAGCTCGCCCGGGGCTCTCGCGGTGAGGCGCCCGGCAGTTACGGGCCGCTTCGAGCCGGCGGGCTCCACCCGGTAGCGTTGCCGCCGGAGGGCGACGGCCTGGCTCCAACCCGCCGGCCCTGGTGGGTCGCGATCGTGGTGGGGCTGGCGGTGGTCATCGTCGCGGGGCTGGCCGCGATCCTGATCTCCCAGTCGAGCGGTGATTCCGGCGCCGCGCGCGACCAGCTCTACGGGATCGCCAGCGGGGCTCCCCTGAACGAAGCCGACCTGAAGAAGATGGCGGTCAGCAAGGTCAGCTCGGTGCGCCTCGTCTTCAGCTGGTCGACGATCGAGTCGGATCGAGGCTCATACGACTGGAAGGGGTCCGACGACGCGATCGGCAGCCTAGCGGCACACGGGATCGAGGCGGTTCCGTTCGTCTACGGGTCCCCCTCGTTCGTCACCCCCGTTCCGACGACGCCTCCGATCGACACGGGCGCCGACCGCGAGGCCTGGGTGGCCTTCCTGAAGGCGGCGGTGGAGCGCTACGGCCCCGGGGGCGAATACTGGGCCGACGGCTACAAGCAGCAGTTCGGCGCCGACGCACCGTCGGTCCCAGTCACCGCCTGGCAGATCTGGAACGAGCCCAACCTTCCCCACTACTTCACCTCCGACTCGCCCGTGAGCGACTATGCCGAGCTGCTGAAGCTCGCCCACGACGCGATCACCGAGGAGGATCCGAGCGCGGAGATAGTGCTCGCGGGAATGCCAGGCTACGGCAAGCCCGACACGGCCTGGAAGTTCCTCGACGAGCTCTACCGCCAGCCGGGGTTCCAAGGATCCTTCGACGCGGTGGCACTGCATCCGTATGCCCGGACCGTCGATCAGCTGAGGCTCGAGATCGAGAAGCTGCGCAGCGCGATGGCTGATCACGGCGATGAGAGCGTGCCCTTGTGGCTGACGGAGCTCGGCTGGGGATCCGGGAAGCCGAATCGCTTCGGGCTCAACAAGGGCCTGAAGGGACAGGCGCAGCTGCTGGACGGCGCGTTCCAGCTGGTCGAGGACCACCGCGGGGAGTGGCACGTGCAGCGCCTGTTCTGGTTCGACTGGCGGGACCCGCCGCCGGGGACCCCCCAGTCCTGCAGCTTCTGCTCCTCGGCGGGACTGATCCAATACAGCGGCTTCCCGAAGCCTTCGTGGACCGCCTACACGAAGTTCTCCGCCGAGGCTGCTGAGTGAACCCGGTGCTGAGAGTGATCCTGGTGGTCGCCCTATCGGCGGTGCTGGCGGGCGGGCTCGCCGCGTCGCTGATCCAGGGCAGTGGCAACACGATCGGCCAACCCTCGGCGGTCCAGCCGGGCTTCTTCGGCATCGTGCAGGGGATCCGCCTCGACTCGCGCGACTTCCAGTTCATGGCGTCGACCGGGATCCGGACGGACCGCTTCCTGCTCTTCTGGGAGGCGGTCCAGCCGCGACCGGGGTCGTTCGAGTGGGATGCGACCGACGACCTCGTCGGCGCGTTCGCGTCGCACGGGATCAGGCCATTCCCGGACATATCCGGAAACCCCGATTGGGTCTCGGGCGATCCGGCGCGCCCGCCGCTCGACACACCCGAGGCCGAGCAGGCATGGCGGGGCTTTCTGAAGGCGCTTGTGGATCGTTATGGGCCCGATGGCGGCTACTGGTCCGGCCCATACCGAAGGCAGTACGGTCAGGACGCCGTTCCGCTCCCGATCGACTCCTGGCAGATCTGGAACGAGCCCAACCTGAGCAAGTACTTCGCGCCCGGACCCTCGGCGCCCGAGTACGCACATCTGGTGCGGATCTCGGCAAAGACGATCAAGGGGGAGGACCCGGAGGCACAGATCGTGCTTGCGGGGATGCCCGGCAACGGGGACGTGAAGGCCTGGGACTTCCTCGACGACCTCCTGAGGCAACCTGCTTTCGAGCACAGCTTTGACGTCGCCGCGTTGCAC
Source organism: uncultured bacterium (assembly GCA_963811625.1). Classification (GTDB taxonomy): domain Bacteria; phylum Actinomycetota; class Thermoleophilia; order Solirubrobacterales; family 70-9; genus AC-56. The sequence continues at coordinate 543,570 of CAWERS010000002.1, read as the reverse complement.
CCCTACGGCAGGAACATCGACGAGGTGCGCCGCCAGATCACTCGGTTCAGGCAAGCCATGACGCAGAACGGCGCCCAGAAGACGCCGCTTTGGATCACCGAGCTCGGCTGGGGATCGGGAGCTCCGGACCGCTTCGGGCTCAGCAAGGGGACCGTCGGCCAGGCGCGACTCCTCACCGCCTCGTTCAAGATGATCCTGAAGAATCGGCGGGCCTGGAACGTTCAGAGACTGATGTGGTTCGACTGGCGGGACCCAAGCAGCGCCGAGGCCGGCAAGTGCAGCTTCTGCGCGAGTGCGGGACTGCTCAACTACGACCGCACCCGCAAGCCGGCCTACTTCGCGTTCAGGCGCTTCGTCAACGCGCAGTGAAAGACCGCTGGCGGAGTGCGGGCGTCGATCGTCTAGGCTGCTGAGAAGGATGGGTCAAAGCAATGGTGGGCACGGGGCCCCGGCGTCGCCGGAGGCCCTTGATTCTTCTGTGGGGGCATCGGCCGGTCGGCGGTCGAGCCGTCCGCTGCGCGTGCAGCTTTGGAGCTGGAACTACGAGCCCGAGCCGACTGCGATGGGCCCGATGGCGTCCCGGTGGGCGGAGGCGATGGCGGCCCGGGGGCACCAGGTGGAGGTGGTCACCGCCCATCCCCACTATCCAGGGCCCCTCTGGGGCCGGCGATCGCGCCCGTACCGCGAGACCCGCAACGGGATCCCGGTGCTCCGCCTTCCCCTGGTGATCGGCCACCGGACGACCGCCGCGCGGATCACCGAGGAGGCCACCTACGCGGCCTCGGCGGCCGTGGCGGCGGCGATTCCCACCGTCCCGGACGTGGCGGTGGCGGTATCGCCCTCCTTTCTGGGCCTGTTTCCGGTGCTGGCCAGCGCCGGGCTGCGAGGGTTTCCGTGGGTCCTGTGGCTCGAGGACATCCTGCCGGACGCCGCGGCCACCACCGGCCTCATGCACGAGGGATTGGCGCTGCGGACGGCCGAGCGCCTGGAGCGCTTCGTATACCGCCGCGCGGATCGGATCGTGGTGATCTCGAACGCGTTCCGGCAGAACCTGCTCGCCAAGGGGGTGCCGGCCTGGAAGGTCACCCATATCTACAACCCCTATTCGCGGGAGCTGGGAAAGCCGCGGGCGACGACCAACGGCAAGGCACCGCCGCGGGTGCTGTACATGGGCAACATGGGCTTCTCGCAGAACCTCCCGGCGCTGGTCCGCGCGTTCGAGCTTTCGCCGGCGCTCGACGATGACGTTCGGTTGGTGCTGGCGGGCACCGGCGAGCTCGCCCGGGCGGTCGCCGCCGAGGTCCGCTCGGAGCGCGTCGAGATGCCGGGATTGCTGATCGAGGAGCTGGAGCAGGAGATCGAGCAGGCGACGCTCGGATTGGTCCCCCAGCGACCCGACGTGGACGAGTTCAACCTACCCTCGAAGCTGATGAACCTGATGTCGCGCGGCGTGCCGGTGCTGGCCAGCGTCAGCCCCCGCTCCGAGATCTCCCGAATCGTGCAAGAGTCGGGCGCCGGCTGGGTGGTGGACGCCGCCGATCCGGACGGGTTTCCAAGGGCGCTCCGCGAGATCCTCGCCGACCGCGCCGAGCTGGAGCGGCGAGGGGCCGCCGGATTGGAGTTTGCGCGCCGAAACTTCACCCCGGACGCAGTCGCCCGGCGCTTCGAGGAAGTGCTCTACGACATCACGCCGCCGGGCGTGGGAGCACGGCGAAACGGCCGATGAGCACGGCCGTGATCAGCGGGTCGACGGGGCTGATCGGTTCCGAGTCGGTGACCTATTTCGGCGACCTGGGAATGGAGGTCGTCGGGATCGACAACGACATGCGACAGGTCTTCTTCGGGGCCGAGGCGTCGACCGCGTGGAATCAGTCCCGTCTGGAGAACGCGCTCGGGGCCCGATACCACCACAACTCGGTGGACATCCGCGACCGCGAGGGCGTCGAGGAGATCTTCCGCCGCCACGGCGCGGCGATCGAGCTCGTGATCCACACGGCCGCCCAGCCGTCCCACGACTGGGCGGCGAAGGAGCCCCTGACCGACTTCGACATCAACGCGGTCGGGACGCTGAACCTGCTCGAGGCCACCAGGGTCCACGCCCCCGAGGCGGTGTTCATCTTCACCTCGACCAACAAGGTCTACGGAGACCTGCCCAACGCGCTGCCGCTCCGAGAGCTGGAGACCCGGTGGGAGATCGACCCAGAGCACACCTACGCGAACGGAATCCGCGAGGACATGTCGATCGACCGATGCCTGCACAGCCTGTTCGGCGCCTCGAAGGTCGCCGCGGACGTGCTCGTCCAGGAGTACGGTCGCTACTTCGGGATGCGGACGGCCTGCTTTCGCGGCGGAACCCTGACCGGCCCGCGCCACTCGGCCGCCGAGCTGCACGGATTTCTCGCCTACGTGATGCGCTGCGCGATGACCGGCACCCCCTACACGGTGTTCGGCTACAAGGGCAAGCAGGTCCGGGACGCGATCCACAGCCTCGACTTGATCCGCGCCTTCCACGAGTTCTTCCTCCAGCCGCGGGTGGCCGAGGTGTACAACATCGGCGGCGGCAGGTTCAGCAACGCCTCCGTGCTCGAGGCGATCACCCTCAGCGAGGAGATCGCCGGCGAGCAGCTCGAGTGGACGTATCGCGACCAGAACCGGGTCGGCGACCACATCTGGTGGATCGGCGACAACGGCCGCTTCGAGGACCACTATCCGAACTGGAAGCTCGAGTACGACGTCCGTCGCATCCTCGAGCAGATCCACGAGGCCAACGCCGACCGCTGGACCCGCGCCCGCGTCTCGGCGGAGAGCTGAGCGACGCGCTACTCCACCAACGGCTCGTAGATTTCCTCGACCGCGATCGCATACGCCTCGGGTGAGTTCCCGGTCGCGACCCCAGCGACCCCTGCGGCGGAGAGCCGCTCCCACGCCTCGCGATCGCCGGCCAGCGCCTCGCACTCGAGGGCGAGCGCCTGCGGGTCGGGCTTGATCACCCGCCCTCCGCCGGCGTCGGTCACGTACTCGACCAGGCCTCCGCTGGCGTAGGCGAGCACCGGTGTCCCAACCGACATCGCCTCGAGGGCGGCCAGGCCGGCGGGCTCCTGCCAGCGAGAGGGCATCAGGCAGACCTTTGCTCGGCCGAGCAGCGCCAGCACCTCGCTGCGCGCGAGGGTCCCGGCGAAGTCCAGATTGGAGAGACGCCCCGCGGCCTCCGCGACCTCCCACTCGAGGGGGCCGTGCCCGGCCACGGTGACCTGGAGGGAGCGCACGAGCTCCGCCAGCCCGATGACGTCGCGGACCCCCTTTTCGGCGTCGAGCCTACCCACGAAGACGGCTCCACGACGGTCCCCGAAGCGGCGCGCATCGCCCCGGGCGGGCTCGATGAAGAGCGGCAGCGCCGTGGCCTCGATGCCACGAGCTCGATGGCGGGCTGCGACGTAGCGCGAGTTGGCGATCCAGGCATCCACCGCCCGGCGGTGCGGACCTCGGCGGACCAGAAAGGTCGCCGTATTGAGGGCGCGAATCGCGCGCCTGCTCTCGTCGCGATCGATCCACCGCCCGCGGTGGTCGAGCCAGCTGGCGGAGACGAACTCGTAGTCGTGAACCGTCTGGACGATCGGCAGCCCGGCCCTGCGGGCGATGACGATCGGCGACACCGACAGTTGGGGGTAGAGCTTGTGGGCGTGGACCACCTGAGGACGGAAGCCGCGGATCAGGCTTCGCATCGCCGCGGCGGCCCCGGGGTTCCAGACCGCCCTCCGAGCAACGTCGAGCTGCTGGACCGCGCCCAGCCGCTCGCGCGAGGCGTGAGTCACCGATGCGTCCACGAACTCCCCGTCGCGGAACAGGTTCTCGGGGCTCGCGGTGGACAGCATCGCGACCGCGTGGCCGCGCTCGGCCAGGGCCTCCGCCAAGCCCAGGCAATGGACGTCGGCGCCGCCGGTGACCCGCGCGTACTTGTTCACGATCAGGATCCGCATCGCGTCCCGGCCGCTAGGACGATACGTACCCCAATCGCTCCAGCAGGCCGCCGGTCGCCCGCTCGAACAGCGCTTCGTCGTCCGGGCTGAAGGTCTCGGCCCAGTCGCCGGACTGCGCGCTGCGAACGAACATGATGTCCCTGCGCTGCTTTTGCTCGTGGAACCGGGTCTTGCGCTCGCGCTCCCGCATTCGCTCCGCCGTATAAGCGTCGACGGTGCGGGCGGCCAGCTCCCGCTCGACCGGCACGCCGAGGAACTCCATTGCAGCCGCCAGGTTGTCCACGGGGTCCGCGAGCAGATCCTCGTACTTGAGGGCCAGCAGCGATCCCTGGTCGCGCAACGGACAGGAGAGCCAGGCCTCGACGTGCTCGTGCCAGGGCCCGTAGCCGTCGACCCCCCCGCCCAGGAACAGCTCCAGGAAGGGGCCGAAGTCGCCTTCGTACAACCCCCTCCGGATCAGCGTGTAGTAGTAGGAGACGGCCACGTCGCGGCCATCGCGGATCAGGTAGATCGCCTTGTGGTAGAAGCGCTTCTGGGGGCTCGAGTACGGCTCGTGGCTCTTGATCAGCCGCCCCCCCTGAGGAAGGACCCGGGGGGTCGCCCGGTGTGAGCCAACGTCGGCGATAACCGTTGAATCGTTGTCGAGGTCCGCCTCGCGGCCGCCGAGCAGGTGGGCGAGCATGAACTTGAGCCAGGTATTGCCCGACTTCGGATACGAGACCAGGAACGCGTCCCGCCTCGAGGTGGCCGTGTGCCGGTACACCACCGGCAGCATGCGCACGTGACGGTTGTGCCTCAGGCGGGGAAGCTTCGTTTGCACCTGGGACACGCGCTGGGGCCCTCCACGCCCTACGCGAAGCCTGGCAACGGGTTGCCCCCGGGCAGGCTTCGCGAAACCACTGCCGAGTACACCGCGTAAGGTTAGCCACGTGTCCGCCACGGAGGAGGCAAGCAGCTCTACCCCCTCCGCCGGGCCGGGGCCGGGCGGGGACGGCTCACCCGAGCGACTGAAGCGGGACGCGGCCCTGGCGGTCGCAACCGGCTTCGCAATCCAGTCGGTGCTCGTGGTCACCGGCCCGCTGCTGGCGCGGATGCTGGGTCCCAGCGGGCGAGGCTACCTGGCCGCGCTGATCCTGTGGCCGCTGGTCATCACCCAGCTCGGAAACCTCGGCATCCCGTCGGCGCTCACGTACTCGGTCGCTCGGGACCCCTCCTCGTCCAGGGGCCTGGCTCGACTCGGCCTCTCCTTCGCCCTCCCCCAGGCGCTGCTGCTGACCGCCCTCCAGGGCGTCTGGCTGCTCTTGATCCTGCACGGAGACCCGGCCGAGGTCCGAACCGCCGGCTGGCTGACCCTGGCGCTGGTGCCGGCGATGCTCTCCCAGCAGTACGGCCTGGCGCTGCTCCAGGGCCATCTGCGGCTGCGTCTCTTCAACGCCCTGCGCCTGCTGCCGTGGGGGCTGTACGCGATCGGCGTCGCCGCCCTGTTCGCGTTCGACGATCACGCGATCGTGGCCATCGTCGGGGCGTTGCTGGTGGCGTTCTGGACCAGCGGGACCGCCGCCCTGATCTGCGGGATCCGATGCTCGCGCGGCACGGCCCGCCCATCGGTCGGCCGGCGATTCCTGGCCTCGTTCGGGCTGCGGGGGCTGCTCTCGAGCTTCTCCGCGGTAGACGTGTTGCGCCCCGACCAGGTGGTGCTGGCGCTGTTCCTGTCTCCCTCGGCGCTCGGCCTCTACGTGGTCGGCCTGGCGTTCACGAACCTTCCCTACTTCATCGCCAAGAGCGTCGGGCTGATCACCTTCCCGTGGGTCGCCTCGCGGCGGGAGCAGGCCGATGCGCGGCGGACGATGTGGTCGCTGTTGTGGCTGACCACCGGGATCGCGGTGGTGATCGTCGCCGCGATGTGCGCCGCGGCCCAGTGGCTGGTCCCGTTCTTCTTCGGCAGCCAGTTCTCGGCCGCGGTCACGATCACCTACATAGTCCTGCCGGGCACCATCTTCCTCAGCGCTCGGCGGGTGCTGTCCGAGGGACTCAAGGGCCGCGGCTACCCCCTGGCCGGCACGGTCGGCGAGCTCGTCTCGCTCGCCTGGATCGCCGTGGCCCTGGCGATCTTCGTGCCGCTGTGGGGGATCATCGGAGCCGCCATCGCCCTGACCAGCTCGTACGTTGTCAGCATGCTGTTGCTGGTGGCGATCGCGGCCCGACATGGCGAGCTCGAGTCGGCGAGCGGATCGCTCGTCTCCCTGCCTCGCGAGCTGGTCAGGGCGCTGCGCACGAGCGCTCGGCCCCCGGGCGCCGGCCTCCAGGAGAGCGACCGCCCGGCCCGCGTCTCGTAGTGGCCCCTTGAGACCCTCCGCGTTCGTCATCGCCGCGACCGTGGCGGCATTCGCCCTTGCGCAGGGCTGCGGGACCGACGAGAGCGCGCAGGGGCCCCCGTTCCACCCCGGCAACATCGACTCGCCGCGATCGCTGCTGGTCAGCGATGACGACATCGACGGGATTGGGGCCTCTTCGCCGTACGGCGAAGTGCTGCGCTGGTGGCAGGCGCTTCAGCGAGGTGACGTCGGGGCCCTGAAGCGCAGCTACGAGAAGCCGATTGGCACCGCCAAGGCGCGGCGCCAGATCCGGGACTTCCAGCCCCGCTTCTCGCAGCCGGTGGTGCCCGCCGAGGATGAGGGGCGCAAGCGGGCCACGGTCGAGGTTCTGGTGCGGGCCGCGATCCCCCTGGGCGACATGCCGAACGTGATCAGCGTGCACGACGTCCCCACGACCTTCGACCTGGTGCGGGTGGGCTCGGGGTGGCGGCTTCGCAGCAACGCCTACCGGGCCTACCAGCACGCCGTCCTCGACGAGCTCGCCGAGGAGCTCTAGCCCCGGAGAGATGAAACCGGCTGGGTGGGGCGGCGGCCGGCCGTGCGGCGAACCGCGTCCCGTCGCGTCCGTCCTCCGGACATCTCGGGACGCACTTCCGCGGCAGGCGGGATCTCCACCCAGCCGGGAACAGCTCCGCCGAGCCGCGGCGGCCGGCTCCGGCGTCAGCCGCCCAGGGACCAGGGCGGGGTCCTGCCGAGGACCTCGGTCAGCCTCTCGACCTCGGGGCGGAACACCTCGGTCAGCAGCGTCCGAGCCTCCGGTTCCATCGGGGTCGGGCTGACCTCCTTCAGCAGCGTCCCTCGAAGCCGCGCCCGGAGTGGACGCGGGACGGTGGCCCGGGCCAGCCTCCGCATCCTGCCGCTGCCGAGGATCCTCCCGCTGAGCACGTTGCGGGGCAGCGCCGCCGGGTTCTTGCGTTGCGGACCCGCGGCCTCCCCGGCCGGGGGGACGCCGAGGAACGTCTGGATCTCGGCCATCGCGGCGGGCTGATCGGCGACGAAGTCCTCGAAGAACGACACCAGCACCCGCCGTTCGAAGAGGTCGAGGTAGCGTCGTACCTGGTCCGCGTACAGGCCGCAGTCGATGTACAGCGACGTGACTCCCCACGCGCCCGGTCCCGATCGCCGCTCCTCGATCAGCGCCTCCGGGAACGGCCGCCGCTCCAATCCCTCTCGAACGTCGTTCCAGTACTGCGAGTAGGCCCGCTCCACCGGGTCCCGCAGCATGATCAGGATGCTGGCCCGGGGAGTCGCTTGCACGATCCGCTCGGCGGCCTGGCGGTCCCACAGGTAGGACGTACTGGCCTCGCCGACCAGCCGCTCGACGCCGGCCCCGTCGAACAGGGCCAGGTATTGATCCCGATCGCTGATGTGGGGAAAGAACGCAGCCCGCTCTGCGCTCGGCTGTATGCGCGAGAAGTAGTGCGGCTCCTTGATCGGCGACATGTAGATCGCCGGATGCCGAGCGAGCTCCTCGTAGACGGAGGTGGTCCCGGCCTTGGCGGCGCCGACCACGAACAGGTTCGGCCACACGACCTAGCCCCCGCTGGCTGCCGGCGCACGCCCCGGGTCGCCGCCCGGAGCGGCGGCGCCATCCTCCCTGGGAGAGCGACAGAGCACCGCCGCCAGAACCACCACGGCCAAGGCCATCGCGGCCTGGAGGGCCGGGAGGGTGAAGTTGCCCCGCATCCAGGTGATCATGAACGGGAGCAGGGTCGCGTAGCCGACGATCGCCACCGTGGTCTCGCGATGGCGGGAGAAGTAGCTCCAGGCCGTCCTCCAGAAGATCCCGAACAGGACGGCGAAGATGAACACCGCCACCAGGCCCCCGTCGCGGTAGGGCTCACCGTAGGGAGAGAACGTGTCGCACTGGGCGCCGAGGGTGCACGGCTTCCCCGCGAACACGGCCGTGAGCACCTGCTGATCGGGTGGCAGAGGCTTGTCCGGCCACACCTGCCTCGGGATCAGGGTGCGAAACGTGCCGACCAGCGTGGTTCCCCCATATGTGTAGTGGAGATCACTCGGGACGACCAGCATCTCCAGCGCCAGGGACGGTGCCACCCCGGTGTCCTGGGTCTCGAACAGGTGATCGGCGGCGTTCCAGGGCAGCCACTGAACCGGATTCGGGTTCGCGTGGCGGGCATGGGAAAGGCGCAGGTCCCGGATTGCCGAGGCCACCGTGAGCGCGATGACGGCGACCGCGACGATGCTCAGCGTGGACGGGCGCCGGCCCCGGGTCAGGTAGTAGAAGAGGGCCAAGGCGCCGAGCATCTCGATCAGGTAGCGCCGCTGGCCCGCAGCCAGGTTGTAGATGCAGAAGGCCGCCACGGAGGCGATCGCCGCCGATCCGGCGAGCCTTCCGAGCCGGGTCCGCTTGCCGACGCTGCGCCGGACGGCGAGAAAGAACAGCGCCGCGGGCACGACCAGCAGGATCGAGGCCAGGAAGTACTTGCTGGTCGCCTCGGGGCTGGCGGAGAGCTGGAACAGGCGAGCCCTGCCGCGAAAGAAGAACGACGCCGGATGGCGCCATCCGTGAGCGTGGATGAAGAACAACGCGAAGGCGATCAGGGCGATGCCGAACACGATCGCCGCCCAGATCATCAGTCGGCGTGGGTCCGGCCTCCGGGGACGCGGGATCCGCGCCGCGATCGAGCCCCCCAACGGCACCAGGTAGCCGATGGCGAACCCGGTCCCGGCGAGCGCTCCGGCCACCAGCATCCTCGTGAACACGGGCGAGATCAGCCTCTCCGCGTAGATGAAGTGCTGGGACGAGAGGTCATACGCCGGGCGCAGCACCCAGAGGATCACGAACATGATCGCGAACAGCGCCAGCGGCTCGAACCCGTCCAGCCGACCCCGCAGGATCAGGATCCCGCATGGAAGCAGCATCGAGATCGCCGACAGCACCACCAGGATCCATCGCCAATCGATCCAAGAGACTGCGGCCGCCAAGCCGACCAGCCCCAAGCCGAGAGCCAATCCGCCGCTGTAAGGCAGGATCCACCTTTCCCTGCCGGGGACACCGGCTGCTTCAGACCATCGACCGATCACTGGGATAGGAACGGAGCCCGCGGGTTGAGCTGACGCGCGCGGTCCAGGGCGCGTTGGGCCGCCTCGACGTCCCCGGACTTGACGTCGAGCCGTATGCGCACGAACCACAGCTGCCAGTTGTCGGGGGCACGCTTTATCGCCTCGCCCAGGTCTCGCTTGGCCTGCCGGAGGTCGCCTCCCAGTTCATCCACCAGGGCGAGCTGGAGCCGGGGCCCGGCGGCCCAAGGCTCGAGCTTGATCGCATCGCGGGCGTCCTGCGCGGCGGCCTCGAGGTCCCCGGCGCTCGCCGCATCACGGCTGGAGCCGAGCCTGGCCTCGGTGAGGAAGAGGATGCCGCCGGCCCAGATCGCCGCCCACGCGACCAGCAGGGTCGCGATCCCGAGCCCGAATCGGGGGGGCGGCGACGGCCACGGCCCCCTCCACCCGTTCACCGCCTGGAGCTCGGCCCCGAGGGCCGCTTCAGACCCCAGGGTCGCCGGCCCCGTGAGCAAACCGCCGACCAGCACCACCAAGCCGAAGCAGGCGGGCAGCTCCCAGGTCCAGTCGATCCCGGCCGAGACCAACCCCGCAGCGAACACCGCCAGCGCCGCCCCCAGCGTGGCGCCCCGCGCCCGGCCCGGGCCCCGGCGGGAGCCGGAGACGATCGGGATCAGGACGAAGCCGAGCACCAGCGCGAGCCCGACCAGGCCGAGCTCGGCCATCGTCTCGATGAACAGCGAGTGGGCGTTGCGGACCGGCATCACCAGCGACCCGTGCTCGTCCCAATAGGCCTCGTACCCGCCCGCCCCGATGCCGTTCACCGGGTGGGCGTCGAAGGCGTCGAGCGCTGTCGACCAGAACTGGTAGCGGCCGCTGCCGCGACCGCTGCTCAGGTGGGCGGCGTTGTACGTGGTCTGGACGTCGAGGGCGCCCACCTCCTTGAACTCCCCCCACCGCGCCGACGGGTTGGCGGCCGCGATCCCGGCCACCGCCGCGATCACCGCCACCGCCGCGGCGAGCCGGCTCACCCCGCGCGGCACGTCGACCTCCTCGAGCCACTCGTCGGCCAGGAATCGAAGCAGCCCCACGGCGACCACGACCGCGAGCGAGAGCGCCAGCATCTGGTCGCCCTGGCTGGCCGCGGTGGAGTTCGTGAGCGCGTCGACGAGCTCGTGCTTGCGGGAGGCGAGCGAGGCCAACAGCACCCCACCGACCCCGCCCATCAGCGCGCCGGCAAGCATCCGCGCCCTCCCCGGGCCGAGCGCCAGCAGCACCGCGAGTCCCACCACCCCGGCGATCACGCCACCGCGCGAGGATGCGAAGTAGATGACCAGGATCGGCAGCGGGATCGCCGCCACCGCAAGCGCCCGCAGCCACGCGGCCCGCGCGTGACCCCCGAGCCAGACCAGCAGCAGGATCCCGGCGGCCATCGCGGCCGCGAGCCCATTCCAGTACCCGATCGGAAAGCTGAGCCTGCCGGCGGCCGACGGCAGGAACGTACCCAGGCTCTCGTCCCCGGACAGCGACGGCTCGAAGCGGCTGACCAGCGCCAGCCCGGCGACCACCACCAACCCGAGCGCGAGACCACCCAGCCAAGCCCGGGCGCTGGCCCGTGGAGAGGCGATCACCACGAGCGCGAACACGCCCAGGTATCCGAGCGCGCGAACGACCTCCACGAAAGCGCCGCCGGCGTCGCTCGCCCAATCGATCGAGATCGCGGTCCAAGCCGCCAGGGCGACCAGGCAGGCGCCGGCCCCGAGCGCCGCGGCGGGCACACGCGAGCGGGGCCAGGCTCCGAGGGCCAGCGCCAGGGCGACTGCCCACCAGACGGCCACCGTGGTGGCGGCGGTGAGCTCGATCGAATATCCACCGTTGGCCACCGCCAGCGCCACGTACAGAACGGCGACGGTGACCGCGATCGCCGGATGGAGCCGCGGCGGCCTGGCGGCCAGGCGACCATCCCCGAGGGCGCGCGTGGCGCGCCGAGGGATTGCTATCTTCTGCACAGCGTGGGACGCAGCAGGGTTCGAGGTGGGCTTTGCCGATGTCGCCTTACTTGGGTGGCGGTCATGATCGCTGTGCTCGCGGCCCCAGCGACGACCGCGGTGGCCAGTCCTGCCGCGGTGGACCAATATACAACTCACCTTCCCGGGGCCGGCGGCAATTCCGGTCTCGCCAGCGGGAGCGCCCCGGTCGCTCAGCCCGGGCTGCTCTCGGCCCGCACTCGAGCCGCCCTGAAGGGCCCCGACGGCCAGCTTCTGGCCCTGATCGCGACCGCACCGGGGCTTGGCGCGCCCGAGGTGCCCGCCGGCGCCAAGCAGGTCACCGCTGGTGAGGCGCAAGGCCTGCCGATGCTGATCGCCGACACCTTCTCAACCGGCCCCAGCCTGGCGCTGATCGGGGCCCTGGTCGCGATCGCGGGCGTGGCGGGGGCGGCCAGAGCGATCCATCGCCGCCGAACGTCGCTCTGATGCGGAGTGCGATTGCGGCCGCCGGCGCGGCCGCCATGATGCTGGCGCTGGCGCCCGCCACCTCCGCGGGCGCGGAGGAGTTCATAGGCGTTAACCAGGGCCAGCCGCTCGACCAGTCCGACATCCAGAAGATCGCCTCCACCGGGGTCCGGACGTACCGGTTCATGCTGGGCTGGGCCTCGATCGAGCCGACCAAGGGCTCGTTCAAGTGGAATCCGATCGACCGCCTGGTCGGCACCGGCGCGGCGCTTGGAATCCGGTCGGTGCCGTTCGCTTGGGCAACGCCGCCGTGGGTCGCTCACAAATCGCTGGCTGATCCCCCGATCGACAACGCTTCCGATCGCCGTGCGTGGCGCCACTTCCTCGAGGTGGCGGTGGATCGCTATGGGCCCGGCGGCGCCTACTGGTCGGGCCCGTATCAAGCCGACCATCCCGGCGCCAAGCCGCTGCCGATCCATGCCTGGCAGATCTGGACCGAGCCCAACGGGAAGTCGTACTTCAAGCCCCATCCCTCAGTCAAGCGCTACGCCACCCTGCTCAGGGCCGCCCACGACGCGATCAAGCGCGCCGACCCGAAGGCGAAGGTGGTGCTGTCTGGGCTGGTCGGGCTGAGGAAGTGGAGGGGCCGAAGGCTGAAGGGAGTCCCCGGCTGGAAGTACCTGCGGCGCCTCTACGAGGTCCCCGGCGCCAAGCACAGCTTCGAGATCGCCGCCGTGCACCCCTACGCGCCGAACCTGGATCAGCTTCGCAAGGCGATGAAACTGACTCGAGCGGCGATGAAGAAGGGCCACGACAAGCGAACGCCGCTGTGGATCACCGAGCTCGGCTGGGGATCGGCCCCGGCGGGATCCGGGAACTCCCTGCTGGAGCTCAACAAGGGGATCGAGGGACAGCGTCGGATGCTCGCCGGGTCGTTCAAGATGATCCGCCGCCACCGCAGCCAGTGGCGGGTCCGGCGGTTGTTCTGGTACGACTGGCGCGACCCGGCGAAGGGCGCTCCCGCGCCGTGCTCGTTCTGCGAGTCCTCCGGGTTGCTGCGGCACAACCACGACCCGAAGCCCTCCTACAGCGCGTTTCGCAACTCCGTGCGAAGCTCGTCCGGACGGCGTTAATTATCGGTTAAGCTCCGCACCTGATGGGGAGTGCATGGTCGCGGAGCAGGGGTCGGGGGCTGTGGGTTGTCGCGATCGCCCTCGTGGCGCTGGCCTCGCCGATGGCGGCCTCCTCGGCCTCGGCGGGAGTGCTGAGGACGGAGTTCTTCGGGACCGTCGAGGGACCGGTGCTGGACGACACGGACATGGCGACGATGAAGTCGCTGCGGGTCCAGACCGATCGCTTCCTGCTCAACTGGGGCTGGGTCGAGCCGACCAAGGGAAACTACAAGTGGGGACCGCCCGACCGCTTCATCGGCGATCTCGCCGTGCACGGAGTCCGGGCCGCGCCCTCGGTGTGGGGCAACCCCAGCTGGGTCCCCGGATCCTCCTCCACCCCACCCATCGGAGGCACTGCATCACAGCAGCAGTGGCGGATCTTCCTCAAGGCGCTGGTGGATCGGTACGGGCCGGGGGGCGAGTACTGGGGCACTCGGTATCACCAACAGTTCGGGGCAAACGCGACACCACTACCGATCACCAGCTGGCAGATCTGGAACGAGCCCAATCTGCAGAAGTACTTCGCGCCCAAGCCCTCGCCGGGCCAGTACGCGCGACTGCTCCAGATCTCCTACCCGTCGATCAAGCAGGTGGACCACAAGGCCCGAGTCGTGCTCGCGGGGATGACCGGCCGCGGGGACATAGCCGCCACCGACTTCCTGAAGAAGCTCTATGCGGTCTCGGGGATCAAGGCCTACTTCGACGCCACCGCTCTGCACCCGTACATGCCCACCTTCGACAAGGTGAAGAAGACGATCCAGCAGTTCCGCGCCGCCATGGTCGGCCACGGAGACGCCGCGACTCCGATGTGGATCTCCGAGCTCGCCTGGGGCTCCGATCCCCCGGACAGCGGGGGCATCAACAAGGGTCCCAGCGGCCAGGCGCAGCTGCTGACCAGGGCCTACAAGCTGGTCCTTGCCAACCGGAGGTCGTGGAACGTGCAGCGCCTCTACTGGTACCTGGTTCGCGACCCGGTCGATCCGGTCGCCTCGTGCAGCTTCTGCGCCAGTGCCGGGCTGCTGAACCCGAACCGGACCCGCAAGCCGGCCTACAACGCCTTCAAGGCGATCGTCGCCGAGAAGACGCCGCCGGTGGTGACGATCACCGCGGGGCCGGCCCAGGGCAGCAGCACCACCGATCGGACGCCGAGCTTCCGGTTCACGTCTAACGAGCCCGGCTCGACCTTCCAGTGCCGGTTCGATTCGAAGCCGCTGGCGTCCTGCTCCTCGCCGTTGACGCCGAAGGCTGCGCTGACCAAGGGCGCCCACACGTTCTCGGTCCGGGGGATCGACGCCCCAGGCAACGTCAGCGCCCTCGCGTCGCGGTCGTTCACCGTCCGCTGAGGGGGACATCGAACGGGGGGGGTCCGCCGTGAAGCTCCACCAAGCCGCCATGATCGCCGTGGCCGGGTTGGCGCTGACGCTGGTCGCCGCCTCCCCGGCGGCAGCGGCCCGCTCGGAGTTCTTCGGCATCGCCCACGGGCCGGCGCTCGACCAGGCCGACCTGACGACGATGGAAGCGACCGGCGTCGAGACCGATCGCCTTCTGATCCACTGGAAGTCGGTCGAGAAGACTCGCGGCCAATTCGATTGGGCGGGGACCGACCTAACGATCGGGGGACTCGCCGCACACGGTATCCGCGGGGTTCCATTCGTTTGGGGAACGCCGCACTGGCTGAAGACCGGGGGGCCGGCGCGGCCCCCGGTGAAACGCAACGCGGAGCAGACCTGGAAGGGCTTCCTGAAGGCGCTGGTGGCCCGCTACGGCCGGGGAGGCAGCTACTGGAGCACCGCGTACCGCCAGCGCTACGGGGACTCGGTCGCCGCGCTGCCGGTCCGTGCCTGGCAGATCTGGAACGAGCCGAACCTGAGGAACGGGTTCTATCCGGGGGCGACGGTCGACGAGACCGCCCGCAGGTACGCCCGGTTGCTCCAGGTCTCACACGACGCGATCAGATCCCGTGATCGAAAGGCCGAGATCATCACCGCCGGGATCGCCACCCAGAAGGACCCCCATGTGATCGCGTTCGTCAACAGCCTCTACGCGGTGCCCGGGATCAAGGCGGACTTCGACGGCATCGCACAACACCCGTACGCGTCGAACGTCGCCACCGTCTCCACCGCGATCCAGCACCTTCGGCAGGTGATGGCCAACCACGGGGATCGGGGAACGCCCCTCTGGATCACCGAGAGCGGCTGGGGATCGGCGCCCGCCGACGGCTCCGGCATCAACGTGGGCCCGTCGGACCAGGCGCTGTTGCTGACCCGCTACTTCCGGCTGATCCTGGCCCACCGCAGGGCCTGGAACGTGCAGCGCCTCTACTGGTTCCACTGGCGCGATCCGGCGCCCGACTCCCCGTTCGTGGACATATGCATCCGCTGCGGGAGCGCCGGCCTGTTGACCTACGGGCGGGTCCCGAAGCCGGCCTTCGACGCCTTTGTGGCCTTCACCGCCGAGACCGTCCCGCCCACAGCGGGCATCAGCGCCGGTCCGATGCAGGGCGGCCTCACCCGCGACCCGACGCCATCATTCGCGTTCACATCCAGCGAGCCCGGGTCGACCTTCGTCTGCCGGATCGACGCCGCCTCGTTCGCGCCCTGCGCCTCGCCCCGCACGACCCCCAACCTCTCACAGGGATCGCACGCCTTCTCGGTCAAGGCGATCGACGCGGCCGGAAACGAGAGTGCCGTCGTTTCGCGCTCGTTCATGGTCGACACCCGGGCTCCTGCCGCGCCCGTGATCGCGGCCACCGTCCCCGGCTCGCCCGCCAATGCGAACGCCCCCCGAGCCAAGGGGTCGGCGGAGGCGGCCGCAACCGTGAGGCTCTACAAGACGGCGGGCTGCACCGGCGCCGCGGCGGCGGTCGGCGCTGCGGGCGCGTTCGCCTCGACGGGTCTCGAGATCACGGTCGCGGACAACACGACCACCCGCCTCCGGGCAACGGCGACCGACGCCGCCGGCAACACCTCTTCCTGCTCGGCGGCGCGAACCTACGTCGAGGACTCGCGGGCCCCCGAGACCACGATCAGCGGCGGGCCCTCCGGGTCGACGGAGGAGCCCAGCCCCACCTTCAGCTTCAGCGCCAGCGAGCCGGGCTCCAGCTTCAAGTGCAGATTCGACTCGGAGCCGTTCGCGACCTGCTCCGGGCCGAGCGCCAGCCACACGCCGGCAGCGCCGCTCGCGTCGGGCCCCCACACGTTCGAGGTCCGGGCCATCGACGCGGCGCTGAACACGGACCCGACCCCAGCCAGCCGCGCCTTCACGGTCACCCCCTGAGCGACTGGCTCAACGCAGCGAGCAGACGGTGCCGCGACCGATCCTGGCCAGCCAGGGCCGCACCAGCGGGTTCGCAGCCGGCTTCAAGAGCACAGGCCCCGAGCCGTCGGGGACATCCATGCGATGGAAGCTGTCGGCGAAGCGGCGCACCGACACGTCGAGGCGGGATCTCGACTCAAGGGGGCGGATCAGGAGGCCCGGGGCGGGAACGCGAAACACCTCGGCCCGCCCCACCTCGGTCCCGAACGCGGGCCGGCAGCGACGGCTGGCGTCGGCGAGGCCGGCGGGGGCGTTGGAGAGGGTGAGGCCGCCTCCCTTCAGCAGGATGCGATCCACGGCCTTACGTTGCTGCTCGGGCATCGCCGCGAGCTGCTGCGGGGTGGCGGCGGGGCTCCCGTACCGCAAGACCGCGTTGAAATAGAGCAACGGCGAGAACTGGTAACCGCGCCCGCCAACGGTCACGATTCGGGCGCCCCGCGACAGCTTCGGGATCGACTCCACGGGCACCCCCTCGTCCCTGAGCAGCTCCACCGCGCCGAGATCGGATCGCTCGATCCTCGCCCACTCGCGGAGCTTGTTGGCCTCGTCGTTGAGGGCAATCACGTTCGGCACCAACGAGACGAGCAGCGCGACCGCGGTGCCCCAGATCACCCAGGGCGTCGCCCGAACGCGCCCGACGAACACGAGCGCGATCAGCAAGAGGAAGACGGCACTCGGATAGATATAGCGGCTCGCCGTCGCGGGGCGATCCGGCGTGACCACGGTCCCCAGCAAGGCCCAGAAGGCCAAGCCGAGGGCAACCGCCACCCAGATCTCGCGGCGAACCGGCCTGCGCCTCGCCAGCCATACAGACGCCACGATCAACAGGCCCAGCAGCAAGTATCCGGCCTCGAGGTTGAACGCGGTCGACTCCGCGCTTCCGAACAGGCCGCTGATCGCCGACAGGCCGGTGGCTACCGCGGCCACCACCGTGGAAGGGATGGCGCCGAAGTTGTGCAGGTGGACCACATCCTGCGTGGTGGTGGTCGCAGCCGCCCGATACCAGATCAACCAGGCCGCGTAGAGGACGGCGGGGACCCCGACCACCCAGCTGCGCGACCAGAACCGACCGCCTTCCTGGAGGACCAGCATCACCGCGGCGCCGAACAGGAAGGCCAGGCCATCACTGTGCGAGGCGACCGCGGCGATCAGCAGCAGACAGGTGATCGGATCGGCGGGCCGCCGGAAGCGCTGCAGGCAGATCAGCGCCCCGAGCCCGAATGCGATCGGCATCAGGTTGACGGTCCCGGTCGGGGTGGCGACGACCTCGACCGAGGAGCCCAGTAAGAGGAGCACGGTGCTCGCCGCGACGCAGGGCCATGGGTCAGCCCAGCTGCGGGCGAGGAGGTAGAACAGCACCGAGCAGATGCCGAGGAGCCCGGCCTGCGCCACCCGCAGGGGCAGATAGGTGTGGGCCCCGAACGCGTACAGGAGCGCCTTGTAGAGGATCGTGTTCAGGAGCACCAGGTGGCCGCTGTGGCCGCGCAGAAGCGCGCCCGGCGACTTGTCGGCGTACAGATAGCGGCTCCACTCGTCCGAGAAGAAGGTCTGCCCCCGCGTCTCCCAGAGGTTGAACGCCATCCCGACGATCACCACCGCGATCAGCACCACCGCGGGGCGCTCGGCGATCCAGGCCAGCGCCCGGCTCAGGGACCAGCCGCGATCCGCTCTTGAGACTTGTCCCTCGGCCGTGTCCACCGGCGCGACATCCTACGGGTCCCGGTGCCGAGTCCCGCCCCCGCACGCCGGACGGAAATCCGCGTCCGGCGAGGCCGAATCGGTTTCCCGTAGCCCGAAATGATGCTAGGGTCCTGCGGTGCATGGACCCGGCAGGTTGGGGGGCAGGATGGAGAGTTACCGCTGTGCAAAGGACTTCGCGTTGGCTACGCTGATCTCGCGCCGAGCGAGGCGATCGCCGCTGCGAGCGGCGATCGTGGTCGCGCTGCTCGCGGGCTCGCTGCTGGTTCCGTCAACGGCCGGCGCGGCGTCGGTGCGATCGGAGTTCTTCGGCATCGCGCAGCAGCCGTCGACCCTCGACACCAAGGATCTGATCGCGCTCCGGGCCACCCACGTCCGCACCATCCGATACTTGATTCCCTGGCAGACCATTCAGCCGAAGACGGCGACTGGGTTCAACTGGGGCCAGACGGACAAGCAGGTCGGACGCCTGGCAGCCAGGGGAATGCGGATCGTCCCCACGGTCTGGGGCAATCCGAAGTGGGTCGGCGAGGCCAAGGACTGGGCGCGCCCCCCGATCGACTCGGCCCAGGACAAGGCGGCGTGGCAGAACTTCCTCAAGGCCATCGTCAGGCGTTACGGACCCGGCGGCATCTACTGGAACACCGACTACCCCGCGCAATACGGGGTGAACGCCGTGCCGCTGCCGATCACCGCCTGGCAGATCTGGAACGAGCCGAACCTGAAGAAGTTCTTCATCCACTACCCCGAGCCGAAGGAGTACGCGCAGCTGCTCGCGCTCTCCCACAACGCGATCAAGAGCATCGACCCCACCGCCCAGATCGTGCTCGGCGGAATGCCCGGCAATGGAGACATCAAGGCCTGGACATTCCTCGACGCGCTCTACAAGCAGGCCAAGGTGCCGAACGTCAAGAAGTATTTCAACGCCACCGCCCTCCACCCGTACTCGGCCACGCTGTCCCAGGTCCAGAGCCAGATCAAGCAGTTCCGCCAGGTGATGAAGAAGCACGGGGACGCGGCCAAGCCCCTGTGGATCTCCGAGATCGCCTGGGGATCGGCGCCTCCCGACAGTCGTGGGATCAACAAGGGTCCCGTGGGCCAGGCGAAGATGCTCAAGGACTCCTACAACATGCTGCTGAAGAATCGCGCTGCCTGGAAGATCCAGAACGTCTTTTGGTACCACTGGCGTGACCCCAAGCGCGTGCGGGCGTCGTGCACCTTCTGCTCCAGCGCTGCACTGCTCAACTTCAGCCGCAGCAAGAAGCCCGCCTTCAACCAGTTCAAGAGCTTCGCCGGCGACGTCACCGCCCCCAAGGCGACGATCACGGGAGGACCGGCCGGTGGGAGCACGATCCAAGACAAGACCCCGACCTTCTCGTTCAAGTCCAGCCAGGCCGGCTCCACCTTCCAGTGCAGGTTCGACGCGAAGCCGTTCGGGGCCTGCGCTTCTCCGTATACGCCGAAGACGGCGCTTAACAACGGTTCACACACGTTCTCGGTCCGTGCGATCGACGCCGCCGGGAACCTGAGCCCGATCGTGTCGCGATCATTCACCGTTGCCCCTTGAGATCCGGACTGGACGACCTGACAGCAACGATGAGCGCGCAGGGAAAGAGGATGATGATCTGGAAGCGGTCGGTGATCCGGCTCGCCGTTGCCGTCGCCGCCCTCGCGACCTCGTTCCTGGCCGCATCGCCGGCACTGGGATTGACGGTGCGGTCGGAGTTCTACGGCATCGTCCAGACCGCCACCCTCGACAAGCCGGACCTCTTGGGGATGGAGGCCGCGGGCATTCGCACCAACCGGTTCATCCTCAACTGGAACTGGGTCCAGCCGACCAAGGGGCACTTCGACTTTGACTCGTCGGACAAGTTCATCGGCGAGCTCGCGGTGCATGGCGTTCGCGCGGTGCCATCGGTGTGGGGAAACCCGGACTGGGTGGCCGGCGGCGCGGCGACCCCACCCACGGGTGGGACCAAGGCGCAGCAGCAGTGGCGGGACCTGTTGCGGGCGCTGGTGACGCGGTACGGAACCAACGGAACCTACTGGAAGGTCAAGTACCACCAGCAGTTCGGCGCCGCCGCGACGCCGTTGCCGATCCTCTCCTGGCAGATCTGGAACGAGCCCAACGTGAAGAAGTACTTCACCCCCTATCCGTCGCCGGGCCAGTACGCGCGGCTGTTGCAGATCTCCGCTCCGACGATCAAGCAGAAGGACCCGCACGCACAGGTCGTATTGGCCGGGATGCCGGGCTACGGAGACGTGACCGCCTGGGACTTTCTCAAGAACCTCTACGGGATCCCCGGGATCAAGGCCTTCTTCGATGCCGCCGCGCTGCACCCGTACGCCAAGGACATTCCCCAGTTCAAGCAGGAGATCCAGCGGGTTCGTCAAGTGATCAAGGGCCGCAACGACGCGGCGACGCCGCTTTGGATCTCCGAGCTCGCCTGGGGGTCTGCGCCTCCGGATAGCCGCGGGATCAACAAGGGGCCGGTGGGCCAGGCAAAGATGCTGAGCAAGGCATACAAGCTGGTGCTTGCCAACCGGGCGGCGTGGAACGTCGACCATCTGTTCTGGTACCACTGGCGCGATCCGAAGAAGTCCCGCGCATCGTGCACCTTCTGCGGCAGCGCCGGGCTACTGCATTTCGACAGGACCCCGAAACCCGCCTTGAATGCGCTCAAGAGCTTCACCACCGAGTCGCTCAGGCCGAGGGTGACGATCACCGCCGGGCCGGCCGCCGGGAGCACGACCAGCGTCCCGAGGCCCACCTTCAGATTCAGGTCCAACGAGGCCGGGAGCACCTTCGTCTGCAAGTTCGACCTCAAGCCCTTTGCCGCCTGCGCCTCCCCCTACACACCCAAGGCGGCGCTCACCAACGGCAATCACAAGTTCTCCGTCCGAGCGGTTGACGCCGCCGGGAACGCGAGCATGATCGCTTCGCGGTCGTTCAAGGTCGCCGCTCATTAACAGGCCGGTCGGCGCCCCGATGTAAGCTTCCACCCCGGATGGACCAGGCAGGAACGGGGGGTGGGATGAAGCGCGATCGAACGCCGAGGCGATGCCGCGCCCGTGGGGTGGGGGCTCGCCCGCAAGCCGGGTGGCTGACCCGGTCGGCGATCCTGCTGGTCGCGCTCGCCGTCCCGCTGCTCGGCGCGTCCACGGCGGGAGCCGCGATCCGATCCGAGTTCTTCGGCATCGAGCAGGGCCAGGGCCCGACGCTCGACGGCAGGGACATGAAGGCGATGCGAGCGGCCCGGGTTCACACGCTCCGCTATCTGCTCCAGTGGGAGTCGGTGCAGCCGAAGAACGGCTCCGACTTCAGGTGGAGCCCGCAGGACAACTTCATCGGCCAGCTGGCCTCGCGCGGGATCCGGGTGGTCCCGACGGTTTGGGGAAATCCGAAGTGGGTGACCGGCTACACGGCGCACGCCCCGATCGATCGGCCCAAGGACCGGCTCGCCTGGCAGGCGTTCCTGAAGGCGGTCGCAAAGCGCTACGGCCCCGGCGGCACGTACTGGAGCGGCCGCTACCACGAGGACTTCGGAGCCAGCGCGACGCCGCTGCCGATCCAGTCGTGGCAGATCTGGAACGAGCCCAACCTGAAGAAGTACTGGGTCCCGTATCCGGACCCGAAGAAGTACGGCACCCTGCTCCAGCTCTCCCACAGCGCGATCACGAGCGTGGATCCGAAGGCCCAGATCGTGCTCGGCGGGTTGCCGGGCTACCCGAGCTCCGGGATCAGGGCCTGGGATTTCCTCAAGCAGCTCTACCGCAAGGTGCCGAGCGCGAAGCGGAACCTCGACGCGGCTGCCCTGCACCCCTACGGGGGCACCATCGATCGCGTCCGCCAGCAGATCGTCCAGATGCGCACCGCGATGAGGAGGGCGGGGGACGCGGGCGACCCCGCTGTGGATCTCCGAGATCGCCTGGGGCTCGGCACCGCGGGACAGCGTCGGCATCAACCAGGGGCCTCAAGGACAGGCGCGGATGCTGCGCAACGCCTACAAGCTGATCCTCGCCAACCGCAGCGCCTGGAAGGTGCAGCGGCTGTTCTGGTACCACTGGCGCGACCCGCTCCACACGATGGCCTCGTGCACCTTCTGCTCCAGCGCCGGCCTGTTCCGAAACGACCGCAGCCCGAAGCCGGCCTTCAACGCGTTCAAGAGCTACAGCGCCGTCTCGACGGCTCCCAAGGCGAGCATCAGGTCGGGACCGGCCGGCGGAAGCGTGATCCACGATCCGACTCCCACCTTCGTCTTCAAGTCGAGCCGGATCGGCTCGACCTTCCAGTGCCGGGTCGACGGAGGCGCCCTGAGGGCGTGTACCTCCCCGTTCACCACCGCCACCCTCTCTGCCGGCAACCACAGCTTCTCGGTCAGGGCGATCGATGCGGCCGGGAACGTGAGCGCCCTCGTCGGCCGCTCGTTCACCGTCGCCCCCTGACGACCCGACCTCGTCGCCCGGGTTGCGGAGCGCCGGCGATCGCCGACGAGTAGGCTCTGGGGTGTGGATGTGCAGGGCCAGGGTCCCAGGGTGGGGACGCATGTGGGTCGGCTGGGAATCGCTCTCTGCCTCCTGCTTATTGCTCTAACGGCACCGACCGCGGCGACCGCGGCGGTGCGGTCGGAGTTCTTCGGCATCGTCCAGACGGCGACCCTGGACGACCAGGACGTCAACGGGATGCAGGCTGCGGGGGTCAGGACCAATCGCTTCGTGCTCAACTGGGGCGCCGTGGAGCCGCGCCAGGGACACTTCAAGTGGGAGTTCGTGGACCGGTTCATCGGCGACCTCGCATCGCACGGGATCCGGGCAGTGCCCGCCCTGTGGGGAAACCCGAGCTGGCTTCCGGGCTCCTCCTCGACCCCGCCGATCGGCGGGACACAGTCCGAGCAGCGCTGGCGGGTCTTTCTCAAGGCCGCGGTCGCACGTTACCGGTCGGGTGGCATCTACTGGACCCGTTACTACCACAAGCGATTCGGAGCGAAGGCGACAGTGCTTCCGGTGCAGTCCTGGCAGATCTGGAACGAGCCCAACCTGAGGAAGTACTTCGCGCCCTACCCTTCGCCGGGCAGATACGCGCGGCTGCTTCAGATCTCCTACCCGACGATCAAAAGCACTGACCGCCACGCCCGAGTGGTGCTCGCCGGGATGCCGGGCTACGGGGACGTGACCGCTTGGCGCTTCCTCGGAGCCCTGTACTCGGTGCCCGGGATCAAGGCCTTCTTCGACGCGGTCGCGCTCCATCCCTACGGCGCCACCCTGAACAAGGTCAGGGGGGAGATCCAGCGGACGCGCGACGTGATGAAGCATCGCGGGGACGCGCCGACGCCGCTATGGGTCGACGAGATCGCCTGGGGATCGGCGCCTCCCGACCAGGTCGGCATCAACAAGGGCCCCTCGGGCCAGGCCCAGATGTTGAGGCGCAGCTTCAAGCTGATCCTCAAGAACCGAACCGCCTGGAACATCGAGCACCTGTTCTGGTACCACTGGCGCGACCCCAAGCGCTCGCGGGCCTCGTGCAGCTTCTGCGGCAGCGCCGGGCTGCTGGCCTTCAACCGGGCGCCCAAGCCCAGCCTGGGGGCTTTCAAGCGCTTCTCTGCCGAGAAGGCCCCGCCGGTGGCGAGGATCACCGGCGGCCCCCGAAACGGGAGCCTGATCAACGACGCCACCCCGAGCTTCAAGTTCACCTCGAGCGAGCTGGGGTCCAGCTTCCAGTGCCACTTCGACGCCGGCGTGTTCCTTCCGTGCAGGTCGCCGTTCACCCCACAGGCCGCGCGCTCCAACGCAAGCCACAGCTTCTACGTCAGGGCAGTCGATGCGGCAGGAAACGTGAGCGCCACGGTGTCGCGCACCTTCACCATCGACACGATCCCCCCGCCGACCCCGAAGATCCTCGGCACCGACCCGGCCTCCCCGGCAAACGAGAACGGCCCCAGGGTCAGGGGCCAGGCGGCCGCGGGAACGATCGTCAAGCTCTACACCACGGCCGCTTGCACGGGTGCGCCCGTGGCCCAGGCCTCCACCGCGGTGTTCGGTGCACCGGGGATCAAGGTCTCGGTGGCGGACAACACGTCCACCTCGTTCCGGGCCACGGCCACGGACGCCGCCGGCAACGCGTCCCGCTGCTCCGCGCCGCTGACCTACGTCGAGGACTCCACCCTTCCATAGGCGACTGCGCCGCCGGCCTGGACGTACGTACTACGTACTAACACTACGTACTAGCGCTACCCACTGGCACCCCGAACGACGCCCGGTAGCCCAGACGTCATTACCCTAGTCAAGTGGGTGTGAAAGGCATGGGGGTAAGGCGGGGATCGTTGACGATCCTGCTCACATTGGCGCTGGGGATCTCGCTGGTTCCCGGCGAAGCGTCGGCCGCGGCGACGGTCCGATCGGAGTTCTTCGGCATCGTTCAGGCCGGCGCCCCAAGGTCCAGGGACCTCAGCGCGCTCGCCAGGGCTCGGATCCACAGCGACCGGTTCATGCTCAACTGGGGGTCGGTGCAGCGCAAGGGCGCCGGCTCCTTCAACTGGTGGGGGCCCGACCGTCAGATCGGCGCCCTGGCCTCGCACGGGATCCGGGCGGTCCCGGTGCTCTGGGGGAACCCCGGATGGGTCTACGGGTCCCCGGCTCGCCCCCCCCTCGACCGACCCCGCGACGCTCTCGCCTGGCGAAACCTGCTCAAGGCCGCGGTGGCGCGGTACGGGCCGGGCGGCACCTATTGGACCACGCGCTACCGTCGCCAGTACGGGCCGAACGCCACCCCGCTGCCGATCGTCTCCTGGCAGATCTGGAACGAGCCCAACCTGGGCAAGTTCTTCGCGCCCTATCCCTCGCCCAGCAAGTACGCCCAGCTGCTACGGATCTCGCACGATGCGATCAAGAGCGTCGATCCGAAGGCCCAGATCGTGCTCGCCGGAATGCCCGGCTACGGTGACGTGACCGCCTGGCAGTTCCTGTATGGGCTCTACTCGGTGCCGGGAATCGGCCGCTACTTCGACGCCGCGGCTCTTCATCCATACGCCAAGAACCTCGATCACTTCAAGCGGCAGATCCGAAGGTTCCGAACCGTGATGAAGAACCACCACGACTCCTCCACTCCGCTCTGGATCTCGGAGATCGCCTGGGGCTCGGCGCCCCCGGATCGGTTCGGGATCAACAAGGGCCCCGCGGGCCAGGCGCAACTCCTCAGAGGAGCATTCAGACTGCTCCTCACCCACCGGGCAGCGTGGAACGTCCAACGCGTCTTCTGGTACCACTGGCGGGACCCGAAACGCTCCCAGGCGAACTGCAGCTTCTGTGCCAGCGCCGGGCTGGTGACCTTCAAACACCGGATGAAGCCGTCCTACCACGCGTTTGCGAGCTTCTCCGCCGAGAGCACCCCGCCCAGGGCCGCGATCGCCACCGGCCCCCGCCCGGGGTCGCTGACGGGCGACCCCACCCCCACCTTCGGGCTCTCCTCGAGCGAGGCCGGCTCGACCTTCCAGTGTCGCTTCGACTCCCGCCCCTTCTCCTGGTGCCCGCCGATGTTCACGGCCCGCGCGCCGCTCTCCGACGGCGGCCACCGGCTCGCGGTCAGAGCCGTGGACGTCGCCGGCAACGTCAGCTCCCCCGTGTGGCGGGCGTTCCGGATCGACACGATCGCCCCCAAGGCGACCATCTCCTCCGGCCCTGCCAACGGCGCAGTATCGTCGAACGCCAAGCCCGCGTTCACCTTCGCCGCCGGCGAGGCGGGAGCCAGCTTCAAGTGCCGCCTGGACTCCGGCGGGTTCGAGCCCTGCTCGACTCCCTATGCGACCGGTCAGCTGGCCAGCGGCCAGCACACCTTCTCGGTCATCGCCACCGACCGGGCCGGCAACGCCGGCACGCCGGCCACCAGGACCTGGAGGGTCGATTCCGACGCGCCCACGGTGCGGATCATCTCCGGCCCGCTCCCCGGCTCGATCAGCTCCGATGCGAGCCCCCGGTTCAGGTTCGCGTCCAACGAGCCCGGGTCGCGCTTACGGTGCCGGCTCGACGCCCGCGGGTTCGTGCCCTGCGTTTCCCCGCGCCGGCTTGGCCCGCTGCTGGACGGATCGCACACGTTCGCCGTTCGGGCCATCGACGGCGCCCGAAACCAGGGGGTGGCGACCCAGGTCCGGTTCACCCTCGACACTGCGCGGCCGAAGCTGAGGATCGAGGGCCCACTGAAGGTGAAGACGAGGAAGCGGGCGGCGTCCGCGGCCTTCACGCTGGTGTCGTCGGAGCGGGTCGGTCACCGGTGCCGGATCGCATCGAGTCGCTACCACCCCTGCTCCTCGCACTATCGCACCCCGAAGCTCCGCGAAGGGCCCCACATGGTCAATGTCCGGGTCACCGATCGGGCCGGGAACGTAACCGTCAGGCGCAAGCGGTTCAGGGTGGTCAGCGCGGGGACTAGTCCTAGCGCTCCAGGCCGGGATCGGCAGCAGTCGAGCGAGATCTCGGGCGGCGCGGTCGCCGCCGCGGGCTGACCCGTCGGACACCCACCAGCAGCTGCGGCGCACCTCGAGGTCGCCGTCGCTACCGTTCGCTCAGGCGATGCGGACGTCTAGGACTGACAGCAGGGGGCCATGGAGGGCCTGCCGCCGGATTTGCCTGGCGCTGGTCGCCTGCGTGCTGCTGGCGCCCTCGACCGCGGGCGCGGCGTCGGTGCGATCGGAGTTCTTCGGCATCGTCCAGGGACAATTCGACGCCGAGGGCCAGCTCGACGACACGGACCTCCAGGGGATGGAGGACGCGAACGTCCGGACCGATCGCTTCGAGCTCGGGTGGCGGTCAATCGAGTCGAGCAAGGGCACCCGCGACTGGAGCGTGGCGGACCACTTCATCGGCGCCCTCGCATCGCACGGGATCCGGGCGGTCCCGTTCGTCTGGAAGTCCCCTTCGTGGGTCTCGAAGCAGGCGAGCAAGCCCCCTGTCGATACCGCCGCCCACGAGCGGGCGTGGCGCGACTTCCTCGAGGCGGCGGTGCGGCGCTACGGGCCGCATGGGCGCTACTGGAACAACCGCTACCAGGAGCTCTACGGACCGAACGCAACCCCGGTGCCGATCCACTCTTGGCAGATCTGGAACGAGCCCAACCTGAGGAAGTTCTTCGACCCCGGAGGGTCGGACGCTCAGCTGGCCGCCCGCTACGCCGAGCTGTTGCGGATCTCGAGCGCGGCGATCAAGAGCGTGCATCCAGGGGCGCAGGTGGTGCTGGCGGGCAGCCCGGGGTATCCGCCGAGCGGCGGGCCGCGCGCCTGGGAGTTCCTAAACCAGCTCTATGCGGTGACGCCGAAGGTGAAGAAGTGGTTCGACGTCGCCGCCCTGCACCCCTACGCATCCGACCTCAACCACGTGCGCCTCGAGCTGGAGAAGTTCCGCACGGTGATGAACAAGCACGGTGAGCGTTCGAAGCCGCTGTGGATCTCCGAGATCGGCTGGGGGTCGGACCCACGCGACCAGTTCGGGATCAACCAGGGCCCGGAGGGCCAACGTCGCCTGCTGTCCCAGACCTACCAGATGGTGTTGATCAACCGAAACGCCTGGAACATCCAGCGCATCTTCTGGTTCCTGTGGCGCGACCCCGACCCGAACTCGGCCTTCGCCCACCGGTGCAGCTTCTGCGCCAGCGCCGGCCTGCTCAGGTACAACCGCAGCCGCAAGGCCTCCTTCAACGCCTTCGTGGGCTACAGCGCCGACACCGATCCGCCGACGGTGTCGTTCACCTCCGGGCCGCGGGCGGACAGCGTGATCAACGACCCCACCCCCACCTTCACATTCGGCTCCACCGATGCAGGCTCGACCTTCCAGTGCCGGATCGACAGCGAGGCTTTCCGGCGATGCGGGCCGCAGTTCACCACCCCGCGGCTCTCCGACGGCCAGCACAGGCTCTCGGTCCAGGCGATCGACGCTCCTGGCAATCTGAGTCAGAGCAAGGGCCGCCCGTTCACCGTCGACACCACCCCTCCGGCGGTGACGATCACGTCGGGGCCGCCGAACGGCTCGGCAACCCAGAGCCGCAGCGCGTCGTTCGAGTTCATCACCGATGACTCGAGCGCGACCCTCAGCTGCCAGCTGAACAGCGGCGGCTTCAGCCCCTGCAGCTCGCCATTCGACACTGCGGACACGCTCAACGACGGCACCTATGCATTCCAGGTGCGTGCCAGGGACCCCGCCGGCAACGTCGGCGGCGCGGGGAGAATCTGGTTCGTGGACAACGTTTCGCCCACGGTGACGATCACCTCCGGTCCGGATGAGGGGACGACCTCCGACGAGGCCAGGCCCTCATTCGGCTTCAGCGCCGACGAAGGCGGGGTCACATTCGAGTGCCAGTTCAACTCCGATCCCCCGGCGCCCTGCTCGTCCCCGTTCTCGTCCACCGATCGGCTGCCGAATGGATCGAGCTCGTTCTCGGTCGAGGCGACGGACCGCGCGGGCAACGTGAGCGCGACCGCGATCAGGAGTTGGACCATCGACGCGCCTCCGGTGGACGTCCGGATCGACAGCGGCCCCCGCCCGGGCTCGCCCACCGCCGACCCGACCCCGCGCTTCACCTTCAGCTCCGCTGAGCCGCAGGCGGACTTCCGGTGCCGGGTCGGGGACAACGCGGCACCGTTCACGTCCTGCGGCCAGGACGGGTCAGGCTCGTTCTCCACCCCGCACCTGAGGGACGGCCGCCACCGGTTCAGCGTCCAGGCGATCGACGGCCCTGACCACAGCGACATCCTGGTCCGCTACTTCAGGGTCGACACGACCGCCCCCACCACGACCATCTCCTCCGGCCCGCGCGATGGCTCCGCGTCATCCGATTCGAGCCCGTCGTTCGCCTTCGCCGCCAACGAGCCGGGGTCGAGCTTCCAGTGCCGGCTGGACGGGCAACACTTCGCCCCCTGCACCTCACCCCGGTCGCTCGGCCCGCTGGTCGACGGGCATCACGGGTTCGCCGTCCGGGCGATCGACCCCGCCGGAAACGCCGGCCCGGCCGCGTCGCGATCCTTCATCGTCGACACCCGAGCGCCGCGATTGAGGATCAAGGGCCCGAGCAAAGTCGAGACCTCCGGCAGGCGAGCGTCGGCCCTTTTCGTTCTCAAGGCGTCGGAGCGGGTTCATCGCCAGTGTCGGATCACCTCGAAGGGGTTCGAGCCGTGTTCGAAGCGGTACCGGACGCCGAAGCTCGGCGAAGGCACCCATACGCTCAAGGTCAGGGCGATCGATCGGGCCGGCAACGTCGCCAACAGGGAGAAGCGGTTCGAGATCGTCTCGAAGCGCACACGCAAGTCGCACCGCGCCCACCGGGGGCGGCGGCGTTAGGTCGAGGCGCTAGCGTCCACCCGCCATCGCCGGCAGGATGACCACGGTGTCGGAGTCGGAGACCGGGGTGTCGAGCCCATCCAGCACCCGAACGTCCTCGTCGTTGAGGTAGACGTTGACGTAGCGATTCAGCTCGCCTCCGTCGGCGAACAGCTGCGCCCGGGTGCCCGGATGGGCGTCGGCGAGCGCGCGAAGCACCTCACCGACAGTCGAGCCGCCGGCCGACACCTCGGCGTCTCCCCCCGTCTGGGGACGCAGGACCGGAGGGATCTTGACGGTGGTCACGGCCGGGGAATCCTACGCGCTGGCGGGCGTCAGGCGCCAACCGGCGTGCCGGCGCAGAACGCCTCGTAGTCCGGGAACTTGCCCATCTCCGAGGCTGGGATCTCGGGCGCATTCGGGCCGCAGATCGGGCAGTCGGGATCACGCTTCACCTTCAGCTCCGTGAACCGGGTGCCGAGCGAGTCGTAGAGCAGCAGGCGCCCGACCAGCGGCTCGCCGAGCCCGGCCGCCAGCTTGATCACCTCGTTGGCCTGGAGCAGCCCCATCACGCCGGCCATCACGCCCAGCACCCCCGCCGCGCCGCAGCTGGGCGCCATCTCGGGCGGCGGCGGAACCGGATACAGGCAGCGATAGCAGGGGCCCTCGTACGGGATGAAGGTGGACAGCTGCCCGTCGAAGGAGAGGATCGAAGCCGAGACCACCGGCTTTCGCAGCCGGACGGCCGCGTCGTTGAGCAGGTAGCGAGTGGGGAAGTTGTCGGCGCCGTCGACCAGGATGTCGTAGTCGCCGATGATCTCGAGGATGTTGTCGGGGCCGAGGCGGGTGCGGTGCTCGACCACCTTCACGTCCGGGTTGAGGGCCTCGATCGAGAGCCGAGCCGACTCGGTCTTCGGCATCCCGACCCGCTCGGTGTTGTGGATCACCTGGCGCTGGAGATTGGACTCGTCGACCAGGTCGTCGTCGACGATCCCGAGGGTGCCGACACCGGCCGCGGCCAGGTAGAAGGCGGAGGGCGCCCCGAGCCCGCCGGCGCCGATCAGCAGGACCTTGGACTCGAGCAGCTTCAGCTGACCCTCGACGCCGACCTCGGGCAGCAGGGTGTGGCGCGAGTAGCGCATCCGCTGCTCCGGCGTCAGCCCTTCGGCCTCGATCACGGGCAACCCGGCGCCGCGCCAGGCCTCGATCCCGCCGGCCACCGAAGCGACGTTCTCGTAGCCGAGCTCGTCGCGCAGCGAATCGGCGGCGCGCGCGGACCGGTTGCCGACCCGGCAGAACAGGATCATCCGCTGGGAACGATCCGGGGCCAGCTCGGCGATCCGGTCGGCGACCGTGGCCATGGGAACCAGCTTGGCGCCGGCGACGTGCGCCTCGTCCCACTCGTGCGGCTCGCGGACGTCGATCAGCAGAGCTCCGTCGCCCTCGACCTCTCGTCGCGCGCTCGCAGGGTCGATCTCCTCGATCCTGCTCTTGACCAGCTCGAGTGGCTCAGTCACGGTCGCCATCCTAGAATCAAAACTCCTAAATCTCGATCCGGATTTACTTCAAAAAGTATAGCGATCGCGGTTTGGCTTCGTCCCTAATCGAGATAAGCACTATGCTCGCGCAGTGGACGAGGCGCGCGCAAGGGAGCTGCTGACGGCCGCCCGCGATCGAATTCAGGCGTCGCTCACCGACCTCGCCGAGCCCGAGGACACCGATCCCTCCGACTCGCCCGCTGACCGGGCGTCCCAGCTCCAAGACCGGGAGGTCGAGGAGGGCCTGGCCGAGCAGCTTCGCGATGAGCTGGCGGCGATCGAGCGGGCTGAGAAGCGAATCGAAGAGCGCACCTACGGGCGCTCGATCGAGAGCGGCGAGCCGATCCCCGATGCCCGCCTGGAGGCGATTCCCTGGGCCGAGCGGACCGCCGCCGAGGAGGAGCGACGCTGATCCGACGCCCGACCTAGGACAGCGCCGGGCGCATCTGGCGAAGCCGGCGGACCCGCTCCTCGATCGGAGGGTGGGTCGAGAACAGGCTGGCGATGCCGCCGCCCGAGAACGGCTTCACGATGTAAAGCGGCTCGGTCGCCTGGTTGACCTGCATCGGGATCGCCTTGGCCCCCTCCTCGAGCCTCAGCAGGGCTGAGGCGAGCGACTCGGGGTTGCCACAGATCTGAGCGCCGGTGGCATCCGCCGAGTATTCGCGCTGACGCGAGATCGCGAGCTGGATCAAGGTCGCCGAGATCGGCGCCAGCAGGAAGAGGGCCAGGTTGGCCACCAGGCCGAGCGGCGACTCGTCCTCGCCGCCGAACCAGAGCAGCATGTAGGCGATCCAGGTGATCGCCGAGCCGATCGCCGAGGCGATCGACTGGGTCAGGATGTCGCGGTTTCTCACATGGCCAAGCTCGTGCGAGATCACGCCCCGCAGCTCGTCCTCGGAGAGCAGCTTGGTGATCCCGGAGGTGACCGCGACCGCGGCGTGCTTGGGGTTGCGCCCGGTCGCGAAGGCGTTCGGCTGGTCACTCGGGATCACGTAGAGCCTCGGCATCGGGAGATCCGCACGCGTGGTGAGCTCGCGGACCATCTGGTAGAGCTGCGGCGCCTCGGACTCGGAGATCGGCTTCGCGCCTGCGCTCCTCAGAGCGATCTTGTCGCTGAACCAGAAGAAGATGAAGTTCAGCAGCAGGGCGATCGCCAGGAAGCCGGTCGCGCCGCCGACCCCGCCGATCGCATAGCCGATCGCGACCAGCAGCCCGCCGAGCGTGGCCATCAGGATCGTGGTCCGGAGCCCGGCTGCGAAGTTGGACTTGCGGGTGGTGGTCATCGTGGTAGCCGCTCACTCCCTTGGGGGTCGAACGGTCGTCCAATGGTGGCACACCGCTCGCCTGACGCTATGGGGCCTGGCCCCGATTCGATTAGGGGCGCGCCCCTAATGAATCGATCCGCGCGCGCGAGGCGCGACGCCGCCACAGGCGCCTTGCGTGAGTTGCGAGGGTCTAGTTTCATCGCGATTGGTGCCTCAGGCTCGCGAGCGCCGATACTAGGGGTCGAGATGCGTCGCAAGAACCTCCTCACCCAGGTCCTGGTCGCCAACCTGATGCTGATCGTGGTGGCCGTGGTCGTCACCGGGATCGCGGGCAATCCGAACTTCGATCTTTCGGCGCGGCCCGGGCTCGCCCTGATCCTGGGCTTCGCGGTGGCGCTGACGATCCTCGTCAACGTGGTCGTGCTTCAGCGGCGCTTCCGACCCCTGGAGCGACTGGTGGACGAGATGGAGCGCGCCGATCTCTCGCGCCCGGGCGCCAACCTCCGCTCTCCCTCCGACGGGCGAGCCGGCCCCGAGGAGGTCGCCAGGCTGCAGCGAGCCTTCCGGCGGATGCTGGAGCGCCTCGACGCCGAACGGCGGCGGACGTCCAGCGCCGCCCTGGCCGCCCAGGAGGAGGAGCGGGCCCGAGTGGCTCGCGACCTGCACGACGAGGTCAACCAGTCGCTGACCGCGCTGCTTTTGCGCCTCGAGGCAGCGCGGGTCCAGGCCCCGGTCGAGCTGGCGCCGGAGCTGGCGGAGACCAAGGCGCTCGCCAACCGGGCGATGGAGGAGCTCCTGATGCTCGCCCGGCAGCTTCGCCCGACGGCGCTCGACGATCTCGGACTGAAGGCGGCGCTCGCCAGCCACGTCTCCGAACTCGGCCGCCGGGGTCAGGTCGACGCCAGCTTCGAGTCGCAAGGCGACTTCTCGGCGCTGCCATCGGACGTCCAGCTGGTCGTCTACAGGGTCGCCCAGGAGGCGCTCTCGAACGCGGTCCAGCATTCGGGCGCCGCCCACCTGCGAGTCCGACTGGCGCGCGAGGGTGACAGCGTCGAGCTCAGGGTGGGCGACGACGGGTCGGGGTTCACCTTCGAGCAGGCGGCCCGTGGCCTGGGAATCGCGGGGATGCGGGAGCGGGCGCTGCTCGTGGGCGGGGAGCTCGATGTCGAATCCCGCCCCGAGCTCGGGACCCGAGTCACGCTCACGGTGCCGCTCGACCCGGCCGATACAGAGGCGACGAGATGGAAGCGCTCCCCGACGGGCTCGCCCCGATGAAGGTGCTGATCGCAGACGACCACGGCATCGTTCGATCCGGCCTGCGGATGCTGCTCGAGCGCCAACTGGACATCGAGGTCGTCGGGGAGGCGTCTGACGGCGTCGAGGCTCGCGACCTTGCGATCCGGCAACGGCCCGACCTGGCGATCCTCGACGTCAAGATGCCGAAGCTAACCGGGCTCCAGGCGACCCGGGAGATCCGCGCCCAGGCGCCGGACGTGGCGGTTCTGATCCTTTCCATGTACGACGACGAGCGCTACCTGTTCGAGGCGCTCAAGGCCGGAGCGTCGGGCTACGTGCTCAAGGCCCAGGCCGATTCCGACCTGCTGGACGCCGTGCGCGCGGTCGAGCGCGGCGAGCCCTTCCTGACCCCGGAGGCCCAGCGGGCCCTGATCCAGGACGTCCTCGGCGAGGGCTCCAACCGCGAGGAGGACCTGACTCCACGCGAGCAGGAGGTGGTCAAGCTGGTGGCCGAAGCGCACACCAACAAGGAGATCGCCGCGATCCTCCACCTGTCCGAGAAGACGGTCGAGAACCATCGCTCCAACGCGATGCGGAAGCTCGGCATGCGAGACCGGGTGGAGCTGGTGCGCTACGCGATCCGTAGGGGCCTGATCGAGCCGTAGGGGCGGCGGCTCGCGTTTCGGCGGGCGATCGGAAGCCCGCGCGACATACTCCGTTGCTTGATGCCGAGGCAGACGGTCGGCCCGTTGCAGTCCGCATTGAGGAGGCTTCGGGGGAGCCATCCACGGTTGCTGGCGGCCGATGCGGTCGACGCCGTGCTTCGACGCCGACCCCCGCTGACGCCGCCGAAGCGGCTGCAGATCGAGTTCGGCGGCGGCGACTATCACGAGATCGGCCGTGAGTTCCTCTCGCACCTGCGTGAGCTCTGCCACCTGCGCCCCGACGACCGCGTGCTCGACGTGGGTTGCGGGGCCGGCAGGATGGCGGTCCCGCTGAGCGGCTACCTGGACGCGCGGGGGTCCTACGACGGCTTCGACGTCAACCGGAGGGGGATCGATTGGTGCCGGCGGCATCTGGTGGGGGAACGACCGAGATTCCGCTTCCATCACCTCGACGTCTACAACGCCGAGTACAACCCGCGGGGAAGGCTGTCCCCGAGCCAGGTCGCGTTTCCGTTCGAAGCGGACAGTCTTACGGTCGCCTTTGCGATCTCGGTCTTCACCCACATGCTGCCGCCGGACGTGGACCACTACGTGGCGGAGATCTCCCGGGTCCTGGACGGATCCGGGCGCGCCCTGTTGACCTGGTTCCTGATCGATGACGACTCGGGGCCGCGCGATTCGCCGAAGGCGCTCCAGCACTTCGGCTTCTCCGGGGACGGCTATCGGGCCACGGACGCCCAGCGGCCCGAGCTCGCCGTCGCCTACGGGACCGCCGACGTCGAGGCGCTCCTGAGCCGCCACGGGCTCAGGGTCGACGGTCCGATTCACTACGGCTCCTGGGCGCTCGGCTCGTGGCGCGGCGGTCCCGGCGCGCGGTCCTTCCAGGACATCGTGGCTGCGGTGCCGGCCTAGCTGATCTCGGCGGCACTCGGACGCAAAGCCCAGTGTGAGGACGGTCACGTTGCCCGCCCCATCGGCATCACGGCGCGTACCCTGGACTGATGGCGGTCGAGTTGGAGCGCAGCGATGCCCGCCGGGTCACCCTCGCAACCGGGGCCGAGGTCCTGATCCGCCAGGTTCGGCCGGACGACAAGCGGCTGCTGGCCGCCGGCCTCGAGCGCCTGAGCCCGGAGAGCCGCTATCGCCGCTTCTTTCGGCAACTGAGCGAGCTCTCCGACCGCGACCTCGCCTACCTGACCGAGATCGACCATCACGACCACGAGGCCCTGGCGGCGATCGACCCCACCACCGGGCAGCTCGTGGGCGTGGCGCGCTACGTCCGCGGTGCGGAGCCCCAGCTGGCCGAAGTCTCCGTGGTGGTCGGGGAGCAATGGCGCCGAAAGGGCGTCGCCACGGGGCTGCTCGAGCAGCTGGTGGAGCGGGCACGCGGCGCCGGGGTCACCCACTTCACGGCCCTGGTCATGGACGACAACACCGAGGCCTTGACACTGTTCGAGAGCCGGGTCCCGGGTGGCGCTCGGCCGCGGCGCTCGAGCTCCGGCCACCTCGAGCTCGAAATCGAGTTGCCGGAGCCCGGCGAGCTGCCGGGCTCGACCCTGGCCCGGGTGTTGCGCGCGACGGCCCATACGGCCGTGGTCGTCAATCCCTACCGGGTGATGAGAAACGCGATCCGCCGGCTGGCCGGCGAATAGGCCGGATCGAGCTTATCCGACCTGTTCAGTAGGATTTGTGGTCGCGATGCTCTTCTCGACCAAAGCCGAGTACGGCGTCCGGCTGATGATCGAGCTCGGGCGCCGGGCGCAATCGGACCCCGAAGGCGACGGTGAGCCGGTGGCGCTGAACGCGGTCGCCGAGGCGGAGGTGCTCCCCCTCTCCTACCTCGAGCACCTGGTCGCCAAGCTCCGGGAGGCCGGGTTGGTGACCTCGGTCAGGGGGGCGCACGGCGGCTACCGCTTGGCACGTCCAGCGACCGAGATCGAGATGCTGGAGGTGGTTCAGGCGCTCGAGGGGCCGATCGCTCCGATGGAATGCTTCGAGGACGCGCGCGAGGGCCGGGTGCTCTGCTCGCACGAGGCTGACGGCGATCGTGCCTGCGCGACGAAGCTGCTCTGGACGCGCGTCCACGGCGGCATCACCAAGGCGCTCGCCGGGACCACGCTGGCCGAGCTGGTCGAGTTCGCCGACGACCACGCGGTCCGGGCGCCGGTTGCCGGCCCGGCGACCTAGCCAGTCCGCACCGACAACGACAACGGAGAGAGATGGCCGATCTGGAGATCACAAACCTGCACGTCAGCGCCGAGGACAAGCAGATCCTCAAGGGTCTGGACCTGGAGGTGTCGAAGGGCGAGGTCCACGCCCTGATGGGGCCGAACGGCTCCGGCAAGTCGACGCTCGCGAACGCGATCATGGGTCACCCGTCGCTGGAGGTGACCGAGGGCGAGATCCGCCTGCGGGGCGAGCAGATCACCGAGTCCGATCCCGAGGAGCGGGCCCAAAGCGGCCTCTTTATGGCCTTCCAATACCCGGTCGCGATCCCGGGGGTGACGGTGGCCAAGTACCTGCGGATGGCGGTCAACGCCCATCGCGAGGTGCGGGGCGAGAGCGAGATCAAGCTCAAGGACTTCCGCAAGCAGACCGAGGCCGCGATGGAGCTGATGAACATCCCCCGCGAGTTTTCGAGCCGCTACCTGAACGATGGCTTCTCCGGGGGCGAGAAGAAGCGGATGGAGATCCTCCAGCTCGCCATGCTGCGCCCGGAGCTGGCGGTCCTCGACGAGACCGACTCAGGGCTCGATATCGACGCGCTGCGGACCGTCGCCGACGGGGTCAACAGGTTCGCCGGTGCCGACCTGGGCATCCTGATCATCACCCACTACCAGCGCATCCTCCACCTGGTGAAGCCCGACTTCGTTCACGTGATGTACGACGGGCGAATCGTCAAGCAGGGCGGCCCGGAGCTGGTCGAGCAGCTGGAGGAACGCGGCTACGGCTGGATTCGCGACGAGGTGGAGGCGGCCACCGCGTAGCGGTGCGACCCATGGCCACGGCGCCCGTCACAGCCCCGGGCCTGTCGATCGACGAGATCCGAGCCCAGTTCCCGATCCTCGAGCGTCGCGTCCACGGGCGGGCGATCGCCTATCTGGACAACGGCGCCACCGCGCAGAAGCCACTCGCGGTGCTGGAGGCGCTGGACCACTACTGGAGAGAGCACAACGCGAACGTGCACCGCGGCGTACACACGCTCTCCGAGGAGGCCACATCGTTGTACGAGGGGGCCCGCACGACCCTCGCTCGGCACCTCGGGGTCGACTCGAGCGAGGTCATCTTCACCCGTAACGTCACCGGGGCGCTGAACCTCGTCGCCCGGGCATGGGGCCACGCCAACGTCGGCCGCGGAGACAGGATCGTGCTCACCGAGATGGAGCACCACTCGAACATCGTTCCCTGGTACCTGCTGGCGCGGGAGGTCGGAGCGGAGCTGGACTGGGTGCCCGTGGACGGCGCCGGGCGACTCGAGCTGGAGGCGCTGGCGACGGCCCTGGAGCGGGAGCCGAAGGTGGTCGCGGTCGCGCACGTGTCGAACGTGCTCGGCACCATCAACCCGATCGCAGAGATCGCTCGCCTCGCGCACGAGGCGGGGGCGACCGTGGTCGTCGACGGGGCCCAGGCGGCGCCCAAGCTCGAGCTCGATCTGGCTCAGCTGGGAGCGGACTTCTACGGGTTCACCGGCCACAAGCTCTACGGGCCCACCGGGGTCGGCGTGCTCCACGGCCGTGCGGAGCTCCTCGACGCGATGGGGCCCTATGAGGGAGGCGGATCGATGATCCGCCAGGTGAGCAAGGAGCGGATCACCTGGGCAGGCGTCCCGGCCAAGTTCGAGGCCGGGACGCCCCCGATCGCCGAGGCGATCGGCCTCGGGGCCGCGGTGGAGTGGCTCGATGAAGTCGGCCTCGAGGCGGCCCACGCGCACGAGGCGGAGGTGGGCTCCTACGCGCTCGGGCGGCTCGCCGAGGTGCCGGGGCTGCGCCTGTTCGGCCCCCCCGCGGGCGAGGACCGGGTCGGCATCGTCTCCTTCGCCATCGACGGCATCCACGCCCACGACGTCTCCGAGATCCTCGACCGGCACGCCGTCGCCGTCCGCGCCGGCCACCACTGCGCCCAGATCCTGATGGAGCGGCTCGGGGTCGCGGCCACCACCCGCGCCAGCCTCGCGGTCTACAACACCCGCGAGGAGGTCGACCGCATGATCGATGCCCTCCACGACGCCAGGCGCGTGTTCGAGCTCGACTGAGCATGGACGACCTCTACCGCGAGCAGATCCTCGAGCACTACAAGCGGCCGCACAACTTCGGCCGCCTCCAGCAGCGCGACCTCGAGTTCGAGGACTCGAACCCGTTCTGCGGCGATCAGCAGCGGATCGAGATCAGGCTCGACGATGAGGGACGTGTAACCGAGGTCGCCTTCGACGGCCAGGGGTGCGCGATCTCCACCGCGGCCACCTCGATGCTCACCGACGAGCTGCGGGGCATGAGCCGGGCCGAGCTTCTGGCGCTGCCGAAGGAGTTCGTGCTCGACCTGCTGGGCATCGACATCTCGGCGACCCGGATGAAGTGCGCCCTGCTGGGGCTGAAGATCGTCAAGAGCGCCAGCCTCGGCGAGGCGGCCGACTGGGAGGACGAGGGCGACCAGGGCGACCCGGCGGAGGCCACGCAGGCCGGGATTTAGCGGCTGTTTGGCGGGCGGCGCCTCTGTGCTCCCCCACGGCGTTTGCTTGTGGGCGAAACGGCCGCGCCGCTGCCATCGCTAAAATCCGAGTCTGGAAGTAGGAATAACGTGATGACTACACAACGACGATCAGCGAGACGAGCTGTCCGAGACATTCACCATTTGCCCGGCCAGCGAGCTCCCCGCGGGGGCGATGCGGCTGTTCCAGGCCGATGGGCGCAAGATCGGCGTCTTCCGCTCCGAAGACGGCGAGCTTTACGCGATCGAGGACCGCTGCTCACACGACGATGGCCCATTGGCCGAGGGCGAGTTCGACCCCGGCCGCCTGTACAGTTGAATGCCCGCGGCACGGCTCGCTGTTCGATCTGCAGAACCGGCCGGCCGAAAACCCTCCCGGCATTCCAGCCCGTCGACACGTTCGAGGCGCGGGTCGAGGACGGCGAAGTGAAGGTGGAGATTTAGAGTTTCCATGGCTGCCCCGAATACACAGGTCGCGACCGGCTCCCCCAAGGAGCTGTCGGTCGAGGAGAAGCGCCCTCAAGGGGATCGGCTCCGACTACGCGGAGCGGTTCGGGTTCCACGACCCCGAGACCGACTACGCCTACAAGTCACCCAAGGGCCTCTCGGAGCAGGTCGTGCGCGACATCTCCGACTACAAGTCCGAGCCCGAGTGGATGCGCGAGTTCCGGCTCAAGGCGCTCGACCATTTCATGCAGCGCCCCACGCCCGCCTGGGGCGGCAACCTCGGCCAGATCGACTTCAACAACATCCACTACTTCGTCCGCGCCTCCGAGAAGAACAGTCGGAGCTGGGACGAGGTCCCGGAGGACATCAAGAAGACCTTCGACCGGCTCGGCATCCCCGAGGCCGAGCGCAAGTTCCTGTCCGGGGTCGGCGCCCAGTACGAGTCCGAGGTCGTCTACCACCAGGTCAACGAGGCGCTCGAGAAGCAGGGCGTGATCTTCATGGACATGGACACGGCGCTGCGCGAGCACGAGGACATCGTGCGCGAGTACTGGGCCACCGTGATCCCGCCCAACGACAACAAGCTCGCGGCGCTCAACTCGGCCGTCTGGTCGGGCGGCTCCTTCGTCTACGTCCCCGCAGGTGTGAAGGTGGACATGCCGCTCCAGGCCTATTTCCGGATCAACACCGAGAACATGGGCCAGTTCGAGCGCACCCTGATCATCGCCGAGGAGGGCTCCGACGTCCACTACGTCGAGGGCTGCACAGCCCCGGTCTACTCGACCGACTCGCTGCACTCGGCGGTGGTCGAGATCGTCGCCAAGCCGGGCGCCCACGTCCGCTACACGACGGTCCAGAACTGGTCCCACAACGTCTACAACCTGGTCACCAAGCGGGCCGTCGCCCAGGAGGGGGCGACGATGGAGTGGGTGGACTGCAACCTGGGCTCGAAGCTGACCATGAAGTATCCGTCGGTCTACCTGCTCGGCCCCGAGGCCCACGGCGAGATCCTCTCGATCGCCTTCGCCGGCCAGGGGCAGCACCAGGATGCCGGGGGCAAGATCATCCACGGGGCGCCGAAGACGTCCTCGTCGATCTTCGCCAAGTCGATCTCCAAGGACGGCGGACGCGGGACCTACCGTGGCCTGCTCGAGATCGCCAAGGGCGCCACCGAGGCCCGCTCCAAGGTCGTCTGCGACGCTCTGCTGCTCGATCCCGATTCGCGCTCCGACACCTATCCGACGATCCGGATCGACGAGAACGACGCCAACGTCGGCCACGAGGCCTCGGTCTCGAAGATCGGCGAGGAGCAGCTCTTCTACCTCCAGGCTCACGGGCTCAGCGAGGAGGAGGCCTCGAAGATGATCGTCAACGGCTTCATCGAGCCGATCACCAAGGAGCTGCCGATGGAGTACGCGGTGGAGATGAACCGCCTGATCGAGTTGCAGATGGAAGGCTCGATTGGCTAGTTGGCGGGCCAGGCACGCCCCTGGCCATGTCCGCGGTCGGGGGCCGTGCAAACGCACTGTCCCCCTCCCGCCTCCTCGCCAGGAACGCGCCTTGCCTCGCCAATTAACTGCCACCGAGCCCGATTGGCTCACCGAGCGGCGCCGAAAGGGCGCCGCGGTCGCTTCTCGGCTTTCGCTTCCAACCCAGAAGGACAAGGGCTGGGAGTTCACCGACCTGACCGGGCTCGAGCTCGACGCCTACCGCCAGAGCGAGGGCAGGGTCGAGGGCCTGCTGGCCGGCATCGATAGCGCCGACGGCCCTCCTGTGATCCTTCCCCTGCGGGAGGCTGCGGAGCGGCTCGGGGACCTGGTCCAGGAGCGCTTCGGATCTCTCGTCTCGCCCGATGACCCGTTCGTTGCTCGCAACGAGGCACGCTGGCAAAGCGGGGTCCTCGTCTACGTGCCCAGGGGCCACCGGCTCTCGGAGCCGCTGCGACTGGAGATCACGCAGGATGCCGACCCGGATGCCGGCCTCGACTGGCGGGCGCTGATCGTGCTCGAGGAGGACGCCGAGGCCGAGATCTGGGAGCGCTACGGGGCCGAGAGCGACGACTCCGGGGGGCTCTTCAACGGGGTGGTCGAGCTGTCGATCGGCGCCGGGCGCCAGACTGCGCTATGTCTGCGAGCAGGAGCTCTCGGAGCGAAGCTGGGCCTTCGCCACCCAGCGTGCGGAGCTGGCTCGCGACGCTTCGCTCGAATGGGTCGCGCTGGGGTTCGGCTCAGCCGGGGGCAAGGTGCGGATGGAGACCAAGCTCGCCGGCCGCGGCGCATCGGCAAAGGTGACCGGGGCCTACGCGGGGGCCGGCACCCAGCATCTCGACTTCGACACCACCCAGGAGCACGCGGCCGCGCACACCACCTCGGACCTCGCCTTCCGGGGGGTGCTCTCCGATCGCGCCACCGCCGTCTGGCGCGGGATGATCCGGGTCGACCCCGGCGCCCAGCAAACCGACGCCTTCCAGGAGAGCCGCAACCTGTTGCTGTCCGGGCAGGCCCACGCCGACGCGATCCCGGGCCTCGAGATCGAGGCCGACGACGTTCGCTGCACCCACGCGGCGGCCATCGCTCAGGTTGATCGCGACCAGCTCTATTACCTGCGCGCCCGCGGGCTGGAAGAGGCTCAGGCCAAGCGCCTGATCATCGACGGCTTCCTCCAGGAGCTCGCGGAGCGGACCTCCGAGGGCCCCGTTCGCGACCGGCTCTCAGAGGCCCTCGACAGTCGGCTGGCCGAGATCCTGGACTAGCCGCATCGTCGATTTGGCGCCGAAAGTGGCGGTATGCGCCAGGTAAAAGCGCCAGACCCGGCTCCCTACCCAGCCCAACACCAGCGACCGGCGCGATGGGCGGGTTCTTGCCGCTATCCGGCAATAACCCGCCCAAGGCCGCAGGCAGCGGCCGCGGACGGTGATCGTGGCGACGTCGATGTGCGAGGCCGTCACGACCAGGGGAAAGTCGCCCGTCTTGCGGGCCGTGAACTCGAGCGTCCGCGGTCGCCCAGCTTCGACCGTGGTCTCGATCCCGTAGCCGACCAGCTGAAGGACCACGGTGGCATCGGAGAGCAGGCGCATACGGATCAGCTGGCCGCGGCGATAGTCGAGCTCCGCCGGGCCCGTTGGCGGCGGGGCTCCCCCGACGATCCGGATCGTAGTCACCGGGGGCGGCGCGGGGCGCCCTCGATTCCTCTCCCCACCCCCTCCTGCTCGGCGCGGCGGCCTATCGGCTTCGCGAGAGATCGACGGCGCGTCTACCGTCTGCTCGCTGTACACGAACACGAATACGACCACCACCGCGACCCCGAGAACCAGGCCGAGCACGATCCCGATTATCCGCTCGGTCCAGTTCACCGCGAGCGGCGCTCCGTTCGAGTGTTGGGCGCCGGGCTAGATGCCGTCGAGCAGGCGCCAGTTCGCCCGGAAGGCGCCCTCCGCGGTCGCCACCAGACGGTCCTCGTCCGCGGGCGCGACCAGCTCCTCCAGCAGCGCCCGCGCCTCGGCGGCATGCTCGGTGTCGCGTCGCTCGTGGAGGCTGAAGTACGCGGTGCCGTCGTCTTCGGCGAACCCGTAGCGCTCAACCAGGCCCTGACGCTTGATCCGCGAGATCTCCGGCTGCCCGCTCTCGATCGAGTACAGGGTCACCAGGCTGGTCGCCAAGTCGCCGTTGGCGGACCAGGCTCGCACGCACTCGTCGGTCTCCGGCGTCGGAGCGGCTCCCACGTCCCCGCCGGCGGCACCGACGAAGCCATCCCACAGCGAGACGTGCTCGCGCTCCTCCTCGGCGTGACGACGCAGCTCGGGCCGCTCGGGGGCCTCGCGAGCCGCGTTCTCGCTCACCGCCGCGATCGCCTCGACCGCGTGCCGATATTGCCCCGAGTAGCGAGCCAGCTCCTCCGAAGTCAACTGCCCGGTCGACCAGCGCCGGTAGAAGGGGTGGCGAAGCACGTTCCAGCGCTCCCGGGCATCCTCGATCCGGCTCCAAGTCCTCTCCGTCACGCGATTCTCCTTCTTTGTCACAGACCGCCGAGGGCATGAGAATACCGGCGCCGTGAGACCCAAGACAGCCGACATCGCCGTTCCGCCGTTTCCACCCGACACGATCTGGCTCGGAGCCGAGCCGGTGGTGGTGGAGCGAATCTGTGCCCGCGGGCCGCTCCTGGTCCACTTCGTGGACGTCGCCCACTTCTCCAGCGCCCGCACCCTGCCCTATCTGAGCGCCTGGGCGAGTCGCTACCGCGAGCTCGGCTTGACGTTGGTCGCAGTCAACTCCCCCCGGTTTCCGTTCACCGCCGACGCCGCCAACGTCGGTGCGGCGCTGGCGCGACTGGACCTGGACCTCCCATTCGCGATCGACCCGAGCTACTCCGTGTGGCACGCCTACGGATGCAAGGGGTGGCCGTCGCTGTTCCTGTGGGGCAGGGGCGGCGCGCTGCGCTGGTTCCACTTCGGCGAGGGCGAGTACGGGGCGACCGAGCTCGCAATCCAGGAGGAGCTACAGGGAACGGCCAGCCGCGCCGTGGAACTTCCCCTGCCGATGGCTCCGCTTCGCCCCAGCGACGCACCTGGCGCCCTGGTCGCCCGTCCCAGCGACGAGGTCTTCCCGGGCGGCTCGGTCTCGGAGCCGTGGCGGGTCGCAGGCGAGGAGCCCCCGCTGGAGCTCGACTACGCCGCGGGCGAGGCCTGGGCCAGCGTCGACGGCGGAGGGGCGCTGGGAGTGTCGCTCGATGGCGGCCCGCGGAGCACGATCGAGGTGCCGGCGCCCGGTGCCTACCGGCTCGCCGGTCATCCGGGCCACGAGGGCCATCACCTGTCGCTTCGCGCCTCGCCCGGGCTCAGCGTCTACTCGATCGGCTTCGCCGCCGGAGTGGCGCCCTGATCACCGGCGAGCGGCGAGCTCGGCCCGGATCTCCTTGGGGAGCATGAACCGGACGTCCTCGTCGACGGTCCGGAGCTCTGACACCTCGGTCGCGCCCCGGTCGCGGAAGAAGGAGACGAGCTGCTCGACCAGCTCCTCGGGAGCGCTGGCCCCAGAGGTGATGCCCACCGTCTCGACCCCCGCCAACCACTCCTCGCGAACCTGGAGCGAGTTGTCGATCAGGTGCGAGGCGGCGCCGTGCTCGCGCGCCACCTCCACCAGTCGGTTCGAGTTGGAGGAGTTGGTGGACCCGATCACCAGGACCAGGTCGCACTCCCGGGCGAGCCGCTTGACGGCGATCTGGCGGTTGGTGGTCGCGTAGCAGATGTCGTCGGATTTGGGCCCGACGATGTTCGGGAACTTGTCCCGCAGGCGGTCGATGATCCCGGTCGTCTCGCCGACCGAGAGGGTGGTCTGGGTGATGTAGGCGACCCGATCGGGATCGGGAATCTGAAGCCGATCGACGTCCTCCGCCGTCTGCACGAGGGTGATGCTGGCCGGCGCCTCGCCGGTCGTGCCCTCGACCTCCTCGTGTCCCTGGTGGCCGATCAGGATGATCGTGTAGCCCTGCTCGGCGAATTTGCGCGCCTCGACATGGACCTTGGTCACCAGCGGGCAGGTGGCGTCGATCGTCCTCAGGCGGCGCGCCTGGGCGTTCTCGTGCACGCTGGGGGCGACCCCGTGGGCCGAGAACACCACCAGTTCGCCCTCCGGAACCTCAGCCTCAGTGTCGACGAAGATCGCGCCCCGCTCGGCGAGCTGATGGACGACGTGCTTGTTGTGCACGATCTCCTTGCGCACGTAGACCGGCGGCCCGTGGAGGTCGAGCGCCTCT
Organism: uncultured bacterium; assembly: GCA_963811625.1. Taxonomy (GTDB): domain Bacteria; phylum Actinomycetota; class Thermoleophilia; order Solirubrobacterales; family 70-9; genus AC-56. Next base: position 498,649 of record CAWERS010000002.1, on the reverse strand, counting down.
TCGACCGCCTGCACGGCGCGGTCCACCCCGGCGCAATAGCCCCGCGGTGCCGCCAGCAGAACCCGCCTGGGCACGCTTCGTACGGGGGCTTCGGCGGTCATCGACTACAGGGTAGCTGCGCCCGGCCGAGCTCAGCCGGCTAGGTGACGTCGCGCCTGGTGAGTACGCCAGCCGTGACCGCGAGCACGGCCGCCGCGTAGCCCAGGTAGACGAGGGCGGCGACCCCGAGCGGGAACAGCTCATAGCCCGCGTTGTCGCTCGGGTTGCCGCTCAACCTCATGCCCAGCCCCTGGAGGCTGAACTTCCCGTAGGCGTGGGCCAGCGCCGCCACCACCGGGTCGATCACCAGCAGGAGCACGAAGACGGCGACCACGGCCGTCACCTGATTCGTGACCAGGGCGCCCATGCCCACACCGAGCGCGCCGGAGATCGCCAGGTAGGCGAGGCTGCCGGCCGCGACAACCGCCAGGTCGCCGGGGTCGAGGCCCAGCGCCCCCAGTGAGTGGCCCTGTCCCGACAGCCAAGGCGCCGAGATCGCGAGTACGAGCGCGGCGCTGACGATCCCGACGGCGAGGCCGCCGATCGCGTAGGCGACGGCCTTGGCGAGCAGGACCCGCCGCCGGTCGGGGGCCACGAGGAAGGTCGAGACGACCGTGCGATGCCGATACTCCCCGGCTGCCCCCACCACTCCGAGGATGATCATGAACAGGCCGGGGATGCCCATGTTCGAGATCAGGGAGAGGCCGTCGTCATGGGTCCTGATCGTGCTGGTGGCGAGGGTGATCACCGTGACCAGGACTGCGAGACCGACGGCCAGTGCGGAGACCCACCAGAAGCTGCCGGTGGTGCGCATCTTCAGGAACTCGGCGGCGATCAGGTCGCTCATGTCGGATCATCGCCCTCCGCAGCACGATCGTCGCTGGTCAGCTGCAGGAAGACGTCCTCCAGCGACGCATCCGGTCGCTCGGCGACCAGCTCATGCAGGGCCACCCGGTTGGCCGCCGCGAGCTCCCCGACCTGCTCGGCGCTTTGGCCCATCACCCGGAGCCCGTCCTGATCGACCCGCTCGACCGCAGCGCCCGTCGCGGCCAGCAGCTCGGCCAGGCGCCCCGTTTCCGGGCTGCGCAGGCGGACGGCGGTGCCGTCGCGGCTCCGGGTCAACTCCGCGAGCGTCGAGCTCGCCCGCAGCCGGCCTCGATGGATCACCACCACCTCGTCGACGGTCTGCGAGACCTCGGCGAGGACGTGGCTGGAGACCAGGACGGTGCGGCCCTCCCCCGCCATCGACCGCAGGAAGTCCCGGAGCCACCGGATGCCCTGGGGATCGAGGCCGTTGGCGGGCTCGTCGAGGACCAGCGCGCGCGGGTCGCCGAGCAGTGCCGCGGCCAGGTTCAGTCGTTGCTTCATGCCGAACGAATAGGTCTTGACCCGCCGGGCGCCCATCGCGTCGAGCTCGACCAGGCGCAGCACCTCGTCCACCCTGCCGACCGGCAGCCCCGCCGCCCGGGCGATCACCCGCAGGTGATTACGGCCGCTGCGGCCCGGGTGAAAGCCGGACGTGTCGAGCACGGCGCCCACCGCGTCCAGGGGCGCCGGCAGCAATCGGTACGAGAATCCGTCGATGGTGGCGCTCCCGGAGGTGGGCTCGGCGAGGCCGAGCAGGACCCGCAGGGTCGTCGTCTTGCCGGCTCCGTTAGGGCCCAGGAAGCCGAGGATGGAGCCGGAGCGGACGCCGAAGCTGAGCCCGTCCACGGCCACAATCTTTCCGTAGCGCTTGGTCAGCGACTCGATCGCGATCACAGCAGCGAGGGCCCTACCCGGTCTCGAAGCGGCCTGCCGGGTCGCAAGGGTACCGTTCCCGTGTGGCAATCGATGTCATCGGCGCGGGGCTCGGGCGCACCGAGACCCTGTCCCTGAAGCTCGCTCTCGAGCGCCACAACGCCACCGTCCGCGCCGCAGTCCCGGCGGGACGCCTGGCTCGGCCCGGCGACGGCTGGAAGCCGCTCTGCGACGCGCTCGGCCTGGCCGTGCCCAGCGAGCCGTTCCCGCACGCGAACACGACCGCCGACTTTCAAGCCCGCAACTTCGACCCCGCCCGCAGGGGGACCGACACCGGTTCAGCCGCGCCGGGGGAGCACTGGCTCAGCCTTGGCCGGGCGGGCGGCCCGCGTTAGGGTAGTCGCATGGCACAGGGGCACCTGGATCGGCTGAGCTCGATCGACGTCTCGTTCCTCACCAACGAGAGCTCGGCGAGCCACATGCACGTCGGCGCGATCATGATCTTCGAGGGTCCGCCACCCAGCTACGAGGACCTGCTCGAGCACGTCCACAGCCGCCAGCACCTGGTCCCGCGATTTCGGCAGAAGCTCGCCTTCCCGCCGGCGCAGACCGGCCGGCCCTTCTGGATCGACGACCCGACCTTCAACCTCGAATACCACGTGCGCCATTCCGCGCTCCCCGCCCCCGGCTCCGAGGACCAGCTCCGCAGGATGGCCGCCCGGGTCTTCTCCCAGCAACTCGACCGCTCGAAGCCGCTCTGGGAGCTGTGGCTGGTCCAGGGCCTGACCAGGAAGCGGTTCGCGGTGATCACCAAGACCCACCATGCTCTGGTCGACGGCGTCTCTGGGGTCGACATCGCAACCGTCCTCTTCGACCTCAAGCCGGTGCCCGAGCCCGCCGACGCCGACCAGGATTGGGCCCCCAACCCGGAGCCCGCGTCCAGCATGCTGCTGGCCAAGGGCGCCGAGGATCTTCTGAAGGCGCCCCTTCGTGCCGCGCGGAGGATCGAAGCCGCGATCGCCCACCCGGAGGCGGCGGCCCGCCGGGTCGGCCAGGCACTCGAGGGGGTGGGTGAGATCGGCTGGGCATTCGCCAACCCCGCCCCCAAGCTGCCCCTCAACGTCGAGATCGGCTCGCATCGGCGGTTCGCCTGGGTCCGCAGCGACCTCGCCCAGTTCAAGAGGGTGAAGGACGCGCTCGGCGGCACCGTCAACGACGTCGTCCTGGCGGTGGTGGCGGGGAGCCTTCGCGGCTGGCTGCAAGGCCGCGGTGTCCGGGTCGAGGGACTCGAGCTCCGAGCTCAGGTTCCGGTGAGCATCCGGGCCCAGGACGAGCACGGCCAGCTTGGCAACCGCCTGGCGGTGATGCGCGCCCCGCTGCCCGTCTACATCGAGGATCCGGTCCGGCGCCTGCACACCGTGACCGAGGCGATGCGCGGCCTGAAGCAGTCGAAGCAGGCGCTGGGCGCCGAGGTGATCTCGCGATTCAACGACTTCGCGCCGCCGACCCTTCTCGCCCAGGCGGCGCGGATCAACTTCTCCACCCGCCTCTTCAACCTGGTGGTCACCAACGTACCCGGCCCCCAGGTGCCTCTGTACGTGCTCGGCCGCGAGCTCGAGGACTGCTTCCCGGTCGGCTTCCTGCCCCCGAACCAGGCCCTGTTCGTGGCGATCATGAGCTACAACGGCGGCATCAACTTCGGCCTGCTGGCCGACTACGACGCGATCGACGACCTCGATGCCCTCGTGCAAGGGATCGAGAGCGCGATCGCCGAGCTCCACGAGATCGCCGAGGCCGCCGAAGATCCCCGGGCGAGCGAGGAGCCGGCGACCGCTTAGCTAGTCGCCCGCGGAGCTCCAGAGCCGCCGAGCGACGTCGCCCTGGTAGGGCCCGTAGAGGGAGTCCGGCTGACCCGCGTAGCCGTAGCTGGTGACCGAGGCGACGTAGCCGCGATCGCCACGGCGCAGCACCCATCCACCGCCGCTGGCGCCGGCGGTCATGTCGCAGGAGATCCGGATCGCGGCCGGCGGGCCAACGCTGTGGTCGGAACCCCGGTACGGCGACCGGCACCGGAACAGGTGGCGGCCGTCGAACTCCCTCGGCGGCCTGTCGGCCGGGTAGCCGAAGGCGCCGTAGACGTGGTTGCGAGGCTGGCCGAAGGTGATTCGGCGGGCGCCGATTCGGCTCTGAAGCAGGCGGCCCGACCGGGGCGAGACGGTGGCGGCGCCGAAATCGAACCCCGAGTCGCCTCCGTCGAGGACGCCGGTACCGCGCCACTGCCTGGTCGTCGCCAACCTGGAGGCCGGCCACTCGCCGAACGGCCTTCGCCCACCGCTGTAGCCGGGCACGAACTCCCAGTTGGTCGCGTAGCCGGCGCCGAGGACTCCGGGATCGAAGACACAGTGGCCGGCGGTCCACACCAAGCTCCGGCCCGGCGAGCGAACCGCGGTCGCCGAGCATTCGTAATCGCCGCCGTCCGGGGGGCCGCCGGGGAGGGTGAAGAAGACCTTGCCCTCAGTTCGATTCGGGTAGCTGCTGGTCGCGGGGACCCGGTGGTGAAGGCTGCCTGTCGCGGCGCCGGCCGCCACTCGGCGAGTGCTCGCACTCGCCAGTGGGGATGGCGCAAGACCATCTGCGGGCTCGGCCTCGCGCATCCTGGCCGCCGTCCAGTAGGCGCGGACCGCGGCGGGCGATCCGGGCACCAGTCGCGTCCCTGCGGCAATCGCGGCCGCTCCGGCGAACGTCGCTCCGAGCGCCCCACAAGCGCAGGCCGCCGCGATCACCGCCCCGCCGACGCGAATCGAGCGCATGCCGGAACTCTAGACCGGACCAGGCGGGCCGGCAGGCCGATACGGCGGACGACCCCCCAGGGCCGTGCGGCCGGCGCTCCGGCGCCCGCGTACCATTGCAGTCCGATCAACTCGCGACCACGGCAACGGTGAGGAGACGCCGGTGAGCGACCAAGGCTCGGACAACCCGCAGACGACCCGGTTCCACTATCACCTGGAGCTCACCCCCGCCCAGCTCAAGATCACGCATACCGCGCTGCGGTCGCTGCTGGACGACTTCGGCCATGACGAGCGCGAGGTGCTGCGGATCATCCACGAGGTACTGGAGAAGCTTCCCGACCAGCACGCGATGCGGGCGATCCAGCTCGATCAGGAGGTGGAGCGCCAACTCGCATCAGGGGACGGCTCCGGCGAGGAGCCCCCGCCGGCCGCCGCCTAGCTCGCGCTTCCGGTCCACCCCCCGATGGAGGCTCACCTCCTCGACGGCACCTACGAGCTGTTCCGGCACTACTACGCGGTGCCGTCCTATCGCAACTCGGCCGGAGAGGAGGTGGGTGCGGTTCGAGGGGTGCTCGGCACCGTGCTGACGATGCTCGAGGAGGGGGCCACCCACCTCGGTGTCGCGACCGATCACGTGATCGAGTCGTTTCGCAACCAGCTGTGGCCCGGTTACAAGACGGGCGCCGGCGTCGACCCGGACCTGCTGAGGCAATTCTCGCCCCTGGAGGAGGCGCTGGAGGCGCTGGGCGTCCGGGTCTGGGCGATGGTCGATCAGGAGGCCGACGACGCGCTTGCCGCGGCCGCGACGCGCGCCGCAGCGGACCCCCGGGTCGAGCGGGCGTTCATCTGCACGCCCGACAAGGACCTGGCGCAGTGCGTGGCGGACCCTCGCATCGTGCAGCTCGATCGCCGCTCCGGTCGCCTGTTCGACGAGGCCGGGGTGCGGCAGAAGTTCGGCGTGTCACCGGCGTCGATCCCCGACTGGTTGGGGCTGGTGGGCGACAGCGCGGACGGATTTCCCGGGCTCCGCGGGTGGGGGGCGAAGTCGGCCGCCGCCGTGCTCGCCCGCTACGAGCACCTGGAGGCGATCCCCGAGCATGGCGAGGCCTGGGATGTCCAGGTGAGGGGGGCGGGGAAGCTGGCGGCCACGCTGGTCGAGGACCGCGCCCTGGCGCTGCTCTTCCGTGACCTCGCCACCCTGCGCAGGGATGCCCCGGTGGGCGGGGTGGACGAGTGGCGATGGCGCACGGCCGCCGCTGCGTTCCCGGGTTGGGCGGAACGGCTGGGCCTGGAGCGGATCGCGGAGCGGGTGCGCCGCCTTGCGGACCGTCGCACCGGGTGATCTCAGCGGCGCCCGTAGGTTGCCGTGTAGGTGGCCGAGCCGGTGGCCTTGAACGAGTGGGTGGCCGCGCCCCCGTCGGACCAGGACTGGAAGTCGTAGGTCCGCCCGTTCAGCGTCTGCGGGGTGGGCGCGCTGAGAGTGTTGGACGAATCGAGGATCAGCGTCCGTGTGAACGGAGTGGGAGCCTTGAACTCGCTCAGGGTCGGGGAGAGCCCGGGTGGGCTCGAGTCCACCGTGATCTCGACGGTCTGCGGGTCGAGCCGAACGGTCTGACGCCGCTTCAGGCCGCCCGAGTCGGTGGCGGTCAGGGTCAGCTCCAGGTGCGATGGATAGTCGTGGTCGGGGGCGTTGAACGAGCCGCTGCGGACTCCGGCGAAGTCCCGGACGTGGTGGGTGTGACAGTTAGAGGGGCAGTGGCGCACGGACAGCGACCACGAGAGCGCCGAAGCCGGCAGGGTGCCGTCCTGAGCATCGGTCGCCGAGCCGCTGAAGGCGATCCGGTCGCCGACCGCCCACGCGAGGCTCGAAAGCGGGGCAGTGATCGTGGGGACCGGCGGGGTGTTGCCGGCGGAGATCGCAACCGTGTCGGTTGCCGAGGCTCCGTGGGGATCCGTGACCCTCAAGCCGACCTGGTACACGCCGGCGGCCTTGTAAGTGAATCTCGGCCTCGCCGCGGTCGAGTCCCTGTACTTCCCGTCCCCGTCGAGGTCCCACGAGTAGGTGAGGCCGTCATCCGGGTCCGGATCGCTGGACCCGGTGGCGTTGAAGTGCACCGTCAAGGGCAGCTTGCCCGAGGTGGGGACGGCCTTGGCCACCGCGGTCGGCGTCTGATTTCCGGCCGCGAAGCTGATCCGCCTGATCGTTCCGCCACCGAGGTCGACGTAGTACAGGTTCCGATCCGGCCCCACCTGGAGGTCGACGGGGCCTGCCGCCCCGGGGACGAAGCTGGTGACGTGATTGGGGCCGGGTATGTTCGCGCTGCCCTTCTCCATCACCCAGATGCAGTTGCGCGAGTAGTCGGCGAAGAACAGGGCCCCGCGGTACCGACCCGGGAATGGGCCGCCGTTCGGATAGAAGGCGAGCCCGGAAATGGACGAGCTCCCCTTCGGGCAGCTCTCGCCGGCAACCACCTTGGAGCTGTGCCGGTAGCTGTAGTAGGGAGCCGTCACCCCGCCCGGCTTCCGGTAGAGCGGCGCACAGCTGTCCAGGCCGGCGGCCCTGTACGACGCCTGCGGGAAGGGGCCCTCGTAGCAGGGCCAGCCGAAGTTGGTGGCCTTGCTCGAGCCCGGTTTGACGATCCGGTCGATCTCCTCCACGTGGGTCCAGCCCACCTCCCCCACCCAGATCTCGCCTGAACGGAGCGCGAACCGGAACGGATTGCGGAGCCCGTAGGCGATGATCCGCCGCGCGTTCGGATCCGAGCTCTCGGCGAACGGGTTGCCGGACAGGCCGTTGCCGGTTCGCGGGTCGACGCGCAGGATCGCCCCGTCGAGCGTTCGCGGCTCGCCAGCCGGGCGTCGGGGGCTCTGGCTGCGCAACGAGCCGCCCTCCGCGGTCGGCGGACTCTGATCCCCGGGGGGGTCGCCACACGGATTGCCGGCAAACTGGCCGTAGTCGGTTTCGGTGAAGCTGGATCCGTCTCCGCCGCTCACGTACAGGGGTGGCGACGATCCGGAGCCGAATGCCAGGTCACCGATCGAGTGGCTCGGGTACTGCTGACACCAGTCGTTGATCAGAACCTGCTCGGGGCCGGTCATCTTGTTGCCCTTCGCCGTGAGCCGGGAAAGGCGACCGCTGACCATGCACCCGTCGCTGGTCGGGCCCGGGGGCGTGGGACAGTCGTCGGCGGACTCGCCCGGCTCGCCCCAAAGAGGAGCCTGGCCCCCGATCTCCGCGTCGTAGCTGTAGAGGGCATATACGTAAGGCTTGGCCGGGAACTGCGGGTCGAGCTCGATCCCGAGCAGCCCGCGGTCCCAGTAGTTGTAGACCTCGGTGCGCAGGTCGGCGAACACCGTCGGCGTCGTGTCGTGAACGCTGTCGAAGACGTCGATCAGGCCGCTCTTCTCGGCCACGAACACTCGGCCGTCGGGCGAGAACCGCAGCGCGGTCGGGGAATCGAGGCCGCTGAAGACCACCGACTCCTTGAAGCCGGAGGGGGTCGACGCCCCGGCCGTCGCAGCGCCCAGGAAGACTCCGCAGATGGTCGCGAGCATGGCCGCTGCGAGCGCACAGCCGCGCCCGATTACCCGCCCCTGGGGGCCGAAATCCATCAGCCGCCCTCGATGCCTAACAACGCCGGGCCCGCCCTCACGCTTGCGCGCTCGCCCGGCGGCCACGCGGTCATCCGAGCGACCGCGTCACCCGACCCTGAACGATCGCGACGTGACCTTGCTCTCGTTGCCGGCGGCGTCGATCGCCTTGAGGTTGAACTTGTGCGAGCCGTTGGCAAGCGACTTGGCCGTGTACGGCGACGAGCACGAGGCGAACGCCTTGGTGTCGAAGCGGCATTGGAAGGTGGATCCGGCCTCGCTCGACTTGAAGGAGAAGGTCGGGGTCTTGTCGTGGGTGGTGCTCCCCGCCGCCGGCCCGCCGGTGATCGTCGCCTTGGGCTTGGTGGTGTCCGCGGTGAAGGTCCTGAAGGCATTGAAGGCGGGCTTGGGGTCGCGGTCGTAGGTGAGCAGCCCGGCGGTGCCGCAGAAGCTGCACCCTTCGGCGTCCGGGGACCCCGGCTCCGGATCGCGCCACAGGTACCAGAACACCCGCTGCAGGTTCCAGGCGGTCCGGTTGGCGAGCATCATCTTGTAGGTGGCGGTCAGCGCCGTTGCCTGGCCCTGAAGCCCCTTGTTGATCCCGAACTGATCGGGTGAATGCGATCCCCAGCCCGTTTCGGTGATCCACAGCGGCGTGGCCGAGTCCGAGTGGATCTTCATCGCGTGCCGGAACTTGTCCACCTGCTTGCGGACGGTGGCCACGTTGGACGCGTACGGGTGCACGGCGGCGAGGTCGAAGTAGCCCTTGACCCCGGGCACCTGGGCGTAGAGCGAGTTGAGGAAGTCCCAGGCGCGCGGCTCCCCGTGGCGGGGCGCCCCTGGATTGCCGGCGAGCACGATCTGCGCGTGTGAGTCGGTGTGCCTGATCGGGGCGTTGGAGATCTGGAGCAGCTGACCGTACTTCTTGGCGAGCTGGGATCGGGGCACACCCGGATGGAAGAACTTGTCGAGTGTGGGCTCGTTCCAGATCTGCCAGGACTGAATCGGCAGCACCTTGGCGTCGGCGCCGAACCGCTCGTGGTAGAGGCTCGGATTGGTCCAATAGGTGCCGCCGGGCTTGTAGCGCGAGACGAGCGCCTTGAGGAAGTTGGCCCAGCCCTGCTTGTGGGCCGCGGTGTCGATCGGCGGCTTGTTCACCTTCCCGACCCAGGGAGGGGATCCGTACACGTAGGGCGCCGGACGCATCCCAGCGGAGGACAGCCCGCCGACCATCGCGTCGACCTGGCTCCAGTCACGGGAACCCTTGCTCGGCTCCACCACCCGCCAGAAGATCGGAAAGCGATCCGTCTTCACCTTGGTGAGCGCCATCCCGAAGCGATCCTGGTTGTCGAGCAACGAAGAGCTGATGCCGTAGAACTCCGACTGGGCCCCCCGAGCGGCCGACGCCGCCAACAGCGACGCGGCCAACACCGCGCAGACGACCGCCAGGCGCATCGGCCGTCCGCGCCGATCCCCGCTCATCGAGCCCACCCGCACCGCGTCACCCGACCCTGAACGATCGCGACGTGACCTTGCTCTCGTTGCCGGCGGCGTCGATCGCCTTGAGGTTGAACTTGTGCGAGCCGTTGGCAAGCGACTTGGCCGTGTACGGCGACGAGCACGAGGCGAACGCCTTGGTGTCGAAGCGGCATTGGAAGGTGGATCCGGCCTCGCTCGACTTGAAGGAGAAGGTCGGGGTCTTGTCGTGGGTGGTGCTCCCCGCCGCCGGCCCGCCGGTGATCGTCGCCTTGGGCTTGGTGGTGTCCGCGGTGAAGGTCCTGAAGGCATTGAAGGCGGGCTTGGGGTCGCGGTCGTAGGTGAGCAGCCCGGCGGTGCCGCAGAAGCTGCACCCGGTCGCCGACTGCGGGTCGCGCCACAGGTACCAGAACACCCGCTGCAGGTTCCAGGCGGTCCGGTTGGCGAGCATCATCTTGTAGGAGTCGGTCAGCGCCGTTGCCTGGCCCTGAAGCCCCTTGTTGACGCCGACGCTGTCCGGAGGGCCGGAGCCCCAGGCGAACTCGGTGATCCAAAGCGGCGTCGCCTTGTCGGCATGGTTGCCCATCACCGAGCGGAAACGCTGAATCGCGGTTTTGATCTTTCCGTCGCTTGAGGCATAGGGGTGCACGGCGGCGGCGTCGAAGTTGTCCTTGATGTGCCGCACGCCGTAGAAGCTGCCGAGGAAGTTGAAGGCGTTGGGGTCGTTCTGGGTGGCGATCCCGGCGAGCACGATCTGCGCCTTTGCGTTCTTGGACAGGATCGCATCGTGGGAGCTCTGGACCAGCTGCGCGTACTTCTGGGCCTTCTGCTGATAGGTCGACCCAGGGGAGAAGGCCGTCAGGTTGGGCTCGTTCCAGATCTGCCACGAGGTGATCGGCCAGGGCGTGGCCCCGGACCCGAACTGCTGTTGGTACGTGGTCCTCCAGTAGCTGCCCCCCGGCCCGTAGCGGCCGACGGCCCTCTTCAGGAAGTCCTGCCACGCCGCCTTCGCCGCAGTGCTGATCGGCGGGCGCTGCACGCCACCGGTGCCCGCCCACCCCGGAGACCCCCAGATGAAGGGAGCCGGCCGGATACCAGCCGAGGCCAGCCCGCCGATGAACAGGTCCTCCTGGCTCCAGTCGAAGCTGCCCTTGCTGGGCTCGACCTGATTCCAAGCGAGCGGGAACCGGTCCGCGTGGACCTTGGCGAGCGCCATCCCGAACCGATCCCCGTTGTCGAGCCCCTGCGGCTGGACGACGCCGTAGAACTCCGATCGGGCCGCCTCGGCGGTGGGCGCAACGAGCAGCGCCGCGGCAATTGCGGCCAGCACGAGCGCAAGGCGCGGCGCACCTTCCCCCTTCTCCCTGCGTGCGATTCCCATGCGCTCCGGGCAGCCTACCCGAGATCGACCCCCGGCGGGCGACGCGACCGCGCCCAGAACGCGGTGGGGCCGGTCCCAAGACCGGCCCCACCGTCGATTCCGGGCTAAACGCCGGAGGTGTTACGCGGACGAATCTTCCGACCTGGCCTTACCTCAGAAGGCGCAGTAGGGCGAGAGCTTGGCGTCCCTCGACCGGGTCGTTCCATTGATCCCAGTTCCCTGACCGCCTCTGGCGGTCTCGATCTTGGTCCCCTTGTAGAAGATGACGTCCGTGTAATACAACCGGTTGGGCAGGATCTCGCCCGACTTGGGACATGCCAGCCGGTAGTAGCTGAAGCCCCTGGGCACGGCCCTGACGCAACTGGCCTTGCCGATACACCCCTTCTGGTCAACCATCAGGTCCGCGAACTGGTAATTCGCGAACAGGCGCGACCGGACCGTCAGCTGGGTGTTCTGCCGGCAGAACACCTCAGTCCACCCGATCACCTGCTTCTTGGAGTCCAGGTAGGGCTTCATCGTCCTCGCGGCGCAGCCGGACGGGTAGTTCAAAACCCAGCCCTCCCAGCCAGCGCGCTGATCGAGAGACTTCCGACACCCCGGAATCCCCGGACACTTCGGCACGTTCCGGAAGTCGGTCACCGCGCCGGCCGAGGACACCCCGGTGAAGCCGCCGGACGTCAACCCGCTCATCAACAGCAACAAGGCGAGGCCGCCGGCCGCCAGCAAGGCCACAAGGCCTGCCTTCTTACGAGACAAACTACCTGCTTCCATGTACGTCCCCCTTACTGGCCGCGAATGCATCGTGGCCACACTGCACCTCCTTTTGGCGTTCCTTTGAACTCCTCATTCCATGGAACTGATTCCATGGCTCCTACCCTGCCGAGAGTCCGTTTCTCCCGGCCGGTCGAAAGACCGCAACAGCGACCCTCTCACAGCCCCGTGCCCAAGTCAACCTCTCGCCGACCCGACGCGGAAGCAAGAAACGATCGCGCAGACCGTACACCAGCGAGCCCCCCCGCGCAGCCCGGCCGCCCGACAACGTTGCCCGATTTCAGGTAGTCGGTGGCGGGCATCGCTAGGGCGCCACCTGCGCGTATCGGACGATCCGGTGGTTGTTCGTGTCGGCGACGTACACCCGTCCTTGTTGATCGACGGCGAGGTCCTGGGGCCCTCTGAACCGCCCCTTGCCCGAGCCGGGCTTGCCCCACTGGCCCATGAAGGTCCCCTTGGGTGAGAACTTCTGGATCCGGTCGTTGAAGGTATCGGCGACGTAGACGTTCCCCGCGGCGTCGGTGGCGATCCCGAAGGGCAGGTAGAACTGTCCCTTGCCCGAGCCGCGCTTGCCCCACTTGGCGAGGAACTTCCCGTTGGCGGAGAACTTCTGGATCCGGTTGTTGTACGTGTCAGCGACGTAGACGTTTCCCTGCCGATCGGCGGCGATCCCCCACGGGTACTGGAACTGCACGTTGCCCGAGCCGGCGGTGCCCCACCTCGTCAGGTAGGCGCCCGTTGAGGAGAACTTCTTGATCCGGTTGTTGCCGACGTCGGCGACGTAGACGTTCCCGGCGTAGTCGGCGGCGACTGCAGTCGGGTTCTTGAACTGGGTGGGGCCGATGCCGTAGCTCCCCCAGGTGGGCACGGCTCCCTTGGCGTCGGAGCGGAATCGTTGGATCCGCGAATTCTGGAAGTCGGCGACATAGACGTACTGGTTGACGGCGGAGATCCCGGTCGCGGTGCGGATCTGGCCATAGCCTGCCCCGCCGATCCCGGCCTGGCACGACGTAGCGCAGGTCTCCCGCTTCGCAAGCCCGTCCTTGACCCCCCAACCCCAGGTCCTGAGGAAGCGACCCCGCGGATCGAAGACCTGAATCCGGCTGTTGTACGCGTCGGCCACGTAGACGTTGCCATTCGCGACCGCGACCCCCTGGGGGCTTTGGAACTGCCCCTCGGCCGAGCCTCGCACGCCCCACGCCCGCTGCTGGACGTACCGGGCGCTGGCGGGGGCGACCGCGGACAGTCCCGCCACCGAAGCTGCGAGCAGGACGAGCGCGAAGACCCGGCGCGTAGTACGAAGCATCAAACCCCTCCTCACTCGTTGGCCGGCCCCCTGTCAGGCCGCCGAAGTGCCTGGGGCAGCATACCGGCCCCGCGGACCGGCCGAGTGGGAGCGAGATCCATCCGAGTGGCTAGAACCCGAGCGCGAACTTGGCGTCCTCGGACATCATCTCCGCCCTCGAGGATCGGGCTGATAGACGCGGCAGCTTGCACCGGCGCAGCTTTGAAGCTCGTGCAGCCGTCTCGCCAGCACAGCCCTGACCGCTGCATAGGCGGGGTCGTCGTGGCGACTCACAAGCTCGAACGGATCCCGCTTGAGGTCGTAGAGCTCCTCTTCGCCGGTCTTGTAGCGCGCATAGAGGTAGCGCTTGGTCCGGACCGCCTTGAATCGCGGCTCCTCGATCAGCAGCTCTCGGTTCTTGTCGATACCCGGGTGGTTGACCACCGGCAGCAGGGAGCGCCCGTCCATCACTAGGCGGGGCCTGGCGTTTGCGGCGTCCACGATCGTCGGGGCCAGGTCGGCGTTGATCACGGAGGGGTGGATCGTCACACCGTTGGGGATTCCCGGGCCGCGCATCTCGAGCGGCACCCGGATCGACTCCTCGTAATCGTGCTGCTTGTCCTCCCGGATCCGGTGCTCACCGTGGAAGTAGCCGTTGTCGGACGTGTAGACGATCAGCGTGTTGTCGAGCTCGCCGCTTGCCCGCAGCGCACCCACCAGCCTCTTCACGCCCTGGTCGATCGAGAGCAGCGACTCCAGCTCGCATCGGTACTTGCGCCGGAGGTCGGCGATCTGATCTGCGTCCAGATACCCGAGATAGCGAATCGCCCGGGGCTTGTCGGATACCTCGGCCTCATTGAAGTTCGGTGGCTTCGGCAGCGGCTCAGAGTCGAAGGCGTGGGCGAAGCGCCGAGCCGGTTTGGCGGCGTGCCGACAGTTATGGGGCGGGTTCGGGTTCGGGTCCGGAGGCGCCCAGTGGGGGGCGGTGTAGGTGAGCCAGAGAAAGAACGGCCGTGCCTGCGGTGCGCGGCGGTTGACGAAGCTGAGCGCCTTCCGGGTCAGGACGTCGTCCTTGTAGTCGGCGGGATCGTGCCCGTACCAGGTCTCGGTGCCACCGTTGTTGATCGGATAGTCGTAGACCCCGTAGCCCTCGGGTGCGGCGTGCCACTCCGACCAGCCCGGTACCGTCGGCCATTGGTCGCGGTACTCGTTCAAGTACTTGCCGACCAGGGCGGTCACGTAGCCAGCGCGCTGCAGCCACACGGCGAGGTTGTTGCGGGCATGCAATGCCTCGAAGCGGTCAAACCCACCGTTTGGCCGGTGATTGCTTACCACCCCGTGGTTGTGCATGTACTCACCGGTGAGGAAGGTCGTCCGCGACGGACAGCAGAGCGAGAAGTTGACGAAACTGTTTCGGAACGTCGCGCCATGCGCCCCGATCAGCGAGTTGACATTCCGCATCACGCGCATCGACTCGACCGTCTGGTCGTCCGATTCGATCACAACCACGTTTGGTCGTCCCGCGGCAGGCCCGTGCCCCGCGGCAGTCCGGCTCTTGTCGGAGACCCCGTTCGCAGCGACCGCGAGCACAACCGCAGCCAGTAAGAGAACCACGGCCCATCGGCCCGCGCTGCGCCGCCTGCTCAACTGCCCACCCTGCCCATGGGCGCGCGACCTTAACACGCTCCCCTTGCCGCTCCGCTAGAACCAGCGCCTTGACTGCCCGGCGGGAGCGCCGATGTCGACCCGCCCAGCCTCCGGTCGGCGACGGTCGCCTTCAAACCGCTTATCTCAGCCGCCTAGAACCCGAGCGCGAACTTGGCGTCCTCGGACATCATCTCCGCAGTGGCTCGTGGCCCTCCGTGTCGCTCGATGCGGCTCCGTGCGTCAGCGCGCGATTCCGCTCACCCCTCCTCTGGTCAGATGATCTCGCGCCAGGCCCCGAGAACCAGCGATGCCGCCGGCTCTGATAATCCAGCGCCCCACGATCTTCGATGAGGCCCTCCCGGCCCCACCCGCCTTGGTCGGTGAGCGGGTCGAGGTCCACGTCATGGATGCCGGCGAGACCCGCACCTGGTGGCCGACCTTCGGCGGCGGGCTCTGGGCCGGTTACTCGATGGCCGGAGGGGAGCCCAGCGACAACGAGGCCATCTTCTTCCGGCTCGAGGCTGGCAAGGAGACCGGCGATCAGCCTCGACCGCGAGGCGTTCGAGGAGGGATCGCTCATGAGGATGGAGCGATCACGTCCAGCTCGGCGGCGTGGAGGTTGTGATCGCCAAACGCAGGTAACGAGATACTTTCGCGGCCAATGTCGCAGGAGAACGTTCCCGCCCTCGGGGTTGCGACTGGGACGCCCCATGATTCCCGCAGCCCGGTCATGCCGGCGGCTTCCGCGGCCGTCCCGGATGCCGTCGCGCCACCGCCCCGGCACCCGCGCTTCCCGTTATTTGACGGCCTTCGGGCTATCGCCGTCCTTTCCGTGCTCGTACTCCACGTTCAATTTGGCGATCTACCGGATCCGTTCCCGCGCTTCATCTCCCACCTCAGCCTTGGAGTTGTGATCTTCTTTGTCGTCTCGGGGTTCTTGCTTTACAGGCCCTTCATCGCCGCCCGGGCGGGGGGCGCCGCGTCCCCGGCCCTCGGCGACTACGCCAAGCGGCGCTTCCTGAGGATCTTCCCCGCCTACTGGCTCGTCCTGACGGTGCTCACGATCCTCCCCGGGACCGTTGGCGTTCAAGGCGGCAACCCGGTACCCCAGTACGCGCTGCTCCACACGCTGCCGGTGGCTGGTGGCCCAACGTGCCGCCTCTTTTGTGACCTCGCTCATACCTGGAGCCTCGTGGCCGAACTCACCTTCTACGCCGTGCTGCCGTTTTACGCGCTCGTGGCGTTCTGGCTCACGCGCAGCCTCAACCAACGAAGCTGGATGCGGGCGGAACTCGGGATCCTCGCTGTGCTTGCCACCGCTTCCGTCCTCTTGCGGACCGTGAGCCCCGGGGGCGGTGCGCCATCCCCATGGATCGACCACACGGTGATCGGGTACTGGCTGTGGTTCGCCTTCGGGATGGGGCTCGCGGTCGCCTCGGTCGGCCTCAATGGCAGCGAGCGCCGGCCTGCGCTGGTCCGTTGGACGGCCTCGGATCCCATCGTCCCCTGGCTCGTGGCGATCGTGACTTACGTCGCGCTCTGCCTCTGGCTGCCCGTTTCGTCTTTCCCGGCTGCCAAGACGGATCGACTGGTGAACTTCGTTGGGCTGGGGCTGGTCGCGTTTCTGGTCGTGCTCCCGGCAGTGTTCAGCGACCAGCGCGGGGGACTGCCCCGCCGGGTGCTGGCGCATCCCTTGCTCGCCTGGCTGGGTCTGATCTCGTATGGCATCTTCCTTTGGCATTTCGCAATCGCCCAAGAAGTCACGCCCGGGATGCCGTATGGGATTGCCCTGCCCCTGACACTGATTTTCTCGGTCGCGGTTGCCGCCGCCAGCTACTACCTGGTCGAGCGGCCGATCCTGCGGTTCAAGTACCGGCGGTTCAGGGACCTGTTTAGTCGCGGCTGAGCCCCCACCACGAAGACTGCGAGGCCCCCCGGCAGGATGGTTTGACGACATCCACGAATCGGACTTAGGAGCCAGGGCAAAGGAGGGCCCCGATACGGGCACTAGGACGTTTCCCCAACCAGCGCTGGGGGTTCAGTCCGTGCGCTGAATCCTTAGCTCGAGCCGGTGATCTGCAGGAACTAGAACCCGAGCGCGAACTTGGCGTCCTCGGACATCATCTCGGGGGACCAGGGCGGGTCGAAGACCATCTTCGGGTACACGCCTTCCACGCCGTCCAGCCCGCCCACGAACTCCTTCACCTGCTCGGCGACCTGCGGTCCGATCGGGCAACCCGGGTAGGTGAGGGTGAAGGTGACGTAGACGTCTGAGGCCTGGATCTCGACCTCGTAGACAAGCCCGAGTGAAACGAAGTCGAGCCCGAGCTCGGGGTCGATCACCTCCTCGAGCGCCTCGTAGACCTCGTCCTGGGTGACGGTTGCGGTCCCTTCAGCTGCCATCGACCCATCGTAGCGATGCCGCCTGACTAGGCTTGTCGGGTGGCCCTGCTCCTGGTGGTGATCTTCATCGTCGTGCCGATCGCCGAGATCTACGTGATCATCAAGGTCGGCGAGGCGATCGGCGTGCTGCCGACGATCGCGCTCTTGATCCTGGACAGCTTCCTCGGCGCCGCCCTGCTGCGGTCACAGGGCAGGCTGGCGTGGAGCCGATTCAACGACTCCCTGGCGCAGGGGCGGATACCCGCCCGCGAGGTGTTCGACGGCGCGATGGTGATCCTCGGCGCCGCCTTCCTGATCACCCCGGGCTTCATCAGCGACGTGATCGGCCTGCTGCTCCTGATCCCGCCGTCGAGGGCGATCTTCCGCGGCCTGGTCGCCCGGTTCGCCCGCCGCCGGGCAGCTTTCACGGTGCGAGGGGTTCGCTGGGGTTCCGCTCGCGCGAACGGCGGTGACCCGGGACGCACGGCGAGTGGCTACGACTACGAGGGAACGGCCCACGAGGTGCCCGAGGTCGAGCGCGAGCTCCCGGGGCCGGGTGGCGATGGCGAGTCCTGAGGCGCTCTCGGTCGCCTTCGAGGTGCCGGGCGGCGGCCCGCCCTTACGACTCGCCTGGGATCGCGGCGTGGCCGAGCCCCCCTCGGTCGATCCCGAAAAGCCGTGGGAATCGGCGTGGCGGGTGGAAGGAGAGATCGACTGGAAGGCGATCGAGGCGCTGCGGCTGATCTCGGCGACGTTCGAGGATGGTCAGGCGCTCGCGTTGGCCGCGCTCAGGCCACGGGAAAGCGTCGGCCACGACCGCGACCGCGTCGCCCATCATCTGGAGCAGTCCGGGGAGCCGGTCGCCTTGACCGAGGCCTTGCTCTCGACCGAGTACGACGCCGGCGGGCTGCCCCGTCGCATCGGGGCGGAGCTCTGGGCCGAGCCGGGATCGCCACCGCTGCGGCTCGCCGGCGATCGCCGCGGCGAGGTCGAGGTCAGCGACGGCATGGTGCGACGCGAGCTCGCGCGGATGTCCTTTCGCCTCGACGGGGCCGGCGGGTCGGGCACCTACGAGCTGCTGCGGGGAGCGTGACGATGACCATCCGGGCGGTGATCTCCGACTTCGGCGGTGTGTTGACGACGCCGCTGCTCGGCTCCTTCGCCGCCTTCCAGGACCAGACCGGGATCCCGACTGAGAGCCTCGGATCGGCGATGCAGCGGATCGCCGAGCGCAACGGCGAGCACCCGCTGTTCGAGCTCGAGCGCGGGCGCATCAGCGAGGCGGATTTCCTCGGTCAGCTGAGGCGCGAGCTGGCCACCGAGCTCGGCCACGAGCCCGAGCTGCACCGCTTCAGCGAGATCTACTTCGACGCCCTTGATCCGAACGAGCCCATGATCGAGCTGATGCGCGGCCTGAAGCGAAGGGCCTATCGGATGGCGCTCCTGACCAACAACGTGCGGGAATGGGAGCCGATGTGGCGCGGGATGCTGCCGGTGGACGAGATCTTCGAGGTGATCGTGGACTCCGCGTTCGTCGGCATGCGCAAGCCGGAGCGGGCGATCTACGAGCTGACCGTGGAGCGACTCGGCGGAGGCCTCGGCACCGCGGACTGCCTGTTCGTGGACGACGTCGAGCACAACATCGTCGCCGCCCGCGAGCTCGGCATGACAGCGGTCCACTTCCGCTCCTCCGACCAGGCGATCCCGGAGATCGAGGCGGCGCTGCGCGCGGTGCGTCCCTGACCCTGCCTCCCCACCCAGCCACGCGCGGCTTCCACGGAGCCGTTCCGCCTCAGTTGTCGGAGCCCGCGCGGTCCCAGACGTACAACTCAACCGCCTCGACCGCGAGCTCCATCAGCCGCGGGGGCGAGAGCCACTCGAGCACGGTCTCGAGCGCCCGCTCCTCGGTTACGCCGCGGTCGACGGCCTCCTCGCCGCGGAAGCCGGCGGCCAGCTTCAACGCCTCGCGCCGGTGCTGGCCGAGGGAGGTGAAGGCACCCATGAGGAAGTCCCGGTTGGGGACGGGGTGGCCGACGTCCATGGACGCATGCCACGCGGCGAGCATCGAGATGTCGTGCTCGTCGAGCTCCGCAATCGCCCGCGCGTAGTGGGCTTCGAGCTCGTCATCGGGGATCTCGTCGACCCAGGCGCGCACGGCCTCCCCGAGCAGCTGCCGGCGGGCCTCGCGGCCGACCGAGTCGGCGATCGCCCGGATGGCGTCGGCGGGATCGATGAAACAGAGGGACATGACGGGGCGAAGATAGACGGGCCGGCCGACGGAACCCGCGAGTCGAGCGCCGTGGGTCGACCTATGCTGGACGGCGATGCCTCTGACCGTGATCGTCGGGCCGCCGAACTCGGGCCGCGCCTTCGAGATCGGCTCCCGGCTCGAGGGCTCCCTCGACCGGGATCCGGTGCTGGTGGTTCCCACCGAGGACGACGTGGCCTGGTTCGAGCGCCAGCTCGCCAAGGGCGAAAGGGCGGTGATCGGCGCCGCGATTCGCACCTTCAGGAGGTTGACGGACGAGATCGCGACCGCAACCGGAGCGACCCTGCGACCGACGATCTCGGCGGCCCAGCGCCTGGCCCTGGTTCGGAGCGCGATTCGCGAAACAGGGCTCCGGGTCCTGAGCGGCGCGGCGAGACGGCGGGGCTTTGCGCCGGCGCTCGAGCGCCTGATCGGCGAGCTCCAGCGCGCCCGGGTCGATCCCGAGGAGCTCGCTCGCGCCGCCGCGCAGCTTGAAGACGGCGACTATGAAGGCGAGCTGGCGGCCCTCTACGCGGCCTACGTCGAGCGTCGTGACCGGGCCGCGCGCGAGGATCCCCACTCCGCCCTGCGGGCGGTTACGGATCGCCTGCGCGAGCGGCCCCACACTTGGGAGGCGCGGCCGGTGCTGGTGTACGGATTCGACGACCTGAGCGTCGAGCAGCGGGAGTTGCTGGCCGCGCTGAGGGACGCGTGCGAGGTCACGGTTGCGGTCAACTACGCCGACACCGAGGCGCTGGCGGCGAGGGCGCAGCTGCTCGCCCAGCTGGGCTCGGAGCTCGAGCCGGCCGACCAGGTGGAGCTCAGCTTCGACCCCGGCTACACGGATAGCGAGACGCTCCGCGAGCTGGACCGGGGCCTGTTCGAAGTCGGCGGCGCCCGGGTGAACCCGGACGGCGGGCTGACCCTGTTGGAGTCCGGGGGGGAGCGAGGCGAGGTGGAGGCGATCGGCGGTGAGATCGCTGGGCTGCTGGCCGATGGCGTGGCGCCCGACGACATCCTGGTCGTCCTCCGCCATCCGGACGCGCATGGTGCGCTGTACCGCCAGGTTCTCTCCGGGTTCGGGATCCCGGTCGCGGTCGAGGCGTCGGTGCCGCTGCGGGACACGGCGGTGGGCCGGGGCATCGGGGCCCTGGGGCGCTGCGCCCTTCCAGACCCCAGCGCCGACGACCTGCTCGACTACATGCGCGCCAGGCCCGGCGCCGAGGCCCGGGGAATCGCCGACTCGCTCGAGCGCCGGATGCGCCGCGAGCAGGTGCGGGATGCCGACCGGATTCTGGAGACATGGAAGGCGCCTCCGGCTGCGCTCGCCGCGCTCCGCGAGGCGCGCGGCGGCGCCCGCTGGCTCCAGACCCTCGCGGCCGAGGCGCACCGCCTCGCCGAGGAGGCGCACACCGGGCGCGAGCCGGTGGCAGGGCGCCTCGATGGGGATGGTCACCCCGCCCCGTTCGAGCCGCTGGAGATCCGGGCGGCGGCCGCGGCCGCCTCGACCCTGGAGGAGCTCGCCGAGCTCGACCGCCTTCCGGGATGCGCCGCGCCCTCCCCCTCCGAGGCCCTGGAGGCGCTCGACGAGGTGCGGGTGGCGCTATGGCGGGGGCCGACCGAGGGACGGGTGCGGGTCCTCAGCCCCTACCGGGTGCGTGCGGCGCGAGCCAGGCACCTGTTTCTTGGCTCGCTTCAGGACGGAGACTTCCCCGGAGGCGACGCCGCGGACCCGCTGCTCGGCGACGAGCGCCGAACCCGGCTGGAGCTGCGGGCCCTGCGAAGGCGGGACCCGGTGCTCGAGGAGCGCTACCTGTTCCACGCCTGCGCGTCGCGACCAACCGAGCGCCTGTGGCTCTCGTGGCGAAGCTGCGACGAGGACGGTCACCCGTGCGCTCGCTCGCCGTTCGTCGACGACGTGCTGGATCGACTGGCGCCAACGCCGCAGGAGGCCGAGCGCCGACTGAAACGGGAGCGGGGCCTCGACCGGGTGGTGTTCGAGCCCGACCGCGCGCCCGGCCAGCGCGAGCTCAAGCGCGCCATGGCGGCCCTCGGCCCGCGCAACGATCCGCCGCTCCCCGGCCCGCTGAGGAGCCCTGCGGTGCTGGCCGAGCTGGCAGACCGAAACCCGGTCGGGGCCGGGACGCTTGAGAAGTGGATCGAGTGTCCCTACCGGTGGTTCGTCGACCACGAGCTGTCCCCGCAGCGCCTCGAGCCCGAGCCCGAGGCGCTGGCCGCCGGCTCGATCGTCCACGAGGTGCTCGAGCGGCTCTACCGCGAGCCGCCCGGAGCCGACCGAATCCCACGTCCCGCCGACCTCAGGCGCTGGCGCGACCGCGCCTCTGAGCTCCTGTCCGAGGTCGCCGACGCACACGGGCTCGGCCCCGGCCAGCCGCTGGCGACGGTTTCGCTGGAGCGGATGCGGGCGCAGATCAATCGCCTGCTGGAGCGGGAGAGCCGGGCCGAGACGGACCTTCGCCCCGCGTTCGTGGAGGCAGCCTTCGGCGACCGCGAGGGGGTGGACCGGCCGTCGCTCGACCTCGGCGATCTCAGCGTCCATGGACAGATCGACCGCGTCGACGTCAGCCCCGATGGTCGCTTCGGCCTTGTCTACGACTACAAGACGGGAACCAGGGTCTGGGCGGCCGCGAAGCTGGCCGAGGAGGGCAAGCTGCAACTGCAGCTCTACGCGCGGGCGCTGCGCGACCTATGGGAGGTCGAGCCGCTGGGGGGCCTCTACTACCAGCTCGGCGGGTCCGGGGATCCGAAGCCGCGCGGGTTCGTGGTCAAGGATGCCGGCGGCACCGAGGCGCTGGAGGTGACCAGGACCGACCGACTCGACGGCGAGCAGGTGCGGGCGACGGTCGAGGAGGGAGTCGGGCGGGCCCGCCGCAAGGCGGCTGCGATGCGAAGCGGAGCGATCAGTCGGGACCCGAATCGCGGCGAGTGCCCGGACTGGTGCCGCTATCAGCCGATCTGCCGGCTGGAGCGCTCGATCGCCCCGGAGGAGGGAGGGAACGGCACCTGATGGCCGGTGATTCGCAACAGCTCGCGCTTGTGGCCCAGGAGCCGGCGTTGGAGTCCGGCCGCGCCCCCGAGGAGCGGACCCGGGCGCAGCGGGCGGCGGTCGCGACCCGCGATCGCGACGTGTTCACCGAGGCCGGGGCGGGGGCCGGCAAGACCGGGGTGCTGGTCGAGCGCTACTGCGATTGCGTCACCGAGGACGACCTCTCGCCCGAGGGCATCCTCGCCTTCACCTTCACCGAGCGTGCAGCAGGCGAGCTGCGCGAGCGAGTCCATCGGGAGCTCTCGGCTCGCGCCCGGGCAGCGGCCGAGCGCGGGGAGCCCGTGCTGGCGCGCGGGATCGCACGCGCCGCGCGGGAGGGCGAACGGGCCTGGATCACGACCATTCACGGCTTCTGCCGGCGCCTCTGCGCGGCTCATCCCGTGGCCGCCGGCATGGACCCCGGCTTCCGGGTGCTCGACGAGGCCGAGGCCGCCAGGCTCGGCGAGCGGGCGTTCGCCACCGCGCTCGAGGAAGCGGTCGCCGATGGCGGCGCAACGGTGGCCCGGTTCGCGGCCGCATTCCAGGCCCGCAGGCTGAGAGGCATGGTCCAGGGCGCGCACGAGCGACTTCGCAGCCAGGGAGCCGACCCCGTCCGCCTCCCAGACCCGGGATCCCCGGCTCGTTCGGCCAAGAGCGACGAGGGCGCCGGCGATCTCTCCCCGGCCGAGAGGGACCTCGCCGACCACGGCCTGAGCGCATTCGGGGACCTGCTCGACGCCTACGATCGGGCCTACGAGCGCCTCAAGGCCGAGCGATCGGGTGCCGACTTCGAGGACCTGGAGCTGCGCGCCGTCGCCCTGCTGCGCCGACCGGGGCCGCTGCGAGACGCGTGGCGACGCCGGTTCGCCCACCTCATGGTCGACGAGTTTCAGGACACCAATCGGGTCCAGCTCGCGCTGATCGACTGCCTGCGCGGACCGGAGACCCGCTTGTTCTGCGTCGGGGACGAGTACCAGTCGATCTATCGCTTCCGTCACGCCGACCTCGAGGTCTTCCGCAGGCGCCGGCGCGAGGCCGCCGACGACCCGAATACGGAGGAGATCCCGCTGCGCGGCAACTTCCGCTCGCGGCCGGAGGTGCTCGCCGCGGTGGACTTCGTCGCCGCGACGCTGTTCGGGCCCGAGTTCCTGCCCCTCGAGGCGGGGCTCGAGTCGGGGGCCGGCCCCGCCGGGGGCCGGCCTGCGGCCGAGCTCCTGGTCACCGACGACCCCGAGCCGGCCGCGGATGACGGTGGCGGATGGCGCTCCGAGGTGATCGAGCTCGCCCCGCCACGCGGCGAGGGCAATCCCGCCTGCGTGGCCGAGGCGCGATTTCTAGCGCAGCGCCTGCGTCAGCTCGCGGACCAGGGCGTTCCACGGGGGGAGATGGTGGTCCTGCTGCGCGCGTTCACCCACGTCGATGCCTTCTCCGAGGCCCTGGAGAGAGCTGGCCTCGCGCCCTACGTCGTCGGCGGGCGAGGCTACTGGTCGCAGCAGCAGGTCGAGGACGCGCTGCGCCTCTGCGGCGTGATCGCCAACCCGCTCGATGACGAGGCCCTGTTCGGCGCCCTCGCCTCGCCGGCGTGCGGCGCCAGCGCCGATGCGCTCTGGCTCTTGCGACGGGCTGCCCGCGACCCGGAGGGTCGACCGCGTCACATTTGGCCGACGATCGCCGACTGGTCATTGCCGGAGGCGATGCCCGCCGACGACGTCCATCGCCTGGCCCGGTTCCGCGACACCGTCCTCGACCTTCGCGCCGAGGCGCCGTTTCGGGCCCTTGACGCGCTCATCGACCGCGCCGTATCGGCCTTCGACTACGACGTATCGATCCTCTCGCTGCCGGACGGGGAGCGGCGGATGGCCAACCTGCGGAAGCTGATGCGCCTGGCGGGCGAGTACGAACGGCACGAGGGACGCGACCTCCGCGGCTTTCTCGACTTCGCCCAGCAACGCACCCGCCGCGACGAGCGGGAGGGGATGGCCGCGATGCAGGTCGAGGGCCGCGACGGGGTCCGGGTGATGACGGTTCACGCCGCCAAGGGGCTGGAGTTCGAGGTCGTGGCGGTGGCGGATCTGGGACGGACCCTCGGAGCCGGCTTTCGTCACCCCGATGTCGCCATCGGCCGCCTGCCGGGCGAGCTGGGCGATCCAGCCGGGGGGCGCTTCGGGATGCGACTGCCGATCGCCGCCGGTGACTCCATGCGCCTGTGGGAGCTGGTCGAGCTGTGCGAGGAGGAGCAGCGGGCCGAGGTGGAGGAGTCCCTGCGCCTGGTCTACGTTGCCGCCAGCCGCGCCCGGGAGCGGCTGATCCTGAGCGGCGTCGCCCGCCGCTCGAAGCTCGAGCAGGACGTGGAGGCGTCGTCGTCGGCCACCGCGGTCGAGATGCTGCTCGGCGCCCTGTTGGCGCGGGGCTGGTCGGGGGACGATGCGGAGGTCGCGCTGGAGCCCGCACCGGCGACCGAGGGGAGCGCGGCGAGCGGGCCGCCGCCCAGGTTGGCGGTGCGAATCCAAGCGCCCAGCCCCGAGCGGGCGGCCGAGCTGCGACGTCGGCATCCGGCGGCGGATCCGAGACCGGCGATGTCCTCGGCCCCCGCCGAGCCGGTGCTCGCCGAGCCGGTTCGGCCCGCGACCGCCGGCCACCTGTCGTACTCGGCCCTGGCCGACTACGCCGGCTGCGGCTATCGGTTCTACGTCGAGCGAGTGCTTGGGCTCGTCTCGCCTTCGATGCCGATCGACGGTGACTCGATCGACGCGGCCGAGGTCGGGCCGGAGCTCGACGAGCGAGTCGATCCCGAGCTCGGGCCGAGGCGGCGCTCGCTGGCGATCGGCAACTGCGTCCACGGCGTGCTCGAGTCGTGTGCCCGCCGGGACTGGTCACGTCCGACGGATCAGGAGATCGGCGCGATCCTCGCTCGCGAGGGGATCGGGGATGACCCGGAGGCCCGCGAACGCGTCGAGGCCCTGCTCGACAACTGGCTTCGCTGCGGCCTTCGCTCCGAGCTCGAGGAGGGCGGTGCCCGGGCGCGTCCGGAGGTGCCGTTCGTGCTCGAGCTCGGGGGTGCGATCGTGCGGGGCAAGATCGACCTGCTGGCCGACACCGCCGACGGGCCGATCGTGGTCGACTACAAGACCGACGCGCTTCGGGGCGTCGATCGGACCGAGCTCGCCAGCCGCTACGAGACCCAGCGGGACCTGTACGCGCTGGCCGTCGGCCGAGCGCGGGGGAGCCGCTCCGGCAGACCGATCCGCGCCGCCTCCTGCTTCCTCGAGGCGCCCGAGCGCGCGGCGGTTCGGGAGTACGACGAGGCGGAGCTCGAGGCCGCATCCGAGCGGCTCGAACGGCTTGTCGCGGGCATCCGCGCGGGCGACTTCGCGCGTACCGACAATCCTCACGCCTCGCTCTGCCACGGCTGCCCGGCGGCGGCCCGCCTGTGCGCAAGGCCGGCTTGGCGCCCGCAGTGGGCCGCAACCGGATGAGGTCGCGAATCGCCGTCTTCGCCTATGGCTCGCTGGCCAGCCCGGAGAGCGCCGAGCGCACTCTGGGCCGGCCGGTCGAGCACGCTGGAGTGGTGCACTTGGGGGGCTGGCGCCGCCGCTGGTCGCAGGCGCGGGACAACATGCGCGTGGAGAAGACGTTCGCCCGTCGCGACGGAACCATTCCGCCTCACTGCGTGGGCCTGAACGTCGAGCCGGGGCATCCCGGCACCGGCCCCAACGGGCCCCTGATCGAGATCTCCGAAGAGGAGCTCGATCGGCTCGCGATTCGCGAGCTTCGCTATGACCGGGTGGAGGTGGCGGGCGACTTGATCGGCGAGGCCGCGGCGCGCTTCGACCGCGTCCACGCATTCGTCGCCAAGCCCGAGAACTTCGCCCGCCCTCTGCCCCCCGGAGCGGCCATCGTCGCCGCCTACGCCCGCGCCGTCGAGTCCGCCTTCGAGGCGCTCGGCCCGGGCCAGCTCGATCTCTTCCACGAGACCACCGGCCCGTATCCGGTCGAGTTGATCGAGGCGACCCTGGTCGGCGATCGGATCCCGCAGGGCAATCCGCGTGAGTGGTGAGCGCGAACGGAGCTAGCCGCCGTTCCAGTGCTGCGCCCAGGCGTGCAGCTCCTGGATCGCGGGGCGCAGGGCATCGCCCTTCTCGGTCAGCGCATAGGAGACCCTGGGCGGGTTTCCGGTGTGGACGGAGCGCTTCACCATCCCTTCGGTTTCGAGCTCTCGGAGGCGGCGCGACAGCAGCCGGTCCGAGAGACCGGGAACCGCCTCCAGCATCTCGCCGAAGTAGTGCGGGCGCTCGGACAGGGCCCAGAGGATCGCCCCGGCCCATCGCTTGCCGATCAGCTCGACCGCGTGATGGAAGTCCGGACAGACGCGTACCGGGGGAGCGTGGTGCAGGCCGCGCTCTGCTTGCGAAGGCGCAGGTTCCACCCCTGAGTGAGGTTACAGAAGGCGTCCGGCGGGGCCGGCGGGGGGGCCGTTCAGGCGGCGCAGGGACCGCTGTCGGTTGCAGCGAGCCTGCCGGCGAGCCCGCGCCGGACGACGCCGTTCGGGACCCCGAGCCCGCCCGGCGATCCCCGTCCCTGTGCGGCTGCGAACACGGTCGTCAGCACCCGGCCGGCGTGGTCGACGGCGGGGCCACCGGAATTGCCGCTCCTGACCTGGCCCCGGAACGGCGTCATCGTGCGCTCCACGGGACCGCGCCCGTAGGAGTCCTCGGTGATCGCCGTGCCGCTCTGCCCTATCCGCGCCGGCGAGATCGCAAACGGCCCGTTCTCCGGGTAGCCGAGCACCGCCCCCGAAGTTCCGGCGGCGGCCCTGGGGGCGATTCGCAGTCCCGGCAGATCCAGGCCCGGGGCGCGTAGGATCGCCAGGTCGTTGCGCGGGTCGTAGTGGACCGGGGCGGCGTCGTAGGAGGTGCCCGAGGGCGACGTGACCGTGGTGTCGTCCTCCCCCGCGACCACGTGGGCGTTGGTCACCACGAGCCCCGGCCGCGCGACCCACCCGGAGCCCTCGAGCCCCAGCCCACAGGCCGTGCCGAGCACCTTGACCACGCTCCCACCGGCCCGCTGGACGTCGGGGTCGCGTGCGATCGCCGGGCGGGGGGCGCGCACGTTCGCCTGCGGCCCGACCACCTGTCCCACTGGATCCACGTGGCGCAGCAGGTTGAGCAGCGGCCCGCTGGGCGGCAGGGCCCCGTTCAGCGCCGCCAGGATCTGGGACCGTTGAAGAGCATCGCGGACGTCCGGGGCGCCGGTGCCCGATGCGCTGAGGGTGGCGGCGCCGAACGCCCAGGCGAGCACCAGCGCGAGCCCGGCCAGGAGCAGCGCCCCTCCGGCCCCGTCGAGCCTGCCGAGCACCACCCCACGACGGAGGAGGCGAACCCGAAGCGCCTCGGCGATCCCCTCCATGACCACCGCGACCGTCGTTCCCAGCAGCAGCCCGGCCAGCACCGTGACGAGGGGGGCGTAGGGCGACTCGCCGCCGCCCGCGAGCAGCGCCGGACCGAGCCGGCCGCCGACGAGCGCCCCGACCACGAAGCCGGCCAGCGGCAGCGCGCTGGCGATCAGCCCACGCTCGTATCCGATCCCCGCGAGCGCGACCGCGAAGACCACGATGATTACGTCGACGACGTTCAATTGCCCATTACCTTTCTACCGCCTTGAACCCGATCGCCCCCGAGGCGACGCGCCGCCGTCGCCTTCTCACTCGTGCTCTCCCCGTCGCCGCCCTGGCGGCTTCGGCGTTCATCACGGGGGCGATCGTGGCCGGCGGGCGAGCCGAGCTGCCGGCTGTGCAGAGGTTCGCTGACGACTGGGAGAGGCTGGACTTCGCGGACATGCACGCCCAGATCTCGCCGGCCAGCGCCAAGCGGTACCCGCTGGACGAGTTCACCGACGCCTACGACAAGGCCCAGCGAACGGCGACTGTATCCGAGGTCGTTGCCGGCGAGGTCTCGGAATCGGACGCCGGCGGAGGTCGGGTGGCGATCATGCCCGTGAGCTTCGACACCGATGCCTTCGGCCAGGTTTCCGGATCGGTCAAGCTGCCGCTCGCCGATGGCCGGGTGGCGTGGTCGCCGAACCTCGTCTTCCCGGGCCTGGGACGAGACGATCGCCTCGCCCGCCACACACGGGCGCCGGAGCGGGCGCCGATCCTGGCCCGGGACGGAACGCCCCTCGCCGAGGGCCCGGCGACCGCCCGCTCCTCGCCGCTCGGCACGGCGGCCCAGGCGGCCGTGGGCGAGGTCTCCACCCCCAGCGCACAGCAGAGCCTGGAGCTGGCCGCCGCCGGATTCCCGGCCGGCGCCCCGACCGGCACCAGCGGGCTGGAGCTGGCGTTCAACCGACGCCTGGCCGGTCAGCCCGGCGGCGAGTTGGTGAGCGTGCCGGCCGAGGGAGCCACGGCCGCTGCTCCCAGCCGGGTCCTGGCGAGCACCAAGCCCGCTCCCGGCAGGCCCGTGCACACCACCATCGACCCCGACGTTCAGCAGGCCGCTGCGTCCGCGCTCGGCGGCCAGTACGGCGGCGTGGCCGTCCTCGACGCCGGGGACGGCTCGGTGCTGGCGCTGGCTGGGATCGCCCTCTCCGGCCCGCAGCCGCCGGGCTCGACCTTCAAGCTGATCACCACCACCGCGGCGCTCGACGCGGGACTCGTCAAGCCCACCGATCAGTTCCCGATCCAGACCTCGGCGGTGATCGAGGGACGCGAGGTCGCCAACGCGAACAACGAGGCCTGCGGCGGAACCTTCATGGAAGCCTTCGCCGAGTCGTGCAACAGCGTCTTCGTCCCGTTGGGGCCGAAGATCGGATCGCAGCGCCTGGTCGGCACCGCCGAGCGCTACGGCTTCAACTCCCCGCCGAGCCTGTTCGACAACGGCGCCCTGGCGGCGATGGACCCGCCCCAGAGCACGATTCCAGCCTCGATCCCCGGCGACCTCGACCTGGGGGTGACCGCGATCGGCCAGGGGCAGGTGCTGGCGACCCCGCTGGAGATGGCCTCGGTCGCGCAGGCGATCGCCAACGGGGGCGTCCGAAGCCCCACCGCGATGGTCAAGGACCGGGCACTCCGGCCGGCCGCCACCCCCGTTCGGGTGACCTCGTCGGAGAACGCGGCCACGCTTCGCAGCCTGATGATCGGCGTGGTCACGGGCGGCACCGGCACCGCGGCCGCCCTGCCCGGCGTCCAGGTGGCCGGCAAGACGGGCACCGCCGAGCTCGGGCCGAAGGCGCTCGAGCCCGGGCAATCGCAATCCGGCGCCAGCGTCGAGCAGGACGTCGACGCCTGGTTCACGGGCTTCGCGCCGGCGAGTCAGCCGAAGCTGGTCGCGGCGGCGATGATCGTCAACGCCAGCGGGGACGGGGGCACGGTGGCCGCCCCAATCGTCCGCGAGGTGCTCGGCGCCGGCCTGGGCGATGGCTGACGCGCCGGGCCCACGCTCAGTTCGCGCGACGGGTTCCTGATCGAGTAGGGAGGAGTCAAGCACCAGCCTGCGAGTCTGGGTCCCGCCGCGTCCGCAGGACGGACATGATGCGCCGCAGTTCGAGGGAGGGCCTCGGCCTCATCCCCTCGTTGCCAACTCCGTAACTTCGGAGTGGCTTGGTCGGCGGCGAGCCCGTAGCCTCAGATATCGAGCTCTACGTCGCCGATCGAGCCGGTCGACGAGGGTACGTGCAGGATCAGCGGCCGGTCCTCGAGCGCCGCGCGATCGATCAGGAACAGGACCATCGCCCCCTCGATGGGGCCGTTGGCCGCAGTGGACTCGGGCTCCGGCAGCTCGCCGTCGGGACGGATCCGGCCCCCGAGCTCGAGCGCGAACAGGCTCCGGCTGGGCACCGGGTCGAACTCGGTTCCGCCGGTATCGACGACCCGGAAGTCCGTCGGCACCCGCCGCGAGGAGTCGGCCTGGTTCTGGATCTCCATGAACACCCCGAGGTAGAACTCGTCGTTGGGCGGCGGCGGCTGGCCCGCCAGGTATGCGATGTCCTCGCCGTCGGTGGGGTTGAGGATGCGCGTGATCTGGACGTTGTAGATCAGGTCGCCGAGCTGCATCGGCTCCCCCTCGTTGACGCTGAGGGTGTCCTCCGGATCGGTGTCGCACCCAGAGAGCAGCAATCCGAGTGCGAGCGCCGCGGCCAGGGCCGCCACGGCGCCAAGACGAGTTCTGGGTCCGGCGGCGCGCACCATGGCGGCGGAAGTCTATGTCACCGGCTGCCGGTCGCCGCCGGCCACGACCAGGTGCTCGGGGCTGTCGCGCGGAGACTCGATCACGTCCTTCAGGCGCGAGAGCGCGATCGACCACCGCCGCCGGTAGTAGCGCTCGGCGCCGGGCATCTCCCGCAGCCGATCGATCACGCTCGACGGCTCGGTCGAGAAGCTGAGCGTCACCTCGCAGCCGCGGCCGCCGGCCTGGGTGACGAGCTCCCAGGCGGTCGCGACCGGGATCCGATCCCACCGTCCGCCGTGGCCCCGTTCGAGGATTCGATGCGGCCTCGAAGCCTCGACGATCGCCGTCTCCAGCCACAGCCCCCGGCGCGCGATTCGCATCCGGGCCGAGGCGCCGACGCCGCTCGACTCGAGGCGCTCGAGCCGCAGCTCGTCGATGAAGTGGTCGGTGAAGGCGGGCCGATTGGCGAGGTCGCAGACGAAGTCGAACACCCGCTCGCGCGGGGCGTCGATCGATCGCCGGACCGAGATCGGACCCATCGGGTCGGCGATTCTATGCCCGGGAGCCGTCGGCAATCGTCCAAATTGCGGACCTTTCGCCTCCGGGAGCGGCGCGACCTCCGCCTTGAGATCGTTAAAATTGTCACAGGTTTCTGGGATGCCAATACCTCTTTTCGGGATGGACGCAGTCGTAGACGGAGGCGCTGACGTAAGAGAGACAGGTGAGTTCGCCGCGGTGGGCTCCCTTGTCTGCGTGCGCTGCGGCTACTCGATCTCCCTCGCCGCGGGCGACGAGCTTCCCCGCTGCCCGGCCTGCAGCGAGTCCCGCTTTCGCCGCGCCTCGATGTTCGAGTCCTCAACCGTGGCCGCCGAGGCGGTCAGAGCCGCTCCCTCGCCGCCGGCCTGGCTCGAGAAGACACGCGCCCAGCTCGAGCCGTCCGGTCAATACGTCGCCTACGAGGACGACGACAGCGAGCCGGTGCTGGTCCAGCTCCAGCCCGGCTGGACGCGGATCGGGCGCAGCGGCTCCGCCGACATCTGCCTCGACGACGCGACCGTGTCACGCCGGCATGCGCTGATCGTCCGCACCCCCGAGGACGAGCTTCGGGCACTCGACGACCGTAGCCTGAACGGGTTGTTCGTCAACGGCGAGCAGGTGGAGTGGGCCCCGCTCTCCGACGGCGACGAGCTCGAGATCGGGCGCTACCGGCTGTTCGTGCTGCAGGCGTAGCGGCACGCAGTGCCAGCGCGGGGAACAGCTGGGTAGGGCAGGCACCCGTCCCGCAAAGGGCGTCCGTTGTCGCCTTTGGCACCTATAGGCCAACAAACCCGACAACGAACGCAATCCGCGTTGGCCTCCTTCCCCACCCAGCCTGAGGACGCTCGAGCCCTCGGAGCGTCTTCGGGCGCCCGCCTACTCGGTCGAGATGTTCGGGTCGGCCTGGACCCGGTGGGGAACGATCATCAGGAAGCTCTCCCCCGCTGACTGCGCCAGGGCACCGATGCGGTCGGCCTCGGAGTCCTGGCCCGTGATCCGCAGCTCCTCGGCGTAGTGGCCGAGCAGCTCCTCCAAGTCGAGCACGCCCTCGGGGTCGAGCTCCGTCAGCTCGACCTTGGCGCCTTCGCCGAGGCGGCGCTGGATCGCCTCCCGATCGAGATTCCAATCGGGGTTGATGCGGGCATACACCCGGCCTCCGGTCATCCCCGCGCAGGCCCAGGGACCGATGTCGCCGAGCACCACCGCCCGGCCGGCGGTCATGTACTCGAACGCGAACCCCTTCGCATTGGCACGGTCGACGATGCAGCCGCGGGAGTCGTCGAGCGGCTCCGACGGCTCGCCGCCGAGCACGACGTCGGCACCCGAGAGCCGGATGCAGAAGCGGGAGTCCGCGGAGCCCTGGACGAACAGGCGGCCGCGCTGGGCGCCATAGGCGAACGACTTGCCAACCGAGCCGTTGACCCGGCGGCCGTCCGCGTTCTTGCCCTTCATGATCGAGACGGTGCCGCCCAACATCGCCTTGCCGACCCCGTCCTGGGCCCCGCCCTCCACGCGGACCACCAGCCCCCAGGAGTTGAAGGCGCCGAAGCCCTGGCCGGCGACCGAGCCACCGTTGAAGCTCAGCTCGGCAAGCACGTCGACCGAGTCCCCCTCGGGCGCATCCCCGTAGATCCGCGCCCGCGCGATCGCCCCCGCCAACTCGGTGCCGAGCACCCTGTCGTTGGCGTCGGTGGAACGGGGGAAGTGGTCGCGGACTACCTCGCCGGAGAACACCTTGTCAGCCAGCCCGGCGAGCCGCGCCGAAGCCTGCTTCGGCTCCATTCGAATCGGTCGTGCCCGCACCAGGCCGGCCTCGGCGCGGGCCTCGACCAGCTCCTCGGCGGCAACCGGCAAGTCGAGCGGCTCCAGGTCGAGGAACTCCTCCAGGGGCGTGATCAGCTGGGCGAGGTCGAGGCGCTCGGCGTGTGAGACCTGCTCCAGCAGGTCGTAGCGGCCGACCAGGTCCTGGGCCCGCTCAAAGCCCAGCTCGGCGACCACCCGCTTCACCTCCTCGCCCATCGACTCGAAGAAGCGGGCGCAGCTCTCAGCCGCGGAGTCGACGCGCTGCGGCGTGAACTTCTTCAGCCCGTGCTCCTGGGCCTGCTCGACGGTCTCGATCTGGGTCGCGATCCCCACATGGCAGGTGTCGAGCTGGCAGCCGCGGCAGATCGTGCAGCCCAGCGAGACCATGGCCAGGGTTCCGAAGGCGACCCGGTTGGCGCCCATGCAGTGCAGCTTCACGATGTCGTGGGCGTGGCGATAGCCGCCGTCGGCCCAGACCTCGACCCGGTTGCGGATCCCGGCCTCCATCAGCGCCCTGTGCACCGCTCGGGTGCCGATGTCCGATGGCAGGCCGACGTGGCGCAGCGCATGCTGCCGGGCGGCACCGGTCCCTCCCTCGAATCCCGACAGGGTGATGATGTCGGCCCCGGCCTTGGCGATCCCGAGGCCGATCGTGCCGATGTTGGGCACCACCGGAACCTTGACCGAAACCCGGAGGTCCGGATTGACCGTCTTCAGCTCGTCGATCAACTCCGCAAGGTCCTCGATCGAGTACAGATCGTGGTTGTTGGAGGGCGAGATGAGGTCCGTCCCCGGGGCCGCATTTCGCGCCTCGGCGACCTTCTCGGAGACCTTGCGGCCGGGGAGATGCCCGCCCTCCCCGGGCTTGGCGCCCTGGCCGATCTTGATCTCGGCCAAGTATGAGGAGTTGAGCATCTCGGCGGAGACGCCGAACCGGCCCGAGGCGACCTGCTGCCCGCGCCACTTGCGGTACTCCCCGTACATGTCCTGGATCTCCCCACCCTCGCCGTTGATGCAGAGGATGTTGATCGACTTCGCGGCTTCGGCGTAGGCGCGAAAGGCCGGCTCGGACTGGGAGCCGAAGCTCATCGAGGAGATCACGATCGGGTAGTCGTGCCTTCCCACCGAGGCATCGACGTCCTCGGGCTCGACCGGCTCACGATCGGATCGGAGCCCGACGATGTGGCGCATCGAGATCGGGCTCTCCCGCTCGAGCTCCCGGACCTTCTTGGAGTACTCCTCGTAGGACGCGGCGCCGGTGGCCGCGGCGATCGCGGCCTTGTAGACCTTGGGGTAGAAGCGGAAGGTCTTCGCCGGCTTGGCCTCGTCCTCGCCGGTGAGAATCTGGAAGCGATCGTCGGCATCGCGGTCGAGTTGCGTGTAGCCCACGCCCACCCCGTCGGAGGCGCAGAAGGTCTCGCACTGCAGGGTCTCGGCGAGCTCGGGTTGGACCCCGATCGAGGAGAACTGACGGGCGTAGCCCCGCACCTCGTGGATGCCGATCGTCGAGATCACCTTCTCGATCCCCTTGCGCAGCGCCGCGCACAGGTTGGAGACGTCGGTGTCGTAGTCCTCAACGCAGATCACCTCGACCATCACGTAGGGACAGACGCCGTTCGCGCCGAGGCCCAGGGCCATGACCACGTCGTGGACATTGCGGATCGCCGCCGAGCGCAGCACGATCGAGCAGCGACGCCGGAGGTTCTCCTCTCCGGTCTCCCCCACCTTGAGCTGCTTCAGCGCCTGGTCGACGGCGGAGGTCGCCAGGTGGGGATCCAGGTAGCGTCGCTCGCCGTCGTAGACCGTGCGATCGGTGAGCACCACGAGCTCGGCGCCGTGGCGGACCCGCTTCACCGCCTCCTGCTTGATCCGCTCGATCGCTCCGTGGGTGGTCTCCGACTCGAGCAGGGCGATGTCGATCGCCGCGGCTCGATCGCGGAACTCCTCCCACAGGTCCTCGAGCAGGTACGTCCAGTGGTCCCGGGCGATTCGTCGGTAGGTCGAGTCGCCCAGCGGGGCCAGGTCGTGGTGGCCTCCGAGGATCACCGGGAACGAGGTTTCGACCGTTCGTGTGTCGGTCCCGGGCGCGTGGATCGACGGGCGACGCCCGAACACCGAGCGGGTCGAGAAGTGCTCGATCTCGCGCTCGCGATCGATCGCCGGGTTGGTGACCACCGCCACCGTCTCCTTGAAGTGGTCGGCGAGGTTCTGGCGCTCGGGCGAAAGCGACGCCAACGGCCCGTCGTAGCCGAGCGAGCCGATTGGCTCGGCGCCGTTGGACGCCATCTGCTGGCAGAGCTTGACGTCGTCGCGTTGCCAGCCGAACCCGGCCAGCACCCGGTCCGTGACCTTGACCGGCTCCGACGGCCCGGCCGAGGTGTAGCCCGGGATCTCGCTCCCCTTCAGCGGTCCGCCGGTCTCGAGCGCTCGGTCGTACGGGGCCGCCTCCTCGACGCCGGCCCGCTCGAGCCAGCGCCGGGCGACCTCCTGCTGCATCTGCCAGTGCTCGTGGAGCACGCGAGCGGCGACTGGCGCGGTCGATCGTGACCATGAACTTCTCGCCCGGCCCGAGGGGCTTCGGCTCCGAGGCCATGTCCTCGCAGCCGACCACGCCCGGCTCGGAGCTGAAGATGAAGTCGTGCGGCGTCTCGAGCTTCCACAGCGGCCGCAGGCCCAGCGCGTCGGCCGAGAACACGCACTCGTCCTCGTGCCGTGCGATCAGCGCCACCGGACCCTGCGCGAACGGGCCCATCGCCTGGTGCAGGTACATGTAGAAGGGCTGCAGGTCGGTGGGCAGCGAGCGGATCTCGTCGACCACCGGGGGCACGACCATCTCCATCGCTTCGGCGAGCGAAAGCCCCTCGACCCGGATCAGCGTGTCGACCACCCGGTTCAGGTCCTGGGAGTCCGAACAGCCGGGCTGGATCGGGACCCCGAGCATGCGGCCCTCCTGGCGCAGTTGCTCGATCGTGTTGATCTCGCCGTTGTGCCCCAGCACGGTGAACGGCTGCACGCGCTTGAACGACGGCCAGGTGTTGGTCGAGTAGCGGTTGTGGCCGAAGCAGCCGATGGTCTCGAAGCGCGGGTCGCCGAGGTCCGGGTAGTACTCGCCGAGCACCTTCGGCGCCCCCATCACCTTGTAGACGCAGGTGGAAGCCGAGAACGAGGCGACGTGGCAGCCGAG
Source organism: uncultured bacterium (assembly GCA_963811625.1). Classification (GTDB taxonomy): domain Bacteria; phylum Actinomycetota; class Thermoleophilia; order Solirubrobacterales; family 70-9; genus AC-56. The sequence continues at coordinate 462,568 of CAWERS010000002.1, read as the reverse complement.
CTCGGCCTCGAGCGCGATCATCAGGCCGAAGGTGATCCGATCCCGCCGCCTGGCGTCGGGCAACACTCCGGCGACCTGCCAGAAATGGGGCTCCTCCTCGCGAGCGGTGGCCCCGAGCGCCGCCGAATCGGTTGCGCCGAGCCGCTCGGCAAGGATCCGGAAGCCGCCACGCCCGAGGATCTCGCGAGCATCGTGGCGGACCTTCTCCAGATCGGCCGAGCGGTCGATGAACAGGTGGGCCACCGCGAACGCGGGGTCTTGGACCAGGGCCGGGCTGTGCCCCCCGGTGCGAACCTCCTCGGCCCAGAGCTTGCCGGGGATGTCGACCAGGATCCCGCAGCCGTCACCCTCGCCGTCGACGTTGCCGGCCCGGTGGAGCATCTTCTGGAGGTTGGCCAGGGCCAACTCGACCGGCGCCCGGCTCGGGGTGGCGTCCTTTCGCACGGATGCGTAGATCGCGCACGCGTCGCGGTCCTCGACGCTCGCCGGTGCCGACAAGGGGCGATACGCCCGCTCGGGCGAATAGCGGCGCCGCTCGGGGCCAAGCGACGTTGAGCGACGGATGGAGCCGGCCATACTGACCTCCCGGGATCCACGCCTTCTTCGAGCGGACGCGCGACTGGGGGACACGGGGTGAGCGAAAGTATACGCTCGCGCTCCGCCATATAGTGCGGCCATGTCGGCAGCGATCGCGGTTCTCTCGCAGAAGGGCGGCACCGGAAAGACCACCCTGGTCCGCTCGCTTACCGACGTCTTCGAGCGGCTTGGTCTCGACGTGCTCGCCGTCGATGCGGACCCGCAGGGCAACCTCTCCGACTACTTCGACACCGACCCCAACGCCGAGCCCACGCTCGGGGACGTGCTCCAGGGCCAGGCCAGGGCCGCCGACGCCGTCCACGGGCGGGTGATCCCGGCCAACCTTCGCCTCGCCGAGGCCGAGCTGGTGCTCGCCGGGAAGATCGGCCGTGAGGTGACGCTTCGCAACGCCCTGCGCGACCTGCGGCGCAATCGGGACCTGATCCTGATCGACTGCCCCCCGACCCTCGGCCTGCTGACGGTCAACTCCCTGGTCGCCTCATCGCACGCGATCCTCTCCACCGAGGCGCAGTACTTCTCGCTCCAGGGCATGGAGCAGGCGGTCCAGGTGCTGGACCTCATCCGGGACAGCCTCAACCCCGAGCTGGAGCTGCTCGGGGTCTGCCTCAACATCGCCAACATGCGGACTCGCCATGCCCGTCAGACGGTGGAGTTGCTTCAGGAACGGTTCGGCGAGAAGCTGTTCAGGACCGTGATCCGGCAATCGATCGCCTACGCCGAGTCCGCCGAGCGCGCGATCCCGATCCTCGACTATCGCCCCGATCGGGGCTCCGACTACCTGTCCCTGGCCGGCGAGATCCTGAGGAGGCTGGGCAAGCCGGAGCTGCTCGAGCGCCTCGACGTCCTGAGCGCGGAGGTCGTGCCCGCATGAGCGAGGCCGACGCGGCGCCGGCGCTGCAGGAGACGATCGCCCGCTACAACGAGGCGTGGAACGCCCACGACCTGGACCGGATCGTCTCCATGCACGCGCCCGACATGGTGTTCGAGAACCACACCGCGGGAGAGCGAGCCGAGGGGGAGGCCGCGCGCGACCACATCGGGCGGATCTTCCAAACCTGGCCCGACATCGAGTTTGCGACCCGTCGGCTCTACGTCCGCGACGGCCTCGTGGTCCAGGAGTGGACCGCAACCGCAACGCACGCGAGCGAGATGCGCCGCGGCGACCTGGTGGCGGCGCCAACCGGCAAGAGGATCAGCTGGGACGGCCTCGATGTGATCCCGTTCGAGAACGGGCTCGTGAAGCGCAAGGACGTCTACTCGGACTCGGTCTCGATCCTGCGGCAGCTCGGGCTGCTGTAGTCGCTGCGCCGGTCAACGGTCGAACGAGGGCACGCAGGGAGGCGGCCCCATCTGCGTCCCGATGTGTCCGGAGGACGGACACTGCGGAACGCAGTTCGGCGTCTTCGAGTTCTCTGCCCTCCTACCCAGCAGTCTGAGCACTCCGCGGCTTTAGCCCACCAACTACAGCTCCGGCACGTCCGCGCCCAGGGGCGAGAACGGGGCCCGCGCACCTCGGCCCAGTCGCCGACCCGGCCGCGCAGGGCTTCGGTGACCTTGCCCGTGTCCTGCCAGAAGCACCAGAAGAGGAGCGCGGGCCCCGCGCCGGAGACGGTCGCCCCGATCGCCCCCAGGTCGCGCGCCTCGGCGAGCAGCTCGATCGAGCGCGGGTACAGGTGGGCCCGGTGCGGCTGATGAAGCCGATCGGCGAGCCCATCGGCGATCAGGGCCAGATCGGAGCGCTCCAAGCCGAGCACCAGCTGCGAGGCGGCGGCGATGTTGGCGACTGCATCGGAGACCGGGACGCTCGAGGGCATGGCTTCACGGGCTCGCTCGGTCGGCACCTGCTCGTCCGGGATCACCAGGACCCCCTCGACGCCCTCGGGAGGCGCCAGCGTCACCGGACTCGGGTGAGGTTGCCCATCGAGCGCCTGCGGGCAGAGCACGAATCCCCCATACAGAGCCGCCCCAACGTTGTCGGGGTGGCCCTCCAGCTCGACCGCGCGGGCGTACACCTGGTCGCGATCGAGCCCCAGCTCGAACATGTGGTCAGCGGCCATCAGCCCGGCGACGATCGCCGCCGCCGAGGATCCGAGTCCGCGGGCAAGGGGGATCTCGCTCTGGATCTCGAACCGCAGGCCGTCGGCCGGGTGAAGCGCCTCGAACGCCCGCACGCAGAGGTTGGAGCGATCCGCGGGCACCCCGCCGGCACCGGGGTCGACCGAGAACTCGCCCGTTTCCGCGACCTCGAGCTCGAGATGGATCGAGACCGCCGCCGCGAGCACGTCGTAGCCGGGCCCGAGGTTCGCCGACGAGCCGGGCACTCGTACCAACCGCCGGCGGACCGTCAACTCAGCGCTTCCACTTGATCGAGCACCCCACCGGCTCGGTGGCGGCCTGGGGGGGCTGCTCGCCCGCCAGCAGGGCATCGAGGGCCTCGCGGAGCCAGGCCGCGTTCTGTTCCGGATCCAGGTGGTCGGCATCCGGAGCCCCCTCGTAGCGAATCCGGAGATCGCGGTCGAGAACGTAGAGGTGCGGGGTCGTCTGAGCGGCCCAGTCGGATGCCGCGCGCTGGCTCTCGTCGTGCAGGTACGGGAACGGCCACTTCTCCTCGCGGACGCGGTCACGCATCGCCTCCAGCGAGTCGCGCGGGTAGTGCTCGGCGTCGTTCGAGTTCACCGCCAGGAAGCAGACGCCCCGCGGCCCGTAGTCGGCCGCCGCCCGGACCAGGCGGTCGTGCCAGGCGAGCGCATATGGACAGTGGTTGCAGGTCCAGAGCACGACCGTGGCCGGGGCCTCTCCCGGCGCCGGCAGGACCCGGGTGTCGCCCTCGGTGTCGGGGAGCTCGAGCGGCGGCGCCGGTCGCCCCACCATGCTGGCGGTCGCACGAGCCATCAGCCCGGGTCCCCGTCGCCGGCTCGCTCCAGGGCGGTGCGCAGGCGCTCGCGATCGGGCAGGGCCGAGATCCGGCCGTCTGAGAGCCTGTAGACGCGGCAGGTCAATCCGATCGGCTGATCCTGCGGTGGGTCGATGTCGCCGCCGTCGACCCGAATCGTCGGGGAGCCGACGAACCCCTCGAGCTCGGCGTCGTGATCGGTTCGGATCTCACGCACGTCGACGCCGTTCGGGTCGATCCCGGCCGCCGCCATCTCCTCGCGCAGGATCGTGAGCGCCTCCTCCCAAGAGGGACAGCCGCGCCACCAAAGCAGCTGAACGCCGGGCGATCGAGCCATGGTGCCAACCGTACAAGCCGGGCGACCTCAAGCGACGCCCGTGGCCCGACCCAGAACCCCGCTCGCCAGCACCCCCCGGGCGGGCACCTCCGCCCCGGGGAGCAGCACCGCGTGCTTGACCTGGGCCCCGGCGCCGATCGCGCAACCCTCGCCGATCACCAGCGGCCCGTCGAGCCTGGCGGAGGAATCGATCTCACAGCCCTCGGCTGCCAGCACCGGCCCGTTGACACCGGGCTCGCCGTCCTCGGTGGCGCGATCGCCACCGGACTCGGCGAGCAGCGTCCCGCCGGGCTCGACGTCGACCACCCCCTCGACCGCATCGAGGTTGCCCCGGAGGTACTCGGGCAGCGACCCGACGTCGTTCCAGTAGGCGTCGATCGCGTGCACGTGGAACGGCACGTCGTGGTCCAGAAGGGCTGGAAACACGTCGAGCGCGAAGTCGACCGCGGGCCGGTCGGGGAAGTAGTCGAAGATCTCCGGCTCGAGCACGTAGATCATGCAGCTGGCCAGGTCCGAGAGCGCCTCCGCCGGGTTGGGCTTCTCCTGAAAGCCCTGAACTCGTCCGTCCGAGTCCGTGATCACGACCCCGAACTCGGCCACGTTCGGAACCCGTTTGACGGCCAGGGTCGCGATCCCCTCGGTGGCCTCGTGGGCCGCCCACAGGCCGGCGAGATCGATGTCGGTGAGAGCGTCGGCCGCCATCACCAGGAAGGGGCCGGAGCCGAAGTACCCAGCCACGTTGCGAACCCCGCCGGCGGTTCCGAGCAACTCGTCCTCGTGGGAGTAGGAGAGCTCGATCCCGAGCTCCGAGCCGTGCCCGAATCGATCGCGAATCGTGTCCGGGAACCAGTGCAGGTTTGCGATCACCTGCTCGAAGCCGTGCCGGCTCAGCAGCCGGAGGATGTGCTCCATGACCGGTCGGTTGGCAACCGGCACCATCGGCTTCGGGATCCCGTAGGTGAGTGGTCGCAGCCTCGTCCCGAGGCCGGCGGCCATGACCATGGCGCGCATGTCAGACGGGTGCCGGCGGCCGGCGCCAAGCGGACGGCGGCAGCGTCCGCCGCCTGCGGCCTGTGACCCGCCGGCTCAGGTGCCCTGATCCCACGAAGCCAGGTACTGCTCCTGGGCCTGCGTGAGGGTGTCGATGCTGACCCCCCGAGAGGCGAGCTTCAGGCGGGCGATCTCCCGATCGATCTCCTCGGGCACCGGGTAGACGCGGTTCTCCAGGTAACCGTGGTCGCGCACCACGTGCTCGGAGGCCAGCGCCTGGTTGGCGAAGCTCATGTCCATCACCGACGCCGGATGGCCCTCAGCAGCGGCCAGGTTGACCAGCCGCCCGTCCGCGAGCAGGAAGATCTCCCGCCCGTCCTCGGTCCGATGTCCCTTGACGAAGGGCCGCGCTTCGAAGGTCTCGGCCGTGATCGAGTCCAGGTCGCCCTTGTTGACCTCGACGTCGAAGTGGCCCGAGTTGCAGATCACCGCGCCCGACTTCATCACCTCGAACATCTCCCCGGCGATCGCGTCGCGGTTACCCGTCACCGAGATGAACACGTCGCCCACCCGTGCCGCCTCCACCCCGGGCATGACGTCGTAGCCGTCCATCAGCGCCTCGAGGGCACGCAGCGGGTCGATCTCGCAGACGATCACCCTGGCGCCGTGGCCCTTGGCGCGCATCGCCACCCCGCGTCCGCACCACCCATAGCCGATCACCACCACCTGCAGGCCGGCGATCAGGATGTTCGTGGCCCGGATCACGCCGTCGAGGGTCGACTGGCCGGTTCCGTATCGGTTGTCGAAGAAGTGCTTCGTCTTCGCGTCGTTGACGGCGACGATCGGGTAGCCGAGCTTGCCCTGTCGCTCGAGCGCCTGCAGACGGATGACCCCGGTGGTCGTCTCCTCGGTACCGCCCAGAACGTCGGCGAGCTGGTCCGCTCGATCGGAGTGCAGCACCCCCACCACGTCGGCGCCGTCGTCCATCGTGATCTGAGGATGGCGATCGACGACGGCGTGGATGTGCCCGTAGTAGGAGTCGTTGTCCTCGCCGTTGATCGCGTAGACGTCGGCGCCGAACCGATCGACCAGCGCCGCGGCGACGTCATCCTGGGTCGACAGCGGGTTGGATGCGCAGAGCGCAACCTCGGCGCCGCCGGCGATCAGGGCCCGAACGAGGTTGGCCGTCTCGGTGGTGACGTGGAGGCAGCAGCCGAGGCGGATCCCGTCGAGCGGCCGCTCGCTCTCGAACCGCTCCCGAATCGATCGCAGCACCGGCATCTGCCGGTCGGCCCATTCGATCCGTCGCTGGCCGGCGTCGGCGAGGCCGATGTCGGCGATGTCGTGGCTCTTCGCGGCGGTTGCCAAGGCAGTCCTTTCCGTTCGATGAGCTGGGAAGGATAAGGGGCGGCGCGATCCCCCGGGGGGTCGCTACCGTGGAGGCGGTGGACGATCCGATGGCCGTCACCCCGATGCTCGCGATCCCGCTGGCCGAGATCGAGGTCCGCACCAGCCGCTCGTCCGGGCCGGGCGGTCAACACGCCAACGTCACCGCCTCCCGGGTCGAGGCGGTGTTCGAGGTCGCCTCGTCGGCCGCGCTCACGCCGGCCCAGAAGGCCCGGCTGGGCGCTCGCCACGGCGCCCGGGTCACGGCCACCTCCCAGGACTCACGCAGCCAGGCTCGCAATCGAGAGCAGGCCCTCGAACGCCTGCGCGAGAAGCTGGCTGCGGGCCTCGCGGTGCCCAGGGAGCGCCGCCCGACCCGACCCGGGCGGGCGGCGAGGGAGCGGCGCCTGGGGGCCAAGCGCCGCACGGCGGAGCGCAAGCGGGCCCGCAGACCGCCGCCGATCGACGAGTGACCGCCGCCGATCGGGTCGGCCGCGCATGCGTCCCCCGTCTGCCCTACCTTCCACGGATCGTGCCTAGGGATCACTCCCCGGCTTTCGCGGACCGCGGAACGGGCTCGGTCGCTTTGAGGGCGCGACGCGGGCCGGCAGGCGTCGCCCGACGCCCCGGACGCGTCGCCCTGCTGGCGATCTGCGCCGCCGCCGCGGCGACCCCGGGAACCCCCGCCTTGGCAGGTTCTGAGCCCACCGTGCTCGGCCAGCCCGCGACGATCGTCGGCGCCAACACGGACTTCGTCGCCCCCGGCCACCGCAAGGTGATCCTGGGCACGCGCCACAAGGACGTCATCCTCGGCACGGAAGGCGGGGACTGGATCGTCAGCAACGGCGGCGCGGACGTGATCGACGGCGGAGGCGGGGACGACTACATCCTCGGGGGCAGCAACCCGAGCGACAAGAAGCGCGACGACCCGAGCAAGCTGATCGGAGGCCCGGGGAGGGACTACATCGGCGGCGGCTTCGCCGACGATCTGATCGTCGGCGACCGGGCGGACCTGTCGCGCAGCGTCTCCGGCCGGGTCGACCGGGACCTGATCGACGGCGAGTTCGGCAGCGACCTGATCGTCGGCGACAACTACTCCGGCCTCGACGCCGAGGGCGGGTCCAGGGACTTCATTCGCGCCCAGCACGGGGGCGACACCGTGATCGGCGACAGCGCCGTGACCGGCGCCGGCACGGCTGAGGGCGGCGCCAAAGACCACTTCGAGTCCTCGTCCGGAAACGACCTGGTGGTCGGCGACAGCTACTCCCCCGCCGGCAACGCCGAGGGCGGGGGGAACGACAAGGCGAGCACCGGGCCGGGAAGGGATCTCGTGGTCGGGGACAGCTACACCGAAACCGGGACGGCGACGGGCGGCGGCGATGACGAGATCCACTTGCTCGGTGGCGACGACACCGGCTACGGCGACAACTACGCGGCCGGCGGCGGCCAGGCCGTGGGCGGCGGCGAGGACGAGATCGGGGGCGGGCCCGGCGAGGACTGGGTGTTCGCCGGCCCGGCGTTCGACCTCTGCAGCGGCGGCCCCGCGCCGGACCACATCCTCGATTGCGAGGGAGAGCTCGAGGGTTCAGGACGCAGCGAGACCTCGTCAGCGTGCCGGCTGATCGCCGCCGTCTGCGCCAGCTCGTCGGCGACCCCGACCGCCGCCTCGGGGCAGTCCAGGTTCGTGGTCGAGCCGCATCTGCCGCGACTCGCCAAGGAGCCGGCGGTGACCGACCTGCGGCATTTCCTGCGCTCGCTGCGCCGCAGGGATCACGCGTCGAGGCGCGCCTACCGGGCGCTGCTGTCGCGCAAGCACCGGTTCAACTCCGCGGCGCGGGGTGTTCCGGCTGCCCGGGACCACCGGCGGAAGAGGTTCCTGAAGCGATACCTGGCCAAGAAGGGACGGCGCCACCGGGGCCAGATCGAGAAGACCAGCCTCGCGTACTACTCGTACCTGAGAAGCCTGGAGACCCATCGGGTGCGGCAGCTCGTGGCGCGGATCAGCGACGAGATTGACCGGCTTGCCTACTCGTAGCTGATCGCCTTGATCACGTCCAGGCGCGCCGCCCGCCTCGCCGGCAGCACCGAAGCGATCAGGCCGAGGACGATGCCGGCCAGCCCCACCGAGACCATGGTCGCCAGGGGAGGGCGGTACTCGACCCCCGGGATGCCGGACGAGAGCCCCCGCAGCAGCGCGTAGCCGAGGCCGGTTCCGACCGCGATCCCGAGCAGCGCCCCGATCAACCCGATCACCAGGCTCTCGTCCGCGATCGAGCGCCGGATCTGCCAGCGGGACGCCCCCAGCGCACGCAGGACGCCGAGCTCGCGCGTGCGCTCGATCACCGACATGGTCAGCGTGTTCACGATCCCGAACAGGCTGGCGAATATCGCCACCCCGACGATCGCATAGAAGATCCCGAACTGCTGGCTCACCTGGCTCTCGACCTTCGACTTGAGCTGGTCGTTGGAGAGCACGGCGAGGTTCGGATAGTCCCGGTTGACGATCCGCTCGACCCGTTTTCGCAGGATCGGCCTGGCGGGGGCCGAGGTCGCCTTCAGTGCCAGCTCGGTGTCGGCCGTGACCCCGAACACGGTCCGCATCGTGCGCAGCGACATGCCGACCGTCTGGCCGCCGAAGACGACCGTCTCGACGATCCCGGCCACGTGGGTATGGCGGGTTCCGGAGGGACCATGAAGGGTGATCGGGTCCCCGACCTCGAGGTGGGTCTCCTGGGCCCAGCCCTTCCCGAGCGTCACCCAACCCCGAGCCAGGCGTCGAAAGGCCAGGGCCCGGCTGGTGCCCTCGATCGAGGTCGAGTCGACCTGCTCGTACTGCGGCGGGTCGAAGGCAAGCAGCAGCCCGTCGCCCTTCACCCCCTTCGGTCCCGGAAGGTCCGGCGTGTACAGGAACCGCTCGTTGGCCACCACGGCAGCCTGGGGGATGCGCGCCAGGCGGCGCCGCAGACCGTGGGCGATCGTCTGCTGGGGGCCCTGACCGGGCGCAAAGCCCTCCGGTTGCACGGTGAGGTCGCGGGCGAAGTCTCGATCGAACTCGTCGTCGATCGAGTGCAGGAAGCTCGACCCGAGGCTGTTCACCGCAACCACCAGCGCCAGGCCGATGGTCAACGCGGTGGCCGTGGCCGCGGTGCGCCCCGGATCGGACCGGGCCGCATCGGCGGCCAGGCGCCCCTCGACCGGAAAGGCGCGACGCAGAGGCCACGAGAGCCCGCGCACCAGGGGACCGATCGCGAACGGGGCGAGGAGGGCGATCCCGAAGAAGATCGCGATCGTCCCCAGCATCCCGGCGGCGGCGACGATCGTGGTCGTCTCGTCGGATGCGCCGAGCCAGAAGGCGCCCCCGAGGCCAAGTGGGATCAGGATCCCCCCGAGCACCGCCCGGCGCGGACGCAGGCCGGCCCGCAGCCCCTCGGTCCCGAGCACCGCCCTGATCGGGGAGGTGCGGCCGGCGCGGCGGGCCGGGTACAGGGCGCCGAGGATCGCGGTGAGGATCCCCGTCGCCACCGCCGCGACCGGCGCCGTGCTCGAGAAGGCCAGCTTCCCGACCGGGAAGTCGAGCGCTCGCATCAGCTCGATCAGCCCGACGGCCAGCGCGACCCCCAGCCCCAAGCCGAGCACGGCGCCGAGCAGCCCCAGCAGGACCGCCTCGCGGAGCACCGATCCGGTGATCGCCCAACGCCCCGCGCCGAGCGTGCGGAGCATCCCGATCTCCCGCGTGCGCTGGAACACGGTCATGCTGAACGAGTTGAAGATCAGGAAGCCGCCGACGAACAGCGCCATCGCGGCGAAGAAGTAGAGGATCACGTTGAACGCCTGGAGCTGTTGCTCGACGTCGGCGGTCTTGCTCTCCGGCGTCTGCACCTTGACCCCGCTTGGGAGCTGGCCGCGCAGCTCGCCTCGCGTGCGAGCGATCGCCGCGTCGCCGCCGTCGACCACCACGTCAACTTCGTCGAAGGCTTGCGGCTTGTCCATCAGCCTGCGCCCGGACTGCAACGGCATGCGGGCGAAGCCCTGGCCCCCGAAGTCGAGCCCGGTCGTGAACTCGAACAGGCCCACCACCCGCAGCCGCTCGACGCCCGCTGGCGTTGCCAGCCGGACCCGGTCGCCGAGGGAGACGCCGTTGGCGTCCGCCCAGCTGCGCTCGAGGGCGATCTCCATCCCCCTGCGGGCCTCGCGACCGGCCACGGTGCGGGAGTCGGAGAGCCCGGCCGCCGCCGGCCGCTCGCCGGCCACGTTCAGCCTCGAGCTGGCGGAGGTCGATGCGTTGCCGGAGCGGTCGACGAGAGTGAAGACGCTGGTCACGTTCCCGAGCGCCTCCGAAACGCCCGGCGCCCGCCTGACCCGAGACAGAGTCGAATGCGGCACCGAGTCGCCTCCCTCGCCGGAGACGATCAGGTCCGTGCGACCGTAGACGGAGTCGAACAGGTCGGTGAACGTCCGGTGGATGGTCACCGCGAGCAGGAGGACGCCGAGGATCATCCCCACGCCCAGCACGATCCCGACGGCGGTGAGAAGCGAGCGCAGGCGCCGCGCCCGCACCTGCCTGAAGGCGAGGGAGCCGAAGCTACGCACGCTCGAGCCTGGTCAGCGTCTCGACCACGCGCTGGGTCGAGCCGCCGGGCACCTCCCCCGCCACCCGGCCGTCGCGCAGGAAGATCACCCGGCCCGCCGCCGCGGCCGCCGCCGGATCGTGGGTGACGAGCACCAGGGTCTGGCCCTCCTCACGGTTGAGCTCGCCGAGCAGCTCGAGCACGCCCTGGCTGGAGCGCGTGTCCAGGTTGCCGGTCGGCTCGTCCGCCAGCACGATCTCGGGCTTGGTCAGCAACGCCCGGGCGATCGAGGTGCGTTGCTGCTCCCCGCCCGAGAGCTCGGTCGGGAGGTGACTCGCCCGTGCGCTCAGGCCCACCCGCCCGAGCAGCGCCAGGGCTCGCTCGCGGGTGGCCTCATCCCCGCGCCCCGCGATCAACGCCGGCAGCAGCACGTTCTCCTCGGCGGACAGCGCGGGAAGCAGGTTGAAGAACTGGAACACGAATCCGATCTTGTCGCGACGCAGCCTCGTCAACCCGGCGTCGCCGAGTCCGTCGTAGCGCTGTCCTCCGAGCAGGATCTCGCCCGAGCTCGGCGAGTCGAGGGCGCCGAGAAGGTGCAGCAGGGTGCTCTTTCCCGACCCGGACGGTCCCATGATCGCGACCATCTGCCCACGGCCGACCTCGATCTCGACCCGATCGAGGGCCCGCACCGCGGTGTCCCCTTCGCCGTAGACCTTGCTCAGCCGCCGGGTCGCCAGAGCGGGCGGGTCCGGCGTCGAGTCCTCGGCCTGTTCCCGCGGATTCGCGGGGTCCGTCACGGTGCTCCGAGCAGGTCCTTGAGGCGCTCGATCGGCTCGATCGCCGCCGGATCAACCCCGCGGCGAGCTGCGAGCTGCAGCGAAAGAAGGTCGCCGAGCATCACCGTCCACAGGAGCCGCTCGGTGCGACTCTCGCCTTCGGTCTCGATCCGGACCACGGCGGTCGCGTCCGGCTCCATCAGGTCCGCGGTCAACTCGATCCGCTGGCGCACCCGCGGGTGCTGATCACGGTCCCCGAGGAAGACCGCGCTCAGCCGGCCGGACTCGCCAACCCCCTGCCAGCCCGCGATCTCGTTGTGGTCCGCCTCGGGGAGCTGGGTGGTGAAAGCGGGCAGCTTCGCGTTCTCGTTGATCTGCGTCTTCCATCGCCAGGCGACCGGGATCGTCAGGTCGGCTCCGTAGACCACAGGGATCGAGCCCTCGAGACGCTCCGCCAGCCCCGCCGCGCGTTCGGCCAGTCCGCCGCTCGCCTCGCGCAGGTGGGCGGCCGAGCTGTCGATCTCGGTGCGGATCCCCGGAGCGGCGCCCACCAGCGCCGCGACCTCGGCCGCAGCTGTGAACACATACCCGACAGCGGCCCGCGGCTGCAGTCCCGCGGGGAGCCCGATCACCGGAACCTCGTCGCGGCGGGCCGCCTCGCCCAGCTCCCCCCCGGTGGTGGCGACGATTCGCTTCGCACCCAGCGCCTCGGCCGCTTCGTAGCAGGCGATGGTCTCCTCGGTGTCGCCCGAGTAGCTGGAGCAGAGCACGGCACGATCCGGAAGCATGCAGGCCGGCAGCTCGTATCCGCGCTCGGTCGTCAGCGGCCGGCTGAGGCGATTCCCGAACGCGGCCGCGGCCAGATCGCCGCCCACCGCCGACCCGCCCATCCCGCAGACCACCAGGCCCCCGACCGCATCGAAGGGCTCGATCCTGGCCGACTCGACCCGCCAGAGTGCGTCGCTGAGGTGATCCGGGATCGCCAGCACGTCATCGAGCTGGTTGGTGGGGTCGGCGGCCCGAACGTGGGCCAGGGCATCGGTCACGTGGCCACCCCGCCCGGCTCTATCCTGGTGCCCGGCCCGAGCTGGGCTCCGGCTTCGATCTGGGCTCGCTCGCCGATCACCGATCCGTCGCCGATCCGCGCACCATCGCCGACCACGACGCCGGGGGCCAGGATCGCCTGGTGGACGGCGGCCTCAGATCCGACCCTGCAATCGTCGAGCATGACCGAGCTCGACACCCGCGCCCGCTCCCCGATCGCCGAGCCCCGTCCGATCACCGCCCGGGCGCCGACCACGGCGCCCGCCTCGATCGACACCCCCGGTTCCAGCAACGCGGGCGGCCGAACGCTGGCCCCGGGATCGACCTCGACCCCATCGGCAACCAGCAGGCTGCCCGCTCCGTCCAGGCGAGCGTCGAGGCCGGTTCGCACCCTGCCCTCGAGCACATCCCAGCTTGCCTTCAGGTAGCGCTCAGGGGTGCCGACGTCCATCCAGTAGCCCTCCAGCCTGTGACCGTACAGCCCCTGGCCCACCAACCGCGGGAAGACCTCTCGCTCGATCGAGACCATCCGCTGGGGTGGGATCAAGTCGATCACGCTCGGCTCGACCACGTAAGCGCCGGCGTTCACTTCGTCGGTGTCGATCTCGTTGGGCGCCGGCTTCTCCAGGAAGCCCAGCACCTCGCCACCCGCGGCGAGCGGGCTCGCGCCCGGAGCCCGCGGCCCGTCGACTCGTCGCACGAGCCCGTAGGAGCTCGGATCGGCCACCGTGTGGAGCGCCAGGGTGACCGCGGCGCGATGATCCTGGTGCGCACGAATCAGGGCGGAGAGGTCGAGATCGGTCAGCAGGTCGCCGTTCAGGACCAGGAAGCGGTCGTCGAGCAGCCCCTGATCGGCGGCCAGTCGCAGCGGTCCCGCCGTCCCCAGTGCCCGGGGCTCCTCCACGTAGGAAAGACGGGCAACCCCGTGGTGGCTGTCGCCGAGCGCCTCGCGCACCGCCTCCGATCCGAAACCGCATGCGATCACCACCTCCGTGATCCCATGGCGCGCGACCCAATCGACCGTGTAGGCGATGAACGGGCGGTCGACCAGCGGCACGGCGGGCTTCGGGCGAGTCAGGGTCAGCGGCCGCAGCCGGGTCCCCTCGCCCCCCGCAAGGATCAGGGCCTGCATCACCGCGACCGCGCCTGCGCGGTCTCCGTCGGTCCCCGGCCGATGCCCTCGTAGGCGAATCCGGCCTCACGCAGCCGCTCGGGATCGAGGAAGTTGCGGCCGTCGACCAGCAATGGGGTCGCCATCCGCTCGTGCAGCGCGCCCCAGTCGAGCTCGGCGAACTGTGGCCACTCGGTGACCAGGATCGCAGCGTCGGCACCTTCCAGCGCGCTGTCCACCGACTCGCACAACTCGATGTTCGGCAACAGCTTCCGGGCTCGCTCCGCGGCCACCGGGTCGTAGCCGCGCACGATCGCTCCCTCGCCGTGAAGCCTCGCCGCCAGGACCAGGCTGGATGCCTCCCTCATGTCGTCGGTGTTGGGCTTGAAGGCGAGGCCCAGCAGCGCCACCTTCTTGCCGGCCAACGAGCCGAGGTGCTTTTCGAGCTTCTTCATCACCCGCCGCTTCTGCAGCTCGTTGACCTCGATCACCGAGGTCAGAAGCTGGAAGTGGTAGCCGGTGTTGCCGGCCAGCATCTTCAGCGCGCTGACATCTTTGGGAAAGCACGAGCCGCCGTAACCGATGCCGGGTCGCAGAAAGGACGAGCCGATCCGCTTGTCGAGGCCCATGCCCTGGGCGACCTCGGTGACGTCCGCCCCGACCTCCTCGCAGACGTTGGCGATCTCGTTGATGAACGAGATCTTGGTCGCCAGGAAGGCATTGGCCGCCAGCTTGATCATCTCCGCAGAGGCGACGTCGGTTCGAACCAGCTCGCCGCCCAGCGGGCGATAGATGGCCTCGACCTGGTCGGCCGCCCATTCATCCCCGGGATCGACGCCGATCACGACCCGGTCGGGATGAAGGAAGTCCTCCACCGCCGAGCCCTCCTTGAGGAATTCCGGACACGAAACGTAGGCCAGTCCCGGCGCCTCGCGCCGGATCGCCCGTCCCGTGCCCGCGGGAACCGTGCTCTTCATGACCAGCGCATGCTCGCCGTCTCCGGGAACCGCCGAAACCACGGCCCGAACCCGGGAGAGGTCGGCATCGCCGGAGTAGGTCGGAGGGGTGTCCACGCAGCAGAACAGGAGCTGCGCCTCCTCGAGCGCGTCCGCAAGCTCGGTGCTGAACCGGAGGCGTGCCCGGTTGCGGGCCAGCAGGTCCTCGATCTCGGGCTCGTGGATCGGCACCTCGCCGCCCGTCAGCGCCTCGATCTTGTTCGCGTCGATGTCGATCGCGACCACGTCGTGGCCGAGGTCCGCGAAGCAGCTCGCCGTCACCAGGCCGACCCAGCCCACGCCGATCACGCCGATTGAGGATCGTTCGCTCATCTCCTCCCCATGATCGCTGCTAAGCGACGGTCACGCGTTTGCGGGCCGGCCCACTAGCCCGTCAGCTTCCGCATCGACTCGGCGATTCCCAGCATCTGGCCGGGGGTGAGCACGTTGAGCAGCGTGTTGTCGATCCAGTAGGCGGCCTTGTCGGTCTTCCAGCCGACCAGGCGGAGCTGGCCGCCGTCCCACGACTCCAGGTACTCGGTGCCGCCGATCACCTTGGTCTCGTCCGGGTTCTCGAGGATCGGGGGATCGCGCCAATCCGTGCCCGAGACGCCGTAATAGGCCGTGTAGCCGTCGGTCGGCATCTCGGCCACGATCTTGTAGCCGTGATAGACGTCGTTGCCCGGGCCGTCGATCGGGAAGGCACGCGAGTCATCGGTGATCGTCGAGCCCGGCGCCAGCTTGGTCGGGTAGTAGACCGGGAAGCGGAGCATCGGCTTGCCGCTCTTGGTCTTGGTGGCGGCGAGCTTGGCCGCATATTGCTGGCCGAGGGCGCTCGAATCGATCAGGGGCGGCGGGGCGGGCTTCGCCGCCTGGCTCTTGCGGCCGGAGCCGCCGTTCCGCTTCGACCCCCCGCCCGAGGATTGGGCCTGGCTCGGCGGTGGAGGCGCCCCGCCCTCGAACTTCGCCACCGCGCTCCGAACCGCCTGCTGGGAGGCGGTCACGTAGGACTGACCCAAGGTGGCAGGGAAGTGGATCTGGATTACCGGCGCACCACGCGCGGCGAGGAAGAGCTTGCCGAGGCTGATCAACGTCACCGGGTCCTCGATGTCGGACGTCACGTACTCCTTGAGGATCTCGGTGAGCGTGCCCCGATCGGAGATCAGCTTCGCCGGCGGGAGCTCCTGGCGAGCTTCGCGGAGGAACAGCTGCTGGCGCGCGGCTCGAACCAGGTCGTTGTCGTCGTGGCGGTAGCGCACGTACTGGAGCGCGTTGAGCCCACACATGCGCTGATAGCCGGCCGGGATGTCGATCTCCGCGTACTGCTCGGCGGCCGCCAGGCCGAGGTTCGAGTGGTAGTAATGATGGTCGACGTCGACGTAGACGCAGTCGATCGAGTTGACGGCGTCCGCGAAGCCGGTGAAGTCCACGTTGACGACGTGGTTGATGTCGTCCAGCCCGGTGAGCTGCTTGACGACCTTGAGGGTCAGATTCGGCCCGCCGTAGCTGTAGGCGGCGTTGAACTTGTCGATCCCGTGGCCGGGGATGTTGACCCTCAGGTCGCGCGGGATCGAGAGCACGGAGATCTGGTCGGCGGCCACCCGCAGCAGGATCGTGGTGTCTGAGCGAGCCCCGATCCCCTGTCCCTTCGGTCGCTTGTCGGAGCCGAGGATCAGGATCGTCTGCGGCTTGCCCGGGTCGGCGACCACAAGCTGGTTCTGCACCGAGGGAAGGCCGCCGAGACCCCGCGCGAAGTCCCTGAAGTAGACGAGCAGGCTGACCGCGGTCGCGGTCGTCATCGAGATCACGATCAGCAGCGATCCGGCGACGAACCGGGACCACAGGCTGCGTGGCGGCGGGGTTTGATCCTGCTCCGCCTCGGCTGCCGCCACCCCGTCGGTCGGGGGCGCCGCCTCGGCTTGGGTCCCCGGAACGGGCACGGCGGCGGCCGGCGGCGGCGTGGCCACGGTCGAGGCGACCGGCGTCTCCCCGGGCTTGCGCTTCGCATGCTCGGCCGTGCGCGCCCGCAGACCGGCGAGCGCCGCCTCGCGGGCGGCCTCGCGGTCGGCGAGCTCCGGCGTATCCGCCTCCACGGTTTCCTCGCCGGCCGCGCCCTCCGCCTGCTCCTCGGAGGGCTCCCGCTCGCCGGGCTCCTGTGCGGTGGCCTCCTGCTCCGCGGCCTCCGGTTCGGCGGCCTCCGGCTCGTCCTCGGCCCTCGTCCTCCTGGGCCCGGGACTCGCCTTCCGGAGAGCTCAGGCGCCCGGCCCAGGTGGCGGGCGGAGGGACTGGCGGCGGGGGCTCGGCGGCGGGGCCACCCTCGTTCGGGGGCGTGGCACCCTCGGCGCCGGGCTCCTGTGGCTCGTCTGTACGCGACCCATCGGCGTCCATCGGTCAGTCCCCCGTCCGCTGGGTCGCTGCTTCCGCGGCCAGCGCACCCGGCAGCTGGTTGACGAAATCGACGATCGATCGCCGGTACCCGGACAGCGACGAGATCGAGATCCACTCGTCTGGCCCGTGGTGGCCGTCGCCCAGGGGGCCGAACTCCACCGCCGGGACCCCGGCCCGAAGGAACGACACCGCGTCGGACGCGCCGTCCCGGCCGACCACACCCCTCACCTGTCCGGGGCTGTGCTGCGCGGCCGCCGCTCGTAGCGCCCGCACGTAGACGGATTCCGGATCGACCAGCGCCGGGGGGCGCGAGAAGGTCGAGACCACCCGCGCGTGGGGCAGCCCGCCGACCTGGGTCAATATCGCATCCGGATCCTGTTCGGGCAGATAGCGGACGTCCACGTCGATGAAACAGGTGTCGGGGACCTTGTTCAGGGCGTCGCCGCCGAGGATGCGGCCGAGGTTTATCGACGGCCGGTCGAAGAGGTCGGAGCTCTGGCTCGCAAAAGGTAGCGATTCGATTTTGCGGAACAGGTCGTGGGCGCGAAGGATCGCGTTCTCGCCCAGCCACGGGGTCGCGCCATGCGCGGCCCGGCCGCAAACCTGGATTCGCATCGCCAGCACGCCTTTGGCCGCCACTCCGACGTGCATGTCGGTCGGCTCACCGGTGATCGCGAAGTCGCCCAGGAAGCCGGCGTCGACGAGCCGGTCACCCGCCCGGTCGGTCTCCTCCTCGGATTCCTCGTCCGGAACGATCCCCAGTCGCACCCTGACCTGGCGCTGATCGCGCAGATCTGCGAGCCCCAGCATCAGGCAGGCGAGCGCGCCCTTCATGTCGTAGGCGCCCCGGCCGTAGAGGCGGTCGCCGTCGATGCGAGGCTGGAACTGCTCCGGCCTGCCGGGCACCACGTCCAGGTGGCCGTGGAGGAGCACGGTGTGAGGCGCATCCTCCGGCCCCACGTTGGCGACCGTCACCGGCAGGTCGCGAACCCCGATCTGGCGGGCGACGATGTCCCTGGCCTCCATCCAGCCCTTGACGAAGCCGGCGCACAACCTGATCCCCTCCGCGGTGGAGGTGTCGTAGCCGATCAGCTTCTCGGTCAGCGCGCGCTCTTCCATCGGTCGGCCCTCGCCTCTCGTCGCCCACCGAGCGGGTTCACCGTCAGCGGCGACTGATGGCTGATCTACCTATTCTCGGCAATCTGGAGGAAGGCCTGCAAACGCCGCTTCTCGCGTTCGGCGGCGTCCGCGGCCGCGGTACCCTCCTCGGCCTCGGCGAGCCCTCGCTCGGCCTCGCCGAGGCGCCCGCGCAACTCGCCGGCGTCCAACGCGTCCGGGGACACCGCCTCGGCCACCAGCACCCGGGCGCGGTTTGCGAACACCTCCAGCCATCCCTCGCCCTGGGCGTAGCGCCGGGTCTCGCCGCCGTCGAGATGCAGGCGTAGCTCCGCCGGCACGAGGCGGGCGATCATCGGCGTGTGCCGAGCGAGGATGCCGACCTCGCCGAGCGTCGTTCGGGTCGAGAGCTGGACCAGCTCGCCGCTGAAGACCTCCCCTTCGGGAGTCATCACCTGGGCCTCGAGCATGTGCCGGTCGTCGGCCACGTGCTCGCTCAGCCCTCCCCGTCTTCGCCCTTGCGGGCGTCGGAGACCACCTGGTCGATGGTGCCCTTCATGTAGAAGTCGCCCTCGGAGAGGTCGTCGTGCTTGCCATCGAGGATCTCGCGGAAGCCCCGCACGGTCTCCTCGACCGGCACGTACACGCCCGGGCGCCCGGTGAACACCTCGGCGACGAAGAACGGCTGCGACAGGAAGCGCTCGATCTTGCGCGCCCGGCCGACCGTCAGCTTGTCCTCGTCGGATAGCTCGTCGATGCCCAGGATCGCGATGATGTCCTGGAGCTCCTTGTAGCGCTGGAGCACCTCTTGGACCTCGGTGGCGGTGTTGTAGTGGTCCTCGCCCAGGATCTCCGGCTTGAGGATCGTCGACGTGGAGTCCAGCGGGTCCACGGCGGGGTAGATCCCCTTCTCCGAGATCGACCGCGACAACGTCGTGGTCGCGTTCAGGTGGGCGAAGACCGACGCCGGCGCAGGATCCGTGAGGTCGTCCGCGGGAACGTAGATCGCCTGAATGGAGGTGACGGAGCCCTTCTGGGTGGACGTGATTCGCTCCTGCAGCTCCCCCATCTCGGTCTCCAGGGTCGGCTGATAGCCGACCGCCGAGGGCATGCGGCCGAGGAGCGCCGAGACCTCGGAGCCCGCCTGGACGAAGCGGAAGATGTTGTCGATGAACAGCAGCACGTCCTGGCCCCCTGCCTCGCGGAAGTACTCCGCCATGGTCAACCCGGACAGAGCCACCCGGAAACGGGCCCCGGGCGGTTCGTTCATCTGCCCGAAGACCATCATCGTCTTGTCGATCACCCCGGACTCCTGCATCTCGAGGTAGAGCTGGTTCCCCTCCCGGGTGCGCTCGCCGACGCCGCAGAACGCCGAGCGACCCTCGTGCTGCTCGGCGATGCTCCGGATCAGCTCCATGATGATCACGGTCTTGCCGACGCCGGCGCCGCCGAACAGACCGACCTTCCCGCCCTTCGCGTAGGGAGCGAGCAGGTCGACCACCTTGATCCCGGTCTCGAGCATCTCCTGGCTCGGGGTCAGCTCCTCCGCCTGGGGCGCCGGACGGTGAATCGGCCAGCGCTCGTCAGCCTCGACCGGATCCCCCTCGTCGATCGGCTCGCCGAGCAGGTTGAAGATCCGTCCCAGCGTCGCCTCGCCGACCGGCACGGTAATCGGCCCCCCGGTATCGATCACCGGGTCGCCGCGCTCGAGCCCGTCGGTCGCGTCCATGGCCACCGCCTTGACCCGGTCGTCTCCCAGGTGCTGCTGCACCTCGAGCACCAGGTCGATCGGCCGGCGACCGTTCCCCTCGGGCACCTGCACCTTGAGCGCGTGATAGATCTCGGGCAGCTTGCCCGGAAACACAACGTCGACGACGACCCCCAGGACCTGCTCGACGGTGCCCACGTTTCCGTTCTGTTCAGCCATTCATCTCCTTCGTCAAAGTCATCCAAGCGCCTCGGCGCCGCCGACCACTTCCAGGATCTCCTGCGTGATCTCCGCCTGGCGGACCCGGTTCATCTCCAGGGTCAGGTCGGCGATCATCTCCTGTGCGTTCTCCGACGCGTTTCGCATCGCCGTCATGCGTGCCCCGAGCTCCGAGGCGGCCGACTCGAGCAGCGCCCGGTAGACGGAGAGGTCCGTGTACTCCTCGATCAGCATCGGCAGGAGCTGCTCGGCGTCCGGCTCATAAAGCCAGTCGGCCCGCATGTGCGCCTCCGCCAGGGCCTCGTCTGACGGCGGCTCCGGTTCGGGCAGGCCCTCACCGAAGACCTCGGCCTCCTGGAGCGGAAGCAACGTCTGGCGGCGAACGTACTGGGTCAGCGGCGAGACGTAGCGGTTGTAGATCAGGTCCACGCGATCGAGATCACCGTCCGTGTATGCCGCCGTCAAGTCGCGCGAGATCCGGCGCGCGTCGGCGAACGCCGGCCTGTCGGTGAAGCCGACGTAGGAGCTCGCAACGTCCTCGCCGCGGAACTGAAGGGTCGAGTTGCCGCGCCGTCCGACGACGGAGTAGGTCACCGTCCGGCCTTCGGATCCGTACTCCCGCTTCAACCTCAGACCCTCCCGGATGATCTGGGTGTTGAAGCCGCCGGCGAGCCCACGATCGCCGGTGACCAGGAGGATGCCGATCTTCAACTCCGGGTCACGCTGCTCGAGCAGGGGCACTCGCGCCGCGGCGCCCTCGGACGCCTCGGAAACGTCGCGAGCCATCTTGCGAATCGCCTGCGCGTAGGGGCGCATCGCCTTGATGCGCTGCTCGGCGCGCCGCAGGCGCGCCGCCGCCACCATCTCCATCGCCCGCGTGATCTTGTGGATGTTCTTGACGCTGGAGATGCGGCTCCGGACTTCCTTCTGGGTTGCTATCGGTGCCTCCCCTCGCGGCTGAGACGTGCTGGCGCGGGAGGAATCACCGATCTCATGCCGGCACCTCCTCGGCCTCGCGCTCCTCCGTGTCCGCGTCCTTGCCGACAGCGGAGTCGGGCGCCGTCCGGCCGGGCCGGGCACGCTCCTCCTCGGAGCGCAGGCGGTCGGACTCGCCCTCTTCGAGCGGGTTGCCCTCGGCGTCGAAGTCCGGGCCGAAGTCGTCGACCATCTCGGCGATCGCCTCGCCCAGGGCGCGCTCGTCCTCATCCGAGAGCTCGCCGGCGTCGATCCTCTGCATGAGCTCGGCCGACTCGGCCTTGAGTCGCCCCAGCAGGTCCGCGAGGAAGGACCGGACCCGGTCGGTCTTGATCCGGTCCAGGTAGCCGCCGGTGCCCGCGTAGATCGAGGCCACCTGCTCGGCCACCGAGAGCGGCTGGCGCTCCTTCTGATTCAGCATCTCGACCAGGCGCTCGCCGCGGGCCAGCGATCGCTGGGTTTCCGGGTCGAGCTCGGACCCGAACTGGGCGAAAGCCTCGAGGTCGCGGTACTGCGAGAGGTCGAGGCGGAGCTTGCCGGCCACCTTCTTCATCGCCTTGCGCTGCGCGTCACCGCCCACACGCGAGACCGAGATCCCAACGTTGATCGCCGGCCGGGTTCCGCTGTAGAAGAGGTCCGACTCGAGGAAGATCTGGCCGTCGGTGATCGAGATCACGTTGGTCGGGATGTAGGCCGAGACGTCGTTCGCCTGCGTCTCGATGATCGGCAGGGCCGTGAGCGAGCCCCCGCCGAGGTCGTCGTTCAGCCGCACGGCGCGCTCCAGCAGCCGTGAGTGGAGGTAGAAGACGTCGCCTGGATAGGCCTCGCGGCCGGGCGGGCGGCGCAGGAGCAGCGACATCTGGCGGTAGGCGTAGGCGTGCTTGGTCAGGTCGTCGTAGATGCAGAGCGCGTCCTTGCCGCCATAGAGGAAGTGCTCCCCCATCGCGCAGCCGGCGTAGGGCGCCATGTACTTGATCGGGGCAGCCTCGTCCGCGGGCGCGGCAACGATGATCGTGTTCTCCATCGCTCCGTGCTCCTCGAGCGTCTCCATCACCTGGACCACGGTCGACATCCGCTGCCCGATCGCCACGTAGATGCAGATCAGGTCCTTGTCGCGGTTGTTGATGATCGTGTCGATCGCGATCGCCGTCTTGCCCGTCTGGCGGTCGCCAATGATCAGCTCGCGCTGCCCGCGGCCGATCGGGATCATCCCGTCGATCGCCTTCAGGCCCGTCTGCACCGGCGTGTTCACCGGTTGGCGCTGAACCACGCCCGGCGCTTTGAACTCAGCCGGGCGGGTCTGGTCCGTGTGGACCTCGCCCTTGTCGTCCAGGGGCCGTCCCAGCGGGTCCACCATGCGGCCGAGGAGGGCCTCGCCGACGGGGATCTCCAGCAGCTTCCCGGTTCGCTTCACCGTGTCCCCCTCGACCACCTGGTCCCACTCGCCGAACAGCACCGCGCCGACGTTGTCCTGCTCCAGGTTCAGCGCCAGGCCGGTGACGTCGTGCGGCAGCTCGAGCATCTCCAGCGCCATGCATTCGTCGAGGCCGTGGATGCGGGCGATCCCGTCTGCCACGGAGAGGACCGTTCCGACCTCGGCAAGCTCGGCGCCCTCGGTGTCCAGGCCCTCGATCCGCTCGCGCAGGATCTTCGCAATCTCATCCGGCTTGATCTCCACGTTTGCCTTTCTCCTTGAATCTCTTGCGGCCGCCTGCGGCGGCCTTACATGCTGCCGGTTGTCTGGCTCCTTGAATCTCTTGCGGCGGCCTTACATGCTGCTTTCGGGGCTAAAGCCCCTCATGCTCATACGTGGGCGACTTCCTTTCTCAGCCTTTCCAGCCTGCCACGCAGGCTCGCGTCGACCACCATGTTGCCGACTCGCAGCACGAGCCCGCCGATGATCGCCTCGTCCACGCTCGACTCGAGCTCGATCTTGCGGTCGGTCTGTCGCTCGATCTCGGCCTCGACCCTCTTCACGATCCCTGGATCGAGCTCGACGGCACTCGTCAGCCTGACCTCGAGTTGCCTGTTCTCCTCCGCCCATAGCTCGTCGAAGCGGGCCCGGATCCGGAAGATCACCGGCATCCGGTGCTTCTCCGCCAGCAGCTCGAGGAAGTTGACAACCTCGGGCTCGGCCCCCGAGACGGCGCGGGCGATCCCGTCGCGCTTCTCGGCCGAGGAGAAGTAGGGGCTGAAGAAGAACACCTGCAAATCGCGATTCGTGGACACGGCGTCGGCGAACATGCCGAGCTGCTCTCGAATCGGGTCGAGCTTGCCACCCTGCTTGGCGACGCCGAACAACGCGTCCGCATACACGCGGGCGATCTCCTCCACTACAGAATTCCTCCGCCGGCTGCTCCGCCTTCGGCGTCCGCTGCCGTCGGGTTCGGGCGCCTGCGTGGCGGCAGGTCCGCACGCGCGACCCGCGACTTCGTCGCTAGCACCAGCGGGCTCACTGGCTTTCCCCGTTGTTGCCCGCCAGGGCCGAGAAGTCAACCTCGGCGAGGGCCTCCTCCACCAGCCGCTTCTGATCCTCGGCGCCAAGCGCCTTGCGGGTCACCTTCTCGGTCGCCAGCACCGTGAGGTCGGCGACCTCCTTGCGGATCGTCTCCAATGAGCGCCTGGTCTCGGCCTCGATGTCGCGGCGAGCGGCCGCGACCAGCTGCTCGCGCTTTTGACTGCCGAGCTCGGCGGCCTCGGCCTGCGTCGCATCGGCCGCCTTGCGGGCCCGCTCGGTGATGTCCTCGGCCTGCTCTCGAGCCTCCTTGAGCCGCTCCCGGTACTCGTTCAGGAGCTGGTCGGCCTCCTGGCGCTGGCGCTGCGCCGCCTCGATGCTCTCGCGGATCGCGTTGGCGCGCTTGTCGAGCGCCTCCTGGATCCGCGGGAAGGCGACCTTGCCCAGGACCCACATGGTGAAGAAGAACAGGACCAGCGTCCAGATCATGAGCCCGAGTCCCGGCGATACCAGGAAGCTCCCGCTGTCGGCGAGCGGCGGTTGCATGGCGATCGAAGCAGCCGAGGTCACAACGCTACGAGAGGAAGAACGCGATCAGCCCGAAGATGAACGTGTAGAAGGCGACCGCCTCGGTGAGCGCGAAGCCCAGCCAGCGAATCGACTGGAGCTCGTCCTTCATCTCCGGCTGGCGGGCAACCGACTCGATCTCCTTTCCGAATATGAACCCGATCCCGATCCCGGCTCCGATCGAGCCGAGACCGGCTCCGACGCCCAGCGCGATCGCCTTGCCGGCATCGGTCACCGGGGTCAGGTCGGTCGCCTGAGCCAGGGGAACCAACAGGTCAACCATTGAACAACTCCTTTTCTAGTGAGACTTGGCGGTCGCCCCGCCAAGGTAGATAGCGGTGAGGGTGGCGAAGATGAAGGCTTGAAGCGTCGCGATCAGGCCCAGCTCGAGCACGAAGAAGAAGAAGGCGAGTGGAAAGGTGAGCACCGCGAGCGCGGCCAGCCCCAAGAGGACGGCCAGCCCGCCACCCATGAACAGCAGCAGCAGGTGCCCCGCCAGGATATTGGCGAACAGCCGGACCGAGAGCGAGATCAGGCGGGCGAACTGGGAGATCGCCTCGATCACGAAGATGAAGGCCTTGCCGAACGGGTTCATGTCCTCCAGCCCCGGCGGCAGCCAGCTGGCGAAGTACGGGAAGAACCCCTTCGAGCGGATGCCCTGGACGTTGTACGTGACCCAGACCACCAGCGTGAGCGCCAGCGGGACCGAGACGTTGGCGGTCGCCGCGTAGATCGCCAACGTGGGCAGAGCGACGCCGAAGATGTGGATCTCGTTCTCGGTATTTGTCGGCAGCGGCAAAAACCCGATGATGTTCGAGAACCAGATGAAGAAGAACAGCGTCGCCACGAAGGGGAACCATCTCGTGGCCATGGTCGCGTCCATGTTGCCGCCGGTGATGTTGGTGCGGGTCAGGTCGTAGGCGACCTCGACCGCCGTCTGCACGCGGTTCGGCTTCTGCTGCATGCGCCGCGCGATCCAGACCATGGCCGCGATCGTCAGGGCGGTGGCCAAGAGCAAGTAGAAGACCGCCCTGTTGATGCTCAAGTCGATGCTCCCGATCTTGATCGGGATCCAGGCCTCGAGCTTGAACTCGTTCTGGGGCTTGAACTCCTCGTTCTTGCCCTCGTTCCCGAACAGAACCCCGAGCACGATGGCAAGCGCTAGGTAGGCGCCAAGCCCGATCAGCACCTTGGTGCGGGTCTTCATCGTGCCGCCTCGCGAGGCCCGAGCAGGCGCTCCAGGCTCCGACCGGCCAGATGGGCCGTGAACAGCACCAGCGACAGCAGCGCAGCCGCGAGGCCGTCCGCACGATCGCCGAGCAGCCCGACCAGCAGGATCGCGAGGGTGACCAGCCAGACTCGGCCCAGGGTCGCTGCGCCCAGCACCCCCAGAGCCGTCTTTCGCTCGCGCTCGGCGAGCGCTCGAGCGGCGCGGCGGTCTGCGGCGAGCTCGATCCCCCACTGCGCCAGCCACGCCGCGGCAGCAATCCCGTAGCCGAGCAGCGGCCAGTCGGCGACCACGAACAACGGCAGCGCCACCGCCAGCAGCAGCAGGTCCCCGTAGCGCAGCGCCAGGGCGAATAACCCGGCTCTGCCGCGGACCGACCTAGAGCCTTCTATAGCGAGCGTAGACAAGCGCAAGACCCCCGCCGAAACCCAGGAACAGCCCGGCGAGCCCGACCGGAACCGCAAGGCCGACGAGGGACCCGAGCCCGAAGCCCACCGCTGCGCACGCGATCATCGCCCCCAGCAGCAGGCCGCCGGCGGTGGCCGCATCGGCCCTCCCGGGGGGACTCTCGGTCATCTGGGCTGCCTGCATCAGGACGGGACATCGGGATTGACCTCCGAAGGAACAGATAGCCGCGCAGGCCCGGCGGCAGCCGGCGCATGGCGGCGGGGGCGAATATATCCAAACGGGCCCGACGCCGCTGCCCTCCGCCCCGCCCGGGAGCAACGGGGCGGTCGCCCCCGGCGCTAACCGGCGTCGCGCCCGACCGTCTCGAATTCGCCGGTTTCCGGGTCCACCGCGGGGAAGCTCCCGGTCTCCAGCTCCTCGACGACGCCGGCGTCGACCTGCTCCGGGCCCTCCACCGGGACCCCGTGGGCGGCCAGCTCCCGGAAGCGGGACAGCCGCAGCTTGAGGATCTCGAGCGCGACCAGCAGGTAGATGCTCGCGCCCACCGCGGCGATCCCGCAGGCGACCATGACCAGGGTCCAGGTCAGGTCGAAGTGGCCGTGGTTATCGCTGTAGGGAACGAACCGGAGCGCGAGCGCCAAGCCGGCGAGCACCACGGCCCAGCCGTACAGGTAGAGGAGCGTTCTCCGCTGCGAGAAGCCGATGTTCGCCATCCGGTGGTGAAAGTGCCATCGATCCGCCTGGTAGACCGGGCGCCGGTACTTGATCCGCTTGGCGACCACGAAGCCGGTGTCGAGGATCGGCACCGCAAGCACGATCAGGGGGAAGAACAGGGCGACGACGGCGTTCGTCTTCAGCGACCCGAGCACCGCCGTGGCCGCGAGCAGGTAGCCGAGCAGATTCGAGCCGGTGTCGCCCATGAAGCTCGAGGCGGGCGGGAACCCGTGCCGCAGGAACCCCAGCGAGGCCCCGCCGGTGAGCGCCGCCAGCACCGCGGCGCCGGGGCGGTCCAGTGACAGAGCGATGATCGACAGGGTCACCGCCGAGATCACGCAGACGCCCGCGGCGAGGCCGTCGACCCCGTCGATGAAGTTGATCACGTTCATCACCGCGACGAATCCGAGCACCGTCAGCGCCTTCGCCAGGGTGACGTTGCCGAGCACGGGCACGTGATGGAAGAAGACGTGGGTGAGGTCGACCCCGCCGATGAACGGCAGGGTGAAGTCGGTGACCTGGACGCCGTTGAAGACCGGGATCATGGCCGCGACCACCTGACCCAGGAGCTTCAGCCCGGCGGGCAGGTCGAAGATGTCGTCGAGCACGCCGATCGCTGCGATCACCAGCGCCCCGGCCAGGATCGCCCGGGTCTGCGGGGCCCAGGGCAGGAACAGCAGGCCCGCGACCAGGACGCCGACCAGGATCGCCAATCCCCCCAACTTCGGAGTGGGGGTGTCGTGAAGGCTGCGCTCGTTGGGCACGTCCATGGCCCCGATCCGGCGCGCGAAACGCTCCGCGAACGGAACCAGAAGCCAGGCGAGAACCGCGGCGACGCCGAACGCGTACAGCGCGTAGACGCTCGGCGGTCTTCCGTCGACCAGCATCAGGTAGTCGGCGCCGCGGGAACAAGTTGCGGGCGGCTACGCCGCCCTGACACGCCTGTTTCGGAGCTAAAGCTCCTCATCGGGCGGGAATAAGTTGCGGGCGGCTACGCCGCCCTGACACGCCTGTTTCGGAGCTAAAGCTCCTCATCGAATTAATTGCGGGCGAGACTATCCGACCGCCTCCAGGATCCCGTCGACGAAGAGCTGGGGGTTGCGCGGGTTCTGGACGCCGGGTGCTGCGTCCTTCTTGCGCAACCGGAGCTCGGCGGGGTCGGCGAGGGTGCGAAGGCGACCGGTGGCGATCAGCCCCTCGTCGACGGCGCCCATCCGTCCGCTGAAGATCGTGTAGACGGGCGTTCCCAGCGCCACCGCCTCGCGATTCATCGTCCCCCCCGCGCCAACCACCAGATCGGCGTAGGCGATCAGGCTCTGCGCGTCGACAGCGCGGTCGGGAACGATCAGGGTTCGGCGGCGGAGGGCGGCGGCCCTCTGTCTCAGAGACCCCTCCTGCTCGGCGGTTCGCGGAATCGCCACGGCGACGACTCCCGGCTCGTCCACGAGGCGGTCCACAATCGCTCCATAGAGCGGATTGGCGGCGTGGTAGGCAGAGCTCTCGGGTGGTGGGCGGACCACCACCAGGACCAGCCCCGGATCGATCGCGAGCTCCTCGAGGACCGCTTTGCTCGGCTCGAAGTCGGCCAGGTAATAGTCCTCCTTAAGCCCCGGATAGCGCAGCAGCTTCCGGGGGCTGGCGCCGGCGCGACGCATCGCCTCCACCGGGATCGCGTCCGGCACCAGCACGCGCCGCGCGGCGCGAAAGGCGATCTGGCGCTGCAGGCCCGCGTGCTCGTAGTCCTGCATCTGGACCGAGGGGACGCGGAGCGCACTCGAGACCAGCGCGAGGTCGACCGAGCCGTGCCCGAGCCCGAGCCCGAAGCGCTGTGGTCTCGCCCAGCGGGCCAGCGCCAGGCTGCGCCGCGCCGCCGCACCTGCCTTGCCGGCCGAGGATCCGCCTCCGTGCCGTCCCACCGACTCGTAGGGGATCCCGAGTCGCTCCAGGACCCCCTCGGTCTGCCCGAACTCGCGCGCCGTCACCCGCACCTCGTGGCCCCCGGCCCGCAGGCGCTCGAGGATCGGCCGCATCACCAGCGGGTGCGCAGCGGCGGTGCAATCGATCCAAATTCTCAATTCCCGGCCGCCTCCTCGGGGTCCGAATTACTCGGCCGGCTGCTCCCAGGGAGCCGAAGGCGACCGGTGATCCGAGCTTGCTCGGATTCGTCCGCCGCCGGCGGGTTCGGGCGCGTTCCCGAGTGGCAGGCCGTAAGCACGTGATCCGCGACTTCGTCGCTAGCTCCGGCGGCTTGGGGCGTGTAGGTGTGCCAATAGAGCACCGGGCCATCCCCGAAGGCGCCCCGCCGGTTGAGCTCAAGCAGCGCGGCCATCGCCTTGGCGGTGTATACGGGCTCCAGGGTCAGCCCCTCGCGATCGGCCAGCAGCTGGGCCGCTCGCTCGGCTTCAGGCGTCGAATGGCCGTAGCCGGGGCCCAGCCAGCCGCGCTCGACGACGACGTCCTCCGGCGTGACCGAGGTCCCCCCGACCTCCACACCGTGCCTGCCCAGAAGGCGCAACGTGCGACGCGCCAGGCGCGCCACGGTCGTCGCATCGACCCTGGTCAGGTCGTTGACGAGAACGCAGACGAGCCGCGAGCGGACGCCGAACAGCCTCATCCCGGCCACCAGCCCGGCCGCCGTCCCGCCGCTTCCGAGGGCAACGACGACGTCGGAGGGGGCCGGCAGCTCGCCCTCCTCGATCTGACGCCCGAGCTCGGCGGCCGCCTCCACGTATCCCACGCAGCCCAGGGGGACGGAGCCGCCCGGGCGCAGGAAGTACGGGAGGTTGAGCGGCGGGCTGATTCGCGCCAGCATCAGGCCGGCGGCCACCAGATAGGCACGGCGCACACCCTGCGGCAAGTGGATCTCCGCTCCCGCTTCGCGCATGCGTTGGAGCTGGCGACGCACGTGGGGCGTTTCGGGCTGGGGCACCAGGACGAGCACCGTCCGCATGCCCAGCCGACGCCCGAACAGCGCCGTGGCCAGGCCGTGGTTGGTGCCCAGGGCCCCGCCGGTGAGGATCGTGCGCTTTCCGCGCCGGGCGGCGGCGCCCAATAGCCATTCGAGCTTCCGGGCCTTGTTGCCTCCGTGGGAGCTGTACGCGCCATCGTCCTTGATCCAGACCGGCGCGCGACCTCCCTCCACCCCCAGGTGGACGAGCTCACGGACCGGCGTCGGCCCTTCACCCAGCCGCACTCGCTCGAGGTCGAGGTCGAGCTCCATGGCGGTGTGAGCGTAGTGACGCGGTCGGCCCATGAGCGATCCCATACCGGTTTCAGCCCCCGTCCTGGGGCGATCCCACTTATGCACCTATGTGATGCACAACTGGGATCGGCCGCCTGGGCAGGCCGCGGTATTCGATCGGAAGGCGCCACGCGAGCGGCGACCCTCGTCCGAGGGTGCGGACCGGGCGTCCCAGCCGCTTCGTGCGGGGCGTTTGGGGCGCGACCAGCCTGGCACTCGCCGCGGTGCTCTGGCTGATCGCGATCGGGGCCTCGTGGTCCGCGAACTGCCCCGGGCGTGGTACTCAACCGACCGGCCTCGAAAAGGACGTCTATGCCTGGCCCCCGGCGGCGACGTGCTGGCATGCGACGCCACGCCCGCGCGTACACGCCGAGTCGGTGCCGAGGATGACATACAGGTACGAGGCCGCGCCCGCGCTCCGGTGGGTCGTGATCGGCGTCGTAGCCGGCGCGGCGATCGTGCTGGTTGCCGGTTCGTCGGGGCCGCCCGAGACTTCCGGGATCGGCGCCGCCCGCTCGCCGATGGCCGAATAACGCTCGTCTATTCGACGCAATTCGGCCATCGATGGCCTTGGGGCGCCGGCGCGTGACAGATCCCCTACCCAGCCCTTCACCAAGCGGCCGCGGAAGCTCGGGCGCCTGCGCCCTAGACCGGCGTCGCCGAGAGCTGCGGGTAGAGCGGATAGCGCTCGATCAGCGACTGCGTGCGCTCCAGCAGGGCCTCGCGCTCGGATTCGAATCGATCCGAGAGCGCGGCGCAGATCACCTGAGCGATCTCGCGAAGATCGTCCTCGACCAGGCCGCGGGTGGTCAGCGCCGGAGTGCCGATCCGCAACCCCGACGGGTTCATCGGCGGGCGCTCGTCGAAGGGGATCGCGTTGCGGTTGACGGTGATGCCCACCTCCTCGAGGCGCGCCTCGGCGGTCTTGCCGTCGAGGCCCGTCGGGCCCAGATCGACCAGGACCAGGTGGACGTCGGTGCCCCCGGTGAGCACGGAGACCCCGCCGGAGATCAGCTCGTCGGCGAACGCCTTGGCGTTGGCGATCGTCTGCCGCTGGCGCGCCCGGAAGCCCTCCGACTGGGCGATCCGCAGCGCGACCGCCTTGGCCGCGATCACGTGCATCAGGGGGCCGCCCTGCTGGCCCGGGAAGACAGATCGGTCGATGTCCTTGGCCAGCTCCTCCCTACAGAGGATCATCCCGCTGCGGGGACCACAGAGGGTCTTGTGGATCGTGGTCGTGGTCACGTCCGCGTACGGGACCGGATTCGGGTGCTCCCCGGCCGCCACGAGGCCGGCGAAGTGGGCCATGTCGACCATCAGCCGGGCGCCCACGTCGTCGGCGATCTCCCTGAAGGCGGCGAAGTCGAGCTGGCGCGGGTACGCCGACCAGCCGGCGACGATCACCTTCGGGCGGTGCTCGCGCGCCAGCCGCTCCACCTCGTCCATGTCGCACAGCAGGTCCTCGCGACGCACGTGGTAGGCCACCACCTCGTAGAGCTTCCCCGACACGTTCAGCTTCATCCCGTGGGTGAGGTGGCCGCCGTGGTCGAGCGCCATCCCCAGGATCGTTTCACCCGGCTCGAGCAGCGCCATGTAGGCGGCGTTGTTGGCCTGGGCGCCGGCGTGCGGCTGGACGTTGGCGTGCTCGGCGCCGAACAGCTCCCGGGCGCGGTCGATCGCCAGCTGCTCGGCGACGTCGACCTCCTCGCAACCGCCGTAGTAGCGCCGGCCGGGATAACCCTCCGCGTACTTGTTGGTGAGCACGGAGCCCGCGGCCTCCAGGACCGCCTCGGGGACGAAGTTCTCCGAGGCGATCATCTCGAGCGTGCTCTGCTGGCGATTGAGCTCGCGCTCGAGAACGCCGCGCGATCTCCGGATCGACCTCGAGCAGGGGTGCGCTCTGGATGTCGTCGGGCAGCGGCTCCACGCCCGACACTCTACGGCCACCGCTCGACGGGGACGAGGTCGCTGCGTCGGCACCCGAGATGAATATTTACTGATCGTTTGATTAACTACTCCGAAGAGCCCACAGGAACCGGCCGCCTGCTCGCTCGAGGCGACCCCACACCAGGAGGAGACATGAGCACCACCACCAACGGCACCCAAGAGCTGCGGACCGAGGACGAGGCGCTGAGCGTCCTCCTGGACGCGGACATCGACAAGGTGATGACCGGCCTGGACCGCATCGTCGAGGCCGCGCCGAGCTACCAGAAGCTGTTCATGCGCTGGCAGCGCCAGCATTGGTCGACCGAGGACTTCGACTTCACCGAGGACGCCCGCCAGTGGGCCGACCCCAACCTGATCACCGACGAGGAGCGGGAGTTCCTGCTGTTCGGGTTCTCCCAGTTCTTCCTCGGCGAGGAACGGGTGACGGTGGAGCTGCTGCCGTTCGCCATGGGTGCGCCGTCGCACGAGGCGCAGGTTTTCCTGACCACGCAGATCTCCGACGAGGCCAAGCACATGGTGTTCTTCGACCGCTTCTACCGCGAGGTCCTCGGCGCGAGCGCCGCGACGATCGGCGACATGCTCGACAAGCAGCGACCGAACGTGAACGCCGACTGGGAGCGCTTGTTCGACGGCATCCTCCATGACTGCGCCGAGCGACTGCGCAAGGACCCGAGCGACTTCCCGGCGCTGGTCAGGGGGATCACCGTCTACATGATCGTGATCGAGGGCACGCTGGCCTTGACCGGCGCCCGGTTCATCATCCGCAGCCTCAAGGAGCGCGGCTGGTTCCCGGGCTTCACCGCCGGGTTCACGGCCGTGAACCGCGACGAGTCACGTCATGTCGGGTTCGGGGTCAAGTTCCTCGCAGACGCGATCCAGGCCGATCCGGCCAACGCCAAGGTGATCGAGGACACCCTCAAGGAGACCCTGCCCGTGGCGACGCTCGTGTTCGTGCCTCGGGGCGTCGAGAACCCGTACGACTTCCAGACGCCCTTCTACCACTCGCGGGAGATCTTCGAGTACGCGATGAAGGCCCTGTCGAAGAAGCTGGCGGCGATGGGGCTCGATCCGGCGGTGCTGGCCGCCGCGGTGTGAGCGCGGCGACCGCGACCAAGCCGCGCCCCGGGCGCCCGTCGACGGGCGCCCGGGAGCGGATCCTCGAGGCCGGACTCGAGGTGCTGAAGGCGGACGCCTACGCGGGCCTGACGGTGGCCAAGGTCGCGGCCCGCGCAGGCGAGAACAAGGCGCTGATCGCCTACCACTTCGGGTCCAAGCAGGGCCTGGTGGCGGCCGCGGGAAGGATGCTCGGCGAGCAGATCACGATCGCGGTGACGGAGTCCGTGGGCGAGGCGGCCACGGTGGAGGAGGTGGTGCGAGGCGCCCTCGACGGCATCTGGAAGCTGATGGACCGCGATGCCCGCGTCGCCCGCGTCTACTTCGACCTCAGCGCCGTCTCGGTGGTCGAGGACGAGGTCCGCGAGGTCATGAACGCCGAGCGCTCACGCTGGCGGGACGTGCTGCTGGAGCTGCTGCGCGACGCCAAGCCCCGGGTACCCCGAAGCAAGGCCGAGGGCCTTGCGGTCCTGATCAGTGCGGGGATCGGCGGCCTGGCCTTGGAGCGGGTGGAGAGCGGCGACACGCCACAGCTGCGGCGCGCCTGCGAGCTGTTCGTGCGCTCGCTGGTCGCGGCCGCGTCCGGGTAGGCGCATCCGCCACTCCCGGGGGCACCCTCAGCCGGGGGTACCCTCAGCGCGGTGGCCGAGACCAACCTCGATCTGGTTCGCGGGGGCTTCGAGACCCTCAACCAGGGTGGCGTCGAGGCCCTGCTGCCGTTCATCCACCCCGAGTTCGAGGTCACCACGCCGGCGGGGCTCGCCGCCGAGCCCGACACCTACCGCGGGCCCGAGGGAGTCCGCCGCTACTTCGAGTCGTTCTATGAGGCGATGGACAGGGTGGAGTTCGCCCCGCAGCGGTTCGTCGCCGTCGGCGAGCTGACCGTGGTCGAGCTGACCCTGCGCGCGCGGGGCCGCACCACGGGCATAGAGACCGAGCAGCACGTCTCCCAGGTCTGGGAGCTTCGGGACGGCCAGGCGATCCGGGTGCGCGTGTTCGCGACCCTCGAGGAGGCGATCGCCGACGCCGAGGCGACTCACTCCTAGCCGGTCACTTCGGAGGTGGCGAGGCGCCGGCTGACCTCCTCCGTGGGCATGGCGCCCGGGCGAAGGATTCGCCATGAGCCGTCGGAATCGAGGCCGGTGAGGTCGACCACGGTCGACGGCTCGCCGCCGAGCTCCCCCCGTCGATCGCCAGGTCGGCCCCCTCCGCGATCGCGGGTTCCACGTCCGCGAACCTGCTCGGCGCCGGCCGGCCACTCGGGTTGGCGCTGGTCTGGAAGATCGCGCAGCGCGCCCCGGCCAGCGGGCCCTCGATCAGCCGCACCCCGAGTCGCTCGGGATCCTCGCGGCAGGCGAGGGGATACCGGTGCTCGGGGTTGCCGACCACCAGCGTCACCGGGCCGGGCAGCAGGGCCCCGATCGCCTCCCTGGTTAGCGGCCCGAGCGCCGACAGGAGCTCGCGCGCCGCGAGGGGGGCGAAGAACATCACCGCCGAGGGCTTCGCCTCTGGTCGCCCCTTGAGCGCGTGGATGCGATCGATCGCCGCGTCGTTGGCTGGATCGCAGGCGAGCCCGTACAGCGTGTCCGCGGGGAACAGCGCCACGCCACCACCGGCGATGCACCCCTCCAGCGCCTCCCGCGCGCTCGCCGCGCCGTCGCGCGCGACCGATACCACCATCAACCGGTGGCCTTGCGGGCCAGGACAACCCTGGGGATCCCCGCCAGGTCCTGGCGTCCTTCGACCTCGCCGAAGCCGAGATCGAGCATCAGCTCCGCCACGGCACCCGCCTGGCCGGCGCCGACCTCGAGCACCAGCGAACCCGCCGGCGCGAGCACGGACGCGGCCGCCGGGACCGTCGAGGCGATCGCCTCGATGCCCTCGGCTCCGGCGACCAGGGCCTCGCGCGGCTCGTATCGCGTGATCTCGGGAGCCAGCCCTTCCCACTCGTCATCCCGCACATACGGGAGGTTGGCGACGACCAGATCGAAGCTCCCGCCCTCCGGCACCGTGCCGGGCTCCAGGCGGAGGCGGCCGTCGATTCCCAGCCGCTCGGCGTTCTCCCGGGCGAGGGCCAAGGCCGAAGGCGAGGTGTCAGTCCCGGTCACGCGGCACTCGGGCAGCTCATCCGCGAGGGCGAGGGCGACGGCTCCCGACCCGGTGCCGACGTCGAGCGCGGTCCGGGGCTCGAGCTCCAGCGCGATCTCGACCAGCATCTCGGTCTCCGGTCGGGGAATCAGGGCACGCGGGTCGACCGCCAGCTCAATCCGCCGAAACCCCTTCCTGCCGAGTATGTAGGCGACGGGCTCGCGCCGCAGGCGCCGCCGTACCAGCTCGGCGAAGCGACGGCCGGCGTCAGGCGACACGTCGGCCTCCGGCTCTGCAGCCAACCGGGCACGATCCCACCCGCTTGCCTCGGCCAGCAGCAGCTCGGCGTCCAGGCGCGGCGCCTCGACCCCTGCGGCGGCGAGGGCCCCGGTTGCCGCCTCGAGGATCTCGCGGACCCGGCCCGCGGCGGTCCCGGCCGGCATCAGGGCGCCGCTTCGGCCGCCTGGGCGGCGAGCAGCTCGCGCTTCTCCTCCCCCGCGAGCGAGTCCGTGAACTCGCGGAGATCGCCTCCAAGCACCTGGTCGAGGTTGTGCGCGGTGACGTTCACGCGGTGGTCGGTGACCCGGCTTTGGGGGAAGTTGTAGGTGCGGATCTTCTCCGAGCGCTGGCCCGAGCCCACCTGGGAGCGGCGCTCGGAGGCGATTTCCGCCTGCTGCTCGGCGAGCTTTTGCTCATACAGCCGGGCGCGCAGCACCCGCATCGCCTTCTCACGGTTCTGGAGCTGGGACTTTTCGTCCTGCATCGAGACCACGATCCCGGTCGGCACGTGGGTGAGGCGGACGGCCGAGTCGGTCGTGTTGACCGATTGGCCGCCCGGGCCGGAGGAGCGATAGACGTCCACCTGGAGGTCGTTCGGGTCTATCTGAACCTCCACCTCCTCGGCCTCCGGCAGCACCGCGACGGTGGCGGTGGAGGTGTGGATCCGGCCCTGCGACTCGGTCTTTGGCACCCGCTGCACCCGGTGCGTGCCGCCCTCGAACTTGAACACCGAGTATGCCCCCTCGCCCTTGATCGCGAAGGTCACCTCCTTGAAGCCGCCGACCTCCGCCGGCGACTGGGAGATCACCTCGGTGGCGAATCCGCGCTGCTCCGCGTAACGGGTCAGCATCTTGAACAGGTCGCCCGCGAACAGGGCCGCCTCGTCGCCGCCGGTGCCGGCCCGGATCTCCACCAGGACGTTCTTGGAGTCGTTGGGATCGCGCTCCACCATCGCCAGACGGATCTCGTCGGCGAGCTCCTCGAGCCGGGCCGGAGCGTCCGTGACCAGCTTCCGCAGCTCCGGGTCGTCGCCGTCCTCCGCCAGCAGCTCCCTCGCCCCCTCCAGGTCATCCTGAAGCTGAACGTACTCCTGCGCCAGCCGGTGGGCCGGCTCGAGCTCCCGATACTCGCGACCGACCTCGGCATAGCGATCGCGGTCGGCGATCACCTCGGGGTCGGCCATCTGGCGCTCGAGCTCGGCGAACCGGCCCTGGATCTGCTCGATCAGGTCTTGAAGCACGCCCTTAGTGTGACGCCCAAGGTGGAGTCGTTGGCGCCAGAGGGGGAGTACGACCTGCGTGCCCAGCGCCAAAGGAGGCACCCGCTGGAGCTAGGGACGAAGTCCCGGTAAGAGCGGAGGTGCCTGCCGGGTCAGGTTGGTGCCCAAACCCGCCGACACCGGACGAATCCGACAGCTCGGATCACCGGTCGCCTTCGGCTCCCTGGGAGGATGTCGGCGGAGTTATTCCCTACGCCACGATCTCGATCGCCTCGGCGGCTGCGGCCTCTCCGGGCTTCTCGACCGCCAGCACCGCCTCCAGGGCGGCGATCGCGACCGCGAGCTGCTCCCGATCGGGCTCCCGCGTGGTCAGGTTCTGGAGCATCAACCCGGGCCACATCACGGCTCGGACCCAGCGCTTTCGGCGGTTGCGCCCAGCCCACTTGATCACCTCGTAGGAGATTCCGGCGATCAGCGGGATACCGAGGATCCGCGAGGCGACCAGCCAGTACCAGGCCGGCAGTCCGAGCGGGGCGAAGACGAAGATGGCGACGATCATCACCACCAGCAGGAAGCTCGTCCCGCAGCGGGGGTGAAGTCGCGAGTACCGCTCGGCCCGCGCCGGCTCGAGGCGATCGCCGGCCTCGTAGCAGGAGATGGTCTTGTGCTCGGCGCCGTGGTACTCGAACACGCGCCGCAGGTCGCGCAGCCGACTGATCGCCACCAGGTAGCCGATGAAGATCGCCGTGCGAAGCACGCCCTCGACCGCCCAGAACAGGACCGAGGAGCCGAGCTGGTCCTTGATCAGGCTGGTGGCCCCCACCGGGACGACGAAGAACAGGCCCACGGCGAGCACGATCGAGAACGCGATCGTGAGTCCCCAGGTGAAGCCGCCGATCGGCTCCGCCTCCTGTTCCCCCTCCTCGGGCTCGATCTGGGCGTTGGCCGAGATCGCCAGAGCACGGAAGCCGATCCGCAGCGACTCGGCCAGGGCGACCACCCCCCGGATCACGGGCCAGCGCAGCACCCGGTGGCGCTTCGCCCACGAAACGAGCGGCTCCGAGCTGACCTCGATCTCGCCCTCGGCCCGTTCGGGCCTCGCACCGGGCCCTTCGGGCCCTGGCTTGCGCACGGCAACCGACCAGGTCGACACCCCGCGCATCATCACGCCCTCGAGCACCGCCTGGCCGCCGACCGGGGCGTCCCGCCGGGCCACCGGCATCCCATCCGGCATTCGCGTCTCGGCCAGGGCCGGGCGCCCGTCGATCGACGGGCTCGGCCGTCCGTCCGTCGCCTGGGGGCTCTCGGCGCGCTCGGCCACCGTCACCTTCATCGGCAGCGTCCCGGGGTCGCCTTCATCCCCGACACCCGAGCGTAAGCCTCTAGCGCCGGCTACGCGCGGCGCGCCGCTTGAAGCGCTCCACCCGGCCGCCGGTGTCGACGAGCTTCTGCTTGCCCGGTGTAGAAGGGGTGGCAGGCGGAGCAGATCTCCACGTGCAGCTCCGCCTTCGTGGAGCGGGTATAGAACTCGTTGCCGCATGAGCAGCGAACGTGGGCGAGCACGTATTCGGGGTGGATCCCGGCCTTCATCGCAACGGATGTTAGCGGCGGGCACGACCCCACCCCGCTCGCCGGTCTAGGCTAGCCACGAGGAGGACGGATGAGCCCCGGAGACGACCGCACCGATCAGATCAGCCTTCCCGCCGGCACGATCCGGTATCGCGACTCCGGAACCGGAGCCCCGATCGTCTTCGTCCATGGAGCCCTGGTCGACAACGGCCTGTGGCGAAAGGTGATCCCTATGCTCGAAGGGGAGTTTCGCTGCCTGGCGCCCGACCTTCCGCTCGGCTCGCACCGCCTCCCGATGGCCCCCGACGCGGATCTTTCGCCCCCGGGGCTCGCCAAGCTGGTGGCCGACTTCCTGGCCGCGCTCGACCTCCAGGGGGTGACCCTGGTGGGCAACGACACGGGCGGCGCGATCTGCCAGCTGGTTGCAACGCGGCACCCCGACCGGGTGGACCGACTCGTCCTGACTCCTTGCGACGCCTTCGAGCACTTTCCCCCGCCCGCCTTCAAGTATCTGCCGATCATCGCCCGGATCCCGGGCGCCACGGCGGTACTCGCCCAATCGATGCGGATCGCCCCGATGCGAAGGTTGCCATTGGCCTATGGATGGCTTTCCAAGCGACCGGTCCCGTCCGAGGTCCTGGACCGCTGGGTGGAGCCGCTGCGCAGCGACGCGGGGGTGCGCCGCGACACGGGCAAGGTGCTGCGAGGCATGTCCAAGCGCTACACGCTCGAGGCCGCCGAACGGCTGCCCGACTTCGATCGACCGACCCTGATCGCCTGGGCTCCCGAGGACCGCTTCTTCAAGCTTCGCCTTGGCGAGCGCCTCGCCGAGCTGATCCCGGATGCGCGGCTGGTGCGAATCGAGGACTCGTACACGTTCGTCTCCGAGGATCAACCGAAGCAGCTCGCAGCGGCGATCGCCGAGTTCATCAGCGAGACCCCGGGAGAGCGGACTTCGGCCCCAGGCCGATGAAGGCGAAGCTCTACTCGCTGGCCACCTCCCACCCGGCCCAGGCTGCGCGGGTGATGCTCGAGTTGAAGCGGATCGACCATCAGGTCGTCGACCTGCTCCCCGGGATGCACCCCCTGCTGCTCAGGGCCCGGGGGTTTCGCGGCGGCACCGTGCCCGCCCTGAGGCTGGACGGAACCCGGGTCCAGGGCTCGCTGCAGATCTCTCGCTTTCTGGACCAGGTCGAGCCGCGATCGCCGCTGTTTCCGGCGCAGCCCGAGCGCCGGGCCGCGGTCGAGGAGGCGGAGGCCTGGGGGGAGGCGGAGCTGCAACCGGTCCCGCGCCGCATCTTCCGCTGGGGAACGGTCGGCCAGCCCGAGCTCCGCCGCTGGCTGGCCGAGCGGGCGGGAATGCCGCTGCCGGGGCTGGCCGCCACCGTCAACGCCCCGATCGCCAAGCGCTTCGCCCGCGCAGTCAACGCCACCGACGCAACCGTCCGCGCCGACCTCGCCTCGTTGCCCGCCTCCCTGGACCTGATCGACGCGCGAATCGCCGAGGGAACGATCGGCGGCGAGCAACCGAACGCCGCCGATTGCCAGATCGCCAGCTCGATCCGGGTGCTGCTCGCGTTTTCCGACCTCGAGCCGCTGATCGTCGGCCGGCCGTGCGCCGGGCTCGCGCTGAGGCTGTTCGCCGACTATCCCAGCCCGATTCCGGTCCGCCTGCCCTCCGCCTGGCTCCCGGGGGCCTGAGCTCCGGCGGGGCTCAGGTTTCCTGGTACAGGGGGCCGTCGCCACCCTCCGGCGGGGTCAGGCGACCGCCCTTGGCCGTGATCGCGCCGCACTGGACGCAGTTGGAGGGCGTGATGTTGAGGTCGACCGTCGCCGACCCGTTGGCGGCCTGGTCCTCGGGGATCTCGTAGACCTGTGCAGGGCACATCGAGGCCCACGCCTGCGCCACCTCCCGCGGGACATGTCGCTGGACCCGGATGTGGTTGGGGGCATCGTCGCGGGTCGCGTTGCCGGAGGCGAACACCGACGAGAGCTTGTCGAAGGTGTACTTGTTGTCAGGCTTCGGATAGCCCTTGGCCGCCTTGCCGAGCTCCATCTCCTCCTTGGAGTCCTCGTGCTGCTTCCAGCGCCCTGGGGGCAGGGCGCCGCTGCTGAGCAGGGCCATGTTCGCGATCGCGCCGCCGAAGAAGAAGCCCTTGGAGAACGATTGGCGCACGTTCCGCCACCGGTAGAGGTCGCCGACGATGTCGCTGTCGCGGACCCGCTGGTCGTAGGCGTCGAAGTTGACCGAGTCGCGCTTCAGCGCGTCCACGATCGTTTCCGCGGCGTACATGCCGGCGTGC
Source organism: uncultured bacterium (assembly GCA_963811625.1). Lineage (GTDB taxonomy): Bacteria > Actinomycetota > Thermoleophilia > Solirubrobacterales > 70-9 > AC-56. The sequence goes on along the minus strand of CAWERS010000002.1, from coordinate 422,334 downwards.
ATGGCGTAGTGGATGCCCTTCAGCTCGGAGACGTTGCACATCCCGGCGTTGTCGCCGCACATCACCATCCCCGGAATCGCGAACTTGCGGGGCAGCGCCCAGTAGCCGCCGGAGGGAATCGTCTTCGCGCCCCAGGCGACCCGCTCACCCCCCTCGAGGATCTTGCGCACGAAGGGGTGGGTCTTCAGCTCCTGGAGCGCATCGTGGACCGAGAAGGTGGCGTCGGTGTAGTCGAGGCCGACCACGAGCCCGATCGAGACCTTGTCCTCGCCCATCGGGTAGATGAAGCTGCCGCCGAACTCGTTGTAGCGAGGTGACTTGCGCAGCGGCCAGCCCATCGTGTGGATCACCCGATCGAGGGGCTTCGGGACCTGCCAGACCTCCTTCACCCCCAGCTCCCAGCGCTGTGGCTGAAGGCCCTGGAGCTCGAAGTAGTCGATCGCGGCGCCGGTGAGGTGCCCCTGGGTCCCCTCGGCCAGCACGGTGGCGCGGGCGACGACATCGGAGCCAGGCTCGAAGTTGGGCAGCTCCGCGCCCTCGCGGTCGCGTCCCTTGTCCCCCGAGCGCACGCCCTTGACGATTCTGTCGGAGACCAGCAGCTTGTCGGCCGCGGTCTCGGTCAGCAGGTAGACACCGGCCTCCTCGGCCTTCTCGCCCAGGAACCGTCCCAGCTTCGAGATCGAGGTCACGTAGTTGCCGTGGTTGCGGAAGTTCGGAGGAGGCGGCTTCAAGGGCACCGAGAGCTTCGGGGTCAGCAGGTAGACCGCATCCTTGGTCACCTCCTCGTAAACCGGCCAATCGGATGGGTCGAGGTCGGGGAACAGCTCCCGCATCGCCGACGGGCGCAGGTTCGCCCCGGAGAGCAGGTGCGCCCCGGCGACCTTGCCCTTCTCGATCACGGCCACCGGCACCTCGCCGAGCGCCTCCGTCAGCTCGGGCTCGTGCTCGAGCAGCTGCATCACCTTGATCGCACAGGCGAGGCCGCCGGGGCCACCGCCGACGATCGCCACGCCGACCTCGATTCGCTCGTCCTCCGGATCGGTGGGCTCGACGACGAACTCGGTTGCCGGCTCGACCGGGGGCGGGAACTCTGACGGGGCTACTGCCATCAGCCGCCCTTCTTCGCCTTCACCGCCTCCGTGAGCTTCGGCAGGATCTTGTGCAGGTCGCCGACCACCCCCAGGTCGCAGAACTCGAAGATGGGCGCGTTCGGGTCCTTGTTGACCGCCAGGATGTTGTCCGAGTTCTGCATCCCCACTTTGTGCTGGATGGCCCCGGAGATCCCCGCCGCCAGATACAGCTTCGGCGCCACGGTCTTCCCCGTCTGCCCGATCTGAGCGGCATACGGGTACCAGCCGGCGTCGACGACCGCCCGGGTGGCCGCCACCGCGCCTCCGAGCGCCCCCGCCAGCTCCTCGGCGAGCTTGAAGTTCTCGGCCTCACCGAGCCCGCGACCGCCGCCCACCAGGATCTCGGCATCCTCGATGTTGACGTCCTCGCCGCGCTGCTCGCCGCGGGTGACCATCTTCGCCTTGGTCGACCAATCGGAGAGCTCGACTTCAACGTCCACCACCTCGGCCGCGCCGCCGTCGCTCTCGGTCACATCGAAGGCGTTCAGCCGCCCGATGATGATCCCGGGTTCGCCGGGATATCCGACGTCGACCACGGCCGAGTCCTGAAGCACCGGGCGCTCGGCGACCAGCTTGCCGTCGGAGACCTTGACCTTGGTCACCTCCATGGTCACCCCGGCGTTCAGGCGCGCGGTCAATCCAGCACCGATCTCGAACCCGAGCAGCCCGCCGCCGAACAGCGCATACGCGTAGCCCTCGTCGGCGATCACCTTGGCCATCACGTCGACGATCGGCTGAGCCAGGCCCTCCGGCGCGGCCTTGGCCCGGAAGACCTTGGAGGCGCCGTACGCCCCGAGCCCGGCGCAAGCCTCGTCCGAGATCTCCCCCACGACGACGGCGGCCGCCTCCGAGGAGAGCTCGCCGGCGAGCTTGGCCGCCTCGGAGATCGCCCCGAGAGAGTTCTTGTTGAAGTTGCCCTCGTCGTCGTGAAGGGCGTAGACCAGGATTCCCGCCATCAGATCAGCTTCCTTTCGTCGAGCCAGGCAACGATCTTCTCGACCGTCTCGTTGGTGTCCTCGTCCTCGATGATCTCGCCGGCCTCCTTGGCGGGGGGCGGATTGATCGCCAGCACCTGGGTCTTGGACCCCGCCTCGCCGACCCGATCGGGCTCGATCCCGACGTCGGCGGTGCCCTGGGTCTCAAGCGGCTTCTTCTTCGCCCCCATGATCGCCTTCAGGCTGGGATATCGCGGCTCGTTGATCGCATCGCCGACCGAGATCACCGCCGGCAGCTCGACCTCGACCGTGTCGTACCCGTACTCGGCCTGTCGCTCGCAGATCAGCTTGCCGTCGGCGACCTCGATCTTGATCACCTGGGTCAGCGAGGGCATCTTCAGGTGATCCGCGACCACGGCGCCGATCGTGTAGCACTCGCCGTCGTCCGACTGCTGGCCGAGCAGCACCAGGTCCGGCTGCTCGCTCGCCAGCGCCTGGGCGAGCGCGTAGCCCGTCGCGCAGACGTCGGAGCCGGCCAGCGCCTCGTCGGTCAGGTGCACCGACCGGTCAGCGCCGAGCGCGACCGCCTTGTGGAGGGCGCGCACCGCGGACTCCGGGCCCATGGTCACGGAGACGATCTCGTCGACGGTGATCTTGCCGCCCTCCCGGATCTGCATCGCGGCCTCGATCCCGTGGGTGTCGAACGGGTTCAGGTTCTTCTCCCCGGAACGGTCGAGGCGCTTGGTGTTCGGGTCGATCCGCTTCTGCACCGCGGCGTCGGGAACCTCTTTGACCAGGCAGCAGATCTTCAAGCTGGGTCCTCCTTTGCGGGGTTGAGGGAAAAAACGTTCGGAGGAATGGCGGGCGGCATATTAACGACTCCCGAAACCGGCTGACTGACCAGTCAATCAGGGGCGCCGGCAGCCAGGGTGCGCCGCTCGTCCACCGCCGTGCGCACGAAGTCGACGATCTCGTCGGTCGAGGCGCCGGGCGTGAACACCTCGGCGACGCCCAGCTTCTTCAGCTCGGGGGCGTCGTCGGCGGGGATCGTGCCCCCCACCGTCACCACCACGTCCTCGACCCCCTCGGCGCGCAGCAGCTCGACCACCCTCGGGACCAGAGTCATGTGGGCGCCGGAGAGGATCGAGAGGCCGACCGCGTCGGCGTCCTCCTGGATCACCGTCGCGGCGATCTGGTCGGGCGTCTGGTGGAGCCCCGTGTAGATCACCTCCATGCCCGCATCGCGAAGCGCGCGGGCGATGATCTTCGCGCCTCGATCGTGCCCGTCGAGACCGGGCTTGGCGACCACGACCCGGATCTTGCGGCCCTGATCACCGTGGATGTCGACGTCGCTCATCGGCCGACCAGCGTAACCGAGCGCGCGACAATCGGTGGCCAGCGGGGACGCCGAGATGCGAAGGTTTGCAGGCGCCTTAGAACACCGGCTGCTCGGTGTAGCTCCCGAACACCTCCTGGAGCGCGGCCACCATCTCGCCCTCGGAGGCGCGGGCACGGGCCGCGTCGACGAAGCAGGGCATCAGGTTGCGGTCGGAGGCCGCGGCCTCCTTGAGCGCCGTCAGGGAAGCCTCGATCGCGGCCGAGTCGCGGCGCCCGCGGGTCCTCTGGAGGCGTTCGGCCTGCTTGCGCTCGATCGCCGGATCAGCGCGGTGGAGCTCCAGCCCCTCCTCGTCGGCGAGGCGATACTCGTTCACCCCCACCACGATGCGCTCGCCCGAGTCGACCTCCTGCTGGTAGCGGAACGAGGCATCGGCGATCTCCCGCTGCGGGAAGCCGCGGTTGATCGCCTCGACCATCCCGCCGAGCTCGTCGATGCGGGCGAAGTACTCGTAGGCGGCTCGTTCCATCTGGTTGGTGAGGGCCTCGACGAAGTACGAGCCGCCCAGCGGATCGATCGTGTTGGTGACGCCGGTCTCGTGGGCGATCACCTGCTGGGTGCGAAGGGCGATCCGGACGGCCTCGGGAGTCGGCAGGGCGAGGGCCTCGTCGTATGAGTTCGTGTGCAGCGACTGGGTGCCGCCCAAGACGCCGGCCAGGGCCTCGATCGCCGTGCGCACGATGTTGACCAGCGGCTGCTGCGCGGTCAGGGAGACGCCGGCGGTCTGGGTGTGGAACCGCATTCGAAGCGACTCCGGGCGCATGGCACCGTAGGCGTCCCGCATCTGGCGGGCCCAGATCCGGCGTGCGGCCCGGTACTTGGCGATCTCCTCGAAGAAGTCGATGTGGGCGTTGAAGAAGAACGACAGCCGGGGGGCGAAGTCGTCGACGTCCAATCCGCGAGCGACGGCCTGCTCGACGTAGGTGAACCCGTCCTTGAGCGTGAATGCCAGCTCCTGCTGCGCCGTGGAGCCGGCCTCCCGGATGTGGTACCCGGAGATCGAGATCGGGTGCCAGCGCGGCATCCGTTGCGAGCACCACTCGACCATGTCGGTGACCAATCGCATCGCCGGCTCGATCGGGAAGCACCACTCCTTCTGGGCGATGTACTCCTTCAGGATGTCGGTCTGGATCGTGCCGCCGAGCACCTCGGGCGGGACGCCCTGCTCCTCGGCCGCGCAGACGTAGAAGGCGAGCAGGATCGCCGCCGGCGCGTTGATCGTCATCGACGTCGTCACCCGGTCGAGGGGGATCCCGGCGAACAGGTCGATCATGTCGTCGAGGGTGTCGATGGCGACACCCTCCACCCCGACCTCGCCGAGGCTACGGGCGTGGTCGGAATCGAGCCCCATGAGGGTGGGCATGTCGAACGCTGTGGAGAGCCCGGTCTGCCCGTGGTCGAGCAGGTAGCGGAACCGCTCGTTGGTCTCCTCAGCTGTCCCGAAGCCGGCGAACTGGCGCATGGTCCACAGGCGCCCGCGGTACATCGAGGGGTAAACGCCGCGGGTGTACGGGTATTCCCCGGGGAAGCCCAAGTCTCGGTCGGCGTCCCGATCGGCGAGGTCGTCCTCTGAATAGAGCGGCCCCACCGGATGACCGGAGACCGTCTCGAACAGCGCCTCGCGCTCGTCCTGCTTCGAGTAGACGTCGCTCACCCACTCGTGAGCGCGGCGCCGGGAACCGGGCTCTACGGCCATGGCGAGAGTCTAGATGCGTCGGGCCACGGCCTAGCGGTGGAGCGCCGGTCGCCGCCCGGCGGGACGCCTGCGGGCAAGCGCCGTGCCCATGCCGCCGACGGCGGCCGCGATCAGGGCGGCACCGGCGATCGCAAGCCGGCGCCCGAGCCTCTCGAACCGCATCACCTGCCAGCCCTCGTCGGACGCGATTCGTGCGAGCTCCGCATCCGGGTTCACGGCGACCGGCCTGCCGACCGCGCGGAGCATGGGCAGGTCGGAGGCCGAGTCCGAGTACGCCCATGACTCCTCCAGGTCGATCGCGTGCTGGGCCGCGAACGCCCGCATCGCCTCCACCTTGCCGTCCCCGTACACGAACGGCTCCACGATCGCACCGGTGAGCACCCCGTCGCCGTCGACCTCGTACCGGGTCCCGATCCCGCCATCCATGCCCAGCACCCGGGCGAGGATCTCGACCAGCCCGTTCCCCGCCGCGCTGACGATGAAGGTCGCCCGGCCGGCGTCCTGGTGAACCCGGACCTCCTCCAGCATCGGCGGATAGATCCGCGGCAGGACCCCGGCCAGGAGGTCCGGAGCCAGGCGCTCGATGTCGCGTTCGGGCACCCCGCCGAGCAGCTCCTTCACCTCCGACAGCACCTCCGCGGTTCGCTCGTCGGTCGAGCCCCAGAGCCGAAAGCGAACGTGCTCGAAGCCCCACCGCACCAGCAGGGCCCGGCTCACCATCCCGGTCCGGTAGGCGGCCCGGGCGAAGTGCATGCCGCTGGAGCCCGCCATCAGGGTCCGGTCGAGGTCGAAGAATGCGGCGGCTCTGCGCACGCGCCCAGGCTAGCTCAGCCGCTCGCGAGCCCGGCCGGGAGCGCGGCTAGGAGCCGTTCACCTCGAGCACGATCGCATCGCCCTGGCCGCCGCCGGAGCAGATCGCCGCGCAACCCAGTCCGCCGCCGCGTCGGCGCAGCTCGGAGATCAGCGCCCCGACGATCCTGGCCCCCGAGGCTCCGATCGGGTGACCCAGCGCGATCGCGCCGCCATTCACGTTCACCTTCTCGTCGTCGATCCCCAGCATCCGCACCGAGTTGATCGCCACCGAGGCGAATGCCTCGTTGATCTCCCACAGGTCGACCTGCTCGGGTGACTTCCCGAGCTTCTCCAGGGCCTGCTTGGCGGCCTTGGCCGGGGTCCGAGCCAGGTAGGCGAAGTCGTCGGCGACGGTGCCGTAGGAGAGCACGCGCGCGATCGGGGTGCCCCCCTCGCGCCTGGCCCACTCCTCGGAGGCGACGACCACGGCGCCCGCGCCGTCGTTGACGCCGGGGGAGTTGCCGGCCGTGTGCGTGGCGTCGTCGCCGCCCACCGCTCGCAGCTTGGCCAGCACCTCGACCGTGGTCTCGGGCCGGATCGCCTCGTCGGCGGCGACCTCGACCTCCTCCTTCTTTCGCTTCACGGTCACGGGGACGATCTCCTCGGCCAGCCGACCGTCGTCGGTCGCCCTGGCGGCGAGCTGATGCGAGCGGGCGGCGAACCGGTCCATGTCCGCCCGGGTGATCTCGAGCTCGTTCGACACCTCGGAGGCCTCGTTGATCATCTGCTTGCCGGTGAAGGGATTGGTGAGGCCGTCATGGGTCATCGCGTCGATTGCCTCCACGTCGCCCATGCGGAATCCGAACCGGGCCCCGGGGAGCAGGTAGGGCGCGTGGCTCATCGACTCCATGCCGCCGGTCACCGCGATCCCCACGTCCCCGGCGCGAATCGCCTGGTCGGCGAGGCCGATCGTGCGCATCCCGGAGGCGCAGACCTTGTTCACGGTCTCCGAGGGGACCTCGCGGGGGATCCCCGCCTTCACTTGGGCCTGACGGGAGGGGATCTGTCCCTGTCCGGCTTGGAGCACCTGGCCGTAGATCACCGCCTCCACCTGCTCGGGCGCGACTTCGGAGCGCTCCAACGCGGACTCGATCGCCTTCGCGCCGAGGTCCGTTGCCTCGAGCGAGGACAGCCCGCCGCCCATCTTTCCGAACGGTGTGCGGGCGGTGCCGAGGATGACTGACTGCGACATCTGTGCCTGAGCCTTTCTTCGAAGTCTGGCGGCCTGTCGGCCGCTGGGTTCCGCCAGCGAATGCTAGTGGTCAGCGTGCGGCTGCCGGCCGGCGGCTCGCGGGCATCTAGACTCGCCGACCGTGCGCGTCGAGGTGACAGCCGATTCCGCGGCCGCGGCCCAGGCCGACCTCGAGGTGCTGGGCCTGTTCGACGGGGAGCAGCTGCCGGAGCCCTATCGGCAACTGGCGGGCGCCGGCGACGTCCGGGCCGGGTTTCGAAAGCTGACCCTGCTCCGCCCCGACCCCGAGCGACGGGTCCTCGTCATCGGACTTGGAGGGCGGTCCGAGCTGGCGCCCGAGCGGCTGCGGGTCGCGGCCGCGCTGGCGGTCACGCAGGCGGGGCGCTACGAGGCGCAGACACTGGCCTGGACGCTGCCGGAGGCTCCCCGGGCCGGCGCCGCCGAGCTGGCCGCGGGGCTCACCGACGGCACCGTGCTGGCCTCGTTCCGCTTCGACCGCTTCAAGTCCCGCGACCCCGAGGACCCGCCGCCGGAGCCGCTCGAGCGGCTCGTGCTGGCGGTCACGGACGGCGTCGGGGAGATCGAGCCCGCGGTGATCGCCGCTCGGATCTCATCGGAGGCCGCCAACCGGGCCCGGGAGCTGCAGGCGCTGCCATCCAACGTGGTCACCCCCTCCTACCTCGCCGACCGGGCGTGCGAGATCGCCGACGGCCACCAGGCCGTGAGCGCGACGGTCCTCGGCCGTGCGGAGGCCGAGGCCGAGGGGATGGGCGGGCTCGTGGCCGTGGCCAAGGGAAGCGCCGAGGAGCCGCGGTTGATCTGTGCTTCGGTACGAGCCAACCGGAGCCAACGGCGGGACGCTCGGCCTGGTCGGGAAGGCGGTCACCTTCGACACCGGCGGAATCTCGATCAAGCCGGCGCCCAAGATGGAGGAGATGAAGATGGACATGTCCGGCGGGGCGGCGGTGCTCGAGGGCGTCGCGGCGATCGCCGAGCTGGGGCTCCCGCTCCGGATCGCAGCCTGCGTGCCGGCTACCGAGAACATGCCTGACGGGTCGGCCACCAAGCCCGGCGACATCATCACCCAGCTGAACGGAAAGACGGTCGAGGTCAACAACACCGATGCCGAGGGTCGTCTGATCCTGGCCGACGCCCTGACCTATTGCGTGCGCGAGCTGAACGCCGACCGGGTGGTCGACGTCGCCACCCTGACCGGCGGAATCGTGATCGCGCTCGGCTCGACATACGCCGGGCTGATCTCCAACGACGACGACCTGGCGCGGTTGGTCACGGCCGCATCGGAGCGCACCGGCGAGCTCGCCTGGCGCCTTCCCCTCCATCCCGAGTACAAGGACCTGACTCGGGGCAAGGACGCCGAGCTCACCAACGCCTCGGCAAAGCGGAAGGCGTCGTCGATCTATGCCGGGTCGTTCCTGGAGGAGTTCGTGGACGGCAAGCCGTGGGCCCACCTCGACATCGCCGGCACCGCCTGGGGCGTCGACCGGGCCTATGTCGGCAGCGGGCCCACCGGGTACGGCGTCCGCCTGCTGGTCAGCTTGGCGAGCGATCTTGCCGAGCGATGAACTTCGAGCTCACAGACGAGCAGCGCCTGCTCCGCGACACGGTGCGGGAGTTCGCGCGGGCCGAGGTGGCGCCCGTGGCCGAGGGACTCGACCGCGAGAAGCGGTTCCCCTACGAGATCGTCGAGAAGCTGGGCCGGCTCGGATTGATGGGGATCCCGTTCCCGGAGGAGTTCGGCGGCGGTGGCGGCGACACGCTCGCCTACGCGCTGGCGATCGAGGAGCTCGCTCGGGTGGACTCGTCCGTGTGCATCACGGTCGCCGCCCACACCTCGCTGGGCACCATGCCGATCCACCTCTGGGGAAGCCGCGAGCAGAAGGAGGAGTGGCTCCCGGAGCTATGCGCGGGCCGCAAGCTGGCCGCCTTCGGCCTGACCGAGCCCGAGGCCGGCTCGGACGCCGGCAACACCCGCACCCGGGCCCGGCTGGAGGAGGGCGAGTGGGTGATCGACGGGGCGAAGCAGTTCATCACCAACTCGGGCACCGAGATCTCCGGGTGCGTGACGATCACGGCCCGCACCGGCGAGGACCGGGAGATCTCGAACATCATCGTCCCCAACGGCACCCCGGGCTTCGAGCCGGGCGAGCCGTACCGGAAGATGGGCTGGAACGCGTCCGACACCCGCCCGCTCTCCTTCGACGGGGCGCGGGTCCCGGAGGGCAACCTGCTCGGCCGGCGCGGTGACGGGTTCAAGCAGTTCCTGCACATCCTCGACGGGGGTCGGATCGGGGTCGCGGCGATGGGCGTCGGGCTCGCCCAGGGGGCCCTGGACGAGGCGATCGCCTACGCCAAGGAGCGGCGGGCGTTCGGGCAGCCGATCTCGAGCTTCCAGGCGATCCAGATGAAGATCGCCGACCTCTCCGCCGAGATCGAAGCCGCCCGGCTGTTGACCTACAAGGCAGCGCTTCAGAAGGACCTCGGCCAGCCGTTCACGCTGACCGCCGCCCAGGCCAAGCTGAAGACCGGGAGGCTGGCGGTGCGGGCCACCGAGGAGGCGGTCCAGATACATGGCGGGTACGGCTACATCGAGGAGTACCCGGTCTGCCGCTTCTATCGCGACGCCAAGATCCTCACGATCGGCGAGGGGACCGACGAGGTGCAGCAGATGGTGATCGCCCGCCAGCTCGGCTGCTGAGCGCACAGAGCCCCGATCCCCCAGTTTGGGGATTGATCGTTTCGCACCGCGCGATTCCGGCCGCCGCCGGGCGTACAGTCCGAGCCGGTCACTGAAACCTTCCATAGGGGGACCGATGGAGAGGAAGCCGAGCGGGCGCAAGCGGGAGCCGTCTCGCCTCGCGCTGCAGTTGTCGGATGCCTTCGCGCCGTGCGCTCAGTGGTCGGAGGTCCGCGTGCACCGAGGCGCCCGGGGGCGCCGGACGCGCGTGATCATCGCCGCCGAGGCACCCGGCAGCGGAGCAGCGCCCTTCGACTGGTCAGCCGAAGCCTTTTAAGGGCTGCCGCCGTCAGCTCGCCGGGCGCCGTGTGAGTTTTTCGGGTCGCGCTCGGCGGGCCCGGCGGCGCGCCCGCGATCGCGGGCGGCTGCGCTCAGCCGAGCTCGGTCCTCTCGAGCAGCTCGCGGGCCGCGGTGGCGGGGTCGGTCTGACGCCGGACCACGCGCTCGAGGAGCCCCTGCCACTCCGGATCGCTCGCGGCCCGGTCCTCGAGCCTGCGCCTGACCCGAGCCCCTGCGATCCCCAACACCTCCGCCCGCAGGTTGCGGGCGCGTCGCTCGGCGAGGGACCCGGTCTCCTCGATGTGCTCGCGATGGGCGTCGATCCGCTCCAGCAGCTCGGCGATCCCCTCCCCCTTCGGGGCCTCGGTGCGCACCACCGGCACCTTCCAGGGACCCTGGGGCCCCAACGACAGCACGCCCCGCACCTCGCGGACCATCGTGTCGGCCAGCGGGTGGTCGGCCTTGTTGACCACGATCACGTCCGGGATCTCCATCACGCCGGCCTTGAGCGCCTGGACCGAGTCACCGGACCCCGGCATCAGGGCCAGCACGATCGTGTCGGCGTGGTCGACGATGTCGATCTCGCCCTGTCCCACGCCGACCGTCTCCAGGAGCACGTCGTCCTTGCCCGAGGCGTCCATCAGCAGGGCGGCCTGAAGGGCCGCCTCGGCGAGGCCTCCCAGCGAGCCCCGGGTGGCCATCGAGCGGATGAACACCCCAGGGTCCAGGAAGTGGGCGGCGAGCCGGATCCGGTCCCCGAGCATCGCCCCCTGCGTGAACGGGCTCGAGGGGTCGATCGACAGCACGCCCACGTCCCGGCCGGTCTTTCGCAGCGCCGCGGTCAGGGCGCCGATCAGGGTGCTCTTGCCGACTCCGGGGGGCCCGGTCAAGCCAACGATTCGCGCTTGGCCCGTGTGCGGGAAAAGCTCGGCCACCAGCCGATCGCCCTCCGGGTCGCGGTTCTCGACCAGACTGATCGCGCGCGCGAGTCCGCGCTTGTCGCCGGCGATCACGCGCTCGGCTAGCGAGTCGCCGGTCGATTTGGCCGGCTCGGGCATCGGGCGCCAGTCTAGGGATCACCGATCCCCGTTCAGAGCCCCATCTAGAGTCAAGGATCCCGTGGTCCGCCTGATCCGGTTCTGTGCCCGAAACCGTCTGCTGACGCCGAAGTACGCGCGGCTGGCGCTTCGCTATGCGCGGCGGCGCCTGCTCACCATCGCGGGGTGGCGCTGGGAGACGAACGGCCTCTTGTTCCTCGGCAAGGGCCTGCAGATCCAGATCGCTCGGCGCGGCAAGGTCCGATTCGGCAGGTTCGTCTGGGTCGGCGACGGCACCAAGATCCGCTGTCACGAGGGCGAGGTGGTGATCGGCGACAAGACGGTGCTCGGCCAGGAGTGCACGATCTCCGCCTACCAGCACATCCGGATCGGCGAGCAGTGCGTGATCGCCGACCGAGCGATGTTCATCGACTTCGACCACGGCATGGTCGAGGTGGAGCGCCCGATCCGCCTTCAGGGGATTTACAAGCGGGACATCGACGTGGGATCGAACGTCTGGATCGGGTACGGGGCGTGCATCCTGCGTGGGGTTCGCGTGGGCGACAACTCGGTGATCGGGACCAACTCGGTGGTCACCGGCGACGTGCCCGCGAACTCGGTCGTCGGCGGGATCCCGGCCCGGGTGATCCGGATGCGCGAAGCTCCGTCGACCCTGCGGTGGCGGGATCCCGTCGAGCCGCCACTCGAGGGCGCGGAGGACGGCTAGGTCGAGCCGACCTGCGTGGCGCGGGTCAGATCGGCGTAGACGGAGGCCGTCTGCTCGGCGACGTCGGCCCAGTCGAAGCGCAGGACGTGCTCGGAGGCTTCGGCCACCAGCCGTTCGCGAAGCCCCGCATCGGTGAGCAGGCGCTCGACCATCTCGCCCAGGGCGACCGGGTCGCGGGCCCGGAAGCGCAGCCCCGCCTCCTCGTGAGGCACCACCTCGCGCAGGCCCCCGGTGTCGGCGACTATGCAAGGGCAGCCCGAGGCCATCGCCTCCAGGGCGACCAGCCCGAAGGGCTCGTAGATCGACGGCACCACGCACACGTCTGCGATCCGGTAGAGCGAGTGCAGGACGTCGTCGCCGATCCAGCCGAGGAAGGTGCCGTGCCTCATCAGCCCCAGCTGGGCCGCCTGGCGGCGGAGCTCGAGCTCGTGGGTGCCGGAGCCGGCGACCAGGAAACGGGTGCTCGGGAGTCGCTCGATCAGCGAGGGCATCGCCTCCAGGGCGAGCTGGAATCCCTTCTCGTAGACGAGCCGTCCGAGCAGCAGGACCAGCTTCTCGTCGGGCGCCGCGAACTCGAGCCGGAGGCGCTCCAACTCGTCGCCGTCCTGTGGCTGCAGGTCCTCGGGGTCGATGCCGTTGGGGATCACGACCACCTTGTCGTCGGGGACCCCGAAGATGTCGGCGATCTGCTCGCCCATGTAGTAGGAGCAGGCGATCACCCGGTCGGCACGGTTGGCGATCCAGCGCTCCACCCCGTGGATGTGCGATTGCGGGTGCTCGTCGACCCAACCCTGATGGCGGCCGTGCTCGGTCGCGTGGATGGTCACCACCAGGGGCGCCCGGAAGCGGCGGGCCAGATGGTCGCCTGCCATCGCCACCAGCCAGTCGTGGCCGTGCACGAGATCGAACTCGTGGCTGTCTCCGAGCTCCACCCCGGCCGCCAGCATGTCGGAGTTCATCCGCTCGACCCAGGCGACGAACTCGCCCAGGTCGGTGGGCCGCTTGGGCTCGCGAACGCGATGGATGCGAACCCCGGCCACCTCCTCCTCCGGCGGGGACTCCTCCCCCCCTCGGGTGAGCACGTGGACCTCCACCTCCCGCTCCACGAGGGCCTCCGAGAGCTTGCGGACGTGACGGGCGAGCCCACCCTCGATCAGCGGCGGGTACTCCCAGGAGAGGATGAGGATGCTGGGCACGGGGGCGTCGGGCAGTCTATGGGCTGGGAGCGTCGTCAGGCGGCGCCGGCAGGCCCGGCGTGCCCCCGTTGGGCGAGCGGCTCAGGGCTCGAAAAGCGGCGACAAGCTGAGCTCCGGCGCCAGGTTTCGCAGCCTGGGGTCCGCCGGCTCGATCGCGTGGATCGCGTCGAGCAGCGCCCGTCCGTGAGCCGTGGAGCGTTGGTAGGGATAGTCGCCGGCCTGGCGACGGCGATCCAGGAAGGCCCAGTCGCTGGCCTGCACGGCGAGCAGCTCCCGGGCGGCCCGCTCGGCGGACGGGGCCGCAAGCGCCCCCGTGGCGAGCGCCCGCAGCAGCCGCAGCTCCAGCCGACGCGCTGCCCAGGTGAGGTCCGCGACCTGCGGCGAGTCCCAGGTGCGCAGGTCCTTGCCCTCCCCCCAGGTCGAGTCGCGGAGGTCGCGCGCCTCCGGCTGGTGGCGGCCGATGGCCTCGGGCAGGGTGACCAGTCGAACGCCCAGCTCGGGCGCGTGCCGAATGACCGCGGCCAGCCAGGCCGGGCCCTCCGACCACCAGTGGCCGAGCAGCTCGGTGTCGACCGCGAAGGTGACCAATCCGGGCTTTCCCCGTTGCTGGCGGAAGGCCCCCAGGCGGGCGGCGATCGCCTCGGCGAACTGCCTCCCGTGGCGGTCGGCCAGCGCGGAGGCGGCGGCCGGATCGTAGGGGCCTCCGCCGATTGCCCACAGTCGCATCCCCGTCGGCGATTGACGGTGGAAGTCGAGGTACGCCGCCGCGGATGGATAGCCGTCCTGGGACCAGACGAGCTCGACCGCCTCCCAGTCGAGCGTGAAGGCGACCGGCCCGGCGCCGCGGCGCACCGGGGCGAGGGCGTCCAGCGGGCTCTCGAACGCGCTCTGATCGGTGCAGAAGAAGGCCAGGTCCCGCTCCGCCAACAACGGCTCGAGCTCCGGTCGGTAGGCGCACTCGGGAAGCCAGAAGCCCGCGGCGGAGCCGAACCGGCGCCGGTGAGAGCGAAGCCCGGCGTCGATCTGGAGTCGACGCCCGGCCGTGGTGGCCACCAGCGGCAGGACCGCGTGGGTGGCGGCCGACGGAACCAGGGCCACACCGCGCTCCCGGGCGGCGCTTCCGAATGCCGCCAGCACGTCGCCCTCGAGCGCCTCGAGGCGATCCAGCGCCAGTCGATACCGCTCCGCCTCGAACTCGGCCGCCCGACGCAGCTCCGCTTGGCCCTCGGTGGCGTCCAGCTGAGCGGCCTCGAGCCGATGACGCCGCAGGAAGGTCGCCAGGCGCCCGGCGACCCCGGGCGCCTCGAGCTGGTCGCCCAGCACTGGGCTGACGGTGACCGTGACGTCGCGCACCGCCTCCAGCACGGGGAGATAGGACCGAGCGACGGCGTCGAACAGCCACTCCTCGCCGAACGGCCAGGTGCCGAACCCCTCCACGTAAGGCATGTGCGAGTGGAGGACGATCGCCAGATCGCCGACCTCGGTTCCCGGGGGGGTCGTGTGAGGCATCAGCGGTGGCAGACGGCGAGCAGGTCAAGCGAGCGATCGAGATCGCGATCGTCGTGGAGCTCGAAGTCCGAAGCCGCGATCGCCGGCACGAAGCGATCGTAGAAGGGCTTGGTCAGCCGCAGCGCGGGATGCAGGCGGTCCCATCCCAGCCGCAGCGCGAGCTCGTGGACGCGGAGCTTTCGGGCGTGAAACACGCCCAGCATCTCGACCCTCGAGAACAGCGGCTCGAGGAGGGCGCGGTACTCGGCCGGCGCGTACTCGCGCAGATGCCAAGGGTTGCCGGACCTCTCGGCACCCGGCGGGGCCAGGGTGAGCCGGTTGGGAGTGCTGACGTAGGCGACCGGCGAGGCGGCGGCGAGCCGCTCCAGCAGGAGCGCGGGCCGCTCGATGTGCTCGATCGTCTGCAGGAAGACGATCGCGTCGCAGGGTCCCTCGAACCGCTCCACGAGGTTTCGCTCAAAGCCAAGGTTCGGTCGCCGGTAGCGCCGCCGAGCATGCTCGTGGGCCTCTGGGTTCGCATCCACGCCCACCACCTCGCCGGCGGTCCGGGCCAGAACCGCGGCTCCGTACCCCTCGCCGCAGGCGAGGTCGGCCACTCGGAGTCCGGCGACCCGCTCGGCGATCCACTCGTACACAGCCAGGTGACGCCGATACCAGTAATTCTCCTCCGGCACGTCGGGAAGCGTGCGTTCGCCGGTCAGAGCCAGGGGCGGCACGCCCGGGGGCTGGTCTTGCTGCACGAGCTCGCTCATCGAAACGGTGCACCGGCACCCTGCCGGCTGCGCGAGCGAGGGACGGTAGTGGCTGCCGGCGGCCCGCCGCGGCCCGCCGGCTTGGACGGTTGACCGCGTGCCCGCGTCTGCGGGGGGTCGGGGGTCAGCCGTCTACAGTTCCCCCCGCATGCCGGCGAGCCCGCACGCCGCTCCGGAGCTGATCAAGGACGCCAACGTCCGCTATCACGACGTGGCCGCCGGCGAGTACGACTCCAAGTGGGGCATCGACTTCGGGCCGCTCGGGCGCCAGCAGGTGCGGGCGAAGGCCGAGAAAGCTCTGGGCGGCTGGCCGGATCGACCGTTCGGCGACGCGCTCGAGATCGGGTCCGGCACCGGCTACTTCTCGCTCAACTTGATCCAGCTCGGACTGATCCAGCGGCTGGTGGCCACCGATATCTCGCCCGGGATGCTCGCTCAGCTGCGGGCCACCGCCGCGAG
The DNA here is from genome assembly GCA_963811625.1 of uncultured bacterium. Taxonomy (GTDB): domain Bacteria; phylum Actinomycetota; class Thermoleophilia; order Solirubrobacterales; family 70-9; genus AC-56. The sequence continues at coordinate 406,419 of CAWERS010000002.1, read as the reverse complement.
GCTCGGGCTCGAGGTGGAGACCGAGACGCTCGATGCCGAGCGGCTGCCGTTCGAGGACCAGAGCTTCGACCTGGCCTTCGGCCACGCGGTCCTGCATCACCTGCCCGATCTCGAGGCGGCGCTGGCGGAGCTCCGCCGGGTTCTGAGGCCCGGCGGTACGCTCGCCTTCTGCGGGGAGCCGTCGCGGTACGGGGACCTGCTGGCGGCGGTGCCCAAGCGAGGGGCGACACTGCTGTCGCCCCTGTGGCGCCGGCTGGTCGGCGCTTCCGCCCGGAGCCCGGACCCGGGCGAGCGAAGCGACGGGCACGAGCTCGAGCCGGCGGTCGACGTCCACTCGTTCCGGCCCGATCGGCTGGCGGGGATGCTCCACGAGGCCGGGTTCGAGCAGGTTCGGATCCGCGGCGAGGAGCTGCTCGCGAACGCCTACGGCTGGACCGTTCGCACGCTGGAGGGCACCGCCGAGCCTGACCAGGTGCCGCAATGGTGGCGCCGGCTCGCCTTCCGGAGCTACATCGCGCTCCAGGGGGTGGACGCCGCCGTGCTCGAGCCGAGGCTTCCGCCCGCGCTCTTCTACAACCTGGTCCTCTCGGCGCGCAGGACCTAGCCGAACGTGAACGCGTACCCGGCGATCCCCGCGGCGGGGCGCAGGGTGAGCACGTGCTCGCCTGCGCGCGGCAGGTCGACGAGCCGGTAGAGGCGCTGGTCGGCGATCGTGGCCATTCCGCCGTCGACGTCCGGCCCGGCGAGCGAATCGGGGATCGGGCGGCCGTCGAGCAGCACCCGCATCGTGCGAGGGCGCCCCGGCGAGCCGAGCACCAGGAAGACTCGACGGGCCCGGAAGCGCAGCTCGAGGCTGGCTCCCCGCCCGGCAGTGGCGGAATCCGCCGCGATCGTCCACTGACCGCCGAACGCGAGCTGGTCCGGCGCGAGCGCGCCAGCGGGAACCGCCCGGAAGGTCCTCGTCCCCGGGAGGATCGGGCCGTTGGCGACCCGGGCGGCCTTCGCCGCCCCCAGATACGACTCAGGGGTCGCGTCAGGATCGGCCCGCTGGGTATGCGCCCGCGCCATCCCGCCGAGGTCGCTCCTTCCCGCCTCCGACAACAGGCTGCGAATCGCCCGCTCGGTCTCCTCGTAGGCACCCTCCCCGAAATGCACCAGGCGGACCCTGCCTGTGGCGTCGATCAGGTAGTCGGCCGGCCAGTACTGATTGCGGTAGGCGGTCCAGGTGGCATAGTCGTTGTCCTGGGCCACCGGGTAGGTGATGCCATAGTCGCCGATCGCGCGCTCGACGTTGGAGGCCTCCTTCTCGAACGGGAATTCGGGCGTGTGGACCCCGACCACGGTGAGCCCGTCCCGCTGGTACCGGCGGTACCACGCCTCGAGGTAGGGCAACGTTCGGATGCAGTTGATGCAGGTGTAGGTCCAGAAGTCGACCAGCACGACCCGTCCTCGCAGGCTGGACAGGCTGAGCGGCCGGTCGCCCGGCGTGTTGAACCATTGCTGCGTGCCCGTGAACTCGGGGGCGCGGAAGTAGACTGGAAGCCTCTTCCCGGCGGCGGCCTGCGCGGTTCCGCCCTGGTGGGAGACGGGGGCCCCACCCCGGAGGTCGGCGAGCCCGCGAGAGACCTCGGAGCCCTGCTCGATGCGGCTGGTCGGGTCCACGAGCGCCGACGGCAGGTGGCGGGCGATCGCGTTCTCGAACCTGACGTCGAGGTCGGCGATCATCACCGCCGCCACCGTGACCATCACCGCGCCCATTGCGATCTGGATCCGCTCGCGGTAGGCGCCCAGCCGATCGGTGATTCGTCTCCCGCCGAGCATCAGGGCGAACAACACCGCCCCCGAGCCGGCCGAGTAAGCGAGCGCCACCGCGAGGCGGCCGAGGGTGAAGTCCTGGGCCGCGGAGACGGTGATCACCCCGGCCAGGATCGGGCCGGCACAGGGCGCGTAGACGAATCCGAGGCTGGCTCCGACCACGAGCCCCGAGCCGAAGCCGTCCCCGCCCCGCCGAGCGGGGCCGGGAACGACCCGGGAGATCCAGCCCTCGACCCGATCGGCAAGCGGCTGCACCAGCAGCAGCGCCCCGAAGACCAGCAGGGTGAGGATCGCCAGCTTGCGCAGCAGATCGTTGGGGAGGCCGAGCGCGGCGATCACGTAGACGAGCGCCACGGTCGCGAACGTGAACGAGGCCCCGAGCCCGAGGGCGACGCCAAGCGGGCGGCGCCTGCCCCCGGTGACCCCCGCCGAGAGCACCGCCGGCAGCACAGGGAGCACGCACGGCGAGAGCGCGGTCGCGGCCCCGGCGAGCAGCGCGAACAGGACCAGGAGAATCACTGCCTCAAGCTTCCCCTGGTCGGCAACGGATCGGATCTGGGTCGCGAATCGACGATCAGAAGCTCAGTCAAACGCCGAGCTCGGGCGTTTCACCGGCCGCCTCGACCTCGGGCTCGCCGATGATCCCGAAGGCGAGTGCCGGGAAGACCATCACCGTGATCAGTCCGGCGCCGACCAGCGCGGTCGCGGTCGCCGGATACATGATCTTGAGCGTCAACCCGATCTGGGTGGCGACGACGATGAACGAGAGCGAGGTCGCCTGGAGCAGCCCCGCTGCCGCCGTTCGGCGGGTGGCGAATCGGGATCGGTACATCAGCGCCGGGAGGCCTCGGACGATCAGGACCGCGAGCACGAACAGTGGCAGGCGGATGAACGCGGAGACGCTCGAGAAGAGCGCCCCGAGGTTGAAGTCCATCCCGCTGCCGACGAAGAAGAAGGGGATGAAGATGCCGAGGGCGACGGCGTCGAGCCTCTGTTCGGAAAGCTCGTCCCTGCTCGAGGTCATGCCGCGGATCACCCCGACGGTGAACGCAGCCAGGATCGTCTCCAGTCCGAGCTGGCTCGCCACGCCGGCCACCACCGCGATCAGGGCGAAGTCCCCCCGGACGCCGATCTGGGCGCTGGTTCCCTCCAGTCGCGCGATCGCGTCGGTGACTCGCTTGAACTGCGCTCCGTGCGTGAGCGAGACCAGGAGCAGCGCCGCCAGAACGACGAACAGGCCCAGGTGGAAGATCTCGGTCCAGGGGCCGGCTCGCTCGCCGGAGTAGAAGAACGCAAGCAGAATCACGGCCCCGAACTCCGCCACCGCCGCGGCGGCGATCACCTGCTGGCCCCAGTCGGTATCGGTCTCCCGAGCGTCCTTGAGCGGCACGATGATGATGCTGAGCGAGGTGGCGACGAGGACGATCGCGACCAGCAGCGGCGTCTCGATCAGGCCGACGGCGTGCATGGCCAGGGCGGCGGCGAAGGCGAGGGCGAAGGAGAACGTGAAGCCGGCGAGCGAGCTCGTGAGCAGCGCCCCTCGAAGTCGATCCACCTGGATCTCGCGCCCCGCCAGGAACAGCAGGCAGGCGAGCCCGACCGTGGAGAAGACCTCAACCGGCTCGGTCTCTGAGGCGATGCCGAGGCCATGCGGCCCAACGATGATCCCGCCGACCAGCTCGAGCACGATCGCGGGGACCAGGATCAGCGGCGTCATGGCGCGGACCACCGGCGCCAGGAAGGCGATCACCGCCACGATGACGAAGCTGGTGTATGGCTGCACGGCCTGAGGGCGCTCCGACGGGCCGCCTAGCCCGCGGCTTTCCCTTCGTCCTCGCGCCGGACGCGGAACAGCCTCGCCTCCCCCTGGATCCCCTTCAGCCGGCGCCTCCCGGCGTCCGACCACCGGTATCCGTTGGCGGCCAGCTCCCGGACCTCCGCCGAGCACAGGACGCTGCCCGGGCGGGCGATCTCGGTGATCCTGCTGGCCAGGTTGACGGGCCGCCCGTACCAGTCGCCCGCGCGCGAGAGAGCCGCGCCGCGCGCGATCCCGGCCCTCAGGCTGGGAAAGCCCTCTCCCTCGCGCTCGGCCGCATCGATCAGCGCGATGCTCGCGTCGAGCAGGGCGTTGTTATCGGGGGAGACGAGCATCGCCGCGTCGCCCAGCATCTTCACGAGCCGCACGGGCGGATCTGCGGACTGGCGCGCGAGCTCGTCGAGCCGACCGGTCAGGGCCGCCAGGGCGTCGGCCGGCAGCAGCTCGCCGAGCTTGGTGAACCCCACCAGGTCCGCGAAGCACACGGATATCTCCTGCGACCCGGGGAACCTCCCGCTTTCCAGCTCGGCCCTGCCGATCGCGTCGTGACGCAGCTGCTCGCGGATGTGCAGCTTCAGCACGTGCTCGAGCGAGCTGACCAGCAGCGGCAGCAACGCGGTGGCGGCGTCGGAGTAGCGTCGCGCCGCCTCCAGCTCGGTGTCCCCCTTTCGCAGCATCGCCTCCCCGACCACGGCCCGATTGGCGGCCGCCAGCTGCGAGGCGGCCAGTCCCATCACCCGTGCCGTGTCGAGGATCTGATCCGGGCTCAGGCCGGCGTCGAGGACGCTCCGAAGCCTGCGCGCGGCGTCCAGGTCGTCCTCGGTGTAGGCGGGCTCGTCGGGATCGCCGCCGGGAAGACCGAGGGCCTGTCGTTGGCGCCTCAGCAGGTCGAGGTCGACGCCCGCGAGCTCGGCGATCTCCCGGGCGCTGTAGCGGCGGCCGCCGCCCTCCAGCAGCCGCTCCACCCGGACCAGCGCCAGCCGATCCTCGGCAACCGCACGCCGCAGCTCCTCCAACCCCACCCCGTCCGCCGCCAGCTCGTCGAGCAGCTGCAGCCGCGCCTGGCGATACCTCCCTCGGGTCCCCTTCAGCAGGCCCTCGGCTTCGAAGTCGATCGCCACGAGGCGATTCTTCCAGCCCGCGGCCCCGCCCTCCTAGAATGCGGGCATGGCGGGCGCAGCAGTCGAGCTGCCGATCTTCGAGCTTCCCGTCGTCATCCTGCCGGGGGAGCTGCTGCCCCTTCACATCTTCGAGGAGCGCTACAAGCGCATGGTCGGCCACTGCATCGAGACCGCCGAGCCATTCGGAATCGTGTTCCGCGACGAGGACGGAAACGCGCATCGGATCGGCTGCACGGCGCGAATCGCCGAAGTGCTGGAGCGCTTCGATGACGGGCGAATGAACATCGTCGTCGCCGGGGAGCAGCCGTTCAAGGTCCTGGAGCGCTTCGAGCGAACCGAGTTCCCCGCCGGCGAGGTCGAGCCGATCCACTCCGGGGACGTACCCACGGATGACGACCCTGAGGCCAGCGATGCGCGCCAGGCGTTCGCCGAGCTGGTCGAGCGCGTCTCGGGTGAGGAGGCCGACGTCGGCGAGATCGAGACCGTGGACTCCTATGGGATCGCCGCCCGTGTCGAGCTGCCGGTCGAAACCAAGCAGGCGCTGCTGGAGCTCCGTTCCGAGCGCGAGCGGCTTCGGATGCTGGGGAACGCCCTCCGGGCCTTGATCGAAGCGGTGGCAGGATCGCGCGAGGTCGCCGAGCGGGCGAAGATGAACGGCAAGGTGATCGTCCGCTAGCCGGTCCCCGTCCGCGCCACGATCTCCTCCGAGTGGGCGATCTCGGCCCCCGCCGCGCGCATGTCCCCGAAGGCCCGCTCGGAATCGCCTTCGGCGACCTCGACCCCCCGAACCGCGTCCTCACATCGACCACGGCATCGAGCTCGAGCTCCTCCATCGCCGGGTGGAACTGGGCGCCATGGGTGCCCTGCACGCAATGCACCGGGCAGGGTCCGCCCTCGGTTTCGAATGAGGCGTGGTTGGGCGGTGCCCCTCGACGAGGCTACTCCGCGCCGATCGAGCTGGGTGAGGGAACCGCCGGCAACTTCACACTCGATGGATCCGCGGGGAACGAGTGTGCGGTTGACCGCCAAATAGACGGTCAACTCCACACTGGTCGCCGACCGCATGGGCGCTTGTCGAGTTGACGGCGGTCGGCGCTCCCCTCAACGTGACCAGGGGTGCCGGCACATCCTCCCTACCCAGCCATTGCCACGCGGGCATTACGGACGCACAGACGGACGCCTCGAGCCTACGCGTACGCCACAGCCCCCCCGCGCCGCGGATCTCCGCCGCCGCGAAGCTCGCCGCCGGACGGATCGCGAGCGACGGCGTGGACGCCGCCGAAGAAGAGGTTGCGCTGCTCCCAGCGAGCCAGTTGGTAGCCGCGAGCGGCGAGGCGGTCGAGGCTGGTCTCGTCGATTCCGGGCTCGGCTTGAACCGCGCCCGCCTCGAAGTGGACCCGGGGCGCATCCACCGCCGCCTGGGCGTCCATCCCGTCGTCGAGGAGGCGGATGATCGTCTGCAGCACCGCGGACCTGATTCGATTGGAGCCCCCGCTCCCGAGCCCCGCCTCGAGCTCGCCGCCCCGAAGCACCACGGTGGGGGACATCATCGACGGCACCCGCCGGCCCGGCGGATTGACGTGAAAGCCGAGCGGGTTGAGGTCCTCCTCGCCCAACATGTTGTTGACGTGCACGCCGGTCTCGGGAACGATCACGCCGGAGCCGGTCCCGTTGGAGCAGGTGACGGCGGCGCAGCGCCCCTCGGCGTCGACCGCGGTGATGTGGGTGGTCGATCCGAGTCCCGGTCGCTCGGTGGGCGGGTCGGGCGGGCGAGTCCCCGTGCGCACCCGCCCGGCGGCGCTCTCGATCCGCTCGCCGGACAGAAACCGGTCGGCGTAGCCCTCGGCGTAAAGGCCGTGGAAGAACTCCTCCGTGCGGGCGACCTGCGCCTCCTCCATCGCCGCGACAACCGTCGCCACGTCCGCCGACTCGGCCCGGTCGAGCAGCGACAGGGCAAAGGCGATCAGAACGCCCCCCGAGGATGGGGGCGGGTTGGTGAGCACCTGCCGGCCGCGGTAGCGGGCCGCCACCGGCTTGCGGGCGCGCGGCTCGTATCCCGCCAGGTCGTCCGGGCCCAGGGTCCCGCCCCGGTCGAGCACCCAGCCCGAGACTCGTTGCGCGACCTGCCCGCGGTAGAACGGATCCGCGCCCTCGACCCCGTAGCGATCGAGGGCGTCGCCGAGGTCGGCGAACCGGAACAGGTCTCCCTCGGCGAGCATCCTGCCGTCCGGGGCGTAGACCGCCCTGCACTCGGGCTGGTGGGTGAGGATCGGCTCCAGGATGCGAAAGATGAATCCCTGCTCGGCGTTGACCTGCACTCCCTCCCGGGCGAGTCGAGCCGGCTCGCGGGCCAGCTCGGCGAGGGGGAACGAGCCATAGCGCCGCAGCGCCTCGGCGAGGCCCGCCGCGGTGCCGGGAACCCCGCACGACGCCGCCCCCACATTGAACACCTGGGGCGACTCGGGGCTGAAGTAGACCGGGATCGGAACCAGCTCGGAGCGCCGCTCCGGCGTGCTCTGTCCGGGTACCTGGACGAAGAAGTCGAGCAGCACGTCCTCGGGAGGCGCGTGGACGAGCATGAATCCACCGGCGCCGAACCCGGTCAACGGGCTCTCGGTGACGAACGACGTAAGGACGGCGGCGATCGCGGCATCGACCGCGTTGCCGCCCTCGCGCAGGATCCGGGCTCCCGCCTCCGCGGTCAGCGGATGACCCGCGGCCACCGCCCCGTGGGTGCTCATGGCTGCGCTAACGGCCGGGGACGAACTCGGGTACGTCGATGGAGAGGTCGCGCGGGCGCGACTCGAAGCTCGGAGCCGTCCCGGCCCGGCGATCCGGGGGACGGCGCACGGCGGCCGTGGTCGTCCCTGCGGCTCGCAGCTCGCGCTGGGCGCTGCCGTCCGCACGCCTGCCGCGCCCGTCGAAGCGGGTGGCGATCACGGTCACCCAAACCTGATCGGAGAGGGTGTCGTCGACGTTGGCCCCGAAGATGATGTTGGCGTCGGGGTGAGCGGCCTCCTGCACCACCTTGGCCGCTTCGGAGACCTCGAGCAGGCTCATGTCGGGCCCGCCGGTGATCGAGAGCAGGATCGACCTGGCACCATCGACGGAGGTTTCCAGCAGGGGCGAGGACACGGCCCGCTCGGCCGCGGCCATGGCCCGCGTCTCCCCGGTGCCCATCCCGATCCCGAGCAGCGCCTGCCCGGCGTCTCGCATGGTGGTTCGAACGTCGGCGAAGTCGAGGTTGATCAGTCCGGGCAGGGTGATCAGCTCCGAGATCCCCTGGACGCCCTGGCGGAGCACGTCGTCGGCAACCTGGAACGCCTCGATCATTGACGTCTCGCGGGCCAGCACCGAGAGCAGCTTCTCGTTCGGGACCACGATCAGCGTGTCGACTTCGGCGCTCAAAGCCTCGATGCCGTCATCGGCCTGTTTGGCCCGGCGGGTGCCCTCGAAGCTGAACGGCTTGGTCACGATTCCGACCGTGAGCGAGCCTACGTCGCGGGCCAGGCGGGCGATCACGGGGGCCGCGCCGGTGCCGGTGCCTCCGCCCACTCCCGCGGTGACGAAGACCATGTCGGAGCCCTTGAGCAGGCGCTTGATCTTGTCCTGCTCCTCGAACGCGGCCCGGTACCCGAGCTCGGGGTTCGATCCGGTGCCCAGCCCCCGCGCGACTCCACTCCCCAGATGCACCGTGACGTCGGCGGTCGACTGCTGCAGCGACTGAAGGTCGGTGTTGATGGCCATGAACTCGACGCCCGGGATCTGAGCCTCGATCATCCGATTGATCGCGTTGACCCCGGCCCCGCCGACCCCGACCACCCGGATCACCGGCAGGTGAGGGCGCGGCGGGCCGTGGTAGTCCCCCACCCCGGGCTCCTCGCGCCCGTATGCGGGGCCCTCCACGTCGTGCGCCTCGTCGGCGAAGATCCGGCTCAGGCGCTCCTTCGCCGGCGGGATCGGGGCGGACTCCTCTAGCCGATAGGCACGGACCCGCTCCGGATCCGGCGGCGTCGCCGTGGCCTCCTCGTCGGGCGGGTCCTGCTCGCCGGCTGTGGGCGGCGATGCCTCGTGTCGCTCCTCCACCGCGCGGTCGCCGTGCTCGGCCTGGTCAGCGGCGTCCTGGTGCTCGGTCGGCGGCTCCTCCTTGGAGGCATCCCTCTGCTCCCGGGCGGTGGAGCGGAAGAGATCAGCCAGCGGGCCCTCGCGCATGCTGGCCCGCTTACGTCGCGCCATCCGTCAGAACCTCCTTGGCCAGCTCACGATAGTAGTTGGCGGCGTTTCCCTTCGGGTCATATTTGAGCACGCTCGAGCCCCGCACCGGAGCCTCGGCGAACTTGATCGCCTTGCGGATCCGGGACTTGAACACCAGCTCGCCGAAGTTCTCCTCGAGGATCTCGACCGCCTCCTTGGCGTGGACCGTGCGCGAGTCGAGCATCGTCGGCAGGATGCCCTCGATGTGCACTCGCGGATTCAGGTTCTCACGGATCATCTCGAGCGTGTTCTGGAGCTGGACGAGCCCTCGCATGGAGAGATATTCGCACTGGACGGGGACGATCACCTTGTCCGAGGCGGTCAAGGCGTTGACGGTCAATAGCCCAAGGCTCGGGGGCGTGTCGATGCAGACGAAGTCGTAGTCGTCGATCACCGCCGACAGGGCCTTCTCGAGCGACCGCTCCCGACCGATCTGCATGCTCATCGCGATCTCCGCCCCGGCGAGGTCGATCGACGCGACCGCGATATCGATCTCGCGCTCGGCGATCACGTCCCGAATCGGGATGTGGTCCACCAGGACGTCGTACATGCTGGCCTCGACCTGGTCGGGATCGATGCCCTGGCTCATGGTCAGGTTCCCCTGTGGATCGAGATCGATCGCGAGCACTCGATTGCCCGACTCGGCGAAGGCGACCGCAAGATTGAGGGTGGTGGTCGTCTTCGCGACCCCGCCCTTCTGGTTGGCGAACGAGATGATCTCCGCGCGACGCTCTGACGCGTCTCCGATGTGGGAGCCCGGCAGCTTGCTGCCGCCCGGCTGGCGCGAGGGGGCGAGCGCCTGCTCGGCGCTCAGCCGGCCGTCGTCGTCCTCGGACTCAGGCTCTGCCGACGGGGACCGCGCCGGCTCCTCGGCCGGCGACGGGGGGTCGGGCACCGCCTGCGTCGGCCGCTGCGCCGGCTCCTCGGCCGCCGGCGGCGCGTCGGGTGCCGCCTGCGTCGGCCGCTGCGCCGGCTCCGCTGCCGGCTCGGTCGAGCGCTCGGCCGGAGCCGGCTCGAGCTCGGCCGGGTGGCCGTTGGTCGAGGGCTGATGGCCGTTGGTGGACAATTCCGGCTTGGAGGCGCGGTTGAAGAGACCCATTGATCGCGCTTATTCGCACGCATTCGTGCGTTTCCTGCTCGTGCGATGCAGATACCGTGTTTAGTTCCAGCCGTGCCGGACCTGCTCGACAAGCGGCTGGTGATCGTCACCGGCAAAGGGGGGGTCGGGAAGTCGACCGTCGCCTTGGCGCTCGGCCTGGCGGCCGCCGCCCACGGGCGCCGGACGATCGTCTGCGAGGTCTCCTCGGCCGAGCACACCTCGCGCGTCTTCCACCGCGCGGAGGTCGGCTTCCACGAGGTGGAGATGGCGGAGAACCTGTGGGCGATCTCGATCGATCCGGACGAGGCGATGCGCGAGTACGTCCTGCTCCAGCTGCGGGTCCGGGCGATGCGCGACATGCTGTTTCGCTCGCGCATCTTCACCTACCTCGCCGCCGCGACTCCGGGCCTTCGGGAGCTGGTCACGATCGGCAAGATCTGGGAGGTCTCCCAGCCCGACCGCAAGGTCAAGAAGGGGCGCGAGTACGACCTCGTGATCGTCGACGCGCCGGCAACCGGACACGGCGTCGGGTTCCTGCAAACCCCTCGCACCTTCGCCAACATCGCCCGGGTCGGCCCGATCAAGGCCCAGGCAGAGGCGCTCGAGACGTTCATCGTCAACCACCGGAAGACCGGCGTGGCGATCGTCGCCCTGCCCGAGGAGATGGCGGTCAACGAGACCGCGACCCTGGAGCGAGCCCTGGTCGAGGACGTGGGCGTGTCCGTCGACCGGGTGTACATGAACGCGCTCTATCCGGAGCGGTTCAAGGGGGCGGAGCTGGAGCGGCTGGAGTCGGCCGCCGCCCGCGGAGACGCGGACGTGCGCGGCGCCTGCCGCGCGGCCCTCAGCGAGAGCCGGCGGGCGACCGCCCAGCACCAGCAGCTGGCGCGCCTGGCCGAGCTGGTCCAGGCGCCGCTCCGCACTCTGCCGTTCGTGTTCGAGCCCGAGGTCGGAGTCGGTGAGATTCGCGAGCTGGCCGCGGAGATCGCCTGATGGCCGGCGTCGGGGAGCTCCTGCGCGACAAGCGGGTCTGCATCTGCGCCGGCTCCGGAGGCGTCGGCAAGACCACCAGCTCGGCCGCGATCGCGGCTGGGATGGCCGCCCGGGGCAAGAAGGTCGCCGTGTTGACGATCGATCCCGCAAAGCGGTTGGCCGACTCGCTCGGCCTGCCCGAGCTCGGAAACGAGGAGCGCCGGGTCGATCCGGAGCTGTTCGCGGCCGCCGGGGTCGAGACCAACGGCGGCGAGCTGTGGGCGATGATGCTGGACGCGAAGGCGACCTTCGACGAACTCGTGCGGCGCCATGCCCCGGACGAGGAGACCAGGGATCGCATCCTCGCCAACCGCATCTACCAGCAGCTCTCGGCGGCGCTGGCGGGCTCGCAGGAGTACATGGCGATGGAGAAGCTGTTCGAGATCCACGCCGAGAACCGCTACGACCTTCTGGTCCTGGACACGCCTCCGACTCGCAGCGCGCTCGACTTCCTCGAGGCCCCGCGACGCCTGATGCAATTCATCGAGGGGCGCGCGCTTCAGGTCTTCATGCGGCCAACCGGGTTCGGGATGAGGGTCTTCGGTCGCGGCACGTCGGTGATGTTCGCCGTCCTGCGGCGGGTGACCGGGGTTGAGGTGCTCGAGGACCTGTCGGAGTTCTTCCAGGCCTTCAGCGGCATGGTCGGCGGCTTTCGCGAGCGGGCCAAGCGCGTCAACGAGCTGCTCGCCGATCCGGAGACCTGCTTTCTGGTGGTTTGCGGGCCTCAGGGAGAGCCGATCAGCGAGGCGGTCTACTTCCACCGCAAGCTGGTCGAGGCAAGGCTGCCATTCGGAGGTGTGATCGTGAACAAGGTCCACTATGGGAGCGAGCTGCCCGAGGGCGACGACGCGCTCGCCGAGCGGCTGAACGGAGCGCTGGGTGATGCCGGGCTCGCCGGGCGGGTGCTCGACAATCTCCAGGACTACCGGGGGCTGGCAGGGCGTGATCGGCGCAACATCCGCAGGCTGACGGCGGAGATGCGGGCGCGCTCGGTGATCGAGGTGCCCAACCTGGACGTGGACGTGCACGACCTCGCGGGACTGATGCGGATCAACGAGTACCTGTTCGCGGCCGGGGCCAAGGAGCGAACCGAGATCGCGGCAGCGTCGTGAGCGACTGCCGCCGATCAGGTCGCCGGCCGTGACGACAGCGACCGATCGCGGGCCAGGCCCGCGATCGGTCTGCTGTTCCTGGGTGGTCGGAGGAAGCTGGTTCCGGTCGGCCGTCAGGCCGACTGAGATGCGCGGACGCGGGCCCGACGTCGGCGGTCGTAGCTCAGCTCGCGCACGTCCCACTCGGTGGTGTCCGGGCGGGGGAAGAGGTAGGCGACCCGATCGGCGGTCCGCCCCTCCCGGGGGGGCCGCTCGAGCGACTCTCCCAGGCTCGCCTGCGGCGGCAGGGCCTCCATCGTGGTCGTCGGGGGCTCGAGCTGGGTCTGGGCGTTGAACACTGTCTGCTCCTCCGGGTGGGGGGGATGTGACGCCACCCTGATTCGCCCTTCGGGCTCGGGAACCTGCATCGGGGCCGCGGGCTCGCTCTCCTGAGGCACGTCCTCCCACTCCGCGGGCGCGTCGATCCACCCCCCGGCGGCGGGCGCGTCGGCCGGCTCGACCGGCTGGTCGATCGGATCGACCTCCCGCTCCAGAAGCTCCCATTCATCGGCACCGCCACGCTGTCCGGCCGTGCCCTCGCCGACGGCGAGCCCGTCGGCGAGCAGGATCTCGTCAGCGGTCGAACGGAGGTCGGAGCCCAGATGGCCACAAGCGGCGTCCCTGACGATCGCCCGCAATAGGTCCTCGATCGCCAGCGTCGTCTGGGCCGGGGTTAGCTGCCGATCCGAGGTGCCGGCGGACTCGCCGCTCCACAGCTCTCGCTCCAGGGCCAGGGCTCGATCGACGATCGCCTTGGTCACGCCCCGGTCGTCGGGCTCCGCGCACAGCGCGGCCACACGCATCGAGAGGCTGAGCTCGGCGGGGCCGCCCCCCTCGAGCAGGAACCGGAGCGCGAGCAGGTGGTCGTTCAGCGCCTCGACCGGAACGATTCGCTCCAGCCCGGCCTCGAAGCGGGAGATCGAACGGCCGAGCGTCCGCGACGCGTCATGCCCGGCGATCGCGGACCAGGCGAACGGCGAGGACCGATAGGCGAGCGTCCGCGACAGGTCGGTCAGGTCGCCGAGCTCCTGCTCGGAGAGCCGGTAGCCCCCGGGCCTCGACCGGCCTCCACCGGTGGCGATCCGCCGCCAGCGGTTCGTTCCGGCACGGGTCCACGCGTACGGGCCGAGGCTGACGCTGCCGGCCTTGAACAGGCGAAGCGTGGTGATCAGCTGTCTGAACGCGGCCACCGCTCGCGCACCGGCGTCCGGCTTCGAGACCTCTCCGTCTTCTCCGTTCCCTGGGGCCTCGACGGCCCCGACCCTGGTGGCGGCAAGGTAGGTGGGCTCCCAGCCTGCGGCGCCCGTGCCCTCCGGCGCGCTCGCCTCGACCGGGACCTCGACCGTGTCCGCCCTGACGATGGTCGCGGTCGCGAGCTCGAGCCTGGTGGTCGGCAACTGCAGACCCCGAAGCGGAACCACGACCTCGATCTCGTCGGCGCCCATCTCACCCCGGGCCTCGAGCTCCGCGATCGCATCCCGAAGCCGCTCGGCGTCCAGGGAGAAGTCGGTCGATCCCTGCCAAAGCCGGCACAGGAAGGCCACCCCGGCGAGCTCGGCGCGCTTGTGCTCGCCGGCCGGGCACGGCAACGCCCAGCTCCTCCAGGTAGGGAGCAGCCAAGCCCGCCGACTCGATCGCCGCGCATCCCGAGCCGAACGAGTCGAGCTCGAGCAGGGCGGGAGCATGGTCCCCGATGAAGCGCTCGGTAAGCGGGATGTACTGCGACAGCGGGCCGCCGGCGCCGGACTCCTCGACGTCGTACGGGATCTGCTCGCCGCCGGCGATCAGCTCCCGGAGCCGCCCCGCCGCGTCTCCCGCCATCGCCTTCAACGCCTCTCGCACCACCAGGTCACGCATGTCCGCAGCTTCGCGCCGGTGGGGACCGCTCCTGCCCTGCAAACGAGCTTGCAGGGCCGCCGCCCGACGTCGCCTTGGCGCCGCGCCAGGCTGGGCGGACAGGCGGCCGAGCTGCGTACCATTGGATTGAGCTCCGTCCCGTCGGGCCCTCGCTCCGGTACATCGGCAGATCGCAGTTGTCGGGCTTCGCGGCAGCATCGCTCGCGGACACCCTTCGATGCGCCTACCGAGCCTGGTGGCCGCTGCCCTGGGCATGGGGCTCAGCCTAGGCGGCTACTGCGGGCTGGTGCGGGCGGTCGCCGTTCAGGAGCCAGCGGCGGCCGTAGTTGCGCATGTCCTCGATCAGGGGCACCAGGGCCATCCCCTTGTCCGTGAGCGCGTACTCGACTCGCGGAGGAACCTCGGGATAGGTGCATCGCTCGACGATCCCCTCATCCTCGAGGGCTCGGAGGCGCAGCGAGAGCGTCCGCGGGCTGATCCCCTCGAGCGAGCGCTCCAACTCGCAGAAGCGCCGGCTTCCATCCGCCAGGTCACGAATGACCAGGAGGGTCCACTTGCCGGAGATGATCTCCGCACAACAGCCGACTGGGCACGGATTTTGATCAGGCATCGCGTTTGCGGGCAACCGGGGCTTTCGGATACGGCCTCCCCGACCGTCGAAGCCCAGTATAGCTCAATGCTTTACGAACTGAAGTGGCTTCTCGGGGTCGCTCGCCGTCCCCGATCACCTGCTCGATCCCACTCGCCCGCTGCCCCTGCGCCGCCAGCATCAGCTTGAAGTCGTGGGCGCTCGAGGCCACCTCGAAGGCGGTCTCCTCGCTGATGTTGCCGGCGACCACGTGCTTGAGGAGGGCCTGGTCAAAGGTCTGCATGCCGTAGTACTCGCCCTCTGCGATCACCTCGGTGATCCGCCCCGTCTCCTGCGGGTTCAGGATCAGGTCCTGGACCCGGCCGGTGACCACCATCACCTCGCACACGGCGACCCGCCCCTGGCCGTCCGGCCTCGGCACCAGGCGTTGCGAGATCGCTCCGCGAAGGGTGGAGGCGAGCATCACCCTGGCCTGCTGCTGGAGGTGGGGCGGGAAGAAGTCGATGATCCGGTTGATCGTCTCGGAGGCGTCCAGGGTGTGCAGGGTCGACATCACCAGGTGGCCGGTCTCGGCGGCGGCCAGCGCCGTGCGCACCGTCTCCTCGTCGCGCATCTCTCCGATCAGGATCACATCCGGGTCCTGGCGCAGGACCCTGCGCATCGCACCGGCGAAGCTCCGGGTGTCGGAACCGACCTCGCGCTGGTTGATGATCGACTGCTTGTCCCGGTGCAGGTACTCGATCGGATCCTCGAGGGTGACGATGTGGCGAGCCCTGGCGGTGTTGATCTGGTCGATCATCGCCGCCAGGGTGGTGGACTTCCCGGAGCCGGTGGTCCCGGTGAGCAGGATGATCCCGCGCGGCTGCTCGGCCAATCGGCTGACGATCTCCGGAAGGCCGAGGTCGTCGACAGTCCGGATCTGGTACGGGATCGTCCGGAAGGCGATCGACACCGCCCCTCGCTGGCGAAAGGCGCTGACTCGAAACCGGGCCAGGTTGGGGACCTCGTAAGAGAGGTCGACCTCCCCCTCCTGCTCGAACTCGGTCAGATGGCGCTCGTCGGCGACCGAGTGCAGCATCTTCTCGGTGTCGGCCGCGGTCAAGTCGGCGGCGCCCTCGACCGGGCGGAGGATGCCGTGGAGGCGGGCCATGGGCGGGGAATCGACCTTCAGGTGCAGGTCGGAGCCCTCACGCTCCACCACGTAGCGCAGCGCTGAATCGATCTCGAACCCCATCGTCGCCCTTATCGGGCCCAGGCGCCGGCCACTTTAGGAGGCTGGACGACGGGCTGCGCCCCAAGGTCCTGGCCGACGTCGGCGGCCCCGATTGCGATCACCCGGTTCTTGCCGAGCTGCTTGGCCCGGTAAAGCGCCGCGTCGGCGGCCTCGAACAGGACCCGGAACTCGGCCTGCTCGCCGTTGGCCGCGGCGACGCCGAGCGAGAGGGTGAGCTCCAGCCCGGCCGGCGTCGATTGCTCGACCGCCTGGCGCATGCGCTCGGCCAACTTGGCGCCGGCAGACAGGTGCACGCCCGGGAGCACGACCAGGAATTCCTCTCCCCCGAGTCGATAGAGGAGCTCGAAGTTCCGCAAGGCCTTGCGCATCTCATAGGCCGCGTCGCGAAGGGCCGCGTCACCTCGCGCGTGCCCGTGGACGTCGTTGATCTGCTTGAAGCTGTCGAGGTCGGCGGCGATCAGGCAGATCGACCCATCGGTGAGCCGCGCCTGCTCGTGGAGCTCCGTGAAGCGGAGCCCGAGCGACTTGCGGTTCAGGACCCCGGTGAGCGGGTCCAGCACCGACTCCGTGCGGTAGTTCAGCTCCGCCTCCTGAAGCGCGTCGGCGAGCGCGACCACGCTGACGATCAGTGCCACGGTCGCGATCAGGAAGGTGGGCGGCGAAACGCTCGCCGGGTCCACTGCCACCGTCGCCGCCACGGCCAGCACGGCGCCGACCGCCGCCATCGCGATCACGACCCGTCGCCGGAAGCGGGCCGCGGTCATCCCGACCGGCACCGCCATCCACGGGAGCGCCGGGCTCTGGCCGGCGCCGGAGAGCCCCACCCCCACCGCCAGCACCAGCTCGGTGAACAGCAGGCTCGAGGCGACCACCAGCTCGGGGCGCTGCGATCGCTCGAGCCGGCGGTCGAGGGTCAGCAGGTTGACGGCCGAGGCGGCGAACAGCGCCAGCATCCAGAACCCGAACCAGGGCAGGAGCGCGACCAGCGCGACCCCGATCGCGGCAGCGGCCACGGTCCTTGCCCGGCGCACCCGGGTCGAGTTGTCGAGCACCCGGGCGCGGTCGAGCTCGGCCGGACAGAGCCATCTCGCGATCGCGGCCACGGACCCGTCATCGGCCGGCTGCCGCGAGAGCGTGAGCAGGTGGCTTGCGGCGCTACCTTCGGGCGCGCGGCGACGAGAGTCGCTGCCGAGCCTTGCGCACTGCCAGGACCGAGGTGCTGGCGGCGTTGGCGATCTCGCCCTCGGTCCGCTCAGGGTCGCGCTTGATCTCGAACTCGACCACGGCGGCTGAACGCAGCTTGGCTCGCCCCTCGATCCCCACCTGCCCCGCCTCGTCCAGGGCCTTGTCGACCGCCCGCTCGCGCTGACACGCGAGGCAGTAGTGGCTGCCGTCGCTTTCACGGACCCAGTTCGGGGGCAGGTTGCCCCGCTCCAGTCCGTTCGTCCATCTGCTGGTCATCTCGCACCGAGTGCAGGTCCACTGCGCGTTGCGAGGCTTGGTTGCTGTGGTTCCTATGGTGATCCCCATTCCTTTCTGTTCATCGATCGATTGTCCAAGTGGCGGCGGTCGTCAAAGTCGGGCCGGCTGAGCCAGTGGTGGCTTGCCCGAGCGCCAGAGGGCTGGCTGAGCGGCTGCCAGTCGTGACTGAGCCGGCGAGAGCCGGGTTGCCGGCCCTACGCGACCTCGCGAAGCTTCTGAGCCTCAGCGAGCGACTGGAGCTTTTTCAGGGACTGATTCTCGATCTGGCGGATGCGCTCGCGGGTCACGTTGAAGGTTCTTCCGACCTCGTCGAGCGTGCGCGGGTGCTCTCCGCCGAGGCCGTATCGCAGCTCCAGCACCCGGCGCTCGCGGTAGGAGAGGTTCTCGAGTGCCTCCCGGAGCGCCTCCTTGGTCAGCAGGTCGGCGGCCCGTTCGAACGGTGACTCCGCCTTCTCGTCGGCGATGAACTGCCCGAACTCGGACTCCTCCTCGTCGCCGACCGGCTTCTCGAGCGACACCGGCGCCTGCGCCGAGCGCTTGATCTGATCGACCTCCTCGGGATCGATGCCGGTGACCTCGGCGATCTCGTCCGGCGTCGGCTCGCGGCCGAGCTCGGTGACCAGCTTGCGCTCCGCGCGGCCGATCTTGTTCAGCTTTTCCACCACGTGAACCGGAATCCGAATCGTGCGCGCCTTGTCGGCCAGCGCCCGGGCGATCGCCTGCCGGATCCACCAGGTCGCGTAGGTCGAGAACTTGAATCCCTTGCGGTAGTCGAACTTCTCGGCCGCGCGAACCAGGCCCAGGGTCCCCTCCTGGATCAAGTCGAGGAAGGGCAGCCCCTGGTTGCGGTAGTTCTTGGCGATCGAGACCACCAGGCGGAGGTTGGACTCGACCATCTTCTGCTTCGCGTCGAGATCGCCTCGCTCGATCCGCTTCGCCAGCTCGACCTCCTCCTGGGCGGTCAGCAGCCGCACCTTGCCGATGTCCTTGAGGAACAGCTGCAGGGAATCGGTGGTCATGTCCGGCTTCAGGTCCAGCGCCGTGGCCTTGCGCCGCTTGCCGCGCTTGTCCGGCTCGGCGTCCTGGGCCGCCGCGGCCTGGGCCGGGTCGACGTCCTCGACCAGCTCCACCCCCTGGCGCTCGAGGTAGGCGTAGAGCTCCTCGATGTCGGACTCGTCGAGGTCGACCTCGGACACCGCGGTCGCGACCTCGCCGTAGGAGATCACGCCGTCCTGCTGGCCTCTGACGACGAGGCCCTTGACCTCGTCAAGCTCCTGAATCTCCGCGACTAGCATTCGCTCGCTTTCGTCTTCCTTCGGTTTACCGTGTGGGGAGTGTGTTCGGCTCTATCTCGTTATAACGGTCGCCCAGGCCGTTTTTCGCCCACATGCGTCCACCGGCGCTGCCGCGAACCCGGTCTGGAGCGAAGAAAGGACCGGAAACCGGTCCGTGGCGATCCGTCCTCATCTGGGATCAATTCCCACCTCGAGGACGCTCAGACATCCGTGCGTAGGGTAATCGCTATATTTTCTGAAGTCAAGCGGTCTTCGCCCACCCGATGCGAAATACGGCGGATTCCGCGGATTCCGGGGGAGGCGCCGCGCACCGGATGACCGGAACCCGCCCCATTAACACCGCCTGCGGGCGAGAGTTACGGAAGCGTGGCGCCGGATTCATCCTCTCCGACCGGTGGAATACGCGCTGATGTCCGATCAGGATCGGCGCCAGGCCGAACCGGAGCAGAGCCAGGACGACAGCCTGTTCGGCAAGCTCCCCAGCGCCCGACCGGGCGTTCGCAGCCCGAGGCGCCAGGCGGAGGGCGCGAAGGGGCGTCCCGCTCATACGCCGAAGGCATCCGAGAGCGCAGCGGGGCAGGTAGGGGGACCAGGTCCGCCGAGCGCCCAGCGCCCCGATCCCGGAACTGGGTCCCCTGGTGGCCGCCCTGCGGACACCCCGGGACACGGTTCGGGCCCGTCACCCCCTACCCAGCCTGAAGCCGCTCGCGAGCCCGAGGCCCCGGACGGCGATCCCCCCGGGGTCGAGGACCTCGCCTGGGCGGGCGTCACGGTCGCGGCCGAGGCGGCGACCCTGGGGGTGCGGCTCCTGAGCCGCGCGATCGAGGCGGTCCGCAAGCCCGCCGAGCGCCGGTGAAGCAGCTCGCCGGCGAGTCGTCGGGGCGGGGTTGACGACGCTCGGGCTTCGCCGCCCCGAAGCCTCGGCGCGGGGCCACCCGCGGCGCTACCTGCGTGCCTTCTGGCACCGGGCCTACCGGGAGAACATCACCGGGTTGGCGGCGATGGTGGCCTACAACCTGGTCCTGGCGCTGTTTCCGTTCGCCCTCCTGGTCCTGTTCGTCTTCGGTCGCATCCTCCAGAGCCCGGAGGTGGAGAACAGCGTGCTCGACGACCTCCAGCGCCTGTTCCCGGCGGTCGAGCTGAACACCCTCAACGACGTTCTGCAGAGGATCCGCGACAGCTCCACCACGATCGGGGTCGCGGCTGCGATCGGCGCCCTGTGGATCGGGACCTCTTTCTGGGGGGCGATGGACACTGCTTTCTGCCGCATCTATCACGTCGACTGCCGGGGATGGCTCGAGCAAAAGCGGTTCGCGCTGGTGATGCTGCTGGTCGTCACCCTGTTCCTGGCCGCGAGCGTCGTCATCCCCACCCTGGAGGGGATCCTGGTCTCCAGCGCCAGCGACCTTCCGTTCGGGCTCTCGGGGATCCACGGGGTCACCAGCGCGTTGCTGCTGATCGCGGCGCTCTGCGCGACCTTCGTCCTCTTCTGCGTCATCTACTACTTCGTGCCCAAGGGCCACGTGCCGTGGCACGGTGTCTGGCCCGGCGCCCTGTTCGTGACCGCGACCACCGCGATCGCGAACGCCGTCTTTCCCTTCTACCTGGCCGAGGTATCCAGCGTCGGCGAGCTCGGGGGAACGATCGGCTTCGTGCTGATCGCCCTGGTCTGGTTCTACCTGGTCAGCCTGGCGATGATGGCCGGCGCGGTTGTCAACGCGCTCCGCTACGAGCTGCGCGACCAGGGGTTCCTCACCCTGCCCGGCAACTCCTAGACGCGTCGTCGGCCACCGCCCGGGCCGGCCGGCCTACCCGTAGCGCCCCCCGGTCACCTCGCGGAGCTTGGGACGGTCGTGCTTGGCCTGCACCGTGCGAACCGTGCCCGAGCGCGAGCGCATGACCAGGGACTCGCTGGTCGCGTGCCCGTCTCCGAGGTAGCGAACCCCCTGCAAGAGGTCGCCGTCGGTGACCCCGGTGGCAGCGAAGAAGACATCCGTCCCGGCGACCAGCCGGTGGACGTCGAGGATCTCGTCGAGGTCGTATCCGGCCTCGACCGCGGTCCGCCGCTCGCCGTCGTCGCGTGGCCAGAGCCTCCCCAGGAGCTGTCCGCCGAGGCACTTGATCGCGGCCGCCGAGAGCACGCCCTCGGGGGTGCCGCCGATCCCCCACAGCAGGTCGACGCCGGTCCCCTGCGAGACCGCGAACAGGGCCGCGGAGACGTCGCCGTCGGTGATGAAGCGGATCCGGGCGCCGCACTCGCGGATCTGAGCCACCGCATCCTCGTGGCGCGGGCGATCGAGCATGATCACGGTCACGTCGCCCGGCTCTGTGCCCTTGCGCTTCGCCACCCTGCGAATCACCTCCGGCAGCGGCTCGGTGAGGGACAGGAGATCCGCCACCTCCGGGCCGCCGGCGAGCTTCTCCATGTACACGCAGGGCCCGGGGTCGAACATCGTTCCCCGCTCCGCCAGGGCGATCACGGCGAGCGCGGAGGGCATGCCGCGAGCGGTCAGCCGGGTGCCCTCGAGCGGATCGACCGCGATGTCGACCTCGGGGGGGCTGCCGTCGCCGATTCGCTCGCCGTTGTAGAGCATCGGCGCCTCGTCCTTCTCGCCCTCGCCGATCACCACGACGCCGTCCATCGGCACCGTGTCCAGCATCAGGCGCATCGCGTCGACCGCCGCCTGGTCGGCCTCCTCCTTCTCGCCGTGGCCCACCCAGCGCGCGGCCGCCAGCGCGGCCGCCTCGGTCACCCGGACCAGCTCCAGGGCCAGGTTGCGGTCCGGCCTGGTGCCGGTCCGCAGGTTGTGGGAGATGACGCTCGGGGCCTCGCCCTCCATTGCCGCCCGCCTACCCCCTCAGACCGTTCCGGGCGCCTTGCGCTCTCGCTTCTGGCCGGCCTGCGAGCGCAGAAACCCGGTCGCCGCGATCGCAATCGCGCCCAGCAGCGCGAGCCAGTACCCGTAGTCGAGGCTGACGCCGATCTCCTGGGGACCGGTTCCCGGCTTGTCGATCAGGCCGTTGTAGCCGATCAGCACGATCTCGATGAAGCCGACGACCATCGTCAGCTCTCCGGGCGCCCAGGAGAGCTTGTGCCCGCGGACCAGGATCCAGCCGAGGATCAGCGGGGCGAACGCCCCCGCGAGCAGGAACCAGCGCATGGTCGGGAAGGTGTCGAAGCCGGTGCAGCTGTAGTCGTTGGCGCCGCAGATCCAGGCGTCCTGTGAAGCTCGGCCCTCAGCCAGGTGGCTGAGCGAGTACCAGGGCAGGAACAGGATGCTGATGATCAGGACGATCGACCCGACCCCGCCCAGCAGCACCCTGTTGCGGTCCAGGCGCGAGAAGTCCATCGCCGCGAGCTTAACCGACCACGCCCGCCCGGACCGGATTCGACTAGGGTCGCGCGAATGCCACGTTGGGGCCTGACGCTGCCGCTTCCGAGCCTTCGCCTGCGCGACCACGCCGAGCTGGTCCGGCGAGCCGAGGCCAGCGGCTACACCGACCTCTGGAGCGGCGAGACCCAGGGCCCGGACGGATTCACGCCGCTGGCGCTTGCCGCCGCGTGGACGGACGAGATCCGCCTCGGCACCGGCGTGGTGGGCGTGTTCACCCGCGGTCCGGCGCTGCTCGCCCAGCAGGCCGCGGCGCTGTCGGACGCCAGCGGGGGCAGGTTCGCGCTCGG
Organism: uncultured bacterium; assembly: GCA_963811625.1. GTDB lineage: Bacteria > Actinomycetota > Thermoleophilia > Solirubrobacterales > 70-9 > AC-56. Next base: position 383,992 of record CAWERS010000002.1, on the reverse strand, counting down.
GATCGGCGCCTCGTCGGACCGGATCGTCGAGGGCTGGAACCGGATGCCGTTCGCAAAGCCGCTGACCAGGATCTCCGAGACGCTCGACTTCCTCGACGCGGCCTTCGCCGGCGAGCGCACCTCGACCGGCTTCAAGCTCGAGCAACCGCCCACGGAGCCGTTGCCGGTCGTGCTCGCGGCGTTGCGGGGGAAGATGCTCCGGCTGGCCGTGGAGCGGGCCGCGGGCGCCTTCACCAACTTCCTGCCGCTCTCGGCCCTGCCGCGGGTGACCGCCGAGCTCGAAGCGGCCCCGGACGGGTTCGAGCTTCTGTGCCGGTTCTTCTGCCTGCCAGGGGAGCGAGAGCAGGTCGAGCCGCTGGCCCGGTTCATGTTCGCCTCCTACGCGACGGTGCCGGTGTACGAGGCGTTCTTCCGCTGGCTCGGCTACGGCGAGCGGATCGACGAGATGGTCGGCGCCTGGAAGGCCAAGGACCGCGAGGCGGCGGTCGCCGCGGCGCCGTGGGAGGTGATCGAGGACACCTTCATTCTCGGGGCCCCGGACGAGATGCGCGAGCGGCTCGACGCCTTCGTCGCGGGCGGGATCACGCTCCCGATCCTGACTCCGATCACGACTCCGGACCGGATGGCGGGAGATGATCGAGGCGCTGGCGCCAAGATAAATACGCCGAGGTGCCTCGCCGCCACGCCGGAGCCCGAACCCGCCGGAAACGGAGCCGAAGGCGAGGCCTTTGCGCGGCGGAGGCCGTTGCCCCGAACCGCGGCTTCGTCGCTAGCCCGAGCGGCGGGCGAGGCTGAGCGCGAACAGGTCCTCGGGGTCGGTCCACCACTCGACCATCTCGAGGCCGGCCTCGGCGTAGATCCCGTCGAGGCCGTCACGCGCGAACTTGGTCGAGATCTCGGTCCGCATCTCCTCGCCGCGCCCGAAGGCGACGCTCATCTCGAGCGAGGAGATCTCGATCACCTGGCGGGCAAGGGAGCGAAGCCGGATGTCGACCCAGAGGTTCTCCGCGTCCCAGAAGGCGACGTGCTCGAAGGCGCCGAGGTCGAAGTCGCCGCCGAGCTCGCGGTTGAGCACGCTGAGCACGTTCTTGTTGAACTCGGCCGTGACCCCGGCGGCGTCGTTGTAGGCGGCCTCCAGGCGCCTGCGGTCCTTGACCAGGTCGGTGCCGAGCAGGAAGTGGTCGTCGGGGCCGAGCAGGTTCGCGACCCGGGCCAGGAAGCTCGCGCGCTGGGCGGGCTCGAAGTTCCCGATCGTGCCTCCGAGGAAGGCGATCACCCTCGGGCCCTCCAGCGGCATCCGCTCCAGGTCGCGATCGAAGTCGCAGACCAGCCCGTGGACGCGGATCCCGTACTCGGAGGCGATCGCCTCGGCCGTCTCTCGGGTGATCTGCTCCGAGATGTCCACCGGGGCATACGCCTTGAGGCAGCCGGCACTCTCCATCGCGTCGAGCAGGACCCGAGTCTTGGACGCGGAGCCCGACCCGAGCTCGATCAGCGCACTCGGGTTGCCCGCCGCGCCGCAGATCGCCGGCGAATGGCGCTTCAGGATGGCGCGCTCGGCGCGGGTCGGGTAGTACTCGGGAAGGTCGGTGATCTGCTCGAAGAGGTCCGACCCGCGATGGTCGTAGAAGTACCGGGGCGAGAGCTCCTTGAACGGCTTCGTGAGCCCGGCTCGAACGTCGGCGGCCATCCCGGAGAGCGGCCCCCCGGGCGGCAGGTGCACGTCGATCGTTATCTGGTCGGCAACCGTTTCAGCTGGCGGGCTCATGGCTCTGTCTCCTCTGACTCCTCAGCTCCCCATTGCGTTTCAGCGGCACATCCGGGTCAGGCGTTCCTTGCACAGCGAACGCCGGCGAATATCTGGCGGCGCTCGGGAAGGTCCCAGTTCCGAAAGCTCGGGCGGATCACGTTGCGGCGCGTCGCCCAGGCCCCGCCTCGCAACACCTTGTGGGTGTCCCCGAAGAAGACCTCCGAGTACTCCTTGTAGGGAAAGGCGCGAAAGCCGGGGTATGCGGTGAAGTCCGAGCTCGTCCACTCCCAGACGTCGCCCAGCATCTGGAGCGCCCCGCAGTCGGTCGCTGCGCCGGAGTGGGACCCGGCCGGGGTGCACCCGAAGGCGAGCTGATCGAGGTTGGCATGCTCGGGGTCGGCGCCCGCCGAGGCCGCCTCCCACTCGAGCTCGCTCGGCAGCCTCTTGCCGGCCCAGCGCGCGAACGCGTCGGCCTCGTTCCAGGAGACGTGGATCACCGGCTGATCGGGGTCCAGCTCGTCGCGTCGTCCCATGGCCACCCGGAGCCACCGGCCTTGGCCGTCGGGCTCCCAGTACATCGGCGGCTCGGCCCCGGTGTCGTTCACGTACTCGGCGTACGTACGGTTGGTCACCGGGGTTCGATCGATCCAGAACGGCTCGAGCTCGACCGGGTGGCGCGGGCGCTCGTTGTCGTAGGCGAAGCCGTGCGCATCGGCGCCAACCTCCACCTCCCCGCCGGCGACCAGCACCATCTCCGGACCGCCGTCGGCCGGGGCCGGGTCCGGGGGCCGCGCCTCAACCGGCTCGTAGTCATCGACCATCTGGAGCAGCTGGAGCATGGTCTCGTTGTGCTGATGCTCGTGGGCGAGGATCAGCTCGTAGACGAAGGCGTCGGCGAGCAGCGGGTCCCCGGAGGAGTCCAGGTCCACCGCGTCCAGCACCTCCAAGGTGCGCTCCCGAACGTCGTCAAGGTAGGAGCGGAGGTCGTCTCCCCGCAGGATCGGCAGCTGGCCGCGGGTCGAGCGCGGGTTCTCGATCGCGTCGTAGAAGCGTCCCAGCTCTCCGTCGAGTGGCTCCAGCCGACCGACCGTCTGCACCAGCCACAGCTCCTCGAAGTTGGCGATGTGCCCCAGGTCCCAGGCGAGCGGGCTGAGGATCGGGGAGTAGACCCGATTCAGCTGCTCGTCGGAAAGTGGCTCGACGAGCTGGAGGGTGCGTTGACGTGCCTCCTCCAAGCGCTCGGCGATCTCCTGGGGGGTGCTGACCTGGGCGGGCGCCGGAATGCGGACAGGCTACAGGCCCGCGGGTCATCGGCTCGCGCAGCAGGTGTGAACGAATTAGCTTGGCTGGGTAGGGAAAGCCGGCCCCACGGGCCCGTCGCGGTCGACACAGTTCGTTGGCGGGTTACCCACCTTCAGCGCAACTAAGGCGCCAACGGACTCGAGAGGGGCCCAGATCGGGCGGTGTGAAACGGGGCCCCTCCCTACCCCAGCCATTTCCTGGCCGCTCGACTAAGCTGCCGCGCCGATGCGAATCGAGGGTGTCAGCGCGCTGGTCGCCGGCGGGGCCTCGGGCCTCGGGGCGGCGACCGCGACCGCTCTGCACGACGCCGGCGCCCGGGTGGTGATCTGCGACCTCAACCCCGAGAAGGGCGAGGCCGTCGCCGGTGAGCTCGGCGAGCGGGCCAGCTTCGTGGAAGCCAACGTGATGGAGCCGGAGCCGGTTCAGGCGGCGGTGGACGCCGCGGCGGCGGCAGACGGCGGCCTGCGGATCTCGGTCTGCTGCGCCGGGATCGGGTGGGCCCAGCGGACGGCCGGAAAGCGGGGACCGCACGACCTGGAGATCTTCCACAACGTGCTCAAGGTCAACCTGATCGGCACCTTCAACGTGCTGCGGCTGGCGGCCGCGGCGATGGTGGACAACGAGCCCGACGAGGGGGGCGAGCGCGGAGTCTGCGTCAACACCGCCTCGATCGCCGCCTTCGACGGCCAGATCGGGCAGGTCGCCTACTCGGCCTCCAAGGGCGGCATCGTCGGCCTCACCCTGCCGGCCGCCCGCGACCTGGCCAGCCGCGGGGTCCGGGTGATGACGATCGCCCCCGGGACCTTCGACACCCCATTGCTGGCGGCCCTGCCCCAGGAGGCCCGCGACGAGCTCGGAGCCCAGATTCCCTTCCCCAACCGCCTCGGCGACCCGATCGAATTCGCCGCCCTCGCCCGCCACATCGTCGAGAACCCGATGCTGAACGGCGAGACGATCCGCCTCGACGGCGCTCTGCGGATGCCGCCGCGGTGAGGACGGCTCAGGCCCCCCGGTCCTCCGGGTCGAAGTAGACGGGCTTTCGCCACAAGTGGGATACACCGCCGCGACGATTGCAGCCGTGATGGGATCAGAGGGCAAGCGGTGCGTAGTCGGATGGGAAGCACGACGCGCCAAAGAACCAGCACTCCACTGCGTGACGCATTTGGGTCATTCCCGAGTCGGCCGCCGTCGAGTGTAGAAGGAGCTCATCAAAGAGCAGCGCGTCGCCAGGCTCGAAAATCGGTCGCAACACCCCAACGTCGCTCGCCGCGTCCTCGGCGACGGCAGTAGACGCCGACCAGTTGAAGAGCGCGCCCTCGGTGCCGGTCGGCACGATGTGGTCGAGGTGGCGGGGAACGATGTCGAGCCCTGGGGCAACATCGCCGCAGCGCGAGAGCGAGAGCCAGACGTTGAGCGCCCGGACCTCGCCGAGAAACGCGCCATCCTGATGCCACGCGCTGGGCTTCGACTCCGGGGTCCCGCCAAACGTTTCCAAGGTCTCCTCGAATGACTCCGGTGTCACCTTGCGCAGAACGCACTTGTTGACTGAAATCGCCGGACGCTCACCAAGGTAGCCCTCTGCCAGGGCCCCAAGTCCGGCCCGTTCGAATGAATCGAGCACCTCGAGCATCGCCGGCGGTGAGTCCGGGCCCATGAGCCCGCTCCCACTGCGGTAAATGGCCTCTCGATCGAAAGCGAGGTCGAACCGCTCGTCGGGCTCGAACTCATCGAAATAGGGGCTCTCCGTCGACTCACCCGACGCGCGTGCGTCGCGCGCCTCCCAGGCTCGATCGATTCCGTCGACCAACCCAGGAACATCCTCCTCATCGATGAGGCCTCGAACCAGCAGGCAGCCGCCTCGGAGGATCGCGGCCCGCAGGAGCTCGGGGGTCGTTTCATCGCGAGCGACCTCCGGCAAGCTTGAGTCATCGGGCAGCCGATCGAAGGCCGGCGTCGCGTACTCAAGCGGTTCGGCCGTTGGCATGCTGGTGAGCAGTAGGCCTGCCCGGTGTCTAAGTCGAAGGATGCGGTGAGCGAGCTTCGGATCGCGGCTTGCGCGGTATGCCTCGCCGAGAGCAGCAATCTCGGCAAAGAGCTCATCGACGGATCGAGAGTTCTCCCCAGCGTCCACTTCGGGTCTCCGACGTAACCGGCGTAACACTTGGACCCCCACGGCGCTCATGGTCGGGGACGCGGCGACCATAGCAGAGCATCCCTGCAAGCTAATCACCGAGAGCGTGGGCCCGACGATCGATCAATCGCTGCGTGGGCTGCTGTCCGGATTGACGTCAAAGGCGAGCGGGCGAGCGGGCGCTCCCACCACGGTCGTGGACTCGGGAACGTCGTCGACGACCACGGCGTTCGCGCCGATCCGGGCCCCGGCACCGACTCGCACCCTGCCAAGGACCTTCGCCCCGGTCCCGATGCTGACGTTCTGCTCAATCGTCGGGCCGATCAGGTCACCCGCACGAAGTCCTATCGTCACGAATGGGCTGATGACCGCACCCGAGCGGATCTCAACGAAGCCGTCGATCACCACCTGGCCGTGGACGATGTAGACACCAGGGTGCACGACCACCGGATCACCGATTGAGAGCTGGGCGACCATCATCGCCAGCCGGTGCGCCAGACGTGGCAGCACGGGAACGCCACGGGCCTGTAGGCGTCCTTTGACGCGGTAGAGCGCCTGGGCCAAAAAGGCGTCACTGACCCACATGAGTCGCAGGGCTTGTAGCGCACCGTCCAAGGGAGACCGGAACTCGTGCCGCTCAAAGCGATGTGCGGCGGTGACGCGAGCGTCAGCGACCAGGGCATCGCGCACGGGAGGGTGACCCGAACGAACCCGGCGCATCAGCGAATCCACATCCATCTGTGGTTGCTCCTCGCTCATCGCGGTTTCGCCACCCAGATAGAGCTCCAGCTGGCCGTGGCCTCTTGCGTGAGCCTCAGGTCCCTCAACCCGAAGGATTCAAGACTTCGACTCGGATGCCACCGAGGTAGGCGGCTCAGGTCCCCCGGTCCTCCGGGTCGAAGTAGACGGGCTTTCGCCACGGCGGGGTGATCGCGAAGCCGGTGCGGCGCGCGGCGGGGCCGAGCGACTCGATCGGGATCAGGACGAGGCTGGAGGAGGGAGTCCAGCGGGCGGGCCGGCGCCGGGCGGTGAAACGAACGGCGAGGCGTCGCGCAGCAGGTCGTGGGCCCTCGCCGATCGCCCCGGCCGCAATTGCGGCACCCGCCCGGGCGATCGTCCTGGCGCCACGGAGCGGCGCCAGCCGCGGCGGCTCGTAGACGTGCCCGGCGTGGCTGCCGGCGGAGACGTAGAGGCGGCCGGTGGCCTCGCCCCAGGCTGACTTGGAGAGTACGCCTGCGTCGGTGGGCCAGTTGACCGGGCCGCCGCGGTAGTCGTAGCCGTGGTGCGATGTGGCGCGCGCCTCGGTCCCCTCCGCGCCGATCCGCACCTGATAGCCCTCCCAGTCGTCGCGATGGCTACCTGGGTGGCCCGGCAGCCCGCTCCACGGCGAGGTCGCCGAGCCGGGGTAATAGAGCCAGTATTGGACGTAGGCGTTGCCCGCGCGGGGGCCGGTGCAGTCGTAGCCGCGGCGGGCGGCCGCCCCGAGGGAGCGCGGCGAGCGGCAGTCGATCGCGTGCACGAAGGCCACCACCCGCTCCCCGGCGTCGGACTCGGGAACAGCCCCGGGGTGCGCCGTCCGCGCGCAGCGTGCCGCACGGCAGGATCGGAAGTCCACCGGCAGGTCGCGCATCCCGACCTCGTAGGCGATCTCCGGGACGCTGTCGGTGACCCGGGCCGCAAGCTCCGCCCCGTAGGCCGCGACCAGCGCTCCCTCCGCCGAGCAGTCCGTGAAGCCGGCGGCGCAGACCAGCCGGGCGGTGAGCGACCGCGCGATCCCGGTCGCACCGAGCCGAGCGGCGGCGAAGGCGAGCACCGCAGCCGCTGCCAGGCAGGCGACGAAAACCAGGGCCAGCCACTCGACGGTCCCCTGGCCACCCTCGTGACCGCGCTCGCCCATGGCCCGACGCTAGGCGGCAAGGGCCTACCCGTGGCATGCGCGGCGTGACCTCACTCGCGCCAACTCGGGTAGATAGAGTCGCCGCGATGGCAGAGCCGCACGAGCTTCGGTCCCAGCCGAAGCAGCGCAACTGGAGGACCTGGGCCCTTTGGGCGGCGGTGATCGTGGCCCTGATCTTCATCGCCCAGAACTCGCAGAAGGTGAAGGTCAAGTTCCTGTTCATCGACACCACCACGCCGCTGATCTTTGCGCTTTTGATCGCAGCGCTCCTGGGAGTCGTGATCGGCTACGTCGGCCCGCTGGTCCGCCAGCGCCACCGCGGCGAGAGAGCTGAGCGGGGCTAGAGCGCCTGGACCTCGGCCGCGATCTCGGCGGCCGCCTGCTTCGCATCGCTGAACAGCATCGAGGTGTTGGGCTCGTAGAAGAGATCGTTGTCGATCCCGGCGAAGCCGGGGCTCAACGAGCGCTTGATCACGATCACCTCGTGCGCCTCGTTGACCTCGATGATCGGCATCCCGGCGATCGGCGAGTTGGGGTCGTTCTTGGCGGCCGGGTTGGTGACGTCGTTGGCGCCGATCACCACCGCCACGTCGGTCTGCGGCATCTCGGGGTTGATCTCGTCCATCTCCTTGAGCTGCTCGTAGGGCACGTCCGCCTCGGCCAGCAGAACGTTCATGTGGCCGGGCATCCGGCCGGCCACCGGGTGGATCGCGTAGGCGACCCGGACGCCGTGCTTCTCGAGCTCGTTGGCGAGCTCCTTGACCGCGTGCTGGGCCTGGGCCACCGCCATCCCGTAGCCGGGGACGAAGACCACCGAGTCGGCATAGGCGAGCTTGATCGCCGCATCCTGGGCGCCGATCGAGGTCACGGGGCGCTCCTCGCCGCCCGCCGCCGCCCCGGTCGCGACCGCGCCGAAGCCCGAGAACAGCAGGTTGCCGATCGAGCGATTCATCGCCCGCGACATGGCGATCGTGAGGATGGTTCCCGAGGAGCCCACCAGGGTGCCGGCGACGATCAGGACCACGTTGTCGAGCGCGAACCCGGCTGCGGCCGCGGCCAGCCCCGTGAACGCGTTCAGCAGCGAGATCACCACCGGCATGTCGGCGCCGCCGATCGGGAGCACGAACAGGTTGCCGAGGATCGCCGCGGCGATCAGAACGGCGATGAACAGCCCCTGCGACGGGCTCGGAGTCGTGGTTGACGGATAGCACGACGCAACCGGCGAGAATCGCCGCCAGAAGCACGGCGTTGACGATGTGCTGCCCGGGGAAGCTGATCGGACGGCCCGAGATCAGCTCCTGGAGCTTGGCGAAGGCGATGTTCGAGCCCCAGAAGGAGACCGAGCCGATCACGGTCGAGAACAGGATCGGGATCATCACGTCGAGCGGGATGTCCCCGCCGATGCTCAGCTGGTGGCGGAACTCGGCCCAGGCGATCAGCGCCGCCGCCCCGCCGCCGACGCCGTTGTAGAGGGCCACCATCTGCGGCATCTGGGTCATCTGCACCCGCCGCGAGGCGACCGCGCCGACCAGGGTCCCGACCAGGATCCCGACCAGGATCAGCACCCCGTTGCCGATCACGTCCAGGGCCAGCGTGATCACGACCGCGATCGCCATCCCGCCGGCGGCGATCAGGTTTCCGCGCCTCGCCGTGGTCGGGTGCGTCCCCTGGCGAACGCCGAAGATGAACAGCGAGAAGGCGACGATGTAGCAGGCCGTGACGAAGTCCGAGTCCGGCGAAAACGCCGCGATTGGAACGGGTATCCCCAACCTCATCCCTTATCCGACCCGGATGCCCCCGGACGCGGAGCGGAGGAGGCATCCGGCCTTTGCTCGGAGGAAGCATCCGGCTTTGATCTGGGCTTACGAGTGAACATGCCCAGCATCCGGTCCGTGACCATGAACCCGCCGACGATGTTGATCGTCCCGAAGGCGATCGCGATCGTGCCGATGACCTTGTCGAGGGTCCCGTCGGCGGTCCCGATCACGATCAGCCCGCCGAGCATGATGATCCCGTGGATCGCGTTGGTCTGCGACATCAGCGGCGTGTGAAGCGTGGTCGGCACCTTCGAGATCACCTCGAAGCCGACGAACGCCGCCAGGACGAAGATCGTGATCTCGGTCATCAGGTCCATCAGGCGCTCGCTCCGGCCGCATCGCGGGCCCGCTCGTTCTTGATCTCCCCCTCGTGGGTGATGCAGGCCCCGGCCACCACCTCGTCGTCGAAGTCGAGCTCGAGCGCGCCCTCGTCGGAGACCAGCAGGCCGAGAAGGTTCTCGACGTTCTTGGCGTAAAGCTGCGAGGCGTGGGTCGCCATTTCGCTGGCCAGGTTGAGCGGGGCGATCACCTTCACTCCTCCCTCGACCACGGTCTCGCCCGCCGCCGACAGCTCGCAATTGCCCCCCGACTCACCGGCCAGGTCGACGATCACGGACCCGGGTTGCATCCCGCGCACCGCGTCGGCGGTGATCAGCAGCGGCGCCTTGCGCCCGGGCACCTGGGCGGTGGTGATGATCACGTCCTGGCGCGCCGCGGCCTCGGCGAGCGCCGTCCGCACCTGCTCGTTCTCCTCCTCGGTGAGCGGGCGCGCGTATCCGCCCTCCGCCTCGGCGTCGGGGATGAAGTCGAGCTCCAGCGGGCGCCCCCCGAGGCTCGCGATCTGCTCCCAGGCCGCCCGGCGGATGTCGAAGCCGGTGACGACCGCGCCGAGGCGCTTCGCGGTGGCGATCGCCTGCAGGCCTGCCACCCCGGCGCCCAGGACCATCACCTTGGCCGGGGCCACGGTGCCGGCCGCGGTGGTCATCATCGGGAAGAAGCGGCCCGCCTCGCGCGCGGCGAGCAGGGTGGCCGCGTAGCCGCGCGACGTTGGCCTGGGAGGAGAGGGCGTCCATCGCCTGGGCTCGGGTGATCCGCGGGATCGCCTCCATCGCGAACGCGGTCACGCCCTGCTCGGCCAGCGCCCGGTTGGTGTCCGGGAGGTGAGCGGCGCCAGATGGCCGATCAGCACCTGCCCGGAGCGCAAGCGGCCGATCTCCTCCAGGGTCGGAACGCCGACCTTGACCACCACCTCCGCCCCCCAGGCGTCGTCCGCCGAGCCCACGCTCGCCCCGGCATCCGCGTACTCGGAGTCCGGGTGCCCGGCGCCCTCGCCGGCGCCCGACTCGATCGAGACCTCCAGGCCGTCGCCGATCAACGCGCGAGCGGTATCCGGGATCAGGCCGACGCGGCGCTCGCCCTCCCGGGACTCTTTGGGGACACCAACCCTCATCGAGAATCGCGAGACTATTCAACCTCTATGCACCGCGGCGCCGAGCCAATCCCCCCGGAGAGGATCGCCCACCTGTACGAGCGGGAGCTTCGCTCGTTCGAGGATGCCAACCCGGCCTCGCGCAAGGTACACCTGCAAGCCCAGGGGTCGCTGCTGTCGGGCGTGCCGATGAACTGGATGACCCGGTGGCCGGGCAGCTTCCCGATCTTCTTCAGCGAGGCGAGCGGGGCGACGGTCACCGACGTCGACGGGCACACCTACGCGGACCTTTGCCTCGGGGACACCGGGGCGATGACCGGCCACTCCCCGCCGGCCACCGTCGCCGCGGTCGAGAAGCGGTTGCGGAGCGGGATCACGACCATGCTGCCGAGCCCCGACTCGCTGACCGTCGGCGACCAGCTGCGGCGGCGGTTCGGGCTCGCCCGCTGGCAGCTGACCCTCTCGGCCACCGATGCGAACCGGTTCGTCATCCGGCTCGCCCGGGAGATCACCCACCGCGACAAGGTGCTGGTGTTCAACCACTGCTACCACGGCACCGTCGACGAGGCGCTGGCCACCCTGGGCGACGGCCGGGTCGTTCCCCGCCACGGCAGCGTCGGGCCGCCGGTGGACCCGTCGCTGACCACCCGCGTGGTCGAGTTCAACGACCTGGCCGGGCTCGAAGCGGCGCTGGCCGAGGGCGATGTCGCCTGCGTGCTGACCGAGCCCGCGCTGACCAACGTTGGGATCGTCCTCCCTGACGAGGGCTTTCATGGGCGCCTGCGCGAGCTGACCAGCGAGCACGGCGCCCTGCTTGTGATCGACGAGACCCACACCCTGTGCTGCGGTCCCGGCGGGTACACCGCGGAGCACGCACTCGAGCCCGACCTGGTGACGATCGGCAAGCCGATCGGCGGTGGCGTCCCGGTCGGCGCCTACGGGATGAGCCAGGAGGTCGCCGAGCGGGTGATCGAGAGCACCGTTTGGGAGGCCGCCGACGAAGGCGGAATCGGAGGCACCCTGGCGGGGAACGCGCTCTCGCTCGCAGCCGTCAGCGCGACCCTGAGCGAGGTGCTGACCGCGGAGGCGTTCGAGCGCATGATCGCCCTCGCCCGTCGCTTCGAGGCGGGCGTCGACTCGGCGATCCAGGCCCACGGCCTGCCCTGGCAGGTGACCCGGCTGGGCTGCCGGGCCGAGTACATGTTCGCGCCCGATCGCCCTCGCACGGGCGCCGAGGCCGCGGCCGCCTTCGACCCCGAGCTCGACCGCCTCATGCACCTGTACCTGCTCAACCGCGGCGTGCTCCTCACCCCCTTCCACATGATGGCCCTGATGTCCCCGGCAACCACCGAGGCCCACGTCGACGCCCACAACGCGGCGTTCTCCGAGGCCGCCGCGGAGCTACGGGAATAACTCCGCCGACATCCTCCGGAATAACTCCGCCGAAAGCCTCGGCTTCGCCTACGTTTTCGGCGGGTTAGGGCCTGTTACGGTGGCGGCAGGTCGTACTCGTTCCTACCGCGACTTCGTCGCTAGCTCGGACGGGCGGCTGCTTCAGCGTTCGTGCCCGCCAGCTCGGCAAGGCGCTCGATGGTGTGCAGGCGCTGCTCGCGATCGGGGCTGATCGGCGAGACGATCAGGCGGTCGACCCCGGCCCCGACGTAGCGCTGCAGCCGATCCGCGACCGCGGCCTCGTCGCCGATCAGGGCGGTGGCGTCGGCGAGCTCGTCCGGGATCGCGGCGTAGGCCTCCTCGCGCTTGCCGTCCAGGTACAGCGACTGGACCTCGTCGGCCACCTCGCCGAAGCCGAACCGGTGCGTGAGGTCGACGTAGAAGTTGGTCTTGCGGCTGCCCATGCCGCCCAGGTAGAGCAGCAGACCGGTCTTGACCACCGCCCGCGCCGCCTCCAGGTCCCCATCGATCGCCACCTGGACCGTCGGCGAGATCTCGAGCTCCGAGCGCTCGCGGCCGCCCTTCGCCAGCCCGGCCTCGATGTGCTCCCCCCAGGTCGCCTGGAAGGCGTCGGGCGAGGAGAAGATCGGGATCCACCCGTCGGCGATCTCCGCCGCCAGCTCAACCGACTTGCGGCCGATCGCCCCGAGGAAGATCGGGATCCGGCTGCGCACCGGGTGGAAGTTGAGCTTCAGCGCCTTGCCCTCACCGTCCGCGAGCGGAAGCTCGAAGTGATCGCCCCGGTACTCCAGCCGATCCTCGCGCGCGACCACCTTGCGCACGATCTCCACGTACTCCCTCGTCCGGCCCCAGGGCTTCGGATAGGGAACCCCGTACCAGCCCTCGGACACCTGCGGCCCGGATGGCCCGAACCCGAAGATGAAGCGGCCCCCGGAGAGCGCGTCGATCGTGCACCCCGCCATCGCCGCCGCCGCCGGCGCCCGCGCAGGGACCTGCATGATCGCCGCCCCGAGCTTGATCGACTCCGTCTGGGGGACGAGCCACGCCAGCACGCTGACCACGTCGGACCCGTACGACTCGGCCACCCAGGCCGAGTCGAAGCCGGCCCGCTCGGCGGCCCGAACGGCCTCCACCGCCTCCTCGCCCTGCGGTCCGATCCCCCAGTAGCCGAGGTTGAGCCCGAGCTTCAGCGCCATCGCCTCACGTCATGCCTAGTCGATCAGCCCGGAGGACTTCAGGTAGTCGCGGGCCACCTTGGAGGGCTCCTGCTTGTCGATGTCGACGCGGGCGTTCAGCTCCCGGATCACCGGCAGGGTCAGGTTCTGCTGCACCTGGCCGATCACCGTGGGGAAGTCAGGGCCGGCTTCGTCGGCGACCTTCTGGCTGGTGATGAAGATCACGTTGCCCGCCGGGATCAGGCCCTTGTCGTCCTGGAGGACCGTGTACTTGTCGGAGTTCGCCAGCTGCGCATCGCTGGTGAACAGGATCGACAGGTCGGCGTCGCCCTTGTCGAGGACCGTGTAGCGCAGGCCGATATCGACGGGCGTGAACTTCTTGAACTGGAGCCCGTAGTTCTTCTCCAGTCCGGCCAGGCAGTCGATCCTCTCGCGACACTCGGGCGATCCGGCCAGCACGAGGTCCTGCGACTTCCCTTGGAGGTCCGAGATGCTGCTGAGCCCGAGCTCGTCCGCGGTCTTGGTCAGCGTGCCGACCGCGTTCGAGTCGGCGAACGGCGTCGGCGGGAAGGCCGTCAGGCCCTCCTTCTCAAGGTCCGACTTCGCCTCGGTGTACGCCTCCTGCGCATCGGACGGGATCTGGTCAGCGGGCACCTCGAAGAACGTTCCCAGGGCGGTCGAGGCGTACTCCGGGTAGCCCGAGATCTCGCCGTCCTTGAGTGCCTTGAGAGCGATCGTCTCGGAACCGAGGTTGAGCTTCGTGTTCACGTCGTAGCCGGCCGCCTCCAGGCCCTGGGCGTAGATCTCGCCCAGGATGTACTCCTCGGTGAAGTTCTTCGACCCGACCGTGAGCTTGACCCCGGCGTTGTCGGGGTTGTTCGCGATCAGCCCCGCGGAGGTGGTCGACGACTCGTCGTTGTCGTCCCCCCCGCAGGCGGAAGCGCCGACCGCCAGGGCGACAGCGGCCAGGACGGCGAACAGCACTCGCAGCCGGTGGTTGATGCTCATCGCGGGGGCCTCCCTCCGCATCGATTGGTCCTCTACCCGTGCGGGTCCTCTCAGGGCTACGGTGATCCTATGCCTCCGCGCGCCTCCGTTGCAGCATCAACCCGTGCGGCGTCACCAGGCGTTGCACTCCTGCGAGCACGAGCTCGATCGCGACCGCCAGCAGCGCGATCACGATTCCCCCGGCGAGCACGCCATCCGAGCCGTAGACGCTTTCCTGGGTGATCAGGTCCCCGAGAGTCGAGTAGCCGACGAACGAGGCGATCGTGGCGGTGGCGAAGATGTTGATCGCCGAGGTGCGCACCCCGCTCATGATCGTCGGCGCGGCTAATGGCAGCTCCACTCGGGCGATCACCTGGGCGGCGTTCATGCCGGTGCCCTTCGCCGCGTCCACAGCGGTGGGGTCGACCTGGCGCACCGCGACGAACGCATTGGTCAGGATCGGCGGCAGCCCGAGGATCATCAGAGCGATCGCCACGTTGCCCAGGCCGACGCCGATCACCACCGCGAGCAGGAAGATCACCGCGATCTCGGGCACGGCCCGCCCGGCATTCCCGAAGCCCACGGCGAAGAACTCTCCCCTGCCAAGGTGGCCCAGTACCAAGCCAATCGGCAACGCGATTGCCAACGCCATCGCGAGCGCCAGGCCGCTCACCTCGAGCTGAGTCCAGGCGAGGTGCCAGACGTATCCCGGGCCGCCCACCTGGACGTTTCCACCGCTGACCGCCTCGCGCTGATGGAGGATGAAGTCGAAGGCCCCGACGAACGAGTCGAGGAAGCCCAGCGGCAGCGTCATCGCATCCTCACCCGGCGCCATGGCACGACCCATCGCTGGACGGCCAGGAGCCCCAGGTCCAGGACGAGCGCCATCCCGATCGCCAGGACCCCTACCAAGATGATGTTGGTGGTGAAGCTGACTTGCGCGTACAGCTTTTCCCCAAGCCCACCGGCCCCGGCGAGGAAGGCCAGCGTCGCCAGAGCGACTGTGGACACCGTCGCGATCCGCAGGCCGGCGACGATCTCCGGCACCGCCAGCGGCATCTCGACCCGCCACAGGAGCTGGCGCTCGGTCATTCCCATCCCCCGCCCGGCATCCCTGGCGTCCTCGGGCACGTTGGCCAACCCGGCGAGCGTGTTGCGGTAGATGATCTGAAGCGTGTAGGCCGAGAGCGCGATCACCGCCGTATCGAGCCCGAAGCCCGTGATCGGCAACAGCAGAAAGAAGAAGGCGATGCTCGGCACCGTGTAGAGCGCGCCGGTGAACCCGAGCAGCGGCGGCGCCAGGGTGCGATGGCGGTGGGAGAGCAGCGCCAAGGCGAGCGCGATCGCGAACCCGGCCGCGACCGAGATCGCGACGATCTCGAGCTGCCTGAAGAACGGGTCGACGTAGCGGTCGAGGTTGTCCGCCGCCCAGCCCGCACAGAAGAACCCGTTGCCGGCCACGCAGCCCGCCTCCTCGTGGCGGTGGCAGAAGCCCTCGGGGAGGCCGGGTGCGCACGCGTTACCCGCCGCAGCGAGGGCCGGTGCCTTGGCGGCCAGAGAGACCATCAGCCGCCGCCTTGGCGCTCCACCGCCGGATGCTCCTCCGCCAAAGCCTCCGGCGAGGTCAGGAACTCGGAGATGATCTCCACCGAGAGCACCCCGGCGATCCTCCGCTCGGCGTCCACCACCGGCGCGTAGCGGGTCTCGGCCTGGAGCAGGTCGGAGAGGGCATCGCGCATCACGTCGTCGAGCTCCAGCACCGGGTCGGGGCTAGTGTCAGGCGTTGCCGGAACCGTTTCGCGCGAAAGATCGTCGTCGGAGAGCCACCCCAGGGGACGACGCTCGGGGTCGATGACCAGCGCGTACGGGACCTCGGCGCCGGGGAGCTTGGCCCGCACCTCGGAGGTCGCCTGGCCGACGTGGGCCAGCGGCGCCTCCCAGAGGTCGATATCCGAGACCCGCATCAGGGCGAGGCGCTTAAGCGCCCGGTCAGCACCCACGAAGTCCTCGACGAAGTCATCGGCCGGGGCCATCAGCAGTTCGGCGGGGGTCGCGTACTGGGCCAGGCGCCCCCCCTCCCTGAGCACCGCGACCCGGTCGCCCATCTTGATCGCCTCGTCGATGTCGTGGGTGACGAACAGAATCGTCTTTCGGACCTCGGCCTGGAGTCGCAGGAACTCGTTCTGGAGTCCCTCGCGATTGATCGGATCGACGGCGCCGAATGGCTCGTCCATCAACATCACTCCCGGGTTCGCCGCAAGGGCGCGGGCGACCCCCACCCGCTGCTGCTGGCCCCCGGATAGCTGGGCCGGATAACGATCGCGAAGAGCGGGATCGATTCGCACCAGCCGCATCAGCTCTTCCACCCGCCGCACCGTGCGCTCCCGATCCCAACCGAGCAGCCGGGGGACGGTGGCCATGTTGTCGGCGACGGTGCGGTGCGGAAAGAGCCCTGTCTGCTGGATGACATAGCCCATCTCTCGGCGGAGTTGGGCCGGTGAGCGCTCGCGAACCGAGGTCCCTCCCACCAGGATGTCCCCCTCGGTGATCTCGACCATCCGGTTGACCATCCGCATCGCGGTGGTCTTCCCGGAGCCGGAAGGACCCACGAAGACGCAGATCTCGCCGCTTTCGACGTCCAGGTCGAGCTCCCGCAGGGCGGGCTCTCGGGCATCCCGATAGCGCTTCGTCACCCGCCGAAAGGCGACCGGCGGAGCCTCCGCAACAGGTTCGGCGCTGTTGGATGCCTCCACGCCCACTGGCTGCAGCCGATGCTACAGGCGCCCCTTCGGCGACCCTCGTCGGCGCTCCGGTATAGATGGTCCGGTGGAAGCTGCCACCCATCCACACGGGCTCACCGGCGCCGAGGCGGCGCAGCGCCTGGCGAGGCTCGGGACGCCCGAGCCGCGGTCGAGCCGTTCCGCCGCCAGCATCGTCGCCGGCAACGTATTCACGCTCTTCAACGCGATCCTGGGTGCCTTCTTCGTCTTCATGCTGGCGCTTGGCCTGTTCGCGGACGCGCTCTTCGGCCTGATCGCGGTGGTCAACTCGGCGATCGGGATTCGCCAGGAGCTGAAGGCGAAGGAGACCCTGGACCGCCTGGCGCTGCTGGTGGCGCCGACCGCACGGGCGGTGCGCGACGGCCGTCTGGTCGAGCTGCACGGCGACCAGGTCGTCCCGGGGGACGTCGTTCGCGTCGAGCCCGGCGATCAGCTGGTCGCCGACGGCGTGGTCGTCTCTTCCCGAGGCCTGACCATGGACGAGTCGATCCTCACCGGCGAGTCCGACGGGATCCGCAAGCGGGAGCGCGATCGGGTGCTGTCCGGCTCCTTCTGCCTCGTCGGCTCGGCCTACTACGAGGTCGACGCGGTTCGCGAGCAGAGCCACGCGGAGAAGGTCGCCGGCGAGGCGCGCGCCTTCCGCCACCCCCCCTCGCCGCTCCAGCTCGAGGTCAACCGGGTGCTCTCCGCGACCACCATCCTGATGCTCCCGCTGGCGGTGCTGCTGTTGCTCGCCTTCTCGATCCGAAGCGTCGGCCTCCACGAAGCTGCCCAGACGGCGACCGCCGGCCTCGTCACCCTGATCCCCGAGGGCCTGGTGCTGCTGATGAGCGTCACCCTCGCGGTCGCAGCCGTGCGCCTGGCACGCATGAACACCCTCGTGCAACAGATCGCCGCCACCGAGTCCCTGGCGGCGGTCGACACGGTGTGCGTCGACAAGACCGGCACCCTGACCGACGGCACCCTTGAGCTGGTCTCGGTCGAGGTCGCCGACAAGACCCAGCCGGCCGTCGCGCACGAAGCCCTGGCCCGCTTCGTGCACTCGGCGGGGGCACGGAACCGGACCCTGGAGACGATCGCGGAGCGATATCCGGGGCAGGGGGAGCGAGTCGTCGCCGAGGTGCCCTTCTCCTCGTCGTGGAAGTGGAGCGGGCTGACGCTCGACGGCGGCCGAGCGACCAGCTACGTGCTCGGCGCTCCCGACGTCCTCAGCCGCGCCGGCGCGCTCCAGCTGCCTCCCTCCTTGGAGCGCAGCCTCGAGCACCACACCGCCGCCGGGCGCCGGGTGGTCGCCTTCGGGGAGACCGCGGCCAGCCTTCCCCGGGACCCTGCGCACCAGCCCCCGCCGCGGCTCGAGCCCCGTGCGCTGGTGGCACTCGAGGAGCAGCTCCGCCCCGACGCGGTCGAGACGATCGAGTTCCTGCGCCGCCAGGGGGTCGACCTGAAGCTGATCTCGGGCGATGCGAGGCAAACCGTGACCGCGGTCGCCCATGCTGTCGGGGTGCCCCGCGACGCGCGCGTGATCGAGGGCCCGGAGCTCCCCGCCGAGGGGTCGGAGCTGGCGGCCGCCGCCGAGCGCAACACGATCTTCTGCCGGATCACGCCCGACCAGAAGAAGGCGCTGGTGGGGGCGCTGGGCGATCGCGGCCGGTTCACGGCGATGATCGGGGATGGCGTCAACGACGTGCCCGCGCTGAAACGCGCTCGGCTGGCGGTCGCGATGGGCTCCGGCAGCCAGGTGACCAAGGGGATCGCCGACATCGTCCTGATGCGAGACCAGTTCTCGATGCTCCCGCGCGCCGTCGCCGAGGGCCGACGGATCGCCCGCAACATCCATCGCCTCGGTCGGCTGTACGCGACCAAGACCGTCTACGCGGGACTGCTGATCCTGTTCACCGCGATCTTCGGCGGCGCCTTTCCGTTCCTCCCCCGCCAGCTCACGATCGCCGCCTTTCTGACCATCGGCATCCCCTCCTTCGTCCTCGCCCTGGCGCCGAGCGAGGGGCCCCTGTACCGGGGGCGGCTGCTGCGAGCGTTGGCCGCCTTCGCCGTTCCGGCCGGGGCCGGGATCGCAGTCGGCTCGTTGCTCTCCTATTACATGGTCGACAAGGTCTTTGGCGGTTCGCTGGCCGAGGGCCGCACCGGCGCGACCACGACCCTGATCGTGCTCGGCCTGTGCTTCATCCTGCTGCTCGAGCGCGGCCCGGGGCGCGAGCACATCACGATTCAGAGCTACGTGCTGGCGATGATCGCCGGCCTCGGGGCGCTCTATGCCCTGGCCTTGGCGGCGGCGCCGGTGCGGGAGTTCTTCGACCTCGAGCTGCTCTCGGCGGGGCAATGGTTCCTGTGCCTGGTCTCCGTCGCGGCAGGGCTGGTGCTCGCCGCCGCCGCCTGGCGACTTCCCTACATCCAGGAGCTCGAGGCGCCCGTTGAGCCGGAGCCCGAGGCGGAGGGGGCGGCGCCCCCGGACGATGCCGCCGCGCAGCCCGAGCAACGAGCCCCGACCCAGGCCCCCACCCCCGACCCCGGGCACGGACACGGGGCATGAGCGGCGACCAGCGCACCGGGCCGTTCGGCCGGCGGACCAAGATCGTCGCCACGATCGGTCCCGCCACCCGCTCGGTGGAGGCGCTGACCGAGCTGATCCGGGCCGGGGCCGACGTGCTGCGGCTCAACTTCTCGCACGGCTCCCGGGCCGAGCACGCCGAGAACGTGGCCATGGCCCGCGCGGCTGCGGGCGCCGCAAATCGAGAGGTGGGTCTGCTCGGGGACCTGCCCGGACCGAAGCTTCGAATCGACGAGGTCGAGGGCGGCATGGTCGATCTCGCCCAGGGCTCGGAGCTCACCCTGACCACCGACGAGGGGCTCGGCGCCTCCGACCACCTCTCGGTCTCCTGGGAGGGACTGCCCTCGGCCGTCCGGGAGGGAGACGAGGTCTACCTCGCCGACGGCCGGGTGCGGCTCAGGGTGCTAGGCGCGACCTCCGAGGAGATCCGGTGCACGGTCGAGGTTGGAGGCAGAGTGGCCTCGCACCAGGGGCTGAACATGCCCGGGACCGAGATGGCGCTTCCCTCCGCAGGTCGCGCCGATCTCGACTGGGTCGACTTCTCCGTCCAGCAGGGGATCGACCTGCTCGCGGTCTCCTTCGTCAGACGCGCGGAGGACCTTCAGGCGGTCGAGCGGCGGGTGCGAGTCGCCGGCGCCGACATCCCGTTGGTGGCCAAGGTCGAGAAGCCTCAGGCGGCCGAGAACGCGGAAGCGATCATCCGTGCCGCGCTGGGAGGAATCATGGTCGCGCGGGGCGACCTGGGCATAGAGCTTCCGATCGAACGCGTGCCCGCCGTCCAGAAGCGGTTGCTGGCGCTCGCCGGGCGCCATTCGCGGCCGTCGATCACCGCCACCCAGATGCTCGCCTCGATGGTCTCTTCGAGCCGCCCAACCCGGGCCGAGGTGACCGACGTGGCGAACGCGATCTACGACGGGACCGACGCCGTGATGCTCTCGGAGGAGACCGCGATCGGGGAGTACCCGGCCGAGGCGGTGCGGGTGATGGACCGGATCGCCCGCGAGACCGAGCCCGACCTGCCGTACGGCGATTGGGTGTTCAACCGGGTCGCCACCCATCCCTCGGACGTGGCCGGCTCGGTGGCCCGCGCGGCGGTCGGTTCCACCTACACGCTCGGGCTCGCCGCGCTGGTGGTCCCCACCCGCAGCGGACGCACCGCCCGACTGGTTTCGGCACACCGGCCGCGAGTGCCGGTGCTCGCCGTCTCGCCGCGAACCGAGACCGTGCGGCGGCTGCGACTGCTGTTCGGCGTCCACTGCGCCCTGGCGGAGGAATGGACCAGCCTCCGAGACCTGCTCAACGACTGCGCCCGGCTGGCCAAGGAGACCGGCGCCGCCCGAAGCGGCGACCTGATCGGGGTCACGGCCGGGCTTCCCGAGCAGGAGCTGGGAACCAACCTGTTCGAGGTCCACCGGGTTCCCTGAGCGGGTCGCCCGGGCCGAGATCAGGCGGCGATAGGAAGCTCGGCGCGTCGTTGCCGATGCTCCGCCGCGGCCTCGACCAGCCGGTCGACGATCTCGATCAGGCGCCGATGGAGCTGGTCGTCCGCGAGCCGGTCGCCGTCGAAGGCCGCTTCGGCCCCGCCCACGGGGAGCTCGACGTCGATCACCCGCGCCCCGGTCGCGGCGAGCACCTTGCTCGCCTCGGCTTGGGCCCAGACCGCCCCGAACGCGCCGGTGCTGGCGCCGATCACGGCCACCGGCTTGTTGCGGAGCACGTTGTCCGGAAAGGGGCGCGAGGCCCAGTCGAGGGCGTTCTTGAGCTGGCCGGGAAGCGAGGAGTTGTACTCGGGGGTGGCGATCAGGATCCCGTCCGCGTCGGCGATCGCCCGGCGCAGCCGGCGCACCGCCTCCGGAGAGGGGTCGACATCGAGGTCCGAGTCGTAGGGCGGCACGTCCCTCAGACCCCCGAACAGCTCGAGCTCGGCGGGTGGCGGCACCAGCCGCGCCGCCACCCGCAGGAGCCGGGTGTTATGGGAGTCCCGCCTGAGGCTCCCCGAGATCGCAAGCAGGCGCATCGCTCACTCCGCTCGGGTCAGCTCCAGGTGGACCGTCAGCGTGACCTCGTTCTCGACCGCGACGCCCCCGCGCGGGAGGGCGGCGTTCCAGTTCAGGCCGTACTCCGTTCGGTCCACGGCGGTCTCGAGATCGATGCCGACTCGCTCGCCGCCCGCCAGGTACTCGACCGGGCCAACGAGCGTGCCGCGGGACTCGACGTCGTTTGTCGTCCCCTTGATCGTCAGCTTGCCCGGCACGACCAGCTCGTCGCCGTCGGTGCGAATCTCGCCGGAGGTGAAGGTGATCTCCGGGTACCGCTCCGCATCGAAGAAGTCGGGCGAGAGCAGGTGTCCCGCCAGCTTGGGGTCGCGGACCTCCACGCTCTCGGTCCGGACGGCCCCGTACAGCCTGGGCTCCCCATCGTCGTTTGCAAGCGTCACGTCGTAGTCCGCGAAGCTGCCGCGGAAGGTGGCGACCACGGCGTGCTTGACGGCGAAACCGACGTGTGAATGCACCGGATCCGCCTTCCAGACCCCCGTTGGGATTGCCGTTTGCTCGGTTACCGTTGCCATTGGTGACCTCCTCAAGGTCCGCTAAGCTTGACTCGTCAACTAAAAAGGTTAGCAGAGAAGCTTGCGTATGCAACAGTTGAGCGTTAAAGTTTCCCCCGCGGTGGAGGTGATGAGCCGCCTGCTCGGCGCCCACTCGGCCCTGACCAGAGAGCTGAGCGCTCAGCTGGTCGAGCAGCACGGAATGACGATGAGCGAGCTGGAGGTGCTGCTGCTCCTCTCGAGGGCGCCGGAGCACTCGATGCGCCGGATCGACCTCTCCCGCGAGGTCCGGCTGTCGCCCTCCGGGGTCACCCGGATGCTCGACCGCATGGAGTCCACCGGGCTGGTCGGCAAGCGCTCCTGCGAGGAGGACGCCCGGGTCAGCTACGCGGTCCTCACCGAGGCGGGGATGGCCAAGCTCCGGCAGGCCTGGCCGGACCACGTCGCTGCGATCGAGAGGCTGCTCGGTGAGCGCTTCGGGGACCGCGAGCTCGAGGCCCTGAAGGAGATGCTCGACCGGGTCGCCGACCAGGTCGATTGCCAGCCGGGCTCCTGAGGCCGATCTGGGCGCCTACGCCTCGCGCGGCGCCAGCACCAGCTGGGTGACCAACAGATTGGCGACCAATCGCTCGCCGCAGTGAACGCGGACCTCGACCACGTGAGTGGAGCGACCGACGTGCAGATGCTCCGCGGTGGCCACCAGCTCGTCGCCGGGCCGGCCCCCCGCGAGCACGTTCAGCTTCATCTCCACGGTGGTGAAGTCGTGTCCCGGCGGCAGGTGGCGGAAAGTCTGCCAGGCGGCGACCGAGTCGGCCAGCGCCACCCAGGCTCCGCCGTGGACCAGCCCACCGGGGTGAAGGTGGCGGCGGTCGACGACGATCCGACCCCGACAGCGCTCGTCGGAGAGCTCCAGCGGGTCCACGCCCATGTCGGCGGGGAGGGTGCCGTCGATCCGCCCTCGGATCGACTCAACGCTGATCTGCGACTGATCCTCGGCCACGGCGGCGCCGAACTCTACCCCTGGGCGTCGCCTACCCTAGCCCCGAAAGGTCGAGCGGCCGAGGTCGCCGAACGGCTGGTCGCGGTCCTCGACCGCCTGGCGCCAGCCGGCCTCCGCGGCGCGCTGAGCGAAGGCGTGACCCTCGGGAGTGTGGCGCGCGACGCCGTCGAAGACCGTGCCCAGGATCTGGGTCGCGTGCAGGCCCTGCGCGTAGAGGGCCTGGTTGACCAGCAGCTTGTGCATCACCAGCTGGTTGGTGGGCAGCCGGGCCACCCGCTCGAGCAGGACATCGAAGCGCTGGTCGAGGCGGGTGGCCGACGCCGCCTCGACCGCGAGGCCCCACTCGACCGCCTCGGTGCCCGAGATCGAGTCGCCGGTCAGCAGCAGGCGCTTGGCCCTCGCCGGCCCGATCCTCCCCGCCCAGAGCGCGGTGGTCGGAACCCCCCAGACCCTCGCCGGGGGGTAGCCGATCTTGGCCTCGTCCTCCACCACCAGCAGGTCCGAGCACAGCGCCATGTCGGTGCCGCCGGCGACGCAGAAGCCATGCACCTTGCAGACCACCGGCTTCTCGGAGTGGAACAGGCTCATGAATCCGCGCACGTTTCGCCACATCATCTGAAAGTCGACCATCGGGTCCCAGACGCCGTCCGGGTCGTGGTTGGCGGCCTGGATCGCCGGGTCGAGCGGCGAGCCGGGCGGCGCGGCCTCGGCGCCGAGCCCTACGGACCCCCCCTCGGCCGAGGCCACCAGGTCGTAGCCACCGCAGAAGCCAGGGCCGTTGCCGGACAGCGCGATCACCCGCACCTCGGGGTCGAGATTGGCCCTTTCGACGCAGGCGCTCAACTCGCGCGGCATCTCCAGGGTGATCCCGTTGCCCCGCTCGGGGCGGTCGAGCGTGATTCGCGCGATTCGGCCTTCGACGCCGTAGCTGACCGTCGTCAGTGTCTCCATCGGACTCCTTCCTGACTCGAATGCGGCACGATCCTTCCATTCGTGGCCACGCGAGGCAGCCAGACGACGATCGAGGTGGCCGGGCGCCAGGTGCGGCTCTCCAACCCGGCGAAGGTCTTCTTCCCCCAAGCGGGGCACACCAAGCTCGCGACCAGCAAGTGGTGGAAGGAGGAGCGCCACGGGGTGTTCGTCGACTACAACCAGAACGCCCGTGATCGCACCGTGGCCTCGGCCTACTCGGTCCCGGCCGACCCCGGACGCCCGGGTCTCCTGCCCGCTGGAGTGGGAGGAGGTGCCCGACGCCGACCCGGCCGAGCTCAGGCTGGACACCGGTTCCGGAGCGGATCGCCGACGTCGGCGATCCCTCGGCCTCGATCCAGGCCGAGGGCCTCGGTGACACGCCCTGGCCGCCCCACTTCCGCAAGCAGAAGGGCGAGCCCAGGCGAGTGCAGCCGAGCAAGGCGAGGAAGGGTCGCTAGAGGGGGCGGCCCGCTACAGGTCCACGAGCCTTGCGACCCATCGGTCGATGCGTCGCCAGGTACCGACAAACCTCGAATGTCGGTACTTCGCGATGGTGCTCCGGACCTCGTACCGGTCCAGAGGGCGCCGTCCCGTTGGTACGTCTTCAGGCCCGGCCCGGCGCCGCGCTTCCCACCGGCCATGGGCGGCTCCGCGGAGCCGCGGCGTTTCACGAATCGATCATCTAAGTGAGTTGGTCGAAGGCGCAGTCGCTGGGAGCCTTGTCCTCGCGCCAGCGCAGCACCTTGGTGCCGTGGCGGATGCGGCCGTCGCTGACGTGGTCGAAGCTCACCTCGACCACCAGTTCCGGGCGGAGCTCGATCCACTCGAGATCCCGGCCCGACGCCCACCGGCTCGGGTCGCCGGAGCCTCGCTCGCCGGTCTCGTAGGGGCCCAGCTTGGCGACCAGCGCGCGCTTCTCGGCCGCCCGGAAGCCCGACGTGTGCCCGACGACCCGTAGCTCGCCCCCGTCGTAGAGGCCCAGGATCAGCGAGCCAACGGTGCCCTCCTCCTTGCCGGGGCGCCAGCCGACCACCACGCAGTCGGCGGTGCGGACGCGCTTCACCTTCACCATCCCCTTTCGCTCCCCCGGCCGGTAGGGGGCCTCGAGCTGCTTCGCGATCACTCCCTCCCCCTGCTCGAGCCAAGGCGCAGCCTTGGTCAGGTCGGGCTCCAGGGGAGTCAGCTCGATCGACCCGGCGGCGACCTTCCTGCGCCCTCCGAGGCCGGCGACCAGCGACTCGAGCCGGCGCCGGCGCTCGGTGAAGGGCTCGGCGAGGAGCTTCTTCGACCCCTCGGCCAGAAGGTCGAACGCGCGAAGCAGAGCCGGCGTCTCGACGGCGAGCATCCTCACTCGCGACTCGGCCGGATGGAGGCGGTTCTGGAGCGCGTCGAAGTGCTCGTGGCCGTCGGCCGCGAGGATCAGGAGCTCGCCATCGAGCACGTAGCGACCCGGGGGGAGCTCGAGCTCGGGGAAATAGCGTCGCAGCGGCTTGGCGCCCCTGGACTGAAGGTAGACGTCCTCGCCATCGACGAACGCGATCACCCGAAAGCCGTCGAACTTCGGCTCGTAGACCCAGTCCGTGCCCTCCGGCAGCTGCTTTCGCGACAGCGCCAGCTGGGGCGAGACGGGCGGCTTCAACGGCAGGGCCACGTCAGCGATGCTAGCCCGGCGGCAGCTTCGCCGGGTCAGGCTCGATCCTGCTGCTGCGGCCGACCACGTCGACCGTGCGCTTGTACGAATCGCGCAGCAGGGCGGGGTCGCCGGCGCCGTTCTCGAGCGCGTCGCCGATCGGCAGCACCGCGTAGTCGGGATGACTGACGAACACCGGCACGTAGGTGACCCTCTCCACCCGCACTCCACCCCCGTCGGCGAGGCAGTGAAGCAGGACGACCATCCCGTCCTGGCTCTCGGCCGGCAGGCCCGCCTCGGGGCTCTGATTGGAGAGCAGGTTCCCCTCGCTGAAGACCACGAACTTGTCGTTCATGCGCTCGATCGGCTGCACGGCATGGGGCCCCTGGCCGACGATCGCCGTGACCAGCCCCGAGGAGGTCAGCTTCTTGACCATCGCGAGTTGCCCGGAGCTCGGTTCCTGCTGGTACTCGGGGACGATCTCGCCGCCCCATTGGAGGTTGACGATCACGGCCTCGGCGCCCATCTTCCGCGCCCGGCGGGCGTCCGCGAGCACCCGATCGACGCTGGCGATGTTGACCGACCAGGGATGTGGCGCCGGGATCCCGTTGGTGTCCGTGGTGTAGGCCAGGAACCCGACCTTCACCCCGCGGACGTCCACGATCACCGGCTTGTGCTGAGCGGACGCTGACGGGAACGATCCCGTGTGCCGGATCCCCGAGCGGTCCAGCGCCTTGCCGGTGTCGTCGATCCCGGTCTGGCCCTGGTCGAGCGAGTGGTTCGAAGCTGTGTCGCAGACGTCCCATCCGGTTGCCTCGATCCCCTTCGCCAGCTCGGGCGGCGCGTTGAAGATCGGGTAGCTGGTCGGGGGCTCGGGGGTCATCGGCGTCTCGACGTGGCAGATGCCGAGGTCGGCCTCGGCCACGTACGGCTTCAGCTTGGCCAGCTCGGGAGCAAAGTCGTATTCGCCGCCGCCCAGCGCGAGCGCCCGCTCCCAGACCGGCGAGTGGATCAGCAGGTCTCCGCTGACCGAAACGGTGAACGGGACCGGCTCGGCGGCCCGCTGGGCCTTCACCGCCTGGGCCGGGGTGAGCGACTCTCCGCCGCCGGCGCCGGATCCGACCGCCAGGCCGACGGCGAGCGCAACCGCAGCGGCGATCCCGAGGCCGGCTGCGACCAGGCGTCGCCGCCGGTACCTCGCGCTCGCGGCTCGGCGCCGTGCTCGGCTCTCGACTATCCCCGCCTCGCCGGGCCGCATCAGCCGCCTAGTCGACCGCCACCAGGACCAGTGTCGCGACGCCCAGAAGGACCCCGGCGGCGGTCAGCGCCCCGAGCACCCGGTTCGGGGCCTGCGCGTAATGTCCCTCGGCGACCGCCCGATCCACGGCCTGCGCCCGGATCGTCCCGTAGGCGATCAGCGCGATCCCGTAGAGGGCGAAGGCGCATCCGACCAACGTGTACGGCCACTGCAGCGAGCTGTCGCTGAGCTCGGGAACCACGCGACCGACGGCCAGCGCAACCGCCAGGCCCGTGAGGCCGGTTCGCCACCAGGCGAGCTGGGTCCGCTCGCTCGCCAGGTAGGTCCGGCGCGCCGCATCGAAGTCCTCACCGGCGCGACCCGGTGGGGCGGCCCCTCGGTCGACCTGGCGCTGACTACCCAATGCGAGGGCGACTATAGGCTCTCGATCAGCCGCGCTTGGCGACGCCCGAACGTCGCCGAGCGGGGGCAGGCCTCTGGACCTGCAGGGCGCGCCGGAGCTCGTCCTCGCCGATTCCTTCGACCCGGACGAGCTTGTCCCGAGACCGGGCGCCCCCGACGATCGCGACTCGACCCCTGGCGACCCGGGCCCGCTTCGCGATCAGCCTCACCAGGGCGGCGTTTGCCCTCCCCGCGATTGGGGGCTCCGTGGTCCGTACCACCACCGCACCATCGCGTTCGCCACGGATCTCCTCGCGGGCGGCCCGGGGCTGAAGCCGCACCCGCAACTCGGCCCGCGGCTGCTCCCCTCCGCGCCCCCGGCGCGTGCCGCCACCGGATGGTGGACGCGGCGTGCTCAGCGATCCGCCTCGAGGGCGGCGGCGGCGCGACGCAGGATGTCCCGCAGCGCAAGCTGGTCCGCGCGCGAGAGGGCCTCGATCGGCGGCGGGGGCTCCGCCATCCGGGCCTCCACCCCCTGCTTGACGTGCTTGCCCTCCGAAGTCAGGGCGACGAGCTTGACGCGGCGGTCATGGGGTGAGTTCCTGCGCTCGACCAGGCCCCGCTCCTCCAGTCGATCGATGATCCCGGTCACATTCGAGTTGTCGCAGGCCAGCAACCGCGCCAGCTCGCTCATCGGGATCGGCCGATCCAACGACCGCAGCGCGATCACCTGTTGGGGCAGGAGCTCGAACTCGCGGGCCGCGGCGACGAACGCCGGACGCTGCGAGAAGGCGATCCGCTGGAGCAGCATCCACGCCTCGCTGGCCGGCGGGCCTCCGCGGTCCGTCCTGGGGCCGCGCTCCTCGCCGGCCTTGGCCGGATCGCCCTTGATGGTGATTGCCACAAGGCGATGATACCCGAGTTCGTGGACATTTGCTAACGTCAACTATCGAGCTATACCGCTATACGCTGATGCAATGGATTCTGCTATACGTAGGGCGGATGGGTATCTGCGTCGCAGTGGCAGCAGCGCGAGAGGAGGTCCGATGACGTCCAGACAGGGAATCGAGGCGCGCGGTCTGGTGCGGGAGTTCAAGAACGGCCCCCGTGCGGTGGATGGAATCGACCTCGACGTCGCCGAGGGCGAGATCTACGGCTTCCTCGGCCCGAACGGGGCCGGGAAGTCGACCACGGTTCACATGCTGACCACGCTCCTTCCCCCGACCGCCGGCTCCGCACGGGTCGGCGGCCACGACGTGGTCGGCGAGGGACCGGCGGTGCGCGACACGATCGGCGTCGCCCTGCAGGAGGCCGCGCTCGACCTGCTGCTGACCGGCCGCGAGCACATGCGGCTGCAGGGAGGCCTTCACGGCCTCTCCAGGGCCGAGATCGAATCGCGCGGAGCCGAGCTGCTGCAGCGGGTCGGGCTGGCCGACGCGGCGGATCGCCGGGTCGGCGGCTACTCGGGTGGGATGAAGCGTCGCCTCGACCTGGCGTTGGCACTCATCCACCGGCCTCGGATCCTGTTCCTCGACGAGCCCACCACCGGCCTCGACGTTCAGAGCCGCGCCGCCCTCTGGGACGAGGTCGCCCGACTTGCCCGCAGCGACGGGGTGACCGTCTTCCTCACCACCCAGTACCTGGAGGAGGCCGACTCGCTGGCTGACCGCCTGGGGATCATCGACCGGGGGCGGATCGTCGCCGAGGGAACACCGGCGGCGCTGAAGGCGGAGATCGGCCGGCCGACGGTCGAGGCGGTCCCCGCAAACGGCGACCAGGTGGAGCACCTCGAGGCCGTGCTGGCGCGGTTCGGCAGTCCGCTGCCGGCTACCCGCGGGGCGGCTGCCGTGCGGCTCGCCGACGGCACCGAGGAGCTCGCCGACGTGGTTCGGGGACTCGACGCCGAGGGGATTCGGGTCGCCGACCTGAAGCTCCATGCCCCCAGTCTCGACGACGTCTTCCTGGCCAAGACCGGGCGATCGCTGGAGGGGGCCGGCGACCACGCTGCGGAGGACGGCACGGGCGAGCACAGAGCCACCGCGGTGACCGCCTGAGGAATCGATGTCGAGCGCCGCTGCCACCACGGCCTTTCCCAGGCAGGCCCGCTACCTGGCCTGGCGCTCGGTGATCCGCACCGTTCGCCAGCCGATCGTGATCGTCCCGCCGCTCGTCTTCCCGCTCTTCCTGCTGGCGATCAATGCATCCGGGCTCGGCGCGGCGACCGACGTGCCCGGGTTCCCGACCAGCTCCTATCTCGCCTTCGCGCTCGCCTTCCCGTTCATGCAGGGCGCGATCTTCGCCACCAACACCGCCGGCACCAACGTCGCCCAGGACATCGGCAGTGGGTTCTTCAACCGCCTCTCGTTGACCCCGATGCACGGCTCCTCGATGCTGGCGGGACAGCTGACCGGCGTGCTGCTGATCGGCACCCTGCAGGCCGTGGCCTTCCTGGGCGCCGGGCTGGCTGCGGGCGCCCACATCGAGGCGGGGCCGCTCGGCGTCCCGGTGCTGTTCGCCCTCTCGCTCACGATCGCCGCCGCCTTCGGCGCCATCGGCCTCCTCGCCGGGTTGCGGACCGGCTCCAGCGAGGCCGTCCAGGGGCTGTTCCCGCTGATGTTCATCCTTCTCTTCCTCAGCTCCGCCACCCTGCCCCGCGACCTGATCGCCCACGACTGGTACCGGACGGTGGCGACGATCAACCCGGTCAGCTACCTGATCGAGGGCCTGCGCAGCCTGATCATCACCGGCTGGGACGCGGAGGCACTGGCGCTCGGCTTCGGAGTCGCGATCGCGATCTTCGTCGTGGCGCTCGGTGCCTCGACCCGGGCCCTGCGCGAGAGGCTGGTGCGGACGTGAGCCGGCGCAGCCGCTACCTGTCGATCGTTCGCACGATCGCCTGGCGCAACCTTCACATGCTGGTCCGGGCGCCGTCGCTGCTGCTTCCACCCCTGGTCTTCCCATTGTTCTTCTACATGGCCTTCGCGGGCGGCCTCTCGACCGTGGGTGACCTGCCCGGCTTCGACTACTACAACTACGACGCCTTCCAGTTCGTCTTCGTCCTCCTTCAGTCGGCGGCCTTCGGCGGCATCTTCATCGGCTTCTCGATCGGCGCCGACTTCGACTCCGGCTTCACGCGACGCCTGTTCCTGGCCGCCGGCGACCGCTCGGCGGTGATCGCCGGCTTCGGGCTGGCGGCGATAGTCCGCGCGGGGCTCGTCTGGGTGATTGTCTTCGGGGTCGCCGCGGCGACCGGGATGAAGGTAGGCGGCGACGGGATCGACCTGTTCGGGCTGCTCGCC
Organism: uncultured bacterium; assembly: GCA_963811625.1. Lineage (GTDB taxonomy): Bacteria > Actinomycetota > Thermoleophilia > Solirubrobacterales > 70-9 > AC-56. Next base: position 353,657 of record CAWERS010000002.1, on the reverse strand, counting down.
CTCTCGGTGGTGGTGTTCGTGGCCGCCTTCCTGTTCTCCGCCGGAATGATGACCCGGCTGCGCACCCTTCAGGCGGCTCCGGCGATGCAGCTGCCGATGTTCATGATCCTGATGACCGCGCCCGTCTACGTGCCGCGTCAGCTGCTCCAGGGGTGGATCGCGACCGTCAGCCAGGTGAACCCGTTCACGGCGATCGTTGAGTCCGGACGCAGCCTGATGGCCGGCGACCCCTTCCATGTCCTGCTCGCTTTCGCCGCCGCCGCCGGGCTGGCGGCGCTGCTGTCGGTGTTCGCGCTCCGCGGCCTGCGCAAGGCCGAGGCCGCCGGATGACTCGCGGCCGCGCCCGAGTCAAGTGATCGATGGCCGGATAGCGCTCGTCTATCCGACGTAATTCGGCCGTCGGCGGGTGCGGCGCGGGGTGTGCCCCCGCCCAGCCAGATGCCGATCGCGGGCAAGCTAGTTCAGGCGCTCGACGATCATCGCCTTGCCCTGCCCGCCGGCCACGCACATGGTCTCCAGGCCGACCTGGTGGTCGTCGGTCTCCATCGCGTTCAGCAGCGTGGTCATGATTCGGGCGCCGGTCATCCCGAACGGGTGGCCGAGGGCGATCGCCCCGCCGTGGGTGTTGAGCTTCTCGATCGGGATGTCGCACTCGGCCATGATCGGGATCACCTGCGCGGCGAAGGCCTCGTTGAGCTCGACCACGTCGACGTCGTCGATCTTCATCCCGGCACGGTCGAGCACCTTCTTGATCGCGCCGATCGGAGCCACGCCCATGTACTCGGGCTCGTTCCCGTAGGTCGCCGCGGTCACGATCCGGGCGCGGGGGGTGAGCCCGAGCTCCTTGGCCCGTTGGTCTGACATCAGGAGCACTGCGGCGGCGCCGTCGTTGAGCGGGCAGGAGTTGCCGGCGGTGACGCCGCCCCCGCCCTCGAACGCCTCGGGGAGCTCAGCGAGCTTCTCGAGCGTCGAGCTGGCGCGCGGCCCATCGTCCTTGGTCACCTCAGTGCCGTCGTCCAGCGTCACCGGGGCGATCTCGCGGTCGAAGAACCCGGACTCCTGCGAGGCGACCGCGAGCTCCTGCGAGCGCTGGGCGTACTTGTCCATCTCCGCCCGGCTGACCTCGTAGCGCTTGGCGACATTGACCGCGGTGAGGCCCATCTCGATGTAGGCGTTCGGCTGGCCGTTCTCGCCGATCAGGTTCGGGTTGCGGTCGTCGGCGCCGGCGGGCTCGGTGCGCTCGTTGTAGCGGCTCACCCACTCGACCCCGGCGGCGATGTAGGCGTCGCCCTCGCCGGCCTTGATCGCGTTGCCGGCGTGTCGAATCGCGTCGAGGCTCGAGGAGCAATAACGGGAGATGGTCACCCCGTTGACCGTCTGCGGGAGCTTCTCGGAGAGCAGGGAGATGATCCGCCCGATGTTGAAGGCCTGCAGGCCCTGGGGCATGCCGCAGCCGCAGAACACGTCCTCCACCTGCGCCGGATCGACCTGCGGGTTGCGCTCCAGCACCTGGTCGACGATCAGCGCGCCCATCTCATCCGGGCGCTGCTGGGCGAGCGATCCCTTGAACGCGCGGCCGATCGGGGTCCGAACGGCGTCGACGATCACGGCTTCGGGCATGGGCGGTCTCCTTCGATCGAGGGCATGCCCCGAGAGCATAGGAGTCCTCGCGTGGTGCGCGCACCGCGATCCCAACCCGAGCGCCGGCGCCACCGCCACACGCCTTCCCCGGCCGGCGGAGCAGACTAAGCTGGAGCCGTGGCCGAGGAGACCGCAACCCAGACCGGGGTCGACCCCGAGCGGGCCGCCGAGCTGATCGAGGCCGGCGGCGAGGCGATCGACGTTCGCCGCCCCGAGGAGTGGGACGCGGGCAGGATCGCCGGCGCGCGCCAGATCGAGATCAACCAGCTCGCCGGGGAGGCCGAGTCGATCGCCACCGACCGCCCGATCGTCTTCTACTGCCGCTCGGGGAATCGCTCGGCCCTGGCGGCGGCCGCCTTCAGGCAGGCGGGGTGGGACGCTTACAACCTGGTCGGCGGGCTGGAGGCGTGGGTGGCTGCCGGCCGCGAGCTCGATCCGCCGGAGGGCCAGGTCGCCGAAACCGGACCCGGTCCCTAGGCGAGGGCAGAGCGCATGCGGATCCGCTTCCGAAAGCCTGCCGCAGCCGAGGCCGGGAACCCCTCCGGCGAGGCGGCGCAGCCCGCACCCTCTGGCCAGGCGGCTCCCCCGCAGCCGCCGAGCCCGCCGGCGCCCGTGGCCGCCGAGCGACCCGCCGGCGGCCAGATGACGGGCGGCACCGCGCCGCCCGCACAACCGGCGCCCGCACAACCGGCGTACCGCAGGCACCGCGGCGCCCGCGCAACCGGCGACCGCCGGCTCCCCGGCCGAGTCGCGTCCCGCGGACCAGCCAGAGGCGATCGCCGGGCTCCGCGCCTGGCTCGCGCAGATCGACCGCGGGCTCGGTGTTCGCACCTACATCGGCGCGGCGCTGGTCGTGCTCGCGCTGGCGGCGGCTGCGGTGGCGCTGGTACTGACGCTGTCGCTGAAGCGGGACTCCCCGAGCCAGGGCGAAGTCGACTCCCTGCGCGACCAGCTGACGGTCGTGGAGCAGTCGGCCAGCCAGGCTGCCCAGACCGGTGTCAGATCGCTGAACCAGCGCCTGACCGCCCTCGAGGGCGAGATCGACAAGCTGACGGCCGACCAGACGACCTCCAAGCGCGAGCTCCAGGTGGTTCAGGACGACATCAAGGAGCTCCGCAGCGAGGTCTCCGGAGGCGGGCAGACGGACACCGGCTCGAGCCCGGGCTCGGGGACGGGATTCGGAGCTCCCGACACGGGCTCGGCCGGAGGCACCGGCCCCTAGAGTTTGTAACTATTCGCACGATACCTGCGTGCACGCGTCCGATCGTTCCTCTACCGTCGCTCACGCGTCGCCTGGCTCAGGCATGAAGCGTCGGTGCTCGGGCGGTGCGATCACAGACACGAGTTTCCTGAAAGGAGACCCTCAGATGCCAACCGGCTACTGCGTCAAGGAACGCAAGAAGGTGGAGATCAAGGATCCCCAGCAGGTGACCATGAAGAACGGTCGCCCGGCGATCCAGGGCACCTGCCCTGACTGCGGCACCAAGATCTTCAAGATCGGCAAGCTCTAGAACGGCTCCCTCAGGAAACCGGCTAGCGACGGCGCCGGCCTCGGGGCTCCCCGGGGCCGTCGTGGTCGTTCGCGGCCCGTTCCCGCGCCGGGGCATCCGGGCGGCTCCCACAAGCGGATAGCGGCGGCTGGCGTCGCCGCCGGACGGGCGACGCCGGGCCCTGCGCCCACGCCGGGCGATGAACTCGCCTCGCCCGCGGCGAGTATTACCGGCATCGGTGACGGCAGTGGAACGAGACCGCCGTGATGGCTGAGGACTTCCTCACCCAGGAGGCAGGGGTCCGGCGAGCCTACGCGGCCCATGCCGGCGAGCTTTACGGATTCGCGCTGCGCTCGCTCGACGACCCCGGATTGGCCGAGGAGGCGGTCCAGGACACCTTCCTGCGCGCCTGGCGCGCGGCGGATCGCTTCGACCCCGAGCTGGGGTCGCTGCGCACCTGGCTGTTCGCGATCCTCCGAAACGTGATCATCGACCTCGGCCGCGCTCGCGCGACGCGACCGACCACCCTCGGCGCCCTGCCCGAGTCGGGGCACGAGCCATTCGAGGAGATCCTGCTCAGCTGGCAGGTGGAGGAGGCGCTGCGGCGGATCGGCGAACAGCATCGCCGGGTGCTGGTGGAGACCTACCTGCGGGGTCGCCCCTACGCCGAGGTGGCGGATGAGCTCGGTGTGCCCGAGGGAACGATCAAGAGCCGCGTCTACTACGGGCTGCGGGCGCTGCGCAACGCGCTCGAGGAGATGGGCTATGAAAGCTGACGAGTGCCGCGTCTGGCGGGAGCGGATCGGCGCCCTGGTGCTGGGGCAGCTCGATCCCGAGCAGCGCGCGAGCACCGAGGCGCACCTCGAAGGCTGTCCCGAGTGCCGTGCCGAGGCCGATGCCCTGGCGCCCCTCGCCGCCTTGCTGTCCCGGGTTGACCCGGGACGGCTCGCGCCGAGCCCCACCCCGCCCCCGCACCTCGGCGACCGCATCGCCCGGCGGATCGCGGCCGAGGGCCGCGCCAAGCGCCGCAGGCGCGCCCGGGCGGGGCTGGGGCTCGGAGGGGCCTGCGCGGCGGCGGCAACCGCGGCGCTGGTCGCCGTCCTGATCTCTGGATCTCCGAGCCCCCCACCGGGTGAGACGATCGCCTTCCACGCCCTCCCCGGGCACGCCTGGGCTCAGGCGACGCTCGAGCCTCGGCCCTGGGGGAGCGCAGTCAGCATCCGCGTCGGGGGGTTTCGCCCGGGAACCCTCTGCGAGGTCTGGCTGCGCCGCCGGGACGGAACCCGGGTCACGGCCGGCTCGTTCCGCTACGTCTACGACGGGGAGAGCGACGAGGCGGGGCTGAGCTCGGCGGTGGCGCCCGGCGAGGCCACCGCGATCGGGCTCCGCGCGGGCGGCAGGACCTTCGTCGCGCCCCTCCGGCTCCACTCGACGGGGGCCGACGCAGTGCTCGGCCCGCCAACCAACAAGGAGGCAGACACCTGATGCGACCGAGACTCTCCGGATTCGCAACCGCGGCGCTCGTCGTGGCCGCCACCGCGCTCGCGACCGGCTGCGGGGGCAGCGACGACCCGGGCACCACCGCCGCAGGTCCGACCACGACCGCGGGGGGCTCGAACATCGATCTCAAGGCCACGGATTTCAAGTTCACGCCCTCGGACCCGACGACCAAGGCCGGCCAGGTCACGTTCAGCGTCGCCAACGACGGCCAGGTGCCCCACAGCCTCGAGGTCGAGGGGCCGAACGGAGACGAGGAGCTGAGCTCGGATCTCTCGGCCGGGCAAAGCGGCGTGCTCACCGTGGACCTCTCGAAGCCCGGCAAGTACGAGTTCTACTGCCCGGTGGGCAACCACAAGGAGCTCGGCATGGAGGGGACGATCACGGTTCAGTAGCCGGCAGCGGGCCCCCGAGCAGGGGGAGCTCCGGGGCGGCCCTTGCGCTCGACCGCCTCGGTCTGCGATAAACGCAAGGCGATGCAGCGCCTCAGCGCAGAGGACACGCGCATCCTGCGGCTCGAGTCCGAGGTGATCGCCGGGCACACCCTGAAGCTGGCGATCGCCGAGGCGGCGCCCGGGGCGGACGGGGTCTCGATCGATCGCCTGAGGAAGCGTGTCGAGTCGCGGCTCGACGCGGTCCCGCGTGCTCGGCAGCGCCTGGCCCCGACCCCCCTCAGGATCGCGACCCCGGCCTGGGTCGACGACGAGAGCTTCGACATCCGCAATCACGTCCGGCTGGCCTCCGAGTCGGTCCCCGACCGCTCAGCGCTGATGCGGTTCGTGGGCAAGGTGATGGCAGAGCGACTCGATCACCAAAGGCCGCTGTGGTGCGTTGACGTCGCCGGCCCCGACGACCGGGGCCGGACCGCGCTCGTGATCCGGGTACACCACTGCCTCGCGGACGGGGTGAGCGCCCTGCGACTGCTGTCCCAGCTGCTCTGGGACGCAGATCACAGAAGCGAACCGGGACCGGCGTCTTCCTGGGCGCCGGAGGCGGCACCGGGAAAGGCCCGGCTGCTCGCCTCCGGCGCTTCCAGCCGGATCCGGGGCCTGGGTGGAACGATCGCCGGGGGCGCCCGCTCGGCGGTCTCGCCGGGCCGTTGGCGGGACGGCGGGCTCCAACTCGCGGCGCTGCCCGGCGCGCTGCGACGCGAGCTCTGGCCCCTGGGGGCGGACACGGCCTTCGATCGCAAGATCGGGGGCGACCGCGAGATCGCCTTCACCGCCTGCGAGCTGGAGGACCTGAAGCGGATCGAGCACTCCTTCGGCGCCGGGGTGACCGTGAACGACGTCGTGCTCGCGATGGTCGCCGGCGCGATTCGAAGCTGGCTCGCGACCCACCATCAGCCGGCGGAGGCGATGCGCGTCCAGGTGCCGGTCAGCATGCATCATCGCGACGAGGACGAGACCACGCTGGGCAACCGGGACTCGTTCCTGTTCTGCGACCTGCCGATCGCCGAGCCCGACCCACGCAAGCGACTGGCGGCGATCAACGCCGAGACCCGCAGCCGCAAGGAGCATCACGATCCCGCCGAGCTCTACTCGTTCTTCCACAGCCTCTCCCACATCCGGCCGCTCTACCGCCTGGCCTCGGGGTTGGCCTCGGGCCCGCGCGAGTTCGCGCTCTCGGTCTCGAACGTCCCCGGGCCGCGGGAGCCGGTGTCGCTTCTCGGCTCGAGGGTCGCCGAGCTCTACTCGCTCGCCGAGCCCGCGGATCGCCATGCGCTCCGCGCCTCGGCGGTGTCGCTGGCCGGACGGATGGGATTCGGCTTCTGCACCGACCCGGGCGCGGTGCCCGGGGTGGCGGAGCTCGCGGGGGGGCTGGACACGTCGCTGGCGGAGCTCTCCGCGCTCTGTTGAGCATGATCGCGGGCGTGGGCCCAACTGATGGGAGAATGAGCGCCGTGGCCGGTCGTGCCCAAAAGCCGCTGGAGCTGATCCTGGCGCGCAACCTGTTGACCAGCCTCTCGACGCCGGCCTTCCTCGTCGACGAGCACGCCGAGCTGGTCTTCTACAACGAGGCGGCGGGCGCCCTGCTCGGGCGGCCGTTCGAGGACGTCGGCCGGATGACCCCGCAACAGTGGATCTCCACCTATGGCCCGTTCGGGGAAGATGGGCAGCCGATGGCTCTCGACGAGCTGCCGACCACCAGGGCAATCCGCGACGGCCGGCCGGCCCATGCGATGTTTCGGATCCGCTCCACGAGCGGAGCCGAGCATCTGATCGCCTCCAGCGCCTTTCCCATCGTCGCCTCCGAGAGGGGCTCCTCGGGGGCGATGATCCTGTTCTGGCCCACCGACGAGGAGGGCGAGACAGCTTGAAGGTCCGGGTCTGGGGGGCTCGCGGCTCGGTCCCGGCGCCGGGACCGGAGATGAACCGCTACGGCGGCAACACCTCGTCGGTGGAGCTGCTCCTCGACAGCGGCGAGCAGCTGCTGCTCGACTCCGGCACCGGGATCCGCAATCTGGGCCTGGGCCTCGCCGCCTCGCCCAAGGTCAACATCCTGCTCACCCACCTCCACCTGGACCACATCCAGGGGCTGATGTTCTTCCCCCCCTGCTTTCGCTCTGACGCGGAGATCGCCATCTGGGGCCCCGCATCACCGGAGGCATCGCTCGAGGACAGAGTGGCTCGGTACATCTCGGCCCCCCTGTCGCCGGTCGAAGTTCGCGAGCTCCCGTGCTCGGTCTCGTTCCGAGACACCCCGCCGAGCCAATGGCGGATCGGGTCGGCGACGATCGTCTGCGAGGCCGTCAATCACCGCGGGCCCACCCTCGGCTTCCGGGTCACGGAGGGGGACACGACGGTTTGCTACATCCCCGACCACGAGCCGGTGCTCGGGACCGAGCTGGCGAGTGTCGATCCCGAGTGGATCTCGGGCTACGACCTGGCGCGGGACGCCGACCTGCTGATCCACGACTGCCAGTACGCGGACGAGGAATACCCCGACCACGTCGGCTGGGGCCACTCGGGGATGGGGGACGCGCTCACGTTCGCCTCCAGGGTCGGCGCCCGACGCGTGCTGCTCTTCCACCACGACCCCCTGCACTCCGACTCGTTCCTCGACCGCCTCCACGGCGCCGCCCGAGATCGCTGGCGGGAGCTGGGCGGGGAACCGGCTGCGGTCGAGATGGCGATGGAGGGCGGAGAGCTCGAGGTCAGCGGGTCGGCCGCTCCGGCCGGCATCCCGGCCTAGCGATCATTGCCCCGCCACCCGGCCGAGCACAGCCCACCTGGCCAACCGGTCCACGCGGGTGAGCGGCCCGATCCGACACGGGGTACAAGGCGAGCATCGAAATTCTCGACAGATGGACAGAGACTTGGCAAGCGACACCACCTACCTTCGCAGCTGTTCCTGGAATAGCGACCGGCGGGCAGGGGCCCGCTGGCCAAAGGAGGCCCGTGCCCTTCACCAGACGGAAGCTGATCGCCCCAGCGCCCTGATCGATGAAGAAGGTCGAGGCCTACATCCGTCACGAGGCGTTCGAGCCGATTCGAAGCGAGCTGGTCGACCGGGGGCTCCCGTCCCTGTCGATTTGCGAGGTCAAGGGCTCTGGGCGCCAGAAGGGCATCGTCGAGCACTACCGCGGCTCGACCCTGACCATTAACGTGCGACCGAAGCTGAAGCTCGAGGTGGTGGTCGACGATCGGGACAAGCCCCTGGTGGTCGAGACGATCCTCAAGCACGCCAGGACGGGCGAGATCGGGGACGGAAAGATCTTCGTGACGCCGGTCGAGGAGGCGATCCGGATCCGTACCGGCGAGGAGGGCCAAGAGGTCCTCCAGGCCCATTCCGAGGCGGAGATGCCCGCCTGACGACCCAGACACAAGAAGGAGAAGGACAACAGATGGCAACGGTCACCAAGCCGCGCACCGACCCCGACGACATCCTGCGGAGGGTCGACGAGGACGGCGTCGAGTTCATCCGCTTCTGGTTCACCGACATCAACGGCCAGCTGAAGAGCTTTGCGGTCGGCCGCGAGGAGCTCGAGAGCGCCCTGGCCGAGGGCATGGGCTTCGACGGCTCGTCGATCACCGGGTTCAACCGGATCGAGGAGTCGGACATGATCGCGATGCCCGACCCCGACACCTACACGGTGCTCCCGTGGCGGACCAACGGCGAGAAGGGGAACGTTGGGCGGCTGTTCTGCGACGTGCTGAAGCCGGGCGGCGAGCCGTATGAGGGCGATCCCCGGTTCGTGATGCGCCGGGCCCTGGCGCGGGCGGAGGAGATGGGCTTCGACACTTACAACATCGGACCTGAGCTCGAGTTCTTCTACTTCGCCAGCGACGAGCTCGGCGAGGACGGCGTGCCGACGATCCTCGACAAGGGCGGCTACTTCGACCTGACCACGCTCGACGCCGCCTCGGACCTTCGCCGCGACACGGTCAACGCGTTGAAGGCGGTCGGGATCCCGATCGAGTACACGCACCACGAGGTGGGGCCCTCCCAGCACGAGATCGACATGCGCTACGCCGAGGGGCTGCGGATGTCTGACAACGCGATGACCTACCGGATCGTGGTCAAGGAGATCGCCAACCAGCACGGCGTCTATGCGACCTTCATGCCGAAGCCGCTGTTCGGCGAGAACGGGTCGGGCATGCACACCCATCAGTCGCTGTTCTCGGATGGCTCGAACGCCTTCTTCGACGCCGACGATCCCCATCACCTGTCAGGAGCCGCAAAGTCCTACATCGCGGGGCTGCTGCGCCACGCCCGCGAGATCGCGGCGTTGTTCGCGCCCAACGTGAACAGCTACAAGCGGCTCGTGCCGGGCTACGAGGCCCCGGTCTACTGCGCCTGGTCGCAACGCAACCGCTCGGCGCTGGTGCGAGTACCGGTTTACCACCCCGGCAAGGAGCAGGCGACGCGGTGCGAGCTGCGCTGCCCGGACCCGTCCTGCAACCCCTACCTGACCTTCGCGGCCATGCTGCACGCGGGGTTGGACGGAATCGAGCAGGGCTACGAGTGCCCGGAGCCGATGGAGCGCAACCTGTATGAGCTCACCCACGACGAGCGCGTGGCGCGCGGGATCGAGCAGCTCCCCGAGACCCTCGGCGAGGCGATCGAGGAGCTGGCCGGCTCGGAGCTCATCCGCAAGGCCCTGGGTGACCACATCTTCGAGCGCTACGTGGACCTGAAGCGCGAGGAGTGGGAGGAGTACCGCGTCCAGGTGACCGAGTGGGAGCTCGAGCGCTACTTGCCGATCCTCTGAGCAAGAGGTCCGGGAGGCGACCGAGGCCCTGATGCGCGACCTCCACGCGAGGATGCTCGCCGCGCTCCTGGACGGCGAGGGCCTGCGTGGGATCGCCGAGCTGGCGGCCGAGGAGGCCGGGGGGCCGGTGGCGATCGTGCTGCCGGCCCGCAGTCTGGCGGACGCCTCCTCGACCGAGGTGGCCCTTGATCAGCTCTCCGGTTATGTGGCGAAGCGCCTCGGCGGCGGGGTGCCGCGGCCCCCGGAGCAGGTCGAGCTCGAGCACGTGGTCACCGCCGGCAAGGAGGCAATCGGCTACGTGCTCGCCCTGCGGGCCGCGAGCAACGGGCTCTCGATCGCGGTGGACCGTGAGGAGGTGCTCCGCACCACGGCGCTTGCGACCCTGGCCGAGGTGGCCGTCACCGAGGCGCGCGACGAGGTCACGGACGAGGTTCGGGGCAGCCTGATCGAGGACCTGCGAGCCGGGCGGGTCGACGGCGACGAGGCGTCGCGCCGCGCAGCCCGGCTTGGCTGCGACCTTTCCGAGGGGGCGGTCGCCCTGGTGGCCGAGATCCGGTCGGCCCGTCCGCGTCACGCCGCGGGCCTGATCGCGGGCGAGCATCAGGGGGCGATCGCCGAGCCGCTCGGAGACCGGATCTACGCGATCCTCCCGGCCCGCGCCGGCCCGGACGCGAGCGAGCGAACCCAGGCCGCCGCTCAAGCGTTGACCGCCCGGCTCGGCTCCCACGGGCCGGCGGCGTTCTCCTCCTTCTGCGCCAGCCCGGGCGAGCTCTTTCGGGCGATCGCCGAGGCGGAGCTGATGCTCGACGTGATCGCAAGCGACGCGCGGATGGCTGAGCTGCTCGAGCAGGGGATCGGGGACGGCGTTTACCGGCTCCTGTTCCGGGCCCTGGCCACCGACCCGGCCGAGGTACGCCGCTTCTACGAGGACACGGTCGAGCCACTGGTCACCCACGATCGCCAGTACCGGACCGATCTGCTGGGCACCCTCGAGACCTACCTGGGAAACGACTGCAACATGAACGCCACCGCCCGCGCGGTCTACGCGCACCGCCACACGGTCGCCCACCGCCTGGCGCGGGTCAAGGAGCTGACCGGCCTCGACCCGGCGCTGAGCGAGGATCGCGAGCGCCTCGGCCTGGGGATCAAGGCCTACCGCCTGCTGGCGCCCACCCTGCCGCGCTAGCGACGCTCGGGGCCGTTCCCCCTACTTTTCCCTTGTTGCGGCCCGCAATCAGCGCGCCGCCAGTCCGCCGCCCCCGCGGGACGCGACGGTGCGGCGGAGCTCAGACACGGCCGCGTCCTGTTCGTCGATCGCCGGCCTCGGGTCGGAGAGCTGTCGGGTGGGCAACTCGGTCTCCCGGGAGGCGCCCCCGCCTGCGCTCTCCACCCGCCAGGCCCCGGCTCCGGCGCGGGCGCTCACCGCCTCGGCGAGCTCACCGCCCCGGAACAGCAGCCCGGCGCCGTCATCGACCCCGTAGCCGGACGGGATCACCAAGGCGACCGCTTCGCGAAACACGCGGCGCCGATCGGAATCCCGGTGGTAGTGAACCGAGAGGCTGCCGGGAATGAAGCCGAGGCCCTGAACGGGTCGAGCCGTCCCGCTGGAGCGCGAGATTCCCCATTCGAACCAGCACATCGCGCCCGCGCTCTGCCCGCACAACACGGTTCCGGCCTCCCAGGCTTCGCGGAGGATGCGATCGATGCCGTGGACCCGCCAGATGGCCAGCATGTTGCGCATGCTCCCCCCGCCGACGTAGATGATGTCCTGCTGAAGGAGGTGCTCGCGGATCGCCAGCCGCTCCCCCTCGAGCCGGAACAGCGAGACGTCCGAGGGTCGGCAGGGAAGGTCCCCGAGTGACTGCCGGAAGGCGGCGATCTGCGCCTCAGCGTCGCCGCTGGCGGTCGGCAGCAGGCAGATCCGCGGGTGCTCGACGCCGGGCAGGCCCAGCACGTAGTCGCGGAGGGCCTCGTTGCCGCGGCGGCGGGAGAACTCGTGACCTCCGAGGACCATCACGAGACGGTCCGGGCGAGTGGCCTCGTCGTGCGGAGGCCCGGGGTTCGATTCGCCCCCCACGCCGCTACGCGGGCACCGCGTCGGCCGCCGTGCGCACCAGCGGCGCGGCCGCATCGTCCCCGAGGTATCGGGTCGCAAGCCGGGTGGTGACCACCCGCCCGACCTGACACTCGACCCGGTACCCGCGGGCGTCGACGCGCGAGGCGACGACCTGCGCCAGGTCGCCGTCGACGAAGTGGAGCGCGGCGCCGTCGTCGGCCGCGTAGCCAGGACGCATCCCTTCGCGCAGCCAGCGGTGATACGCGTCCCGCCTCTCGGGCTCGCTCGAGTAATGAACGGTGTTGCTCCAGGGGAGAAGCCCGAGCCCCTCGACCCGTTCCGCGGAGCCATGGAAGGTGCTGACCCCCTCCGCGAACCAGCACAGGGAGCCGGCGGAGAGGCCGCAGAGAATGACCCCCCGCTCCCAGGCCTCGCGCAGGATCTCGTCGATCCCGTGGGCTCGCCAGACTCCGAGCAGGCTTCGGATGCTGCCCCCGCCCACGTAGATCAGGTCCTGCGAGAGCAGGTGCCGGCGCGGCTCGCGGGGCGAGCGCAGGCGCCGAAACAGCGACAGGTGGGAGGGCACGCACCGCTCGGCGCCGAAGGCGCGGTAGAACCGGACGATGTAGTGGTCGGCATCGCCGCTGGCCTGGGGAAGGAAGCAGACGTTGGGCTGATCCTGCCCCGTGAGCCGCAGCACGAACTCGTCGAGCAGCGGATTGCCGGCCTCCATCGAGAATCCCCCACCGCCGAAGGTGACGATTTGTCGCGTTGCGGCCAAACCTCCTCCAACTGGTCGCTGGACGGCGTTACCAGTGTGATTCGCGAGCACGCCCGTGTCCCTATCCACCGGGCCACAACTTCGGGCCCGCGACTAGACGCCCGGTCGAATCGACGCATGGCTGGGTAAAGCCGGAGTCCAGACCGCTTCCCTACCCAGCCCCCTCCCCTCCCAGCTGTGGCGGTGGCTCCATCCCCCACTGCGCCATCCCCTGCTCGATTCGCTCGATCACCGTCTCGATCACCTTCACCCTGGCGAAGCGCTTCGAGTTCGCCTCGACCAGATGCCACGGCGCATAGGGCTGGTCGGTGCGGGCGACCATGTCCTCGATCGCCTGCGCGTACTCGGCGCGCCTCTCGCGGTTGTGCCAGTCCTCCTCGGTCAGCTTCCACGCCTTCAACTGGTCGTCCCGCCTGCGCTCGAAGCGCTTCAGCTGCTCCCGCTCGTCGATGTGAAGCCAGAACTTGATCAGGACCATCCCCTCGTCGACAAGGGTTCGCTCGAAGCTGTTGATCTCGTCGTAGGCGCGCAACCACTGCTCCCGGGTGGCGAGGTCGTCGACCCGCTCGATCAGCACCCGCCCGTACCAGGAGCGGTCGAAGACCGCCATCCCTCCCCACCCGGGCAACTGCGGAAAGAACCGCCACAGGAAGTGGTGTCGCCGCTCGTTGGAGCTCGGGGCAGCGAACTGGACGACCCGCACGTGTCGCGGGTCCATCTGGGCCACCAGGCGCTTGATCGCGCCCCCCTTCCCGGCGGCGTCCCAGCCCTCGAAGACGACGCAAACCGGCGGCCCGAGCGTGCGGGTGCCGATCAGCCCGCCGAGCGTCAACCGCAGCTGGGTCAGCCGCTCCCAGGCATGGTCGAGGTCACGCGCCTCCTCCTTTCGAGTCAGCGACTTGGACAGGTCGAGCTGGTCGAGGCGCCCCACGACGTCGATCTTTTCACCCAGGACGTCCTCGGGATGATGCGACCCCGAGCCACAAGCACGGCGCCGGCGTCCGCGGGTGCGCAGTTGTCTTGAGGCGGCCCCCCAAAGCTCAGTAAGGGCGCGGTAGGGGCCCGGGCGGCTCGGGCTTGTCGCTCTGGAGGTTGAGGGCCAGCGGAAAGGCGAGGGCGGCGCAGAAGATGATCACGATCCCGATCGTGATCAGCGATCTGGAGCGGCTCAGGTGGCCGACCACGGCAACCGCGAAGCCGACCATCATCAGCGCCACGTACGGCCCCGTGGACTGGGGCAGGATGCCGGCGAGCAACATCCCCTCATTATCATCGGCGGGATGACCGACGACCCGAAGCGTCGCCAATCCTCGTCTCCGCCGTCGAAGCTGGCCGAGTCAGTTCCCGAGGTCACGGAGGGGCTCGGGCGGGTCGGGTACCTGGCCGACGAGCCCGCCGCCCTGGTCGCGTACCTGGCTCAGCGGCTCGGAAAGCCGATCCTGGTCGAGGGCCCCGCGGGCGTCGGCAAGACAGAGCTCGCCAAGGCGCTCTCTCGAGCCACCGGGCGGCGGCTGATACGGCTTCAGTGCTACGAGGGCCTCGACGAGGCCAAGGCGCTGTACGAGTGGAACTACCGCAAGCAGCTGCTGCGAATCCAGGCGGAGAGGCCCTCCGAGCCATCCCCGGGTCTCGACGAGCCGGCGTCCGAGGGCGATCCGACCAGCTCGGACGCCTGGGCGGACATCTTCAGCGAGGAGTTCCTGCTCACGAGGCCACTCCTTCAGGCGATCGCCGCCACCGAGCCCGCCGTATTGCTGATCGACGAGATCGACAAGACCGACCAGGAGTTCGAGGCGATGCTGCTCGAGGTGCTGTCCGAGTTCCAGATCTCGATCCCCGAGCTTGGGGTGATCACCGCCCGGACCCACCCGATCGTGGTCCTGACCTCGAACAACTCGCGCGAGCTCACCGAGGCGCTGAAGCGACGCTGCCTCTACCTGTGGCTCGACTACCCCGACGTCGAGCGGGAGATGGAGATCGTGCGCCTCCACTCTCCCGAGATCGACGAGCGGCTGGCCAGGCGCCTGGTCGAGGTGGTGCACATGATTCGCCAGCTCGACCTCAAGAAGCCCCCCTCGATCGCGGAGTCGATCGACTGGGCGAGGGCCCTGCTCCTGCTCGGAGCCGACGACCTCGACCGCTCGGTGTTCGAGCGCACCATGAGCATCATCGTCAAGCACCGCTCGGATCTGGACCTGGTGGCCGAGCGGGTGGGCCTGAAGCTCGGCGAGCCGAGCTTCGGTGCCGAAGCGGCCGGATGAGTCGGCTTCCCGAGGGGCTCGCGCCACGGCTGCTGGCCTTCTGCGAGGAGCTCCGAGGCGAGGGAGTGGCAGTCGGCAGCTCGGAGATCCTCGACGCCTTTGCGGCACTCGAGGCGGTCCCATGGGGGCAGCAGGAGGACTTCCGGGAGGCGCTTGCCGCGACGATCGCCAAATCGCAGGAGGACCGCCGCGTGTTCGAGCTTCTGTTCGACCGCTTCTTCTTCCGCGCCAGCGAGGCTGAGGCGCTGGAGCGGGGCGTCGGCGAGGGCCAGCGTCATGAGGGCGGGGACCGCCTCGACCTCGACCGCCTGCGCGAAGCGATCAGGCAGGCGATCGCAGACGGCCGCGACGGGGAGATGCGCGACCTGGCGCGGCTGGCGATCGCGGCCTTCAGCCGCCGCGGCGAGGGCTCCGGGGTGATCGGGGTCGACGTGCAACGAATCCGCCGCGGCCTCGGCCTTCAGGCCCAGGGAGGCAGCCCGGAGGAGCCGCCCCTCGACCGGGAGCAGATCAACCGCTTCGAGCGACACCTGCGGCGCGAGCTCGAACGCGCGTTGATCGAACGGACCGAGAAGCTGCCCCCATCTCGTCCCCTCGCCGAGCTCGACCGCGCCCTTCCGACCAGCCCGGCGCAGGACCTCAGCGCCGTTCACCGCGCGGTCGCACAGCTGAAGCGACGCCTGGCGACAGTGGGTCACGAGCAGCGCGGGCGCCGCCGCGGGGCGATCGTCGACGTCCGCCGGACCATGCGGGCGTCGCTCGACACCGGCGGGGTGCCGTTGCGGCTCAAGCACCGGCCCAAGCACCCGCGCCGCCCGGAGATCTACGTGCTCTGCGACGTCTCCACGTCGGTCACCTCGGCGAGCGTCTTCTTCCTCTCGGTGCTTCACGCCCTGCACGACTCGTTTCGCAAGCTGCGAAGTTTCGTCTTCATCGAGCGGATCTCGGAGGTCACCGACATCTTCGAGCGGGAGCGGGACTTCCGCGCAATCTCGCAGCGAATCGGGCGCGAGGGCGGCGTTGCCGACGTCTCCGGCTACACCGACTACGGGCGGGTCTGGCTGGAGTTCCTCGAGCAGATCGTCGACGACCTTGGGCCCCGTTCGACCGTGATCGTGCTGGGAGACGCGCGGACCAACGGGCGCGAGCCCCATGCCGAGGTGTTCGCCCGGGTCGCCGAGCGGGCCGGCCGGACCTTCTGGCTCAACCCGGAGCCGCGCCTGTACTGGAACTACGGCGACTCGGTGATGGCCGCCTACGAGCCTCACTGCACGGCCGCCTTCGAGTGCTGGACGACCCGACACCTGGAGGAGTTCGTGAACGTGGTCGCCGGCGGCGCACCCTCGGTCCAGGCGTGATCGGGTAGGCTGGCAGACGGCAGGAGGGGGATAAACAGAACAGCTCTTCGAAGGCAAAGTGCATCAAAGAACCGGACCTTCGGGGTCGGGTACAAGACCCACACCGGCGGGTATGGACCCTACGTGGTGCACAGCGACGAGTCGGGCCACTGGAAGCTCGGCGGCGATCTGAGCGGCAAGGGCGAGGTCCTGGTCGACGTGATCATCCACGACCTGACGATCACGCACACCCGCAAGCACAAGCACGCCTGCAAGAACGTCCACGCCCAGAAGGTGCTGACTTTCTGAGTCTTTCGTAGACTGGAGTCGAAGAACAGGGGTGCTCGCGGGTCTGCGGGCTGAGATGGCGCCTCTGGCATAGCCGCCCGGCGCCGACCCTTAGAACCTGTCGCGGTAATTCGCGCGGAGGGAGCATGCGATCGACTTCCGAGGCTCCCGTGACGGAGCCTCACCCGATTTTGAGTCCGACCGACCGACCGGTTGGCGGGGGGCGGCCCACCGCGAGGCCCGGGCCCGGCGCGCCCGTGAGCGGGGTCAAGGTGCGCGGGCTCGGCCATTCGTTCGGCGAGCTTCAGGTGATCGAGCGGCTCTCGATCGAGGTCGCCGAGGGCGAGGTGCTCGGCGTCGTCGGCCCCTCCGGTTGCGGGAAGTCCACCCTGCTGGAGCTGATCGGCGGCCTGCGCGAGCCGAGCCGGGGCTCGATCGAGGTCGGCGGGGCCCGGGGGTCGCGCGAGCGGCTCGCTCGATGCGCATACATGCCCCAGCGCGACCTGCTGCTCCCCTGGTTGACGGCGATCGACAACGCCGGCCTGGCGCCGCGAAACAGGGGCGCCACCCGAGCCGAAGCGCGGCGCATGGCCCATCCCCTGTTCGAGCGCTTCGGCCTGGCCGGGTTCGAGCGCGCTCGCCCGTCGGAGCTCTCCGGGG
This sequence comes from uncultured bacterium, assembly GCA_963811625.1. Lineage (GTDB taxonomy): Bacteria > Actinomycetota > Thermoleophilia > Solirubrobacterales > 70-9 > AC-56. The sequence continues at coordinate 336,431 of CAWERS010000002.1, read as the reverse complement.
GCATGCGGCAGCGGATCGCCTTCCTTCGCACCCTGCTCGCCGGTAAGCCGGTGCTGCTGCTCGATGAGCCGTTCGCATCGCTCGACGCGATCACCCGCGCCGAGATGCAGGAGTGGCTGGCCGAGGCTCTGGCCGCCGAGTCCCGCACCGCGATCCTGGTCTCGCACGACGTCGAGGAGGCGCTGTATGTGTCAGATCGGGTGGCGGTGCTGGCCGCCCGGCCGGCTCTGCTGGTCACCGAGCTGCGGGCGCCATCGCCCCGAGCCCTGCCGCGTCTCGATGCGGTCACCTCGACGGGCTTCACCGCCGCCCGCGAGCGTGCCCTGGCGGCCTTGATCGGGGGCGGGCGTTGAAGCGCTGGCTGGCACCGTTGGCGATCGTGCTGGCGCTGATCGGCGTTTGGGAGCTGGCCGCCCGGCTCGACGTCCTCGCCCACTGGCTCCACATCGAGCCGTTCCTGGTCCCGGCGCCGAGCGACGTCGCGAGCTCGCTGTGGAGCGACCGGGGCCTGCTCGCGGACAACGGCTGGGTGACCCTGAAAGAGGTGCTCGGCGGGTTCGCGCTCTCAGTCGTCATCGGGGTGGCGTTCGCGATCGTCCTCCACCTTTGGCCGACCCTGCGCCGCGCGGTCTACCCGCTGCTGGTCGCCTCGCAGACGGTCCCGATCGTCGTCATCGCGCCGATCTTGGTGGTCTGGCTCGGATTCGGGATCGGCCCCAAGCTGGTGATCATCGCCCTGATCTGCTTCTTTCCGATCACCGTCAACACCCTCGACGGGCTCGGGTCGGTCGACCCCGACCTGGTGAAGATGTTCCGCACGCTCGACGCCAGCCGCCGACAGACGCTGCGCCGCGTTGAAGCGCCAACCGCACTGCCCTACTTCTTCAGCGGGGCCAAGATCGCGGCGGCGATCGCCGTGATCGGGGCCGTGTTCGGCGAGTGGGCGGGATCCAGCTCCGGGCTCGGCCACCTGATCCAGCAAGCGTCCGCCCAGCTTCAAACCGCCAGGACCTTCGCTGCGGTGGCGGTCCTTTCCGCACTGGCGATCCTGCTGTTCGCGCTGCTGGGGGCGCTCGAGCGGCGGGTGGCGTGGTGGGGGCCGAGGGAGCCCCACAACTGAACACACAACCCAGGAGGAACGTTTGACCAAGCTTCGAGGTACCTCGTTCGCGACCCTGGCGCTGGCGCTCGCCGTATGCGCGGCAGCGCTCGGCACCGGGTGCGGCGAGAAGTCGGAGAGCACCACGCCCGGACAGACCCAGGTGGTCGACCTGGCGCTCGACTTCTACGTCAACCCCGATCACGCGGGCATCTTCGAGGCCCTCGATCGCGGCTACTTCCGGCAGGCCGGGCTCGACGTGCGCCCTCAGACCCCCTCCGACCCGTCGGCTCCGATCAAGGAAGTAGCGGCGGGTCGAGCCGATCTCGCGGTCTCCTACGAGCCCGAGGTTCTGATCGCCCGGGACCAGGGGCTGCCGGTGACCGCGGTGGCCGCGGTCGTGCCGCCTCCGCTCACCTCGTTGATCTGGCTCCGGGGCTCGGGGATACACGACGTCAAGGACCTGCGCGGCAAGACGATCGCGACCGCCGGGATCCCCTACCAGGACGCCTATCTGAAGACGATCCTCGAGCGCAAGGGGCTCAGCCCCGAGGACGTGGACGCGGTCGACGTCCAACAGGCGCTGCTGCCGGCGATCCTCTCGGGTCGGGCCGACGCCATCCTGGGCGGGTTCCTCAACGTCGAGGGAGTCGACTTGAAGCTCCGCGGCAAGGATCCGACCGTGATCCCGGTCGACAGGCTCGGCATCCCGACCTACGACGAGCTGGTCCTGGTCGCCAACTCGAACCGCCTCGATGACCAGGCGCGTCAGGTGGAGCTGTTCATCGCCGCGCTCGAGCGGGGCACGAAGGCGGCTGTCGCCGATCCTCCCGGGGCGACCAGGACGATCCTCGACGCGGGCCAGGGCCTGGATCCGCGGACCACCCACGCCGAGGTGAGAAAGACCCTTCCCCTGCTGCTACCCGCGGGCGGCAAGCATCGCTACGGGTACATGGACCCGGCTGAATGGGAGCGCTTCGCCCAGTTCTTCGCCGATCACGGGGTGATCAAGGCGCTGCCGGAGACCGGCGACGTGCTCACCAACGCGTACCTGCCCGGCCAGATCCCGTAGCGTTCCGCTCAGGCGGCGAGGCGCGGGGGAGGGCCCGCGGCGACGGTCCGGTGGTGGGCGGCGAGCACGAACGAGCCGGCCAAGCCACGGAAGGGCGCGTAGGGCGCGAAGAACTCCTCCACCTCCTCGACCGTGGCCCGCCGGCCGAGCCCGGCGAGCCGGCCAACCAGCTTGATGTACGCGAGGTCGCCGGCAGGGAGCGCGTCGGGCTCGCCGCGGCCATAGAGGCCCAGGCACTGAACCGTCCACGGACCGATCTCCCGGATCGAGAGCAGGCGAGTGTCGCCGGCCGGGTCGGCCGGATCCAAGCGTCCGCAGGCCACCTCGCGGGCGGCACGGATCACGGCCAGCGCCCGCGCCGGCGCCAGGTCCATGGCGGCGAGCTCGGCGGGGGCCCGGCCGGCGAGCAGCTCGGGGCTCGGGACGTCGCGAAGCAGCTCACCGTCGAACCCCTCACCGCGGGCGCCCCATCGAAGCACGATTCGGCGCTGGATCTCGAGCGCGCGCGACGATTCGATCAGCTGCTTGATGATCGACCACGCGAGCGCCTCCCAAGCCCACGGACGCCGGCGGGGCCGATGCCATCGCTGGCGCCGGATCGCACCCCCGAGCAGGCGATCGGATCGGAACCGATCGTAGAGCCCGTGGTAGTCGTCGTCGACGCCGAGCGCGAAGCGCATCCGCTCGATCGCCGTCTCGAGAGCCTCCCGGGAGCCGGACTTCGACCCCACCGCCTGAAAGGCGACCCGACCGTCCCGCCGCTGCCAGGCTCTCACCACCACCGGCTCGCCGTTGACGTGCAGCAGGCGAGAGACGACGCCGCGACGCACTCGCATCACCGCGTCGCCGCCCCCGCCGCGCGGAAGTCGGTAGGGCCAGGGTGGCCGCACCTCGGCCTCTACGCGCGCGCCCGCGAGCGCGCCCGACCCGTGCGGGGGGCTCACGCGGGCTACCGGTCGTTGCCGAGGATGTGAACGTCGACCAGGAACGACCGGCTGGCGATCACGTTGCGCGAGTCGTCTCGCCTCCTCAGCAGGCGCCGCGGGCGCTGACGACGGGAGCTCGAACTGGAACGCACCGCCCGCACCGCAGCCACAGTGGCAGCCCCGGCCACCAGCCCACCGGCGGCGGCGATCGCCGCCGTCCTCACCTCACCTCGCCACGCCTCGACCTCGGTGCGGCGGCTGGGCTCGGGCAGCCGCGTCGCCTGCTGCAGATCCTGATCGTCCGCCGCTCCGGGCTCCTCCACAGCCTCGGCCTCGAGTACGGCTTCCTCCGGCATCGCGGCCAGTGTATCGGCGGGGTGGGCGGTCAACTCCCGGTCCTTTCCGCTGTTTGCGGAATGGCCGCGGTCAGCGGTAGCTCGTAGAGCCGATACCGCTTTACAACCCTCCCCCCCATGCCCTCCATGGCGCGGTTCATCGGCTCGTTGGTCTCCAGGATCCAACCCATCTCGCCCCACTTCTGACGCACCCTGGCGGCGACCTCGATGTGCTCGACGTAGAGCGCCGCGGCCACACCCATGTGCTGGCACTCGGGCTTGACGCCGAGCGCGAGCACACGCACCCGGTCGACTCTGCGACGCCCGGCCAGGAAGCGCAGCCAGCCGATCGGCAGCAGGCGTCCGTTCATCCTGCTCAGCACCTGGTTTATGTCCGGCAGGGTCAACGCGGCGCCCACCACCTCCCCGTCGCGCTCCGCGATCATCGCCCAGTTGGGGTCCAGGATCGGCTTCAGGTTCTTGACCTGGAAGCTCACCTCGTCCTCGGTGATCGGGACGAAGCCCCAGTTGCGATCCCAGGCGGCGTTGTAGACCTCCATGAACCGCTTCACCTCGGACTCGAGGTCTCGCTTTCGCATGTGGCGCACGACCACGCCGTGCTCGTTGGCGGAAGCCTGGGCGGCCTGATGGATGAGGTCGTGAAAGCGGTCGCCCTGCTTCAACTGACCGAGCTCCAACCGCCACATCAGCAGATCCATCGCCTTGGTCATCCCGAGATCTTCGATCAGCCCCCGGTAGTAGCTGGGGTGCCACGGCTCGAGCACGAACGGCTCCAGGTCGAAGCCCTCGACCAGCAGCCCGCACTCGTCGTTGGTGGTGAAGTCCATCGGGCCAAGCATCCGCTCCCGGCCCCTTTCCCGCAGCCAGTCCGCTGCGGCCCGGACCAGTGCCGCAGCGGTCTCGGGGGCAGGCTCGCACTCGAAGAACCCGAACATCCCGTCGTTGCCGCCGTTGTGCTGGGTCCAGCGCTCGTCCACCTGCGCGGTGATGCGACCGACCACCTGACCGTCGCGCTCGGCGATGAAGCACTCGGCCTCGGCATGATCGAAGAACGGGTTCTTCTCTCGATCGAGGAATTCCCGGCGCTCGGAGATCAGCGGCGGCACCCACGGGGTCTCTCGATGGAGGCGGAACGGCAGCCGGATGAACGCGTCCAAGTCGCGGCGCCCGCTGACCGGACGAACGTTCACCGTGCCCATCGCAGCGCACGCTATCGGTCGTGCCGCATATGAAGGTGGAAGACTTCCACTCATGACCGAGGCCACCCGCGCGCCGGTCGACCTGTTTCAGAAGGCTCGCGTCCACGACCGCAAGCAGCAACTCGAGGCGGCGATCGAGGCCGACGTCCTCCCCTACTTCCGGCTGCTGACGTCCGAAGCGGGCCCGATGGTGGAGATGGAGGGCCGCGAGACGGTCATGCTCGGGTCCAACAACTACCTGGGCCTGACGGCCGACCCGCGCGTCAAGCAGGCTGCCCGGGACGCGCTCGAGACCTACGGCACCGGCGTCACCGGCTCGCGCCTGCTGAACGGGACCACGCCCCTGCACGTCGAGCTCGAGCGCGAGCTCGCCGAGTGGATGGGCACGGGCGACGCGATCGTCTTCACCACCGGCTACCAGGCGAACGTGGGCTGCATCGGAACGATCCTCGAGCCCGGCGACACGGTGATCTGCGACTCGGGAGACCACGCCTCGATCCTCGACGGCTGCCGCCTCTCGGGCGCGAGGCTTCGCCCCTTCCGCCACAACCGGATCGACAAGCTGGAGAAGATGCTCGACCGCGCAAGCGGCGACGGCGGCGGTGTCCTCGTGGTCGTGGACGGCGTCTACTCGATGGAGGGCGACCTCTGCGACCTGCCGCCCGTGGCCGAGCTGTGCCGGCGCTTCGGCGCCCGGCTGATGGTCGACGAGGCCCACGGGGTCGGCGTGATCGGCGCCCGCGGAGCCGGTGCCTGCGAGCTCTACGGGCTCGAGGACGCGGTGGACCTGCGCATGGGGACGTTCTCCAAGAGCCTCGCGTCGTGCGGCGGCTTCATCGTCGGGCCCGAGGACGTGGTCGAGTACCTCCGGGTCGCGTCGCGCCCATTCATCTTCAGCGCCTCCGCCGTCCCGGCCGCGGTCGGCGCCGCGCTGGCCGCCCTCCGGATCATCCGCTCGGAGGGCCCCGAGCTGTTCCGGCGCCTGCTCGACAACGCGGCCTACCTCCGGCGCGGCTTCCGCGACCTGGGACTCGTGGTGGTCGAGCCCGGAACCCTCCCGGACGGCACCGAGGCGACGACCCCGGTGGTCCCCGTGGTGGTCGGCGAGGACTGGCAGGCCGTGCTCCTGTGGAAGGCGCTGTTCGACGCTGGCGTCTATACGAACGTCGCCATCCACCCGGCGGTGCCGCCGAGCGGTGCCCTCCTGCGGACCAGCCTCATGGCCACCCATGAGCGCGCTCAGCTCGACCGGGCCCTGGAGACCTTCGCCCGGGTGATCGCCGACTTCCCCGACCTGCCGAGAGCCTGATCCGCCAACCGGGATCGGCCCGCCGCTCCCGGGCTCTCATCCCCCTGAGTGGGTAGTTTCGGCTTGTCCATTCTCGAACAAGGCCTGGCCGAGCAAGAAAAGCTTGCTCTTAGCGAACGACCGGGCGACGAATGTCGGGGCACCAGTTGACGGCCGACCTCGCACTCGCATAGGTTCCGCCAACGCCGGACGCACCCTGGGGCAGGAGGCGGCCGGAACGGGAGTGTGATTCGTTCCGACCATTTCGGCCCCGTTCCCGCAGGGGAGCGGCCGCGACGGATCCCCGCCAACCCCTGATTCGCACCCAGAGAGGAGTGAAGATGCCCGCTGCATCAACGGTGGTCCCTGCGCCGCCGCAGCACATGCGAGCACTTGCCCACGCAAACCGAGTCCGTCTCGCCCGGGCCTCTATGAAGCGCAACATCCTCGGCGGCCAGCTGGCCGCGGTGGACGTGATTCGCGCCTGCCCGTCGGAGGTAGAGACGATGACCGTCGGCGAGCTGCTCCGCAGCCAGCGCCGCTGGGGTCGAACCCGGGCCCGCAAGTTCCTCTCCTCGCTGGCCTTGAACGAGAACCGCGAGCTCGGCCGGTTGACCGACCGTCAGCGAAACATCCTCGCGACGGCGCTCGATGCCAAGGGCGTCGGGCACACCCGCTAGCGAACCTTGAAGGCGAGGCCCGAGCGTCTGCGGAACGCTCGGGCCAACGCCCAAGCCGTGCCCGCGAACGCGCCCAGGGCGATCACCAGGGCCAGCGGCAGCCAAAGCGACGGGACCCCCAGGCCGAGTCCGATCATCACGGCGACGCCGACCGCGCCCGCGAGCAGCGTGGTGTGCGAGCGGTAGCCGGCGAAGTGCTCCCGAATCGAGAGCTCCAGCCCGGCGATCGCGCCCAGCGCCAGGCCGACCGCGATCATCGTCACCCCTCGCGCGCCGCCGATCACCAAGCCGGCGACCAGTAGCACCAACCCCGCCAGCACCACCAGCTCCACCAGCGGAAACGACCCCCAGGGCGCCGGTGGACGCCGGTCATCGCCCGCGGCCCGGCGGGCCCGTAACGCGGGAGTCGGGCCGGGCGGCGCCTGCGGGGCGGCCGCGCGCTCAGCCGCCGGCCGACGCGAACGACGCTTCTTGCGCTTCTTGCTCAGGGCCCCGACGGGCCTTGGCTAAGGGACAACCGGACGAGAGCTTCACCCGCCACCAGCCGAGCAGCATCCCGAGGATGCCCCACCGGGGACGGGCGTGCCAATGGCGACAGCCCGGCTCTCCCATGTCCTCGGCCGAGATCCTCACCCAGCGATGGCCGCGTGGATCGGAGATCATCGACTCGAGCAGGCCGCGGTTCGCCTCCTCGGCCTGTCCGCGCCGGCCAAGCTCCGTCTGGGCAGTGCGAACCCTGACCGCGAGTGCATCACGCACCCGCTCGAGCTCACCGATCCCCAGCACCCGTGGGCCGCCCACTGCGCCCACGCCCCACTCGATCCCGGGACGGGGAAACGCGGATGCGAACAGCTCGCCGAGCTGCCGCTCCAAGCCGCCGATCTGACGGCGAAGGTCGTCACGGACGCGCCGCTCGACCGCCTCGTCGGTGCGCTGGACTCGAAACAGGGCGTCGAGAGCCTCGGCCGGCGGCGGCGACTGCGCCGCCTCGATCTCAAGCAGTTCGTCGGGCACGAGGCCTCCCTCCGGAGTCGACGACCTGACCCATTCTAGCCGCGGCCGGGCGGATGGCGAGCCCATTCGACGGGCGGTTCCCACGGGCCAGGATTGAGGCTGGGTAGGGATGGATTCGCGCCTCGCTTGGGCCTGCGCGGCATCGATTGTCGTCTTTGTGCCCCTTGAGGCCAACTAATCCGACAACGGACCTCGAGCGAGTACGATTTGCCGCCCGGTAACGCGCCCCCACCCGCCGACATTCGGACGGCGCAAGCCGAGGCTTTCGGCGGACTCGCGGCTCAGCTCCGCATCACGTCCACCGCCAGCCAGACCGCCTCCTCGACCGCAATATCGGGCACGCCCTGAACCTGCACCGCCACCAGCACGGTTCGCTTGGTGCGCGGGTTCACGCCGCGCCCCGCGGCGACGGCTCCGAACAGCAGCGCCACCGGTCTCGCATCGTCGGCGATCACCAGCGTTCCCGGGGGTAGGTCACCGGGCCGCCCCTCCAACCCCTCCCCGGGGTTGGTGGGGCGGATCCCGAGCCGCCCCTGCAGCCGGTCGGCATCGAATGCGCGGAGCGCCACCCCCGACTCGATGATCCCGATCGTGAGCGCGTCGTCGAGCAGGTTCTGGCTCACGAACCCGCCCCGCTTGATCCGCTCCAGGGCGACCTCCTCGACAGGGGTCCGCTGCTCGTCCGGGTCGAGGCCGATGTGGCGATAGAAGACGCGGTAGGCCCACGGGATCGGCTGATGGCGAAGGTTGATCGCCTGCGGGCCCGAGAAGCGGTCAGACAGCCTCGCCAGCCGCTCCTTGACCGCCGGCGGGGTCCGCCCGGACCCGCGCTCGATCACCGCGAACCGGAGCGCCAGGCCGGGAAACTCATCGCCCAGCTCGGGGCTCACCCAGCCGGCCTCGGCGACCGCGTCGCGGCTCATCAGCGGCTCTCGCTCGCCCGCGCCCTGGTTTGACGCAGGAGGCGCCCGACGTCGCCCGAGATCTCCCCCTCCGACAAGTTGTCGGCTCCGGCCCTGGCGAAGGCCAGGATTCCTCCCGGATAGGCGAACGCCAGCGTGGGGCATCCGCCGACGCGATAGAGATCGCTGACCGCCCCGTCACGGTCGTAGCCGACCGGGATCCGCCAGCCCCGATCGGCGACGATGTCCCGAACGGTGCTCGGGTCGTCCCGGACGTCGATGGAAAGGAAGTTGACCCGGCCCCGATAGCGGCCGGCAACCCGGTTGAGGGCATCCTGGGTCGGCAGGCAGTCGGGGGTCGGGACGCCCTTCGTGAACCAGAACGAGAGCACCAGCGGGCGATCGAACAGGTCGCAGACCCGGATTGCGCCCCGCACCCCGATCTCGCACGCCGGGGGGCGGGTCGCGCCCTCCGGGCAGGGATTCTGCGAGGTCGAGCAGTCGTCCTGGGCGATGTTCGCGTCCATGCCCAGCTGCCCGGGACGCCTCACATTGGGGACGGCGAACTCCGGCAAGGGCATGCCCCGGTCCCCGCTGCTGATCCCGAGCAGCCCTCCGCTCTGGGTGCGGATCGTGTTCACGGTGGCGATCACCACCAGGACGAGGAACGCGAGTCCGACCAGCGCCGGGTAGCGCCTTCCCGGCGCTTTCGCGGGCTTGGCTTCGTCACCTGGCATCGGCAGCGGCTGCGCGTCCCCGCCGGCGGCGCAGCCGGGCGACCAGTGCCGCCAGGCGGTCGGCGCCCCCCTCCGACCAGACCAGGGCGGCCGGCAGCACAAGCAGGACGCCGATCAGCGCCACCGCCAAGTCGAACACGGTCACCAGCCCGAAGTCACGGAGCATGCGGATGTCGGTGAACGCCAGGACCGCGAAGCCGGCGATCGCGGTGATCCCGGACGCCAGCACGGCGGTGCCGGTGCGAGCGTATGCCCTCCGAAGCGCCTCCCCGACCGTGCCCCCACGATTGCGCTCCTCGTGGTAGCGGGCCGACAGCAGGACGCTGAACTCGGTGGCGATCGCGATCACCAGCGCGCCGAGGGTGGCCGACATCGGGTTCAGGGGCACGCTGGTGACCCAGAGAACGAGTGAGGACCAACCAGTCGCGAGCACGATCGGGACCAGCGGCACCAACGCGCGGCCGACCGAGCGATACACGGCCCCGAGCACCAGCGCCACGGCGAGCAGCCCCGCGATCGTCAACAGGTAGCGACTGCCCGAGAGGGAGGAGTTGGCGTCGGCGGCGAGTGCGGGCAGCCCGAGAACCTGGGCGGTGACACCGGGCGGGGGATCGTGCTTCGATCCCGACGGGTCGGCCTGGGCGCGGATGTCGTCGATCAGCCGCTTTTGCTGGTCGAACGGCATCACCCGGATCCCGAAGGTGATCACCCCGGTGTTCCCCGGCTTGCCGCTGGCCGGGTCCCGAGTCACGATCGCCTGCGAAACGTACTCGGGAAGCAGGCTCAGGTCAGCCTTGATCCGCGATTCGCTCGGCGCTCGCTGCCGATCGCCGTAGATGAAGTCCGGCAGCGAGATCTCGGGGCAGATCTGTGTCCCGGGCGATCGACAGGACGCCTGCCCGCCGCTGAAGCCATGCCGGCGGAGAACCCGCTGCTCGAAGTCGTGCATCCACGAGATCACCTTGGGGTCGGTCAGGTCCGGTGCGCTCACGGTCACATAGGTGAGGCCCGAGACACCGGTTGCCCGCTCAAGCTGGTCAACGTCCTGAAGGGCCGGAAGGTCGCGAGGGACCAGCTCCCGGATGTCGGAGATCACCGGTATGCGGGTGCCGAGCCCCCACCCCACGACCGCGAGCAGGGCCGCGACCACGAGCACCCTTCCGGGGACGGCGATCGAGAAGGCGAGCGCCCGCCGCCCGGCCGCGCGGGCCCACGAGCCGGCGGCGCTGCTCCAGCGGCCGGCCGGGTCCACAACCGGCTTCAGGACACGACCCAGGGCGAGGCGGGCTCGCAGGACGGCGGGGGTCGGTGTCCGCCCACCTGGCTCTGGGACACCAGACCCTGCACCCGGCTTCCCGGCGAGCAGCCGGCGGTCGGTGCGGGGCAGCAGGGACAGAGCCGACAAGCCGGCGGTCAAAGCCAGTCCGAAGGCGAACAGGATCCCGATCACGAGCAGCAGGGCGAAGCCGCGGACCATCGGGATCGGCGACAGCACCAGGACCAGGAAGCCGGCGGTGGTCGCCAGGCCAGCGGTGGCGATCACGGGCCCGCCCCGTGCGGCCGCCTCGACCGCTGCCCTGGGCGGCGAGGAGCCGCCCCGTGCGGCCTCGACGAAGCGAGCCTGGAACTGGATCGCGTAGTCGACGGAAAGGCCGATCAGCACCGGCAGCACCGCGATCGACGCCATGGTCAAAGAGCCGCCGACGAGCGACAGGGCTCCGAACGTGAGTCCCGAGGCGCCGAGCGCGATCGCGAGCGGCAGCAACCGCATCGGCGAGCGGAAGACCAGGGCCAGCGTGATCACCATCACCGCCAGGGCCGCCGCGAGAAGGATCAACACCTGGGTGGAGAGCTCCTCGGCGAGCCCGGCGAAGACCACCGGAACGCCGCTGACCACATAGCTCGGCGCCTCGGAGCCCTGGCCTCCCCCGGCAAGCCTGAAGCTCGGGTCCGCGACCGCCTCGCGAAACAGCGAGATCGCCTGCTGGCGCTGCGCGTCGCTGAGGTCCGGGCGCAGCCTGACCGAGATCAGGGCCGCACGGGAGCTGGGGACGATTGCCGCCAGCCTCGGCTTCGGCACGCAGGTCGAGGACGTGTCCTCGCAGATCACCGAGGAGACGAAGCTCGGGCTGTCGAGCCGTGGCAACCCGAGCTGCCCATACTGAAGCCCGAGGTTGAGGATCCGCTGGGTGAACTTGAACGACGCCCGCTGCCCGGCGGCTGCGGCCGCCTGCTGCTGCGCGCTCGTCGAAAGGCCGCGCCTTCTCGCCTCGCGGGCCGCCGCGGCGGCTGCGCTCTGGGCCTCGGCCTGGCCCGCGGCCGCCTGCTGCCCCAGGAGCCTGTTGGCCTGAATCGCAAGCTGGTTGAGGAAGGTCGCCGGGCCGAAGACGACCTGGCTCGGGTCCAGGCGAGCGATCTCCGCGCAAGGGGCCGGAGCCGGCTGACCGCTGATCACCCGGCCACCCCGGACATTGCCCGAGAGGCACCCCTCGAGCGCCAACAGCCGCCCCAGGTTGCGCGTCTCGAGGACCTGGCCGAGCTCGCCCTTGACCAGGATCTCGACCGGCTCGTCGCCGAAGGCGCGATAGAAGCTCTGCGTTGCGGTGTACGTGCTCGAGCCTCGGTCGACCAGCGAGTTGGGACTGCGATCGGCCTCGAGTCGAAGCGCCGCGATCGCCCCGATCAAGGCCAGCAAGACGGCCGCCACGATCACCGGCGTCGGCCGCTCCACCGCACGCCCGGCTATCCGTGCCAGCAGGTTTCTCGCCCTCACCGTGCCAAGAGTATGGACGGTGGGGTCCCGGTCGAGCGAGTACGACCTGCCGCCACGTAACAGGCGCTAACCCGCCGGCAGCGGACGCGAAGCCGGAGCAGCCGGCGGAGTCATTCGGTAGCGGAGGTGCCTGCCGGGCCAGGTTGGCGCCCCAACCCGCCGGCAGCGGACGCGAAGCGGAGGATGTCGGCGGAGTTGTTCCTCAGTCCATCGCCAGCGGGCCTACGGTCTCCGCGTTGAGGAACTGGGCCACGAACTCGTTGTCGGAGTTGAACAGCTCGTCTGCTGGGCCCGACTCGACGATTCGTCCCTTCCACAGCACGGCGAGGAAGTCGGCGATCCTGCGGGCGGTGCCGAGGTCGTGGCTGATCACCAGGTAGCAGCCGCCGTTCTCCTCGTGCACCTCGCGAATCAACTCGCACAGCAGCGCCGTCCGCACCGGGTCGAGGCCGGAGTCGGGCTCGTCGAACATCACGATCGCGGGGTCGAGGACCAGCGCCCGGGCGAACCCCGCCCGCTTGCGCATCCCTCCGGAGAGCTCGTTGGGCATCTTCTGGGTCGCCTCGGCGAGGCCCACCTCGCGCAGCCGCCTGTTGCAGATCTCGGCGATCTCATCCTCGGACTTGTCGGTGTGCTGTCGCAGGGGGAAGGCCGTGTTGTCGAACACGTTCATGGAGCCGAACAGGGCGCCGTCCTGGAACAGCAGGCCGAACTTCTTGCGCATGTCGAACAGCTCGTCGTCGGTCAGCGCCGGAACCGACTCGCCGTGCACGAGCACGTCCCCGGCGTCCGGGTACAGGAGCCCGACGATGTGCTTGATCAACACGCTCTTGCCGGTACCCGACGGTCCCAGCACCATCGAGATCTGGTCGTTGGGGAGCCCCAGGTTCAAGCCGTTGAGAATGCGCGTGCGGCCGAACTGCTTGACCAGGTCGATGACCTCGATCGCGTCCTCGCCCCCGTGGTCGCGCTTCTTGCCCGTGTGCCATCGATACGGGTTGGTCTCCGACGGATCAACCCCGGGGATGATGTAGTCGCGATTCAGCTCGCCGAGCTCCGGCGCCGTCTCCTCGTACGGCTCGGCGACCGGGGATGAAGGTGCCCCGTCGTATGCGGGCCGCTCGACCGGGGCGCCGTTCCCCGGCTCATAGTGGCCCTGCTGGTCCTGGCCCTCTGTCCTTTCATCGGCCATCTCGGTCAGCCTCCTTGTCGTCCGCCGGCAGTCATCCGCCGATCGGCGCCCTCGGGTTCGCACCCCAGAAGACCAGGGTTCCCATCATCCCGATCACGTGCACGAGGACGATGTTGAGCACCATCGACTTCGCGGTCGCCGTGCCCACGCCCACGGGCCCGCCCGAGGCGGTGTAGCCGTAGTAGCAGCCGACCAGCACGATCGCGGTCGCCATCGTCATCGCCTTGATCACGCTGAATAAGAGGTCGGGCGGGTTCTGGAACATCCAGAAGATCAGGAAGTAGCCGCCGGAGGAGACGTCGCCGATCTGCTTCACGACCGCGAGCCAGGAGGCGAAGTAGCCGATCCCGATCGCCGCCAGGTACATGAACGGGAGCGTCATCCACGCCCCCAGCAGGCGGGTCGCCGCGAGGAAGGTCATCGGCGGCACGCCCATCACCTCGAGCGCGTCGATCTCGTCCGAGATCCGCATCGCCCCCAGCTCGGCGACGATCCCGGTGCCGACCTTGGCCGCCATCATGTAGCCGAAGGCGTAGGGGATCACCTCGCGCAGGTCGCACCAGGCGGCGAACACGCCGGCATACGACGGCGCCCCGACCGAGCGGTTGAAGTAGGCGCCCTCGAGCCCGCACTGGAGGCCCAAGATGAACACCAGGCCCCAGATCACGATCGTCGAGCCGAGGATCAGGATCCCGGCCTGCCGCAGGGCCTCGCCGAAGAACTGCAGCACCCGACCCGAGTAGACGAGCCCCATCGTCTTGCCGCAAAACTTGGCGATCTCCCCCAGCGAGGACATCCAGTCGCGGGGCACGGCGAGCCAACCGGGCATCAGCCATCGACCTCGCTGGAGCTAGCGACGAAGTCGCGGTAAGGGCGAGTACGGCCTGCCGGTCGGCAACAGGCCCTAACCCGACGACAGCGGACGCGGGAGCGAGCGCGAAGCGCGAGCGGGAGCGGAGCATCTCGGCGGAGTTGTTACGTCACTTGATCACGTTCAATTCGGGGTGGGTGGCGAGCAGGGTCTGGGTGAACACGTAGTTGAACGCGAACACCCCCAAGAAGGCGATCACCACCGCCTCGTTGACCGCCCGGCCGACCCCGGCGGCCCCTCCGGAGGCGTTCATTCCCTTGTAGGAGCAGACGATCGCGATGATCGCCCCGAACAGGGTGGTCTTCAGGATCGAGCCCCAGAGCTCGGTCACCGAGGCGTTGTTGAGCAAGGTGGCGAAGAAGCCGCCCAGCGGGGCGTGGTAGGCGATCTCGGCGAAGATCCCGCCGGCGATCCCGAACAAGAGCGCGTAGATGTCCAAAAGGCCCGTGATCAGCATCAGGGAGAGGAATCTGGGAACGACGAGGTTCTTGATCGGGTCGACCCCCAGGACCTGGAGCGCGTCGAGCTCCTCGCGGATCTTGCGGGCCCCGAGGTCGGCGGTGATCGCGGTCCCGGCGACGCCGGCGACCACGACCGCGGTCACGAACGGCGCGAACTCCCGCACCGAGGCGAGGATGAAGAAGCCCCCGAGGCGGTCGAGGGCCCCGAACAGGGTCAGGAAGTTGGCCGCCTGAAGCCCGGGGGCGCCGAAGCCGAAGGCCACGGTACTGATCAGCATCGGAAACCAGCACAGCTGGAGGGCGAAGATGAACTGGGAGATGAACTCGCCGCCGTAGGGATAGGGCGGGCGGATCGTCGCCGTGATCGTCTTGCCGGTGAGGATCATCATGTTCCCCACCTGCTCGAACAGGCTCTTGGCGGGCAGGAACGCCCTATCGGCGACGGTTCGGACCATCATCTCCTCCCCGCCCGCACCCGGCAACGGGCGGCACGCCTAAATGTATTGCATGGAGCCACCTACCGCCACCCCAACCGCCCGATGGCGCCGCGGGCGACGGTTCAAGCTCGATTTTGCCTGCAAGCAGGTGCTATGTTGCTCGCGCCTTGGGGGAGAGCGCCACAAAGGCCGGAAGCCGGCGGCTCCCGGGCGCAACCGCGGCGACCGTAGTCGCGCTGGTCGGCTTGGCGCTCGGCCTCGCCGCCTGCGGCGGGGGCACGAGTCAAGACGCCGACGAGCCCTCGGGTGACTTCCCGGCCGAGATCTCGAAGGCGAGCTTTCCCCGCCATCAGGTGCTCGCCAACAGCGCCAACCTCGAGCTGGCGATCGACAACGTCGGGCGCCAGACCATCCCCGATCTCGCGGTGACCATCCACACCGGCAAGATCAAGGCCGGGGTCACCGCCACCGGCACCGGTCAGGGCTCCTTCAACATCCGCCTCGACAACCCCAACCTCGCGAATCCGAACCGACCCGTGTGGATACTCGCAAACCAGTACCCGAAGCTGCTTACTCCCGGCGTCGAGCCAAAGGACCTCCATCGCGCGCCGAGCCCAGGGGCCGAGGCCGCTCAGACGGACAGCTTCCAGTTCGGTCCGCTCCCGGCCGGTCAGAGCAGGGACATCGTCTGGCACGTGACCCCGGTGATGGCCGGGGAGTACACGGTCCACTACGAGGTCGCTGCCGGGCTCGAGGGCCAGGCGAAGGCCGTCAGCCCCGATGGCGACCCGGTCCGGGGCCAGTTCCGGGTCGAGATCTCGACCAAGGTGCCGCGCACGTGCGTGACCGGCGCCGGCCAGGTGGTGACCAGATGCGGCCGGTAGAATTCCCAGCCTGAAGCGCGGGACCGCCTCGATCACGATCTTCGCCGTGATGCTTCTCGCAGGGTGCGGGGGGCGTGACGAGTCGAGCCCGAGCGGCGCCCCGCCCGCCTCGGAGCCCGATGCCAACGGGGCGGGACGAACTCCGGTGGGGGATGGAAACGGCGGCGTGCGGCTGTCAAAGCTGGGGGACTTCGATCAGCCCGTGTACGTGGCTCAGCCTCCCGAGGACTCGGACCACTTGTTCGTGGTCGAGCAATCGGGGCGGATCGTCGTCGTGAGCGACGGGGAGCCGGCCGCAACGCCGTTCCTGGATCTCAGCGATCAGGTGTCGTGCTGCGGCGAGCAGGGGCTGTTGTCAATCGCCTTCGCCCCCGACTACGCCGGCTCCGGGCGGTTCTACGTCGACTACACGGACAAGGCCGGAGACACGCGGGTGGTTGAGTACAGGCGCTCCGAGGACGACCCGCTGGTCGCCGACCCGGGCAGCCGCCGCGTCATCCTGCGGGTCGACCAACGATTCCCGAACCACAACGGCGGACTAGTCCTTTTCGGACCCGACCGGCTGCTGTACATAGGGTTGGGCGATGGTGGCTCCGAGGACGACCCGGAGCGCAACGGCCAAGACCTCTCGACGCTGCTGGCGAAGATCCTCCGCATAGACCCCCGGCCATCGGACGGGAAGCCGTACACGGTGCCGGCGGACAACCCGTTCGTCGACCGGCCCGACGCCCGCCCCGAGATCTATTCCTACGGTCTCCGGAACCCCTGGCGCTTCTCGTTCGACCGGCTCAACGACGACCTCTCGATCGGCGACGTGGGTCAGAACGAGTTCGAGGAGGTCGACCTGGTGGGGCGGGGCGAGGGGCGGGGGGCGAACTTCGGATGGTCCGCCTACGAGGGGTCAACGCGATTCAACGAGGATCAACGGGCCCCCGATGCGGTGCCGCCGGTGCTCGTCTACGGCCACGACTCGGGCTGCTCGATCACCGGGGGTTACGTGGTCCGCGACCCGGATCTCCCGACCCTCTACGGCCGCTACCTGTACGGAGACTTCTGCGCGGGACAGCTGCACAGCTTCACCGCTCGGCCCGACCGCGACGCGACCGACGATCGCGCGCTCGGGCTCCAGGTCCCGTCCCTGAGCTCGTTTGGGGAGGACAACGCCGGTCACGTCTACGCGACCTCGCTCGAGGGGCCGGTCTACCGCCTGGTCGGAGCCGACCAGTGACCGTCCCCCAGGCGCCGGCGGCCCGCCGCCGAGCGGGGGCCGCCCGCCGTACGCGCACGTTCGCGGGCACCCTGGCAGCTGCCGTCATCTCCCTCGTCGGGGTGGCGGGCGCCGCTTGGCCGGACGGCGCCGCGGCGGAGCTCAAGCTGCAGAAGGTCGGCAGCTTCGACCAGCCGGTCTACGTGGACAGCGCCCCGGCTTTTCGCCGCCTGGTGTTCGTGGTCGAGCAGCGGGGCCGGGTATCGGTGTTGCGAAACGGCCACCGGCTCAGCAAGCCGTTCTTCGACATCCGCGGGAGGGTCTCGTGCTGCGGCGAGCGCGGGCTGTTCTCGATCGCCTTCGACCCCGCCTTCGGTCGCAACCACCTCGTCTACGCGTATTACACGAATCGCCAGGGGAACATCGAGATCGACGAGTTCCACGCCCCCTCGGGCACTCGCGCGCTGATGAGCTCCCGGCGAAAGGTGCTGGTGATCCCCCATCCCAGGTTCGGGAACCACAACGGCGGCCAGCTCCAGTTCGGCCCCGACGGGTACCTGTACATCGGTACCGGCGACGGCGGCGGCAGCGACGACAGCCAGGACAACGCTCGCCACCTCAACGTCCTGCTCGGAAAGCTGTCTGCGGATCAATCCCCATCGGCAGGGAGGCAACGCCTACACGGTGCCCGCCACCAACCCGTTCGTCGGCCGCGGCGCCGCCGCCCGTCCCGAGATCTACTCCTACGGCCTTCGCAACCCGTGGCGGTTCTCGTTTGACGCCAGGACCAGAACCCTGGCGATCGGGGACGTCGGGCAGGACCAGAGGGAGGAGGTCGACTACACCAAGATCCAGCGCGCCAGGGGAGCCAACTTCGGCTGGCCGATGTGGGAGGGGAGCTTCGAGCTCCACCCGGGCCGGCCAGACCCGAACCCCAACCCGCCCTTCCCGGTGTTTCCGATCCTCACCTACTCGCACGCGCGGGGCTGTGCGATCGTCGGGGGCAGCGTCGTGCGCGACCCGGGCGTCAAGGCCCTCCGGGGCCGCTACGTCTACACGGACCTGTGCAGCGGGGTGATCCGCAGCGTGGTCGCCAGCCCCGGGCGGGCCACCGGGGATCGGACCACCGGCCTTCACCTCAGCATCCCGAGCTCGTTCGGCGAGGACCAGCGAGGGCGGGTCTACGTCAGCTCACTCAACGGCCCCGTCTATCGGATTAGACAGGCGCCCTGAACGCTACGCTTGACCCGTGCCAGGCGGGTTGAAGAGGGGCACAGGAGCGTCGCTGGCGGCGATCGCCCTGCTCGCGATCGCTGTGGCAGCCGGCCGCGAGCTCGGGACCCCATCCGAATCCCAAGCGGGGGTGGGCGACGGACGGGGCGGGATCGCCAAGCGCAAGATCGGAGGCTTTACCGCCCCGACCTACGTCACCCACGCGCCCGGCCGTCCGGGTTACGTTTACGTGGTCCAGCAGCGCGGCACGGTCAAGGTCGTCGACCACGGCCGGGTACGAGCGCGTCCATTCCTGGCCATCCGAGGTCGGGTGTCCTCCGGGGGTGAGCGGGGCCTGCTCTCGATCGCCTTCGACCCCGACTACACGACCAACCACCTGCTGTACGCCTATTACACGAACCACCACGGGAACATCGAGATCGACGAGTTCCGCGCTTCCTCCAACCGGCAGGTGGCCCCGGGCTCGCGGCGGACCGTGATCGTGATCCCGCACCCCGGGCAATCGAACCACAACGGGGGTCAGCTCCAATTCGGCCCCGACGGGTACCTCTACGCCGGCACCGGCGACGGGGGCGGCTCCGGCGATCCGAAGGAGAACGCGCAGAACAAGAACGTGCTGCTCGGCAAGCTGCTTCGCATCGACCCCCATCGGAGCGCCAACCGCGCCTACAGGTCGGCCCCCGGAAACCCGTACCGGGGCCGACGCGGCCGCGACGAGATCTTCGCCCTCGGCCTGCGCAACCCGTTCCGGTTCTCCTTCGACCGCGGCCGGATCCTGATCGGCGACGTCGGCCAGTACCGCTTCGAGGAGGTCGACTACGAGGGCCAGCGGGCGCTTCGGGGCGCCAATTTCGGCTGGGACCACTTCGAGGGCGACCATCGCTTCAACTACCCGGGCGACAACGAGGCGCCGCGACCCAGCTCCAAGTACCGGCCGCCGATCTTCGACTACGCCCACGGATCTCACCGCTGCGCGATCATCGGCGGCTACGTCGTGCGTGACCCCAAGCTCAAGAGCCTCTCGGGTCGCTACCTGTACACCGACAACTGCGCCGGCGGCCTGCGAAGCTTCGTCCCGCATCGCCAGCGCGCCGCCCGGGACCGGGGGCTCGGCGTCCATGTGGCGAGCCCGAGCTCGTTCGGCGAGGGGCCCGGCGGAAAGATCTACGTCGCCTCCCTCAACGGCCCGGTCTACAAGCTGGTCCGGAAGTAGCGCCGGCGTACCAGGCCGCGGCCGGGTAGAGTCCCATTTGGATGGAGAGCGCAACCGCAAGCGATCCCGCGGCCAAGCAAGCCTCCGAGAACGGGATCGCCACCGACGGCGCCAGCTTCGAGGTTCAGCGCCCCACCGATCACTCGGTGATTCGCCGGGTCCGGGTCGACTCGCCGGAGCGGGTGGCCGAGGTGGTCGCCAGGGTTCGCGCCGCCCAGCCGGAGTGGGAGGCGATCGGGTTCGCCGGGCGCCGCCGCTGGCTGGAGCGCCTGCGCGACTGGATCCTCGACCACCAGGACGAGCTCGACGACCGGATGCAGGAAGAGAGCGGAAAGGTCCGGGCCGATGCGGCGCTCGAGGCCTTCTACCTGATCGACGCGATCAACTTCTGGTGTGGGCGGGGGCCGGGCTTCCTGGCCGACGAGAGCGTCACCCCGCACGTGCCGCTGCTCCGGCACCGACGGGCCAAGATCGTCCATCGGCCGTTCCCGGTCGCCGGGATCATCAGCCCCTGGAACTTCCCGCTGATCCTCTCGCTGGGTGACGGGCTCCCGGCGCTGGTGGCCGGCTGCGCCCTGGTGATCAAGCCCTCGGAGTTCACGCCCCTGACCCTGATCGAGCTGGTCCGGGCCTGGAAGGAGGACCTCGGCGCTCCGGATGTCTTCGACGTCGTCAACGGCATGGGCGAGACGGGCGGGGCACTGGTCGACGAATGCGACTTCATCCAGTTCACGGGTTCGGAGCGGACCGGGCGGGTGGTGATGAAGCGCGCCGCCGACACCCTCACCCCGGTCAGCCTGGAGCTCGGCGGCAAGGACCCGATGATCGTCACCGCCGACGCCGACATCGACCGGGCGGCGAACGCGGCCGCCTTCGGCGGTCTGCTCAACGCGGGCCAGATCTGCCTCTCGATCGAGCGCGTCTACGTCGAGGAACCGGTGTACGACGAGTTCGTGACCAAGCTTCAGCGGAACGTCGAGTCGCTGCGCCAGGGCGCCGACGGCCGGACCTACTCCGCCGAGGTCGGCGCCATGGCCTCGCCGAAGCAGATCGAGATCGTCGCCGATCACGTCGAGGACGCCCGCTCCAAGGGAGCCCGGATCCTCACCGGCGGCAGGCGCAAGGACCAGCCGGGCGACTGGTACGAGCCGACGGTGATCGCCGACGTCGACCATTCGATGAAGGTGATGCGCGACGAGACCTTCGGCCCGGTCATCCCGGTGATGAAGGTGAGCGATGCCGACGAGGCAGTGCGGATGGCCAACGACACCAGCTACGGGCTGGGCGGAGCGGTGTTCGCGGCCGACGCCGGCCGACGGCGAGCGGATCGCCCGGCGGGTGGAAGCCGGGACCGTGGCCGTCAACGACCTGTTCATGAGCAACTACTCGGTGCTCGGCCTGCCGATGGGCGGCTGGAAGAGCTCCGGGATCGGCTACCGGCACGGGGCGGTGGGGATCCGGAAGTTCTGCCGCTCGGAGTCGATCACGGTGCCGCGGTTCCGGCAGCCGAAGCGCGAGTTCCTCTGGTTCCCGTACAGCCCGCGCCAGCGGGGGATCGTCCGGCGCCTGTACCGGCTCCTGAACGCCCGCGGCCTCAGGAACCGTCTCGGTCTCTAGGCCTTCGCCTCGCGCAGCTCGCGATGCAGCCGGTCGGCCTGCTCGCGATACCAGTCGGACACGGCCCGGAGCCATTCCGCCTCGGCGCGCGTGCGAACCGTGATGTAGTCGGAGAACTCGTCACCGGCCAAGCGCCTGGCCTCCGATACCGAGACACAGGTCCGGCGCCTGCCGAGCCGCCTCCACTCGACCCGCTCCTGATCGGCGGTGGCGTCGAGCATCAGGCGCGTGCCATCCGTCAACTCGAGTCGGGTCGGGGCCTCGCCTCGCAAGCTGCTGCCTCGAATCGTGCGCTGGTTCGTGACGCTCGTCATGCCGTCGCTCATCTCGTTTCACCTCCGCCCGCCGAAACCGGGCGTCCGCTTACCAGTCAGAGGCCAACGTAGCAAGGGCCCAGCGGCGCTGGGTAAAGAGTCGGTAACGATCCTCGGCGGGCGGGCGCGCCCTACGCTGCTGAGCCCGCTAGCTAGCCGGCGGGCACGAGCTCCTCGCGGAGCTCGGCCGCCGCCTGGACCATGTTGCGCAGCGCGGGCTCGACCTCTTCCCAGGAGCGGGTCTTGAGCCCGCAATCGGGGTTGACCCAGATCTGCTCCGCGTCGAGCACCCTGGCCGCAGCCTCGAGCAGCTCGAGCATCTCCGCGGCCGGCGGGACCCGCGGCGAGTGGATGTCGTAGACGCCGGGCCCGATCTCCTGCGCGTATCCGGTGCGCTCCCAGTCGTGGAGCAGCTCCATCCGTGAGCGCGCCGCCTCGATCAGCAGGACGTCGGCGTCCATCTGCTGGATCTGGTTCATGATGTCGCCGAAGTCCGAGTAGCACATGTGGGTGTGGATCTGGGTTTCGTCCTTGACCGCCGAGGTCGCCACCCGGAAGCAGTAGACGGCCCATTCCAGGTAGGCGTCCCAGCGGTCGCGGCGCAGCGGCAGGCCCTCGCGGATCGCGGGCTCGTCCACTTGGATCACCCTGATCCCCTCCTGCTCGAGGTCGCCCACCTCGTCTCGGATCGCGAGCGCGAGCTGCTCGCAGGTCTCGGAGCGCGGCTGATCGTCGCGGACGAACGACCACTGAAGCATCGTCACCGGCCCGGTGAGCATCCCCTTGACCGGCTTCGAGGTCAGCGACTGGGCGAAGGCGGTCCAGTCGGTGGTCATCGGCCGGGGACGGCTGACGTCGCCGAAGATGATCGGCGGGCGCACGTAGCGCGAGCCGTAGGACTGCACCCAGGCGTTCTGGGTGAACACGTACCCGTCCATCTGCTCGGCGAAGTATTGGACCATGTCGTTTCGCTCCGGCTCGCCGTGGACCAGCACGTCGAGCCCGACCTGCTCCTGGAAGCCGATCACGCGCTCGATCTCGGAGCGCATGCGGCGATCGTAGGTGGCCTGGTCGATCTCGCCGCCGCGAAGCTCGGCCCGCGCCCGGCGGATCTCGGCCGTCTGCGGGTAGGACCCGATCGTGGTGGTGGGGAACAAGGGCAGTCCCAGGCGGGAGCGCTGGGCCTCGCGCCGGACCTCGAACGGACTCAGCCGGCGAGCGTCGTCGTCGCCCAGCGCCGCGACCCGGTCGCGGACCTCCGGATTGCGGGTCCGGTGGGAGTTGCGGCGATCCTCCAGCGCCCGGTCGTTCGCGTCCAGCTCGCCGGAGATCGCCTCTCGGCCGTGGGCGAGCCCGCGAGCCAGCGTCGCGACCTCCCCCACCTTCTGTCGCGCGAAAGCCATCCAGGAGCGGAGCTCGTCGTCGAGCACCTCGGAGGGCGGCTCTGCATCGAGGTCGACGGGGGTGTGAAGGAGGGAGCACGAGGTCGAAACGACCAGCTCGGCGCAGCGATCGGCGAGGCCGCCGACCAGGTCGAGGCTGTGCTCGAGCTCGTTGATCCAGACGTTGCGTCCATCAACGATCCCGGCGAACAGCCACTTCCCCTCCAGGCCACCCTCCTTGGCGATCAACTCGACGTTCCTGGGACCTTCGCCGCCGACGTCCGTCCCGCCGCGATCGAGGTCGAGCCCGATGCCCTCGATCGGCAGATCGCGAAGCACGCCGTACGCCTCGCCGGCGTGGTCGAAGTAGGTCTTGACGCAGATCCGGGTCCGCTCGTGCACCCTGGCCAGCTCCTCGTAGGCGAGCCTGAGAGTGTCGAGCTCACGCTCGGAGCGATCCTGGACGAAGCAGGGCTCGTCGAGCTGCACCCAGGTCGCCCCCTGCCCGGCGAGCCGCTCGATCGCCTCGCCGTAGACCTCGAGCAGCGGCTCGATCAGGCCGAGACGGTCGAAGTCGTCGGGCACGCCGTCGGCGGACTTCCCGAGCAGCAGGAAGGAGACCGGACCGAGGATCACGGGGACGGTGTCGATCCCGAGCTCCTCCATCGCCTCTGCGTGCTCGTCGAACGGCTTCGTGGACGAGAGCGAGAAGCGCGTCTCGGGGCCGAGCTCGGGAACGATGTAGTGGTAGTTGGTGTCGAACCACTTGGTCATCTCCATCGCGGTCACGTCGACCCCGCCCTGCTGACGGCCCCGCGCCATGGCGAAGTATGTGTCGAGCCCGACCGGTCCCTCCACGTGCCGGTAGCGCTCGGGCACGGCGCCGACCAGGGCGATCGTGTCGAGCACGTGGTCGTAGAGCGAGAAGTCGTTGGACGGGATCAGGTCGATCTGCGCCCCCTGCATGAAGCGCCAGTTCTCGAGCCGGATCCGCTTCGCGGTCGCGAGCAGCTCGTCCTCGGAGGTCTCACCCCGCCAGTAGCCCTCGAGCGCGAACTTGAGCTCGCGCTGGGGCCCGATCCGCGGGAAGCCGGCAACGTTCGAGAGCGCCATCGGACGCTGAGGCTACAACAGAAGCGGCGCGCCTCCGCTCTCGATGCGTCGCCCCCACCCCCGGCCGGGCGAACTAGCTCGAGACGGTCTCTCGGGCCTCGCTGGGACGGGGTGAGAGGCGGACCGGGGCGGCGCTCAGGGCCCGGAGCCTCATATCGGACCAGGTCAGGCCCTCGCGCACCAGCGCGGGCAGCCCAAGGGTGACGGCGGTGGCGATCTCGACCGCCTGCAGGATGACGCCGTAGGCGAGCGCGTTGGCAGCGCCCACGCCGAACCCAGTGGTGAGAACGCTGATCACAGCGAGCTGGAAGACGCCGATGTTGGACGGCGTCGCCGGCACCACAGCGGTCACGTTGACGGCGAACAGGACTGCGGCGGCGGCCCCGATCCCCACCTCGCCGCCGAGGCCCAATGCCTTGAACAACGCCGCGCATGCGAGGAGCTGGAGCCCCCAGGCCATCAGCTGCGCGGCCGCGGCGACCGGCCCGCGGCGCGGGTCGCGGAAAACCACCAGGCCGGTGCGGACGCGAACAAGAGCAGCCCGCACCGCACCGACCGCGCGTGCCGCGCGCCCCGAGCCACTCTGGCGAACGACGGCGGGCGCCAGCAGCACCGCCACCAACAGGACCAACGGCGCGAGGCTGAAGAGGAACAGGCGCTGGGAGCTCGAGTGGAAGAGGTCGGTTGTGGCGACGATGACCACGCCCAGGAGCACCAGGGCGAGGATGTTGAGCGCCGTCTGCGAGACCAGTGTCCCGAGCAGAACCGGGAACGTCTCGCGCATCCGACCGGTGCGCCTGGCGAGCACCATGGCGCGAGCGGGCTCACCCAAACGGGCCGGAAGGGTCGCCGACATCAAGACTCCGATCATCGTTGCCGAGGTGACGTCGCGCCGTCGCAACGGACGACGGGGCAGGGCCGACCGGGCGATAGCCAGCCACGAGACGGCGCGCATGAACATCGCGCTCATCATCAGGGCGGTGGCGATCACCACCCACCCCGCGTCGGAGCGAACCATGCTCGCGACCACGTTCTGGAGCCCGATCTTGTGGGCGGCGAGGACCGACAGCCCGATCCCGAGCATCCCCGCGACGCCGAGCCCCACCCGGCGGGCAATCCGGTGGCGGGCCGCGGCCCGGGCGGGGGGCGGATCGAGCGACGGCAGCCGCCTCGGCGGGCGCCGGGGGCCGCCGTCGATCGGCGCCAGCCCCGAGCGGCGAGCGAGCCGGGTCGCCGCGGTCGCCGGCTCCGGCGCCACGCAGGCCTGCCGGTAGACCCCCTCGACCTGCTCGGCAACCCGCGACCACGCGTAGCCCGCGGCGGTCTGCCGGGCCGCCATCCCCATCGCCTCGCGGCGGGGCGGCTCGAGGTACATCCGCTGAAGCTCCTCGGCGAGTCGCTGCGGGTCGGCCGGCGGCACCAGCACCCCGTCGACGCCGTCGGTGACCACGTCCGCGTAGCCCGCGATCTGAGAGGCGATCACCGGGGTACCGGCGGCGAACGCTTCGGTCAGCACCATGCCGAAGCTCTCCCCGGCCAGCGACGGCGCGCAGAGGACGTCCGCCTCGTGCAGGCGCCGCCACAGGGCTTCACCCGAGACCCGCCCGAGCGTCTCGATGCCGGCCTCCATGGCCGGGTCCGGGACGTAGCGCTTGACGTCCTCCGGGGCTGCGCCGATCAGCGTCAGGCGCGCGGGCACGTGCTCGATCAGCCCCTCGAACGCCTGCAACAGGACCGGCAACCCCTTGCGCTCCTCGGAGCGCCCCACGAACAGCACCCTCAACTCCTCGGAGGCCGACTTCGGGCCGGTCGGCGGAGCATCGACGTCGACCCCGTTGGGGATCACGTGATAGTCACCGCCGAACCAGCGCCGCCCGGTCCAGGCGGCGGCCTCCGAGACGGCGACGCGCGCGCTCAGCTGATTGAACTTTCGCCTCGCCCCGAGCAGGTTCGCGATCGCGTTCGGCATTCGCTTGGTCGAGTACGCGTGGAACGTGCCGACCACCGGCGCGCCGGCGAACGAGCAGGCGTCCCAGCTCAGGGCCGGCGCCGGCGGCTCGTGGACGTGGACCACGTCGAAGCCGCCGGCGGCGAGCTCCCGCCGCATCGTCATCGGTCCGGTCGGGAACACCGACAGGTTGGAGACGGCGCCGTTGGCCCCGAAGCCGAGCGTGCGCCCGAGCGGGATCAGGTACTCCGGACGGCGTAGTCGCTCGGCGGGGGAGCGGTGGAGCACCTGGCTGAGCCGATCGGGCGGGTCCCAGGGGGCGAGAACCCGGACCTCGTGGCGGCGGTCGATCAGCGCTTCAGCGAGCGCCTCGACGTGGCGGTTGACACCGCCGGCGTAGGTCCACGAGTAGGGGCTGACGATCGCGATGCGCATCGGGTCCACCGGCGAGGGAGACGAGCGTGCGGGCACGAGACCGGCGATATCTCACCTTACAAGACGTGCCCGCCGTGGTTACGCCGAATTCCGCTGCTGAGCGTGCCCAGGCGTCGCCCAGGCGAGCCCGGCGGTGGCCGCGGCGATCGTGGTCCCGACGATCAACAGCAGGGCCCCCGAGTCGTTGACGAGCGTCCCGGCGGCGGTGGCCGCGACCGCGCCCAACCAGCCCGCCCAGGCCCAGCGGCGCTCGCCGAACCAGCTCGCGATCCGCCGCCGCTGGAGGATCCCGGCCAGGATCGCCGCCGCGGCCAGCCAAAGCAGCGGCGTCCCCGCATAGTGGCCGAAGCTGTCAACCGAGAGCTCCAATCGCCGCTCGATCACGTCGGAGAGCTGGTCGAACCCCCCGGCGCGCAGCACCGTGCGCGTGAGGTGGGCGTCACCGCCGCTGATCAGATCGACGGCCGCAAGCAGCGCCAGCGCGATCAGCGGCGCCGCCAGCGCGAGCGCGAGGCGACGCCTGCCGGCGCCCAGGCAGATCCCGGCCGCGACCGCGGCGCCGATCGGAAGCCCGACCGCGGCGCCGACGTCGGCGCCGAACCGGCCCGGCGCGAACGCGGCCAGCGCCAATCCCCCGGTGATCGCGAAGGCGAGAGCGGCGGTTCGCCGGCTGGTCAACGGCCTCCAGGCCGCGAGAGCGGCGCCGGTGGCGATCGGCACCAGAGCCCCAACCGTCGCCTCGAGCTCGTTCCCGATCCCGTAGAACCGAACCCCGCCGATCGGGTTGGGGCCGATCAGCGAGAGCGGCGTGAGATGCGACCCCGCGACCACGTCAACGGCGAAGCCGGATACCGAGGCTGCGCCCGCGATCGCCAGGGCGCCGAACGGAGCCGCGAGGCGCCCGGTGACGAGAGCCAGGACGGGCGACCCGACGCCGACGATCAGGCGCTCGCCGAGCTCGCTCGGCTCGAGCGCGGCGGTCAGCAGCAGCAGGACCGGGAGGTAGGCGATCGCCACCGCGAGCAGGGGGAGGGCCGCCCGCAGGCCCCGCCGCCCGAAGGCGATCCCGGAGAGCGCGGCGAGGCCGATCCAGATCAGCAGGCAGACGCCGACCACCGGGCTGCGGCGCGGTCCGATCGCGGCCAGCCGATCCTCGAGCCGCTCGAGATGGGACGCGTCCACCCCGCCTTCGGCGCGAATCGGCTCGCCGCTCATCTGGCCGGGCACGGCAAGGCCCAGGCCCTCGAGCACGGTGGGGGCGACGTCGGTCGACAGCACGTAACCCCGGATCCGGGTCGAGTCAGAGGTCAGGGTCCCGGCCGGGCCCTCCCCCGCGACGCCGATCGCCAGAGCACGGTTCTCGGCCGCCGGGGGTCGCTCGATCGCGATCAGCAGGTCGGCCTCGCTGAGGCCGCCGGCGATCGTGGCCAGGCGCGTGGGATCGGCACGGACGAGGTCTACGACCGGGCAGCCGCGCCGCGCACAGCCGGCAGGATCGGGCAGGCGGCCGCCCCGGTCGATGACCATTGCCAGCGGAGCGCCGGGCAGGGCCGATCGGGCCCGGACCCCTGCCTCTGCGAGGGTCGACCCGAACAGCCCCGGAACCAGATCGGCTGGGGCCCCTCGGGCCCGCCGGCGCACAGCCGCCCAGGTCCGCGGGGGGATCGAACCGCCGGTGGCGGCGTCGCGGCGAGCATGCGGTCTCGGCAGTGGCTGGTCGTAGAGCGCCGGCGCGATCCGCGCGCCCTGACCGACGTCCAGGTAGGTCTGCTCGGCCGGGACCTCCCCGATCCCGGCGCTCATCAACCCCACCCCCATCCCGGGCACCCTCGCCAACTCCGCCGGCGTGGTGCCGGCGGGCATCACCGCGATCGTGATCCGCGACGGACGGCGAGTAGCGACGGTTGCCCTGTCGAGGGGGGACGGGTCGTCGGTCGCCGTGGTTGGGAAGGCCTGGCCGGCGATCGACGACCCGTTTCCCGTCCCCTTGGTTGGGTAGGCCTGCTCGGCGAGCGACGACTGGGGGCCCGCCGCCCCGATCGCGATCAGCAGTGCAACCACTACCATCGCGGCGATGCCCGATCGCACGTTCGCCAAGTTCACCTTTCTCAAGCTCGACCCCGCGTGGCAGCGCCGCGACCCCGAAACGCGGGCGGAGGATAAACGGGAGTTCCTCGCCGCCTGCGAGGACTTCGCCGAGGACCGGTCCCTGCGTGCCTACTCAACCGTCGGCACCCGTGGGGACACCGACCTGCTGCTGCTCACCCAGAGCCCGATCCTCGACGACATCCACACCTTCCACGTGGTGCTCTCGCAGAGCGGCCTGGCCAGGTGGACGACCATCCCCCACTCCTATCTGGCGATGACCAAGCGCTCGCCGTACTCGGAGGCGGAGGCCCGGCTCGAGATCTGCGTTTCCGAGCGGCGCTACCTGTTCGTGTATCCGTTCGAGAAGAAGCGCGAGTGGTACCGGATGGAGCCCGGGGAGCGAAAGCGGATCATGGACGAGCACATCGAGATCGGCCGCCGCTATCCGGAGATCATCATCAACACCGCCTACTCGTTCGGCCTCGACGATCAGGAGTTCGTGGTCAGCTTCGAGGCCGACGACCCGGGCAGGTTCCTCGACCTCGTCCAGGAGCTCCGGGGCTCGGAGTCGAGCGCCTACACGTTGCGCGACACGCCCATCTTCACCTGCATCTCGATGTCGGTCGCGAAGGCGCTCGACGCGCTCGACGGCGCGGCCAGCGCCCGCGGCGAGCCCATCCGCGTCGCGTCGTGAAGCACTGAGCCCCCCACTCCGAAATGCCTTTGCGGGCGCCTTCGGCGCCCTTACACGCCTGTTTCGGAGCTAAAGCTCCTCACTGGAACACCGTAGAGTTCCCGGCTTCATGAGCGACCGAGTGGGCAGCGCGGAGGCCCCGCTGAGGGTGGCGATCGTCGGCTCCGGCCCGGCGGGCTTCTACGCCGCCGATCACCTCTTGCGAGCCGAGGAGCCAGTGGTCGAGGTGGATGTGTTCGACTGCCTGCCGACCCCGTTCGGCCTCGTCCGGGCGGGGGTGGCACCGGATCACCCGAAGATCAAGTCGGTGATCCGCGTCTACGAGAAGACCGCGGCGCGGGAGGGGTTTCGGTTCTTCGGCAACGTCCACGTGGGCGACCAGGTGAGCGCCGGTGAGCTCTCCGAGCGCTACCACGCGGTCATCTACGCCTACGGGGCCGCCACCGATCGCCATCTGGGGATCCCAGGCGAGGACCTCCCCGGGTCGCATCCCGCGACCGCATTCGTCGCCTGGTACAACGCCCACCCCGACTTCGCCGACGCCGAGTTCGACCTCTCATGCGAGCGGGCGCTGGTGATCGGCAACGGCAACGTGGCGACCGACGTCGCCCGCATGCTGGCGCTGACCCGCGACGAGCTCGAGGCGACCGACACCGCCGATCACGCGATCGGCCCCCTGGCCGAATGCGGCGTGCGCGAGGTGGTCATCCTTGGGCGGCGGGGTCCCGCCCAGGCCGCGTTCACGAACCCGGAGCTGCGCGAGCTCGGCGAGATGAAGGATGCGGAGGTTGAAGTGGACCCGGTCGAGCTCGAGCTCGACCAGCTCAGCCGTGCCCATCTCGAATCGGAGCAGGCGGACATCACCACCCGCAAGAACGTCGAGATCCTGACCGAGTTCTCGGGCCGCGGGCCCGAGGGGAAGCGCAAGCGGATCGTGCTGCGGTTCCTTCGCTCCCCGGTCGCGATCGAGGGCGAGGGAAGGGTCGAGCGGGTGATCGTCGCTCGCAATGAGCTCCACCGCGACGACTCCGGCGCGATTCGGGCCCGCGACACCGGGGAGCACGAGACGATCGAATGCGGGCTCGTCCTGCGCTCGATCGGATACGCGGGCGTGGCCCTCGACGGGGTCCCGTTCGACGAGCGCCGTGCGGTGATTTCCAACCGGGCCGGGCGGGTGACCGACCCTGACTCAGGCCGGCAGGTCCCGGGCCAGTACGCGGTCGGCTGGATCAAGCGCGGTCCGTCGGGCGTCATCGGGACCAACAAGAAGGACGCCCAGGAGACCGTGGACGCGCTGCTCGAGGACGCCGCGGCGGGGCGCATTCCGGCGCCGCCGCAGGCCGGAGATCGCTCGGAGATCGTCGACCTGCTGGCCGGGCGGGCGCCCGAGCTCGTCAGCTACCAGGGGTGGGAGGCGATCGACCGAGCCGAGCGTCAGCGCGGCGAGCCGCTCGGCCGTCCACGAGTCAAGTTCGTTCGCATCGAGGAGATGCTCGAAGCGGCCCGGGCCGCCGCGCCGGTCCCGGATCAGGCGGGACCCGGCGGTGGCTGACCTGGCCGAGGTCGAGCGGATGATCGCCGAGGCCCTGCCCGGCGCCGAGGTCGAGGTGGTCGACGAGACCGGTGGCGGCGATCATCTGCGGGCGATCGTCCGCGCGCCCCAGTTCGAGGGCCGGAGCAGGATCGATCAGCATCGGATGGTGCGTGCCGCGGTCCAATCGCGCATGGACGACGGGTCGATCCACGCGCTGTCGATCAGCGCGGAGCCGCTCCGCTGAGACCGGCGGCCGGACTCGCTAAGGTGGGTCCATGACCGCTAACCCAGAGTTGAAGCAGAAGGTCGAGGAGCTCCTGCGGGAGAACAAGGTGCTGCTGTTCATGAAGGGCACGCCCGAGATGCCGCAGTGCGGGTTCTCGATGCGCGTGGTCGGGGTCCTGGAGCAGGTCGGGGTGGAGTACGGCGCGGTGGACGTGCTGCCGCTGCTCGACCCGCTGCGCGAGGTGACCGGCGAGATCGCCGACTGGCGCACCTTCCCCCAGCTCTACGTCAACGGCGAGTTGGTCGGTGGGTGCGACCTGGTCGAGGAGATGCTCGAGACGGGCGAGCTGGCGGAGCTGCTCGGGGTCGAGCAACCCGAGGCCGTCCAGACGCCCACCCCGCCCGAGCCCGCCGCCCCGCAGCAGAGCCCGCCGCTCAAGCTCGGCTGAGAGCCCGAGGCGCTGTCGGCTCAGACGGTCGCCGCGCGCTCGGCAGCGTCGTCACGAACCTGGAACGAGGAGCCGCAGCCGCAGGCGGCGACGACGTTGGGGTTGTTGACCACGAACCCGGCCCCCTGAAGGCCATCCACATAGTCGACCTCGGAGCCGAACACGAACTGCATGCTCACCTTGTCGACGACGACGTCGACGCCCTGGTGCGAGAACACATGGTCGTCGTCCTTGGTCTGATCCAGCGCCAGCGCGTACTGGAATCCGGAGCACCCGCCTCCGCGAACCGCCACCCGGAGCGCCTGCTCGGAGGCGTCCTGGTTGGCGGCCAGCAGATCCTTGATCTTGTCCGCCGCCTTGTCGGTGAGGCTGACTGCCGCTTCAGTGGTTTCCATCGCTTCAAATTGTATAGGCCAGATGGGTCAACGCGCTAAAGCTCCTCATATCTCCACCGTAGATACTCGATAATCCGCTTCGAGTCGTGGATCACCTCGTCGCCGTCGACCAGCACCGGGACCCGCCTCTGTCGGGTCAGCTCCTCGATCTCGGGGCGGCGTGCGCGCCGGTAGGGCAAGCGCTCGGTCCGATATTCGAGACCCAGGCTTTCCAGGCGCCTGGCGACCGCGCCGCACGGGCAGAGGACATTGGTCCGCGTCGGACAGCGGTAGAGGACGATCACAGCTCCAGCACCCGCTCCCCGAGGCGCAGCAGCGGGGCGAAGGCGGCGAGCGCCGCCTCCTCAGGCCCGCGGCCCCCGCGCACGCGCTCTCCGAGCTCGTCCATCTGCCACCGAACCGCGTCCTCGAGCGTCTCCTCGTGCGGCCGGGGCTCGAACCCCAGCTCCCGGCGCGCCTTCGTGTTCCGGTAGGTCCACCACTGCATCGCCGAGCGCACTTCGTCGGGCGAGACCGAGATCGGCACCCCAGCCCTCCCCAACGCCCCGACCGCGAACGCGGTGGCCGGCCCGGGCAGCTTGACCGGACTCTGCTCGCGACCAGAGATCCGGGCGAAGTCGGCGAACAGCCGGTCGAGGGTGAAGTTCCGACCGGAGAGGATGTACCGCTCGCCGCTCTCCCCTTTCTGGTCCGCAAGCAGGTGCCCCTGGGCCACGTCGCGGACGTCGACGATGTTCAGCGCTCCGCCGACGTATCCGGGGATCCTGCCGAGCAGGAAGCGGCGCACCAGGGCCATCGAGGTCCCCTTCGGATCGTCGGGGCCGAGCACGAACGACGGGTTGACGATCACCACCTCGAGCCCGTGCGCGGCCACCCGCAACGCCTCGACCTCCGCCTCGTGCTTGGAGTTCACGTATGCGATCCCCAGACCGCCGGCTCGAAACGGCTGAGTCTCGTCCGCGGTGCCGCCGGGGGTGGCGGGCCCGACCGCCGCCACCGAGGATGCGTGGACCACGCGGCGCACCTCGGCGCCCAGCGCCTCCTCGAGCACGTTCCGGGTCCCCCGAACGTTGAGCTCGAAGACGCGGTCGCGATCCCGCGAACGCATCGAGGTCGTCCCGGCGAGATGGAACACGCGCTCCACATCCTCCATCGCCGCCCGCACCGAGGTGCGATCGAGGATGTCGCCGTTCGCGCGCTCGAACTCCAGGTCGGAGAGGTGATCCACGCTGGATCCGCGGCGAAGCAGCAACTTCAACCGATCGCCGCGCGCGGCCAGGGCCCGAACCAGATGCGAGCCCAGGAATCCGCTGGCGCCGGTGACGAGTGTCGTGGCCACGAGCTACGGGATGGTAGAGCCGTGATAGAAGGGGTCGGTGAGCCCCGGCCCCGCGACCGCCGTCGTCACCGACACGACGGCGTACCTCCCGGACGAGCTGGTGAGCCGGCACGGCATCCACCGGATCAGCCTCTACGTCTCGCTCGACGGGGAGCAACGGCCGGAGATCGAG
This sequence comes from uncultured bacterium, assembly GCA_963811625.1. Lineage (GTDB taxonomy): Bacteria > Actinomycetota > Thermoleophilia > Solirubrobacterales > 70-9 > AC-56. Next base: position 303,182 of record CAWERS010000002.1, on the reverse strand, counting down.
ATCGCGGAGTCCGAGTACGCGGACTTCTACGAGCGGCTGCGTCACAGCGACGAGGGCGCAACGACCTCGCAGCCCTCGGTCGGGGACTTCACGTCGGTCTACGAGCCGCTTCTCGCCGAGCACCGGGAGATCGTCTCGATCCACCTCTCGGCCGGGATCTCGGGCACTTGCGAGTCGGCGCGACAGGCGCGACAGCGCCTCGTGGACGAGGGCCGCGGGGGCGAGCGGATCCACGTCTGCGACAGCCGAACGGCAGCGGGCGGACAGGCGCTGGTGGTCCTGGCGGCCGCGACCGCGGCCGCGGCGGGGGCGGACGGCGCCCAGACGCTGGAGGCCGCCGAGCGCTCTCGTGACCGGCTCGAGATGTGGTTCGCGATCGACACCCTCGACTACCTGCGCAAGGGGGGGCGAATCGGCGCCGCCCAGGCGTGGCTCGGCTCGGCGCTTCAGATCAAGCCGATCCTGACCCTGGTCGAGGAGATCACCCCGGTCGAGCGGGTCCGCACCCGCCGCCGTGCTCTCGAGCGGATGGTCGACTACGCACGCCAGCGCCATTCCGACGGCGCCGACGCCTGGGTGGTCCAGCACATCCAGGACCCCGAAACCGCCCGACGCCTGGTCGAGCAGGGACGCGAGATCTTCGGCTGCGACCCGGTGTTCGTCTCGGAGGTTGGCCCCGTCCTCGGAGCCCACGTCGGGCCCGGGATGATCGGCGTCGGCGGAGTGCCACCGGCCCTGCTGGGCCAGCCCGCCCAGGATTCCACTTAATCGAGGCCTAGCCGCCGGTCCCCGGCGACGGCAGCCGGTCCTAGGTGGCCTGCGCCGGGGCCTCGCTTGATGGCGGCGGCTCGTCGCCGTGCGTGAACCGCCAGTAGTCGCGGACCACGGCCTGCACGGCGGCGGCGGCCGGAATCGCCATCAGGGCGCCGAGGACGCCGAGCAGGGCGGCGCCGATCAGGATCGCGCCGATGACGATCAGGGGATGCAGCTGGACCGCGCGGCCGTAGACGTACGGCTGGATCAGGTTGTTCTCCACCTGCTGGTAGAGGATCAGGACCGCGGCCCAGACGATCAGCCCGACCGGGAAGTCGACCAGGCCGACCACGATCCCGACCAGGATCCCGCCGAGGGTCGCGCCGACCAGCGGGATCAGGTCGAAGAAGCCGAACAGGATCGCGAGCGGGACCGCGAACGGAATTCCGAGGATCTCCAGGGTGATGTAGGTCACCAGCCCGGCCAGGACGCTGATCACGAAGTTGCCGAACACGTAGCCGGCGACGGCGTCCGAGATGTCGGTGGCGATCTTCCGCAGTCGCCGGGCCCCCTCCGGCGGCGCCTGTCTGTAGAGGAACTCGAGCAACCGCTGGCCGTCCTTGACCAGGAAGAAGGTGATCACCAGGATCGAGAACAGCTGCACGAAGCGGTTGAAGACGCCCACGGTCACGTCCCGAAGCGTGGTCGCTGCGTCCCCGAGCTTGTCCGGCAGCTCCCGCGTCTGCTCGCGGAGCTTGTCGGTGATGTGGTAGCGGTTGTCGTAGTCGCGGAAGGTGTCGTTGTGGCGCAGGTCGTCGACGTACCCGGGCAGATCGTCGGAGATATCGGTGACGCCGTTGACCACCGGGGGGACGATCAGCAGCCCGATGCCGAAGATGGCGCCGGCTATCGAGAGGTAGACGAGCAGGATCGCGACCCAGCGCGGCACCCGGCGGCGGTTCAGCCAGTTGACCGCCGGGGTGATCGCGACCGCGAAGAAGATCGCGATCACGAACAGGCCGATGACCTCCCTGATCAGGTACGCGAAGTAGAGGCCGGCGCCCACGGCGGCAACGATCACCACGACCTTGGCCACCGCGCGGGCCGACACCTGCGAGTGGTCCATCCCGCGCACCCTAGGCGTGATCCCGGACAGCGGAATGACTCCGCCGACATCCTCCGCTTCGCGTCCGGTGTCGGCGGGCTAGAGCCTGTTGCGTGGCGGCAGGCCGTAAACGAGTCTGGGGAGTCCGTTGTCGCCTTTGTGACCCTGAGGCCAACTAACCCGACAATCGAGGTCCCGGCGCAGTCGCTCGGGGGGGCAGTCCACCCTACCCAGCCTTTACTCGACGCGGGGGGTGTCCCTACCGCCGGCGCAGCGCCATCAGGCCGCCGATCGCAAAGCCGACCACCGCCGCGCCGATCGCGAGCTCGCGCTGATGGGCTCGGATCTGGCGCCGCCAGTCGGTCAGCTCACCGACCCGGCCGCGCAGCGCCTCGACCGAGCGCCCGAGCTCGGTGCGCTGGCGCTCGATGTCCTCGCGGATCTGGGCCGAGTCGCGCCCCGCGGCAAGGGGTGCCGGCCGAGCGGCACCGCTCAGGTGCATGTCCTGGCCGCCGCTCATCTGGTGCCGGCCTCCAGCGTCTCCTTGGTGCGGCGTGCCTCCTCGATCGCGAGGTCGGGGGTCGGCGGCGAGCCCGCCTGCACGGAGCGGTAGGCGAAAAACCCCGCCCCGACGGCGACGCAGAACCAGAACAGCGCCTCGATCATGAAGCCGACCCAGACGTGGTCGGAGAAGAACAGGTCGTTGAGCAGCCAGGCGATCCCGTGCATGAGCATCGCCAGGCCCATGAGCGCGAACACGCCGGCCGCGATTCCGACCGCCGAGCCCTGGAGCAGCTTTGCGACCTTCTCCCGGATCTCGGTCTTGGCCAGCTCGATCTCCTCGCGAAGCAGGATCGAGACGCGTTCCGAGACGTCGAGGACGAGCTCCCCGACCGTCCGGTCCTCGCGGGGCTCACCGGCGGGGCCGTCGGGGCTCACTCCGGGGGCTCCTCCCCGAAGACACGGGTCCAGATCACGCCCGCCACCCGGTGGGCGGCGACGGTCGCGAGCGCGCTGAGCCCCGCCACCAAGCCCGACCACAGCAGTCTTCTGACGATGTCGTTCTCCACCTCGGTTACCTCGTGGCGGAGTAAATCAGCTTGGACCGCGAGCGGTTCGAGCGCCCGCCCTCGGGCTTCGCGCGCGGCGGCCCTGGGTAGGTCGCCCACCGCTCGAAGAAGCCGCGCAGGACCGCGTAGAACCAGGCGCGATCGACGGCGTCGATCGCGCCGTGGCCACCGCCGGGCAGGGTCCAGACCCGCACCAGCTCCTGGTCTCGAGCAGCCTCGTCCAGCATCCGGGCGTGCTCGACGGGAACGATCTGGTCATCCTCGGGATGCAGGATCAGGACCGGCACCCGGGCGGCGGCGATGTGGTGCCTGGCGGCAGCCCGGTGCCAGAGCTCGTCGGCGTCCACCCCGTAGTAGGGAGCCGAGATCCGCTCCACCGGGTCGACGAAGTTCTCGATCGCCTCCCAGTCGGCCTGGCGGATGCGCGACCTGAGCATGGCCCAGAAGCCCAGGCTGAGCACGTAGGAGGGGTCGGTGCGGGGCGGGCGCACCGACAGTCGCCTCGCCATGCGCTCCGGGTCGGCCGGAGGCGAGATCGCAAGGATGCCGCCGTCGAGGGCACGCTCGGCGCCCTCGACGTGACAGGCGCCGAGCACCGCCGAGCCGCCGAGCGAGATCCCCAGGGCGCCGACCGAGCTCGCCCCGAGCTGCTTCAGATAGGTCCCCGCGGCGACCACGTCCTCGCCTTCCTTCCAGCCCACCGCCGTCGGCGCCTGGCTGGTGAGGTTGGTGAGCCCGAAGCTCCGAAGATCCAGGGCGAGGACGTTGAAGCCCCACTCGTAGTGCGCGCGGACGGCGATCTGGCGGACGTAGTCGAAGCGCCGCGAGGAGAACAGCCCGTGAGCGACGATCAGCCCCGGGCGCCCCTCGGTCTCCTGAAGCCCGACCGTGGCCGCGATCCTCTCCCCGTCCGCGCCCACGAACACGTGGTCGGAGAACCGTGCCGGGTAGGCGTAGCCGAGGTTGGCCGCCTCGCGCTGGTTGGCGAGCACGAACGTCGACAGGTCGGCGAACCCCTTCCGCGCCATGGCCGCATCCGAGTGGCGCAGCCGGTTCGGGATCGCCTCGAGGTCCGCCATCAGGGCGTCCATCGAGCGCTCGCGCGGTGGCGCCACCGGGAGTGGAGCCGGCTCGCCGTCGAGCCTCGCCAACAGGCGTCCAAACGGCTCTCTGAGGCGCTGCCCGAGCAGCCAAATCGGCAGGGCGATCAGCCCGGCCGCCACGTTGAGGGCCTTGGCCGCGCCGTGCAGGACCCGGTCCTGGCGGTGGGTGGTGCCGAGCGACTCCCACATCCCGGGCCTCTATCGGCCTCCGGCGCCGTCGCGCGCGTCGAGCCCGCCGCAGATCGTCTCGACCAGCATCTCGCGCGCGCGATCGAAGTCCGCCTCTCCCCCGGGAATCAGGTCGAACACCCAGCCGGACAGAAGCTGCTCGATCGCGCCGTAGAACCACATCGAGGCGAACTCCGGATCCACGTCACGGCGGAACGTCCCCGACCGTTGGCCATCGGCGACGATCTTGGCGATCATCTCGTACGCACGGCGGATCTCCGGCAGATGTGTGCGCCCGAAGGAGTACGCCGCCCGGGTGACGTCGACGATGATCACCTTCATCAGGTCGGGTTCGTACCGGTAGGAGTCGATGATGAAGCGGGCCACGGTGTCGAGCTTCTGGCGGGCGTCGATCGGCTCTCCGTCGACCTCCTCGATCGCGGCCAGGAGCAGCGACCAGCGCTCCGTGAACAGCTCGTTCAGCACCTGGTCCTTGGACTTGAAGTAGTGGTAGACGAGCCCGTAGGCGACCCCGGCCTCGTCGGCGATGTCCGAGACCCGGCAGGCATGGAAGCCCTGGCGGGCGAAGACGTGGATCGCGGCGTCCAGGATCTGGCGCCGCTTCTCGACCGGCGGCGCCTTAGCGTCCATGACCGGGCCCCATCAGACCCTGAGCTCCTCGGCCTCCGGCCATCGGTAGGCGTCGGGGCGACGGTTGGCGAGCGAGGGCAGCCGCCTGCGGATCCGCCCCAGGGCCTCGAGGTCGAGGTCCGCGGCGACGAAGCATTCCTCGTCCGGCGCCCGCGCGAGGACCAGCCCCCACGGGTCGAGGATCATCGAGCGCCCGTAGGAGCGGTAGTGCGGTGGTGCCTCACCGATCTGGTCGGCGGCCACCAGGAAGGCCTGGTTCTCGATCGCGCGGGCCCGCAACAGCACCTCCCAGTGATCCCGGCCGGTGTCGAGGGTGAACGCGGACGGGACCGTGATCACGGTCGCCCCTCGCACGGCCAGGATCCGGTACAGCTCGGGGAAGCGAAGGTCGTAGCAGATGGTCATTCCCAGCGTGGCGCCCTCGAGCCCGCCGATCAGGCTCGCCGTGACCACGTCGTCCCCGGCCTCCTCGTGCGCGGATTCCCGGTAGGCGACCCCGCCCACGTCGACGTCGAACATGTGGATCTTGCGGTAGGCGGCCTCCAGCTCTCCCCCGGGCCCGATCAGCGCCGAGGTGTTGAACGCCTTCTCGTGGCCCTCGACCCGCTCGGCGATGCTGCCGGCGACCAGGTGGATGCCCAGCTCGCGTGCCCAGGAGCTCGCTGCCGAGATCGTTGCCCCGTCGAGAGGCTCGGCCCCGGCGAGCAGCGCCGCGGGTTCGCCGAGCAGGTTCCACTTCTCGGGCAGCACCACGAGCTCCGCCCCGTTGGCCGCGGCGGAGCGCACGAGGCGCTCGGCAACCTCGAGGTTGCGGCCCTTGTCGGCCGTCGAGTTGAGCTGTACGGCGGCGGCGCGCATCATCTCCATCTGCAACCTGACCGGCCGGCTGATTGACCAGTCAATCTACGGAGTATAGGTTCGCGACCCGCCGGCGCGGAGGCCCATCGCCCGGCGCATCAGGCGGTCGAAGACTCGCGTCGGCAGCACCGCCTGGGCGAGGATCATGGCCCGGGCGTCGGCCCCGACGACGTAGCGCGCCCGGGGCCGCCGGGCGGTCAGGGCGCGCTCCACGGTCCGGGCCACCTTGTCCGGCGAGGTACCGCGCTCGCCGGCGTGCGTCGCCGTATCGAGCGCCGCCTCGAGGTCACTGCCGTACGCGTCCCTCGCCTCGGCCGACATGCCGGAGATCACCCCGTCCGCGTGCCGGCGGCCTCGATCCCAGATCTCGGTGGCGATGCTGCCCGGCTCGATCGCCGTCACCTCCACCCCGACCCCGGCGAGCTCTCGGCGAAGGGCGTCCGAGATCCCCTCGAGCCCGAACTTCGATGCGTGGTATGCGCCCATGAACGGCGTCGCCACACGCCCGCCGACCGAGGTCATGTTCACCACCCGGCCCCTGCCGCGACGCAGCGACGGCAGCAGCGCCTGCGTGACCGCCATCTGGCCGACCAGGTTGACCTCGAGCTGGTGCCGAAGGTCGTCGATGTCCATCGACTCGATCGGGCCCGGGACCGGGATCCCGGCGTTGTTCACCAGGCCCCAGAGCCCCTGGTCCCCCAACGCCTCCTCCAAGCGGCCGGCGGCGTCCGCTATCTGGCCTGCCACGGTGACGTCGATCGGCAACGCCTCCAGCTCGCCGTTCGCCTCCGCCGCCAGGCTGGCGCCATCCGCCTCCTTTCGGTAACCGGCGAAGACCTTGAACCCGTTCCGCGCCAGGCGCAGGGCACAGGCGCGTCCGATGCCGCTCGACGTTCCAGTGATCAGGACCGCCCTCACCGGCAAACAACCTAGTCCGTTCGCGAGGCCGGCGGTGACATCTGCCGGCCCGGGCAACGACCGTGGGCGATCGAGATCGGCTCAGCCCGAGAGCATCATCGCCAGGACCGCGATCAGGACCAGTCCTCCCTCGGCGAGCGCCAGCAGACCGCAGGAGCCGGCGAGCGAGTCCCCCGCGAAGCTGCCCCCGGCGCCCGCGATCGCCCCGACCACGAGCACCAGCAGGCCGATTGCGCCCCAGGCGGGTATCGCCCGGTCCCAGCGGGCGTCGCGATCGGGATGCCTGGGCCGAAGCCCAGCCTCGATCGCAAATGGCGTCGCCACCAGGGCCGCGAACAGCCCCGCGGCGAAGACCACGACCCAGCCGTTGACGCCATCCCGGCTCAGGTAGGGAGGGCCGGTGAGCCCCCCGGCGACAAGGGAGGCGAGCGCGAGCGCTGTGCCCGCCAGGAGGCAAGCGGTGGCACTCCGGGTCGCCCGCGCCGTGGAGCCTTCCCGTTGCTCGTCCACCGGGCGAGCGCCGATCAGCTGCGACGCTCGCGGTGGCGTTGGAGCTTGGCCACGAGCAGCTTGGTGTGCAGGGCCGCGATCAGCTCGTTCAGCGGACCCACCCCCGCCTCGACGATCTCGATCGCCCGCCGCGGCTCCAGATCGCCGGCCAGGCGCTCCCTCAGGACCTCGACCTCCTCGGCCACCAGCGGCTCCAACGCCCGCTTGTAGCGCAGCGTGTCGTAGACAGTGAACCCGAGGCGCTCGTCGTAGCCGCCGGCGCGGAATCGGGTGATCGCCTCGATGATCCTCACGTCCGAGGGGGAGTACCCCACCCGGTCGGGGGTCAGGATGCCGAGCTCGGCGAGCCGGTCGAGGACCCCCTGGGGGAGGTCGTAGCGCTCGCTCACCTCGGGGGCCGGGATCCGTTCGCGCTCGCCCGCCAGGGCCCGCTCGAGGATCTGGTCCTCGAGCTCGATCATCGCCCGCAGACGCTCCGGCTCCACGTCCTCGCGCTCGAGCAGCTCGCGAATCACCCTCAGTGGCATGAACCGCTCCTCCTGAAGCTGCTTGATCAACCGGATCCGGTCCACGAACTCAGGCGGGTAGTAGGCCATGTTGCGGCTCGTCTTCACCGGCTCGGGGAGCAGCTCCTCACGCAGGTAGTGGCGGATGGTCGCGACCGATACGCCCGAGCGCTCCGCCAGCTCGGAGATCTTGAGCAGCTGTCCGTTGCTCGTCCGTGGCGCGCTCATCCGAGGAACGGCTCCTGTTCGACCGCCTCGTTGGGGCCGGCGGCGGCGCCGCCCTCGATCAGGGCGTCGACCTCCTCGGGGCCGAACCCGGACTCTCGAAGCACCTCCGCGGTGTGCTCGCCCAGCGCCGGAGCGGGCCGCTCGACGACCCCCGGCGTGCGGGAGAGCTTCACCGGCACCCCGAGCTGCCGGACCGGGCCGAGCCGCGGCTGTTCGAGCTCGACCACCATCTCACGCTCGGCCACGAGCTCGGAGCCGAGCGCCTCGTCGAGGTCGAGGACGGGCTCGATCATCGCGTCGTGCTGGTCGTTGAATACCCGCCACCGCTCCCTCGTCCGCGACCGGAAGACCTCGGCGATCTCGCGCCCGTCCTCTGAGTCGGGCGAGACGAACTGCTTGTCGATCAGTTCGGGGCGGCCGACCCCCTCGCAGAAGTTGCGCCAGAACTTGGGCTCCAGCGCGCCGCAGGTGACGTAGCCGTCTGCGGCCTCGTATGGCAGGTAGCAGGCGAACCCCCCGTTCAGCGAGCCGCGACCGCGCTCGGGAGCGTTGCCGTCGCAGAGGTACTGAGCCGCGACCATCGCCAGCCAGGCGAGCGAGCCGTCGGTCATCGAGACGTCGACCATCTGGCCCTCGCCGGAGCGCTCGCGTTCCCGCAGCGCGGCCATCACCCCGAAGGCGGCCATCAGCGCCCCGCCGCCGAGATCCGCGATCTGCCCAGCGGCCTGGATCGGCCTGCCGTCGGGCTCCCCGGTCAACCCGAGCAGGCCGTTGAGCCCGAGATAGTTGATGTCGTGACCCGCGCGGTCGGCGTTGGGGCCCGTCTGCCCGTAACCGGTGATCGCGCAGTACACGAGTCGCGGATTGACCTCGCGGAGCGCCTCGTAGCCACATCCGAGTCGATCGAGGACCCCGGGGCGAAAGCTCTCCAGCACGACGTCGAATTCGCTCGCCAGGCGATGCAGCGCCTCCCGGCCGCCGTCGGACTTCAAGTCGAGGCGGATCGAGCGCTTGCCGCGGTTCAGCGCCAGGTAGAGAGCCGAGCGGGTGCCCAGGGCCTGGTCCTGCTCGGAGCCGTAGTAGGGCGGCGCCCAGCGAACGTAGTCGCCCATCCCGGTGTCCTCGACCTTGACCACATCGGCGCCGAAGTCGGCCAGCAGGAGGCTGCAGAACCCACCGGGGAGCAGGCGGGTGAGGTCGAGGACCCTGAGGTCGCTAAGCGGGCGCTCGGTCACGCTTGGCCACTCCCAGCAGCTCCCGCGCCTCGGCGACGGTTGCCACCCGCCGGCCGACGTCCTCCGCCATCTGCCGGGCCTTGGCGATCAGGTCGCCGTTGGACCGCGCCATCTCGCCGTCGGGTAGGTAGAAGTTGTCCTCGAGTCCGGCACGAACGTTGCCGCCGAGCGACAGCGCGGCCCCGATCAGCCTCCACTGGTCGCGCGAGATCCCGATCACCTGCCAGTTGTTGGGGCCCTCGGCGCCACCCGGGACCTGCTCTGCCATGAAGGCGACGTTCCGGGCGTTCGGCCGGATGCCGCCGTTCACCCCGATCACCAGGGAGACGTTGACCGGCTGCGCCAGCAGCCCCATGTCGATCAGCGGGTCGAGGTTGGCGATGTGGCCGGCGTCGAAGCACTCGTGCTCGGGCTTGATGTCGAGCTCCCGCATCGCGGTCAGGAACTCGATGATCGTGTCGAACGAGTTCTCGAACACCGCCTTGAACACGAACTCCTTGCGCCGCCGCGAGTACTTGGCGTAGTTCATCGAGCTCATGTTCAGCGCCGCCACGTCGGGCTTCAGCTCGCGCAGGTACTCGATCCGCTTATCGATCGGCACCCCGATCGCCCCGGTCGAGTAGTTCACGATCACGTCGTCGACCTCGGCCCGGATCGCCTCCGTGATCGCCCGGAAGTCCTCGATCTCGTAGCTCGGCACCCCCTCCGGCGTGCGGGCGTGGATGTGGATCTGCGAGCCCCCTTCGTCGACGATCCGCCGCGCCTCCGCCGCGTACTCCTCGGGCGTGTACGGGATCGCCGGGCACTGGTCGCGGTTGGCGATCGCGCCGCTGATGCTGCACGAGAGGATGACCGGGTCCTCGAAGCGGCTCACTGCGGGCCTCCCGGGAGCGCGAACAACGGGGCAGGTAGGGGAGAGGGATTCGGCGCTTGGCGCCGTCGGTGGCGCTTGTATCCGCCATGAAGGCGCCATTCGCGGCCTCGGATCGCAATCCGTCGTCGCCTTTGTTGCCCTGAAGCCAACTAACCCGACAACCAACGCGGGGTCGCCTCCCTCACCTGCCCGCCGTTGTTCGAACCTCCCGCCCCTCATACCGGCATCACGCCGTGCTTCTTGTATGGGCGGTCGAGCCTCTTGTCGGCCGCCATCCGCAAGCCGCGGATGATCGTCGGCCGGGTCTCGCGCGGATCGATCACGTCGTCGATGACGTCGTTCCTGGCGGCGATGTAGGGATCGATCGACTGCTTGATCCGGGTCAGCATCTCCTCGCGGGTTCGCTCGGGATCGTCCGAGGCCTCGATCGCCGAGCGGCCGATGATGTTGACGGCCCCCTCCGGGCCCATGACCGAGATCTCGGCGGTTGGCCAGGCGACGATCAGGTCGGGCTCGTAGGCCTTGCCGCACATCACGTAGTAGCCGGCGCCGTAGGCCTTGCGGACCACGACGGTGATCTTCGGCACCGTGGCCCGGGAGACCGCGTACAGCATCTTCGCCCCGTGCCGGATGATCCCCGCGTGCTCCACCTTGGAGCCGACCATGAACCCGGGCACGTCCTGGAGGAAGAGGAGCGGGATGCCGAAGGCGTCGCAGAGGTTGATGAACCGCGCCGCCTTGTCGGCGGAGTCGTTCTCGAGGATGCCGCCGAGCTGCTTCGGCTGGTTGGCGACGATCCCCACCGGCTGGCCCCCGAACCTGGCCAGGCAGGTGATGATCGTCTTCGCGAACTTCGGCTTCAGGTCGAGGATCTCGCCGTCGTCGACGATCTCGCCGATCAGCTCGTACATGTCGTACGGGTGCCGGGCCGACTCGGGGACGATGTCGAGCAGCTTCTCTGACATCCGGTCGTCGGGATCGTCGGTTTCCCGCACCGGAGGTCGCTGCTCACAGTTGGCGGGGAAGAACGAGAGGTAGCGCTTGACCACCTCGATGCACTCGTGGTCGTCCGCGACCTCGAGGTCACCGACGCCCGAGATCCGGCAGTGGACCCGGGCTCCCCCGAGGTCCTCCATCGAGATGTCCTCCCCGGTGACGGCCTTGGTCAGATGCGGCCCGGCGAGCGCCATCGCCCCCTGGCCGACGACCATCGGCACGAAGTCGGCCAGCCCCGGGATGTATGCGGTGCCGGCGGCGCACGGACCCATCATCGCCGCGACCATGGGGATCACGCCGGACATCGTCACCTCCTCGCGGAACAGGTGACCGGAGCCGGCGAACAGCGATCCGGCCGCCTCCTGGATCCGGGCGCCCGCCGAGTCCAGCAGCCAGATGAAAGGCATCCGCTTCTGCAGCGCCATCTCCCGCAGCCGGGACACCTTGAGCTCGCCGGTCATCCCCATCGAACCGGCCATCACGGTGAAGTCGTAGGCGGCGATGCAGCAAGTGCGCCCGTCGACGTCACCCCAGCCGGTGACCACCCCGTCCGCCGGTGCATCCCTGCCCTCCATTGAGCGCTGTGAGAAGTGAGGGCCGCCGTGAATCCCGATCTCGACCAAGCTGCCGGGATCGACCAGCAGGTCGAGCCGCTCCCGCGCGGTCAGCTTGCCGCGCTCGTGCTGAACCGCGATCTTCTCGGCCCCGCCGCCGAGCTTCGCTCGCCGGCGGCGGTCATGGAGGTCCTCCACGAGCGTCTTCATTCCGGTTTCCTCACCGGCCTCGACCCGGTCCGGCGCCTCCGGCGCCTCGCCTTGGTGCTCCGCTCCGACCTTCTCCTCAGTCGCCATTGATTCTCCTTCCGGGGATTGAGGGGGTGGGCGCGCGGCAAGGATGGCGAGTTTCCTTCGCTGAGCGAAGGAAACTCGCCATTATCGGTGTCTCGTCCCTCATCTACCGCCCCTTCCAGTTCGGCTCGCGCTTCTCGAAGAAGGCCTGAGCGCCCTCGACGATGTCCTCGGTGCTGAAGGTAAGAGAAAGCTGGGAGCGCAGATACTCGAGCGCGTCGTCGAGTGCCATGTCCTGCTGGCGGTACATCGCGTCGTGCCCGAGGCGCATCAGCACCGGGCTCTTGGAGGCGAGCTTGCCCGCCCAGTCTGCGACCGCGGCGTCGAAATCCTCCTCCGGGACCACCTTGTTGGCGAGCCCGTGCCGCACCGCCTCATCCGCCGACAGCCGCTCGCCGAGCAGGATCATCTCGTTGACCACCTTGCGAGGGACGTTGCGGTAGATGATCGACATGATCATGTAGGGGAAGGCGCCGATGTTGATCTCCGGGGTCCAGAAGTCGGCGCCCTGCTTGGCGACCACCAGGTCACATGAGAGCGCCAGCCCCAGCCCGCCGGCGACCACATGGCCGTTCGCGGCGCAGAGGGTGGGCTTGCCGAGCCGGGGCATCAGCCGGAAGAACTCCAGGAACAGGTCGGTCCCGAAGTGCTTTTGGATCGGCGGGGCGTCGGAGCCGAAGCCACCCAGGTCGGCGCCGGCGCAGAACGCCTTCCCGGCGCCGGTCAGCACCATCGCCCGCGCCCGGTCGTCGTCTCGGGCCATGCGAACCGCGTCCACCAGCTGGGCGAGCATCTCGGGCGAGAGCCGGTTGCGCTTCTCGGGGTCGTTGAGGGTGACGGTCGCAACGCCGTCTTCGACCTCGTACAGGACCAGCTGCTCGGCCACCGTGGCCACCGTAGCACAAAGTATGAGGTAATACTCTATGCTGCGCACAGCGTCGGCGGGCGTGCCCGGTCGACGCCGAGCCAAGCCACCAAAGGAGCGAGACACCGTGGCCACAGCGACCGTGATCAAGCCCGAGCACGCGGCGACCCGCAAGCACCTGCTGTTCAACGACGAGCACGAGGACCTCCGCGAGTCGATGGAGGCCTGGGTGAAGGCCGAGTTGTGGCCGCACCGCAACGAATGGGAGGAGACGACCTGGCCGAACGAGGCCATGCGCCGCGCCGGGGAGCTCGGCTATCTCGGACTGTGCTTTCCCGAGGAGTACGGCGGCCAGGGCGGCGACTACTACTACTCGCTGGTCCGCGCCGAGTGCATGAGCTACTCGGGATCGGGCGGGACCAACATGGGCTTCGCCGTCCAGACTGACATGGTCCTTCCCCCGATTCACCTGCTGGGCACCGAGGAGCAGAAGCAGCGCTATCTGGTCCCGGGAATCAAGGGCGAGAAGATCGGTTGCCTCGGGATCACGGAGCCCGGCGCCGGCTCCGACGTGGCGGGGATCCGAACCAAGGCGATCCGCGACGGCGACGAGTACCTGATCTCGGGCTCGAAGACGTTCATCACCAACGGCCCCCGAGCCGACTTCATCCTCCTGGTGGCGAAGACCGATCCCGACGCTCGCCACGAGGGCATCACGCTGTTCCTCGTCGACCTTCGCGACTCGGAGGGAGACCACGTTCCCGGTTTCGAGGTCTCCCGCAAGCTGGAGAAGATGGGCATGCACTCCTCGGACACCGGCGAGCTCGCCTTCAACGAGGTTCGCGTGCCGGCCGAGAGCGTCCTCGGCGAGATCGGCAAGGGCTTCTACCACATCTCCTGGGAGCTCCAGAGCGAGCGCATGGTCGCCGCCGCGGGCAGCGTCGCCGGGGCGGAGCGGCTGTTCGAGAAGACGCTCGCCTACGCCAAGGAGCGTGAGGCCTTCGGGCGCCCGATCGGCAGGTTCCAGGCGATCCGCCACAAGTTCGCCGAGATGGCAACCAAGATCGAGGCGGCGAAGCAGTTCAACTACGTGGTCGCCTGGCGCTATGCCAACGGCGAGTACCCGGTGCGCGAGATCACCGAGGTGAAGCTGTTCGCCTCGCGAATGTGCTGCGAGGTCGCCGACGAGTGCGTCCAGATTCTCGGCGGGTACGGGTACATGAAGGAGTACGAGGTCGAGCGCGCCTACCGCGACGTTCGCCTGAACCGGATCGGCGCCGGCACCGATGAGATCATGCTCGACGTGATCGGCCGCTCGTACGGCCTGTAGGTCCGCGACGGAGTCGGGCGAGCTATGGTCCGGCCCGTGCCGGAGCTGATCCATACCTGCTACCGGGTCACGGACCTCGATCGCTCGATCGCGTTCTACGAGAAGCTCGGCATGGAGGAGATCGGTCGGATCCCGATCCGCGACGAGGCGATCAACGTCTTCATGGGCCTGCCGGGGGACGGGCCGCGACTCGAGCTGACCTACAACATCGGCCGGGCGGAGCCGTACGAGATCGGGACCGGCTACGGGCACATCGCGATCACGGTCACCGACATGGACGCCACGCTCGAGCGACTGGCATCGGTGGGGATCGAGCCCGAACGTCCTCCCTACTCGGTCCGCGAGGGCGGCTCGCTGCTCTGCTTCGTCCGCGATCCCGACGACTACCGGATCGAGCTGATCGAGGCACCGTCCGGTTCGTAGAGGCACGCGACCACAGCGGTAGTAAAAACGAGCGCGGCACCACCTCGCCCGGAGCCGACGGGGTTCAGTCGGGCAGCAGCGGAACCGTGATCTCCTGATCGGCACCCATGAGGGCGGCTCGCATGATCGCGCCCGATCCGAAGCGATCACGGATGTCGTCGAGCGCAAGGTCGAGAGCCCGCTGGGGCGCCCGATCGAGCGGCAGGGCAAGCTGGATCCAGCCATCGTCGCCGAGGTTGGACAGGGAAACGCCGATCAGAGTGATGCCCCGAGCCTCGATCGTCGGCAGGGCGACGGCCAGCAGGCTCCTGGCCGTGTTCAGGATCGCTTGCGTCTGAGCCGTCGCTTCAACCAGCGTCCGCGATCGACTCGCCCGCGAGAAGTCATCGAACCGAAGGCGAAGGACGACGGTTCGGCAGACGCGCCGAGCCGCCCGCAGGCGTCGGCCGAGGCGGTCCACCAAGCCGACCAGCAACGTGTCCAGGTCACGCGATGATCTCGGCGAACGCCCCATGGCGCGCTGAGAGCCGATCGAACGTCGGCGCCGGCGACCCCGGACCCGCCGCGGATCGCGGTTGTGGGCGAGGGCGTGGAGGTGCCGGGCAGCCGCTCGGCCAAGGATCGAGACGAGCGCCAGCTCATCGACGCGCGCCACCTCGCCCACGGTTACCAGGCCCCGCTGCCTGAGCTTTCGGGCGCTGACCGGGCCCACGCCCCAGAGGCGCTCCACTGGAAGCGGATGCAGGAACTCGAGCTCGCCGCCCGGCGGCACCCGCAGGAGGCCGTCCGGCTTGGCCACAGCGCTGGCCACCTTGGCGAGGAACTTCGTGCTTGCGACGCCGACCGTGATCGGAAGCCCGACCCGAGCGCGCACCTCGCGGCGCAGCCGCGCCGCGATCTCGGTCGCCGAGCCGGAGATCCGCTCGAGGCCGCGGGCGTCGATGAACGCCTCGTCGATCGAAAGCGCCTCGACTTGGGGGGCGGTCTCTGCGAAGAGCTCGAAGACGGCCCGGCTCGCCTCGGCATACGCCGACATCCGTGGCGGCACGACGACGGCCTGCGGGCAGAGGCGTCGCGCCTGCTGTCCGCCCATCGCCGTCCGGACCCCCCGCGCCCTCGCTTCATAGCTCGCGGCGAGCACGACCCCCGCCCCGACGATCACCGGCCGACCGAGCAGGCGGGGGTCGTCCCGCTGCTCGACCGACGCGTAGAACGCGTCGAGGTCGGCGTGAAGGATCGTCGCCTCTCCCGGCACGAACACATGTTCGCACCGAGCCGGGATGGAGCATGGCGGGCCGGCCCGCTCAGAGCCCGAGCTCGCGCACCCCGCTCTCATCCCAGCCCAGATGGTGGGCGAGCTCGTGACGCACGGTCCGCTCCACCTGCGCCCGCAACAGCGCCGGATCGTGGCCGAAGTCGCGCTCCAGCGTGTCCTGATAGATGACGATCCGGTCGGGATAGGCATCACGGGCAACCGTGCCGCCGACATAGAGCCCGTATGCCCGGTGCTCGTGGCCGCGGCTTGAGACGACCACCGGCGTCTTCGCGAGCAGCTCCCGAAACTGCTCGGGCAGCTCGTCGAGCGCCTCCATCACCAGCTCGTCGAACTCGCTCGGGGGCCGATCGGGCGGCGGCAACGAGGCGAGCATCTCGCTTCGGTCCACCAGCCTCCGAAACTCCGGCTCGGGCATCTCCCTGCCGAGCAGCCCAACCGTCGCCCAGGCGGTGACGAGCACGATCGCGAGGGCGCCCGCCACCACGGCCACCAGCCCGCCGAGCCCCGACAGCGACGGCGGGTTGATCAGCAGCAGGACGAGACCGAGGATGAAGGCGCTCAACGCGGCCGCACGAAGCGGTGGGCCGAAGATCTCCCGCATGCGATCCAGGTTAGAGCCACCCGGCTCGGTCGCGATCGGTCAGAATCAAACTCCCTGAGCAACCTCGACCACATCCGCGCCTACTACGAGTCGCTGAACAGCGGCGACGCCGAGCTGATCGCCTCCCACTTCACCGACGACGCGGTGCATTACTACACGCGGCTCGGCCCCCACCGAGGCGCGCGGGCGATCGCGGGGAACGCCAAGTGGGGTGTCGAGCAGGCCGACGGGCAGTGGTTCATGGAGTCAGGGATCGAGCAGGGCGACGAAGCGTGCATCGAATGGACGATGACCTGGCGGGATCCCGAGTCCGGCGAGAAACGGATCAACCGCGGCGCCGAGTTCTTTCGCCTTCGCGACGGCAAGATCTGCGAGGTCCGCGCCTACCACCACGGCGACCGCAAGAACCCGACCGGCGACCTGCTCGGCTTCGACCACAGGGGTCGCGGCTACACGATGCTCGAGGACTGGCGACCACCGGGGTCCGCCGGCCCGGGAGGCCAACCTGAGAGGGCGAGGAAGTGAGCGTGGTCAAGGACACCGGCGAGCGGGCGCTCGTGCCCCCGTTCACGGACGAGCACGAGCAGCTTCGCGAGAGCGTGCGCCGCTTCGTCTCGGCCGAGATCGCGCCCCACGTCGACGAGTGGGAGGAGGCGCGAGAGTTCCCGAGGGAGCTGTTCGCCCGCTGCGGCGAGCTCGGCTTCCTCGGTCTCAAGTTCCCCGCCGAGTACGGCGGCCAGGGCGGGACCCACCTTCACGACGCGGTCTGGATCGAGGAGCTGTCGCGGTCCGGAGGCTCCGGCGGGGTCGCCGCCGGACTCAACGCGCACGCCCAGATCGCGATGCCGCCGCTGTTCAACTTCGGCACCGAGGAGCAGCGCCGTCGCTGGATCGTGCCCGGAATCCGGGGGGAGCTCGTGGGAGCGCTCGGGATCACGGAGCCGGGCGCAGGTTCGAACGTCGCCGACATCCGCTCCACCGCCCGCAGGGTGTCCGGCGGCTACGTCGTCAACGGCTCGAAGACCTTCATCACCAACGGCGTCCGGGCCGACTTCCTGGTCTGCGCCGTGAAGACCAACGAGGAGGGCGGCCACCACGGCCTCTCGTTCCTGATCCTCGAGCGGGAGATGCCCGGCTACCAGGTGACCAGCAAGCTGGAGAAGATGGGTTGGCACGCCTCAGACACCGGGGAGCTGGCGTTCACCGAGGTCGAGGTCCCGGAGGAGAACCTGCTCGGCTCCGAGAACCAGGGCTTCTACCTGATCATGGCCAACTTCCAGTGGGAGCGCCTGGCGATGGCGCTCGGGGCGGTCGGCGGTATGCAGAAGGTGTTCGAGGCCACCCTGGCGTACGCGAAGGAGCGCCAGGCCTTCGGGCGCCCGATCGGGCGGTTCCAGGCGATCCGCCACAAGTTCGCCGAGATGGCGACCAAGATCGAGGCTTCGAGGACCCTGACCTACAACGCCCTGCGCCTGTTCGGTGAGGGCCACGACGCCATCCGCGAAGTGACGATGGCGAAGCTGTTCACCCAACGCGCCCTGCTCGAGGTGGCCGACGAATGCCTCCAGATCCACGGCGGCTACGGGTACATGCGCGAATACGGGATCGAGCGGGCCGTCCGCGACGCCCGCCTCGGCCCGATCGGCGGCGGCACCGACGAGATCATGAAGGAGATCCTGGGCCGCCAGCTGGGCCTGTAGGTCAACCCGGATACGCTGCCGGTATGGCGACCGCAGTCGAGTCCTCGGCGACCTACATCCTGCCTTCCGAGTTCCTCGACTTCCGGGAGACGATCCGAAAGATGGTCACCGAGCGGGTGGCCCCGAGGGCGGCCGAGATCGACGCCACGGCCGAGTACCCCCGCGACCTCCGGGAGCTGTTCGCCTCGCACGACCTGTTCGGCCTTCCGTTCGAGGTCGAGCACGGGGGCACCGGGACGGGGACGCTGATGCTGAACATCGCGGTCGAGGAGGTCGCCCGGGCCTGCGCCTCGAGCGCCCTGATGCTGATGATCCAGGAGCTCGGGACACTGCCGATCAAGCTGTTCGGCACCGAGGACCAGAAGCAGCGCTTCCTGCCTCGCTGCGCCGCTGGGGAGTGGACTCCGGCCTTCGCCCTCTCGGAGCCCGACGCCGGCTCCGACCCGGGCGGGATGCGGACCCGAGCCGATCCCCGACGGCGACGAGTGGGTGATCGACGGAACCAAGAACTGGATCACCAACCTCGGGGTGGCCGACTTCTACGTCGTCTTCTGCGTCACCGATCCCGAGGCGGGGCGCTCGCGCGGGATCTCGGCCTTTATCGTCGAGGCCGATCGCCCGGGGTTCTCGGTGGGAAAGCTCGAGCACAAGATGGGTATCCGGGGCTCGCCGACCGGGCAGCCGATCTTCGACGGGGTCCGGGTCCCGCAGGAGAACCTGATCGGTGCGGTGGACGAGGGCTTCAGGGTGGCCATGGGGACGCTCGACCGCTCGCGGCTCGGCGTCGCCGCCCAGGCGGTCGGGATCTCCCAGGGGGCCACCGACTACGCGGCGGCCTACGCCGCCGAGCGTCGTCAGTTCGGCAAGCCGATCGCCTCCTTCCAGGGAATCCAGTTCAAGCTCGCCGAGATGGAGACCCGGACCGCCGCCGGCCGTGAGCTGCTCTATCGCGCCTGCGCCAAGGTGGACCGAGGCGAGCCGGATCTCGGCAAGTACTCGTCGATGGCGAAGCTGTTCGCCTCCGACACCGCGATGTGGGTGACCACCGAGGCGGTCCAGGTGCTGGGCGGCTACGGCTACGTGAACGAATATCCGGTCGAGCGGATGATGCGCGACGCGAAGATCACCCAGATCTACGAGGGAACGAACGAGATCCAGCGCCTCGTGATCGCGCGAACGATGACCTGACTCCGCACCAGCGCTGCCGCTAGGCGTAGCTCGGGGGCCCGCCGCCTCGGTGCTCGGAGCGCCGGCGGGTGGCGGCGGCGGAGTGCGAGGCGACCAGCACCAGGATCACGGTTGCGACCCAGATCTTGAAGGTCGGCTCCGGCCACATCAGCGTTCCCGCCTTCGAGAACCAGGCCGGGTCGATGATGAACACCAGGCTGACCACCGCGATCCTGATGAACGCCCCTCCGACGAGGAAGATCGAGAGCAGGATGATCCCCCAGAAGCCGAGGTCGCCCGCCCCGATCGCGTTGCCGAAGTCGAGCACGTTCCAGGCGAACCAGACGATCACGGGCGCGATCAGCAGCGCGATCGCCGTGATCACCACGATGCCGATGCCCACCAAGCCGACCAGCAGCCCTCCGATGAATCCGTCGCGCCGACGATCCACGCGGCGACCGTAGACCTGGCGCCAGACGGAACACGCCGACACTGCCGCGATCGCAGAGCTCCGCTCTAGCTGGCTGTCATGTCGCCGGCGATGAACTCGTCGAGGCCGGCGCGGGCGCGGCGCCGCACCGCCGAGCGAAGGATCGGCGTCCAGCCGAGCAGCAGGCCCGAGGCTCCGAGGGCCTGGCGCGCCCAGCGGTGAAAGCTGAAGTCGTCGCGGTGCTCGGCGATCAGCCCGTCGGCGAAGCGAAACGAGGCGTGGACGTCGTTCTCGACCTTCCGACCGGTCTGGGTGAACGTGTAGCGGGCCAGCCAGTGGGCCGTGCCGCGATCGCCGTCGGCATCGTGCTCGACCAGGTCGACGTCGAGATCGTCGGCGCGCCCGGTGAGCATCCTCCACATCGCCCCGGGCTCGTCTCCCTGCAGATCCGCGAACACCGGGTCCGAGAACCGTGCCCCCGGCGCGTAGCAGGCGGCCATCGCCTCGCCGTCGTGGGCATCGAAGGCGGCGTAGAAGCGCCGGATCAACTCCGCGTTCCCCTCCGACATCGAGGCGACGCTACCACGCCATCGCCAGGCGACCCAGATACGGTTCCCGCTCCGGAACAGCCCACAGACAGGAGAGCGAGCGCAGATGGGACTACTTGACGGCAAGGCGGCGATCATCACCGGTTCGGCCCGCGGGATCGGCCGGGCGACGGCCGAGCTGTTCATCCGCGAGGGCGCCAGGGTGCTGATCAACGACATCGACGGAGACGTCGCCGAGCAGGCCTCGGGCGAGATCGACGGCGAGACCGCCGTGTTCGCAGGCGACCTGACCAAGCCCGGAACCTGCGACGACCTGGTCGCGAAGGCCAATGAGGCCTTCGGCGAGGTCGACATCGTGGTCAACAACGCCGGCTACACCTGGGACGGAGTGGTCCACAAGATGAGCGACGAACAGTTCCAGGCGATGCTCGACATCCATACGATCGTCCCCTTCCGCCTGATCCGGGCGCTGGCGCCCACCTGGCGTGAGGCGGCCAAGCATGAGGCCGGGCAGGGGACCGAGCGGTTTCGCAAGATCGTCAACATCACCTCGATCTCGGGAACGATGGGCAACGCGGGCCAGGCGAACTACTCGGCCGCCAAGGCGGGCGTCACCGGGCTGACCAGGACGATCGCCAAGGAATGGGGGCAGTTCAAGATCAACGTAAACGCGGTCGCCTTCGGGTTCGTCGAAACGCGACTGACCCAGGCCAAGGAACAGGCCGAGGCGATCGAGCGCGGCGGCGAGACGATCGAGCTTGGGATCCCCGAGCAGCAGCGGGCGATGGCCTCGATGATCATCCCGCTCGGCCGCGCGGCCCAGCCGTCCGAGGCCGCCGGCCCGGTTCTGTTCCTGGCATCCGAGCTGGCCAACTACGTGCACGGCCAGGTCCTCAACGTCACCGGCGGGCAGTTCGGGGGCATGTACACCTGACCGCGTCTCGCGGATGAGCGGCTTCGAGCTGATCGGGGTCCCGATCGACTCGGTGGGCCGGTCCGGCGGCACCGAGCAGGCGCCGGCGGCGCTTCGCGAGCTGGGGGTCGCGTCCGCGCTCGGGGCCGGGGATGCGGGCGACCTGCCCGTGCGGATCCGCGGCGAGGACCGCGACCCGGTGACCGGCATCGTCGGCAGCCCCGACGTGCTCGCGACCACCGCGGTCCTCAGGCGCGCGGTCGCCGGGGTGCTCGACGCCGGGCAGCGGCCCTTCCTGCTCGGCGGCTGCTGCGCCGAGCTGCCGGGGGCCCTGGCGGGGGGGCGCGACGCGCTCCGCCGCGTCGGGCTCGCGTACCTGGACGGCCACCTGGACCTCTACGACGGCACCACCTCCCCCACCGGCGAGGCCGCTGACATGCCGGTGGCCGTGGCCCTCGGCCGCGGCCCGCAGCGCTGGGTGGAGGAGGCCGGCGGGGCCTCGCTCGCGGTCGCCGACACGGCGATCGTCGGCTACCGGGACAAGGAGGAATCGCTCGAGCACGGGATGCTCCAGCCCGAGCAGCTCGGCCCGGAGCTCACCCATGTCTCGGTGGACGAGCTTCGCTCTCAGGGGCCGCGAGCGGTCGGGGAGCAGGTCGCCGCCTCGCTGTCCGCCGAGGCGCCGTTCTGGCTTCACCTCGACGTCGACGTGCTCGATCAGGAAACGTTCGGCGCCACCGACTACCTGATGCCGAACGGCATCAGCTGGAACGAGCTCGGCGAGGTCCTGGTGCCGCTCGCCTCGGCCCCCGCCTTGGCCGGCGCCTCGCTGGCCTGTTACAACCCCGAGAAGGACCCGGGTCGGCGCTGCGGGCGGGCGCTGGTGGAAGCGCTCGGGGCGGCGTTCGGCGGGTGAGACGCGCTCAGCGCTCGGGCTTTCGCTCCTCGGCCAGCGGCTCGCCCGACTCCCCGGTGACCGTCGCCGGCGGCCAGGCACCGAACCAGTTGTCGCGGGCTCCGTCGATCGTGATCACGCATCCGGAGAGGAAGTCACCGGCGGGCGAGGCCAGGTAGGCGACCATCCAAGCCATCTCCTCCGGGGTGCCGAGCCGCCCGAGCGGAATCGTGCGATGGACGTTCTCGGCGACCTGGGGCGGGTACTTGGTCCGCAGCACCTCGGTGTCGAACTGACCGGCGGCGATCGCGCAGAGCCTGATCCCGAACCGCGCCCACTCGATCGAGAGCGTCCGCATCATGTTCTCGACCGCTGCCCGCGCGGCCCCCGAGTGGGCCATCCCCGGCATCCCGTTGTGGGGCGAGAGGGTGATGCTGATCACCTTCCCCGAGCGCTGGGGGATGAACGCCTTGGTGGCCGCCGCGTGGGTCATCTGCCAGGTCCCCTGGACGTTGAGCTCGGTCACGGTCCGAAAGCCCTTGGGGCTGATCGCCTCGGCAGGGCTCATGAACTGGCCGCCGGCGTTGTTGACCAGCACGTCCAGGCGCCCGTGGCGGTCGAGCACGCGATCGAAGAGCTTCTCGACGGCCTCGGCATCGCGGATGTCCATCTGCTCCGCCTCGGCCACCCCGCCTCGCCGCCGGATCGCCTCCACGGCATCGGCCAACGGCTCGCGGCGGCGCCCGCAGCCGATCACGGTTGCCCCGAGCGCGGCGAGCTCGGTCGCGATCGCGCGGCCGAGCCCGGTGCCGGCGCCCGAGACCACGCAGACGCTTCCATCCAGCAGTCCGGGGCGAAAGATCTGCGACGCGCCGTCCTCGGCCATGCGTGGTGAGCTTATCCGCGGCAAGGCACCGCCCGACGCGGGACGGGCTCGCATCCGTCCCCCGCCGCCCCGCTACGCTGACCGGCCGTGAAGGTCCACACCGAGCCGAGGACGATCGCCGAGCCGCTCCCCGGGGGCACCCGGGGGGCGACGGTGACGGTGCAGCCCCTGTCGGGGGGCGAGGTGCAGTTCCCGGCCGCCGGCTTCGAGCGCCCGGGGGGGCCGTTCGAGGCACTCAAGGTGAGCGGCCTGTTCACCTCGCGCTCGAGCGGCTGGTGGTGGGTGCCCTGTCCGGCCTTCCTGATCACCCATCCGAGCGCCGGCTCGATCCTGGTCGACACCAGCCTTCACTCGTCGATCGCGGCCGAGCCGCGCGAGAACTTCGGCCGCCTCCCCTCGCGCTTCGTTCGCCCCCGGATCGAACCCGGCAGGGATCTGCCCTCCCAGCTTCGCGAGCTCGGGGCGGACCCGCGCTCGATCCCGCTGGTGGTGATGACCCATCTCCACATGGACCACGCCTCCGGGATCTCCGAGTATCCGTCCTCGACCTTCGTCATCTCGCGCCACGAGTGGGAGAGCGCGACCACCGGGTCACGGCCGCTCCTGCGCGGCTACCGGCCGCAGCACTACGACTTTGCCTTCGACTACCGGCTGGTCGACTTCGACGGTCCCCGGATCGACTCGTACGCGAGCTTCGGCCGCTGCTTCGACCTGTTCGGCGACGGCAGCATCAGGCTCGCGTTCACGCCCGGCCACACCCTCGGCCACATGTGCGTGCTCGCCAGACTGCGCGACCGCGATTTCGTGATCGCCGGCGACGCCGTCTACACGGTCCGCCAGCTCGAGGGAGGGCCGGAGCCGCCGCGCCCCCACGATCCGCATCTGTGGCGGCGCTCGCTACAGGAGCTGCAGCTGTTCCATGACCAGTACCCACAGGCCCTGATCGTGGCCGGCCACGACCCCGAGCAATGGGCGAGCCTGGACGCTAAATACGCGTGATTCCCGCCGGGGGCCGCTAGCGAGGCGATCCGGCCGGCACCCGGGGGTCGCCGGCCCCCCCGATTGCCTCGCGCTGGGACCTGATCACCCCGCTCCGGCCCTTCTCGTCCAGCGCCTTGTACATCTCGCGCACCCGGCCGAACACCTCGGTGGCCACCTCCAGCTGCTGCTCGCGGCTCGGCGCCTCGACGACGTCGAAGCGGATCGGCTCGCCGTACTGCACGGTCACCTTGGGGAACCGGAGCCTCCGCCATCCCTCGCACCCCGAGCGAGCCGTGGATCGCAACCGGGACCACCGGGGCGCCGGACTCCAAGGCGATCCGGCCGATTCCCGGCCGAGGCTCGCCCAGCCCCCCGCTTCGGGAGCGGCCGCCTTCGGGATACATCAGCATGCAACCGCCGCGGGCGAGGATCGTGTAGACGGTCTCGAACGCCTCGTGGTCCTGGAACCCGCGTCGGATCGGGAACGCGCCTCCGTGCCAGAAGATGAACTCGATCACGGGGTTGGAGAACAGCTGGGACTTGGCCATGAAGCGCACCCTGCGGCGCAGGTAGACGCCGGCGAAGAAGTGATCCCACTGGCTGAAGTGGTTGGGCGCCAGGATCACCGGCCCCGAGCGTGGGACGTGCTCGGCCCCGATCGCCCGGGCCCGGTAGAGGAGCAGGGTCGGCGGCGTCAACACGATCCGGGCCACGTCGTAGACCCAGTCGGGCTCATGCGTGCGCGACCGCCGATGAAAGCGGTCGAAGTACTCAGGCGGGCGAGGGTCCTTGTAGACCTGTGGCTTGATGTCGGGCATGGCGACGGGACCGGAACGGCCGGATCCATCCCGTCTTACCCCCGCCCGGGGAAGCGGTTACGCGCTCGCCCAGCCCTTGGCCCGCTCGACCGCGCGTCGCCAATCCGCGAGCAACGCCTCGCGCTCGTCGAGACCGATCCGGGGCTCGTACCGGGCCCTGGGCTGCCAGATCGCGTCCACCTGGTCGGAATCCCAGATCCCGGTCGCGATCCCGGCCAGGAAGGCGGCGCCCAGCGCTGTCGTCTCGGCGATCCGCGGCACGACCACGGGCGCGCCGAGGACGTCGGCCTGGAACTGCATCAGCCAGCCGTTGGCGACCGCGCCGCCGTCCGCCCTCAGGACCTCGAGCGACGCTCCGGCAGCCGCTTCCTGCGCTCGGACCGCATCAACCGTCTGGTAGGCGATCGCCTCCAGCGCGGCCCGGGCAAGATGCGCTCGCCCGGTCCCCCGGGTCAACCCGACGATCGTCCCCCGAGCGTATGGATCCCAGTGGGGCGACCCGAGCCCGGTCAGCGCGGGGACGAAGTAGACCCCGTCGTTGCCGTCGATCGAGGCCGCGAGGGCCTCGGTGTCGGCCGCCGAGTCGATGATGCCGAGGCCATCGCGAAGCCACTGGACCGCCGCGCCGGTGACGAACACGGCGGCCTCGAGCGCGTATTCGGTCTCGTCGCCGATCCCCCAGGCAACCGTCGTCAACAGGCCCGCGCCGGGCTCGGGCGCCTCGGGACCTGTGTTCAGCAGCACGAAGCTCCCGGTCCCGTAGGTGTTCTTGGCCATCCCGGGCCGCCGGCACGCCTGACCGAACAGAGCCGCCTGCTGGTCTCCGGCGATCGCCGCCACCGGGACCTGGCCCCCGAAGGCCTCGGTGTGACCGTAGACCTGCGACGAGGGGACCGGCTTCGGGAGCGCCGCCTGATCGACCCCCAGCAGATCGCACAGGTCGGGGTCCCAGCGGAGCCGCCGGATGTCGAACAGCATCGTTCGCGATGCGTTCGAGTAGTCGGTCAGATGCAGCCCGGTGAGCTTGAAGACCAGCCACGAGTCGATCGTCCCGAAGCACGCCTCGCGCGCAGCCTCGACGTTGCCGAGCAACCACTCGATCTTGGTGCCGGAGAAGTAGGGGTCGATCACCAGGCCGGTGCGCGCGCGGACCAGCTCCGTGTGGCCCGCCTGCTCGAGCTCGTCGCAGCGGGGCGCGGTGCGGCGGTCCTGCCACACCAGCGCGCGGTGAACTGGCTCGCCCGTGGCCGGGTCCCAGGCGACCACGGTCTCCCGCTGGTTGGCGATCCCGATCGCGTCCAGGTCGGCGCCCCGGGCGCCGGCGGCGTCGAGAGCCTCGCAGGCGACCGCCCTGGTGACCTCCCAGATCTCGCTCGCATCGTGCTCCACCCAACCGGGCCGCGGAAAGTGCTGCTCGAACTCCGAATATGCACGGCCGACGATCAGGCCTGCGCGATCGAACACCAAGCAGGTGGTGCCGGTGGTCCCCTGGTCGATCGCGAGGATCAAGTGGTTACGAGCCTATCGGCGACGGCGCGACCGATACGCGCGCGCGATGTCGGCGAGCTGGCGGGCGCGGTGCAGGAAGCCGCGGAGGCTGCGTCCGGTGGCTCGGTGCGCGAGGTCGAGCTCGATCTCGCGCAGTCGGTATCCCGCCCGAACCGCGTCCACCGTCATCGCCGTCTCGATCCCGTAGCCGGGGGCGAACGGCAGCAGGTCGCGCAGCACGGCCGCGCTCATCGCCCGCTGGCCGGAGAGCGGCGCCTCCGCCCGGAGGCCGCAGCGGCGCTCGATCGCCCAGCGGGCGAAGCGGAGCGTCACCCCGAAGCCGCCGCCCACACGGCGACGAAAGGCCGCCACCGCGAGGTCGCAGGAGCCCGTCTCGACCGCGGCCACCAGGTCCCGGAGCTCGCCCGCCGAGGCGCCGAGGTCACCGTCGCACAGCAGGAACGTGCGCGCGTGGTCGCCGTACGGCCGATCGAGCGCCGCCTCGGCCGCGGCGGTCACGTTCCCGCCTTTCCCGTGCGGCCGGCGGCGGCTGACCACCTGGGCCCCGTGGGCCAGGGCGACCTCGGAGGTGCGATCCGTCGATGCATCGTCCGCGACCACCACGTCGGCGCCCGGAAACGCCCTCGCGAGGGCGTCCAGGGTGTCACCGATCAGGTCGGCCTCGTTGTGCGCGGCGACGATCACCACGGGCTCGTACTCTCTTTCGACTGGCAAGGGCGGATATTCTCCCCGGCCGTGCCGCGCTCATGCCCAAAGCCCCGTCCGACCCCGCGCCGCCCGGGGCCATGAGCGTCAACGTCGAAGCCCACATCACCGGAACCGTGTGGAAGATCGAGGTCGGGGTCGGGGATCGGGTCGCCGAGGGTGACACCCTGGTCATCCTCGAGTCGATGAAGATGGAGATGCCGGTCGAAGCGGAGGACCCCGGCACGGTCAAGGAGATCAGCTGCGAGGAGGGCCAGTCGGTCCAGGAGGGCGACGTCCTGGTCGTCCTCGAATGACGGCCCCCCCGGCGCCGAGCGGCGAGCGCTCCTCCCTCGCCGGCGGCAAGCTCGTCCTCGACCATCCCGCCGAGGCCGTCGCGCGACTCACGATCTCCAACCCGGCCCGCCGCAATGCGCTCGATCACGAGATCCTCGACGGGCTGGCCGAGGTGATGCCGAGCCTCGACCGGGGAATCGAGGTTCGGTGCGTGATGATCACGGCAGAGGGAAGCGTCTTCTCCGCCGGCTACGACATCGCCGACATCCCCGAGGAGAGCTTCGCAGCCGACGCCGAGGCCCTGGTCGCCCACCCGTTCCACGCCGCCATGGAGGCGATCAGCGCGCACCCGTATCCGGTGCTCGCGGCGCTCAACGGGCATTGCCTCGGCGGCGGCCTCGAGCTCGCCGTTCGCTGCGATCTGCGACTTGCCGTGGTCGGCGCCAAGCTCGGCATGCCGCCGGCCAGGCTGGGGCTGATCTACGGACACACCGGGCTGCAGAAGTTCATCGACGTAATCGGGGTCGCGCGGACCAAGGAGCTGTTCCTCACCGGGCGCAACCTGAGCGCTCCGCGGGCGATGGCCGTGGGGCTGATCCACGACACCGTGCCCGAGGGGGAGCTGGACCAGACGGCCGCTCAGGCTGGCGTCCGAGATCGCCGCCAACGCGCCTCTCTCTCTGCGCGGCAACAAGCGGGCGATCGAGACCCTGAACTCCTTCTCGCGCCTGACCCCGGACCAGGAGCGCGAGCTGATCGAGCTGCGCCGCTCGTGCTTCGCCTCGGAGGACTTCCGCGAGGGGATTCGGGCGTTCGCCGAGAAGCGGTCGCCGAGCTGGCGAGGCCGCTAGGGGGTCGGGTCGGGCTGGTAGACGCGGCAGCTCGCGCCCGAGCAGCCCTTGAGGCTGCGAAGGCGTTTCGCGAGCGTCGCTTTGACGGAGGCGTAGGCCGGTGACTTCTGCAGGCTCTGGAGCTCGTACGGGTCGTTCTGGAGGTCGTAGAGCTCCCGGTCGCCGTTGTTGTACTCGGCATACATGTAGCGCTCGGTGCGAATCGCCTTGTAGGTGGGCTCCTCGACCAGGATCTCCCGGTTGCGGTCCATCGCCGCGTGCCTGACGATCGGCAGCAGCGACGTCCCGTCCATGGTCAGGCCCGGACGCGCGTTGGCCGCGTCGACGACCGTCGGCGCCAGGTCGGCGTTGACCACCAGCGGGTTGATCGTCACCCCCTTGGGGACCCCCGGGCCGCGCATCTCGAGCGGCACCCGGATCGACTCCTCGTACGGGCGCGACTTGTCGCCCGGTACCCGGTGTTCGCCGTGGAAGTAGCCGTTGTCGGAGGTGTAGATGATCAGCGTGTTGTCGAGCGCCCCCTTGGCCTTGAGCGCATTGACGACCTTTCTCACCCCGAGATCGACCGACAACAGCGACTCGAGCTCGCATCGGTACTTGCGCTGGATGTTGCCGATCTGCTGATGGGTGAGCTTCGGCAGCTTGCGGATCACCTGCGGCTTGTCGGAGACGTTGGCCTCGTTGAAGTTGGGCGGCTTGGGCAGCTTCGCCGTGTCGAAGGCGTTGGCGTCCCGCGGCGCGGGCTTGGCCGCGTCCTTGCAGTCCTTCGGCGGGTTCGGGTTGGGCGGGCCGCCGACGTGCGGCGCGGTGTAGGTGAGCCAGAGAAAGAACGGAGTGGGTTGGACCGCGCGCCGGTTGACGAACTCGACCGCCTTTCGGGTCAGCACGTCGTCCTTGAAGTCGTCCGGGTCCTGGCCGAACTGGGTCAGGGTGCCGTTGTTGTTGATCGGGTAGTTGTAGACCCGCTGGTCGTACGGCGCGGCGGCGTGCCACTCGGACCAGCCCGGCGGTATGGCCGGCTGGTTCTTGTACTGGTTCAGGTACTTGCCGATCATCGCCGTGAAGTAGCCGGCGCGGTGCAGCCAGACGGCCAGGTTGTTGGTCGCGTGCAGGGACTCGAACTTCTGGAAGCCCCCCTTCGGCGCCTGGTTGGTCCACACGCCGTGGTTGTGCGCGTACTGGCCGGTGAGGAAAGTGGCTCGATCCGGACAGCAGAGCGCGAAGTTGAGCAGGCTGTTGGAGAAGGTCACACCCTGATCGCCGATCAGGGTGTTGACGTTGTTCATCACCTTCATCGACTCGAGCGTCTGGTCGTCGCTCAGGATCACGATCACGTTGGGTCGCCCCGCCGCCGCCGCCTGATCGACGCTCGGTGGATTGATTCCGGAGCCGGCGACCGCCAACCCGGCAGTCGCACCCACGGTCAACACGATCGCTGTGAGGAAACGCCCCCGCCTGCCCATTGCCCTCGTCAGGCTAACAGCTAGCCGGCTCACGGTGCGGGGGGGTCCGCCTTGTGCACGCGGCAGCTTGCGCCGACGCAGCTCTCCAGCTTGTGCAGGCGGTATCGGAGCGTTGCCTCAGCTGACGCGTAGGCTGGCGCCTGGTCGAGGCTCTGAAGCTCGTACGGATCGTTCTGGAGGTCGTAGAGCTCCCGGTCGCCGTTGCTGTACTCGGCGTACATGAAGCGGGGGGTGCGGATCGCCTTCATGGTCGGCTCCTCGATCAAGAGCTCCCGGTTGCGCTCGATGCCCGGGTGCTCGATCACCGGGAGCAGCGAGCGCCCATCCATCTCCAGGCGCGGGGCCACGTCGGCGGCATCGACGACCGTCGGCGCCAGGTCGGCGTTGACCACCAACGGGTCGACGACGACGCCGGGCGGGATCCCCGGGCCGCGCATCTCGAGCGGGACCCGGATCGACTCCTCGTACACGCGCACCTTCTCGTCCGGGATCCGGTGCTCGCCGTGGAAGTAGCCGTTGTCGGAGGTGTAGATGAGCAGGGTGTTGTCCAGGTCACCCTTGGCCTCGAGCGTGTCGACCACCTGCTTGACGCCGTCGTCCACCGCCAGCAGCGACCCGAGCTCGCAGCGGTAGCGCCGCTGGATGGCGTCGATCTGGCCCTGGTCGAGCTGCGGCAGGCTTCGCACCGCGGTCGGCTTGTCGGACACGTCGGCCTCGTTGAAGTTGGGCGGCATCGGCAATGGCTCCGAGGCGAATGTGTGCGCATAGCGGGGCGGTGGCTTGGCCGCCCGGTTGCAGTCGGAGGGCGGCCGGGGGTTCGGATTCGGGCCGGCGATGTGCGGCGCCGTGTAGGTGAGCCAGAGGAAGAACGGGCGCGGCTTCGACGCTCTGCGGTTGAGGAAGTAGACCGCCTTGCGGGTCAGCACGTCCTGCTTGTAGTCGGCCCGAGCGTGACCGTACGTGGTCAGGGTGCCGTTGTTGTTGAGCGTGTAGTCGTAGACCTTCTGGTCGTCCGGCGCCACCACGTGCCATTCCGACCAGCCGGGCGGCTTCAGCGGCTTGTTCCTGTACTCGTTCAGGTACTTGCCGACCACCGCCGTGTAGTAACCCGCGCGCTGCAGCCAGACGGCCAGGTTGTTGCTCGCGTGCAGGGACTCGAAGCGATTGAAGCCGCCGCGGGGCCCGGTGTTGCTCCACACCCCGTGGTTGTGCGCGTACTGCCCGG
The DNA here is from genome assembly GCA_963811625.1 of uncultured bacterium. Lineage (GTDB taxonomy): Bacteria > Actinomycetota > Thermoleophilia > Solirubrobacterales > 70-9 > AC-56. The sequence goes on along the minus strand of CAWERS010000002.1, from coordinate 272,497 downwards.
TCAGGAAGGTGGAGCGGGAGGGACAGCACAGCGAGTAGTTGACGAAGCTGTTGGTGAAGGTCGCCCCCTGGGCGCCGATCAGCGAGTTGACGTTCTGCATCACCCGCATCGCCTCGACCGTCTGGTCGTCGGTCTCGACCACCAGCACGTTGGGCGCGTCCGGCGCGGTCGCCGCCTGGCTCAGGGTGGGCGGACCCGCCCGCCCGCCGACCGCCAGCGTGGCGGTCACGCCGAGCGTCGCCGCGACCAAGGCCAGCAGGCGTCCTCGAGCCATGCCGATGGCTCTAATCCCCCTGCACATCCCGCGGGCGATTTTATCGCAGCATCTCGAGCTGATGCGGCGGCGGTCGCGCCGAGGGCCGCCCGCGGCTACCGCTTGGACGAGGGGCCCGAGTGCCCGCGGCAGCTGGGCCCGGCGCAATGGGCCAGCCGCTCGAGGCTCGCGGCCAGCTCGGCCTTGATCGCGGCGTACTTCGGGTCGTCGTCCAGGCTCCGAAGCTCATAGGGATCGTTCTGGAGGTCGTACAGCTCCTGCTCGCCGGTGCTGTGCTCGGCGTACATGTACCGCTCGGTGCGGATCGCCTCGAAGTCCGGCTGCTCGACCAGCAGCTCGCGTCCGCGCGCGATCCCGGGGGTCCGCGCCACCGGGATCAGCGAGCGGCCGTCCATCAGCAGGCCGGGGTTGGCGTGGGCGACGTCCACGATCGTCGGGGCCAGGTCGGCGTTGATCACCGGTGAGTCGACGCTGACCCCGCGCGGGATGCCGGGGCCGCGCATCTGGAGCGGCACCCGGATCGACTCCTCGTAGATGTGCGCCTTGCCCGTGGGGATCCTGTGCTCCCCCTGGAAGAAGCCGTTGTCGGACGTGTACACGACCAGTGTGTCGTCGAGCTCCTGCTGGGCTCTGAGCGCGTCGACCACCCTCCTGACTCCGTCGTCCACCGAGAGGATCGACTCCAACCTGCATCGGTACTTGCGCTGCACGCCGGCGATCTGGCTCGCGCTCAGCCGCGGCAGCCCCCTGATCGCGCCCGGCTTGTCGGCGACGTCGGCCTCGTTGAAGTTGGGGGGCCTCGGCAGCGGCGCGGAGTCGAAGGCGTGGGCGTGGCGGGGGGCGGGCTTGGCGGACCGCTGACAGTTGGCGGGCGGGTTGGGGTTGGAGTTCGGCGGGCCGGCGTGCGGAGCGGTGTAGCTGAGCCAGAGGAAGAACGGCTTCGACTTCGGCGCCCGGCGGTTGACGAATTCGACCGCCTTTCCGGTCAGCACGTCTTGCTTGAAATCGCTCGGGGCGGTCCCGTAGTGGGCCACGTGTCCGTTGTTGTTGAGCGAGTAGTTGTAGACCCGCTGGGTTGCGGGAGTCGTCGCGTGCCAATCGGACCACCCCGGCGGGGTCGCCGGATCGTTGTCGTACCCGTTCAGGTACTTGCCGATCAGTCCCGTGTAGTAGCCCGCCCTCTTCAGCCACACGGCGAGGTTGTTGCCGCCGTGGAGCGATTCGAAGCGCCGGAATCCTCCCTCGGGCGGAGTGTTGCCCAGCACCCCGTGGTTGTGGGCGTACTGGCCGGTGAGGAAGGTGGCGCGCGAGGGACAGCAGAGCGAGAAGTTGAGGAAGCTGTTGGTGAAGGTCGCCCCCTGGTCGCCGATCATCCGATTGACGGCGTGCATCACGCGCATCGACGCGGCCGTCTGGTCATCGGACTCGATCACGATGATGTTGGGCCGCGACTGGGCGGCGACGGCTCGATCCGGCGGCGCCGACAGGACTCCCCAGTCGATCAGCGCCAGCGCCCCGGCGAGCAGCAGGACGCCGCTCGCGATCGCCAGCTGGGCGACGCGCCGCCGACCGCCCCGCGATCGACCACCGATCTGTTCCCGCCCCTCGGTCATGGCCATGGTGGCGGGTGAACGCTATCGAGCCGGAGCGTCAGCGTCGACCGCCGGCGGGCGATCGCACGCGATTGGCCGTCCGGGCGGGAGCCTAGCCTGGGGTCCCGGCTATGGAGGCCAGATGGCTGATTCCACGACTCCGCCGAGCGCCTAGATGCCGCCTCTGATCACCTTCGACGAGGCGATCGAGCTGGCCGTGATCTCGACCAGGGCCGAGATCACGGCCCTGGTCGAGCGGGCCTGGGAGGTGCGCACCGCGCGGTTCGGCGACTCGACCGACATGTGCTCGCTCGTGAACGCGAAGTCCGGCGGCTGCGCGGAGGACTGCGGCTTCTGCGCCCAATCGCGCTACGCCGAGGCCGACACGCCCATGCACGCAATGATGGACGCGGACCAGATCCTCGAGCATGCGCGGGCGGCGGAGGCGGCCGGCGCCCACCGGTTCTGCATGGTCACTCAGGGCCAGGGGCTCTCGAAGCGGGACTTCGAGCAGGTCGTCGAGGGCGCGAAGCTGGTCGCCGAGCACACCAACCTGAAGCGCTGCGTCTCGATCGGGCACATCTCCCCCGAGCGGGCCAACCGCCTCGCCGAGGCGGGCATCCAGCGGGTCCACCACAACGTCGAGACCGCCCGCTCGCACTATCCCGAGGTCTCGACCACGGTTCGCTACGAGGGTCGGATCCGAACCATCGACGCGGTGCGAGAGGCTGGACTCGAAACCTGCGTGGGGGGGATCCTGAACCTCGGCGAGTCGCCACGCCAGCGGGTCGAGATGGCCTTCGAGCTGGCCGAGATCGATCCGACCTCGGTGCCGATCAACCTGCTCAACCCGCGTGCCGGGACGAAGTTCGGCGACCGCTCGCTGATGGACCCCTGGGAGGTCGTCAAGTGGGTCGCGATCTTCCGCCTCATCCTCCCTGACGCCCTCTTCCGCCTCTGCGGCGGTCGGGTCGAGAACCTCGAGCAGCTCCAGCCGCTGGCGGTCAAGGCCGGCCTCAATGGGGTGATGATGGGCAATTTCCTGACCACCCTCGGGGCGGAGCCCGCCGACGATCGAGCGATGTTCGAGGAGCTGGGCCTGAACGTGGCGCGACAGGCCGACAACGGAGCCCGGCCGCGGCCCGACAATCGTGCCGGCTGGCTCGAGGGCGAAACTCCCGAGACCCCGATCGAGGCGCTGATCGACAGTCAGGACGAGGCCAACTTCTGGGACCCCTCGACGCAGCTGCGGGTGGTGAAGACGCGGCGCAAGCCGCCCCCCTATCCCGAGCCCTCCGACCGGGCGCAGGAGCCGATCTCGACGGACCAGCCGGCCGGCTGGGGGGACTGAACCACGCCGAGTTGGCGATGAGCGACGTCGGCGATCGCCTCGACGAGCTTCGCGCGGTGGGGCTTCACCGCCGGCTGCGGCTGATCGAGGGGCCGCAGGGCCCTCGGGTGACGCTCGACGGCGCCCAGGTTCTGCTGCTGTGCTCCAACAACTACCTCGGCCTCGCCGATCATCCGCGCGTACGCCAAGCGGCCGCAGACGCCGCCGAGCGGTTCGGCGCCGGGGCCGGAGCCTCGCGGCTGATCTCGGGCAACATGGCGCCGCACCGGCAGCTGGAGGAGCGCCTCGCGACCTTCACCGGGTACCAGGCCGCCCTGTTGTTCGGATCGGGCTATCTCGCCAATCTCGGCACGATCGGCGCCCTGGCGCGCCGGGGCGAGGTGGTCTTCTCCGACGAGCTCAACCACGCCAGCATCATCGACGGCTGCCGGATCTCCCGAGCCGAGCGGTTCGTTTACCGCCACGCCGACCTCGAGCACCTGTCCTGGGGCCTGCGCAGGGCGAGCGGCAGGGGGACGCTGATCGTCACCGATGCAGTGTTCTCGATGGACGGCGACGTGGCCCCGATCGGGGACCTGCTCGAGCTCGCCCGCGATCACGGGTGCAGGTTGATGGTCGACGAGGCGCACGCCACCGGAACGCTCGGCCCGGGCGGTCGTGGAGCGGTCGCCGCGGCGGGACTGTCGGGCGAAGTCGACGTGGTGGTCGGGACGCTTGGCAAGGCGCTCGGCAGCTATGGCGCCTACGTCTGTGCCGCGGACGAGATCGTCGAACTGCTGCTCAACGTCGCCCGCCCGTTCGTCTTCTCCACCGCCCTGCCGCCTCCGGTGATCGGGGCGGCGTCGGCGGCACTCCGGCTGCTGGAAGGCCAGCCGGGCATGGTCGAGCACCTGCGGCGAAACGGGGCGCAGCTGAGGGCCGCTCTGGCCGCGCAGGGACTCGATCCGGGCGCCTCCCGAACCCAGATCGTGCCGGTGATGGTCGGGGATGCGCGACTGGCGATGCAGCTCTGCGAGCGGGCGCTCGAGGATCGCGTCTTCGCGCAGGCGATCCGGCCGCCGACTGTGGCTGACGGCAGCTCCCGGCTCCGTCTCTCGGTGATGGCCAACCACCGTGCCGACGAGCTCTCCGCCGCTGCCGGCGTGATCGGCGATGCAGCCCGCCGCCTCGGGCTCGCCGCGGCGGCGGAGAGGGCGAGGGCGGCGACGGTCTCGCGCCTCCCGCGCGCCGCCTAGGTGTCGGCCCTCCCCCGCGGCTAGCGCCGGTGCACGGGTTCTTCGTCACCGGCACCGGCACCGAGGTGGGCAAGACGGTCGTGGCCGCCGTGATCGCCCGCGGCCTGGCCGCCGAGGGAAAGCGGGTGGCGGTGTTCAAGCCGGCGCTCAGTGGCCTCGACGAGGTCGGCGAGGCCGACCACGCCCTCCTGCGTCGCGCCTCCGGCTCCGCCCAGACAGACGACCAGATCGCCCCCTATCGATACGGCCCGTCGGTCTCGCCCCACCTCGCCGCCGAGCTGGTGGGCGAGCGGATCGAGGCCGAGCGCCTGGTGGGGGCTGCGCGGGCGGCCGCCGAGGGCGCCGAGCTGCTCGTCTGCGAGGGGGTCGGCGGGATCATGGTGCCCCTGACTCTCGGCTACCTGGTGCGCGACTTCGCCCGCGAGCTCGCCCTGCCGGTAGTGGTCGCCGCCAGCCCGGCGCTGGGGACGATCAACCACACCCTGCTCACGCTCGAGGCGGCGCGGGCGGTCGGGCTCGAGATCAGGTCGGTGGTGCTGACGCCCTGGCCCGACAACCCGTCAGCGATGGAACGATCGAACCGCGACGCGATCGAGCGGCTCGGCGACGTTCCGACCCAGACGCTGCCGCGCCTCGACCTCGGGGCCATCGACACCTGGCCGGCCCTGCGGCCGTCTGAGGGGCGCTAAGTGGTTGCGGCGTGCTCCCCGGTGGCAGGCTCGAGGGCCGGCGCCGCCTGAACCCGGGGCGCCTCGGGCTGGGCCGCGTGCTTGCCCGAGCGGAGGATCGCAAGGGCCACCACGACGCCCGCCGCGGTGACCCCGGCGGCGACCTTCATCGACGACGCAAAGGCGCTGATGAAGGCGTCGTGGGCCGCGGAGCTCACCTTGGCCGCCTGGGAGTGGTCGAGTCCGGCCGGGGCCGCGGCTTGGCCGCCCCCGAGCCCTTGGGCGATGTCGCTGCGCTGGGCGGCGGTCAGGCCGGACCCGGCCAGCAGCTGATCGAGCTTGGTCCGGGCCGCGCCGGCGAAGACCGCCCCGATCACGGCCACCCCCAGGGTGCCGCCGACCATCCGGTTCATCGACAGGACTCCCGAGGCGATCCCGGCCTTGGCGTCCGCGACCGCGTTCATCGCCGCGGTCGACATCGGTGACATCACCAGCGCCATCCCGATCCCCATCAGCACGAACGAGGGCCAGAGGCCGCCGTAGGTGGTGCCGGCGTCGATCTGGGTCAGCCAGACCATCGCCGCGGTGACCAGGGTCAGGCCGGCAGCGATCGGGAGTCGGGCCCCGATCCGGTCGGTGAGCCGGCCGGCCATCGGGGCGATGGCGACGATCATCAGGGTGGCCGGCAGGAATCGGACCCCGGCCTGAAGCGGCGAATAGCCGAGCATGTTCTGCATGTAGAGGGCGATGAAGAAGAACTGGGCCATCATCGCGAAGGTGACGATCAGCGCGATCATGTTCGAGCCGACGAAGTTGCGGCTCGCGAACAGGGGGAACTCGACCATCGGCGCCTTCACCCGCAGCTCCACCAGCACGAAGGCGACCAGAAGCACGACCGAGCCTGCGAGCAGGGCGATGATCGCGGTCGAGCCCCAGCCCCATGAGTTGCCCTCGATCAGTGCCAGGACCAGGGCGGTGAGAGCGCCGGTCAGGGTCGCCACGCCCAGGTAGTCGACCTCGCGGCCGACGGTCTCGTCACGGGACTCGCGGACCACGAACAGGGCGGCGGCCACGGCGCCGATGCCCACGGGGAGGTTGATGAAGAAGATCGCTCGCCAGGAGACCGCCTCGGTCAAGAAGCCGCCGAGCACGGGACCAATCGCCAGCGCCAGCGCGGAGACGCCGGCCCAAGTCCCGATCGCCCGGCCCCGCTCGGCGGCGGGGAAGGCATTGGTGACGATCGACAGCGTCGCCGGCATCATCAGCGCGCCGCCGATCCCCTGGACCACCCGGCTGGCGACCAGGGCGGTGGTGTCGGGCGCCAGGCCCGCCGTGGCCGAGGAGAGCGTGAACAGGGTGACGCCGATCAGGAAGGTGAGGCGGCGCCCGAAGATGTCACCGAGGCGACCTCCGGTCGCCAGCAGCACGGCGAAGGCCAGCGTGTAGCCGTTCACGGTCCATTCCAGGCTCGAGAGGCTGGCGCCGAGGTCGCGCTCGATCGAGGGAAGCGCGACGTTGACGACCGTGTTGTCGAGCATCAGCATGAACAGCGCGAAGCACATCGCCCCGAGCGTCCACCACTTGCGGTTCTGCTCGGTGATCAGGTGGCGGTAGCGGGTCAAGTCAGGTCCTCCTTCAGCTCGCGATAGGCGGTCGCGATCTCCTCACGCTCCAGGAGGGAGTCGAGCGCGGTGGCCAGCTTGCGACGTTGGGTCTGGGTGAGGTCGGCGATGAACGCCGCGAGGCCGTCCAGGCGCGTGGCGAGCAACTGGCGCACGAGGCGCTCTCCCTGCCCGGTCAGCACCAGGTTGCGGACCCGCCGATCCTCGGCGTCCTCGACGCGGCGGACCAGGTCCCGTTGGACCAGCGCCTCGACCGCGCGGCTCACGGTGGGCAGCGAGGCACCGATCGGAGCCGCGATGTCCTTGGCGGCTCGCGGCTCGCGGTCCCCTGCGGTGGCCAGCGCTGTGAGCACCTTGCACTGGGTCAGCGTCAGCCCGCTCTCCTCCAGCGTGCGCAGGAACTCGCCGGCGGTTGACGCGGTGCCGAACATGACCGCGCCCAGGCGACGCGCGATCTCGCGCGCCTCGGCGTCCGCCCCGGCCGGGCCCTCGCGCTTCGCGGTCACCGTGCTTTCCATGTGGATAATGATTGCAGCTGCGCAACCATTCTCAAACTAAATAGTTGCCTATGTGATCACAATCACACTTGGTCATTCGCTCTAAGCGCTTCTGCGGGGAACTACTCATTTCGCGATTGAGGCTTCCCCCGGTAGCGCCGGCACAGCTGAGCCGAAGTGGCCCTTGGAGCGGGCGGTGTCGGATAGGGTCTTTCGGCGCTATGGAGGCATCGGCGAAGCAGGCGCTCGTCTGTCCGGCCTGCGCGTCTCCCTTCATCGAGTTCTTTGTCACCGCCTTCGGCTCGGACGTGGAGCTGCCCGAGACACCGAAGACTGTGGCTTGCACAGGGCCAAGCGAACATCGGTATCCCGTGATTCAGACCGATAGCGCCCCGGACGGGAAGCGCCTCTACACGCTTGGCCCTGAGATGAGGTCCGGCGACTAGCACCTTGCGGGCAAGAGGATGCGGGCCATCCCCTTGGGGAGAATCGTTAGGGGGATGACCCACACCGCTCTGAGCGTCGCGGCCCCCTGTGCCTACGCCTTGCCGCGATCTGCTCCGGCGCCACGCTAGCGCCGGGCATGGGCGGACTGGGTGAAGCGGCTGTGAACCCGCGAAACACGCAGGCAACGCCGTGGCCGCTGAGGCAGAAGCCCGTCGACAAGCGGGTGGGATCCAGACACCAACCGCGCTCGAAACCGCCGGGCTGCGGGAGTAGGCGGCCCCGGTGCTCAGCCGCGAATCTTGAAATGAAGCCGGCGCGGGCGAGCGGTGTTGTTGCCCGCGTCTGTGAACCGCAGCACCGCCAGGTAGCGGCCGTGCGCGGGGTGGAAGTGACGGCTGGGGTTGGCGAACCTGAAGCTGTTCAAGCCCACGTGCGCGTGCCAGCTCTGCCACCCGGCGAATCGCCGCCGCACTCGCCGGTGGCCGCGATGCCCGCGCCGGACCAGCCGGTAGAGCTCGGCGTCCACCCCGGCCCGCTCGTCGATCCCGAAGTCGAGGGCGGTGCCGCGCCGGCCGAACTCGTGGCTGTGCAGGCGCACGTCATCGACGTACGGCGGGGTCAGATCGACCTTGCTCTTCGGCACCGGGTCCACCTCGGTGGTCGGGTCCCCCGGCGAAGAGGAGACGGAGACCGTCCCGCGCACGGTCGGATGGAGCTTGCAGACGAAGCTGTAGTCGCCCGGGCTGTTGAACGCGAGCTCGAAGCTGTCGCCGACCTGGTGCCTGGGGACGCTTGCGTCCGGGTCGGAGTCGAGGCCGGCGCTGGACGCCGAGTTGCCGGTGACGGAGTGCATGGTGTCGGGGCCGATCCAGTACCAGGTCACGTGTTCGCCGAGGTCGATCTGGATCTCGGGGCTCGACCACCGGTAGTCGCTGATCGCCACCCGCCGGTTGGCCGCCGAGGCCGTGGGCGCCGCGGCCAGCAGCGCCAGCGCCAGGCCCAGCCAGATCAGCGTCGCCGCCCGCGGCCGATTCGCGATCAGCGGACGATGTACCACCCGTTCATCCCCATGTGCAGGTGGCTGAACACGTGGCAGTGGTAGAACCAGCGGCCCGGGTTGTCCTCGACGAACTCGAAGGTCATGGACTCCCCCGGCCCGAGCGTCTTGGTGTCCACCACCTTGCCGCTGCCTGGATTGCCCTCGGTCCCGAAGCCGCTCGTGTCCACCCAGCGATGCCCGTGGAGGTGGAAGGTGTGGAAGTCATCGTCCAGGGCGATCACGTGGAACGCCACCCGCTGGCCGACGCGGGCCCGCAGGGTCGGCGTGTTGCCGGCGTAGGCGCGGCCGTTGACGCAGGCGAACTGCTGATTGAGCTCGGTTGCCACGGGCGTGAAGCCGTGCATGACCAGGAAGAACTCCTTGTCGGGGGGGTTCGGCGCCGAGGGGTCGCGGACGATCAGGGGGCCGAACATGCCCTTGAACACGGGCAGCGGGTCCATCGGACCGTGGTCGTGGTAGAGCCAGGTGCCGACCGAGTCCTCCCGGGCCTCCCAGACGTAGGTGAAGGTCCGGTTCTTCTGCACGAAGCCGCCGGGATCGGTGAACCGGCCCCTGTAGGCGCCGTCCATCTCGTCGGCGTAGAAGATCCCGTGGGGGTGGATGGTGGTCGGGACGTCGACGTGGTTGCGGAAGTGGACCACCACCTGGTCGCCGACCTCGGCCTCGATCAGCGGGCCCGGGATCGTCGCCGGCCCGAGCGGAGACGCGAAGTCCGCTGTGTAGCGGCGGTAGGCGTAGGCGGTGAAGCTGGTCCTTCCCCGGACGCGCTTGTTCATCATCTGGTCACGGCCGGAGGGGACGATGTTCCACTTCACCTTCTCGGCCCGGATCCAGTACTCCCGCGTCCCGGCGCGCTTGGCGACGCCGGCGCTCGCCCCGCCGGACTTGCTCGAGGCACCGGCCTTGGCGACCGCGGGGGGCACGGGCACGCCGGCCGCCAGCTTGGCGGCGTCGGCGGGCTTGTCGAGGGCGAGCTTGTGCCCCGCCAGGGTGCAGAAGAACACCGCCCCGCCCCCGGCGAGAAGATGTCGGCGGTCGAACTGCGTTGGGTCCATGGTCGTCAGCGCCCCTGCGGCGCCCGTCTCACTTGTGGACGTTCACGTTCACCTGCATCTTGGTCGGGTGGATGCTGCAGATGAAGTGATACTTCCCCGGCTTGATGAACTTGCGCGTGAAGGTGTAGGTCGGGCTCGAGGAGTTCTGGGAGCGGAAGTTGGCCTTCTTCACCCCGGCGGGGGCCGAGGTCAGCCGGACGTTGTGGGTGTGGATCGTGTTCACCCACTTCCACCTCACGGAGTGGTTCCTGACCAGCCCCACTTTCACCGGCGTGAACACGTCGTCCTTGACCTGGACGACCTTGGGCGTCAAGCGCGCCGACGCCCCACCGCCTCCGAACGCCAGCACCAGCATCGATGCCGCGGCGACGGCCGCCGCGATCAGGACGATCGCCCTGCGCCTGGCGCCGCTCACGAGCAGTCTCCGAAGTCGCGGGTGTCGATCGGAGTCCGCCCCTCGAACGGCGGGTGGGCGTGCTCTACCCAGGAATCCTGCTGCGAGCAGGGCGGGTTGCTGAGCACGTACCCGGCAAGCTCGCCCACCTGCCCGCTGCCCACGCTCCCGTCGCCCTCGTTGCTGCCCGTCCCCTTGTTGGGGGCGGGACAGCTCGGATACAAGAACGCCTGCGAATGGCTCGCGTCCGGGGTGACGTCGAAGCTCGAGGAAGAGTTGCCCGAGAAACAGGTGCCCTTGCCCGAACCGTCGTTGAAGAAGTCGAACCGGTTCGTGTCGGTGCCGTTTCGGCCCATATTGTTGTCCACGAATCGATTCTTCTGGTTCACCGCCTGGTCGTTGAAGGGGTCGGAGAAGCTCGCGGCGCCCCAGAAGAAGTTGCCGAAGATGTTGTTGTCCTTGACCGTCCAGCCGCTCGATCCGAACAGGATCACCCCGACCGCGGTCGGGTAGTTGATCGTCAGGTTGCCGATCGAGCCGAGGCCGCCGGAGACCGTGTCCACCGGCGAGTTCGGCAGGAAGTAGTTGAAGTTGTTCCAGAAGATGTCGTTGTTGCGGATCTTCCCGTTGGCGTTGGGCTGGAAGGCCTCGGAATCGAGCGTGTTCGGCACGATCCCGGCGCCGTTGTTGAAGAAGTCGGAGTGGTGGATGTCCACGTACTTCGAGTTGGTGCCGGAGTAGCCGAGCACGTTCTCGTACGCCACGTCGTGGTCGATCTGGGTCCACTTGGGATGCGCCTGCGGGGGCGTCTCGCCGATGTAGATCGCGGAGTCGCCGTGTCCCCAGCCCTTCGATTGGGTGATCCGGCCGCCGATGCAGCGCTTGGCGAACAGCCCGTAGGAGCGGTTGAACGACGCCAGGTCGTGCTTCATCACGAAGCCCTTGCAGTTCGTGGTCCCGTTGTCCGAGTGGACGAAGAAGCCGTTGGTCTGGAAGTGCCGCGCCCACAGGTTCTCGATCCTGAGGTTGTTGACGTTGGTGGCGTCGATCCCGTTCTGCGCCACGTCGTTGGTCCCGTTGAGCTTGGCGCCATTTCCCTCGAGGATGGTGTTGCGGGGATTCCCGCTCGCGCCGACGAAGCTGAGGCCGTCATAGCGGTGGCCGACCAGGGTGATGCCCTCCTTGTAGGTGCCCGGCCTGATCTTGATCACCGAGTTGGAGCCCTTGTCGACGGCCTTGACCGCGGCATGGACGCTGCGGTACTTGCACCCGTGCTTGCAGACGACGAAGATCTTCTGCGCCTTGTGGTGGCCGCCTGAGCCGATCGCCGCCGGCACCCCAACCGCCAGCGATACCGCGATCACCGCCGCGAAAGTCCCCATCCTCAGCCTCATGCCTCTCCTTCTGTCGTGCGCCGCCCAACACGTCCGGGGCGAAATCAATGGCCGAGATGCCCGGCCCCCCATTGGCCCGCGATCCATCCGCCGCGCAGGCGTGCGAAAGAGTATACGAATCCCGATCTGGGCGGCTTGGCGGAGCCTTCGCCGCCTAGCGTCGCCGGCGGACCTTGACGGTCATCTGCATCTGCAACCGGTGCAGGGTGCAGACGAACCGGTACTTGCCCGGTTTCTTGAACTTGCGGGTGAAGTGGTAGAAGGGCGGCGCGGGCGATCCGGCGTTCTGGGAGCGGAACTTCGACTTCTTGACCCCCCTGGGGCCTCGGTCGAGCTTCACGTTGTGAGTTTGGTTCGTGGCGGTCCATTGCCACCTCACCCGGCGGCCCTTGTGGATCTTGAGCTCGACCGGTGCGTAGTAGTTGTCGCCCACCTCGACCACCTTCGGCTTCGCGGTCCTCGCCGCACCGACATCGTCGAGCGCCGTCAGCGATGCGGCTGCGCCCGCCAGCGCGACAAGCACGACCACCCTCCGCCGAAGACGCGTCCCACGGTCGCCGGGTGGTGCGGAACGGGCTTCGGCAAGTCGTCGATGGTCGAGCCACGGTCGTTCCACGTCCAGGATTATCGCTTCCGCCGACGCCCGCTCTATCGTCGCCTGCGATGGCGGATCGGCATCCGGCACCGGGCCCCCCTCCGGAGGCCGTCGCTGACTGGGATCGTCGCCATCTCTGGCACCCGTTCACCCAGCAGCTCGACTGGTGCCGCGAGGAGCCGTTGGCGATCGAGCGTGCCGAGGGCACCGACCTGATCGACGCCCAGGGCAGCCGCTACATCGATGGCGTCTCGTCGCTGTGGTGCAACGTCCACGGCCACCGCCACCAGCTGATCGACCGCGCCGTGCACGAGCAGCTCGACCGGGTCGCGCATTCGACCATGCTGGGCCTGACCCACCAGGGCGCCGCGCAGCTGGCCGCCCGCCTGGTGGAGCTGGCGCCGCCGGGCCTCAGCCGCGTCTTCTACTCGGACTCGGGCTCGAGCGCAACCGAGATCGCGCTCAAGATGGCGTTTCAGTACTGGCGGCAGCGCGGCGGCCAGCACGCGCGGCGGACCGGCTTCGTCTCGCTCCGCGGCGCCTACCACGGCGACACCCTCGGTGCCGTCTCGGTGGGCGGGATCGACGCCTTCCACGCCACCTACTCCCCGCTGCTCTTCCGCACCCACCGGGTCGAGCCCGGCGACGCCGATCAGCTCGAACGGGTGCTCGACTTCCACGCCGAGGGGATCGCGGCGGTGATCCTCGAGCCGCTCGTCCAGGGCGCGGCGGGGATCAAGCTCCATCCGCCCGGGTACCTGAGGCAGGTGCGCGCCCTGTGCGATCGCCACGACGTGCTGCTGATCTGCGACGAGGTGGCCACCGGATTCGGGCGTACGGGAACCATGTTCGCCTGCGAGCAGGAGCGGGTCGCTCCCGACTTCCTCTGCCTGGGCAAGGGGCTGACCGGCGGGTACCTCCCGCTCGCCGCCACCCTGACCACCGAGCGAATACACCAGGGGTTCCTCGGCGCCCCCGAGGATGGGCGCACCTTCTTCCACGGCCATACCTTCACCGGCAACCCGCTTGCCTGCGCGGCGGCACTCGCAAACCTGGATGCGTTCGAGAGCGAGGACACCCTGCTCCGCCTGCAGCCGAAGATCCGGCTGCTCGGCGAGCTGCTCGAGGGGATCGCCGAGCTGCCCGAGGTCGCCGAGGTCCGCGGCCGCGGGTTCATGGTCGGCATCGATCTGGGGGAGCACGACCCGGCGCTGCGGCTCGGCCACCGGGTTTCCCTGGAAGCGCGCGAGCGCGGGGCGATCATCCGCCCGCTGGGCGACGTGATCGTGCTGATGCCGCCCCTGGTGATCACCGCCGCGGACCTTCGCCGCCTGGTCGGGATCGTCACCGACTCGATCCGGGCCGCGTGCGCCTCGGTCTCCGGCGAGCAGCCCACGGCTGAGCTGGCCGTAGCCGCCTAGACCCGACGCCCTCCGGCCGGGTAGGGGCCAGCAGACGCGCGCCTTGCCCGCCGACGCGTCAGCGAGGGCGCGCCCAGTTGTGCATCACATGGGTGCACAAGTGGGATCGCCTCCACGGTGACCTTGCACGCCGTCCCGGGGTGGCCGATATTGGGTGTGATGAAGGGCGGGATCGCGCGTAGTAGTGGCGTGGAGGAGACGCTGACCGCACCCGCCGCCGAGCTCCCGAGCGAGTCCGAGGCCGAGTTCGAGCAGCTGTACCGGCGAAGCCGCGACGACGTCTATGCCTACGTCGCCGGACTGCTCCGCGATCGCGCCGCGGCCGAGGACGTCACCGCGCTCGCCTTCGAGCGTGCCTACCGCCGCCGTCGCTCCTTCAACCCGAAGCGCGGCACCCGCCGGGCCTGGCTGTTCGGGATCGCGCGCAACGCGGCCCTCGACGAGCTGCGCCGTCGCCGCCGTCAGGCGACCCTCGCCGCGGAGCCGATCGACGACGCCGCGGTGGCACCCGAGCAGGGGGCCGAGGTGGCGCTCCGGCGAGCGGCGCTGCGCGACGCGATCGCCTCGCTGGTGCCGCGCGAGCGCGAGCTGGTGGCGCTGAAGTTCTTCGCCGGATTGACCAATGTCGAGATCGCCGCCGTGGTCGGCGTCACCGAGACCAACGCGGGCACCCGGATCCACCGGGTGGTCGAGAAGCTGAGGAGGGCATGCGATGAGGCTGCGTGAGCAAGAGCTGCCGCTGGACCCCGAGATCGAGCGTGAGCTCAAGGCCCTCGACCGGGCCCTGGCCGGCGAGGCGGTTGACCCTGACCTTGAGGCCGCTCGCCGAGCTCGCGCTCGAGCTCCGCGCCGAGCGGCCCCAGCCATCCGCCGAGGCCGAGGGGACGCTCGACGAGCTGGCGGCGAGCGGCTTTCCCCCGCGCGCCTCGGACCGGCTGGGACGTACGTCGCGCCGGGTCTCCGACGCCTTCACCGGACTTCGGTCCCGAGGCGCCCGTCGGTTGATTCCGGCCGTCGGCGCCGCGACCGTGTTCCTGGTCGCCGCCGGGGTGGGAATCTCCGCCAGCGGGGTGCTCGACAGCGGCCGGGGCGGCGTCGAACAACCGCAGGCGACCAAGAACGGAGCCGTGCTGAAGGAGGAGCGCGGCCTGGCGACCGACCAGTCAGCCCCGGCGCCCGACGTCGCGGCTTCTGGTCTCCAGGCCCACCTGCCCCCTGCCCATCGCGCCGGCGCTCTACAGCGCGCCGGCGCTCTCGGTTCTTTGGCGGGCGCCGCCAACCGTAAGCAGGCCCAGAACGTCGACCTCGAGCTCACCACCGCCCCCGACGACTTCCGCGACGCCGCCGACGGGGTGCTCGACGTGGTCCGCGACCACCGCGGCTTCGTGCTCAACTCCCACGTCTCCGGCGGCGATCCGCAGCTCGAGGGAGCCCAGCGCGGGCGCGCGAGCTTCGAGCTCCGGATCCCCGCCGGGGAGCTGTCGGCGGCGATGGGCGACCTCTCGGACCTCGGCCACGTCGTCTCGCGCACCGACGGCACCCTGGACGTCACCGACCGCTTCGTCTCGGCCCGCAAGCGGATCGACGCCCTGACGGCCGCCCGCGCCAGGCTGCTGCGGGAGCTCGGCGATGCCGTGACGATCGCCGAGCAGCAGAGCATCAAGGCCCGGCTGCGAATCGTCGAGAGGCGACTCGCCACCGCCCACGACGACCTGGCCGGCGTGCAGCAGCGCGTCCACCTGGTCCCCGTCAGCGTCGCGATCGCGGCCGACGAGCACGCTGAGCCCGGCGGCGGGGCCTGGTCGATCGGCGACGCCTTCCACGACGCGGGGCGAGTGCTGACGGTCACCGCGGGGGCTGCGCTGGTGGGAGCGGCGGCGCTGCTGCCGATGGCGCTGGTGGTGGCGCTCGGCCTCGCCGCCTGGCGCGGCTGGGTGCGCCGTCAGCGCGGCCGGGCGCTGGACGCCCCCGCCGGCTGACTACCGGCGGCTACTCCTCGTAGGGCTCGAAGTCGGCTTTGCGGGCGCCGCAGACCGGGCAGAACCAGTCGTCGGGGATCTTGTCGAACGGCGTCCCCGGGGGGATGCCCCCGTCTGGATCCCCCTCGTCCGGGTCGTAGATGAACCCGCAGGACGTGCAGATCCAGAGTTGAGCGGTCTCGGTCTCGGTGGTCACCGCGGGCCAGCTTACCGAGCCCACCAGCGCCGATCGAGGGTCAGGGCATCCCGTTCCAGCCCGCCGCGTAGCACGGATGGCCGGCGCAGGGATTGGTGATCGTCCCGTTCACCTGCAGGAAGTTGGCGATCTGGGCGCGAATCAGCGGCGAGTTGCGGATCACGGTGTCGTGCGGGTCGACCCCGAAGCTGTCGTCGGGCGCCTCGTTGGTGGTCGGCGGCGGGTCGGTGCCCTTGGTCTCGGTTCCCTCGACCCGCTTCGGCCCGATGTCCCACACGAACATGCCGCTGCCGTTGGCAGCCGGTCCGGAGAGCGGCCCGAGGGTGGGGATCGAGTAGAAGTCCGACGCCTCCGCGTCGGGGATCCGCCCAGGGTCGAGGGCCGGTCGGCGAAGCGGCGCCCCGATCGTCCGCGCCTCGACCTCGGTTGCCACGTTGGCCACTTGGTGATCGCCGAAGGCCATCTCGATCAGCACCTTGTGCGCGGGGGTGTCGGGGAGCGGATCGGTGGTCATGTGGTTCGCGTAGCCGTTCGGCTCGCCGCGATCCCACATCATCTGGATCATCGACAGGAGCAACGGCCGCTCGCCCTCGATCGGGTACGACGGGTAGAGGATCAACGCGTAGTCGGAGAAGTCGACGCTGCGCGTCAACAGGGTCGAGTAGTTCATCCCCGGCACGTAGAGGACGGAGCGGGTGAAGTCCGGCGAGAGGGCCGTCAGCGCGCCGCCGGCGATCCCGCCCTGGCTGTTGCCGTAGTAGAAGAGGGCCTGGGTGTCGATCACCGACTGCCCGTCGAACCGGAAGGCGGGGTCGCTGGCGAACCCGTCGGGGTGGATCATCAGCCGCCCTAGGTACATGAAGTCGAGAAATCCCTGCTGGAGTCGGTCCGGGAGGGCCGGGAACTTCGACAGGTCCGCAAGCGCGGGGACCGCCTCGGGGCCGACGTCCTCCTCAGCCATCCCGATGAAGTCCGTGGCGCAGGTCATGACGCCGTTCTCGTTGCCGAGCTGGCGCACATTCTGCGAGTGGACCTCGGTGTAGTCGCCGAACAGTCCGTGCCCGTAGAGCGAAGGGCGGACCTTGTGAGCGACCTCGAAACCGCCCGAGCCGTCGTCCTGAACCGCGGAGCGCGGGATGTTGCAGGTGAAGCGGGCGGTGATCGTGTTGCCGGGGATGCGCTGCGGCATTCCGTCGGGGCCGAGGTCGAAACGCGATCCCGACGGACACCCCGGCTGGTCCAGATAGCAGGGAACCTCGAAGGTGCCGGTGACCTCCTGCGCGTTCTCGGCCCCGTGCGGGTCGCTGGGAGTGAGATTCTGAACGTTGGTGACCTGGAACTGGGGCGCCTGGCCCTCGACCTGCCCGTCGGCGAGGTCGTGATCCCCGAGCTGGGCGAACGCGTCGTTGCGGATCGACAGCATCCGCTCGGAGATGTTTCGCTCGCTCGCCACGGTGAAGTCCCAGGCCAGGTAGAGGTGGTCTCGGGGGATCCCTGCCTTCTTCAGGGTCGCGAAGATCCGCTCGAAGTGTGGGCGACGCTTCTCGATCACCGGCATCTTCGTATGAATACGGTCGCGGTAGAGCCTGAATCCCTGCGGCGCCGGGATCGCCTTGCCGCTCGCGGTCTTCAGATCGCGCAGGGCGACTATGTAGCGGTGGCCCTCCTTCAGGTTGCGACCGGGACGGATGATCAGGTCGGTCTGGTCGGGGCTGGACGCCAATGAGTCGAGCTCCGACCAGATCAGCTGCCGCTTCCCGGTCTTGGCGTCGATCAGGACGATCGGTTGTCTGCGGTCCAAGGAGCGCGCCATGTCGGTGACCGGAACGGGGCCCGTCCGGGCGAAGGCCGCAGGGTTGTCGAGGCCCGGCACCCTGAGCACGATCATCGCTCCCGGGCTGAAGCCGTCGCTTGTGTCGATCTCGGTGGGGTCGATGTGGACGCCCTGCGCGTTGGCCGGCGTGGAGGCGAGGCGGACGTCGACGCGCTTGCCGGTATCGGTGCTCGGGTCGGCGGCGGTGTAGTAGTCGTTGGGCCAGGGGAAGAGGCACTCCGAGCCCTTGGCCGCAATGAAGTCGCAGCGATCCGGATGCGCAAGGTCCACTTGTGACAGGTGAGGCCGGCAGCGGCCGACGTCATGGCTGATCGGGGCTCGGGTTCGCGCGACCACGCGCCACGAGTTCGCGCCCAGCTGTCCGGGTGGCTGCACCGCCGCCGAGGCGCTCAGCCGGGCGGTGCCGCAGTCGGCGACCATCCGGCGCCCCTGGTGGCTGAGCGGCACCCAGATCGTGTGGTCGCCGCGATAGAGGATCGAGCGGAGGCGCGCCACC
Source organism: uncultured bacterium (assembly GCA_963811625.1). GTDB lineage: Bacteria > Actinomycetota > Thermoleophilia > Solirubrobacterales > 70-9 > AC-56. The sequence goes on along the minus strand of CAWERS010000002.1, from coordinate 254,387 downwards.
CTCTGGCCTGCGCCACCGTCGGAGGCGAACACCGACAGCAGCCCGGAGCGGCTGCTCGGGGCGTGAACCGCCAGCCGAACCCGGCCCGAGTGGATCAGGCTGCGCTGGCTCGTGTCGGCGATCCGAATCTGGATCGCGTTCGCACTCGGTTGAGCGCCCGCCGGAGCCTGCAACGCCGCCGACAGCACCACCGTGAGCACAGCCCCGAGAGCGATCCGACGCCTGAGCGACGCCCCTCGGTCTTGGCCCTGTGCACCCCCACGCAACGCAGAGCCCAGAGTACTCAAAACGGTCCCGCGCTGTCCCACGGGGCGGTCCCGGCCACCGCCGGCTCCGAGCGTTTAGGTTTCGCATCGATGAGCCCCGCCACACCCCGGCCGGCGGCCTCGCTGATCCTCCTGCGAAGAGGAGGGCGCCATCGCCTGCGCGGCGTCGAGGTGCTGCTGGTGCGGCGAAGCCTGGAGGCGAGCTTCATGCCCGGCGTCTGGGTGTTCCCCGGGGGCACGGTGGATTCCGGCGATGCCGGCGACGAGGAGGCCGCCCACCGCGCCTGCGCGGTTCGCGAGCTCCACGAGGAGGCCGGGATCGAGCTGGCCGACGAGGCCGAGCTGATCGGCTGGTCGCGCTGGATCACGCCGGAGATCGTCGCGGTCAGGTTCGACACCCGCTTCTACGTCGCCCTTGCCCCGGCTCACTCCCCGCCCCGCCCGGACCGATCCGAGGTCACCGAGGCGGCCTGGATCTCCCCCAGCCGAGCGCTCGAGCGCCATTCCGCCGGCGAGCTCGCCCTGGTCTTTCCGACGATCAAGCATCTCGAGTCCCTGACCCGGTATTCGAGTGCAGAGGAGGTCCTGGCGGCGGCCCGCGAGCGGGCGGTCGAGCCGGTGCTGCCACGGGTGATCGGCGAGGGCCCTGAGCAGCGGGTCGTGTTGCCCGGCGAGCCCGGCTACTGAATACGATCAACGGATGCCGGAGGCAGCGCCGATCACGGGAGCCTGAGCCGGTGACCGCGAGCCTGCCGCCCGAGGTCCGTGAGGCGTTCGAGCGCTTCATCACCTGCGAGTACACGACCATCGACGCTCGCCAGCAGCCGATCGTCTGGCCGGTGACGCCCTACTACCGCGATGGCGAGCCGGCGATCGACGTCACCACCGGCCTCGGATACCCGAAGAAGGCAAACGATGCCCGCCGCAACCCCAACGTGGCGCTGTTGTTCTCGGACCCCACCGGGTCGGGCACGACCGGAGGCCTCCAAGCGCTCGTCCAGGGCACCGCCGAGGTCGACGACCGGGACCTGACGGCCAATCGCGAGCGCTACTGGCGCGAATCGTGGCTGAAGCTGCCCGGGACCCGCCGGATGCACCCACCGAAGCCGGTCCGTGGTCTGTTCGGCTGGTACTACACCCGGATCTACGTCCACGTCCGCCCCGAGCGGGTCTTCGTGTGGCCGGACGGGGACCTCGGAACGGCGCCCTCGTGCCATGGCGCCCACCTGGAAGAGGTCCGGTCAGGCCACAGCGAGGAGCCCCTCGCGCCCCACGAGCCCCCCACCGGCGGCGATGTCCCCTGGGAAGGGCGGATCGAGGAGCTGGGGCGCGGCCACCAGACCGCGGTACTCGCCTGGGTGGCGCCCGACGGCTTCCCGCTCGCCGCCCGCATGCCGGTCAGCGCCGATCCGTCGCGAAGACGGATCCTGCTCGGCGAGCAGCCCGCCGGGCTGCCGGTGATCGAGGGACGCGCCTGCCTGACCGCCCACCGTCACTCCCCCGACTTCACCTGGCAGGAGAACTTCCAGGTCCGCGGCGACCTGGTGCGGGAGGACGGGCGGTTGGCGCTGGTGCCACGCAAGCTGGTCGGCGGCTTCGAGCTGCCCAAGGAGGGTCAGCTGTCGTCCTATCGCCGCAACCTGGGGAAGTCGATCCGCTTCTACCGCACCGCCCGCCGCGAGCTTCGCAGGCGCAAGGCGCCGGCGCCCTAGCCCTCCCACCGCGCTCGCAGCGGCTCAGCCCTCCGGGAACGGCTCGAGCCCGGCGTGCCAGGGGCCGGCCGCATAGGTGTGGACGCCCGACTCCTCGACCTCGCTTCGGACCCGCTTGAACAGCCCGCCGCCGTGATCGAGCGCCGACTCGAGCTGCTCGCGGCTGCGCCGCTCGAGCCGCCAGAGGAACCACAGCTGCCGCTCGGAGACCCCGAACTCGATCTCGTTGTCGATCGCGGTCACCCACTCGAGGAAGGCCGGGCTGAAGATCTCGCGCAGGGCCACGGGGTCGTGCTCGCTCGGGACCGTGGCCAGGAACCTGCGGTTGAAGTCGATGCTCTCGAACTCGACCTTTCGCTGCGAGGCCCGCTGGACCACGAGCTCGTCGGGCCGCCGCTCGATCGACTCGACATTGAACGGGGGCATCACCTCGGCCAGATCGGGTACGTGCGACTTCGCGATCACCGCCCGGGGCAGGACGGCCTTGGAGAACGGGCCGCCCTCGGGCTGCTCGTCGGCGTCGCAGGAGGACCCCCAGAAGCCGGGCGCGAGCTCACCGGTGAGTCGGTTCGTCCCCCCGGGGCAGAGCGCGACCGGGCCGCCAACCGAATTGATCCCGCCGACGGCGTCGTAGTCGAGCCCCCGGTCGGCGGCCACCGCCCGCACGCTCTCGACCCAAGCCTGTGCCTCTGCCTTGGCGCTCATCCTCGCCCCCCTGCGATCTCGCAGCTCAATCGTCGATCAGGTCGCCCCGGCCCTGCTGGGCGAGCTGCGCCTTGTAGCGAGGGAAGACGGGCTTCGTCAACGGCACCAGCTTGAGGATCTTGGCCACCGGTCCCTTGGCCTTGATCTGCCCGCGCGCCAGGGCCACGGTCACGTTCACCTCGCCGAGCCAGAACCGGTGCGCGGTGTCGGCCTCCATCGCCATCGTCACCTCCGGCTCCATCTCGGAGTCGCCGAACTCAACCTCGCCGGGCCGGCCCTCCTGGAGCCGAACCGTGATCGTCGAGTCGGGGTCCCGGTACTCGTAGCGGACGATCGTGTTGGCCTTGCTGAACTTGGGCGCCAGCTCGTCGTCGGCGACGATGTCCTGAAACAGCTTGCCGATCGTCTCGTACACGTCCTGGGCGTCCTTGAAGTAGGCCAAAGTCCTCTCCTTTTTCTCATTCCCCTCGGCGCCTGGGAGGAATCCTATGCGGCCGGATTCCCGCGCTCGCCTATCCTTGGCCGCCATGTCCGACATCCCGGCCCGCCAGTACGACTACGACTGGCTCGTGATCGGTTCAGGTTTCGGCGGCAGCGTGTCGGCCCTGCGCCTGGTGGAGAAGGGCTACCGGGTCGCGGTGCTGGAGTGCGGAAAGCGCTTCCGCGATCGGGATTTCGCGAGAACCGCGTGGAACCTTCGCCGGTACCTGTGGATGCCACGCCTCGGAATGCGGGGAATCTTCCGGATGACCCTGTTCAAGGACGTGTTCATCGTCTCGGGCTCCGGGGTCGGCGGCGGGAGCCTCGGCTACGCCAACACCCTCTATCGCGCCCGGCCCGACTTCTTCACCGACCCGCAGTGGGCGGGGCTCGCCGAGTGGGAGGACGAGCTGCGCCCCCACTACGACACCGCGGAGAGGATGCTCGGGGTGACCGAATACGAGGGCCTGACCCCGGCGGACGAGCTGCTGAAGGAGTACGGGGAGGAGATCGGCGTCGGCGACACCTTCAAGCCGACGCGGGTCGGGGTCTTCTTCGGCGAGCCCGGGGCCCAGGTCCCGGACCCGTACTTCGACGGTGAGGGGCCGCCCCGCTCCGGGTGCATCCGCTGCGGGAGCTGCATGGTGGGCTGCCGCCACGGCGCCAAGAACACCCTGGTCAAGAACTACCTGTGGTTCGCCGAGCGTCGGGGAGTCCGGGTGCTCCCCGAGCGCCAGGCGACCGAGATCCGGCCGCTCGGAGCCGGCGACGGCTCCGAGGGCTACGAGGTCGTCACCGCCCACCCGGGCGCGTGGGCGCGGAGGCGGGAGCGAACGCTGACGGCGCGCGGGGTCGTGGTCGCAGCCGGCCCCCTGGGCACGAACAAGCTGCTCGCCGACTGCGGGCACTCCGGGGCCCTTCCGCGGCTGTCCCAGCGGGTCGGGCACGTCGTGCGGACCAACTCGGAGTCGATCCAGGCCGTCACCGCCCCGGACGACAGCCGCGACTTCGCCCGCTCGGTGGCGATCACCTCGAGCATCTACCCGGATCCCGACACCCATGTCGAGGTCGTCACCTACGGCCGGGCGGGAGACGCGATCAGCCGCCTGTTCACGACCATGACCGGGCCCGGCACCCGCGTCACCCGCCCCTTGAAGTGGATCGCCGCGATGCTTCGGCACCCGCTTCGCACGATCAGCCTGCTGTCGCCGGCGAAGTGGTCCCAGCGGACCGTGATCCTGCTGGTCATGCAGACCGTCGACTCGGCGATGCGCCTGCGGGCGAAGCCCGCCCTGCTGGGACGGGGCGTGCGGCTTCAGACCGAGCAGGACCCGGAGCGCCCAAACCCCACCTACATCCCCGCGGCCGAGCGGGCGGCCCGGTGGTTCGCGGGTCGAACCGGAGGCGTCCCGCAGAGCGGGCTCACCGAGTCCTCGCTGAACATCCCGACCACGGCCCACATCCTCGGAGGGGCCGTGATCGGCGCCGACCCCGAGCACGGCGTGATCGACGCTCGCCACCGCGTCTACGGCTACCGCAACCTGTTGGTCTGCGACGGCTCGGCGGTGCCGGCCAACCCGGGAGTCAACCCGAGCCTGACGATCACCGCCCTGGCCGAGCGGGCGATGAGCTTCGTGCCGCCGGCTCAGCCGGCGGCGCCGAACCGGCTCGCCACCTCCGACCAGTTGACCACGTTCCACCAGGCGTCGAGGTAGTCCGGGCGCCGGTTCTGGTACTTCAGGTAGTAGGCGTGCTCCCAGACGTCGACGCCGAGCAGGGGCGTTTGGCCGTCGGAGATCGGGGAGTCCTGATTCGCGGTCGAGACGACCGCCAGACCCGACCCGTCGTGCACGAGCCACGCCCAGCCTGAGCCGAAGCGGTTCACTCCGGCGGCCTTGAGTTCGTCCTTGAAGGCGTCGAAGGAGCCGAAGGCCTGGTCGATAGCCGCGCCAAGGTCGCCATCGGGCTCCCCGCCGCCGTCGGGGCCCATGATCTGCCAGAAGAAGCTGTGGTTCGAGTGCCCGCCGGCGTTGTTGCGGACCGCGGTCCGAATGTCGTCGGGCAGCTGGTCGAGGCTTCGCAGCACGTCGTCGACGTCGGAATCCGCCCACTGCGTGCCGTCGAGGGCGGCGTTCGCCTTGTCCACGTAGGCCTGGTGGTGCTTGTCGTGGTGGATGCGCATCGTCTGCTCGTCGACGTGCGGCTCGAGGGCGTTGTAGTCGTAGGGGAGATCAGGTACGGAGTAAGCCATTCGCCGCCTCCTTGGACTTCGGTTCTTGGACTTGTGGTTGGTCTGGTTCCAGACTATCCAAGCGCCTCGGAGAACCCCAGCCTCCAACTGGCGAAGGTGGGTTGCCAGCCGAGCTCCCGCTTGGCCTTCTCGTTCGAGGCGCCGCGCAGCCCGACCGTCATCCGCGCCGCGGTCCCCCCGAACAGCCTCCCAACCCAGCCCGGGACCCGCCAGGGGGGCTTCGCCCCGAGCGCCTCGGCGAACACGGGCAGCCACTCGGCGATCGTGGCGGGCTCGTCGTCGACCACGTTGTAGATCCCCTTGGCGCCGCCCTCGCAGGCGGCGATCGTCGCGCCCGCCGCGTCGTCTGTGTGGACGAATGAGAACAGCCCGTCGCTTCCGCGGACGACCGGGAATCGGCGCTTTCGAACCTGCTCGGAGACGCTTCCGTCGCGCGCGTAGTAGGTCCCGGCGCCGTAGAACCAGCCGTAGCGGAGCACCAGGCCGTCGATGTCGCTGGCGTCCAGCACCGCCTGCTCATGCGACCGCATCGCCTGGACGCCGGAGCCGAACGCACCCGGCGCATCGGTGAATGGCCGGCCGGTCTCGTCCTTCACCATCTCGCCCTCCGGCGCGTAGAGGAAGGCGATGCTCTGGGTGACGAAGCGCTTCGCCCCGGCCGACCGCGCAGCCGCGAGCAGGTTGCCGCCGCCCTCCGTCCGGACGCGGTTGGTGGGCGCATAGAAGCGCTCGTCCATCTGCCGCGGGTTGTAGTCGCGGGGAAGGCTGGTGAGCTGGTTGACGACCACGTCAGGGCGAGCCGCTTCGACCGTCCGCATCAGCTGATCGGCATCGAACACGTCACAGACCGCCGCCTCGGCGCCCGCCGCGCGGACCTCCTCCGCCCGGCCCTCGGATCGGGTGGTGCCCGTGACCTGGTTGCCGGCGGCCACGAGCTGGCGCACGAGCGGCCGCCCGATCACCCCGCTGGCTCCGGCGACGAAGACCCTCATCTCAGGCCGCCGGGGTGACGACGAGGGTGATCCGGGCTGCGTTGCGGTCGGCGCGGATCAGCATCCGCCGACTGCCCGGCGGACGTTCCAGGGATCCGCCGCTGACTCGTGCTCGGTAGCCGTGCGGGTATTGGACGGTGGGCAGGAAGACGGCGCTCAGCCCGCGGCTGAAGCTGCCCCGGCCGCCGGCTCGGCGGCGCGTGTACACGAGCTCGAAGCGCCGGCTCGCGGGATCGAACGAAAACCGGGTCGGGGTCCCCGCGATCGCCTGAGGATAGGGTCGCGCGAGCGCCTTCAGCTTGTCGCGGAAGACGTTCGACCCGCGGGGCGGCTGGCTCGGATCCCGGACCAGCGCCTGCGTGTCCCCGGGCCCGCTCGTGGTCGGGTCCGCGCAGCCGCAGTAGTGCCATTCCTGCCAGGAGACCATGTGGCTGTCGGCGAAGCCCGCCAGCCGCTCGAGGGTGGCGACGTCGTCGGTGGCGCCGAACTCGGAGAGCAGCAGCGCGTCACCCGACTCCGTGGCCCGGGCGTCCGCGTTGTCGAACACCTGGTCCTCCGCGGCCGCGCAGGTGGACGGGGCGCCGCTGATCAGCCCGAGCAGGCAGTAGTCGTGGAAGCTGAATCCGAGTCGCCTCGAGGCGAAGTCGGGCAGGTTGGTGTCGACGTCGAAGTTGAACAGCACGTTGGGCTCGTAGAAGACCAGGTGCCGGCGGTCGGCAGCGCGGATCCCAGCGATCACCCGGCGGTAGAACGGGGCCAGCTTGGCGGCGTCGAAGGTGGGGCAGCCGGCGGTGTTGAGGCAGGTGGTGGAGTCGGATCCCGGCCAGGGCTCGTTGAGGACGTCGTAGCCGAGGGCGCCGGGGTCGGCCTCGAAGGAGCTCGCCACCCGCTCCCAGGCGGCCGCGTAGCGACGCTGGATCGGCGTCCCGCCCGGGCCGTCGGCGTTCGCCCACAGGTTGTCGAAGGCCCGGTTGAGGCCAGGGCTGGTCACATAGGAGGTCGGGAAGCCGGTCAGAGGCTCGGCCGGCAGCCCGTCGTCGAGCACCGCCCAGTCCGGGAAGCCCTCGCCGTCGAATTTCTCGTTGTAGAGGTCCTGGTGGAAGTCGAGCAGCGAGAAGATCCCGTGGCGGTCGAGCATCCGCTCGGTGGCGCGGACCTTCTCGATGTAGGCGTCGTCGTAGGCGCCCGGCTGGGGCTCGACCGCCGTGTAGATCAGGCCCAGGCGGACCGTGTTGAAGCCGTTGTGGCGCAGGAACGCGGCGTCATCGGCCCCGAAGCCGATCGCCCGTGGCTGATACGGCGGCCGCTTGTAGACCATGTTGAGGCCGTGAAGGATCACCACCCGGCCCCGCGCGTCGGTGATCCAGCGTCCCCGGTTGGAGAGCGGCGCGGTCACGGCGGCCCGGTGGGCAAGGCGGTCGCATCGGCACCGATCAGGGGCTCCGGCCGCGGTCGCCGACGCGGTCAGGCTCACCGCCAGGGTCGCCAGGACGGCGGACACGGCCAAACCGCGAAGCAACCATCTCTCGGCGATCACACCCTGATTATCCCTGCCCGGCTGGGTTCAGGAGGCCGGCTCGACGGCCGGCTCGTAGGTGAGGATCACCACGCCGTCGGGACCGACCGGCTTCGAATCCGCGAGCCGCAGCGGGATCGCCTCGGCCGCGTCGCCGAACAGGCGCTTTCCGCTCCCGAGGATCACCGGGAAGACCATCAGCCGGTACTCGTCGACGAGGCCGCGCTCGGCAAGCCCCTGCACCAGCATCGCGCTGCCGTGGACGACGATCTCGCCGTCCAGCTCCTCGGTCAGCTTCGAGACCTGCTCGCCGAGATCTCCCTCGAGGACGGTCGAGTTGCTCCATCCGGGCTCCCCCAGGGTCGAGGAGACGACGTACTTGGGCATGGTGTTGAACTTGTCGGCGAACTCGCCGCTTCGTGAGGGCCACGCGTCGGCGAACCCCTCATAAGTCACTCGCCCCAGCAGCAGGGCCTCCGATTCGAGCGCCTCGTCGAGCTTGAACTTGTCGCCCTCCTCCCCGCGGCTGAACTTGAAGGCCCAGCCGCCGTGCTCGAATTCCTCCGACCCACCGGGATCCTCGATCACCCCGTCGATGCTCATGAACTCGGTCACCACCACCTTGCCCACTTGATCCTCCTTTGGTCGCCGTTCTCACCCTAAGACCATCGTCGACAGCGGGAATCATCGGTGGTCTAGGATCGCCCCATGTGTCGCAACATCCGCACCCTCTACAACTACGAGCCACCCGCGACCGAGTCCGAGATTCGGGCGGCCGCCGAGCAGTACGTGCGCAAGATCAGCGGCTTCGCGAAGCCCTCCCGCGCCAATTCCGAGGCCTTTGACGAGGCCATCGATGCGGTCGCTGACGCCTCGACGAGCCTGCTCGGCCGGCTGGTGACCTCGGCGCCGCCCAAGGACCGCGAGGTCGAGGCGGCCAAGGCGCGGGCGCGGGCCGCAGAGCGCTTCGCTGCGTAGCTTGCCACAGCGCTCAGCCGCCGTGCCTGGGTAGCCGGCGTTTCGCGTTTTCGTCGTCAAGCTCGACCGGAGTTCCGCGACGCCGGACCGCCAGCAGGGCCAGCGCCGCCCCAAGCACCGGGGCTCCGATGCCGAGCAGCACGAACGCCAGCGGTGTGTCGATCTGACCCACCATCCACTTGAAGTTCATGCCGAAGAACCCGGTGACGAAGGTGAGCGGCAGGAAGATCGTCGCCACCACGGTCAGCCAGTAGATGGTCTCGTTGAGGCGCAGGTCGATCAGCTTCGCCATCGCGTCGCCGGCGGCGTCGATTCCGTCGACGAGGCGGTTGAGCTGTGCGTAGATGCGCTCGAAATACTGCTCGTTGTCGGGCTCGAGGCCCTCGACCCGGCTGACCTCCTCGCTGATCCGCTCGAAGATGCCGCGCTGGGGCCCCAGCCGGCGCCTCATTCCCGAGAGCCGCGAGTTGATCATTCGCAAGGTCCCCATCCGCACCCGGGCGGCACGCAGGTCGGTGGACATCAGCTGCAGGCCCTCCAGCCTCAGCTCGCTCTGGTTGAGCGCGTCGAATCCCGTCGCGACCATCGCGTCGAGGATCGCGTAGACGATGTACTGCTCGCTGCGGCCCTCCGGTAGGTCGGGGTCGAGCATCGCCGGCAGCGAGAGCCGCTCCTCGTGCACGGTCAGCAGGTAGTCGCCGCTGACCAGGACGTGGACCTCGAGCTGGACCCAGCCGGTCTTGGAGCCTCGCCTGTCGGCCGGCGCTCGACTTCGAGAAAGCAGCTGAAGGCGAAGGCCACGTGCTGCCCGTCGGCGTGGAAGTTGCGCGAGGGCGGGGTCCGCGCCGAGAAGTCGACCAGTCGGCTCGAGCGACGATAGGCGGGGATGCTAAGCCCGACCCCCAGCTCGTCGCGACTCGTCTCCGCCACCGAGGCGTCGATCCAGAAGAAGCCGCCGCTCGCCCTCAGCGCGGCGATCCGCTTCCGCTCGGCGGCGCCGAGCCCCTCGATGATCTCGCCCATCGAGCACCGAGGCTAGGGCCATCTCAAGACGGCTTCCCTGGTGGCGGGGAAGGCAGATCCGATCGCTGGGGCTGCAGTCCTTAGCCCGCCGCGCGGCCTTCGGGCCGCCGGCGCGGGTCATTGTCGTATTGTCGAGGTCGAGTTGGCCAAGACCAGGGAGTCATCGGTCGTCGCCCCTTCGACGGCGCCCACGGTGAGCGTGATCGTCTGCGCCTACACGCTGGACCGCTGGGAGGTCCTCTGCGAGGGAATGGACTCGCTCACCGCACAGACGAAGCCTCCCCTGGAGACGTTCCTGGTCATCGACCATAATCCCCAGCTGCTGCAGCGAGCGCAGGCACGGTTCATCGACGCGCGAGTCCTCGCCAACGAGGGGCAGCGCGGAATCTCCTCCTCGCGCAATCTGGCGATCGAGCTCGCCGGCGGTGACGCGCTCGCCTTCCTCGACGACGATGCAGTTGCCGCCGCAACCTGGCTCGAGGAGCTGACGCAACCCTACGAGGACCGATCGGTGATCGGCACCGGAGGCATGCCGGTGCCGCGTTGGGACGGGGGCGAGGCGCCACGCTGGCTGCCGTTCGAGTTCTACTGGACTATCGGCTGCGGCTACCGCGGCCTGCCGGAGGAGGTGGCGCCGGTGCGCAATCCGATCGGCGCCACGATGTCCTTCCGCAAGGAGGTGTTCGAGCGAATCGGGGGCTTCAGCTCCGGCTTCGGACCGACGATGTCCACCCCCAGCCCCCACGGAGGAGGAGAGGAGGCCGAGTTCGGGATCCGGGCCCTGCGCGAGTTTCCCGGCGGCGTGCTCATGCACGCCCCCCGCGCCCGCGTCGAGCACCGAGTCGTCGTCCAGCGCACCAAGTGGCGCTACTTCCGCCGCCGGTGCTGGCTGGAGGGCAAGACGAAGGCCTTGGTCGCACGCGACCTTGGCTCGTCCGACGGCCTGTCCGCGGAGCGGACCTACACCGTGAAGACGCTGCCCACCGGGGTGCTGAAGGGATTGGCCGAGCTGATCCGCGGCGATCTCGGAGGACTGCAGCGCGCCGGCGCGATCATCGCCGGCCTGGCCTTCACCGTGGCCGGGTACGTCTGGGGACGCATAACCCGCCGCTGACTCGATCGAAGCGCGAGCCGACCTGCTGCGATGGGTCTTGCCAACCGCGCTCGGACGGCTGATTCCCAATCGGGGCGGCCGGATTTGAACCGGCGACCTCACCGACCCGAACGGTGCGCGCTACCAGGCTGCGCCACGCCCCGAAGGACAGACATTCTAGGTATGACTAGTGAGCGGCGGAGGTCGCCTTCGATGCACGAGACGAACCAGGATCTCCAGGCTCTGCAGCGGTTGCTCGACGCCAGCTACGAGCGGGCCGGCTCCCACCTTCGCTCGATCTGGGGGCCGGGGGATCGCCTGGACGCGAGCGCGGTGAGCGCCGAGCTGAGCGGCGTGCAGGTGCTCGACCTCGCCACCGTCACGCCCCGCGGCGAGCCACGGGTGGCCCCAGTCGACGGCCTCTTCCATCGCGGTCGTTTCTGGTTCGGCTCCGCCGACGACTCGGCGCGATTTCGAAACATCCGCGCCAACCCGGCGGTCAGCGGCGCGGTCACCCGCGGGCTGGAGACCTTCCTCGTGATCGTCCACGGGCGCGCGGTGGAGACCGATCCGCGCGGGACGGAAGCCGGCGGGTTCGCCGACTACGCGCGAGAGGTCTACGCGTTCGATTGGGACGCCGTCCACCCGACCGCGCCGTACGCCTGGATCGACGCGCGAGCGATGCTGGCCTTCAAGCGACGTCAGTCGTGAGCAGGCGCTCGGCACCGATTACAGTCCCCAGGTGCCCCGCTACGCCGCCCTGCTCCGTGGAGTGAACCTCGGGTCGCATCGTCGGGTCAGCGGCGCCGAGCTTCGATCGTTGTTCGACGCAATCGGCTTGCACGACGTGGCCACGTTCCGTGCCAGCGGCAACGTCGTCTTCGACGCCGGCCGCCGATCCCACCGCCAGCTGATCAGCCTGATCGAGGCTCATCTGGCGCGGTCGCTGGGCTTCGAGGTCACCGTCTTGCTGCGCACCGGCGCCGAGGTCCAGGCGATCGCCGATCAGCAGCCGTTCGAGCCGGAGGCGGTGGAGGCATCCCGGGGGAAGCTTCAGGTGGTCTTTCTCTCCCGCAAGCCGGGAACCGGCGCGCGGAACGAGACCCTCGCACTGGCCACCCCCGAAGACAGGCTCGCCCTGAGCGACCGCCAGCTCTATTGGCTGCCGCGCGGGGGCATCAGGGACTCGGCGCTCAACTTCAAGGCGATCGAGAGGCTGCTCGGGCCGACGACGACGCGAACCAAGGGCACCGTCGACGAGCTGGCCGCCAAGTACTTCGCCGGCTGATTCGCGCGGCGATCGGCTCGACCGCGCTACACCGTCGTCACGGCAAAAAGGCGCCACTCTCCGGGGACGCCCTTGAGCTCGTGCGTCCCCCGGTCGGCGAAGTCGATTCCTGAGCCGATCACGAGGTCCTTCACCGTGCTCGAGACGAGCACCTCTCCGGGACCTGCGAGCGCACCGACCCGGGCGCCGATGTTGACCGCGATGCCGCCGATGTCATCGCCGATCAGCTCGCACTCGCCGGTGTGCAGCCCGGCGCGCACCGACAGGCCGAGCCCGGTGGAGCGCTCCCGGATGGCGGAGGCGCAGCGAATCGCGCGCGCGGGGCCGTCGAAGCTGGCCAGGAAGCCATCACCCATGGTCTTCACCTCGCGGCCCTGAAAGCGTCCAAGCTGCGCCCGCACCTCGCGTTCGTGTGCGGCGCTCAGGTCTCGCCAGCTTCGGTCGCCGACCTCCGCCGCCCGTTTGGTCGAATCGACCAGATCGGTGAACAGGACGGTCATCAGGGCGCGTTGATTGCCGCTGGCGGCCCGCAGGCCAGTCCGGAACTCCTCCACCTCGTCGAGGAGGGTGTCCCGGTCGCCGAACCACCACAGATGGTCATCCCCGGAGAGCTCGACGTATTTCGCCTCCGGTATATGCGCGGCCAAATAGCGGCCGTTCTCGACCGGGACGATGCAGTCGTTGGAGCGATGCAGGACCAGCGTCGGGGCCGAGACCGCCGGCAGCACCGCCCGAATGTCCATCACCGCACTCATCTCCAGCCAGGCAAGGGCCGAGGCGGGGCTGGCGCCGGTGGTCAGGGCCCGGTTCCACCAATCTTGGGCGCTTTGATCATCGGCCACGCTGGGCGCCCAGAACTGCAGCAGGCCACCCGAGTCGCCCCAGGTCTCGCGGATGGCCGCGATGAAGTCCCGAGACTCCTGGGTGCCCATCAAGCCCGGCGAATCGTCGATCGGAGCCGTCGATGCCCAGCCGCCATACAGGATCAGCGCCGAAACGCGCTCCGGATGCGTGGCGGCGAACAGCGCCGACAGAAGCGAGCCCTCCGAGAGGCCGAACAGCGCGCATTCCTGCGAGTCGGCTGCGTCGAGCACCGCGGTCATGTCCTCCATCCGCTGCTCGAGGGTCGGCAACGCGGTGGCGGACACGCGGTCCGAGAAGCCCGTTCCGCGCTTGTCCCAGAGGATCACTCGACTGAAGCTCGCCAGACGCTCGACGAATGACGCGTATCGTGAGTCGTCCCAGATCGACTCCATCGGGACCACCCAGCCCGTCGTCAGAAGCAGGTCGCGGGGACCGTCGCCAATGACCTGATAAGCCACGCTGACGTCCCCATTCGTGGCGTAGCGCGTCTTGGTTTCCAACCCGCCGAGCCTACACCTCGGTCGTGATCCCCGAGGAGCCTGGAGCCGACCCTAGGAACCCACCGCGGCCACGGCGTCCTCGACTTCCTGCTGCGAGGGCGCCTCCTGCAGCACCTTCGTGCCGCCTGGACCCTCGACCACGATCGAGGGGCCGTTCACCCGCAGCCCGTAGTCGGCGGCGAGCTGGCCGTCGGCGTCGACCCGGGCCTTGACCTCCTCGGAGTCCATCGCCCTTCTCCAGGTGTCGAGATCGAGCTCGGTGATCGCGTTTCCGATGTTGTTCAGGAACTCGTCGGAGACGGTGTTGGCCGGAGCCGCGTCCTGGTTTCGAAAGAACAGGTCCACGAACTGCCACTCGCGGTCCTGCTCGCCGGCGGCGGTCGCCGCGAAGGCCGCCTTGGTGGTCTCCGCCTGGCCCAACGAGTAGTTGTGGAACTCGAACTTGGCCCTGCCGGCACGGGCGAATCTCTCGATCAGCGGATCCACGGTGTGGACCTCGTAGTCGTCGCAGCTCGAGCACTGGAGGTCGTTGAAGACCGAGATCGTCACCGGCGCATCGGCCGGCCCGAGGTCCGCTCCGTCCTCCTCGATTCCGCCCAACAGCTCCTGCACCTGGTTCGCTCCCCTGAGCTTGATCACCTGCGGGCCGCCGGTCCCCACCGAGATCGAGACGATTGCTGCAAACAGCGCGATCGCGCCCGCGCCCAGCAGCAGGCGCGGCACCCAGCGGCTTCTAAGCACTACCCGGCGACCGCCTTGTAGTAGCGGACCGCGAGGCCCGTGAGCAGGGTCTCGAAGCTCTCCTCGATCGGGCCACCGTTGTCGTGCGAGTACGGCTCGAGCCCGCGCCGCTCGATCTCCTCGCTGCGTGCCACGACCTCGTCGACCAGGTCCGGATGCTCGTCGCAGAAGTAGGCGCCGATCGAATAGAGCTCCGTGTCCATCAGCGACTCCAGGAAGGAGCCGGATTCGGTCGCCGATGGGGTCGTCTCGGGCATGCGAACATCGTAGTCTCACGATGGCGGCCGGGCGCGAGGAGATCACCGACTTCTGCGACGAGCTGCTCCAGGCTCGGGGATGGGAGGACTACGGGCCGAACGGGCTCCAGGTCCCGGGGGCCGCCCTGGTGTCCAGGATCGCCACCGGCGTCTCCGCGCATCGAGAGCTGCTCGAGCGCGCGGTGGAGTCGTCCGCCCAGCTCCTGCTCGTTCACCACGGGCTGTTCTGGGACTTCCATCCCCGTGCGCTCAGCGAGCAGATGGCCGCCCGCCTGCGGGTCGCCCTCGACGCGGACCTCTCGGTCGCCGGCTACCACCTGCCCCTCGACGCCCATCCGGTGATCGGCAACAACGCCCTGCTCTGTGACCGGCTGGGCTTCGAGCCGGAGCCGGATCAGTTCGCGGAGGTGAAGGGCCGGGCGATCGGCGTCGTCGGCCGAAGCCGCGAGGGGATCGAGCTCGCCGAGTTGCTTCGGCGGGTCACCGCGACCTGCGAGCGTGAGCCGCTGACCTTCGATGCCGGCCCCGACCCGGTGCGCTCGATCGGCATCGTCTCCGGAGCTGGGGCGTCGGAGATCCACTCCGCGGTCGAGCTGGGCCTGGACGCACTCCTCACCGGCGAGCCGGCCGAGCACGCGATGGCGGACGCGCGCGAGGGCGGGCTCCACTTCATCGCCGCCGGCCACTACGCGACCGAGACGCTGGGAATCCGGAAGTTGGGCGAGCTGGTGGCGGAGCGCTTCGAGCTCGAGCACCAGTTCATCGACGTGCCGAACCCCGTTTGAAAGGGCGGAAATTCCGGCGAAAAATGTTGACATGTCCGGCCTGAGCGATAAGACTCAATGGGCAAGCAACAGGAGGAGATTGCGCGTGGCCATTCACCTGACGCCCACCGAGCTCGCCGAGGAAGTCAACATGAAACGGCGCGAGGTGATCTCGAAGTGCATGGAGATGGGCGTCCCGATCTTCAACGGCCGAATCGACAAGACCCTGTTCGTTTCCTCCATGCGCCGCGTCACCCGGCAGCCGAATCAGCCGCAGGCCGCGGCCTGATCCGCTTCGCTGAGATAGCCTTCTGACAGGAGCGGCGTGGGCCGCTCGGTCAGTCGTACAGCGGAAGGAGGAGCTTGATGGAGACTGCGACCGTCGGCGCCGAGGCGGCGGCCGGGGTTGGGTCACAGACGATCGCCGACCTGCTTCCCCTGGCAGCACGCAGGCACGGAACGCAGGACGCCGTGCTCTACAAGGAGCCGGGCTCCGACAGCTGGACGTCCAAGACCTTCGCCGAGGTCGGCGAGATCGTCGAGCGGCTCTCGCTTGGCCTGATGGCACTCGGGGTGGAGAAGGGCGACAAGGTCTCGATCCTCTCCAACACCCGTCCGGAGTGGAGCTACTTCGACTTCGCGGCCCTCGCGGCGGGCGCCACCGTGGTCCCCATCTACCAGACCAACTCCCCCGAGGAGTGCAGGTACGTGCTCGAGAACTCCGACGCCAAGGTGGTGATCGTCGAGGACTCCGAGCAGCTGGCCAAGATCCGCGAGATTCGGGACGCATGCCCGCTGCTCGAGCACGTGATCCTGATCACCGGCTCCAGCGAGGACACGATCTCAAGCGACGAGCTGATCGAGCGGGGCGCCGCGCTGGACTCCTCAGACTGGGAGGCCCGCTGGAGCTCGGTGACTCCGGACGACATCTGCACCTTCATCTACACCTCCGGGACGACCGGGCCGCCGAAGGGATGCGTGATCTCGCACGGCAACTACCGCGCAATGATCGACATGGCCCTCTCGCAGAGCGTTCTGGAGGCGGGTCGGGTGACCTACCTCTACCTGCCGCTGGCTCACTCGTTCGCGCTCCTGATCGAGCTGCTCAGCTTCGAGGTCGGCGGCGTGCTCGCTTACTGGGAGCGCGACCCGTTGAAGATCCTCCCCAACCTGGCGCAGGTGAGGCCCCACTACTTCCCGTCGGTGCCGCGGATCTTCGAGAAGATCTACACCGCCGCGACCTCGAAGGCGGAGAAGGCCGGTGGGCTGCAGAAGCTGATCTTCGACTGGGCCGTGGGGGTCGGCCGCCGGGTGCGCGAGCTCGAGCGCCGGGGCCGAAGCCCGTGGCCGCCGCTTCGCCTCCAGCACCAGATCGCCGATCGGCTGGTGCTCTCGCACATCCGCGCCCTGTTCGGGGGGCGGATCATCGAAGCGGTCACCGGGGCGGCGCCGATCAACCCCGAGATCCTGCGCTTCTTCGACGCGGCCGGGGTCCTCGTGGTCGAGGGCTGGGGAATGACCGAGACCTCGACCGCGGCCACGATCTCGACCGCCGAGGAGTTCAAGTTCGGGACCATCGGCAAGCCGTTCCCCGGCTGTGAGGTGAGAATCGCCGACGATGGCGAGATCCTGGTCCGGGGCCCGAATGTGTTCCAGGGCTACTACAAGAACGAGGAGGCCACTCGCGAGACGCTCATCGACGGCTGGCTGCACACCGGCGACCTCGGCGAGATCGACCCCGACGGCTTCATCAAGATCACCGGCCGCAAGAAGGACATCATCATCACCGCCGGCGGCAAGAACATCACCCCGGCGAACATCGAGGCCGAGGTGAAGCAGCACCCGCTGGTCTCCCAGTGCGTGCTGATCGGGGACCGCCGGCCATACCTCATCGCCCTGATCACCCTCGACCCCGAGGAGGCGGTCAAGTTCGCCGCCGAGCACGGGCTTTCCGAGGACCCCGAGACGCTGGCGTCCAGCCGCCGAGGTGCGGCAGACGATCGAGGAGCACGTCGAGAAGATCAACCGGAAGTTCGCCCGGGTGGAGCAGGTGAAGAAGTTCGAGGTCCTCCCCCATGACCTCTCCCAGGAGGGCGGAGAGCTGACCCCGACGATGAAGGTGAAGCGCGCCGTTGTGGCCAAGAAGTACGAGCCCAAGATCGAGGCTCTGTACTCGGGCTAGCTCAGCTCTTCGCTCTCCGCGGCGGGGTCGTCCTGCCTCGAGTTGCGCAATAGGGCGGACGTCGTCTGCTCCAGCACCCGCCGCCACGCGGACAGGCGCTCCTCCTCGCGCTCGACCTGCTCGAGCACGTGGCGAACGCGGCGAGCCGAGATCTGGATCCCGTGGCGCTCGGCGATCGACTTGTAGCGGTCGTAGTCGCGGGCCAGCTTCATGGTCACCGACTCGAAGCCGTGCTTGGCGATCTCGAGCCGGCCGCTGTAGTCCAGGATCGAGGTCCCGAACATGATCTCGTCGTCGAGCTCCGGCTCGATCAGGATGATGTCCACGCCGGGATATCGCTGCTCCCAGAACTCGACCGCGAGGTGGAGCCGCTCGTGGGAGAGCACCCGGAAGGCCTGGTTGCCGATCGCCGCGAACCCCATGTCGGAGACGCGGCGCACCCTGGTGCCGGTCATGGTCGGAATCCGCTTCCGGAAGTCGTTGACGTAGGGGACCAGGGGGTTGATGACGACGATGAACCGGGCGCCGTGCTCGACCGCGACGTCCACGTTGGTGGTCGAGCGGATGCCGCCGTCGATGAACTCGCGTTCGTTGATCCGCACCGGGTCGTAGACCATCGGCAGGGCACCCGAGGCGGCGACCGCGGTCGAGATCGGCACGTCGGCCCACTCCCCTTCGCCGAGCACGATCCGCTCGGTGGTGTCCAGGTCGGTGGCGGTCAGATAGAGCTCCGAGTCCAGCATCCGGAAGTCGTTCGAACGGTCCGGGTCCGAGAGCGCCTCCGCCACGTAGCGCTCGATCCCGGCGCCCGTGTAGATGCCGGTGGGCAGGCCGCTGGCCAGCCCGGTGGCGATGTCGACCGCCGACAGCTCTCCGAGGTGGCTGACCACCTCTCGCATCACCCCGGCGACCCGCAGCGGGAAGGTGACCGACTTGCGCAGGAAGCCGCGGTAGTTGGGTCGCAACAGGGTTCCGAGCGAGATGTCGGAGAGCGGCGACGGCAGCTCCCGGTTGATCACCCGCATCATCTCCTCGGGGGTGATCCCGTTGGCCACCATCCCGGCGACGAACGCGCCGGCGCTGGTACCCACGTAGACGTCGAACTCATTGATCGTCCGGTTGACGGCCAGGAGGTCGAGAGCGCGCAGAGCGCCGATCTCGTAGACGCCCCCGGTGAACCCGCCGCCGCCGAGCACCAGTGCGGTCTTCGAGCGGCGCCGACGCCCTCTTCTGCTCCGAGCGCCCCGTGAGTCCGTTCGCGGGGTCTCGAGCTCGACGACCTTCCCCATGGAGCCACCCATTATGCCTGGATCAAAGGCTACCCTGGTGCGCCGTGCGGGCAAGGCGCTTTGCAATCACCCTGGTCGCGCTCGGGTGCGTGGTGCCGGCGACGTCCGAGGTCGCGGCCGCGGCCATCTCCCGTTCCGCCCTTCACCACAAGCTGACCAGGCAGATGCAGCGGGTCGGCGGCGCCAGCGGCGCGCTGGTCACCGATCTCGATGCTCGGCGCAACCGGACCCTCTTCAGCTGGGCATCGCGAACCCGTCGAGCGCTGGCCTCGAACACGAAGCTGTTCACGATGGCGGCGGTGCTCGACCGGTTCGGCGCCCGGCGGAGCTTCCAAACCAGGGCCTACCCGCGACCGGCCAACGCGGTCGAGGGCCACACGCTCCGAGGCAACCTGGTGGTCGTGGGCGCCGGCGACCCAGCGCTCGGGCAGGCGGGATTCGCGCGACGCAACGGCCTTCCGCTCACCCCGCTCGGCGACCTGGCCGGCGCCGTCCGCAAGGCGGGCATCAAGCGGGTCAGCGGCAAGGTCCTGGCCGACGACACCATCTTCGACCGCCGCCGGGGCGTCCCCTCCAGAGGGGTCGGCACCTCGGGGGAGCTCGGCCCGCTGTCCGGCCTCTCCTACAACTCGGGGGTCATCCACGGCCACTACGCCGAGAACCCGGAGCTGGTCGCCGCGCGGGCCCTGAAGCACAAGCTCAAGGCGGTGGGGGTGTTCGTCGGCGGAGGCACCGGACGGGCCGACCTCCCGGCGCGGGCGCTGCGCCGACGGGCCCTCGGCAGCGTCGGCTCGCCCCCGGTCAGCGCCTTGCTGGCCGCGACCCTGAAGCCGTCCAGCAACTTCTTCGCCGAGATGCTGCTGAAGCGCCTTGCGGCCTCCCGAGGGGGCGCGCACGGGACCACTGGTCGCGGGGTTCGCAAGGTGAAGCGGTTCGCCGCACCGCGTCGGCAGCGGCGTGGCGATGGAGAACGGCTCCGGGCTGTCGCGCTCCGATCGCGCCTCGCCGCGACAGGTCGTGCGACTGCTGGCGGCGATGCAGCGCGGCTCCGGGGCAGCGGTGTACCGGCACTCCCTCCCGGTGGCGGGCGAGGAAGGGACGGTCGCCGGGCGCATGAACGGCACCGCGGCCGACGGGCGCTGCAGCACCAAGACGGGGACGCTGATCGGCGTCAGCGCCCTGTCCGGCTACTGTCACGCCGGCCACGGCCGGGTCGCCTTCTCGATCCTGATGAACTCGGTCGACGTCAACGCCGCCCGCGCCGCCCAGGATCGGATCGCGGCGGCGATCGCACGGTATCGGCGCTAGCCCGGGCGAGCCTCCACGCCAAGGTCAACGGGCTGGGTAGGGGATGGCGCCCGCCCGCCTCGAGGTCCGCCCGCGTCCATTGTCGGATTTGTTGGTCTGAGGGTCACAAAGGCGACAACCGACCCGAGGAGGGGGTTCGAGCGCCTCTCGAGCCGCGCCCCACTACCCAGCCCCGACCCGGCCAGGACGACCGGCGCTCACCCCGGCAAAAGCGCCCGCAGCCCGTCCTCGTCCAGCACGGTGGTTCCCGCCTCCTCCGCCTTGGCCAGCTTCGAACCGGGGCTGTCGCCGGCGACCACGTAGTCGGTCGTCTTCGAGACCGAGGCGGTGACCTTGCCGCCGGCGCCCCTGATCAGCGCCGTGGCCTCCTCGCGGGTCAGGTTGGGGAGGGTGCCGGTAAGCACGAAGGTCTTCCCGTCGAGCGGGCCACCCTGCGCGCGCCGCTCGGCGGCCGAGAGCTCGAACCGGAGCCCTCGCTCCCGGAGCCGCCGGATCAGGTCCAGGGTCCCCTCGTCCGAGAGCTCCTCCTGCACCTGGCGCGCGAGCACGGGGCCGATCCCTTCCACCTGCTCGATCGCCTCGGGGTCCGCCTCGAGCAGGGCGTCGATCGAGCCGAAGTGCTCGGCCAGCGCCTGTGCGTTGACGTAGCCGATCCCGGGCAGCCCCAGCGCGTACAGCACCAGCCCGAACGGTCGCCGCTTGGAGCCCTCGATCTCCTCGATCAGGTTTCGGGCCGAGACCTCGCCGAACCCCTCAAGCTCGGCGATCCGCTCGACCGTCAGGTCGTAGATGTCGGCCGGGTCGCCGATCAGGCCCTGGTCGAGAAAGCGGATCGCGTTCTTCTCGCCCAGCCCCTCGATGTCCATCGCCCCGCGGAAGTGCTTGACCTGCTGGAAGGTCTGGCCGGGACAGCCACGGCGGTTGGGGCAGATCGTCCACACCGAATCGGCCGGCTTCACGGTCTTGGTTCCGCATCGCGGGCACTTGGCCGGCGGCTTCGGCCTTCGCAGCCGCTTTCCCTTGCGCCGTTGCAGCAGCGGCGAGATCACCTGTGGGATCACGTCCCCGGCTCGCGTCACCACCACCTCGTCGCCCTCGCGCGCATCCTTGCGGGCCAGGTCCTCCTCGTTGTGCAGGGTGGCGGTCGAGACGGTGACCCCGCCGACGTGGACCGGCTCCAGCATCGCGAATGGGAGCAGCCGGCCGGTCCGCCCCACGTTCCAGACGATCCGGTTCAGCTTCGTGGTCGCGGTGATCGGCGGGAACTTCCAGGCGACCGCCCACCGGGGCTCTCGGCCGGCCACTCCGAGCTCCCGCCACAGCGCTCGCTGGTCGACCTTGATCACCGTCCCGTCGATCTCGAAGTCGAGCTCCTCGCGCCGGGCCTCCCACCACTCGCAGCGGGCGGCCACCTCGTCGGCGGTGTCGTGAACGGCGATCTCGTCGTTGACCTTGAACCCCCGAGCGCGAAGCCAGTCCAGCTCCTCGACGTGGCTATCGAGGTCGAGGCCCGGGTGCGCCCCGGTGCCGTAGCACCAGATCGACAGCGGCCTCGACGCGGTGACCTCCGGGTCCAGCTGGCGCAGCGAGCCCGCCGCGGCGTTGCGGGGATTGGCGAACGCGGCCTCGCCCGCGGCCGTGCGGGCCTCGTTCAGCTTGGCGAAGGCCGAGCGGGCCAGGTAGACCTCGCCGCGAACCTCGACAAGCTTCGGGGCGTCGTCGATCCGCAGCGGGATCGCCTTGATCGTCTTCAGGTTCTGGGTCACGTCCTCGCCGATCACCCCGTCGCCGCGGGTCGCGCCGCGTATGAATGCTCCGTCCTCGTATGTGAGCGAGATCGCGAGCCCGTCGATCTTTGGCTCGGAGACGAAGCGCAGCTCGCCCGGTTCGATGTCGAGCTGTCGCAGCCGGTTGTGGAGGCGGGACTCCCAGGCGCGGAACTCCTCCACCCCGCGGGCGTTGCCGAGCGACAGCATCGGCTCGGCGTGGCGAACCTGGTCGAAGCGGTCGAGGGGCCGCCCGCCGACCCGCTGGGTGGGCGAGTCCGGCGTCCGGAGCTCGGGATTGGCGGCTTCGAGCTGCCTGAGCTCGTCGAGCAGGGCGTCGTAGGCGTCGTCGCCGATCTCGGGGTCGTCGAGGACGTAGTAGCGGCTGTCGTGGTGGGCGATCTGTCGCCGCAGCTCCGCCGCCCGCCCCGCCGCGCCCTGGCGGCTCACGGGCCTCCGGCAACGCCGGCGAGCGCGTCGCGGAAGGTCCGCTCGAGGTCCCACTCGCGCAGGCGCTCGAGGCCCTTGAGGTCGGTGAGCTCGAAGTGCACCGGCGTGATCGAGATCCGCCCCCGGGCCACCGCCGAGAGGTCGGTTCCGGGCTCGTCCTCGAACGAGGGCTCGAAGCCGTAGATCTCGTAGCGGCGCCGGCCCTGGTCATCCTCGTCGACCAAGCGCAACTCGTCGTTGTAGAGACGCTTGCCGAGCCTCGTGACCTCGATCCCCTGCGGATCGGCGGCGGGACAGTTGACGTTCAGCAGGGTCTCGGCTGGAAGCGGGTCGGCGATCGACAGCCGGACCAGCTCGGCGCCGAGCCGGGCGGCGAGGGTGAAGTCGAACCGGTGCCCCGGGATGAACCCCATCTCGCGCGCCCGCGACTGCTGTGAGATCGCGATTGCCGGGATCCCCAGCACGATCCCCTCCAGTGCCGCGGCCACGGTTCCCGAATAGGTGATGTCGTCCCCGAGATTGGAGCCGTGGTTGATCCCCGAGACGATCAGGTCCGGGCGCTCCCCGACCAGGCCGAGCTCGCCGAACCGGACGCAGTCGACCGGGGTGCCGTCGGTGGCATAGGCGATCGTCCCGTCGTCGAGCTCGATCTCCTCGACCTCGAGCGGCGAGCGGGTGGTGATGCTGCGCGCGGTGGCGCTGCGGTTCGAGTCCGGGGCGATCACCCGCACGTCGACGCCGTCGACGTCCGCCAGCCCGCGACGCAGCGCGTGGAGGCCCTCCGCCCCGATTCCGTCATCGTTGGTCAGCAACACCCGCATCGGCTTCGATTCTAGGGTGGGCCGACCCGGTTCACATTGCGTTAACCGGCCGCAGCGCGGGGGGCGAATAGCGTCAACCCGCATGGGACACGGCACGGAGGCGGAGCCCTTCGACGCCTTCGTCGGGCTTGACCTCCGGCGGGTCGTGACGGCGCCCAGGCAGGACCGGCACTCGGTTCGCGTGCTGGCCGTCGAGCTCTACGCGGATGGCGTCATCGCCCGCTTCCTCGTCCTCGGCGCCAGGGATCTCTCCGGGTTCGCAGGGGCCACCGGTGACGACCCGGTGGGCAGGGTCTCGTTTTCGCTCGCCGACGACCTGGGCACCGCCTACCGGTGGTCCAAGACCGGCTCGACGCTGGTGCTGGCCGCCGACGAGCCGGAGGGACCTGTCGGCGGCTGCCCCCGGCCCGATCCTCCGCGGCGACGCGGTCTTCGTGCCGGCGGTCCCGCCGGTGGCCACCCAGCTCACCGTGGTCACGGTCGAGGGACTGGTCGAGATCCCGCTCTCCCACATCTGAGGCGGTCCGTTAGGTTGCCCGCGATGGCTGCGCAGGCCCCCGCGATCTGGCAGGAGGAGGTTCGCGGGTCCTATCCGGACCCGCGACTGATCGCCCTGTCCGGTCGCGAGCGGCTCGAGGGTTGGAGTCGCGGTTTCTCGCCCCCGCCGCCGCTCAGGCACCTCACGGGAGCGCGGCCGACCCGGTTCGGCTCGGGCACGGCGGAGGCCCAGATGCCAGCCTCGGGCTGGCTCGCCGCCTCGAGCGGGCTGATCACCGGGGGGACGCTGGCAATCCTCGCCGACATCGCCTTCGGCTGTTCGGTGCAGACCGAGCTCGCGGCGGCGGTCTCGTACACGACCGCCGAGCTGTCGCTCTCGTTCCTTCGTCCGGCGCCACCGAACGGGACGCTGACCGCGAGCGGCCAGGCGATCCACGTCGGCCGCTCGGTCGGGCTGTCGGAGGTCTTCGTGCTCGAGGATCGAAGCGAGCGCCTGCTCGCGCACGGCACCTCGAGGCTGAGCATCTTCCCGCCAATCGATCCTCCCCCCGAGCCACCGGCGAATCTCGAGCCGCTCGAGCCCGCGCAAAGCGAGACCCCGGACCCCTATCTGCGGCCGCCGCCTGGCGGCATCCTCGCGCAGGAGATCTGGAGCGAACTGTCGGGCGCGGAGATCGTGCGTCGCCAGCTCGCCGGCGACCTCCCGCCGCCCCCGCTCCACCATCTGACCGGGATCCGCGCCACGGACGCCGGCGAAGGCTGGGCGACGGTGGCGATGCCCCGGAGCGAATGGCTGGCCAGCCCGAGCGGGCTGCTGCAGGGCGGGGCGATCGCGATGCTGGCCGATTTCGCGATGCTGATCGCGGTCGAGACCACCGTGCCGCCGGGGTTGGCGTTCGCCGGGCTCGACCTGAAGGCGAACTTCCTGCGCCCGGTGCCGCCCGACGAAACCGAGCTCACCGCCAAGGGGGAGATCGTCCACGCCGGCAAAACAATCGCGATCACCCGGGCGGTGGTCACCAACACCGAGGACAAACCGGTCCTCCTCGCCACCGGCTCATCCATGTACCTGCCCGGCCGCCCCGCCAACCTGGGCGAGGTCGAGCTGGGGCCGGCCGAGGACTGAGCCCGACTAGTAGCGAACGGAGGCCAGGTACAGGCCATGGGGCGGCGCCGTCTCCCCGGCCCGCTCGCGCGGAGCGCCCTCGAGCAGCGCCTCGAAATCGGCGAGGGTGCGCCGGCCGCCCGCAACCTCGAGCATGGTCCCGACCAGCACCCGGACCATGTGCCGCATGAATGCGTCGGCCTCGATCCAGAGCTCCAAGAGGTCGCCCGGGAGCGGGTCGGCGAGCGGGTGCGCCCACCACTCTGCGCGGGCGACGTCGCGCTCGAAGCGAACGTGCTCGGTGTCGGTCGGGGTGAAGGCGGTGAAGTCGTGGGCCCCGGTGGCCAGCTCGGCACAGCGCCGGAGCAGGTCGCGATCGGCTTGGTGAGGCCACCACAGCGCCCTTCCATCCTGGAACGGGTCTCGGGTCGGGGACGCCAGGAGCCGGTAGCAGTAGGTCCGGGAGCGAGCGTCGCGACGAGCGTCGAATCCGTCGGGCGCCGGGCGCGCGTCGGTGACCACCACCTCGGCGGGCAGGACCGCGCTCAGCCGCTGCGCCAGCCCCTCCGGCGGCTCGGTGTCGAGCTCGAGGCCGGCCACCTGGCCCCAGGCATGGACGCCGGCATCGGTGCGGCCGGCGACGGTGAGCGAGGGGCTCCCGCCGAGGATTCGCTCCAGCGCCGCCTCGACCTCTCCCTGGATCGTGCGCTGGCCCGGCTGGGCCGCCCAGCCGGCGAACGGGGTCCCGTCGTAGGCGATCGTCAGGCGATAGGCGGGCACGCCCGTCCCACAGGCCCTAGACCAGCTCGATGAAGACCATCTCGGTCGAGTCGGAGCGCCGCGGGCCGAGCTTGACGATCCGGGTGTACCCGCCGGGGCGCTCCGAGTACCGGGGCGCGACCTCGTCGAACAGCTTGTGAACCACGAACCGGTCCCCTCCGAGCTCGGACAGCGCCCGGCGCCGAGCGTGCAGGTCGCCACGCTTGGCGAGCGTGATCAGCTTCTCGACCTCCGGCTTGACCGCCTTGGCCTTGGCCTGGCTGGTCTTGATCCGCTCGTGCTGGATCAGCTCCCGCGAGAGGTTGCGCAGCAGCGAGCGCCGGTGAGCCCGATCACGGCTCAGCTTGTGTCGGGTCCTGCGATGGCGCATTACTCCTCGCGCAGGTTGAGGCCGAGCGCGGCCAGGGCGTCCTTGACCTCGTCGGTGGAACGTTTGCCGAAGTTCGGGATCGCGTTCAGCTCCGACTCGGAGCGTTGGACGAGGTCACCGACCGTCTGGATCCCGGCCCGCTTGAGGCAGTTGTAGGCCCGGACGCCGATCTCGAGCTCCTCGATCAGGCGATCGTCGCCCTCGCCGCCGGTCAGCGGAGCGAACCCGGCCTCGGCGGCCACATCGCCGTTGCGGCTGGTCAGCTCCTCGACCCGGTCGGCGTCGGTGAAGATCGCCAGGCTCTTGATCAGGATCTCCGCCGCCTCGCGCAGGGCCGTGGCGGGCTCGATCGAGCCATCCGTCTCGACCTCGAGCGAGAGCTTGTCGAAGTCGGTCCGCTGACCGACTCGGGCCGAGTCGACCGCGTACGACGTGCGCCGGATCGGGGAGAAGATCGAGTCGATCGGGATCACCCCAAGCGGCTGGTCCTCGGTCTTGTTGTCCTCCGCCGGCGAGTAGCCGCGGCCCCGGCCGATGGTCAGGTAGATCTCCAGCTTGGTCCGCTTCTCGAGCGTCGCGATCGGAGCGTCGGGGTTGAGGATCTCGACGCCCGCCGGCAGGTCGATGTCCTTGGCCTTGACCTCGCCGGGGCCGGTCGCGACCAGCGGCGCCTCGACCTCGTCGGCGTCCGTGTGCATGCGGACGACGATGTCCTTGAGGTTGAGGACGATGTCGGTGACGTCCTCCTTCACCCCGGCGACGGTCGAGAACTCGTGCGCGACCCCCTCGATCCGCACGCTCTTGATCGCCGCGCCGCCGAGCGAGGAGAGCAGCACCCGGCGAAGGCTATTGCCGAACGTGTAGCCGAAGCCCTTGTCGAGGGGCTCGATGGTGAAGGTGCCGCGGTTGTCGGCGACCTTCTCGCTGGAGATCTTCGGGAGCTGGAATTCGGGCAGGGTGGTCATGGCTTCCTCTGGATAGTTGCTTTCTTGGTTGCCGGCCCTACTTGGAGTAGAGCTCGACGATCAGCTGTTCGGCGACCGGCGTCATGATCTCGCCGCGCTCCGGCATGCGGAGCACCTTCGCGGTCAGGGAGTCGTGGTCGGCCTGCAGCCAGGGCGGCACCGCCGCGGTCAGCTCGGTCGCCGAGCGCACCACGTCGGCCGCCTTCGAATCGAGGCGGATCGAGATCACGTCGTCGGGGCGGACCTGGTAGGAGGGGATGTCGACCCGGCGGCCGTTGACCAGCCAATGGCCGTGGCGGATCAGCTGCCTGGCCTGGCGCCGCGAGGCCGCGAAGCCAAGCCGGACCAGGACGTTGTCGAGCCGCCGCTCCAGCAGCCGCAGCAGGTTCTCGCCGGTGATCCCGGGCTGGCGCGAGGCCTTGTCGTAATAGCCGCGGAACTGCTTCTCGAGCACCTGGTAATAGCGGCGCGTCTTCTGCTTTTCGCGCAGCTGCTGGCGATACTCGGACTGGCGCATTCGCCCGCGCCCGTGCTCGCCCGGCGGATATGACCTCCGCTCGACGCCGCACTTCTCGGTCAGGCAGCGGGCGCCCTTCAAGAACAGCTTCTGGCCCTCGCGCCGACATTGCTTGCACTGGGGTGAGGTGTCTCGGGCCACCGCTAGACCCTCCTTCGCTTCCGCGGCCGACACCCGTTGTGGGCCTGCGGGCTGACGTCCTTGACCGTGGTCACCTGAAGCCCGGCGGCCTGGAGGGAGCGGATCGCCGTGTCGCGCCCCGAGCCTGCGCCCTTGGCGTGGACCTCGACCCGCTCGAGGCCGTGCTCCATGCCCTTGCGGGCGGCGGCGTCGGCGGTCACCTGGGCGGCGAACGGGGTCGACTTGCGGGACCCCTTGAACCCGGCCGAGCCGGCGGACTCCCAGCAGACCACGTTTCCCTCGGTGTCGGTGATGGTCACGATCGTGTTGTTGAAGCTCGTCTTGATGTGCGCCACGCCGTAGGCGATGTTCTTCTTCACCCGCCGGCGCGAGCGGCCCTTTCCGCGAGCGGATCCCTTCTTCGGTTGAGCCATCAGCTCCCCACCAACTGCACATGCTGCTCGCGGCGCCGTCGTGTACGCGCCTGGTCAATACGAATAGCTCCTGGTTGCGGCACCGCGTCCCTCATCTCTCGTCTACTTCGGCGACGGCGCCTTGCGCCTGCCGGCGACGCTCATCCGCCGCGGCCCCTTGCGAGTGCGCGCGTTGGTCTTCGTCCGCTGCCCGCGGACCGGGAGCCCGCGGCGGTGGCGAAGGCCGCGGTAGGCACCGATCTCCGACAGCCGCTTGATGTTCTGCGAGCGCTCGCGGCGGAGGTCGCCCTCCACCTCCTGGGACTCGACCGCCTCGCGGAGCTTCACCACCTCGTCATCGGTCAGGTCCTTGACGTAGGTGTTCGGATCGACCCCCACGTCCTGGACGATCTTGCCCGCCGTCGAGGGCCCGATCCCGTGCACGTAGGTGAGCCCCACCTGGACGCGTTTGTTGACCGGGACGTTGACGCCTGCTATCCGAGCCATCTCGCCCCTTCCCCATCAGGGCTGACGGGACCGAGCAGGTCGAGGAGGCAGGGAGCGTGGCGTGCTTCGCCCGCGAGCGACCGACGAGGAAGAGATGCGAAGTTCATGTCAGCCCTGCCTCTGCTTGTGGCGGGGGTTGGAGCAGATCACCAGCACGACGCCGCGCCGCCGGACGATCCGGCAACGCTCACACATCGGCTTTACGGACGCTCGAACCTTCATCCAAATCCTTTGCGGCCGCTTTCGCGGCCTTGCCTGCTGCTGCCGAGACAGCGCGTGTCTCGGCCCAACGAAATCCTATTGCGGCCGCTTTCGCGGCCTTGCCTGCTGCTGCCTAGACACTGCGTGTCTCGGCCCAACATATGTGGGGTCGTATCCAATCAGTTACGGAGAAGGCCCGCCGGCCCCAGGAATCGGGCCACGGGCACAAGCACACGGCCTTGCGGCCGACCGAGAATGGTAGCAGGCGAAATCAGGCAGTCAGCGCGACCGTCACGCCTGCCCGACGGCGACGCCGACCCCGGCGACCATGACCCCTGCAAGGGTCACCTGGAGCAGCGACTGGGTCAGCGGGACGCTGAGGAAGCGGCGGCGGATCCAGGCGATCGCGACCAGCTCCGCGGCCACGATCGGGTAGGCCACGGCCAGCGCCGTGCCGACGTCGCTGATCAGGAACGGCAGCGCGTGGGCGCTGCCACCGATGAAGGTGGCGACGCCGGTGATCGCCCCGCGGGGGGTCGAGTCGCCGCGGCCGGTCAGGGTCCCGTCGTCGGAGAGCGCCTCCGAGATGCCCATGCTGATCGCCGCCCCCAGCGCCGCGGCCAGCCCGACCAGGAGCGCGGCGCGGGAGCCCGAGAGATAGGCCGCGGCGAAGATCGGAGCCAGGGTGGAGACGGTCCCGTCGATCAGCCCGATCAGCCCCGGCTGGATGACCTGGAGCAGGCGCTCGCGATCGCTCGCCCCGCGCCAGCTCTCCAACACCGAATCGACCATTTGCCTACTTATAGCAAATGGATTAAGATTAGGACGGCCTTAAAGGAGTTAGGCGGCCCTGCTTAGGCTACCCTGATGAATGTGACCCCCATCGAGACGACCGACGAGCAGACCCGTGCCAAGGAGGCGCTTCGCGCAGCCGGGTACCGGGTCACGCCGCAGCGTCTGATGATCCACCGGACGCTGGTCGAGCTCGGCCGCCACGTCGATGCCGAGGAGCTGCTTGCTGCGGCCGGCGAGCGGCTTCCCAACGTCTCGCTGCCGACTGTGTACGCGAGCCTCGACGCGCTCGAGGAGGCGGGACTGGTGCGCCGGGTCGCCGCCGGCCGCGGCCGCGCCCTGTACGACGCCCGCCCGGTGGACCACCACCACCTGGTATGCCGGCGCTGCGGGGCGGTGGAGGACCTTGACGCCTCGGTGCCGCTCGATCGCGCCCTCGCGTCGGCGAGGAAACGGGGCTTCGCCGCCGACGGAGCCGAGGTGGTCGTGCACGGCCTGTGCGCGAGCTGCGCCGCCGAGGGCGGCTGACCAGCTCACCAGAGGCCGGGGATCAGCCTCCGGGTGCGGCCCATATAGCGACGGTAGGGCTCGCCAAGCTCCCCGGCCAGGACCCGCTCCTCGTGGGTCAGCCTGATGCCGAACGCGATCAGCGGCGGGAGGGTGCAGGCCGGGATCGAGAGCCAGGTGCCGAGCGCGATGCCGAGGCCGAGCGACGCCATCAGGAGCCCCGTGTAGCTCGGGTGGCGGATGAGCCTGTAGGGACCCGTGTCGACGACGTGGTGCTCCTCCTGCACGACCACGGTGAACTTGAAGAACCGGCCCAGCTCGTGCACGGCCCAGGCCCGAACCGCGATCCCGGCGCCGAACACCGACAGCCCCAGGGCGACGGGCCACCACCCCGGTCCGGGAAGCGTCAGCTCACCGCTGCGCGCGGCGAGCACTCCGAGGCCGATCCCGCCCAGGACCGAGAGCGTGAGCGGAACGAAGCTCCGATCCCGCCCCGCCGGCTCGCCGCCCCGAACGCGTATCGCGAGCGCCGCCTCGAACGCCGCCCAGCCGCCGGCGCAGAGCCAGAACGCGACCTCCGCCACCCCGCCGTGAACGGCGAGGGGCTTCACTCCTCATGCCAGGGAGTGAGGATCCTGGGGCCGTCCTCTGTGACCGCGACCGTGAACTCGAAGTGGGCGGCAAGTGAGCCATCGGCGGAGTACACCGCCCAGTTGTCGTCGCCGACCCGGACGTCCGGGCCGCCCGCGTTGACCATCGGCTCGATCGCCAGAACCATGCCGGGCTCGAGCAACGGCCCCTTTCCGGGCTCGCCGTAGTTGGGGATCTGCGGGTCCTCGTGCATGTCGCGACCGATCCCGTGGCCGACCAGCGAGCGGATGATCGAGAACCCTCGCGACTCGACCTGCTTTTGGATCGCGACCGAGACGTCGCCGAGGTGGTTCTGCGGCCGGACCTGCTGAGCACCGGCGATCAACGCCTCCTTGGTCGCGTCAAGCAGCTCCCGGGCCCGCGGGCTGATCGGCCCCACCGGCACGGTGATCGCGGCATCCGCCACCCAACCGTCCTTGGTCACCCCGACGTCGAGCGAGATGATGTCGCCCCGCTTGAGCTCGTAGGGCCCGGGGATCCCGTGGACGACCATCGAGTTCGGCGAGGCGCAGATCGAGCCCGGGAAGCCACGGTACCCCTTGAACGACGCCTCGGCGTCCTGGGCGGCGATGAATCGGTCGGCGGCCTCGTCGAGCTCGGTGGTGGTGACACCGGGATGGCACTTCGAGCGCAGCATCCGCAGGCAGCGGGCCTGAATCGCGCCCGAAGCGGCCATGCGGTCGATCTGCTCGGGGGTCTTCTTGATGATCACGACGTCGAGCTGAGCTAGGCGAAGTCCCGGGAAGAGCCTGTAGACCTGCCGGTCGGCTTGGACCCGAACCCGCCGGCAGCGGACGCGAAGCGGAGCATGCCGGCGGAGTGATTCCCGAGGAGGTCGGCGGAGTTATTCAAAGCTCCTCTTCCAGCTTCAGGGTGGCGAGCATCGCCCTGATCCGATCGTTGACGTCGTCGGGCTCGCGAGAGCCGTCGACCCGGCGCAGGATCCCGCTGTCCTCGTAGTAGGAGACCAGGGGCTCGGTCTTCTCGTGGTAGGTCTGCAGGCGATTGCGGATCACCTCGGGCTTGTCGTCGTCGCGGGTCTCGAGGCGCGCGCCGCAGATGTCGCAGATGTCCTCGTTCTTCGGCGGGTCGAACTCGACGTGGAAGATGTGCCCCTCCTTGACGCAGGTGCGGCGACCGCCCAGCCGGCGGACCACCTCGTCGTCTGAGACCTCGATCAGGATCGCAGCGCTCAGCGCCCGACCGAGCTCGTCCATCTTCGAGTCGAGCGCCTCCGCCTGGGCCGTCGTTCGAGGGAAGCCGTCGAGGATGAAGCCGTCACCGGCCTCCTCGCGCGAGACCCGCTCGGCGATCAATCCGACCATCACCTGATCGGGCACGAGATCGCCTTTGTCCATGTACTCCTTGGCCTCGTCGCCCAGCTCCGTGCCATCGCGGACCGCGGCCCGCAGGATGTCGCCGGTGGCGTAGTAGGGAAGCCGGAAGTCCTCCTGCAACCGCTCCCCCTGGGTTCCCTTCCCTGAGCCCGGCGGGCCGAGTAGGACGAGATTCAACTCGGACATCGGCCGAGAGCCTAACGCCCGGCTTCGCGCGGCACCGGCCGGGATCCACAACGGGCGAGCAGGGCAGCGACCAGCGAAGCGGCCCGCGCCGGCTCGGCGGTCACCTGCCGCCACGTCAGCGCCAGGACCTCGAATCCGGCCAGTTTCAGGTGGGCAAGACGGGCGTGGTCGCGCTCGAAAGCTTGGCGGTCGGAGTGAAACGCGTATCCCTGTAGCTCGACCACCAGGCCCGCCGAGGGCCAGCAGGCATCGACCATGTAGCCCTCGACCAGGACGTTTACTTGGGGGCGGGGCAGCCCGGCCTCGCGAATCAGGTCGAGGAAGCGCAGCTCGAGCTCGGAGGCGGCCGCCGCGGCTGGGGTCGGGTCATAGGCGAGCAGGTGGCGGAGGGCGGCGACTCCGCGACGGCCGTTGGATCGCTCGAGGAGCTCGTGGATCGCCGTGACGTCGAGCACTCGCAGGCGCTCGGACTGCTCGTAGGCGCGTCGGAGCCGGGTAGGGGGCAGGATCTCGGCGAGGTCGAGCAGGGTACGTGGGATGGAGGTGACGGGGATGCCGTCGATCCTGGTCTGGTCGTGAGGCTGAATGGCCCTCGACTCATGGACCCGGATACCCCGGCGTTTGCGAGCGCGGCGCGGAACGGTGACGTCGATTGCGGAGCCCGGCGCCACCAGCCCGTGCAGCTCCGCCCCCGCCCGATGGCTGAGCACCGCGTTCGGAGAGAATGCAAGTACGGCGGCCAGCCAACGGCCAAGCTGGGTAAGGGGGCCGATCGCGTAGACACCCGAGTGCACTGCGCGCAGCCGGCCGTCTGCAACCCGTGTACGCACCGCGGTCCGGCCGATGCCGACGGCACGAAGCTGGTGGGCGGCCACGACCCCGTGCTGGCCGCGGGCGACGGCATTCACCTTCCCGTCGATCGCCGACAAGCTGTGCCCGCCGTGGGGGGTGACGAACAGTCGTGCTCATATGCGGAACGAATGTGCGGCACCCCCTGAGGGTCGCGGGGGTTGGCGCACCCCTGGCGCACGGAGCGTGCCGAGACGCTGGCGCGAGCGGGACTTGTCCCCTACCCAGCCGTGAAGCTGCGGGCGGATCGCGCGACCAGGGTGCCGACAGCCGCCCGCGCGGGGCGCGGTCCGCCTACTTCAGGAACCCTTCGTAGTTGCGCATCATCAGCTGGGCCTCGAGCTGCTTCACGGTGTCCAGGGCGACGCCGATCACGATCAGGATCGAGGTTCCGCCGAAGAAGAAGTTGGCCGACGTCTGGTTGATCAGGATGGTCGGCAGCGCGGCGACCGCTCCCAGGAACAGCGCTCCCGGGAAGGTGAGCCTGGACAGGATCCGGTCCAGGTATTCGGCCGTAGGTCGTCCCGGCCTCACCCCGGGTATGAAGCCGCCGTACTTCTTCAGGTTGTCGGCCTGATCGACCGGGTTGAAGGTCACCGCGGTGTAGAAGTAGGTGAAGATGATGATGAAGAAGACCTCGCCCACCACGTAGGCCCAGCTGTTGGGGCTGAAGAAGGCGGCGAAGTCGAGCGCCGCGGGCGTGTTCAGGAGCTGTCCGATGGTCGGCGGGAAGGCCATGATCGAGGCGGCGAAGATCACCGGGATCACGCCGGCCATGTTGACCCGCAGCGGCAGATAGGTGGAGCCGCCGGTCGTCATCCGGCGACCGACCACCCGTTTCGCGTACTGGACCGGGATCCGGCGTTGACCCTCCTGGACGAAGACGATGCCGACGATCACCGCCAGCGCGATGAACGGCATCATCACCACGAAGACCTGGTCGGGGTTGGTCCACCACTTCTCGATTCCGGTCGGAATCGATGACGCGATCGAGGCGAAGATCATCAGCGAGATCCCGTTGCCGATCCCGCGCTGGGTGATCAGCTCGCCAAGCCACATCAGCAGGGTGGTGCCCGCCGTCAGCGCGATCACGATCAGGAACAGCTTCGGGGCGGTCAGATCGCCGACCACGCTGGTCCCGGCCTGGTCCTGGAACGACTGGAACAGGAACACGTACCCGAGCGACTGGGCGAACGCCAAGCCGACCGTCAGGTAGCGGGTGTACTGGGTGATCTTCTGCTGCCCGACCTCACCCTCCTTCTGGAGCCGCTCGAGCGACGGGACGACCACGGTGAGCAGCTGGAGGATGATCGAGGCGGTGATGTAGGGCATGATTCCGAGCGCGAAAAGCGACAGGCGCGACAGGCTGCCGCCGCTGAACAGGTTCAGGAAGCCGAGGATGTTGTTGCCGGAGAAGTTCTGCTCGATGTTCTTCACCGTGTCGATGTCCACGCCCGGCGCCGGGATGTAGGCACCGAGGCGGTACAGCAGCAGCATCGCCGCCGTGAATGCGAGCTTCATCCGGATCTCGCGGACGCTGAACGCGTTCAGGATCGTCTGAAGCACTAGCTATCCACCACTTCGCAGGTCCCGCCCGCCTTCTCGATCGCCGTCTTGGCGGCCTCGCTGAAGCCGTGGACGCGGACGGTGAGCTTCTTGGTCAGCTCGCCCCGGGCGAGGACCTTGACCGGATGACGGCGCTTGGCGAGCCCGGCTGCGCGAAGCGTCTCCGGAGTCACCTCCTCTCCGGCCTCGAACCGCGCTTCGAGGTCGGCCAGGTTGACCGGCTGGGTGCGAGTTCGAAACGGCTCGAACGGCATCGACATCTTGCGGTGGGGGCCGCGGAGCTTGCGGGTCCGCATGTGGATCGGGTTCTGCCCGCCTTCGTATCCGGGCTTGCGCTTGTTGCCCGATCGGGCGCCCGCCCCCTTCTCCCCGCGGCCGGAGGTCTTGCCGAGGCCCGAGCCCTCGCCGCGGCCGACCCGCTTGCGCGGTCGGCGCGAGCCCGGCTTCGGCCGCAAAGTGTGGAGTCCGACCTCCTCGGGAGTGAGGCGGGAGGCCATCAGCGATCCTCCTCGCCGACCTGGACCAGGTGGCCGACCCTCTTCAGCATCCCGCGCAGCTCGGGACCGTCAGCGTGGGTGGCGACGCGACCAATCCGGCCCAGTCGCAGCGAGCGCAGCGTGGCCCGCTGCCTGGGGGTGGTTCCGTTGGTCGACCGTACTTGTTTCACCATCACGCTAGGCAACGGAACCAGTACCTCCGCCGGAAGCCTCGCCTTCGGCTCCGTTTCCGGCGGGCGCGGGCTCCGGCGTGGCGGCAGGTTCACTCGCCTGACCCGCGGCTTCGCCGCTAGCGCCGGCGGATCCACCTTCAGCCGTGCCGCCTCCACCTTCAGCCGCAATGTTTGTCTTCTTTTCGGTCTTCTCCAGCCCGAGCACCTGGTTGACGGTGAGGCCGCGGAGCTTGGCCACCTGCTCCGGGCGGCGCAGGCCGATCAGGCCCTCCATGGTCGCCTTGACCAGGTTGATCGGGTTCTGAGTGCCGATGCTCTTGGTGAGCACGTCACGAATCCCGGCCAGCTCGAGCACGGCCCGGACCCCGCCTCCGGCGATCACCCCGGTACCGGGGCTCGCGGGGCGCAGGACCACGTGGCCGGCCCCGAAGCGCCCGATGATCCTGTGCGGGATCGTCTGCCCGTACATCGGCACCCGGATCAGGCTCTTGCGGGCGTTCTCCACCGCCTTCTGGATCGCCAGCGGCACCTCGCGGGCCTTCCCGTATCCGATTCCGACCACCGAGTTCTCGTCGCCGACGGCGACCAGGGCGGTGAACGAGAACCGGCGACCACCCTTGACCACCTTGGCCACTCGGTTGATCTCGATCACGCGCTCCTGCAGGTCGAGGCCCTGCGGGCTGACTTTTTCGATCTCGTGGTTCATTCGCAGCTCGTTGAAGTTAGCGGTTCAGAACTCCAGCCCGCCCTCGCGAGCTGCCTCGGCGAGGGCCCTGACCCGGCCGTGATACCGGTAGCCCCCGCGATCGAACACGCAGGTCGCAACCCCCGCCTGCTTGGCTCGCTCGGCGAGCAGCCCTCCGGCTCGCTTCGCCTGGTCCGCCGCCTTCAGCTTCCGGAGCTCGGGCTCGGTCCAGGCGACCGCCGCCACCGTGCGCGCGTTGTCATCGTCGATCAACTGGGCGAACATGCCCCGATTGGAGCGGAACACCGACAGGCGGGGGCGCTGGGCGGTGCCGCGCACCTTGGCGCGCACCCTGCGGCGCCGGCGCAGCCTCCTCTGCTCTGGGGTCGCAACGGCCATCGGATCCCCTAGGCGCGCTTCCCGACCTTGCGACGCACGTGCTCGCCCTCGTAGCGGATGCCCTTGCCCTTGTAGGGCTCGGGCGGGCGGGTGCGGCGAATCCGGGCGGCCATCTCGCCGACCAGCTGCTTGTCGATCCCGCGGACGATCACCTGGGTCGGGGCCGGGACCTCGAACTCGATTCCGTCGGGCGCGGTCACCGAGACCTGATGCGAGTAGCCCACCGAGAGCTCGAGCTCCCTGCCCTGAAGCCGCGCCCGGTAGCCGACGCCCTGGATCTCGAGCCGCTTCTCGAACCCATCGGTGACGCCCTCGACCATGTTGGCGATCAGGCTGCGCGTCAGCCCGTGCAGGGCGCGATGCTCGCCGCGGTCGGTGGGCCGCTCCACGGTCAGGGTGCCCTCGGCCTCGAGCACCTTCATGTCGCGGCTCACCGTCTGGTCGAGCTCGCCCTTGGGCCCCTTTACGGACACCAGCTCGGGCTTGATCTCCACGGTGACCCCGTCCGGGATCGCGATTGGCTTTCTCCCGATCCGACTCACGATTCACCACACGTACGCGACGACCTCGCCGCCGACCCCCTTCTGGCGCGCCTCGTGACCGGTCATCACGCCGGTCGAGGTGCTGAGGATCGCGGTTCCCATGCCACCCATCACCCGCGGGATCTTCTCGTGGGCCGCGTAGCGCCGGCGGCCGGGCCGCGAGATCCGCTGCATGCCGCTGATCACGGATCGGCGCCCATCGGTGTACTTGAGCCTGATCCGGATCACCTCGCCGACCGGCGTGGGCTCGATCGCGAAGCCGCTGATGTAGCCCTGCTGGTCGAGGATCCGGCTGAGCTCCTTCTTCAGCCGCGAGGCGGGGATCTCGACCTCGGTGTGCTGGGCCGCGATCGCGTTTCGCACCCGGGTCAGATAGTCGGATATGGGATCGGTGAGCATGATTCTCGTCTTGTTTACCAGCTCGACTTGGTCATCCCCGGGATGTACCCCTCGTGCGCGAGCTCGCGCAGGCACAGCCGGCAGAGGCCGAACTTGCGGTAGTAGGCACGCGGCCGCCCGCAGCGCCGACAGCGGTTATACCCGCGGCTCTTGTACTTCGGCTTTCGCTGCTGGCGAACAATCTGCGACGTCTTAGCCAATTCTCAGGACTCCTCCTCCGCGGGCTCCTCGCCCTCGGCTTCTTCGCCCGCGCCCTCGGCGCCTTCCTCCGGCTCCTCCTCGGGCCGGACGCGCTTCGCGTAGGCCTCGGGGTTCTCCTCCTTCAGCTGCTCCAGGGCCGCCGCCTCGGCCTCGGCGCGCTGGCGAGCTTCCTCACGGCGGCGCTCCTCCTCCTCGCTCTCGTGGTCGACCTGACCGGGCCGGCCCTCCTGCGAGAACGGAAACCCGAGCGCGAGCAGCAGCTCGAAGGCCTCTTCGTCGGTCTTGGCGCTGGACGTGATCGTCACGTCGAGCCCGCGGACCTCGTCGATCGAGTCGTAGTCGATCTCCGGGAAGATCAGCTGCTCGCGGATTCCCAGCGAGTAGTTGCCGCGCCCGTCGAACGCCCGCGGATTGAGCCCACGGAAGTCGCGGATGCGCGGGATCGCGACCGAGATCAGGCGATCGACGAACTCCCACATTCGCGCGCCCCGCAGGGTGACCGCAACCCCCACCGGCATCCCGGCGCGGATCTTGAACGAGGCGATCGACTTGCGGGCGCGGCGCACGTTGGGGCGCTGGCCCGCGATCACGCCCAGCTGCTCGGTCGCAGCCTCGAGCACCGACGCCGTCTGCTTGGCCTCGCCGACGCCCATGTTCAGGGTGATCTTCTGAAGCCGCGGGACCTCCATCGGGTTGCGATAGCCGAACCGGCCCGTGAGGTGCTCCACGACCTCGCTCTGATAGCGATCCCGGAGCCGAGGCGGGGGCGCCGCGCGCTGGGCTTCTGTGACCGTTGCTTCCATCGTTCAAAGATCCCCTAGTCGACCGCGTTGCCGGTTCGCTTCGCGTATCGCTCCCGCTTGCCGCCGCTCACCCGGACCCCGACTCGGGTCGGCTTGTTGTCGCTGGGGTCGAGCAGCATCACGTTCGAAACGTGGATCGGGCCCTCCTTCTCGATGATCCCGCCCGCCTCCGCGCCCTTCTGCGTGTCCTTGATCGAACGCGGGCGCTGGTGGCGCTTGACGATGTTCAGGCCCTCGACGTAGAGGCGCCCCTTCGCGGGCTCGGTGCGCAGGACCCGCCCGGTCTTGCCGCGGTCCTTGCCGCCGGTGACGACGACGGTGTCGTCCTTGCGGATCTTCATCGACTTGCTCACCTCACAGAACCTCCGGAGCGAGGGAGACGATCTTCATGAAGTTCCGCTCCCGGAGCTCGCGCGCGACCGGGCCGAAGATCCGGGTTCCGCGCGGGTTGTGCTGCGGGTCGATCAGCACCGCCGCGTTCTCGTCGAAGGCGATGTAGGTGCCGTCGGGGCGCCCGAGCTGCTTCTTGGTCCGCACCACGACGGCCTGCACCACCTCGCCCTTGCGCACCCCCGCACGCGGGGTCGCCTGCTTGACGGTCGCGGTGATCACGTCGCCGACGCTCGCGTAGCGCCGGTGGTGGCCGCCCTTGACCCGGATGCAGAGGATCTCGCGGGCTCCGGAGTTGTCCGCCACCCTGAGCCTGGTCTCCTGCTGGATCATCGCGGAGCTCGCTCCAGGACCTCGAGCAATCGCCAGCGCTTGGTGCGCGACAGCGGTCGCGACTCGACCACCCGCACGGTGTCGCCCTCCCGAGCCTCGTTGGCCTCGTCGTGCGCCCGCAGCTTGCTGGTCCGGCGAACCACCTTCTCGTAGGTGGGGTGGCGCCGCACGACCGCGATCTCGACCGTGATCGTCTTGTCCCCACCGGTCGAGACCACCTTGCCCTGGCGAACCTTCCGCGAGCCGGGCTCGCGAGGTCCGGGCGGCGTACCGGTGGCGGGCTCGCCCCGCTTGCGGCGCCTGCCAGCCCGGTAGCTCCCGCGGCCCTTGGCGGCTGCCCGTCTGTGCTCTGCGCGCTGCGTCGCCCGATCCTCGGGGGAGCGGCTCGGCCCCGCAGGGCCCGACGCAGTCGACCGCTCGCGCTTTCGACGCTGCTTCGGGGAAAGAACCTCTGCGCCGACATCCTCGGCTTCGCCTCCGGTGTCGGCGGGTTGCGGCGCAGGCGTGGCGGCAGGTTCACTCCGCCTGATCCGCGACTTCGTCGCTAGCTCCAGCGTCGCCACCTTCAGCCGCTCCCTTCGGGCGCCTCGGTGGCCGGCTCCTCCTCGGCGGGAGCCGGCTCCTCGGTGGCAGGCTCCTCCACGGGGGCCTCCTCCTCGGCGGTCGCCTCTTCCTGCTCCTGCTTCTCTTCCTCGGCCATCAGCGCGGCTTCAGTTCCTTGTTCAGATCGATGCCTCGCTGACGGGCCACCGTCAGCAGGCGGGCAACGTCCTGCCGGGCGATCCCCAGCCCGGACGTGTTCTCGAGCTCGCCGGTGGCATGGCGGAAGCGCAGGTTGAACGCCTCCTCGCGCGCCGACTTGAGCCGCTCGACGAGCTCGTGGTCGTCGAGTGCGTGGACGTCGGAGCCCTTCACTCGTTCGCCCCCTCGCGCTTCACGAACTTGGTCTTCACCGGGAGCTTGTGCCCCGCGAGCCTGATCGCATCGCGGGCCAGATCCTCCGGAACGCCGGCGAGCTCGAACATCACCCGTCCGGGCTTGACCACCGCGACCCAGCCCTCGGGGTTGCCCTTGCCGGATCCCATCCGTGTCTCCGCCGGCTTCTTGGTGAACGGCTTGTCCGGGAACACGTTGATCCAGACCTTGCCGCCACGCTTGATCTTGCGGGTCATCGCGACGCGGGCAGCCTCGATCTGGCGGTTCGTGATCCACCCGCGCTCCAGGGCCTTGAGGCCGTACTCGCCGAAGGCCACCTGGTGACCGCCCTTCGAGTTTCCCCGCATCCGGCCCCGGTGGACCTTGCGGTGCTTGACCCGCTTCGGCATCAGCATTTACTCATCACCACTTCCGCCGACATCCTCGGCTTCGCCTGCGGTGTCGGCGGGTTTGGGCTCGGGCGTGGCGGCAGGTTCACTCGCCTGACCCGCGACTTCGTCGCTAGCCCCGGCGGATTCACCTTGGGCCGCCTGACCTCCGCCTTGATCCGCGGCTTCGCCGCTAGCTCGAGCATCTCCGTCGACATCCTCGGACACATCTCCGCCGGAAGCCTCCGGATTACCTCCGTCGACATCCTCGGCTTCGCCTCCGGTGTCGCCGGGTTGCGACGCGGGCGTGGCGGCAGGTTCACTCGCCTGGTCCGTGGCTTCGCCGCTGGCTCCGGCGGATTCACCTTCAGCCGCCTTGGGTGGTGCACCTTCAGCCGCCTTGGGGGGTGCGGGTTCGGCGGCCTTGGGGGGCGCCGGCTGGGCGGCCTTGGGGGGCGAGGGGGCGCTGGAACTCGGGGCTCCCTTGCGGGCGGGGCCGCCGCCCGACGGCCGCTTGTCCCGGTCGGGGGCGCCGCGGGCCGCCGCCGCTCGGGCACGGGGGGGGCGGCGCCCGCCGCCGCCGTCCGGGCCTTCGTCGCCCTGGCCGGAGCGGTAGCCCTCGGGCATCACCTCGCCCTTGTTGATCCAACACTTGACGCCGATCCGCCCGGTGGTGGTACGGGCCTCGACGAACCCGTAGTCGATGTCCGCCCGCAGGGTGTGGAGCGGAACACGACCGTCCGAGTAGCCCTCGGTGCGGGCCATCTCGGCGCCGCCCAGACGACCGGAGACCTGCACCTTGACCCCCTTGGCGCCGGAGCGCATCGCCGAGGTCAGCGCCCGCTTCATCGCCCGCCGGAAGGCGACTCGATTCTGGAGCTGCTCGGCGATCGACTGGGCGACCAGCTTGGCGTCGAGCTCGGGGCGCTTGATCTCGCGGATGTTGACCTTCACCGGCTTGTTGGTCAGCTTGTGCAGGTCGCGGCGAAGGGCGTCGACCTCGGACCCGGACTTGCCGATCACGATCCCCGGACGGGCGGTGTGGATGTCCACCGTCACCTCGCCGCGCTGCTTGACGATTTCGATGTCGGAGAGGCCGGCGTGGGCGAGCTTGCCCTGGATGTGCTCGCGGATCGCGATGTCCTCGAACAGGTAGTCGGCGAACTCGCGCTGGTTGAACCAGTTCGACTTCCAGTCGTGGATGTAGCCGACCCGGAAGCCCTCGGGGTGGATCTTCTGTCCCATCGCCTTCCTCTACTCCTCGATCGGCGTCAGCGCGACGCTGACGTGGGCGGTCTTCTTCTCGATCTTGGTCGCGCGCCCGCGCGCCCGCGCCCGCCAGCGCTTCAGGGTCGGGCCGTCGTCGACGTTGATCTCGGTGATCTGGAGGTCGTCGGCCACCAGCTCGTGGTTGGCCTCGGCGTTGGCGGCGGCGGAGGCGATCAGCTTGCCGATGTCCCGCGCCGCGCCCCGGCTCGAGAAGTCGAGCAGCGT
Organism: uncultured bacterium; assembly: GCA_963811625.1. GTDB lineage: Bacteria > Actinomycetota > Thermoleophilia > Solirubrobacterales > 70-9 > AC-56. The sequence goes on along the minus strand of CAWERS010000002.1, from coordinate 212,557 downwards.
GCGTGCCTGGGGCACGGGCAGGCCGCGCACCTGGTCCGCGACCAGGCGCGCCTTGCGCGGCGTCATCCGCACGTAGCGTGCGCTCGCCCGCACCACCGGCGCCTCCGGCTCGATGTTGGCGCCGCCCGCCATCGCTACCGCTCCACCCTGGTCCCGGAATGTGCCCGGAAGGTGCGCGTGGGAGCGAACTCGCCCAGCTTGTGTCCGACCATCGACTCGGAGACGAACACCGGGACGTGCTTTCGCCCGTCGTGGACGGCGATCGTGTGGCCGACCATGTCCGGGAAGATCGTCGACATCCTCGACCAGGTCTTGATCATCTGCTTGTTGCCGCTCTCGTTCATCTGCTGCACCCGCGCCAACAGGCGGTCCTCGACGAACGGGCCCTTCTTGGTGGAGCGCCCCATCTAGCGGTGCCTCCTTCGGCTGACGCAGTTTCGAGTCCGCGGGGTCATCGCTTCTTCTTCCCACGACGGCGCCCGCGCACGATCACCGCATCGGACGGCTTCCGCTTCTTGCGGGTGCGATAGCCGAGCGTCGGCTTTCCCCAGGGAGTCTCGGGGTGGCCTCCGGGCGTGTGGTGTGCCTCCCCGCCGCCGTGCGGATGGTCGACAGGGTTCATCGCCACGCCGCGGGTCTGCGGGCGGCGCCCCTTGTGGCGCGCGCGTCCGGCCTTGCCGAGCTTCACGTTCTGGTGCTCGGCGTTCGAGAGCGCGCCCACCGTGGCCCGGCAATCGGCCCGCACCATCCGCATCTCTGAGGAGGGAAGACGGAGGGTCACCATCGCCCCCTCCTTGGCCGCCACCTGGACTCCGGAGCCCGCTGCCCGGGCAAGGCGGCCGCCCTGGCCGGGGGTCAGCTCCACGTTGTGGACGATGGTCCCGGTGGGGATCGAGCGAAGCGGCAGTGCGTTGCCCGGTCGGATGTCGGTTCGATCGCCCGACTCGACCCGGTCCCCCGGGCGGAGCCCCTGCGGAGCGAGGATGTAGCTCTTGTGGCCGTCGGCGTAGTGGAGCAGGGCGATGTAGCAGGTGCGATTCGGGTCGTACTCGATCGTCGACACCTTCGCGGGCACACCGTCCTTGCGGCGCTTGAAGTCGATCCGGCGATAGCGGCGCTTGGCACCGCCTCCCCGGTGGCGTGAGGTCACTCGCCCGTCCACGTTCCTGCCTCCTGACTTGGGCTTGCCCTCGGTCAGGGACTTGGTGGCGCGATCGCCGGTCAGCTCCTCGCGGAGCTGGAAGGTGGCGAAGCGGCGCCCGGGAGAGGTCGGCTTTGACTTTCGAATCGGCATCTCAGGCCTTCCTACTCGGAAACCGCCGCGCCTTCGAACAGCTCGATCCGCTCGCCCGGCGCGAGCTGCACGATCGCCTTCTTCCACGACCGGGTGCGCCCGCTGTGAAGGCCGCGACGCTTGGGCTTCGAGCGGACCTTTGCCGTGCGCACCGCGGCCACCCGGACGTCGAACGCCTCTTCGACCGCGAGCGCGATCTGGGTCTTGTGCGCCCGGTCGTTGACCCGGAAGGTGTACTTGCCGTCGGTCATCAGCGCATAGCTCTTCTCGGAGACGACCGGCTCGATGATCACCTGGCGCGCATCCATCGCTATTCCTCCGAGTCCTCGCTCTGCTCCGACTCGTCGGAGGAGTCCGAGCGGGCCTTCCCGTTGGCCTCGCCAGCGCCGCGATCGACGTCTGCTGAGCGGGCCGCCAGCACCTCGAGTGCGCTCTGCGAGACGACCAACGATGCGTGGCCGATCACATCCGCCACGCCGGCGTCGCTCGCCGCCATGACCTCCACCTCGGGGATGTTGCGAAAGCTCTTCGCCACCTCGTCCTCCTCGCGATCGAGGACCAGCAGCGTCGGGGGCTCGGCGCCCCACTTGCGGAGCGCCGCGGCTGCCTTCTTGGTGCCCGGCTCCGCGAAGCCGGCCGGGTCGAGAACGGCGATCGTTCCTCGGGCCGCGTGCACGGAGAGCGCGACCCGCAGCGCCCGTCGCCGCGCCTTGCGGTTCATCTTCACCGTGTAGCCGCGCGGAGTGGGCCCGAAGGCGACGCCACCGCCCCGGCGATGCGGCACGCTGAGCGCGCCCGCCCTGGCGCGGCCGGTGCCCTTCTGCCGCCATGCCTTGGCGGTGGTCATCGCCACCTCGCCGCGCTTCAGGGTCGAGGCGGTTCCGCGGCGCCGCGCTGCGAGGTCCGCCCTCGCGGCCTCTTGAACCAGCGACTCGTGAAGCTCCTCGCCGAACACGGCCGAGGGAAGGTCGGCCTTCGCCTGCTTGCCGAGCATCGGCGCCTTGGTTGCCGCGGTCTTGGTCGCCATCACTCGCTCTTCACCTCGACCGTGCTGTCTCGGGGGCCGGGCACCGCGCCCTTGACCAGCAGCAGGTTTCGATCGGAGTCCACCTCGACCACCTCGAGCTGTCGCTGGGTGATCCGCTTGCCGCCCATCCGTCCGGGCATCCGCACGCCCTTGAACACCCGCGCCGGGTCGGCGCTGGCTCCGATCGACCCGGGGGCGCGAACGTTGTGCGAGCCGTGCGACACCGGGCCGCGACCGAAGTTGTGTCGCCGCACAGTGCCCTGAAAGCCCTTGCCGATCGCCACCCCGGACACCTTGACCTTCTGGCCGGGCTCGAACTGCTCCACCGTCAGCACCTCGCCGACCTCGTGCTCGCCCTGGTCGCGGAACTCGACCAGGGTCCGCGCCGGCCCGGCGCCGGCCTTCTTCAAGTGCCCGAGCTGGGCCCGGGTCAGCTTGTGCTCGGGGGCCTCGCCAAAGGCGAGCTGCACGGCGGCGTACCCGTCGCGCCCGGAGTCGCGGACCGCGGTGACCGGACACGGCCCGGCCTCGATCACGGTCACCGGAACCCGGGTGCCGTCCTCCGAGAACACCTGGGTCATGCCGAGCTTCTTGCCGATCAGGGCAGCCATTCAGCGGTGCCTCCTTCCGCGTGCTGTGGTGGGAGGAGTCACCGCTAAGTCTTGATCTCGATGTCGACCCCGGCCGGCAGCGCGTCGAGCCTCTGCAGCGAGTCGATCGTCTTCGGAGTCGGCTGGTGGATGTCGATCAGCCGCTTGTGGGTCCGGATCTCGAAGTGCTCGCGCGAGTCCTTGTCCTTGAACGGGGACCGGATCACGCAATAGACGTTCTTGTCGGTCGGCAGGGGGACCGGGCCGGCAACCCGGGCGCCGGTGCGCTGCGCGGTCTCGACGATCTCACGCGCCGCCCGATCGATCGCGTCGTGATCGTAGGCCTTGAGGCGGATCCGGATCTTGTTTGCGGTGATTGCTGACATCTGTCCTTATCGCGCAGATGGGGCGCCGCCCCTTGGTGGGGCGCCGCCCCCGGTCGTATCAAACACTTGTCCCGTCGGCTCCTGGCTTCCTGCCCCGGAGCCGACTGGCCCGGTGCGGCCGGATTTCTCTCCGGTCGCACAAAGGGCCGGCCCGGCGGGCCGGCCCTCGTCGCTACTCGAGAATCTCGCTGACGACCCCCGAGCCCACGGTGCGACCGCCCTCCCGGATCGCGAACCGAAGGCCCTTGTCCATGGCGATCGGAGCAATCAGCTCGATCGTCATCTCCACGTTGTCTCCCGGCATCACCATCTCCGTTCCCTCGGGGAGGTTCGCCACCCCGGTCACGTCGGTGGTCCGGAAGTAGAACTGCGGCCGGTACCCGGAGAAGAACGGGGTGTGGCGCCCGCCCTCCTCCTTCTTCAGGCAATAGACCTCGGACTTGAACTTCGTGTGCGGGGTGATCGAGCCGGGCTTGGAGAGCACCTGGCCGCGCTCGATCTCCTCGCGCTTGGTGCCGCGCAGCAGACAGCCGACGTTGTCGCCCGCCTGACCCTGGTCGAGGATCTTGCGAAACATCTCGACCCCGGTGACCACGGTCTTCGAGGTGTCCGTGATCCCGACGATCTCGACCTCGTCGCCGGTGTTGACGATCCCCTGCTCGATCCGGCCCGTGGCCACGGTGCCGCGCCCGGTGATCGAGAAGATGTCCTCGATCGGCATCAGGAAGGGCTTGTCGAGATCGCGCTCCGGCTCGGGGATGTAGCTGTCGAGCGCATCGGCGAGCTCGAGGATCGCCTTCTGCGCCTCCTCGTCTCCCTCCAGCGCCTTCAGGGCCGAGCCCTTGATCACAGGCGTCTCGTCTCCCGGGAACTCGTACTCCTTCAGCAGGTCACGGACCTCCTCCTCGACCAGCTCCAGGATCTCCTCGTCGTCGACCATGTCGACCTTGTTCAGGAACACGACCACGTACGGCACGTTCACCTGGCGGGCGAGCAGGATGTGCTCCCGGGTCTGCGGCATCGGGCCGTCGGCCGCCGAGACCACCAGGATCGCGCCGTCCATCTGGGCGGCGCCGGTGATCATGTTCTTGACGTAGTCGGCGTGCCCGGGGCAGTCCACGTGGGCGTAGTGGCGGTTGTCGGTCTGGTACTCGACGTGGGAGGTCGCGATCGTGATCCCCCGCTCCTTCTCCTCCGGGGCGTTGTCGATCGATTCGAACGAGCGCTCCTCGGTTTCGGAGTCCTTCTCGGAGAGAACCTTGGTGATCGCCGCGGTCAGCGTCGTCTTGCCGTGATCGATGTGACCGATCGTGCCGACGTTGACGTGCGGCTTATCGCGCTCGAACTTCTCCTTGGACATCTCGCTCCTTTGAAGGTGACAGGTTTGTTGAAGTTTGCTCTGGTGTCTGCGTGTCGCCTGCGCTCGGCGCGGTTCTCACGGGCGAACCCCGGAAATATAGGTAAAACTACGCCGCCGCCACCGGTTCGGCGGTCCGATGCTCGACCAGTTGCTCGGCGATGTTCGCCGGCACCTCCTCGTAGCGCTCGAACTGCATCGTGTAGTTGGCCCGCCCCTGGGTGGAGGAACGCAGGTCGGTTGCGTAGCCGAACATCTCGCCGAGCGGCACGAACGCCTGGATCGCGACCGCGTTTCCGCGCGGCTCCTGGCCCTGCACCTTGCCGCGCCGGCGGGACAGGTCGCCGATCACCTCGCCCAGGAAGTCCTCCGGGGTCACCACCTCGACCGCCATCACCGGTTCCAGCAGCACCGGGCTGGCGCGCCGCGCGGCCTCCTGGACCGCCATCGATCCGGCGATCTTGAACGCCATCTCCGAGGAATCGACGTCGTGGTAGGAGCCGTCCACCAGCTCCACCCGCACGTCGACCATCGGATAGCCGGCCTTGATCCCGCTCCCGAGCGCTTCCTCGATCCCCTGCTCCACCGCGGGGATGAACTCGCTCGGGATCGCTCCGCCCTTGATCCGGTTGACGAAGTCGAAGCCCTCCCCGGGCGCGGGCTCCACGTTGATGACCACGTGGCCGAATTGTCCGCGGCCGCCGGTCTGGCGCACGAACCTGCCCACGACCTTGTCGGCCGGGCGGCGGATCGTCTCTCGGTAGGCGACCTGGGGCCGGCCGACGTTGGCGTCGACGCTGAACTCCCGCAGCAGCCGGTCGACGATCACCTCGAGGTGCAGCTCCCCCATGCCGTGGATCAGGGTCTGGCCGGTCTCCTCGTCGGATTGGACCTGGAAGGTCGGGTCCTCCTCCGCCAGCCGGGCGAGGCTCGCGGACAGCTTCTCCTGGTCGGCCTTGGTCTTCGGCTCGATCGCCACCGCGATCACCGGCTCCGGGAACTCGATCGTCTCCAGCACGATCGCGGCGTCCGGGGCACAGAGCGTGTCGCCGGTGCCCGTCTGCTTCAGGCCGACGCCCGCGCAGATGTCGCCGGCGAAGCACTCCTCGATCTCCTCGCGGTGGTTGGCGTGCATCATCAGCAGGCGCCCGATCCGCTCGGTGCGACCGCTGGAGGCGTTCAGGACCCTGCTGCCGGCGCTCAAGGTGCCGGAATAGACACGGAAGTAGGTCAGCTTGCCGACGTAGGGATCGGCCATCACCTTGAAGGCCAGGGCCGCGAAGGGCCCATCCTCGTCGGCCGGGCGCTCGGCCTCGGTCCCGTGGCCGTCCTCGCCCTTGCGGGCCGGCTCGATCCCGCGCACCGGCGGAACCTCGAGCGGCGAGGGCAGCAGCTCGACGATCGCGTCGAGCAGCGGCTGCACTCCCTTGTTCTTGAACGAAGACCCGCACAGGACCGGGGTCACCTTGATGTCGAGGGTCGCCTGGTGAAGCGACTTGGCGATCCGCTCGTGGGGGATCTCCTCGTCGTTCAGGTAGGCCTCCATCAGCTCGTCGTCGTAGTCGGCACAGGCCTCGATCAGCTGGGTGCGGGCGTCGTGCGCCCGGGCGGCCATGTCCTCCGGGATCTCCTCGTAGGCGAACTCGGTTCCCAGCTCGTCGGTCCACACCTGAGCCCTGTTCTCGATCAGATCGACGACCCCGGTGAAGCCGTCCTCGGCCCCGATCGGGAGCTGGATCGGAAGCGGATGGGCGCCGAGGCGGTCGCGCATCGTCTCGATCGCGCGCTCGAAGTCGGCCCCCGTGCGGTCCATCTTGTTGACGTAGGCGATTCGAGGAACGCGATACTTGTCCGCTTGGCGCCAGACAGTCTCCGACTGAGGCTCGACTCCGGCGACCGAGTCGAAGATCGCGATCGCGCCGTCGAGGACCCGCAGCGAGCGCTCCACCTCGACCGTGAAGTCGACGTGGCCGGGCGTGTCGAGGATGTTGATCCGGTGGCCCTCCCACTCACAGGCGGTGGCCGCGGAGGTGATCGTGATTCCGCGTTCCTGCTCCTGCTCCATCCAGTCCATCACCGCAGCGCCCTCGTGCACCTCGCCCATCTTGTGGGTACGACCGGTGTAGAAGAGGATCCGCTCGGTCGTCGTCGTCTTGCCGGCGTCGATGTGAGCCATGATCCCGATGTTTCGGGTCTTCTCTAGCGGGAAAGTTCGTGCCATTGCATTGGTGCGTAACGGTGTTTTCGGAGGTGCGGATCAGCGAGCCGGCGCCTCGGCGCCGCTCCGAGGAGGCGACGGGGCGGAGACCGGTTTCAGCGCACAAAAAAGGCCCGCACGGGCCCCGGCACGGAATCTCGGCTCAGCCCAAAACGCCTATATCGTGCGGCTCTCCATGGAATTGGATTTCGGCTCGCGCGCCGCGCATTGGCTCGCGCGCGGGCGACGGCTGAATATAGCAGGTGGATGATGGTCCTCAGGGCGCCCAGATGAGGCTACGAACCGGCTTTGCGCCCCTACGGATCCTGGCGCGGGCGCTGACCCCGGCCCGAGGGCTGGCGGTGGTGGCGATCGCCGCCGCGATCGCGCTTGGCGGCTCGCAGTTCGCCGACTACCGTGCGGTCGAGGTGGGTGCTCCCGAGTACAGCAGCGTCGGGCCCGAGGCCGAGGCGCCACAGATCGATCGACGGTCCCCGCGCTCGGCTCACGGTGACTGGGTGATCGGGATCGCGCTCGCGTCGGCGCTCGTGATCGCCGTGGCGGTGACCAGGAACTGGCGCTTGGCGCGGCTGCTGATCTTTCTCGGCGTCGCGGTGGTCGCGATCAGCTTGGCGATCGACGCCCCGCGCGGGCTCCGCGAGGGCACCGCGGGGATCACCTACCAGGGGGCGAGGGCGATCCTGCTCGGCGGCTTCTGGGCGCAGCTCTTCGCCGGCGTGACCCTGGTTGTGGTCGGCCCGCTGCTCGCGGTCCAGCTCCAGGTCGACCGCCATGCGCGCCGGGCCCCCGGGCGCTCGCGATCGGTGGCGCTGGACGCCCGGCGCCGAAGCCCCGAAGCGGAGGGCGCATCCACGTGAGCTCCGCCGGCGGGCCTCGGGCGGGCATCGGCGGGCCGGAGCGGCTGCTGCCCCTGGCGTGCATCGTCTCCGCCGCGGTCCTGCTCGCGTCCGAGCTGATGAACACCTTCCAGCTGGAAGCCGGGACGCCCGCCAGCGGAACCGTGTTGTGCAGCCTCGCCGCGGGGGACCGCCACCACTATGCGCTCGCGGTGCTGGCGGTTTTCGCGATCGTCGCCGTGCTGGTCGCGATCCTGGCCGGCTCGAGGCCGGCGGCGCTGGGCGTGGCGATCGCCGGACTCGGCGCCCTGCTGATCTTCTTCATCGTCGACCTGCCCAAGGTCAACGACGTCGGCGGCGTCTCCAGCACCTGCGATCTCGCCAGCCAGGGGCTGGACGCGAAGGCGGTTCCCCAGGCGGGGTTCTGGCTGGAGCTGGTCGGCGCCGTGGCCCTCACCCTCGGCGGCACCGCGCTCGCCGCGCTGAACCCGGATCAGCTCAGGGCCCTGCGCCCCCGGTGGCTGGGCGGTGGCCCTGACGCGCGAGCGCAGAAGCCCCCCGAGCCCAGCGGATGAGCCGAGCGATCCCAGCTGGGTAGGAGAGCGGCGAGTCGACAAGTGAACGGCTCTATGGCGGCCGGGGCGACCCTCGTCGGGGTCGACTACCAGCGGTAGTGGGCGAACGCCTTGTTCGCCTGCGCCATCCGGTAGATGTCGTCCTTGCGCTTCCAGGCCCCGCCCTGCTGGCGGGTGGCATCGAGGATCTCGTTGGCGAGCCGCTCGGCCATCGACTTCTCCCGGCGGCTGCGGGCGAACTGGACCAGCCAGCGCACCGCGAGCGTCCGGGCCCGGCGAGCCTGAACCTCGACCGGCACCTGGTAGGTGGCGCCGCCGACGCGGCGCGAGCGGACCTCGAGCACCGGCGTCAGGTCCTTGATCGCCTCTTCGAGCACCTCGACCGGCGGGCGGCCCGTTCGCTCGCCGACGATCGCCAGCGCGTCGTAGACGATCCGCTCGGCGATCGACTTCTTGCCGTCGGACATCACCTTGTTGATGACCTGCTGCACGAGCCGGCTGCGGTGTGCGGCGTCCGGCTCGACGGGGCGGATGGGAGCTCGCGCACGGCGCGGCATCAGGAACGGCCCTTGGTCACCGCTTGACCCCGTACTGCGAGCGCGACTGCCTGCGATCGGAGACGCCGGAGGCGTCCAGGGTCCCGCGAACGACCTTGTAGCGAACGCCCGGCAGGTCCTTGACCCTGCCGCCGCGAACCAGCACCACCGAGTGCTCCTGAAGGTTGTGCCCCTCGCCCGGGATGTAGCAGGTGACCTCCATCCCGTTGGTGAGCCGCACGCGTGCCACCTTGCGCAGGGCCGAGTTCGGCTTCTTCGGCGTCGCGGTGTAGACGCGGGTGCAGACTCCACGCCGCTGCGGCGCGGCGATCCGCCGCTTGCGCCCCTGGCCCGACTTCAGGCCGGGGGTGGCAACCTTCTTCGCGGGGTGCTTGCGGCCCCCTTTGATCAGCTGGCTGGTGGTCGGCACGGACGCGGGATCTTAGAGCACCACCTGCCTCGCTACGCTGACGAGATCGCGGCCGACGACCATCCCATACTCGCGCTCGACGTCGACGGCGTGATCAGCCTGTTCGGCTTCGAGGGCTCCCTCGGGGAGCTTCCCGGACGCTTTCACCTGATCGACGGCATGGCCCACTGCATCCCCGATCAGGCCGGGTCGAGGCTGCGGCGCCTGGCGGATTCGTTCGATCTGGTCTGGGCCACCGGATGGGAGGAGCGAGCCAACGACCGACTCCCGGAGATCCTCGGCCTGCCGGAGGAGCTCCCCTTTCTGACCTTCGACGGTCACGCCAGCTTCGGCACCGCGCACTGGAAGATCGACCCGATCGACCGCTACGCCGGCGACCGCCCGCTGGCCTGGGTGGACGACTGCATCGACCCCAGCTGCGAGGACTGGGCGACCATGCGCGAAGCCCCCACCCTGCTCGTCCCCACCGACCCCACGGTGGGCCTCACCGACGCCCACGTCGATGCCTTGCTGAGCTGGGCACGAGCGGGCTACACTGCCTGATCGGTGGAGGGGTTCTGGCCGATCTTCTTCCTCGCGGTGATCCTGAAGATCCCGATCGCCGGCCTGCTCTACCTCGTCTGGTGGGCGATCCGCCAGACTCCCGAGGCCGAGGAGGCGCCACCCCCGAGTGAGGATCGGGACCTGCTGCGCGGCCCGCGCCGGCCGCGGCGCCCTCGCGGCCCCCGCCGGGGTCCCCATGCCCCCGACGCCCAGCCGCTGCCGGCGTGCCCGCCCGCGGGGCGCTTCCGTTCGCTGACGCCGCCCGCCCCGGCGCGCGCCACGACCGCACACGCCCGCGGCGCGGCCGAGCCGAGCGAGGCCGAGTCGGTCTAGCCCGGCCGGATCCTGGCCGCCAACGCCTGCCCGATGCGAACCAGTACCGCCTCGGGCTGATCGACGAGCTGGCGCCAGGTCACCCTGATCACGGTGACGCCGCGGGCTGCGAGATCGGCATCGCGGCGGCGGTCCCCCTCGAACCTCGCGCGGCCGGAGTGGAACGCGAACCCGTCGACCTCGACGACCAGCCCTGCATCCCGCCAGAGGAAGTCCACCTCGTAGGGCCCGAGGCGCACATTCACTTCGGGAGCCCCGAGCTCGCCCTTGCGGAGCAGGCGGAGGAGTCGTTCCTCGGCCTCGGACCGGGTCAGGGCGGGTCGCTCATCGCGTCTCGACCAGGGCTCGCAGCGCGCGGGAGCCCGGGCGTCGCGGATGGCGGGCAAGCAAGGCGGCCAGCCCGGAACGGGTGGTCAAGTGCCTGCGATCGGCCTCGGAAGCCGCTTGCTCGAGGGCGCGAGGGTGCAGCTCGGCAGCCAAGTCGAGCAGGGTGCGGGCCGGGGTGGTGATCGGGATGCGGTGGAGCTTGGTGGCTTCGTCGGGGCGCAGATTGACGGCTGTGGACCCGGATGCCACGGTCGGCCTCTCCCCTTGCCGGCCGGGCACGCTGATTTCCACCGCGGGGTCGATCGGGCTGGGTAGGGGAGCAAGCGCCACAGCGTTGCGGCGCTTCGGTGACTCAGTACGGCCCCGCCTCCCCGCATGCCAGTACCGCCGCCATCTCGGCCGCGTGTGGCGGCGCGATCGGGCCCACCATGTAGACGCCCCGGTGCAGGCGCCGCAGCCGACCGCGACCTGCCAGCGATCGTCGATCGCGTCGGCCTCAACCCGAGCGCGCACTAGCTGGGCTCGCGTGACCACCCCGTGTTGGCGCGCGCGCGAGCCCGTTGACCGCCGCCACTCGCGCCGTCACCGGGGACAACGTCAACTCGACGAGCGCGGGACCTCCTGACTCGCGACGTGAAGTTGACGTCGCATATCGACGTCAACTCCCCCCACCGCCTTGCGCGCCCCCGCACGGGTGATGAATTGCCGGCGGTGCTTGGGCGATGGCGGCGCCCCGAGGGCGTTTCCCCTACCCAGCCTTATCCGTATGCGCGCCCGGGCGGCCCGCGGAGACCGTGTGGCCGCGCGGGAGACCGCGCGGCTTGGCCTACTCGGCCTCGCCGTCGGAGGTCTCGATCTCCTGGGCCAGCTCCTCGAGCTCCTCCGCGAAGGAGGGGCCGAAGCCCTCGAGCTCGGTGGCCTCCTCGCCGTCCTCGGACAGGCCGAGCTCGGCTGCGAGCTCCTCCTCGTCGAGGAGATCCTCCTCGGGCCGCTGGGCCGGCTCCACCGGCTCGATCTCCAGCGAGCGGTAGTGCTTCAGCCCCGTGGCGGCCGGGATCAGCTTGCCGATGATCACGTTCTCCTTCAGGCCCACCAGGCGGTCGCGCTTGCCCTCCAGGGCGGCGTCGGTGAGCACCTTGGTGGTCTCCTGGAACGAGGCCGCGGAGAGGAACGACTCGGTGGCCAGCGAGGCCTTGGTGATCCCGAGGATCGCCTCCTCCGCCTTCGCCGGGCTGCCGCCGTCGTCCTTGACCTTCTTGTTCAGGCGCTTCAGGCGATGACGGTCCTCGAGCGCCCCCGGCAGCAGCGTCGTCGAGCCCTTGGACTCCACCCTGACCTTCTTCATCATCTGCCGGACGATCAGCTCGATGTGCTTGTCGTTGATGTCGACGCCCTGCGCCTTGTAGACCTTCTGCACCTCGCCGACCAGGTAGAGCTCGGTCTCCGTTCGGCCGCGGATCTCGAGCAACTCGGCGGGGTAAAGCGAGCCCTCGTTCAGCTGGGTCCCGGACTCGATCCGGTCGCCGTGCGCAACGTTGAGGCGGGTCCGGGCGGGGAACGAGTACGACTCGTCCTCTCCCTTGGAGTCGGTGACGATCACCTTGATGGCCTTGTCGGTCTCCTCGACCGCGACCTTGCCGTCGGCCCGCGCCATCTGCGCCAGGCCCTTGGGCTTGCGAGCCTCGAAAAGCTCGACCACGCGCGGCAGGCCCTGGGTGATGTCGTGCCCGGCGACGCCGCCGGTGTGGAAGGTCCGCATGGTCAGCTGGGTGCCAGGCTCGCCGATCGACTGGGCGGCGATGATCCCCACCGCGTCACCGAGCTCGACCACGTCGCCCGTTGCCATCGCCCGCCCGTAGCAGGCTTGGCAAACGCCGGACTCGAGCTCGCACTTGAGCACCGAGCGGACGGGGACCGTGACCTCCTCGTCGCCGTAGGCCTCGGCGATCACCTCGAGCTCCGGGAGGTCGATCACCTGGCTGCGCTTCAGCAGCTCTCGGCCGCGCTTGGTGGCGAACTTCTTCGCCGCCACCCGTCCGATCAGGTTCTCGTTCAGCTTGCCGTCGTCGGCGCGCAGGGGCATCTCGACGAACTCCTTGGTCTTGCAGTCGTCGGCACGCACGATCACGTCCTGCGCGACGTCGACCAGGCGCCGGGTCAGGTAGCCGGAGTCGGCGGTCCGCAGGGCGGTGTCGGCGAGACCCTTGCGCGCGCCGTGAGTGGAGATGAAGTACTCGAGCACCGACAGGCCCTCCATGAAGTTGGCCTTGATCGGGCGCTCGATGATCTCACCCTTCGGGTTGGCCATCAGGCCGCGCATGCCCGCCAGCTGGCGGATCTGCTTGAACGAGCCACGGGCCCCCGAGTTGGCCATCATGAAGATCGGGTTCAGCTCGTGGAGGTTGTCCTCCATCGCCTTGGCCACCTCTTCGGTGGCCTTGTCCCAGCGCTCGGTGACCGAGTCCTTGCGCTCCTCGGCGGTGATGTAGCCCTCCTCGTACTGGCCCTGGATCTCCTGCGCTTGCTGCTCGTAGCGGTCGAGGATCTCCTCCTTGTTGGGAGGCGAGACGATGTCGTTCTTCGAGATCGTGATCCCGGCCTGGCTCGCGTAGTGGAAGCCCAGGTCCTTGAAGGCATCGAGCACCTGCGCCACCGCCGCGGCCCCGTAGGCCTCGACCAGCTCGGAGACCATCTCGTTGACGCCCCTCTTCTTCAGGGTGTGGTTGATGAACTCGAACTGCTCCGGGTCGTACTCGTCGCCCAGGGCAGTCTCCAGGGCCCTCTCGACGTTGTCGTTGAAGATGATCCGACCGACCGTGGTCAGGAAGTGCTCGTGGCCGGTGCGCCGGTACTCCGCCCAGTCGTGCAGATCGACGAGCCCGTTCTCGTAGGAGAGCTCGGCTTCCTGCGCGGTCCGGAACGGGTGCGGCTTTCGCTTCAGCTTGGAGACGTCGACCTCGTCGGTCGGCGCGTCGGCGTAGGTCAGGTAGTAGATGCCCAGGACCATGTCCTGCGTCGGGGTCGCCAGCGGCGCCCCGTGCGCGGGCGAGAGGATGTTGTTCGAGGACAGCATCAGGATCCTCGCCTCGGCCTGGGCCTCGGCGCTCAGGGGAACGTGGACGGCCATCTGGTCGCCGTCGAAGTCGGCGTTGAACGCGTGGCAGACCAGCGGATGGATCTGGATCGCCTTGCCCTCGACCAGCACCGGCTCGAACGCCTGGATGCCGAGGCGGTGGAGGGTCGGCGCCCGGTTGAGCAGCACCGGGTGCTCGCTGATCACTTCCTCGAGCACGTCCCAGACCTCGGGGATCATCGAATCGACCATCTTCTTGGCCGCCTTGATGTTCTGGACCGCCTTGCGCTCGACCAGGCGGGCCATGATGAACGGCTTGAACAGCTCCAGCGCCATCAGCTTCGGCAGCCCGCACTGGTGCAGCTTCAGGCTCGGGCCGGAGACGATCACCGAGCGGCCCGAGTAGTCGACCCGCTTTCCGAGCAGGTTCTGGCGGAACCGCCCCTGCTTGCCCTTGAGCATGTCGGACAGCGACTTCAGCGCCCGGTTGCCCGGACCGGTCACCGGGCGCCCGCGGCGGCCGTTGTCGAACAGCGCGTCGACGGCCTCCTGGAGCATCCGCTTCTCGTTGTTGACGATGATCTCGGGCGCGCCCAGGTCGAGCAGCCGCTTGAGCCGGTTGTTGCGGTTGATCACCCGCCGGTATAGGTCATTGAGGTCGGAGGTCGCGAACCGGCCGCCGTCGAGCTGGACCATGGGGCGCAGCTCGGGCGGGATCACCGGCACGCAGTCGAGGATCATCCACTCGGGGCGGTTGCTCGAGTTCAAGAACGCGGAGGCGACCTTCAGCCGCTTGACCGCACGGGCCTGCTTTTGGCCCTTGGAGGTGTTGATGGTCTGCTCGAGCTCCTCGCACTCGGCCTCGAGATTCACCTGGTCGAGCAGGTCGCGGACCCACTCGGCGCCCATCCCGCCGCGGAAGTACTCGCCCAAGCCGAACGGCGAGCCGAAGCGGTCCTTCAGATCCCGGAATACGGCCTCGTCGTTGATCACGTCCTTGACCTTCATCTCCTGGAAGGTCTTCCAGACCTCCTCCATCCGCTCGATGGCGTCGTCGAGGTAGGCCTCTGTGTCGGCGATCTCCGCCTCCAGCGCCTTGCGGGTGTCCTTGATCAGCTTGGTGCGCTCGGCCTCGTCGAGCTTCTTCGGGTTGACGCCCACGGAGTCGGCCCACAGCTCGTCCTCGTCGTCGAACCCGTCCTTGCCGCCCTCGTCCTGGAGCCAGGCGATCCGCCGCTCCTTCGACTCGTTCAGCTGCTGGGTCCGCTGCTCGCGCTCGGCGGCGTAGGCGTCGAGGACCTTCTTGACCTCCTTCTCAAGCTTCGGCAGGTCCTTCGTCCGGGCCTCCTCATCGATCCAGGTGACCAGGGAGGCGGCGAAGTAGAGGACCTTCTCGAGCTCCTTCGGCGCCATGTCGATCAGGTAGCCGATCCGGCTGGGGACGCCCTTGAAGAACCAGATGTGAGACACGGGAGCGGCGAGGTCGACGTGGCCCATGCGCTCCCGGCGCACCTTGGAGCGGGTCACCTCCACCCCGCATCGCTCGCAGACGATCCCCTTGTAGCGGACCCGCTTGTACTTGCCGCAGTAGCACTCCCAGTCCTTGGTCGGACCGAAGATGCGCTCGCAGAAGAGCCCGTCCTTCTCGGGCTTCAGGGTCCGGTAGTTGATCGTCTCGGGCTTGGTCACCTCGCCATGGCTCCAGCTGCGAATCTTCTTGCTGGAGGCGAGGCCGATCTCGATGGCGTCGAAGTTGTTGATGTCCATCAGTCCTTTGTCTCTCGGTCTATTCCTCGACCTTGCTTTCCTCTTCCGCGCCGGCGCCGTTGGTGCTCCCGGCCTCACCCTCGGCGACCACCTGCTCCTCGCGCTCGTCGGCGGCGCCGTCGCCGTCGCCGTCGCCCGCGCGCACCCCTGAGAGATCGATGCCGAGCTCCTCGGCGGCCCGGAGCAACTCGTCGTCCTCCTCGCCGAGCTCCACCGAGCCCTCCTCGGCGACCAGGTTCACGTCCAGCCCCAGGCTCTGGATCTCCTTCAGCAGGACCTTGAACGACTCCGGGACCGACGGCTCCGGGATGTTCTCGGACTTGACGATCGACTCGTACGCCTTCACCCGGCCGACGGTGTCGTCGGACTTCACGGTCAGCATCTCCTGGAGCGTGTAGGCGGCTCCGTAGGCCTCCAGCGCCCACACCTCCATCTCGCCGAAGCGCTGTCCGCCGAACTGGGCCTTGCCGCCCAGCGGCTGCTGGGTGACCAGCGAGTACGGGCCGGTGGACCGGGCGTGGATCTTGTCGTCGACCAGGTGAAGGAGCTTGAGGATGTACATGTTGCCCACCGTGACCCGGCTCTCGTAGGGCTCACCGGTGCGGCCGTTGAGGAGCCTCGCGGTCCCGAAGGCGCGGGTTCCGGGGCGGCTGCTCTTGTCGATCGCCAGATCGATGCCACGGTCGGCGTGCTCGTCGGACCAGCGCACGAGGGCTTCGTCGACGTCCTCCACCGTGGCCCCGTCGAAGACCGGCGAGGCGACGTAGACGCGGTCGCCGTTTCGCTCCGCCTCCTTGTAAGCCTGGGTCCCGTCGTCGTACCAGCCGTTGGCCGCGGCCCAGCCGATGTGCGTCTCGAGGATCTGGCCGATGTTCATCCGGCTCGGCACGCCGAGCGGATTCAGGATCACGTCGACCGGGGTCCCGTCCTCCAGGAACGGCATGTCCTCCTGGGGCACGATCCGCGAGATCACGCCCTTGTTGCCGTGGCGGCCCGCCAGCTTGTCGCCCTCGGCGATCTTGCGCTTGGTCGCCACGTACACCCGGACCAGGTTGTTGACTCCGGGGGGCAGGTCGTCGCCGGAGTCGCGGTCGAAGGTGATCACGTCGATCACCACGCCGCCCTCGCCGTGCGGGACCTTGAGCGAGGTGTCGCGGACCTCGCGCGCCTTCTCCTTGAAGATCGCCCGGATCAGCTTCTCCTCGGCGGTCAGCTCGGTCTCGCCCTTGGGCGTCACCTTCCCCACCAGCAGGTCGCCCGATTGGACCTCGGCGCCGATCCGCACGATCCCCCGCTCGTCGAGATTTCGAAGGCTCTCCTCGGAGCGGTTCGGGATGTCGCGGGTGATCTCCTCGTCGCCCAGCTTGGTGGTGCGGGCGTCGATCTCGTATTCCTCGATGTGGATCGAGGTCAGCTCGTCGTCCGTGACCAGGCGCTGGGAGATGATGATCGCGTCCTCGAAGTTGTAGCCCTCCCAGGACATGAAGGCGACCACCACGTTCTTGCCGAGCGCGATCTCGCCGCCGGCAGTCGACGATCCGTCGGCGAGCACGTCGCCGGCCTTCACCTTGTCGCCGACCCCGACGATCGGGCGCTGGTGGATGATCGTGCCCTGGTTCGAGCGCATGTGCTTGAGCAGGTCGTACTCGTCCTTCTTCGAGCCGTAGCTGACCACGATCCGCTCGGCGTCCACGTAGCTCACCTCGCCGTCGTTGTCGGCGAGCACCACGTCGCCGGTGTCGATCGCCGCGCGGCGCTCCATCCCGGTGCCGACCAGGGGCGCCTCGGGCTTCAACAGCGGCACCGCCTGGCGCTGCATGTTGGAGCCCATCAGGGCGCGGTTGGCGTCGTCGTGCTCGAGGAACGGGATCAGAGCCGTGGCCACCGACCAGATCTGGGTCGGCGACACGTCCATCAGGTCGACCTGCTTGGGCGACACGGTGACCAGCTCCCCGTCCGCCGAGCGGCAGAGGACCTGGGGGCCCTTCAGCCGCTTGGACTTGGGATCGATCTCCGCGTTCGCCTGGGCGATCGTCTTCTCCTCCTCCTGGGTTGCATCGAGGTTGACGATCTTGTTGCTGACCACGCCGTCCTTGACGATTCGGTAGGGAGTGGTGACGAAGCCGTGCTCGGAGACCTGGGCGTAGGAGGACAGCGACCCGATCAGCCCGATGTTCGGGCCCTCCGGGGTCTCGATCGGGCACATCCGCCCGTAGTGGGTCGGGTGCACGTCGCGAACCTCGATCGGAGCCCGCTCGCGAGTCAGGCCGCCGGCGCCGAGCGCCGACAGCCGCCGGCGGTGCGTCAGCCCGGCGAGCGAGTTGGTCTGGTCCATGAACTGCGACAGCTGCGAGGAGCCGAAGAACTCCTTCTGCGCCGCGACCACCGGGCGGATGTTGATGATCGTCTGCGGGGTGATCGCATCCGAGTCCTCGGTCGTGAGGCGCTCGCGGACCACGCGCTCCATCCGGTAGAGGCCGACCCGGAACGCGTCCTGGATCAGCTCGCCCACGGTGCGCAGTCGCCGGTTGCCGAAGTGCTCGTACTCGTCGAGGTGATCGTTGATCGGATCGCGGGGGTAGGTCTGCGCCTCGGCGGCGTAGTCCTTGATCGGGTTCTCCTCGTCGATCTCCTCCGGGATCCCGAGCAGCCGCGGGATCGTGGTCAGCTCCTTGATCAGGGCGACGATGTCGTCCTTGGTCAGCACCCGGGTGTCGAGGTCGACATCCAGGTCGAGGCGAGCGTTGAGCTTGTAGCGACCGACCCGGGTCAGGTCGTAGCGCTTCGGGTCGAAGAACAGCTGCTCCATCAGCGCCCGGGCGGCATCAACCGACGGCGGCTCGCCCGGCCGCTGCTTCTTGAACAGCTCGACCAGGGCTCCCTCCTCGGTCTTGGTGGGCTCGGTGTCGGCCTCGATCGTCTGGCGGATGTAGACCGAGTTGTCGAACAGCTTCAGGATCTCCTCGTCGGTGACGAAGCCCATCGCCCGCAGCAGCACCGTCACCGGGAGCTTGCGCTTGCGGTCGATTCGGGCGTAGACGCGCCCCTTCTTGTCGATCTCGAGCTCGAGCCAGGAGCCTCGGGCCGGCATCAGGTTGGCGATGAAGACCTGCTTCTCGCGGTCCTTGGGCTCCATCACGTAGGCGCCGGGGGAGCGCACGAGCTGGGTGACGACGACCCGCTCGGTGCCGTTGATGATGAAAGTGCCGCGATCCGTCATCCACGGGAAGTCCCCCATGAACACGGTCTGCTCCCGGATCTCTCCGGTCTCGCGGTTCTGGAACGCCACCGTGACGTTCAGCGGCCGCGAGTAGGTGATGTCCTTCTCACGGCACTCGGCCACCGAGTGCGTGGGCTCCTCGAACTTGAACTCGCCGAAGACAATCGCCAGATTGCCGGTGTAGTCCTCGATCGGCGAGATGTCGTCGATCGTCTCCCTGAGCAGGCCCCCCTTCGGATCGGTCAGGTGCTCGAAGGAGAGGCGCTGGATGTCGATCAGGTGTGGAACTTCAAGCGGGTTCTCGAGACGGGAAAATGCCCTCCGGTTAACAGGGGCAGCATGAGATCTGGCCAACTGGGCGACTCCTCAGATGGTCGGGGAAGCGAATCCGCGCGAGTAGACTCGGGCTAGCAGGGCTCACCGGCGCGCGACCCCGCAAAATACCATAAGCACGCACGCTTAGGCAAGCCTAGCAGGCGCGGGGGGCGAGAGCCGGGCAGCCTGTCCCGCACGCACGCCGAAGCCTACTTGACCTCGACCTCGCCGCCGGCCTCTTCGAGCTCGCCCTTCAGCTTCTCGGCCTCCTCGCGGTCGATGCCCTCCTTGACCGCCTTCGGGGCACTGTCGACCAGCGCCTTGGCCTCCTTCAGGCCGAGGCCGGTGGCGGCGCGAACCGCCTTGATCACCTGGATCTTCTTGTCGCCGGGAGCGTTGAGCACGACGTCGACGGTCGCCGACTCCTCCTCGCCACCGTCCTCGCCACCGCCGGCCGCGGCCGCGGGTGCTGCGGCGGCGACGGCGGTCGCCGAGACGCCGAACTCCTCCTCCAGCGCCTTGATTCGCTCCGAGAGCTCGAGCACCGAGATGCCCTTCAGCTCCTCGATCCACTCATCGGTCGAGATCGTCTTGGTCGCCACTACTTTTCCTCCTCGGAATCCTCGGCTTCGCCTTCGGATTCCTCGGATCCGCTGTCTTCGGATCCGTCGTCGTTTGCATGCTCAGTCTGTTCTTGCTCGCCGGCCGCGGCTTCGGCCTCTCCGCCGACCAGCCCCTTCTCCTGGATCTGGCCGAGCGCCGCAGCGAGGCCGGAGAGCATTCCGGCCAGGCCTCGCGTGAGCCCGGTCAGCGGGCTGGCTGCCATGCCGACCAGCTGGCCGCGGAGCACGTCGACCCCGGGGAGCCGGGCGATGGCGCCGAACTGGTCGGCGCCCAGCGCCGCCCCGTCCATCAAGCCACCCTTGTATTCGAGGATCTCGTGCTGGCGCCCGAAGGTCGCGATCGCCTTGGCGGCGATCACCGCGTCGCCCTTGACGAAGGTGAGCGCGGTCGGACCCTCCAGGAGCGGGTCCAGCTCAGCGGTGCCCGTTCGCTCCAGAGCCCGCTTGGCGAGGCGGTTCTTGACCACCCGGAAGGTGGCGTCCGCCTCGAGCAGCCTGGTGCGCAGCTCGGCCGCCTGGGAAACGCTGATCCCCCGGTAGTCGACCGCGAAGATCGCGTTCGCATCGCCGAGGCGCTCGGCGATCTCATCCACCAGGGCTGCTTTTTGGTCCTTGTTCAAATCGATCGATCCTCGGTCCGCCGCCGGAAAATGAAGAGCCCGCACGCAGGCGGGCTCCGAGCATCGGCTCGATCCCTCACCTGCGCCGGTCTTTCAGGCCCCCGGTGGAGGCCCCGCCGACGGTCTTCGGCAGGTTCAGTTGGAGGCCGGATTCTACGCAGGCGCCTCCGCCGCTGCCGGCTCGGCCTCGTCTGCGGCCGCGGCGCCGTTCTGCGCTCCGGCCATGATCTCGGCCTCGCGAGTGCGGGAGGCGTCCACCCGCACCCCCGGGCCCATCGTGGTCGCCAGGGTGATCGAGAGCAGGTAGCGGCCCTTGGCGGCGGCCGGGCGGGCGCGGACGATCTCCTCGATCACGGCGGCATAGTTCTCGAGCAGGGCACGCTCCTCGAAGCTGGCCTTGCCGATCGTCAGGTGGATGACGGCCTGGCGGTCGGTGCGGTACTCGACCTTGCCGGCCTTCGACTCGCCGACGGCCTTGGCGATGTCGTTGGTGACCGTGCCGACCTTCGGGTTCGGCATCTTCCCCTGCGGGCCGAGGATCCGGCCGAGCTTCGAGACCACCGGTCCCATCAGGTCTGGGGTCGCGATCGCCACGTCGAAGTCGGTCCAGCCCTCGTTCACCCGGTCGGCGAGGTCCTGGGCGCCGACGTGGTCGGCGCCCGCCTCGGTGGCCGCCTTGGCCGCGTCGCCCTCGGCGAACACCGCCACCGTCACCTCCTTGCCGAGCCCGTGCGGCAGCGCCAGGGTTCCGCGGAGCTGCTCCTCGGCGTGGCGAACGTTGACCCCCAGCCGCAGGTGAAGCTCCACCGTCTCGTCGAACTTGGTGCTCGCCGTCTGCTTGACCAGCGCCACCGCCTCGGCCGGCGGGTAGTGATGGTCGCGGTCGACCTTCTCGTAGGCGGCGCGAAAGCGCTTGCCGCGACGACTACTCATGGCCCGCCGCCTGCTCTGCTCCCGCGTCGGCGGGGTTCGCGGGGGTCCATCGCGCTCAGAGCTCCCCGTCGACGTCGACGCCCATTGACCGTGCCGTTCCGGCGATGATCCTGGAGGCGGCATCGAGATCGTTGGCGTTCAGGTCCGGCATCTTGCGCTCCGCGATCTGTCGCACCTGGGCGACGCTGATCCGGCCGACCTTCTCGCGGTTCGGCTCGCCGGAGCCCTTCTCGAGGCCCGCCGCCTCCTTGATCAGGACCGCGGCCGGCGGGGTCTTGGTGATGAACTCGAAGGAGCGGTCCTCGAAGACGGTGATCTCGACCGGGATGATCGTGCCGGCGTCCTGCTGGGTCTCGGCGTTGAACGTCTTGCAGAACTCCATGATGTTGACCCCGTGCTGACCGAGCGCCGGGCCGACCGGCGGCGCCGGGTTCGCGGCGCCCGCCGGGATCTGGAGCTTGATCATTGTCAGGACCTTCTTCGCCATGCGGCGGCCGAGGATAGCCACCTGCATAGCCACCTGCTGGCTCCAGGACGGCTCGGTGCAGGACCTGCGCGGATTGCAGGCAGGAACTGCCCATTTGTCAGCTGGAAACTGCACATATGTCAGCTAGGATCTGCACATCGGTCAGCCGCTCTACAACCGCCATGTCCGGCCCGAGGTAGAGGCCGCGCTTGAGGACACGCCGGTCGTGGTGATCGTCGGCCCACGCCAGTCCGGAAAGAGCACGCTTGCTGGGCAGGTCGCGGTCGAGCGGGGGGCCCGGCAGGTCACCCTCGACGACGCGGCGCCCCGGGCTGCGGCAAATGCAGATCCCACGGGTTTCGTCGAGCAGGGCGAGCTGCCCTTGCTGATTGATGAGTTTCAGAAAGCTCCCGCCCTGCTCGAGGCGATCAAGAGTCGCGTCGACCGCGAGCGCAGGAAGCAGGGACGAGCCGCGGGCATGTTCCTGCTCTGTGGCTCGGCCAACGTCTGGACGACGCTCCAGATCGCGGAGTCCCTTGCGGGGCGAGCCGAGAGGGTTCAGCTCTGGCCGCTCTCGCAGGGGGAGATCCTGGGTCGCCGGGAGCGTTTCATCGACGGACTGTTCGAGGGCCGGGTCGCTCCGATCACCGGGGCGCCGGCGGGCCGCGACGCGATCTCGGAGCAGGTGATCACCGGGGGCTACCCGGAGATGCTGGCCCGACGCGAGCCGCGTCGCCGCTCTCGGTGGGTCCAGAGCTACCTCGAGATGATCCTGGAGCGGGACGTCCGGGATCTGACCAAGCGAGCCCAACAGCTCGACGAGCTGCCGCGGCTGCTCGA
Organism: uncultured bacterium; assembly: GCA_963811625.1. Lineage (GTDB taxonomy): Bacteria > Actinomycetota > Thermoleophilia > Solirubrobacterales > 70-9 > AC-56. Next base: position 190,248 of record CAWERS010000002.1, on the reverse strand, counting down.
GGCGGCCGCAGCACGGATCGCGAACCTGGTGGATTTGACCGAGCTGGGCACCGCCATCCAGATGAAGCGGAACTCGGTCAGCCGCTATCTCAGGCTGCTCGAGCTTCTGTTCCTGGTCCGCCGGGTGCCGGCCTGGAGCCGGAACATAGGCCAGCGGCTGGTCAAGGCACCGAAGCTGTCGTTGCCGGACAGCGGCCTCGCCGCCCAGCTCGTCGGCTACAGCGCCGAACGCTTTCAGGACCTTCAAGACTCCTTTGCGGGAGCCCTGTTCGAGAACTTCGTCGTCGGCGAGCTGACCAAGCAGGCAACGTGGACGGAGCGTGAGGTCCGCCTCCACCACTTCCGCACGGCCGGCGGCCGCGAGGTGGACATCGTGCTCGAGGACAAGCGCGGCGCGCTGGCGGGGATCGAGGTGAAGCTCGGTTCGACCCCAACCGCCGAGGATTTCCGCAGCCTGGCGCACCTACGAGACAGGCTCAAAGGTCGGTTCAAGGCCGGCATCGTGATCAACACCGGGCCCGACACGCTGCCCTTCGGCGATCGTTTGTGGGCGGCCCCGGTGTCGACTCTCTGGAGCGGGTGAAGTAAGTCAGGAGCGACGCCGACTCCGCCACCCGATTCTTTGAATCGAGCCTAACCGGCCCCAGGCCGGGTAATCCGCCCTCGACGGCGAACCGGGACTTGGTTCGGGATCGTCGACGCCCTCCTACCCAGCCAATCGCGGCCCACCGCGCCGAGGAGTGTCGCCGCATCCTTACCTCGGGGCCTGCGTTTGCCAGCGGATGCTGACTCAGCTCGCTCAAATCTTCTTTACCTGGTCATACCCGACCTCGACCGGCGTCTCGCGCCCGAAGATCGAGACCAGCACCTTGAGCTTGGCGGCGTCCTCGTTGATCTCGGCGATCTCGCCGGAGAAGTCGGACAGCGGCCCGGAGATCACCTTGACCGTCTCCCCGATTGCGAACTGGGCGCGACTTCGCGGGCGCTCGGCGGTCTCGCGGTGGAGCAGCCGGTCGACCTCCGGCTGGGAGAGCGGGATCGGCTTGTTTCGGGAGCCGACGAAGCCGGTGACGCCGGGCGTGTTCTTGACCAGGTTCCAGGCGTCGTCGCTCATCTCCATCTGGACCAGCACGTAGCCCGGCATGGTCCGCTTCTCCACCGCCACCCGCTGCCCGTCCTTGAGCTCGGACACCTGCTCGGTGGGGACGACGACCTGGCGCACCCTCTGGCGCTCGCCCATCGTCTCGATCCGGTGCTCGAGGTTCTGCTTCACCTTGTTCTCGTGCCCGGAGTAGGTGTTGATCACGTACCAGCGGAACATTCGCTCAGTTCTCAGCTCTCGTTTCTGGGTTGGAGGCGGGGGCGATGACGGCGTGGGCGGCTACAGGATTCGCTGGACCAGCCAGTTGAAGATCGCGTCCAGCGCTCCCAGGTAGGCAGCCGCAACGGCGATGAACAGCACCGTAACCGCCGAGGCCTGGATCAGCGTTTCGCGGTCCGGCCACTGGACCCGCTTCAGCTCCGCCCAGCAGGAGACCAGGAACCCGATCACGGCGCCGCGCTGGCGCTCCTGCGGCTCGGCCGGAGCCCGGCGACGCTTCTCCGATTCCTTGGCGCGTTGCTGGCGCTCGCGCTCCTCCCGCCGGCGCTGACGGCGACTGACCCTGTCCGGGGCCTCCTCGGCGGGTGCCCCGACGTCCGCCCGCGAGGGAGCGGGCGAGCGGGGCTGCTCCGGTGTCTCGACCGCGGGCGCCTCCGCCGGCGAGCCGTCGGTCGGGGCCTGGGTCAACTGGTCCAGATCCGCCCCCTCTTCGGCGAGCTCGGCCTCCACCTCGAAGGCGGTCTCCGGGACCTGGGTCCGCCGCTGGGCGCGGCTGTCGGCGTCTCGCGATCGCTCGGCTTCGCGCGCGGCCCGCTCCTCGCGCTTTCGCCGCTCCGCTTTTCGCTGGGCTCTGGTCTTGGCCATCGCTGGTCAACTCCTCGCTCAGCGCGTTTCCTTATGCGGAGTGTGGTGGCCGCACCAGTGGCAGTACTTGCGCAGCTCGATCCGGTCGGGGGTGTTGCGCCGCGACTTGTTGGTCTGGTAGTTGCGTCGCTTGCATTCCTCGCAGGCGAGCGTGACGGCGATTCGGACTTCTCCGCGGGCCATTGGTGGTCGTAGTTCCCCTCTTCGGTCCGGGGTGGCTCCTGGGACGCGGCCTCCACCCCTCAGAAAAAAGACCCGGCCCCTCGCTTGCGGCGAGGGAGCGCGAGGTGGGCGAAGGATAGCGCCCCGCCGAAGCTCGAGGACGGGCGCGCCGCGGGTGCTTGGCAAGCCGGCAGGGATCACCGGGGCTGGCGTCGAAGTGGGCTTGGCCGGTCGCCCGAGTGGGCGGCACCGAACTGGAGCCCCGAGCAAGGAGAGCCGATGCGCATCGAAGCGAATCGTCGAACCCGGACCCGAGCGAGGATCTTGATCCTCGCGACCACTGCGGTTGCCGCCGTTGTGACGACCGCATCGGCAATCGGCGCCACGACGGCGAAGAATCGGGTCACGGTCCCTGCCCAGTCCCCCGGCACGGCCACCGCCGAATGCGATCCCGGTCGGTCTGCCGTGGCGGGCGGCTTCGCCTCGCCCCAGTTCAGCCCCGGCGACAACGGTGGCGGCGTGGTGCGCCTGACCTCGAAGGTGGTTGGAAAGGATGGCGTGACCACCAAGGGCTTCAACTTCGGCCGCGATCCGAGCGACCTCGTCTCGTTCGCTTACTGCGTCAAGCACGCGCCCGGCCTGGAGGTGCGGCGAAGCAAGGTGTTCGTAGGTCCGGGCGACCCGATCTCGACGATCACGAGCTGTCCCCGTGGGACCAGGGTGGTCGGTGGCGGTTTTGGTACGCAGGGCTTCGGGACCGACGGCGGGGGACCGCGTGTGATCACCCTGACCTCGAGGCGCGTGGATCTGCGCCACTGGCGGGTCGAGGCGATCAACCTGAGCGACGACGGCGGCGGCTCCCCCAGCGACTCTCGCCCGGGCACGCTTCTGGGATACGCGTATTGCGTGACCAAGCCAACGAAGCTGGTCACGAAGTCGAAGCGCGTCGCGGTCACGCCCGGTGAGGCCGTCGCCGCGCAAGCGAAGTGCCCCGATGGCGGGAGTGCCTATTCCGGCGGATTCGACGGCAACATCAAGCTGACCTCGCAGACGATCGCGTCGGGCGCGATCACGTCCAAGCGGGCCGACGGCGGACACGCCTGGCGGGTCAAGGCGCTAGGCCTCTCGGACACAGTCGCGTCACACGTGACCGTGTACGCCTACTGTCGCGCCTGAGCGCTCGGCCCGGGTAGCCCGCGCACCGGGCGACCCGGGCGGGGGTGATCAGAGCCCGAGCGTCTTGGCGATGATGTTGCGCTGGATCTCCGAGGTGCCGCCGTAGATGGTCGAGACCAGCGTCGCCCGGACCAGGCGCTCCATGTCGTACTCCGACGAGTAGCCGTAGCCGCCCATCATCTGCATCCCCTCCAGGGCGGCCTTCTGCGCCGTCTCGGTGACCAGCAGCTTCACCATCGAGGCCTCTCGCGGCAGCATCCGGTCGGGATCCGAGTCGACCTTGGAGGCCACCCAGTAGGTCATCAGCCGGGCCGCCTCGAGCTCGGTCGCCAGGTCGGCTAGCCGGTGCTGAAGCGCCTGGAAGGAGCCGATCGGGCGGCCGAACTGGCGCCGCTCCTTGACGTAGGCGAGCACGTCGTCGAAGGCCCGCTGCCCGATCCCGAGCATGGTCGCCGCGAGGATCAGGCGCTCCACGTTGAGCCCTGCCATCAGCTGGGTCCAGCCCTGGTCGAGCTCGCCGAGCAGCGCGTCCTCGGGCGCCTCGACCTCGTCGAGGTAGAGCTGCGCCGTCTCGCGGCCGCCGAGGGTGTCGATCGGGTCGATGCGCAGGTTCGGCGCGTCGGTCGGGATCCAGATCATCGACAGCCCCTGGTGCTTGTCCTCGCCGTCGGTCGTGCGGCAGACGATCAGGATGTGACGGGCGATCCGGGCGTTGGAGCAGAACACCTTCTGGCCCCGCAGCACGAAGCCGCCGTTGACCCGCTCGGCCGAGGTCTTGAGCGAGCCGACGTCGGAGCCCGCCTCGGGCTCGGTCATCGCGATCGCCTCCACATCGCCCCGAGCGATCCCGCCGAGCACGTCGCGCTTCTGCTCCTCGGTTCCGAAGCGCTGGGTGGCGCCGGCGACGATCAGCGTGGTCGCGTAGCCGCCGATCGGTGCCAGCCCGCGCGAGGTCTCCTCCATGAACAGGCAGGCGTCGAGCATCCCGCCCCCCGAGCCTCCGTGGTCCTCCTCGATCGTCACCCCGAGCCAGCCGAGCTCGCCCATCTTGCGGTAGAGGGCGTCGTTGTGGGCCTCGGAGTAGCCGCCGGTCAGCTTCGACCGCTGCTCAAGGGTGCCGCACTCGCGCCCGCAGAAGTCGCGGATCGCGTCGACGAAGTCGGACTGGGCATCGGTGAGCGAGAAGTCCACCGGGCGGAACCCTAGTGACGCAGCCCGGCCGGCCGCCGCCTCATCTCCTTCGGTACCCGATGAAGCGGGCGATCGCGAGCTTGCTGTGGGACCCCGACACCACGATCCGGCCATCGGGGTCCAGCGTCATCGACAGTGGGCCCTCCTCGTTGGTGCCGAAATCGGTGGTCACCGTCCCGTGATCGCCGAACGAAGGGTCGAGCTCGCCGTTCGGTTGGAGGCGAAGCAGGCCCCGCGACCCTCAGGGGGTGCCGCACATTCGTTCTGCATATGAGCACGACTGTTCGTCACCCCCCACGGCGGGCACGCTTGTCGGTGATTGCGCTTCATTGCCGGGAGGGTCGCCGTTGATCTCAGCATCGGCACGATCACCCGCCGAGATAACGGGCGAGCAAGGCTGCGGCCCCTTCCGAACCGGCGACCACGATCCTGTCCACGGAGTCGATCGCCAGCGTCTCCGGCCTTGAGGGAGGGCCGAAGTCGGTGACCACCCTGCCGTCGCCGCCGAACGTGCGGTCGCGGCTACCGTCCGGGTTGAAGCGGGCGACGACGAAGTTCGGGCTGCACTGGTCGCCGCAGCGGGGGTATCCGACCGCGACGATCCGCCCCCGGGAGTCGATCGCCACGTCAGCGATTGTGCCGCCGCCGGGAGCCACCCTGCCGTCGCCGCCGAAGCTGGGGTCGAGGCTGCCGTCCGGGGTGTAGCGGGCGAGCGCGAAGCTGTCGACGTAGGGGACGGTGGTGTAGGTCAAGCCCGCTGCGACAAGTCGACCCTGGGGGTCGATCGCGATCGAGTTGACCCGGTCCTCGGCCCCGATGTCCGTCGTCACTTCGCCGCCGACGCCGAACGAGCGCGTGGTGGGGATTCCGTTGGCGCTGAAGCGAACCAGCGCGAAATCGCGATCGTATGGGTAATCCGAGCTGATGATGGAACCGGCTGCGACGATCCGATCCCGGGGGTCGATCACCGCCGAGGTGGCCTGGACGCCGAAGGCAGAGGTGGGGTAGCTGCGAAAGCCGGTGATCGCCTTGCCGTCGCCTGAGAAGGAATCATCGAGGGCCCCGCGCGACGTGTAGCGGGCGAGCACGAACCAGCCCCCGTAGCCGTGCCGTCTTCCCCCGCTGTTGCCGACGACGGCGATCCGTCCCCGGGAGTCGATCCCGACCGAGAGGGCGCAGTGGCCCACGGAGTCAGTGGTGACGACGCCGCCATGACCGAACGAGTCGTCGGGGGTGCCATCGGAATGAAAGCGGGCGACCTCGAAGTCGTTGTAGCCGACGCACCCGGCGGCGACGATCCGGCCCCTTCGGTCGATCGCCACCGAGGAGACGCCCCCCGGTACATCCGTATTCGCGACACCGCCGTCGCCGAACGACGGGTCGAGCCTGCCGTTCGACCTATAGCGAGCGAGCACGAAGTGGGTTGGCGTGCGCCCGTCTGCAAAAGAATTGCCGGCGGCGACGATCCGTCCCCGGGAGTCGATCGCCACCGACGCGAACTGGCCGCCGTTCATGTTCTTGGTCACCGCGCCGCCGTCCCCGAACGAGGGGTCGAGGTCGCCGGGTGCGGCAGTCGCCACGGACGGGATCAGCAGGGCAGCGACGATCGTGCACGCCGGCAGCAGCGTTCCCCCGCTTCGTTCCCTGATCCCCATCACCCAGATGATGGCCCTCCCCGAGCCGAACGCAACAACACCTAGGGGTAGGCGCGGGCCACCTTCGCCACCGCGGCGGGGCGAAGAGCCCTTCCGCGGATCAGCTCTTGGCTTTGGACTCGTTCAGGGTCACGGCGGCGCGAATCAGGGCCTTCAACGCCTGCTCGTCGATCGTCTCGCCCTCGTGGATGTCGATCGCGCGCCTGACATTCCCTTCAAGGCTGGAGTTGAAGAGGCCTGAAGGGTCCTCGAGGGACGCCCCCTTGGCGAAGGTCATCTTGACGACCTTCTTGTAGGTCTCGCCGGTGCAGATGATTCCGTCGTGGGACCAGACCGGTGTTCCCGGGTTCGTGGGTTTCACCCACTTCCACTCCTCGACGACTTCTGGATCGGCTTCCTTGACCAAGGCCCGGACGCGGCTGAGCATCTCGCCCCGCCAGTCGCCCAGCTCGTCGATTTTCGCGTCGATCAGCTGAGAGGGAGACTTGCTTTTCTCCGACATAAGCCCGGAGTCGGACTCGAACCGACGACCCCCTCCTTACCATGGAGGTGCTCTACCAACTGAGCTATCCGGGCGGGGGCCTCACGATAGCGCCGGGGCCAAGCTCCGCAGGTCGCGGGGTCGGCCCCTACTCCTCCGCCTTCCCCAGGCCGGCGGCGCGCTTCGCGTCATCGGGGTTGGCGTACATCTGCATCCGGAGCTGCTTTCCGTCGCGATAGGTCCAGACCTGGCCGAAGAGCATGTCCACGGGCATTCCAGTGGCCTTCGCCTTTCCCCACTGGCGGAGTACCGCGACCACCTTGTCCCCAGCCTCGTGAAGCTCCTCCACGGCCATCTCCCAGTCCTCCCAGGCGCCGGTCCAGGCCGCGAGGAACTCCCTCGCTCCCTCGATGCCCTCGTACGTCTGGCGCTCCGGCCAACCGCGAAAGGTGGACATGTCCCAGACGAACTCCGGATCCATCCGCTCGTCGCTCAGCTCCCCGGTCGCAACGAACTCCTCGTAGCCGCGGCGCATGAGCTCGATGTTGCTCTCTTCCGACATCAACTACAGCGCAGCGGCCAGCGCGGACGCGAGGTCATCCACGTCCTCCTCCGTGGTGTCCCACGAGCACATCAGGCGGATCGTGCCGGCCTCTTCGTCCCAGACGTAGAAGGGCAGCGCCGCGGGCAGGGCATCGCGGAGGCGCTCGATCGCCGGCGCGGGCAGGTTGACGAAGACGCCGTTGGCCTGGACCGCAAAGGCGATCTCGGCGCCGTCGATCGACTCGATCGCGTCCGCCAGCCGGCGCGCCATCGCGTTCGCGTGGGCGGCGTTGGAGCGCCACAGGTCGCCGTCGAAGAGGGCGTCGAACTGGACCGCGAGGAACCTCATCTTCGAGGCGAGCTGGCCGAGCTGCTTGCGGGTGAACCGGAACCCGTCGCCGAGCCCCGGCCGCAGGAAGACCACGGCCTCGCCGAGCAGCAGCCCGTTCTTGGTGCCGCCGAACGAGACCACGTCGACGCCGAGGTCGGTGGTCAGGGCGCGGAGGGGCAGGCCGAGCGAGGCCGCCGCGTTGGCCAGCCGCGCCCCGTCGAGGTGCAGGTACATCTCCAGCTCGTGGGCGGCGTCGGCGATCTCCCGGACCTCCTCCGGCGCATACACGGTGCCGAGCTCGGTGGCCTGGGTGATCGAGACGACCCGCGGTTGCACCTGGTGCTCGTCGCCGCGCCGGCTCTCCCAGCGGCGGACGTCCGCCGGTCGCAGCTTGCCGTCCTCGGCGGCGACCGGCAGCAGCTTGACGCCCGCGACCCGCTCCGGCGCCCCACACTCGTCGACGTGTAGGTGGGCGACGTCGGTGCAGATCGCCCCCTCGAAGGGGCGGGTGAGGGCGTCGAGGGCGCAGACGTTGGCGCCGGTGCCGTTGAAGACCAGGAACGGCTCCGCCTGATCGCCGAAGTGGCCCTTGAACAGCTCGCGGGTGGCGGCGGTGAACTCGTCGTCGCCGTAGGCGACCACGTGGCCGGCGTTGGCCGCCGCGATCGCGGCGAGGACGTCGGGATGGGCGCCGGAGTTGTTGTCGCTGGCGAACCCGCGCGGGTGACGTTCGCTCACGGGTGAAGTGATAGCCGCTGGCCGTTCATCTTCGCGGCGGCATCGCTGCAGACGAAGTAGATCGCCTCGGCGATGTGCTCGGCGGGGGTGAAGGTGCGAAACGGCTTCTCGGGGCTCTGCTCGCGCATCTGGGGGGTGAGGATCGCGTTCACGACCACGATGTTGGCGGTCGCCTGGGTGTCCTTGAAGGAGTCGGCGAGGGCGAGGGTCCAGCTCTCGGCGGCGGCCTTGGCGGCCGCGTAGGAGGCGTTGGTGGCCTCGGGCCGTTGGGCCTGCGAGGAGGAGACGAGGACGAAGCGCCCGTGCTCGCTCTCGGTCAGCGAGTCGTGGAAGGCGCGGGTGGTGTTCTGGACCGTGCGCACCAGCAGGTCGTGGAGCCAGTCGTAGTCGGAGAGGGGCGCCTCGGTGATCGGGTCGCCGCCGCGCCAGCCGCCGACCAGGTGCAGGAGCCCGTCCAGGCGCCCGAAGCGCTGGCGCAGGTCGGTCGCCCACTCTCGGGTGGCGCTCTCGTCGAGCAGGTCGACGGCGCGACCGTCGTAGCGCTGATCGGAGAGCACGAGGTCCGAGCCCAGCTGGTCGAGGCGCTCCTGCGAGATGTCGGTGGCGGCGATCGTCGCGCCGCCCTCGACCAGCCGCTTCAGCACCAAGGGGCCGAGGCCGCCGCCCGCGCCGGCGATCGCGATCACCCGGTCGTTCAGTTCGCCCATACCCTGATTCTGCCTGATGGCTAGAGGGCGTCGGTGGGTCGGGTGAGCACCGGCTCGAGCTTCTGGGCGAGCTGGACGTAGAAGAGGCTGAGCGGGAACTCGTCGTCCTTGACCAGGTCGACGAGCTGCTTCGGCTCCTCGACCTCGGGCAGGTCGCGGCCGTCGGTCGCCCATCGCGAGCCGGCGGCGGGCGGCACGTAGCCGGCGACCAGGTCGTGGGCGGCGATCCATTGCCCGAGCTTGGAGCGGTCGATGCCCGAGTGGTAGAGGTCCTGGACCCGGTCGCGCAGGGCGCCGACCCCGTCGGCGATCCGTTCCCAGTCGATCGTCAACCGGTTGTCGGTCCAGTGGAGGTGGCCCTCCTTGTGCAGGAAGGCGAACAGGAGCTGGCCGCCGAGACCGTCGTAGTTGCGAACCCGAGATCCGGTGACGGGGAAGCGAAACAGGCGGTCGAAGAGGATCGCGTACTGGACGTAGCGGGCGAAGGCGAACCCGGAGCGCTCCAGCTTCACCGCCTCGGCGAAGGCGGTCAGGTCGCAGCGGAGCTCCTCGAGCGAGTACATCCAGTAGGGGCTTCGCTGGCGGATCATGAACGGGTCGAACGGCAGGTCGCCGTGCATGTGGGTGCGGTCGTGGATCAGGTCCCAGACGATGTAGGAGTCCATCGACAGCTCCGGCGAGGTCAGCAGGCAGGCGGCCTCCGGAGGGAGGTTGAGGTCGAGCAGCTCGACCGCGCGGCCGCAGACGCGGCGAAAGCGCTCCGCCTCGCGGTCGCAGAAGATGCCGCCGAAGTGGCTCGGGGGGCGGGCGGCGGTGGCGAAGGTCTCCGGGAACAGCACCGCGCACTCGGAGTCGTAGCCCGAGGTGTAGTCGACCAGGTTCACCGGGACGAACTTCGGGTTCTCGTAGCCCGAGCGCTCCAGCTCGGCGACGAAGCCGGGCCAGGGGACGCGGACGAGCAGGGCCTCGAAGCAGGTGTCGCGGGACGCGTTCTGCTTGTACATCGGGAACACCGCCAGGTGCTCGATCCCCTCGCGGCGCTCGCGCTCCGGGCGGAAGGCCTCGGTCGAGCGGATGAAGTCCGGCTTCGCGAACCCGGATTCGACCCACTCATGGATGTCGGTGCGAAGGGCGTCCAGGTAGTCGCTCTGGTGCGGGAAGTGGGGGGCCAGGCCCGTGATCGCGGCGGCGATCGCGTCGGTGAGCTCCACCAGGCGGGCGGGCTGGTGGGCGGAGAGGTCGACGGAGCCGTCGGGCTGCTGGGTGGCGCGCAGCTCCTCGACCGCCCGCTTCAGCTCGCGCCAGTGGGGATCGGCGTGGGCGGGAGAGTCGGTCACCGCCTCGCAGCCCTCGAAGGCGGGCTGGGCGGCCCAGTAGACGAGGTTCAGCCACAGCGGCTCGTGGTCGTGGTCGCCGATGCAGTCGTCGCCGAACAGGTCGGAGTCCCCGAGCGCGACCACGCGCCCGGCGCCGTGCTCGACCACCGCGGCGAGCGGGGCCCCCGGTGGCGAGGCGCTGGGGAAGGTGCGGGCGATCACCCGGCCGTCGCCGCGGAGCCTCAGGGTGCCCGTGCGGTAAAAGCAGGCGCGGTCGACTCGGGCCAGCAGGTCGACGTTGGCGTCACCGTTGGGCCCGGCGCCGTTGGTCGTGGGCTCGAGCTGCGCCAGCACCCAGGAGGGGGCCGAGTGGTGGTGCTCGTAGTCCTGCACGGTCTGGTTCTCGACCTCGAGGCCGAAGCGGGCCAGGAGGTCGTTGAGGTTGTTGCCGTACTTCTCCTGCTCGGTCTCGCCGAGGGCGATCAGTCCGCCGCCGCCGCGGACGAACTCCTCGATCGCGTCGAGCTCGGCGTCGGAGAAGCGGGGCGGGCGGGAGCTGACGGTGGCCTCCCACCTCGGGTCGGAGGGATGGGCGACCACGAGCACGTCGGCGCCGGCGAGGGTGTCGCGGGTCAGGGGGCGGTCGGCGTTGGGGAACACCTCGAAGTCGCGCTCGGCCAGGCGCTCGGCGGCGCGGGCGTAGGAGGAATCCTCGGGGTGCGCCGGCTGCATCTGGGCGGCGCGCTCGCGGCGGATCGTCCAGGCCTCCGAGTGGGACTCGTCGAAGAGGATGCGGGCGACCTTCGGTTGGGTGAGCATCTGCGGGCCTCTCCTCGGTGTCCTCGTCAACGGTACGGACCGCGATCGTCGGCGTCAATCCCCGATTGACTCCAGATTTGCGCAATGATTCGATCAATGGACGCCGCTGATCGCAAGATTCTTTCGCTCCTGGTCGAGGACGGGCGGCGCACCTACGACGACATCGCCGCCCGGGTGGGCCTCTCGGCGCCGTCGGTGAAGCGCCGCATCGACCGGCTGCGGGCGAGCGGGGCGCTGGAGGGGTTCACGGCGGTGATCGACCACGGGGCGATGGGCTGGAACACCGAGGCGCTGGTGGAGCTGTTCTTCCAGGCCGGGACGACGCTCGACCGGGTGGCGCGGACGCTGCGCGATCACCCCGAGGTGGTCGAGGCCTGGAGCGTCACCGGCGAGGCCGACGCGATCGCCCGGGTGCGGACCGAGGACAACGCCACGCTCGAGCGGCTGATCATGGACCTGCAGAAGGACGGCCTGGTGATCCGCACCCGCTCCCAGGTGGTGATGTCGCGGCTGGTCAGCCGGGCGGGCGAGGGGCTTTAGGCAGTGGACGACCCGGATTCATCGATGGCCGAATAACGTCGAATAGACGAACGCAATTCGGCCATCGGCGGCGGATCCGGATCTCGGCCATCGACACCCCCTAACTAGAATCGAGGGCTCCGGGGGAGTATCCAAGCGGTCAAAGGATGGCGGCTGTAAACCGTCCGGCTTAGCCTTCGCAGGTTCGAATCCTGCCTCCCCCATCGCCGGCTGGCCGGCGCGAATCGCGCGCCTAGCGGCGGCGTCGCCTTCGGTGCGTCGAGCGCCGCCGTCCCTCAGCCGGCTCGCGCAGCTCCCGCTGGAGCTCGTGGGCGGTGGCCTGCTCGACCTCCTCGCTCATCACCTGCTGGAAGATCACCAGCACCGCCTCGGAGGCAAGCGGGCGCAGCCGCTCGAGCGACTCGCGCACCTTCGGCCACTCCTCCTCCGGGCGCCCGGCGCGGTTGAACGGCTTCCAGACGCTCTCCAGGAACAGCTCGACGAACACGCGGGAGATCCGGCGCGCGTGGGTCCTCACCTTGGTCGCAACCTCCATCGCGGCGTCCGGCGGAACCCCGAGCTCCGCCAGCTCCACCCCGGCGCGCTGAAGGCGGGGGCTCAGGATCTCGATCCGGCCCCCATCCAGCGCCCGCATCATCCCCAGCTCCTCGGCGCGCGCGATCAGCGCCGGGTCGACGCCGCCCCACCGCTCCGTCATCTCCTCCGCCGAGATGATCTCGGGCTGCTCGTCCTCGAACGGCGCCCGCAGCGTCCGCGAGAAGTCGAGCACCTCGCGGCTCGAGCCGCCCGCCCCCTCGAGCAGCCGCCGGATCGCCTCCAGGTTGAAGCCGTCGGCCTGGAGCTCCTTGATCAGGTCGATCCGCTCCACGTGCTCCTCGCCGTAGTAGCCGGTCCGCCCCCGCACCTGCGGCGGCGGCACCAGCCCGCGCGACTGGTGGGCGCGGATGTTGCGCGCGGTCATCCCGGTGCGCCGCGCCAGCTCGTCGATGGTCATCGACCGCCGGCCGTTGCCACCGCTTTGATCTGCCTCCGTCCGGGAACGGGCCACCCGAAAATCGTACCCCGAATGTCCCATCAAACGGTGTTACGTTCTGGCTGGGCGGGGGTATTCACCACCACGCATGGCGCCCGAGATCCCGCTCCAGCACGTCCGCCTTCACGGGCACCAAGTCGGATACCGGATCGCCGGCGAGGGGCCGCTGATCGTGCTGATCCACGGCATCACCTCGCGCTCCGACGTCTGGCTCGAGGCGATGGACAGGCTCAGCGATCGCTACACCGTGGTCGCCCCCGACCTGCTCGGGCACGGCCGCTCGGCCAAGCCGCGCGGCGACTACTCGCTCGGCGCCTACGCCAGCGGCGGCCGCGACCTGCTCGGGGTGCTCGGCTTCGAGCGCGGGACGATCGTCGGCCACTCGCTCGGCGGCGGGATCGCGCTCCAGTTCGCCTACCAGTTCCCCGAGTACACCGAGCGCCTCGTGCTGGTCTCGAGCGGCGGCCTGGGGACCGAGGTCCACCCCCTGCTGCGCGCCGGGGCCATCCCCGGCTCCGAGCTGGTGATGCCGCTGATCGCCCCCACCTGGCTGGTCCGGGCCGGAGCCACCGCGGCCGAGTTCCTGAGGCGCTTCGGCCTCGAGGCCGGCCCCGACCTCGCCGAGGCGGCGCGCGGCTACGCCTCGCTCGCCGATCGCGACGCTCGATCCGCCTTCCTCCACACCCTGCGGGCGGTGATCGACCTCGAGGGCCAGCGGGTCAGCGCCGCCGACCGCCTCTACCTGGCCGAGCGCGTGCCCACGCTGCTGATCTGGGGCACCGCCGACCGGATCATCCCGGTCGAGCACGGCCGCTCGGCCGTCGACCAGATCCCCGGCAGCCGGCTGGTCGAGATCCCGGGCGCCGGGCACTGGCCGCAGCTCGGCGACCCCGCCCGCTTCGCCTCCGAGCTCGACCGGTTCATCGAGACCACCGAGCCGCACGAGTTCGACCTCGATCACATGCGCGAGATGCTTCGGCGCGGCCCCGGCGGCGAACCCGATCGGGCCCCGCTGGCCGCCCCCTCCGACTAGCTCAGGCCAGCTCCCGCAGCCGCTGCGCCTCCGGCAGCTGCTTCAGCTTCTTCAGCGTGTTGTTCTCGATCTGGCGGATCCGCTCCCGGGTGACCCCGAATGCGCGCCCCACCTCCTCCAGGGTGAGCGGCTCGTGCCCGCGCAGCCCGTAGCGCAGCTCGATCACCTGGCGCTCGCGCTCCGGGAGCGCGTCGAGCGCGCACTGGATGTCCTCGCGCTGGAGGCTCTCGGAGGCGCTGTCGAACGGCTCCTCGGTGCTCTCGTCGGCGACGAAGTCGCCCAGCTCAGACTCCTCCTCGTCGCCGATCGGCTTCTCCAGCGAGACCGGCGTCTGCGCGACCCGCAGGATGTCGCGCACCTCCCGGACCGAGACCTTCAGCTCCGCGGCGATCTCCGCCGGCTCCGGCTCCCGGCCGAGGCGCTGCACCAGCTGGCGCTCGACGTGGGTGACCCGGTTCAGCTTCTCGACCATGTGGACCGGGATCCGGATCGTGCGCGCCTTGTCGGCGATCGCCCTGGTGACCGCCTGACGGATCCACCAGGTCGCGTAGGTGGAGAACTTGTAGCCGCGGCGGTAGTCGAACTTCTCCACCGCCCGGATCAATCCCAGCGAGCCCTCCTGGATCAGGTCGAGGAAGCTCAGCCCGCGGCCCAGGTACCCCTTGGCGATCGAGACCACCAGCCGCAGGTTGGCCTCGACCATGTGTCGCTTGGCGATCATGTCGCCCCGCTCGATCCGCTTCGCCAGCTCGATCTCCTGCTCGGCGGTCAGCAGGTCGACCCGCCCGATCGATCGCAGGTAAAGCCGCAGCGAGTCCAGGCTCGGCTCCACCGTCAGGTCGAGCTCGGGCTTCTTCGCGGAGCCCGGCTGCCCGGACTCCTTGGCCTCCTTGTAGGCGGTGAGGCCGTCCTCGGCGATCACGTCGACGCCGTGCTCGATCAGGTAGGCGTGAAGGTCGCGGACCTGCTCCTTGGTGACCTCCACCTCCTCCAGCGTCCCGGCGATCTGCTCGAAGGTCAGATAGCCGCGCTCGTGCCCCTGAGAGATCAGCGAGCGAAGCTCGTCGGAGTCGGCGACGGAGGCGTCGCCGTTCAGCTCGGGCGCCGCGCCGTTGCCGGTCGGCGCGTCCTCGGCGGTCGACTGGGCCGCAGCCTCCCCGTTGAGCAGCGCATCTCCCTTCTGTGCCAAGTCCCGCCCCTACCTCTCTCCTAACGCTCGGGGTTCGGGCGGCGCGAAGTATAAGGGCTGACCGCCCCGCCGAGGGAGGCGCTGGACGCTCGTTAACCTTGGCTTGCAGCCGGCCCGGAGCCCGAGTTGCCCGAGCACGGTTGACCATCCACCCACACCGCTATCCCGATGAGCGAGCTCCCCCTTCCCTCGATCGACGTCCAGGCGGCCCGGCCCCGCACCGAGCTCAGCCTGACCCGGGTCGGCGTCCGCGGGATCGAGAAGGTGATCCAGGTCGACGGCCACCGCCCGGCGGCCCCCGACGGAGCGCCGGGGCCCGGCGCCGGCAGCTACTTCTTCGCCGAGCTCGAGTGCTTCGTCGACCTCAACCCCCGCCAGGCCGGGGTCCACATGTCCCGGTTCGAGGAGGTCGTCAACGAGGCGATCGACCAGGTCGTCCTCGGCCAGACCCTGCGGGCGGAGGAGCTGGCGGCCCGGATCGCGCGCCGCGTGCGCGAGCAGCAGGAGGGCCTCCGCGCCGAGGTGACGATCGCCGCCCGCTACCCGGAGACGGTGCCGACCCCGGCCTCCGGCCTGCCCACCCAGGAGATCTACACCCTGCGCGGCGCGGCGGTGGTGTCGGAGCGGGGCACCCGGACCCTGACCGGGGTCGAGGCCCAGGGGATGACCGCCTGCCCGTGCGCCCAGGAGCTGCTCGCGGGGCGCGCCCGTGAGCGCCTGGCCGCCGAGGGGTTCACCGACGACGAGGTCGAGCGGGTGCTCGGCGCGGTCCCGGTCGCCACCCACAACCAGCGGGGCATCGGCTCGCTTCACATCGGCCGCCCCGAGGGGGTCGAGCTCGACGTCGACGCCCGCGACCTCCTTCACATCGTCGAGCAGTCGATGAGCTCGGAGATCTACGAGCTGATGAAGCGCTCCGACGAGGCGGCGGTGGTCGAGAAGGCGCACGCCAACCCCCGCTTCGTCGAGGACTGCGTCCGCGAGATGGTGCGCCGGGTGGCCCAGGAGTATCCGCAGCTCGGCGACGGCGGCTTCGTTCTCGCCCGCCAGGAGAACCTGGAGACCATCCACCGCCACTCCGTCTTGGCCGAGCGCTCCGGGCTCCTGTCCGAGATCGTCGCCGAGCTCTCGAGCGGCGAGCACTCGCGCCACCACATGACCGAGCGCGAATGGCTCGAGGCTCCGTGTAGCTCGTAGGGCCGTCGCAGTCGGACCGAGGCTCAAGCCCGACGCACTAAGTACACGTCCTGGTCGAGCTGAGGAGTGTCCTCCCGGACCGCTTCCAGGAGCGTGAACCCCTCCAGCATCCGACGCTCCACGTAGCTCGGGGGGGTGGTAGGTGGCGCACAGGTTGCTCCCGGGCGCGCCCTTGAAGTGCTCCACCAGCTCTCCGCGGTCGAATGCCTGGCGATCGCGCCTGCTCAGACGATCGCGGTAGCGCTCTCCGCTGACCGTGAACAAAAAGCGCCCGCCGGGCGCGAGCGAGTCACGGATCTCCGCCAGCCACTGGAGTTGAAGGGGCTCTCGCAGGTGAGTGAACAGGGACCACGCGTAGATCAGGTCGAACTCACGGCGCTCGAAAGGAAGTGGTGGTGCCAGCTCGTTTTGCACCGTGTTCATGAACGGCAGGTTGGCCGAACACCACGCGGTCAGCTCGGGGTTGAAGTCGCAGCCGTTCACCTCCGTGCTCGCAAGGTCCTGCCACCAGCGTGCGATCCGCCCGCAACCGCAGCCCAGATCGAGTATCCGTCCGAGCTCGTCGACCGGAGTCCCGTGACGCGAGACGAGGTCGCGGATGAAGGCGTTGTGAGTGCGTCCGGACCCGAGGAAGTAGCTGGGATCGGCCGACCCCACGACCAGGATCTGGAGCCGCGGCGGAGGAAGCGGAAGCGCGCCGGGTTCGGCCCCCAAGGGCGGCGATTGTGCCGCCGAGCGCCGGGTCAGATAGGCCTCGTAGCCCCTCCATCCCAGGAGCATCAGGCGATCGCGCCCCGGTATCGGCGCACGAAGCAGGAGGTCTCTCAATCGACGCCTCGTCCGGGCGAGGCGCCCGCTGTGGCTCACCGCGCTTGGCCACGTCGGGCTGCGTGGTCTGGATTCCCCCATTCCTACCCACGATAACCTCACGGCGCCCATGGCTGAGACGGCGAAGAAGGCGCTGATCACCGGGATCTCCGGCCAGGACGGCTCCTACCTCGCCGAGCTGCTGCTCGACAAGGGCTACGAGGTGCACGGGATCATCCGGCGCTCCTCCAGCTTCAACACCCACCGCATCGACCATCTCTACCGGGACCCGCACGAGGAGGGTGTGCGGCTGTTCAACCACTACGGGGACCTCGCCGATCCGGTGGCGCTGATCCGCCTCCTGTACGAGCTCCAGCCCGACGAGATCTACCACCTCGGCGCGCAGAGCCACGTTCGGTCTCGTTCGACATCCCCGTCTACACGCTCGACATCACCGGCATGGGGACGCTGCGGCTGCTCGAGGCGATGCGCGAGGCGGGGGTGACGCCGCGCTTCTACCAGGCCTCCTCGTCGGAGATGTTCGGCTCGGCCCCGCCGCCGCAGTCCGAGACCACACCGTTTCATCCCCGCAGCCCCTACGGCGTCGCCAAGGTCGCGGCGTTCTGGGCGACGGTCAACTACCGCGAGGCCTACGGGATGTTCGCCGTCAACGGGATCCTCTTCAACCACGAGTCGCCGCGGCGCGGGGAGACGTTCGTGACCCGGAAGATCACCCGGGCGGTGGCGCGGATCAAGGCCGGGCTCCAGGACAAGCTCTACCTCGGCAACCTCGATGCCCGCCGCGACTGGGGCTACGCCCCCGACTTCGTCGAGGCGATGTGGCGGATGCTTCAGGCGCCGGAGCCCGACGACTACGTGGTCGCGACCGGCGAGCAGCACACCGTGCGCGAGTTCTGCGAGCTCGCCTTCTCGCGTCTCGACCTCGACTGGGAGGCACACGTCGAGATCGATCCCCGCTACTTCCGGCCCGCCGAGGTCGACTCGCTGCTCGGCGACGCGACCAAGGCACGCGAGCAGCTCGGCTGGGAGCCGACGGTCGGGTTCGAGGAGCTGGTGCGGATCATGGTCGACGCCGACATGCAGGCGCTCGAGGACCAGCTCGCCGGCAAGGTGACTCGCTACAGTCACGAGCTGACGTGAGCGGGGCTCCCGACAGCCGGTTCTGGGAGGGGCGGGAGGTGGTCGTCACCGGCGGCGCCGGCTTCCTCGGCAAGCCCACGGTGAGGATGCTCGAGGAGCTCGGTGCCGAGGTGCGCGTCCCGCGCTCGGCCGATCACGACCTGCGCGACCCCGTGGCCTGCCGCGAGGCGCTCGAGGGGGCTGAGGTCGTCATCCACCTGGCGGCCAACGTCGGGCGGGATCGGCTACAACCTCCGCAACCCCGCCCCGCTCGCCCACGACAACACCCGCATGGGCATCAACGTCTTCGAGGCCTGCCGTGAGCTCGGGGTCGAGAAGCTCGTGGCGGTGTGCTCGGTGTGCGCCTATCCCAAGCACACTCCGGTCCCGTTCTCGCGAGGAGGAGCTTTGGAACGGGTATCCGGAGGAGTCGAACGCTCCCTACGGCCTGGCCAAGCGGATGCTCGCCGTCCTCTCGGACGCCTATCGGCGCCAGTACGGCCTCGAGTCGTGCGTGCCCGTGCTCGCGAACCTGTACGGGCCCGGACGACAACTTCGACCTCGAGGACTCGCACGTGATCGCGGCGATGGTCAACAAGTACGTCACCGCCCACGGAGGAGGACGAGCCCGCAGGTCGTTCTGTGGGGGACGGGTGAGCCGACGCGCGAGTTCCTCTACGTCGACGATGCCGCCCGCGCGCTGCTGCTCGCGGCCGAGCACGCCGACACCTCCGAGCCGTTCAACGTCGGCACCGGAACCGAGACCCGCATTCGCGACCTCGCCGACGCCGTCTCGCGGCTGGCCGGCTACGAGGGCGAGACCGTCTGGGACAGCTCGCGGCCCGACGGCCAGCCGAGGCGCTTCCTCGACGTCAGTCGCGCCCGCGAGTGGATCGGCTTCGAGGCGATGGTGGAGCTCGAAGAGGGCCTGCGGCAAACGATCGAGAGCTTTCGCGAAGGGCTTCGCGTCGGCAGCGCCGTCGAATAGGGCCCAGCTCCCACCGCCTCATGATCTACGGCTCATCGTGACGGTTTCAAACGCGATCGAGGTTCGGGAGCTCTCGAAGACCTTCCGGATCCCGACCAGCCAGGCGACGACCCTGCGCGAGCGCTTCGCGCAGCAGGACCAAGTCGACCTATCGCGAGGTGCCGGTGCTGGCACGGGATCTCCTTCGACGTGCCGCGGGGTGAGTTCCTCGGCATCGCGGGGCGCAACGGCAGCGGCAAGAGCACGCTGTTGAAGATCCTGGCGGGGATCTACAGGCCCGACTCCGGCACCGCGTTGGCCGCGGGGCGAATCGCGCCGATCATCGAGCTGGGCGTCGGATTCAACAACGAGCTCCCCGCCTACGACAACGTGATGATGAACGCGGTGATGATGGGGCTCCAGCCGGCCGAGGCGCACGAGCGCTACCGGGAGATCATCGAGTTCGCCGAGCTGAGCGACTTCGAGCACCTGAAGCTGCGCAACTACTCCTCCGGCATGCGCGCCCGGCTCGGCTTCGCGGTGATGACCCACGTCGATGCGGACATCCTCCTCTTCGACGAGGTCCTCGCCGTCGGCGATGGTCGGTTCAAGGAGAAGTGCTCGGACACGTTCGAGCGCCTGCGGGGCAACGGGCAGACCGGCGTGCTGGTCACGCACTCGATGGGCGATCTCGTCAAGCATTGCGCGAGCGCGATCCTGATCGAGAACGGGGAGATCGTCGCCGCGGGCGAGCCCGAGCACGTTGCCGAGGAGTACAAGCAGCTTCAGACCAAAGCGCCGAGGGCCGCCGCATGAGCGGTGGGCCACAAACGCAGGCCGGCGCGGACGTGGTCAGCGCATGCGCGCCCGGTCCAGCCACCCGCCATGGAGGAGGAGGCGCCGCTGCGCCCGATCGAGGGGCCGTCGGCGTTCGGGGAGGACAGGCGCCGCTTCTGGAACCTGCTGCGGCTCACCGCGATTCAGGATTTCCGCCTCCAGTACCGGACCTCCGTGTTGGGCTACGTGTGGACGCTTGGGCGGCCACTCCTCCTCTTCGCGGTCCTCTACGTCGTCTTCACCCACATCATTCAGTTCGGCGGCACCATTCCCAACTACGCGGTCCTGCTGCTGATGAACATCATGCTCTACCAGTTCTTCGCCGACGCGACCGGAACGGCGATGGGATCGGTGGTCCGCGGCGAGCCGGTGGTGAGGAAGATGCACTTCCCTCGGATCGTGATCCCGCTCGCGGTCGTCGCCAGCGCAGCGATGACCTCGGCGATGAACCTCGTCGTCGTCCTCGGGTTCATGCTCGCGTCGGGAGTTGGTCCGTTGATCACCTGGCTGCTGCTGCCGGCGATCGTGATCCCGCTCGTCGTGGTGAGCACCGGAGTCGCCGTGCTCCTGTCGATGGCATACGTGCGCATGCGCGACCTGGAGCACGTGTGGACCGTCGCGCTGAGAGCGCTGTTCTACGCGACGCCGATCCTCTATCCGCTGGAACGCGTGCCCGAGTCGTTCCGGTGGCTCGTCGCCCTCAACCCGCTGACGCCGATCCTCTACCAGGCGCGCATCTGGCTCGTCCAGCCGGATGCTCCCTCCCTGGTCGCAGCAAGTCGGCATCGCGCCCTTGGTCGGCTCGGTCCTGATCGCGATCGCGCTCTGTGCCGGTGGCGTCTGGCTCTTCGTCCGGCGGGCACCGCGGGTCGCCGAAGCCCTGTGAGGCAGCGGCCTCCATCACGGTCGCCGCAGCCGCCTCGCGTGCTCAGTACCTGAGCAACCCGCGGCGGTAGAGCTGGTCCAGGACGACGTGGCGGATCAGATACGGCCTCACCCGCCGCAGGACCTCGGCCTGATCCACCGGGCGCCCGTGCAGGCGCTTCCGGATTCGCTGCATCTCCTCGACTCCGGTCGTGGGGGCCAGAGTGCTGGTCTTCTGAGCGCCGTGGACGCGGAACGCACCCAGGAAGCGGGGCAGGCGGACCATCCGCGCGCCGGCTTCCCGCAGGCGCACCAGGAGGTCCCAATCCAGCGCGTATCGAAAGCTCTCGTCCATGGCCCCGCCCGCTCGCTCCCAGGCGGCGCGGCGCCAAAAGAGCGTCTCCTGGGGGATGAAGTCGGCCCAGGCGAGCACCCTGTCGCTGTGCCGCGGAATGACCTGACGGCCGATCTCCATCCCCGCCTCGTCGATCAGGACCCGATGCCCGTAGACCGCGTCGACCTCCGGGTGGCTCTGCAGGTATCGAGCGACGTAGTGGAGCGCTCCCGGCAGCAGCAGGTCGTCGGAGTTGAGGTAGGCCATGACCTCTCCGGAGGTCCTCGCGAAGCCTCGGTTCACGTTCGATGCCTGGCTACGTGGGTGATCGCCGTCAGGAGCCGATTCCCAATGGTGCAGCCGATCCGAATAGCGCTCGAGTATCTCTCGCGATCCGTCCTCGGATCCCCCGTCCTGGACCACGTACTCCAGCGACGGGTAGTTCTGCCCGAGGACGCTCTCGATCGTCTGCTCCAGGAACTCGGCCTGATTGAACGATGGGGTGACGATCGAGATCGTCGGCGGGTCCTCGAGCGGCTGCTCCGGGCGATCGCCGGCCGGCAAGCGAAGCGGCCGCGGCGGATGGTGCCGCAGCGTCCCGAGGCGGTTTGCCCGGCGCTTCGCCGCCTCCAGCTTGTCGCGCAAGGCCAGGCATCAATCCAGACGAACGCGAAACAGGCCGCCGGCGAGGGAGTCCTCGCTCGAAGCGCCGACGCTGGCGGAGGTGACGAACATCTCGGTGCAGTCGGAATCCACGAACGTGCAGGACGTCGGCCTGCGGGGTCGGAATCGGAACCGCCCCCAGACGAGCGCCCTCGGGCGACAGCTGCTCCACTCGCCCTCCGTCCCACATCGCGACCCACAGGTTGCCCTCGCGATCCGTGGTCATCCCGTCCGGATGGCCCTCGCCCTCGGCGAACCGCACGAACACCCTCTTGTTCTCGAGCCTACCGTCGCCGGCGAGGTCGAAGGCGTAGATCTCCTGGCGGGCCGAATCGGAGTGGTAGACGACCGACCCATCGGGGCTGAAGGCCGGACCGTTGGCGACGCGGTAGCCGCTGTCCAGGACCTCGTGCGTGCCGTCGGCCCGGAACGCATACAGGGATCCGGTCGCGAGCTCTTCGGGCTCATGCATGGTTCCCGCCCAATAGCGGCCGTCCGGCCCCATCTTCCCATCGTTGAAGCGGTTCTCCGGTCGATCTCGCTCCGGATGCGCGATCTCGACGATCTCGACCGCATCGTCCTCCACCGCGATCCAAGCGAAGCCGACGTCGCCACAGCCAACGAAGACCTCGCCCCGCAATCCGGTCGGCGGACTCCATTCGACCGGCGGCACGTCCAGCGAACAGAGTCGAGAGGGCAGCTTCCAGCTCTGGCGCGTCCCGTCGGATGGCTCGAAGCGCATGAAGCTCAGCACCTCTGATGTCGACCCAGAAGAGCCTGCTCCGAACGCCGGTCCCAACAAGGGCACTCCCCGAGCTGGGCACGTGCCGGCCACACGCATTCGACGCTGGTCGTCAATGAGGTCCCAGTTCCCCACCGGAGGCGCGGCGCCCACTGTCGCATCACCTGGTGGCTGGTCCCTGGCGTCTGCTCGCCCGTCGCCCTGCCGGCACGCGGCCGCACGATCAGGTCGACCCAGCCGAGGCCGTCCCTGTCCAGCGAGATCACGTATTCGAGAAACGGCTCCAGCTCTGCCTCCCGCACCGGCTGATCGAATAGCGAGGCCAGGTCGGGTGTGTTGTAGGGGATGCGTTCGGGATACTCGGCGATCTGGTAGCGGCCTGCCAGGTAGCGCAGCAGTTCAAGCGGGTCGGTGCCCTGCGAGCGCAGCCAGTCGGGCGCGAACTCCATCTTGATGAGCCAGTCGCTGCGCTGCTCGAGGAGCTGCTCCATGCCGGTGAGCACTGCATCTCATAGCCCTGGGTGTCGATCTTGAAGAAGCAGGAGCCCTCGACCGCCCGCTCGGACAGGATCGATTCGATGGTTCGCATCGGCACCGAGCACTGCTCCCAGGACGGCATCGACACCCGGTTGTCCAGCGACGAGCGTGGGTTGAGGCTGAAGGGCGCGCTGTCCCGGCACTCGGCACCGGCGATGGCGTTGACGACCTCCGGCGGCGCCAGCCCGTTGAGCACATTGCCTTCGATCAGGGCTGCCAGCCGCGGGTCGGCTTCGATCGACAGCACGCGCATGGCGGGAGACGGCACGCCGCGCCAGCATCGAAATGAAGCCGTAGTTGGCGCCGATGTCGATGAAGTTGCGGAAGCCCTGGGCCCGGATCAGCGGGTAGAGAAGCGACTGCTTCTCTTCGAAGGTCTTGCGCTGCAGGTACCAGGGCGCATCGGCGGCGTTGGCGGCCAGCACGCGCAGGCCGAGCTCCCCGATCCTGATGTCCTTGATGTCCGAGGCTTCCTCGGTGGTGCCCTGCGCGGTCACGACGACTGCGGCGCTGCGTTCGGCCCTTGCCCTGCCGCGCGCTTCAGCGCGACGGTCTTCGGTGCCTGTGCGACAACGGTGAACCCGCTGGCCAGCAGGAGCGGGACGGCCAGCTTCCCCTTGCCATCGAAGTCCCCAGCTTCGTCCGTCCAGGTGTCGTCGATCACGACGATCCCCCCTTGGGGCATCTTGCTGATGATGGCCGCGGCACAGAGCTGGTGCATCTGCCAGCACGCCTCGTCGCGGATCTCGGTCTTCAGGACCTCCCGGTAGCGGGCCTGACGCTCAGCGGAATGCTGGCCGTGGTCGAAGTCGAACGCGTCGAGGTATACGTAGTCGAGCGACTCGGAGCAGTTGGCAAGGTAGTCCTCGCCCTTCTCGGTGATCGCCTTTGCGCCGGGGTTGAGAAGGTCGA
This sequence comes from uncultured bacterium, assembly GCA_963811625.1. Lineage (GTDB taxonomy): Bacteria > Actinomycetota > Thermoleophilia > Solirubrobacterales > 70-9 > AC-56. The sequence continues at coordinate 166,368 of CAWERS010000002.1, read as the reverse complement.
TGACCCGCCGCGCGCGCTTGGTGTTGATCGGGTCCATGTCGACGGTGATGAAGCGCATGTCGGTCATCCCGGTGAAGATCGCCAGCTTCTCGGTTGACCCCTGCCGAGGATCGCGCTCGCGTGTGGTTCCGACCTCGATCAGGGTCTTGCCTCTGAGGATGCCCGGGGTCCTCCGCTCCTCTTCGACCAACAGGGCCATCAAGACCGCGTGGCCATGCTCCGACTGCTCCTCGAAGTCCGACTCGTCCACTCGCTTCGGTTCGCCCAGAGCGGATGGACCTGCCGCAGGGCAGACACGATGTCGAACGAAAGGGCACGCTCCGCGATCTCCTCCTGATCGACGCTCAGCTTGTCGATCCTGGCCTCCAGCCCGTCGCGGCACAGCCGTCCTGCTCGGCGACGGAGCGCGTCCACCTTGGCCTCGAGTGCCTCCTTGGCCTTCCGCTCAGCCTCGCAGACCGCAGCTCTCGGCCCGCTCCAGCCGTCGTCGCAGGCTCAGCTGCTTCATCGCCAGCTCATGCCGCGCCTCCTTGATCAGGAAGCGGGTGAAGCCCATCGCCACGCCGACGACGCCCGACGGCCGCCAGCGCCCCCGCCGCCGCCCAGAAAAGCGGCGCATAGGCCGTCAGCCGCCGGAAGGAAGCCGGCGACGACCAGGCCCACCAGCAGAGCGAGGTAGGCGGCCGTCAGGGCTGGGTATCGCCGCGCCTTGCGTCCGCACCACACCGCCAGCCGGCCGAGGAAGAGGACCGCCGGGTTCCGGGTCTTCGCCCACAGGTAGAAGCGCTCGTATCGCGAAAGACCGGTGGGCGTCACAGCGCGGGCATCGTATCCAACCTCGCCCTCACTTCCAGTGGGTGCGCCCGCGCCGGCTGCACGGCCGTTTCGACTGTCCACCTCGACCGCCGATGGGTTCCCGACGCTCAGGCAAGCCTCAAAGGCCGCGCTGACCGCCTTGGGGCCTGGATCATTCCGAAAGGCCAGGATGTTGCCCCACGCATCGCTCGAGCTCAGTGGCGTGGGATATCGCACGAGCTGCCGCCAATCGTGGCGAACGCCGTAACGAACGATCGGATGCCACTCGCTGAGATACACCGTGTAACCCCTCGCGACGAGATCATCGGCGATGTCGCGGTAGGTGTGTCCAAGCGGGAGGGTCTTCGCGTCCTCGAACTCGCATTCGATGACCTCGGGCTTGATTCGATCCCAGGGCACACCCTTGAGCACGTTCCAGTCGAGCCCCTCGACGTCGATCTTGAGGAAGTCGATCCTCGGCAGAGCGTATGAATCGACGAGCTCGGCAACGGTCGTGACGTCAACCGTCTCGGCCTCTCGATGGGTCTCGTGAAAAGCGCTGCAGGCTGCTGATGCCGGAGCTCTGCGCGGACGAGAACAGCGGCGCCTCCTGCGCGGGCTCGTCGCTCACCGCCCGGGGGTCGACCGAGACGTTGCTCTTGCCGCCGAAGCGCTCCGTCAACGTTGCTCGATTCTCGGAGTCGGGCTCGCAGGCAACCACCGTCCAGCCCGCCTCGGCAAAGCGCTTCAGCGAGGATCCATGATGGGCGCCGACGTCGAGGAGGACACCGCCACGTTCCAGCGGCGCGAGGAGCCGTGCGATGACCTCGGTCTCGTCGACGCTCGCCTTCTGATCACGCGAGTACGGGCCCAGGAGCGGGATCCTCTTGGCGGATCGGCCTGCCGTCTCCCGGAGGATCGTCTGAAAGCGGGTTGAGATGTCGCGCGAGGTCGAGATGCTCGAACGCCCAGGCCTGCCCCTTCGCGGCCAGTTCGTTCCTGTAGTCCGAGTCGGTGCCGAGACGCCGGAGGGCCTCCGCCAGCTTCTCGGGATCTCGCTCGGTAACGCAACAGCCGAGATCGTCGCGAGAGGACGTAGTCGATGCCGTTCGCCTCCCGCGGCCCGACCGCCAGCACCGCGGCGCCCGAGGCCAGGTACTCGGGCAGCTTGTTGGGCATCGAGAGGCCGATGTATCGGAGGGAGTCCTCGTCGAAGTTGTAGGCGAGCACCAAGACGTCGGCCTCGGCCAGCAGCGAGGGAAAGCCATCGCCGAACACGGCATCCGAGATCGTGATGCCGCGCAGGCCGGCCACCGCCTCCTCGAACGGGCGACGCCAAGCCGGCATCGTGTAGACCTCCAACCGCATCGGCAGCTCGCCCTGCAGCGCATCCACCGCTCGCGCGACGTCGACGAGCGTCTGGAAGGTCATGTCCTTGGCGAGCGCTCCGCAGTAGCGGAGCACCACCTCCTTGCGCCGGCTCTTCTCGGGCTTTGCGGCCTCGCAGGCAGCCCGGTATGTATCGGGGTCCACGCCGTTCGCGATCGCCTCGAACGTCACCCCGTAGCGATCACCGAAGACCGCCGACATCTTCTCCGAGATGCTCAGCACCTTGTCGCTTCGCGACAAGAGCAGGCGCAGGTCTTGGTCCACCTTCCGCCCTCGTGCCTCGTCGTGTGCCTCCAGCCGGCTGCGGCCAGTCATCCATGATGTGCGTAACCAGGGGCACCGGGTGCCGCGCCAGGACGTTGAGGGCAAGCGCGTGCAAGTGCGGGTGCTGATCGATCGTCGGCCGGTAGTAGATGACCTCGGGCTCGAAACGACGCGACCTCGTCGAGGACCGCATCCTCGGCCGAGAGGAGCGCATCGGTGGACGGGTCGTCGAGCGATCGGGCCACGAGGTACCGATCGCCCTTGGAGCGGAGATCTGAAGGAAGGCGCCATCCGGCCATCCGGTCAGGAAGTTCCGTCTTCAGCTGACCCGTGGCGTTCTGCCCGCCCACCCTGGTCGAGTCGATCACGAGCAGCCGCGGCGACGTCGATCCCGTTCTTGGCTGAACCCCGGCCATCGCCGCTGAGCGCTGGAGCGACGCGCTCCGTCCCCGAACCCGCTCTTTCAACGCGGGAATGTGCGATTCGGCAAGGCTCTCGAAGCGGTACCCGGAGCGCTCGCCGGCGCTCAGCTGCTCCTCCAAGACCTGGCAGTGCTCGAGGTAGTAGTCGTTGTACTCGAGCTTGAAGAACCCCGGATGGACCTCTTGGATGTTCGCCATCTGGTCATCGATCTGGGTCGCCGGGTTGTGTCGCCAGAAGTACGTGTTCTCGTCCAGCGGGCCTGCCGTCACAGCCCAGGATGCTGACCGTGCGAGCAAACGTCGTCGCCAGCGGCAGCATGACGAAGGTCAACACGTTGGACGGTGGTCTTCAATTCGAACTCGGAGGTGAGATCGAAGTTGAACTCACGGCTCCATCGCGGAAGGGGATGGCGATCGTCCGGTCGATCAGCTCTGGAACGGCAGCATGTGAAGACGCGCGTGGTACTTGAGCGGGCATGCAGATCGTGAAGTCGAACCGTTCCGCGGCCCGCCTCAGATTCGTCCCGAAAGCTTGCCGCGTACTGAGACGGTCCGAAGTGGAAGATCGGATCCGGCGAACACAACGAACTGTCGGCTTGACGGTCTCCATCAACTCCTCGTTGAGGATGACCGTGTTGCAGACGACCCCCAGCACGCCGTCATACTCGATAGCGATCGTAGTCGCTGACCGAGGGCCCGGTGGCCAACACGACCGCCTGGTCAAAGCGACCAAGTCGGCCGAGCCACCTCGGCGAACCGGGCCTGATTCTCGGCGCCGAGAGCCCTGGGCGCAGGTCCTAGCTTGAAGGGCACGTCGATGAAGTTCGCGCCCTCCATGCGAACGGAGTGTGGGTCGATCTCGAACACTCGCTTGTTCGGCAACCGCTGTTCGAAAGCGTCGCCTCCGGCAGCCACTCGGGACTCGCGTCCTGGCGCCAGCGCAGCACCATCTCCACCTTGCTCAATCACGGGCAGAACGTCGGCCTCGCCAGAAGCGGGCACGAACTCGATCATCCGGCGTAATGCATCGAAGCGCTGGGCGATCTCGGGATCCATTCCGGGCGCCACTCGCCAGGGCGTCTCCGCGAGCCCGGGACGGGCCACGAAGACGTAGATCTTGTCGATCGGGGAAAAGGTGAGGAACCAGGCGGCGCGCGACAGGATGTCGATCAGCTGGTCCTCGTCCTCGACGACCGGGAAGTAGGCGAGCCGGGTCAAGACGCGACTGCCCCCAGCTCGCGACGCGCGAACACGTCGAGGGCGCTGTCCGGCGTTCCGTTGAAGACCTGGCGGCCGTCGGCTTCGAACGCCGCTCGGGCCATCGCGTAGCCGCGCTCGGACTGGCGAAGATCCGGAAGGTTCCAGGCCGTCCCGTCGCCGAAGTAGTCGCCGCGAAAGTGGTTCGGGTCGTCGCCCTGCTGGCGGACGCGGGCATGCGGTGGGCCCTCGGTCTGGAAGCGGTGGTCGATCCCGAGCAGGATCACGGTCTCAAACCCCATGTGGTAGGCGAGCTGGAGGGCGGCGACGGTGACGGTGGCGCATGGCGCGACGCCGCGCCTGGCGTCGGTGATGAAGCGCTGCTCGTTTCGGACCTCGAAGAAGACGGCGTTCGGGACGTCGCGAAATCGATCGCGGTGGATCCAGGGGAGGAAGAGCGGACAGGGCAAGCGCGGCGATCTCGCGGTGGAACTGATCGATGACGAGGTCGTTCACGGCGACGAAGAAGCTCGGCTCGTGGGGCGAGTCCTCCCACAGCAGGTAGCCGCGGTTGAGGCAGAAGGTCGGCGTGCCGTCGAGCCGGGCGAGGTCGAGGTCGCGAATGCTGGGGCCGTTGCCGAGGATGACGCAGGTCTCGCCGCGGTGGGCGTCACGAAGCTCGGCCAGCCGCGCGCGAGCCGCGCGGCCCGCCGGAAGGACTCGCATCGGCAGGTGCCTGGCGCGCAGGCGGAGGGCCTGGGCCCGTAGGTAGAGCGGTTCGGGCAGCGCCCGCCGCGCGAGCGACTGCTGCGAGGCCATGGTCACACCCACCCCCCGTCGACGACGAGCGCCTGCTGGGTGATCATCGCGGCGTCGTCCGAGGCCAGGAACAGGGCCCCTCGGGCTACGTCGTCGGGCATCACGCGCTCGGGGCAGGCACTGGGCGGCCTCGATCTCGCGTTCGGCCTCCTGGTCGATGCGATCGGAGAGCTGCTTCTCGGTCATCGTCCAGCCGGGGAGCGAGGGCGTTGACGCGGATGCCCGCGTTGCCCCAAAGGCGGGCGAGTGTTCGGGCCAGGCCGTGGACGCCGGCCTTGGCGGTCGTGTAGGCGACCATCCCGGTGGTGTTGTTGAGCCACGCGATCGAGCCGAGCAGGACGATCGAGCCACCGCCGGCGGCGCTCAGGTGCGGCTCGGCCGCCTGAGCCGCGAAGAACTGGTGGCCGAGGTTGAGTGACATCGCGGCGTCCCACAGCTCGGGCGTCAGCGACCTTGCGTCGTGGCGGGTGTCATCGGCCGCGTTGGCAATCAGGACGGCGAGGCCGCCGAAGGCCCCGGCCGTCGCGTCGATCGCTCCCCGCAGCGCCGAGTTGTCGGTGACATCGCACTCGGTGAACGTGTGCGAGGCGCCGAGCTCGCGGGCGAGCGACTCGCCGGCGTCGATGTCCAGATCGAGGACGGCCACCCGCGACCCCTGCTCGGCGAAGGCGAGCGCCATCGCCCGGCCGATCCCGTTCGCGCCGCCGGTGATCAGGACGCCCTTGCCGCGAAGGCTCGGATAGGTGGCGAAGCTGATCGCTCACGGTCACGCGACACGGTTCGGAGTGAAGCCTTCGGCCCTCTTCAGGCCGAGGACGTCGAAGAGGATGTCGCTCGACATCCGGTTCGTCCGCGCCACCGCCTGGGCGGTGTTCGACGCGTTGTGGGTGCTGAAGACGCAGCGATCGGAGAAGGCGCGCAGGGGATCGTCACTCGGCAGCGGCTCGACCTCGAACACGTCGAGCCCGGCGCCGGCGACCTTGCCGCTGCCGAGCGCCTCGACCAGCGCCGGCTGGTCGATCAGCCCCCCGCGGGCGGTGTTGACGATCAGGACCCCCTCCCTCATCGCGTCGAACTGAGCACGAGAGAGCAGATGATAGTTCTCCGATGTCAGCGCGCACGCCAAGAACACCACGTCGCTGTCCGCGCAGAGGGCATCGAGGGCGACCTGCCGCAGGCCGGGAACACCGTGGTCCGCCGAGGCGACGGGGCGAACGTCGTAGCCGATCACGTCCATGCCGAAGGCGGCGGCCCGCCTCGCGATCGCGGAGCCGACGGAACCGAGGCCGATGACGCCGGCCGTCATGCCCGCCAGCGTGCGGCCCTGGATCTGAGCCCAGCCGCCATCGAGCACGGAGGCGTGCAGCTCGTGCGTCCGGCGGGCCAGCAACAACAGGTGGCTGAGCGCCAGATCGGCGACCTCGTCGGCGAACATCCCCGGCGTGTTGAAGACGGGAACCCCGAGCCGGGCGGCGGCCTGCGTGTCGATCGCGTCGGTGCCGATGCCCCACTTGATCACAGCCCGCAGCCGCGACGCCTTGCCCGCGCGCAGGACCTGATCGTCGATCACGTCGTCGCCGGCGATCACCGCGTCGACGTCCTCGATCAACGACCGCCATCGCCGCCGCGTCCAGCCGCTGGCCGTCTATGGACGGCAGCACCGGGGTGACGCCGAGCCGCTCGTACTCCGGCCTGAAGCGGTCGAAGCCCCGCTGAAGGTGAAGGCAGGTGATCAGGGCGGCGGGCATCGGATCACCCTCCCTTGGCGCGCTCGAAGAGCAGCTCGGCGATCTCGAAGTCGACCTCGTCGTCGATGTCGATTGCCTCCAGGCGGTCGATCTCGAACAGATGGGGCCGCTTGCCGAGCCGGTTGCGCCCCTCCATCAGCGTGTCCCGGCCGAAGATGTAGACGCAGGAGTTCTCCTCGAACAGCGGCGGCAGGTCCTGGGTGCGGACCAGGACATCCGGATCGTGGTTGATCGGCCTGCCGGAGCCGTCCCAAAGTCGTGCCTGCACGCTGGTCACCCCGAAGAGCGAGTCGTGGTCCGGGTAGGCGTCGAAGAAGGCGCCGATCGCGCGCCGAAGCGTTTCGGTCGACAGCAGCGGATTGGTGGAGTGGGTCTGAAGGTAGAACTCGGACTCCACCTGGGTCACGTCGTGCAACAGCACCTCGTTCATCGGCGTCATCCCGGAGAGCAGATGCTGCGGGCGGTCGAGCACGATCACGTCCGGGTACCGCTCGGCGCAGTCGTCCTTGATCGTCGGGGAATCGGTGTCGATCACCACGCGATCGATCTCCGGACAGCGCCCGAGCGCATCCAGCATGTGGTGAAAGAGCGGCCGCCCGTCGCCGAAGGGCCGGTAGTTCTTGCCCGGCACCCGCTCCGATTCGTGGCGCATCGGCATCAGGGCGACCAGCCGGTGTCCGCCCCCTGTCGACCCGGCCACCTCGCCCGTCAACGCGTCCTTGCGCGGTCGGCCTCTGCGCCGGCGGCGCCGTTTCCGGATCCGGCTCCGCTGGAGCGGGCGCTGTCCACGCTCGGGCTGCGCGCCGTGCGCCGTGCGGCCTCGAGGGCGGGGTAGTCGATCGCGTCCGGCGCACCCTCGTGAGGCTGATGAGCGTGCCCGTGTCCGCCGGGGTAGTAGAACCGCTCCCTGAGCTTCGCGGACACCGCCGAGGGGCCATTGAAGCCCCGATACGTGCCGGCGAGCTGGTTGTAGCGGAACCGCAGGATCGACCCGAGCTCCCTGCTCAAGGCGCCGTGGCTGCGGGCGGCGCGCAGGTCGGCGACCACGTTCCGGGCCAGGAGCGAGGCGAAGTCGCCGCGGGTGAAGCGCGCATGCCCGTCGATCGAGCGCAGGGCCATCGCCTCGCGCCGGTAGCGGTTCCTGACCTGCTCCCAGCTCTCGTCGTGGACGTGGACCACCTCCGCCTCGGCGACGTAGGCGATCCAACCGCCGTCCGCCTGCGCCGCCTTGGCCCAGGCCACGTCCTCGAGCCCCGGCAGGTTCTCGTCGTAGCGCATCGATTCCCAGACCGATCGACGTATGGCGCAGTTGGCGTTGTTGCAGAAGTGGGTGGTCTGGGGACAGACCGAGTAGGGCGGAAACCACTGGGCGAAGATCTGGCGCTCCGAGAACCTGCTCTTCTCGTTGCCCTCGCTGGCGGCCGTAGCTCAGCGCCACGCGATCGTCACCGAGGGGCTCGACCAGGCGCTCGAGCCACGTCGTCCGCACCGGATAGACGTGGGCGCTGGGGAATACGCAGATGTCGCCGGCGGCCGCGGCGCAACCCTGGTTCAGGGCACGGCCGAAGGTGAACTCGGCGCTGTCGACCTCGACCACGCGGGCGCCGTGGGCGCGGGCGATCGCCACCGTGTCGTCGGTGGAGCCGGAGTCGACCAGGATCACCTCGCCAGGGGTCACCGTCTGGGCGCCGATGCCGATCATCAGGCGCTCGATGTGCTCGGCTTCGTTGTAGGCCCTGATGACGATCGAGATGTTCATCGAGCGCCCTCGCTCAGCGGTTCCATCGCGCGATCGCCGACGGGCTCCGGCCGTTCGCGATCAGCGCCAGGCCGCGGCCTTGGCCCGGCGTGCTTCCTTGTCCCGCATGCCACGCCGCACATCGTAGGTCGGCAGCGGTGGCTTCGCCGGCAAATCGAGCAGCTCGTCGACCTGGGCCTGAAACGCCGCCAGGGAATCCGAGGGGGCAAGGTCCGCCCGCGTGCGCTCGGCGCCCGAATCGACCAGCCGGCGCGCCAGGTCACCGTCGCTCAACAGCCTGACCGTCGCCCTCGCCAGCTCGTTCGGGCGGTCGCTCGGCACCAGCAGCGCGTCGACGCCGTCCCGAAGCAGCTCGGGCACCGCCCCGACCGAGGTCGAGACCACGGGGCGTCCGGCCAGCAGCGCCTCGAATGCCACCCGTCCGAAGCCCTCGTAGCGGGTGGGGTTGACGACCACGGAGGCGGCCGCGTAGGCATCCTCGATCCGCTCCTCGAACCCGGTGAAGGTGACCGCCCCCGGGGCCAGCGCCTCACCGAGGCCGGCGAGGTCTCGCTGGTACTCGCGGTCGAGGTCGCGGGGATGGGGCTCACCGACGATCGCCAGGTGGGCGTCGGGGATCGACCTGCGGATCGCGGGGAGGGCTCGGACCAGGACGTCCTGGCCCCGGCCATTCGTGATCGCCCCGACGACGACGATCAGCGGCGCATCGGCGGGGATCCCGTGGGCGTGACGAAATCGCTCCCCGTCACCCTCCGCGTAGCGCGGTCCGACCGGCGGCATGATCGTCGCCACATGCCTGGCGCCCCGAGCGGTGTACTGGCGGGAGACGCGTTCGGAGCAGCCGATGACCGCGGTCGCCGACCTGGCCACGAGATGAAGCAGGGCCTTCCCGGCCAGGGCGCGCTTGCCGCTGGCAATGCGGGGCTCGTCGAGGATCTCGCCGGCATAGAGCACCGAGCGCACGCCGGTGCTGGCGGCGGCGAACAGCGCGCAGGGCAGAAGCGCGCTGGTGACGATGACGAAGTCGGGCTGGAAGCTGCGCACCGCGGCCCGCAGGGTGCGGACATCGTGCACGAGTCCGCGGATCCAGGGGACCAGGCTGCCGGGGCCATTCGGGACCGTGAGCGTCGAGTACCTGACGGCCCTGACCTGCGCAAAGGGCTCGAGCTCGCCGCGGAGACGCCCCTGGCCGGGCACCAGCACCGCCAACTGCCCCTGATCAGCGAGCCATTCGAACTCGCTCTGAAGCGAGAGTGAGGGCCCGCTCACGTCGGGCAGGTGCATGATCGCTAGTGCGCGCATCGATGGTCCGCTCGGCGAGCTTTCAGACTCCAGTTCTGATTGCCCACCGGACCCCCGATTGTGACATTAAGGATAACCAGGCGTACCCAGCCGCCGCGGTCGGTCGGCTAAGCTGGCTCCGCATGGGAGCGGCGGGGTGTCCACCGCGGGTGGCAGTGACCGCGATTGCGTGGTTCGTCGTCTTGCTGCTCGCAGCGCCGACCGCCCAGGCGCGATCGGATTTCTTCGGCGTCAACCCGGGGCCCCCGCCCGACCACGCCGATTACGCCGCGATCAACGCGACCAATGTGAAGACGGTTCGGTTCCTGCTCCCCTGGATGGTGATCGAGAAGAACCGCGGCGAGCGGGACTGGGCCGACACCGACGAGCTGGTCGGAGGGCTCGCCTCGAACGGGCTCCGCCCGGTCCCGTTCGCCTTCGGCTCTCCTTCCTGGACCCGAGCCGGGGGCTTCGCGCACCCCCCGCTCAACACCAAGTCGGCGCGGCTTGGATGGGAGAGCTTCCTGAAGGCGGCGGTGCGCCGCTACGGGCCCGGGGGCAGCTACTGGAAGGCCCCATACCACCAGCAGTTCGGCTCCGGGGCGACCCCGTGGCCGATCACCTCCTGGCAGATCTGGAACGAGCCCAACCCCAGGTGGAACTTCGCGCCCGGGACCACGGTCGAGGAGGCGGCCCAGCTGTACGCCCGGCTGGTGCACGTCTCCCATGACGCGATCAGGTCCGTGGATCGGCATGCGGAGATCGTGACCGCCGGATTCATCACCCAGAAGGACCCCTACGTGTACGAGTTTCTCCGCGACTTCTACTCGGTGCCGGGGATCAAGGACGACTTCGACACGCTGGCGCAGCACGCCTACGCGCCCACCGTCGACCAGGTCCGCACGGCGATCAAGCGGGTTCGCGACGTGATGGCGAAGCACAATGATCGGGCCACCCCGATGTGGATCACCGAGCTCGGCTGGGGATCGGATCCCCCCGACGGCGAGGGCATCAACCTCGGCCCCGAGGGTCAGGCGAACATGCTCAACCGCACCTTCAACCTGATCCTCGCCCACAGAAGCGCCTGGAACGTGCAGCGCCTGTACTGGTTCGACTGGCGCGATCCCGCGCCCGGCTCCCACTACGCGGAGATCTGCGGGCGCTGCGGCAGCGCCGGCCTGACGAGCTACGACCGCGCGCCAAAGCCCGCCTACGACGCCTTCCTCAGCTTCGCCGCGGAGACCACCCCGCCGCTGGTGAGCATCACCGGGGGGCCCGCCGACGGAGCCCGGATCAACGACGTCACCCCGAGCTTCTCGCTCGCCTCCAGCGAGGTCGGGTCGAGCTTCGCCTGCCGGATCGATGCCGGCGGCTACAAGCCGTGTGCCTCCCCGCGCACGACGCCCGAGGCTCGCCGACGGCACCCACACGTTCGCGGCACGGGCGATCGACGCGGCCGGCAACCAGAGCGCCCCCGTCTCGCGCTCGTTCACGGTCGACTCACAGCCTCCGCCGGCTCCGCGAATCGACCTGGTCACCCCGAAGTCCCCGGCGAACAACAACAACCCCAGGCTGAGCGGTTCGGCGCAGGCGGGCTCGATGGTGAGGCTCTACAAGACCGGCGCCTGCACCGGCGCTCCGGCTCGGACGAGCCCCGCCGCCAAGTTCGGATCGCAGGGGATCACGGTCCAGGTCGCCGACAACACGTCGACCAGCTTCCGGGCGACGGCGGTCGACGCCGCCGGCAACGCGTCGGCGTGCTCGTCCGCTCGGGTCTACGTCGAGGACTCGATCGCGCCACAGACGACGATCACGGGCGGGCCCTCGGGCACGACGACCGACTCCACCCCCACCTTCGCCTTCGTCTCCAACGAAGCGCAGTCGAGCTTCCGCTGTCGCTTCGACTCCAGGCCGTACGGGCCCTGCTCCGGGCCGGGACAGCGGCACACCCCCCCGACCCCGCTGGCGGGCGGCCCGCACACCTTCTCGGTGCGGGCGCTCGACCGGGCGCAGAACGCCGATCGGACGGCCGCCCAGCGCAGCTTCACCGTCACCCCCTGAGCGCCACGCCCCAGGGCAGGCGGCGGACGGGCGCGCTCAGGGCGGGTCGGTGGTGAACGACTTGAACGCGTTCAGAGCGGGCTTTGCCTGCCCGTTGTTCGCCACCAGCCCCGCGGTGCCGCAGAAGCTGCACCCGCCGGCCTGGCCGGACCCCGTCGGCGGATCGCGCCACAGGAACCAGTAGACCCGCTGAAGGTTCCAGGCGGTCCGGTTGTTGAGCAGCATCTTGTAGGAGTTGGTCAGAGCCGTCGCCTGACCCGGGCGGCCCTTGTTGATCCCGCCGTCGGGGGGGCCAGATCCCCAGGCGAACTCGGTGATCCAAAGGGGAGTGGACTTGTCGCCGCGGTTGGTCATCACCGAGCGAAACTGCTGGATCGCGGTGCGGATCTTGCTGTCGCTCGAGGCGTAGGGGTGCACGGCGGCGGCGTCGAAGGCGCTCTTGATGTTGGAGACGCCGTAGAAGCTGTTCAGGAACTTGAAGGCGTCGGGATCGTTCTGGGTCGCGATCCCGGCGAGCACGATCTTCGCCTTCGGGTCCTTGGACTTGATCGCGTCGTGGGAGGCCTTCACCAGCTGGCCGTACTTCTGGGCCTTCTGCTGGTAGGTGGAGCTGGGCGAGAAGGCCTTCAGGTTGGGCTCGTTCCAGATCTGCCAGGAGGTGATCGGCCACGCCGTCGCCCCGGAGCCGAACTGGTTGTGGTAGGGGGTCTTCCAGTAGCTGCCCCCGGGCCCGTAGCGGCCGACGAGCCGCTTGAGGAAGTCCTGCCATGCCGCCGACGCCGAGGCGCTCAGCGGGGGTCGCTTGACGTCCGTCGTACCGCTCCACTTGGGGGATCCCCAGAAGAACGGGGCCGGGCGGATCCCCCGCTTCGCCAGGCTTCCGATGAACCGGTCGGTGTCGCCCCAGCGAAAGGTGTTCTTCTTCGGCTCAACCAGGTCCCAATTCACCGGGAAGCGATCGGTGTGCACCTTGGCCGCCGCGATTCCGGAGAGGTCCTGAGCGCTCAGCGACCGCGGCTGGGCGATCCCGTAGAACTCCGACCGGGCCGCCTGGGCCGCGGGTGCGACCAGCAGGGTCACAGCGAGCACCGTCGCGACACTCGCAATGCGCGCCGCAAATCCCCCCTGTTCCCTGCTCACGATTCCCATGCGCTCGCGGGCAGCGTACCCGAGATCCGCTGCGGGAATCCCGTCTTGTGGCTCAGCCAGGCGGCTTCTTGGTGAACGACTTGAACGCGCTCAGGGCCGGCTTTGCGTTTCCGTTGTTGGCGACGAGCCCCGAGCTGCCGCAGAAGCTGCACCCGCCGGCCTGGCCCGACCCGGTCGGCGGATCGCGCCACAGGAACCAGTAGACCCGCTGCAGGTTCCAGGCCTTGCGGTTGGCGAGCAGCATCTTGTAGGAGCTGGTCAGAGCCGTCTTCTGGCCCTGAAGCCCCTTGTTGATCCCGGCGCTGTCGGGAGGGGCAGACCCCCAGGCGAACTCGGTGATCCAAAGCGCCGTTCCCTTGTCGGCGTGATTCCTCATCACCGAGCGGAAGTGCTGGATCGCGGTCTTGATCTTGGTGTTGCTCGATGCGTACGGGTGCACCGCCGCCACGTCGAAGCTGTCCTTGATATGAGCAATGCCGTACAGCTTGTTGAGGAAGCTGAAGGCGTTGGGGTCCTTTTGGGTCGCGATCCCGGCGAGCACGATCTTCGCCTTCCGGTCCTTGGACTTGATCGCGTCGTGGGAGCTCTTGAGCAGCTGGCCGTACTTCTGCGCCTTCTGCTTGTAGTTCGCCCCGGGCGAGAAGGCCTTCAGGTTGGGCTCGTTCCAGATCTGCCACGAGGTGATCGGCCACGGCGTCGCCCCGGAGCCGAACTGGTTGTGGTAGGGGGTCTTCCAGTAGCTGCCCCCGGGGCCGTAGCGCGCCACCGCCCGCTTCAGGAAGGTCTGCCAAGCCGTCTTGGCCGAGGCGCTCAGCGGCGGGCGCTGGACGCCCCCGGTGCCGGCCCACTTCGGCGATCCCCACACGAACGGAGCCGGCCGGATCCCGCGTTTGGCCAGGCCTCCGACGAAGCTGTCGATCTCGCCCCAGTGAAAGGTGTTCTTCTTCGGCTCCACCGCATCCCACGCGAACGGGAAGCGATCGGTGTGCACGGCGGCCGCGGCCATTCCCGAGAGATCCTGAGCGCTCAGCGACCGCGCCTGGGCGATCCCGTAGAACTCCGACCGGGCGGCCTGTGCGCTGGATGCGGCCCACAGCCCGACAGCCAGCGCTGCGGCGAAGGCGAGCAACGTCGCCCATCCTGCGTTGTCCCTGCGCGCGAGTCCCATGCGCTCTGCGCAGCCTAGCTCAGATCGCGCATCGTGGCGAGCCGGGGCCCGCCGTTGAAGATCGCGCCTCTCGCGGGTGCCTTACCCGGGCTCCGTCTTCGTCGCCGCCCGGCGGCCGCCCTCCCTCGCCGCGCGCCTCTCCCTCTCCTCCTCGACCCGCCTGCGAAGCCCGAAGAAGTAGTCGGCGCCGGAGACCACGGTCACCGCCACCGCCAGATAGACGAGCACGTCGACCCAGGTGGGAGAGGGGTTCCAGATGATCAGCGCGAACACCGCCGCCACCTGGAGCATCGTCTTCAGCTTGCCGAGCCAGCTGGCCGAGATCACCACCCCCTGCTCCACGGCGACCGCCCGCAGGCCGGTGACCGCGAGCTCGCGAGCGATGATCACCATCGCCACCCAGGCCGCAAGCCGGCCGAGCGAGACCAGCGAGACCAGCGCGGCGATGATCAGCAGCTTGTCGGCCAGGGGATCGACCAGCTTGCCGAAGGTGGTGACGCTCTGCCGGCGGCGGGCGATGTAGCCGTCGAGCCCGTCGGTGAGGGCGGCGAGCGCGAACACCCCGGCCGCCAGCGCGTCGCCGTTCGGAGTCTCGTCCAGCAGCGCGACCACGATCACCGGCACCGCGACGATCCGCAGCAGGGTGAGCACGTTGGGCACGTTGAGCGGGAACATCGGGGCTCAGTATCCCGCCTGGCGAGTGCCGAACCAGCAGACCCGGGAGAGGGCAGGTAGCAGGGGCGGTGCCCGACGGCGGGCAACCGTGTCCCGTTGTGTCCACTGGACGGACACGAGGGGACACAGTTGGCCGGGAATGTCCCTCACCACCACCCATCCAGCCCCGGCTCGCGACTAGCCATTCCGGCCGGTCGGCCTTCTCGCCAGCGCCTGCGCCCTGGCCAGGACCTGGTCGAGCATCGCCTCGGTGAGCCTGCCGGTGAAGGTGTTCTGCTGCGAGGGGTGGTAGCAGCCGAGCAGCTCGAGCGGGCCCAGTCCGACCTCGGCGCCGTGGCCGAAGCGGGGCTTGGGCCGCGGGATCTCGCCCCCCAGCTCGCCGACCGCGCGCAGGGCCCCGTCCCAGGCGAACGACCCCAGCGCGACCAGCACCCGGGCGCGCTCGAGCAGCCGCAGCTCGTCGACCAGGTAGGGGAGGCAGTTGTCGCGCTCCGCCGGCGTGGGACGGTTTCGCGGCGGGGGGCAGCGATTGACCGCGGTCACGTAGGCGCCCCGGAGGCGCAGCCCGTCGCCGCGGTCGGTGGCGCGGGCCTGGTTCGCGAGCCCGGCGCGGTGCAGGGCCCCGTAGAGCCAGTCGCCCGACCGATCGCCGGTGAACACCCGACCGGTCCGGTTGCCGCCATGGGCGGCGGGCGCCAGCCCGACCAGGACCACCGAGGCGGCCGGGTCGCCGAAGCCGGGCAACGGGCGAGCCCAGTAGTCCTGGCCGGCAAACCGGCGCGGGGGGTCCGCGGCGACCTGTTGGCGCCACGCGACCAGCCGCGGGCAGCGGCGGCAGTCGACGATCTCCGTCGCCAGGGCGGACAGCGATTCGGCCATCCCGCAAGGCTATGCGGGGGGCTGGCGATCGCGCTTGCGCCGGGCGCCCATGGAGGCCAACCGATTCTGGAGCCGCGTCCCGGCGGCGAACATGCCGATCCAGATCACCGTGGCCACGGTGGTGCTGAGGAAGGCGATCGGGATCGAGACCAGGAACACAATCGCGATCAGGAAGTTCGCCGGGCCGGTCTGGCGCTCGGACTCCCGCGCCTCGGGCCAGACCAGGTCGCGCCGATGCGCGTAGATGATCTGGGCCTGGAAGGTGAGGCTGACGCAGGCGAGGTTGATCGCGTACAGCACCACCGCCGCCGTCTGGCGGCTGTAGTCGCCGAGCACCTGAGAGGTGAACGGCACCAGGACCAGGAACGCCAGGTAGACGAGGTTGAGGCCCATCAGGGCGCCGTCGAAGCGCTCCAGGGTGGCGAAGAAGCGGTGGTGGGAGATCCACAGCCTCCCGATCACCGCGAAGCTGATCGCGTAGGCGATCAGGTCGGCGTCCTGATCGAGCAGCGCCCGGGTCAGGTCCTTGGAGCCCTCGGGGATCAGCAGGCCGAGCACCAGCAGGGTGATCGCGATCGCGAACACGCCGTCGCTGAAGGCGACGATCCGATTGAACTCCACCCCCGCCTCGTCGCGATGCCGGGCGTGCCCCCCGGCGACCGCGTGGAAGCGGCTTCGGCGCTCTTCGGCCACCCTGTCAGTTACGGCCAGGGGGTCCGGAACCCTGCCGATCGGCGCCCAGGAGGCGTTTGCCCGGGTCGGGGCGCGGTAACCTGGCTTGCCCGAGGGCGCCCCCGCCCCAATCGCCCTCGCAGCCGAGATGGCCCGCAACAGCTCCCACCTTCGCAAGCTCGCGATCGTCCCCGCCTACAACGAGCAGGGGATGGTCGGCCGGGTGGTGCGCGAGATCCAGCGCCAGGCGCCGGGCTTCGACGTGGTCGTGGTCGACGACGGCTCGACCGACAACACCGCGATCGAGGCCGAGGCCGCCGGCGCCTTGGTCCTGCGCCATCCGTTCAACACCGGGATCGGCGGCGCGATGCAGTCCGGCTTCAAGTACGCGCTTCGCCACGGCTACGACGTCGCCGCCCAGGTCGACGGCGACGGCCAGCACAAGCCGGCCTACCTGCCCGACCTGCTCGGCAAGCTGAAGACCTCGGGCGACGAGGCCGACATGGTCTGCGGCAGCCGCTTTCGCGGCGAGCCCGGCTACAAGGTCCCGTTCGGCCGCCGGATCGGCAACCTGATCTTCTCGGTCGTGCTGACGGTGATCTGTCGCCAGCGGATCAGCGATCCCACCTCCGGGTTCCGGATGACCAACCGCCGCGGGATCGAGCTGTTCGCCCGCGACTACCCGCACGACTACCCGGAGGTCGAGGCGATCGTGATGCTCCACGCCCACCGCCTGCGGATCCACGAGGTCCCGGTGCGGATGAACGCCCGCGGCTTCGGCCGCAGCTCGATCGACTACCCGCGAAGCGCCTACTACATGGCGAAGGTGCTCCTGGCCCTGATGGTCGGGCTGTTCCGGCGCCGCGCCACCCCGGTGGAGCCCGCGGCCGAGGACGAGCTGGTGGAGGCGTCGGCGCAGCGCGCGGTCCGAAGCGGGGGCTCCGCCGGATGAGCCGGTGCTTCCGCTTCGCCGCCGCCAACTGAGTCGGCACCAAGGCGCAGATCGTCGCCGTGATCGTGGCCGGCATCTTCCTCGGGGTGGTGCTCGAGCTGGTCCGGCGGCGACGGCTGGTGGAGCGCTACGCGCTGCTGTGGATGTCGGCGGCGGTGGCGATGCTGGCGCTGGCGATCTGGCGCGACGGGCTGAACACGCTCGCCGATGCGGTCGGCGTCCACTCGCCCCCGAACGCGCTCTTCCTGGTCGCGCTCGGGGTCGTCTTCATCCTCCTGCTGCACTTCTCGGTCGCCACCTCGCGGCTCTCGGAGGAGACCAAGATCCTCGCCCAGGAGGTCGCCCGCCTGGACGCCGAGGCGAGCGCCGCGCGGGAGTCCTCGGGCAACGGCGGCGGCGCGGCGGCGCAGGAGAACGCTGAAGCCGCGGTCGGGCTTGCGGGTTCAGCCGCGAGCGCCGCCGAGCAGGGCGAGCGCGACAAGCCAGTAGGCGCGTAGCGCCGCCCTCAGCACTCCCGAGCGAGCGGCCGACCCCAGGTAAGGGGAATCGAGGTCGGGGGTGAGGGCGCGGGCGAACTGGCGGGCCGGGATCGTCCGGGTGGCCTGGATCTGGCGCCGCTCGCGCCACAGCCTGGGAGCGGTGCGGGCCAGGTCGGCCCACGAGGCCGCCTTCTGGCCGAACCACCCCCCGGCGATCGAGATCGGCGCCAGGGCGAGCTCGGTCAGGGCAAGCGCCGGGGCCAGCACCGCCAGGAGCGCCGCCGGGTAGGTTCGGATCAGGGTCGCCCACCGGTTGCGCTCCAGCCGGCGCCACTTTCCCGCCCCCTTCTCGAACTCGTACTCGTGGTCCACACGGGCGTCGAGGACCACTCCCAGGGTTCCGCCCGCAAGCCGCAGCCGCAGCGAGAGGTCAACGTCCTCGTGGTAAAGGAAGAACTCCTCGGCGAACCCGCCCACGCGCTCGAAGAGCTCCCGGGGGATCGCCAGGCAGGCCCCGGAGACGAAGCCCGGCTCGCCGGCCGCCGGCTCGCCGGCGAGGCTCTCGCCGGCGCCCCCGGCCCAGGCGATGCCGCTGAAGTGGACCAGCCCGCCGCGGGTGTTCACCACCCGCCCCTGCTCCGCGGTCACCAGGGCCTGCCAGGCGGCCCATCCCCGCTCGTCGGCGAGCGGCGCCTCGATCCGATCGCGAAAGCCATCCGCGGGGGTGGCGTCCGGGTTGAGGAAGACGAGCAGCTCGCCGGAGGCCGCCCGGGCACCCCGGTTTGAGCCCGCCGCGAAGCCGAGGTTCGAGTCGGCCTCGATCAGGCTCGCCCGGGGAGCGATCTGGCGGACGGCGTCGACCGTGTCGTCGGCGGAGTCGTTGTCGACCACGATCAGCTCGTCGCCCGGGCGGAGCTGGTCGCTCACCGCGGGCAGGGCGCGGCTGACCGCATCGCGGTGGTTGTGGGTGACGATGACGATCGAGAGGCTCAGCCGAGCGCCTGCAGGACCTGCGCCGTGTCGCTGAAGGTCTCCGCGTCCGCGATTCGGCCCTCGCGCAGCTGGTAGATCCAGACGGCGCGATTCTCGACCGTCGTACCCCCCTTGGTACGGCCCTTCACCTTCGCGACCACGATCACGTGGTTGTCGTCGGCGCCCAGGACCTTGTCGGGCGTGGCCGTGAACTGGTCGAAGTTCTGGTCCAGGAGGGCGACGAAATCACCGAACCCCTCGGGTCCGATGTAGGTGCCGCCCCAAGGAAGCGTTTCGGGCACCCGCGTCTCGGCCGACGGGGCGATGATGTCGAGCACCGCGTCGATGTCACCGCGGCTGAATGCGTCCCACGCACTCTGGACCACGTCCACATTGTCCTGCGCCATGCTCCTTCTTCCTTTCCGGTCGGCGTTCGGTGCCCTTGACCCTATTGCGCTGGCGCCGCGAGGGTCAACCAGGCTTGGGCAGGATCGCAAGCCGGCGCCCGGACTCGAACCGCAGCGAGCCATGGATGGCGAGCGGTGTCCCCGGACCCTTGGCCGGATGCGGCGCGGCGCTACCCTGCGTGTGGTGGGAAACGTCGGACCCCTCGAGTTGGTCGTCGTCTTGATCATCGCCCTGGTGATCTTCGGGCCGAAGCGCGTCCCCGAGCTCGGCAAGTCGCTGGGCAAGGGGATTCGGGAGTTCCAGTCGGCGGTCGCCGGCCACGGCGACGACAAGGAGGAGGAACTCGACCACGGCCAAGCCCCCGAGGCGCCCGGCTCCGGCGAACCACCGCTCGCGGTCAAGGCCGAGGCCACTCCCGACGAGGCCTCGGCAGAGGAGTGAGGCGGGGCGAGCGCGCCGAGCGCGGCGAAAGGGATGCCCTACGAGGGGGGCTGGAAGCCGGCGCCCGGACTCGAACCGGGGACCCCTTCATTACGAATGAAGTGCTCTACCAGCTGAGCTACGCCGGCGCGGCGACGGATTATTGCGGGGTCCGCCCGGAGTAGGGCGCCAGGGTCGGTGACGGCGTTGCCGTCAACCCTTCACTCGTTCGACTTCCCAAGGTTGCGTGAAGGCTTGACCGTGCATAGGGCGGTCAAGTCTTCACGCGTCGGCTGCGGCGGTAACACGCGGCGACTTGACGGTGGGTCGGCGGGAGGTGTCGGCCGGATGTCTCGACGGGCGCTACGCCGGCGCGGCCGCGAAGTTTAGGCGTCGCCGTCCTCGGCCAGCCGGTACCCGATCCCGCGAACGGTCAGCACCAGCTCCGGGTCCTGGGGGTCGCGCTCGATCTTCTGGCGCAGGTTGGAGATGTGGACGTCGCAGGCGCGGACGTCGCCCGAGAACTCCGACTGCCACAGCTCCTCCATGATCTCTCGCCGGCTGAACACCTGGCCCGGCCGCTCGGCCAGCAGGCGAAGCACCTGGAACTCGGACCGGGTCAGGTTGACCGGCTCGCCGCGGATCGTCACCAGGTGGCGGGCGAGGTCGATCCTCACCGGGCCGGCCTCGATCCGCTTGCCCTCGCGGGCCGACGAGGTGCGGTCGAGCTCCCGGCGGCGCAGCTGCGCCCGCACCCGGCCGAGCAGCTCGCGGACCGAGAACGGCTTGGTCACGTAATCGTCGGCGCCGACCTCGAGGCCGACCACCTTGTCGACCTCGGCGTCCTTCGCGGTCAGCAGGATGATCGGGACCGGGCTGCGGGCTCGCACGTCGCGGCAGATGTCGAGGCCGCTGCGCCCCGGCATCATGATGTCGAGGATCAGCAGGTCGAAGGTCCCCGTCTGCGCGCCCAGCTTGCGGTCCGCGTCGTCGCCATCCTCGGCCAGGGTGACGTCGAAGCCCTCCTGCGCGAGCGCGTAGCCGACCGCGTCCCGCACCGACGTCTCGTCGTCCGCGATCAGGATCCGCCCGTCGGTCATCGCGATCATGCCACCGGGGTGGGCGCGGCTCTTGCCAGCGTCAGCCGCACCCAGAAGGTGCTCCCGACCCCGGGCTTCGACTCGACGCCTATCTCGCCGCCCATCACGTCGACCATCCGCTGGGCGATCGAGAGGCCGAGCCCGAATCCCTCCTGCTGGAGCGAGCCCGAGCCGCGGTAGAAGCGCTCGAACACTCGCCCGACCTCTTCGGCGGCGATTCCACTGCCTGTATCGCTGACCTCTATCAGGACCTCGCTGTCTCCGTGGCGACGGGCGCGAAGCGTAACGACGCCGGGCGGGTCCGTGTTCTTGAACGCATTCGTCAGCAGGCCGATCAGCACCTGGCGCAGGAGCACTCCGTCCGCCTCGACGCCGAGATCGGGGTGGGCCTCGAGCTTGACCTCGATCCCATCCGGCGGCGCCACGGCCTGGGCCGCCTCCTCGATCACGATCCGGGCCGCGATCGCCTCCGTGGTCACGACCTCGCCGGCCTCGATCCGGGCCAGGGCGAGCAGCGAGTCGGTCAGGCGACTGACCCGCTCGGCGTCGTCGGAGAGCCGGGCGAGGAAGTGCTCGCGCGCGTCGGGATCGTCCTTGGCGCCCGCGCGCAGCACCTCGATCGCCCCCGAGATCCCGGCGATCGGGTTGCGCAGCTCGTGGGCGGCGTTGGAGACGAACTCCCGCTCCGCGATCTCGCGGCGAAGGGCGGTGGTCCGATCGCGGACCACGGCCAGGACCGCGTTCTCGGCCGCCAGCTTTCGGGCCCCGATCGCGTACACGTGCTCGCCGACCCGCAGCCCGTCGTGCTCCACCGCCCCCCGGTGGGTGGCGCGGCGGAGCCAGGGCAGGAGCGCGTCGATCGCCCTGGCGTCGGCGCTGATCAGCGGCTCGGCGGCCGGATTGGAGAACCGCACCTCGCCCTCGGCCCCGACCACCATCACCGCGTCGTCGAGCGCGTCGAAGATCGCCGACAGCCGATCCCTCTCCGAGGACAGCGCTCCGAAGGTCTCCCGAAGCGCCACCCGCATCGTCTCCAGCGCCGTCCCCAGCTCGGTGATCTCGTCGCGTCCCCCGGCGCCCTCGAGCGGCTCATCGAGCTTTCCCTCGGTGATCTTGGCGGCGCTGTCGGCGAGCTTCTTCACCCTCGAGGTGATCGCGGTCGCGATCAGGAAGCCGATCACGATCGACACCGCGATCGCGACTGCGCCGGCGGTGAGGCGGTCGCCGCGCAGCGCCTCGATCGCCTGGGTGATCTCCTGCGGGCGCTCGGCCCGGGCGACCAGCGCACCGGACAGGCGCCCGTCGCGAAACACCGGCGCCGAGGCGAGGGTGACCGAGTCGGGAAGCGGGTTCACCGCCCGCGACCCGTGCAGGGCCGCGTCCAGCGCCGTCCGATGCCCGGGAACGGAGCCCAGGACGACCCCCCGAGAGAAGGGCGGCGTGAGCAGCTTTCCCTTGTCGTCGAAGACCCAGGACGAGTAGCCGGGGTCGGTGATCGACTCGGTCTCGGCCCGGGCCAGTTTCCAGGGGTGGGTCCCGATCCGGTCGGCGAGCCGCACCGTTCGCCCGACGATGATGTCGGACGCCCGCCCGCTGGCCGCGTCGTTGCTCGAGCCGCTGACCAGGAGATAGGAGAACCCCGCCGTGATCAGGGCCACGGCGGCGAACCCGATGGTCAGGTACAGGCGAACGCCGAACGGTCGGCGCGTTCGACTCGCCGCGGCGGTCTGCCCGATTGCGGTGGTGCTCACGATGCGAAGAGTCTAAGCATCCCTTAACAGCGCTTCCAGGCGAAAAACGAGCGCCTCGAGGGCGAGCTCCTCGCCCACGTTGACCTGGAGGTGTCGCCGAGTCTCCATCGCCAGCTCCGCTCCGCGGCGCCCCCGGCGCCCGTCGAGCCCGGCGGCGGTCGCCTCCAGCTCGGCGCCGCGATCGGCGTTCAAGACGAGGCCATCTGCGCCCTCGGCGACCGCGGCCAGGTCGCGCAACCAGGCGGCGATCAAGCCGAGGCCGAGGTCGAGCGCCTCGGTCCGGGCCCGGCGGGCCGCCCGCTTGGCCGCCTCGCCCGCCTCTCGATCACGCCGTCCCGCTCCCGGCCCGGCCTCCCCCGCCTCGGCCGCCAGGGCGGTCAGGCGCGCCTGGGTCGCCTCCCCGGCCTCCGCTCCCGCGGCCTCGGCCGCCTCGAGCACGCGGGTCCACGGCGCCTCGGCCAGATTCCCCGACCGTGCGGCGCCGACGCACGCCTCGGCGGCGGCGCGAAGCTCGCGGCCGTCGGCGCCGAGCAGAAACGCCGCCCGGTCCGGATCGCCCGCGGCCAGGCGAGCCGCGGCCCGGCGCTCGAGCTCGTCGCCTCCCAGTCCCAGCTCGACCAGCCGCGCCTCGACCGCGTCCTCGGCCAGCGGGGCGAAGCGGACCGGCTGGCAGCGCGAGCGGACGGTCTCCAAGAGCGCCGCGGGCTCGGAGGTGATCAGGATCAGGTGAACGAAGGGGGCCGGCTCCTCGAGCGTCTTCAGGAGCGCGTTCTGGCTCTCGTCGGCCATCGCGTCGGCGGCCTCGATCACGAACACCCGGCGCTCGGCCTCGAAGGGCCGGTAGGCGGCGGCCGTGATCACCCGGCGTCGAACCTCCTCCACCAGGTGCTGCATCCCCTGCGGGGCGAGCCAGACCAGGTCGGGGTGGGGAGTCGGGTCGGCCAGCGCCCGCCGGCGCGCGTCGTCGGGGTTCGGCGAGCCGGCGGCCAGGAGCTCGGCGGCGAACGCCCGGGTCGCCGCGCGCTTGCCGCAGCCGGGTGGCCCCGCGAGCAGGTAGGCGTGCACGGGCTCGTCGAGCGCCGCCGCCAGCGCCGCTTGCGCCGCCGGCTGGTGCTCGGTGGCATCCCGCAGCGCCTCCGGGATCTCGGCCACGGCGGTCATCCACCCGCCCGCGCCGCGGCGACCGCCTCGAGCACGCGCTCGTGCACCCCGTCGACCGAGCCCTCGGCGTCGATGGTCACGATCCGCTCCGGGTGACGAGCGGCGATCTCGCTCGTAGGCGGCCGCGACCGCCCGCTGGAACCCGATCCCCTCACCCTCGAAGCGGTCCGAGCCGTCCGAGCCGCCGGCGGCCAGGCGCTGCTGACCGCGAGCCTCGGCGCGATCGGGGTCGATCCGAAGCAGGACGGTGAGGTGCGGCGGGCGGCCGGCGATCGCGACCTCGTTCAATTGCTCGACCACCTCCACGCCCAGGCCCCTGGCGGCGCCCTGATAGGCGACCGTCGAGTCGATGAAGCGATCCGAGACCACGTCCCGGCCCTGGTCCAGCGCCGGGCCGATCACCCGGGCGCAGAGCTCGGCCCGGGCGGCGCAGAAGAGGAGCAGCTCGGCGCGCGGATCGAGCTCTATGCCGGGGTCCTTGAGCAGCCCGCGAATCCGCTCCGCCACGTCGGTGCCTCCGGGCTCGCGAAGCAGCACGGTGTCCGGGCCCAGCGCCCGGGCGAGCAGCGTCGCCTGGGTGGTCTTCCCCGAGCGGTCGATGCCCTCGAGCGTGACGAACACGCCGAGACGCTAGATGGCTCGTCCGGTGGCCGAACGCCTCATCTACTTGCCGCGCGCGCTGGACCGGGCTCGTTTGGTGCGCGCGGTCTGCGGCGACGGCTTGGCGCGGCGCCGGCGCTTCGTGGAGCCGCCGTTGGCGCCGGAGTCGGCGGGTGGGCTCTCGGCGCCGGCCGATTCCCCGTTCTTGGCGGCCTCCCTTGCCGCCTTGGCGCGCTGCCTCTCCTCCCGCTTCTGGCGCATCTCGACCATCGACGGGCAGTCGTCGTTGAGGCAGAGCTTCCAGGGCCGGCCGCGAAAGCCCTTCACGGTCAGCCTCGGCATCTCGCCGCAGATCGAGCAGCGCTCCTCGAGCCGCCACAGCTCGTAGCCGCGGCCGGGAAGGGGACCGCTCACCTGGCAGGAGTCGGGAGACTCGGGGTTGTCGCGGTCCCAGCCCTCGCAGCCGTACATCCGCTTGCCGCCCTTCAGCTCGATGATCCGGAGGCGGTTCGGCGAGCCGTCGTCGTGGCTTCGCCCCTCCTGCTCGCAGACCTTGCACGGGCCGAGGAACTTGTCCTCGTCCATCCCCGCCCAGATCTCCTTGGCGAAGTCCTCGCGCCGGTCCTGTAGCGCAGCGGTGGTCGTATGCAACATCTCGCGGCTGATCCGCAACACCTCGTCCTTGGACGTCTCGCCGGCGGCGATCTGGTCCATGTCCTGCTCGAGCTCGGCGGTCATCTCCGGGGTCGCCATCCGCGGCACGTACTCGTGGAAGGCCTTGTACATGGCGATCCCGGTCTCCGAGGGCTCGGGCGGATTCGAGAACACGTAGCCGCGGTCGTAGAGCTTCTGGATGATGTCGGCGCGGGTCGCCTTGGTCCCCAGGCCGCGCTCCTCCATCAGCTCGATCAGCTTGCCCTGGCTGATCCGCGCCGGCGGCTGGGTCTCCTTGTCGACGATCCACGGGTCGCCGTCGAGCTCGAGGCTCTGCCCCTGCTCGAGCTTCGGGATCTCCTCGTCGGCCGAGCGGGCGTAGGTGTAGATCGCGGCGTAGCCCGGGTCCACGACCACGGAGCCGCGCACGAAGTAGGCCTCCGAGCCGGCCTCGATGTCGGCGCGGGTCGACTCGGTGATCATCGGGGGCGAGAAGGTCGCCAGGAAGCGGCGAACGACCAGCTCGTAGACGCGCCGCTTGGGGCCCTCGAGCGCGTTCGGATACAGCGCCTGGGCGGGATGGATCGGCGGGTGGTCGGTGGTCTCCTTCTTGCCCCGGGTCGGCGTCAGCTTGCCGTCGAGCAGGCCGGCGGCGGCGGAGAAGTCGGGGATCCGGACCAGCGACGCGACCAGCTCGTGGGTGTTCAGCGACGCCGGATAGACGGTGTTGTCGGTGCGCGGGTAGGAGATGAACCCGTCCATGTAGAGGTCCTCGGCGATCCGCATCGCGTTCGCCGGCGTGATCCCGAGCCGGCTCGAGGCGTCGGTGGTGAAGGCGGTGGTGTTGTAGGGGGTAGGTGGCTTGCGGGTGTTCTTGCGCGCCGTGATCTCCTTCACGACGCCAGGGCTGCTGGTACCCGCCAGCGCCGAGTCGGCCTCGGCCCGGTCCCAGAACTTGTCGGTCGCGTGGTGGGCCTCGAAGCTGCCGTCGGGATGGGCGAACTTGGCGAACAGCTCCCAGTAGGGCTTGGGGACGTGGGCGCGGCGCTCCAGCTCGCGCTCGACGATCAGCGCCAGGGTGGGGCTCTGCACCCGGCCGACGGAGAGGAAGTTGGAGCCGAAGCGGCGGGTGGCGAGCGACACGGCCCGGGTCAGGGTCGCCCCCCAGATCAGGTCGATGTCCTGGCGGGTGGCGCCCGCGAATGCGAGCTCGTAGGAGAGGTCGTCGAGCTCGCCGAAGGCGCGCTCGATCTCCTCCTTGGTGAGCGCCGAGTAGCGGGCGCGCCTGATCGGGGGTTGACCGGCCAGTGGATCGTCCGCGGAGGCATCGCCCCCGTCGACCACCTTCGGGTTCGCCTCCACGATCTGCTCCAGGGCCTCGAGCCCGATCAGCTCGCCCTCGCGGTCGTAGTCGGTTGCGATCACGATCGAGTCCGCCTCCTTGGCAACCTTGCGGACCGCCTTGACCACGTTCTTGTCGGTCGGCTCCTTGGTCAGCTCGGCGTCGATCAGCTCGTGGAGGTCGGTCTCCTGCCAGTTCGAGTAGCCCTCCGGGAAGGAGGGGCTCATCACGTGGCCCTTGAGGCCGATCGTCATCTGCTCCCCGCCGGAGTCCGACCAGGTGTAGAAGGGCACCTTGTAGGCGGCGTCGGTCGCGGCCTCGCCGTGGCTGAGGATGTCGGCGATCTTCTTCGCCGAGTTGTTCTTCTCGGTGATGATCAAGCGCATCTGGCTGTCCCTGTGAAAGGCGGAGCTCCAGCCCCGCAATGGCGGCGAGGGTAGCAGGGGCGCAAACGGCGGCCGCAGGGCCTGGGCCCCCGGCGGATCCGGCTAGAGCACCCTCATCGGCAGCCCACCGCGGGGCGACAGGGTGGGCATTTGGCGCACTCTCATCCGCCTTCCGGGCTCCAGGCCGAGGCGGAAGCGATCCAGGATCGCGGCCGCGATCGCCCGGATTTCGAGCTCCCCGAACCGCATTCCGATGCAGATCCTGGGCCCGCCTCCGAACGGGATGTAGGCGCCCTTGGGCAGCTTCGCTCGCTCCTCGGGCGCGAACCGCTCGGGCCTGAACTCGTGCGGGTCCTCGAACACGTCGGGCAGCCGGTGGCTGGCCCAGGATGAGTAGTTGACCGGGAGGCCGGCGGGAACCCGATGGCCGGCGAACTCGAAGTCCTCGGCCGCCCGCCGGGGCCCGATCCAGGCCGGTGGGTAGAGGCGCAGGGTCTCCTGCACCGCCATGTCGAGCTGGGGCATCTCGCCGAACAGCTGGGCGGCGCTCGGTGGGCCGTCGATGCGCCCGGCGCTCCGACGCGAGGCGCTCGGCCCACTCGGGGCTTCGGGCGAGCTCGTAGAAGAGGAAGGCCACGGTCGAGGTGGTGGTGTCGTGACCCGCGAACAGCAGGGTCAGCACCTGGTCGCGGACCTGCGCGTCGTCGAAGCCGGCGCCGTCGGCGTCGCTGGTCTGGATCAGCAGCCCGAGCACGTCCTGGCCGGGGTCGGCGGCGCGGCGGCGACGGGCGATCTCGCCGAGGATCAGCCGATCGAGGGTTCGGCGCACGCGCCGCAGGCGGGCGAACGGGCTTCCGGGGCCGCGGAGGATCTGGAGGAAGTACTCGCGCTCATAGAAGGAGAGCCCGCGCTCGAAGGTGGCGGCGACGTCGACCCCGGAGCGATCGGGGTCGAAGCCGAACAGGGCCCGCATCGCCACCCGCATGGTCACGTGCCTGGTCCAGTCGTAGAGGTCGATCAGCTCGCCGGGCCGCCAGCCGGCCGCGGCGCGCTCCGCCTCCTCGCTCATCACCTCGGCGGTGGCCGCGATCCGCTCCCGGTGAAAGACCGGCACCATCGTCTCCCGGGCCCGATCGTGGTACTCGCCGTCGGTGGTCAGAAGGCCGTCGCCGATCAGCGGGATCAGGTCGCCGAGGTTGCCGTCGCGCCAGCGAAACCGGTCCCGATCGGTGACCAGGATGAACCGGTTCGCCTCCGGGCCGAGCATGAACACCTGGATCCCGTGGAAGATCCGAATCGCGAAGATCGGCCCGTGCTCCTCGTAGGCGGTCAAGAGCACCGAGAGCGGATCGCGCCGCATGCGCTCGGTGAGCACCAGGCTCGGGAGCTTGGAACCCGGGGGCAGCGGCCCCCGGCGGGTGGCGCGCCACTCGACCCCGAGGTCGTCGCGGATGCGCAGCAGCGGGTTGGTGGTGGGCGGCTGCGGAACGCTGAGCGCCATCGCGGCCAGCATACCCTGGCTGGCTGGCCAGACTGGGGGGCGTGGCGCAGGCGTCGGGGTACGGGCTGGGTGAGAGAGTGTGGCCTGAGCACCGGGCCTTGACCACTGCCCTTGGCGCCTTCCCTTCGCATAGCGGCAGAAAGCCGCCATCGGTGGATGGCTCCTCCCCCTACCCAGCCCCTGGCCCACCGCGACTGCATCGCCCCGCTCGCGCGGACCCACCACCCCGAGCCGGGCGACCCACCCCATTACGATTGCTGCAATGCCCGCCCAGGCCTACGCCGGCAAGGAGTGCGTCTGCCAGCTTCGCAAGGGGATCTGCGACCAGTCGTGTGTCGCGGACCTGCTCGAGACGCCCCTGTACATAGCCTGTCTTCGCCTCGGTCGGCGGCCCTGCCTGGTTGTGGGCGGCGGCGAGGTCGGGCTGGAGAAGGTCGAGGGGCTCCTGCTCTGCGGCGCCGACGTCACCTTGGTCGCCCCCGAGGCGGTGGACGAGCTCGCCGAGTACGCCGACGAGGGCTCGATCCGCTGGGAGCGGCGCGAGTTTCGCGACTCCGATCTCGACCGCCGGTTGATCGCCATCGCCGCCACCGGCGACACCGAGGTGAACATCGCCGTCTACGAGGGGGCGGAGCGGCGGGCGATGCTCTGCAACGTGGTCGACGTGCCGCCGCTTTGCAGCTTCATCCTCCCGGCGATCGTCCGCAGCGGCCCGCTGGCGATCGCGATCTCGACCGCCGGCGCCTCGCCCGCGCTGGCCAAGCGGATGAAGCGTGAGATCTCCGAGGCCTACGGCGAGCCCTACGCGCGACTGGCGATGATCCTGAACGAGGTCCGGGGCTGGGCCAAGGCCACCCTGCCGACGTATCAGGACCGCAAGGAGTTCTTCGAGGGGATCGTCAACGGCGATCCCGACCCGGTCGAGCTGATCCGGGGCGGGCGCGACGACCAGGTCCGGGCCGTGATCGAGAGCGCCAAGGAAGCCCACACCGCGGCGGCCGCGAGCTGAGCCGAACGATGCGCCTGCGCCGGCTGGGTGATTCGCAGATCGAGGTCTCGGAGATCTCGCTCGGCTCCTGGCTCACCTACGGAGCCGGGGTGGAGCGCGAGCACACCGAGGCCTGCACCCGGGCGGCGTTCGACGCCGGGATCAACTTCTTCGACACCTCCAACATCTACGGGGTCGGGGCCGCGGAGACGGCGTGGGGAGAGGTGCTGACCGACTTCCCCCGCGATTCCTACGTGCTCGCGACCAAGGTCTACTTCCCGATGTCGGCGACCGACAGCGGCCTCTCCCGAGAGCAGATCCACAAGCAGCTCGACGCCTCGCTGGAGCGGCTGGGGACCGACTACATCGACCTCTACCAGTGCCATCGCCCGGATCCCGAGACCCCGATCGAGGAGACGATGGAGGCGCTGACCGAGGCCCGCGAGGCGGGGAAGGTTCGCGAGCTCGGCTTCTCGGAGTGGACGGTCGAGCAGATCGAGGCCGGGCTCGAGGTCCCGAAGACCCGCAAGTGGGTCTCCTCCCAGCCCCAGTACAACATGATCTGGCGGGCGCCCGAGGCCGAGCTGATCCCGTTCTGCGAGGACCACGGCATCTCGCAGATCGTCTGGTCGCCGCTGGCCCAGGGGGTGCTGACCGGCAAGTACCGGCCCGGCGAGGCTCCCCCGGGCGACTCTCGGGCCGCCCATGACGAGATGAGCGTCTCGATCTCCCGATACATGGACGACGCCGTGCTCGAGGCCGTCGCCCGGCTCGGGCCGATCGCCGAGGGCGCGGGGATCACGATGGCCGAGATGGGCCTGGCCTGGGTCCTTCGCCAGCCCAACGTCGCCTCGGCGATCACCGGCGCCTCGCGGCCGGAGCAGGTGCACGCGAACGCGGGCGCCTCCGGGATCACCCTCTCAGCGGACGTTCTCGAGGCGATCGACGAGGCGCTCGACGGCCTGACGGTCAGCGGTCCTCGGCTGGCCGCCTTCGCCCAGGAGGGCGTCAAGCACCGCTGAGCCGCGGCCGGATGGGCTGGGTAGGGGGCGCGACCAGCGGGCCAGCGGGCCGACAGCACTCTTTGACGGATTCGGTACCCCAGGGAGTACCAAAGGCGTCAACCCTTGCCGGGGCGCTTCCCTACTTGCCCGTTTTGAGGCCTCGAGGACCCACGCCCTAGGAAGCGGGCAGGGCGTAGATCGCGATCGCCGCGAAGTGGGCGGCGGCGGCGGCGATCACCAGGGCGTGGAAGACCTCGTGGTAGCCGAAGACGGCCGGATTCGGGTCCGGGCGCTGGCGCGCGTAGACGACCGCGCCAGCGGTGTAGAGGATCCCGCCGACTGCGATCAGCGCTCCGGCGCCGAGCCCGGCATTGATCACGATCGCGGGGAAGCCGAGGGCCCCGATCCAGCCCACCGCCAGGTAGACGATCACCGCCGCCCACTTCGGCGCCTCCACCCAGATCATCTCGACCACGATTCCGGCCGCGGCCCCGGCCCAGACGGCGATCAGGAGCGCGCTCCCGAGCGCCCCGCCCATGACCAGGACCGCGAACGGCGTCACCGTGCCGGCGATCAACAGGAAGATCATCGAGTGGTCGAGGCGGCGCATCCAGCGGCGGATCTCGGGGCGGCGCCAGTCGATCCGGTGATAGAGGGCGCTGACCCCGAGCAGCGCCGACAGCGAGCCGGCGTAGATCGCCGCCATCGCGGCCGCGTGCCCGGTGGGCGCCGTGAGCACCAGGGCGCCGCCGGCGACCAGTGAGATGAAGAAGGCCCACTCGTGGGAGACGCCGCGAAGCCGCGGCTTGGAGCGGGCGATCAGCTCCTCGGCGGCCGCCTTCGCGTCGGAGACTCGCTCCGATGCCACCGCCCTGGCGTCGGACACTCGCTCCGAGGCGACCGTCTTCGCGTCGGACATTCGCTCCGAGGCGACCGTCCTGGCGTCGGACATTCGCTCCGAGGCGACTGTCCTGGCGTCGGACACTCGCTCCGAGGCGACCGCTCGCGCATCCGCCACTCGCTCCCTGGCACGCTCCCGTCTGGTCATCGCCAGGCGAGCCTAGCGAACCTCCGGCGGGCCGGGTCGAGGACGCGCCCGGGCGCCGGATGTGCCTCGCAAGCAGGACTGTGGCTGGGTGGGAACGGGCTCGGGTTGGCGAGTTTCCTCCGCTATGCGAAGGAAACGCGCCACCCGTTGCGTGGGGCTCCATATATAGCGTTTCGTCTGGGCAGGAGAACGCCACCACTAGTAGAATGACTGGATGGTGTGTCCCAGCTGTCACTCCTCGACCCGAGTCCTGGAGAGCCGTCGCGCCCCCGACGGCGCCGCGGTTCGCCGGCGGCGCGAGTGCCCCGCCTGCGGCCACCGCTTCACCACCTTCGAGCGCCGCGAGCCCGAGCCCCTCTACGTGATCAAGCGCGACGGCGAGCGGCAGCGCTTCGATCGGACCAAGCTTCGGGCGGCGCTGCTCGGCGCGGCCCACAAGCGGCCGG
Organism: uncultured bacterium; assembly: GCA_963811625.1. GTDB lineage: Bacteria > Actinomycetota > Thermoleophilia > Solirubrobacterales > 70-9 > AC-56. Next base: position 134,878 of record CAWERS010000002.1, on the reverse strand, counting down.
TGGTCGCGTCCGACGTGGAGGCGATCGTCGACCGGGTCGAGCTGGCGGCCGGCGGGGAGCACGAGCTGTCCTCGGAGCGGATCGGCGAGCTCTGCCTCGAGGAGCTCCGCGGCTCGACCGCGGGGCCTACCTCCAGTTCGCCGGAACGCTGCCGTCGATCTCGGCCGAGGGCGCCGGCTCCGCGGCCATCGCCACCGCGACCGGTTCCGTCCGCGCCGCGCGCGAGGATTCGGGGTCCACCCCAAAAGCCGCTGCTAGGAGAGGACTTGATGAGTAAAACCGCTGCAAACGACGCTCAGGCTCGGACATCGGGACTGAGCGTCGAACGTCGCTACACCACCCCCGGCGTCCACCCCTTCGACCAGGTCGAGTGGGAGCTTCGCGACGCCGTGATCGGGGATCCGGAGAACCCGGCGTTCGAGCAGCGGCAGGTCGAGTTCCCGACCAGCTGGTCCCAGAACGCGACCAACATCGTCGCCCAGAAGTACTTCCGCGGCAAGCTCGGATCGCCGGAGCGCGAGAGCTCGGTGAAGCAGATGATCTCCCGGGTCGCCGGGACGATCGCGGCCTGGGGGCGCGAGGGCGGCTACTTCGCCACCGACGAGGACGCCGGCTCCTTCGAGGCCGAGCTGACCCACATCCTTCTCCACCAGGAGGCGGCCTTCAACAGCCCGGTGTGGTTCAACGTCGGCTTCGAGGACCACCCGCAGTGCTCGGCCTGCCAGCCACACGACGCCCTCATCTCCACGCCGGAAGGGATGATTCCGATCGGCGAGTTCATCGACGGCGAGCAGATTGGGAGGGAGGTCTATGACGCCGACGGCGTGACGCGTGTGGTCGCCGTCAAGGCGAATGGTCGCAAGCCAGTGTCTCGAGTCAGGTTGAGAAACGGCAACTTCATCGAGGCCACGAGCGACCATCTGGTGAAAGCAGTCCACGAGCGCCGCACCGAGCCCGAGTGGTTTCGCGTAGACGAGCTGAAGCCAGGCATGCGGCTTCACCTTCACCCACACCGTGCGCGAGTCGCGGAGCGCGTCCTCGTTGCCGCAGGCGGCCTTCCGTCGTCGGAGCTCGACGGCGTCGAGTCAATCGACGAGCAAACCCGCACCGTCCGCGCCGAGGCGGCGCTTGCGGGTTGGCTGCAGGCTGACGGCTTCGTTGGCCAGTACACGGGCTCCACGAATAGCTCGCTGATGATCGAGTTCCAGGTCGCGAGCGATGACGAGTACGAGTGGGTCATGGAGAACCTTGACGCTGCCCTTCCTGACGTACATCGCAAGGTTCGGGAAGCTGACACCAAGGAGACCAGGGTCCGTCGAATTCGACTGTACGGCGAAGTGCTTCGCAAGTTCGTAAACGAGTGGGAGCTTCTTCCGCGGGGAACCGAGATGCGTGTTCCGTCTCGGCTGTGGACCGCGACACACGAGGAGATCGCTGCCTACCTGCGCAGCGTCTTCCAGGCTGACGGCTACGTGACAATCAATCGTGAAAACGGCTATGAGAATGGGCGGATCGGCTTTGCGGTCATCGGCGAGCGCTGGACCGAGGATCTTCAGCTCCTGCTCAACTCGATCGGGATCTACTCCCGCCGCACTCACAAGCGCGAGAAGCGAGCTGATCGTCACGATCTCCATGAGCTCGCGATCAGCATCGGATCCGAGCGTGCGCGGTTCGCCGAGCTAGTGGGCTTCGTCGGGGCCGACAAGCAGCAACGGCTGCTCGAGTCGCTCAGCCTTCGCAACCCAAAGGTGTGCCCCGATCTTCGCGAGGAGGAGATCGTCGCCATCGACCACCTCGGCGAGGATGACGTCTACGACATCCAGACCGAGTCGGGCGAGTACCTGTCCAACAACATCGCCGTCCACAACTGCTTCATCCTCAGCGTCCAGGACACGATGGAGTCGATCCTCGACTGGAACACCAAGGAGGGGATGATCTTCCGGGGCGGCTCCGGGTCCGGCATCAACCTCTCGAGCATCCGCTCCTCGCAGGAGCACCTGTCCAAGGGCGGCCTGGCGTCCGGCCCGGTGAGCTTCATGCGCGGCGCCGACGCCTGGGCGGGCACGATCAAGTCCGGCGGCAAGACCCGGCGGGCGGCGAAGATGGTGGTGCTCGACGTCGACCACCCCGACGTCGAGGACTTCATCTGGTGCAAGGCTCGCGAGGAGGAGAAGGCCGCCGCGCTTCGCGATGCCGGCTTCGACATGCGCCTGGACTCGGACTCCTTCCACTCGATCCAGTACCAGAACGCCAACAACTCGGTCCGGGTCAACGACGAGTTCATGGAGGCGGTCGACTCAGGGGGCGATTGGGACCTGACCGCCCGGACCAGCGGCGAGGCGCTGAAGACGCTCTCGGCGCGCGAGCTGATGCACCAGATCGCCGACGCCGCCTGGCGCTGCGCCGACCCGGGCGTCCAGTACGACACCACGATCAACCGCTGGCACACCTGCCCGGAGTCGGGGCGGATCAACGCCTCCAACCCGTGCTCCGAATACATGCACGTCGACGACTCGGCCTGCAACCTGGCCTCGATCAACCTGATGAAGTTCCGCAACCCCGACGGGACCTTCGAGGTCGAGGACTTCAGCCACGTGGTCGACGTCGTCTTCCTCGCCCAGGAGATCGTGGTCGGGCCGTCGAGCTACCCGACCGAGGAGATCGGCAACAACGCCCGCGCCTTCCGCCAGATCGGCCTCGGCTACGCCAACCTCGGTGCGCTCCTGATGTCGAACGGGCTCCCCTACGACTCCGAGCCGGGGCGGGCGATGGCGGCGGCGATCACCGCGCTGATGACCGGCCGCGCCTATCGGCAGTCGGCCGAGATCGCGGCCTCGATCGGCAGCTACGACGAGTATCCGAAGAACCGCGAGCCCCACAACGCCGTGATGCGGATGCATCGCGACGCCGCCGGCGAGATCGACGGCGCGATGGTCGACGACGGCCTGCTGAGCGCGGCCCGGGCGGCCTGGGACGAGGCGGTGGTGCTCGGCGAGGAGCACGGCTACCGCAACGCGCAGGCGACCGTGCTCGCTCCCACCGGGACGATCAGCTTCCTGATGGACTGCGACACGACCGGGATCGAGCCCGACTTCTCGCTGGTCAAGTTCAAGGAGCTGGTCGGCGGCGGCCAGATGACGATCCTCAACCGCTCGGTGCCGCTGGCGCTGCGGACGCTCGGCTACACCGAGAGCCAGGTCGAGCAGATCGAGGCCCACATCAACCAGAAGGGCACCATCATCGGCGCCCCCGAGCTGGCCGACGAGCACCTGCCGGTGTTCGACGTCGCGGTCGGCGAGCGGGCGATCTCCCACATGGGCCACATCGAGATGATGTCCGCGGTCCAGCCGTTCATCTCCGGGGCGATCTCGAAGACCGTCAACCTGCCGGAGTCGGCCGGCGTCGACGACATCGCGGACGCCTATGCGCAGGGCTGGAAGCTCGGTCTGAAGGCGCTGGCGATCTATCGCGACGGGTCGAAGACCGCCCAGGCCCTGAAGACCGACGCCGGCGAGAAGAAGTCCGAGCCGGCGGAGTCAGAGCCGGAGGGCGCGCCGCGGCCGGAGCGCCGCCGGATGCCGCGCGAGCGGGAGTCGATCACCCACAAGTTCTCGATCGCCGGCCACGAGGGCTACATCACCGCCGGCAAGTACGAGGACGGCTCCGTCGGCGAGATCTTCCTCACCGACATCGGGAAGGAGGGCTCGACCCTGCGCGGGATGATGAACGCCTTCGCCACCGCGATCTCGATCGGGCTCCAGTACGGAGTTCCGCTCGAGGTCTTCGTGCGCAAGTTCAGCTACATGCGCTTCGACCCGGAGGGGATCACCAACAACCCCGAGATCCCGTTCGCCAAGTCGATGCCCGACTACCTGATGCGCTGGCTCGGCAGCCGATTCATCGAGGACACCGACGAGCTCGAGGACCTCGGCATCCTGACCCCGGAGGTCAGGGCCCGCCGCGAGGCCCAGCAGAGCCTGCCACTGGAGGAGAGCGAGGAGAACGGCGGCAACGGCAACGGCCACCACGAGGGCAACGGCTCCTCGAGCGACCCGGTCCCCCCGACCGCCGCGCTCACCGACACCCCGCCGGTGATCCCGGCCCGGATGCAGGGCCGCGACCTCGGCCCCGCCTGTGAGCAGTGCGGAGGCATGATGCAGCGGACCGGCAGTTGCTACACCTGCACCAGCTGCGGGAACAACACCGGCTGCGGGTAGGACGTAAGTAAGTCCTCCGGGTCGGCGCTGCCACCGTTGAGGTAGGAACGCCCGGCCGCCAGCGAGCGCTGGCCAGGTTCAGCGGGGCCAGCAGAACACTTCGACTCGAATCCCATCGGGGTCGAAGACGAAGAACGCGTAGTAGCCGGGCTCGTCGCGATCCTCCTCGGGCGCGAAGTGAACCTTCGCGCCGCTCGCGAGGCAGCGTGTGTACGCCTGATCAACCTCCTCCCGTCGGTCAACCTGGAAGGCGAAGTGCTCGATTCCGACGTCGTAGTAGCGGTGGGTGCCGCCGTCGGCTGCACGCAGGCCCAAACCCCCTCCACGGGGTCCTTCCCGCACCAGGTAGACGACCTCCTCCGTGCCCCTGAAGGTCGGATACCTGATCTCGTCGGTCCATCCGAGCGGCACGAGCAGATCGCGGTAGAAGGTGAGCGACCGCCCAACGTCGGCGACGGCAAGATCAACGTGGTGTATTCCACCCCGCGCCGGCATCGCCGGGCGAGTATCTCGCACCGGCAGGCGAACCGCAAGACCCGTGCCCGAACCCGCAGGGGCTAGGCTGGCGCCGGATGCTGCTCAGCTTCCAGATGCTGCCCGAGCAGCCGGCGCGGGAGCTGCTTGATGCGGGTGCGCTGGCCGACAAGCTTGGCTACCACGCCTGCTACAGCGCCGACGAGATCTACCACAAGGACGCCTGGCTGCTGTTCGCGGCCCTCGCCCAACGCACCGAGCGGATTCGACTCGGCCCCTGCGTGGCGCCGATCTACATGCGCGAGCCGACCTATGTCGCTCAGCTCGCAGCCACGCTCGACGAGCTGAGCAATGGTCGAGCCGAGGTCGTGTTCGGAATCGGCAACATCGCGATGCTCGAGCAATACGGGGTCGAGTGGCGCGGGACGCGACCGATCGCTCGCCTGCGCGAGGCCCACCAGGTCATGCGCACCGTCCTCGACCAGGGCTCGATCGACTTCGCGGGCGACTTCTACAACTACTCAGGAGTCACCACCGCGGCCCGGCCCGTGCAGGAGCACCTGCCGCTGAAGATCGGCGCCATGGGCGGTCCCAAGTCGATGGAGCTGGCCGGCGAGATCGCCGACGGCCTGCACACGGCCTGCGCCTACTCACCCGAGGCGCTGGGCTACGCGGTGAAGCACTTTCGGGCCGGCATGGAGCGCGCCGGTCGAAGCGCTGACGGCCTCGATCTCGGCGACTCCCTGCTCGGGGCGATCGCGCCTGACGGCGAGGTGGCCCGCCGCGCGGGGCGAATCCTGGCGGCGTTCTACATCCCGTCGATGCCGGCGGCGCTCCTCGAACGACACGGGATCGAGCCGGATCAAGTGGCGCCGGTCAACGAGGCCTTCGCAGCGGGCGACGTTCAAGGCGCGCTCGAAGCGACTCCGGAGGAGGTCGCCGACCGGATCATGGTCGCCGGCACGCCCGAGGACTGGGTCGAGTGGCTCGCGGACACGTACGCTCCCGCGAGCCTCAACCACGCCCTGGTGTCGTTCACGGATCCGTTCACCCTGAAGGCCTGGGCCGGGATCGAGGTCGAGGGCCTACCCGATCTGGGAGAGCAGGTGCGGATCGTCGGCGAGCGGGTCATCCCCGAGCTCGGGGGTCTTTGAACGGGCGACGAGGCTCAGTCGTCCATGTCCGCGCACGCCCCTTCCCCTATGCAGGTCTCCAAGGCCACGCACGTCGAGACCCCTAACCGTGCCCGGCCGCTTCGAGGGCTTCGTCTCGCTCCCGGTAGAGCGTCACCCGCACCACCGCGCCCTCGCGGTTGCTCCCGTTGTAGGCCTCAAGAGCGGCTCGGACGAGCTCCACGTTCTTCTGCGACATCGCCTACTCCGAAAGCCCAGCCGCTTCGAGGGCTTGGTTGCGATCGAGGTAGTTCCTGACCTGGACGACCCGCCCCTCGTGAAGGGTGCTGATCGCCGCGGTGTCCGTCTCCACGACGACGCCGCTCTTGCGTCCGCGAGCCACCTCGTGGACGAAGACGACCAGTTGATCACCGGTGTCGATGATCTCCTCCGGCTTCAGTTCGAGCCGCTCCCAGGTGTCGTAGTAGTCCCGGAATGCCTCAAGAACCTCGGCGTGGCCCCGCAGGACGCGCCCTTCGTCAAGGCCCCCGACCGCTCCGTGCCACTCGACATCGGGGTCGTAGAAGCTCCCCAGGGCCGCCTCAAAGTCGCCTCGCTGAAGGGCCGCGAACCCGCGACTGACCGCCCGCGCCAACACCCGCTGACGAAACTTCGAGCTCGGCGGATGGCGGGATACCCACGCCGTGAGCAAGGTTGTGGCCGCCGGAAAGCGAGTCGCGATCCGCTCGTCGAGGCTACGGCGTGGTCGTTCGCGATAGCTGATCTTCTGGCGTCGAGCGCCGGCCTCCACATCTTCCTGCGACATCGCCTACTTGCCCCATCCGTCATACGCGCTGGTATGCCCCTCGACGTCGAACCAGTATTCGCGGAAGACGTTGCATCGCCCGTCCGGGCCGAGCTGTGCGACGAAACATCCCGCGGTGGTCCAGTTCTCGCCCTCATTGGTCCGCGTCACCCAAAACTCAGCCGCGACGCGGTCGCCGTCGATGACCGGCGTTCCCATCTCGACGCTGGCCTCGCCCTGATCTGCTGCCTCCTTCCGAATGTAATCCGCGTGCCCCGCCCGTCCCACGACCGCCGCCTCCGCCGCGTGAGCGACGTAGACCACGCCGTCGCTGAACAGGTCGACGAAGCCGTCGTAGTCCCAGCTCTCCCAGGTGCGGCCGTAGCCCTCGACAAAAGCCACCGCAGCTACCCGGCTCACCGGTGCCTCCTCCGACATCGCCTACCCCGAGAGCCCGGCGGCTTCGAGGGCCTCCGCTCGGTCAAGAAAGCTTTGCGCCTGACTGATCCGGCCATCTCTGAACGCAAAGAGGTGGCACCACAGCCAGTCCACGGGCGGGGCTCCCACAGAGACCCCGTGAAACTGGGTGATGGCCAGCGCCCTATCGTCAAGGTCAATGATCTCCTCGACGTCGATCGAGACCTCGTCGTAGATCCAGAGCTGTCTCAACCAGCGCTGGACGTTCTCCTTGCCGTTGTGCCTTCCCCCGCCGGGAAAGTGCGGGTCGCTGATCCAAACGACGTCATCGGTTGCCAGCTCCAAAAGCCCCTCGACTCCTTGGCCCTCAGCGAGCTTGTAGACCCGGTGCACGATCTCCACGTTCTCCTGCGAGATCGCCGAGTCCGAGTGCCGCACGGCCTCGAGGGCGTCGGCGGTCGATGGATACTCGACCAGCCGCAGGATCTTGTGGTCCCGAACAAGGCAGAGAAACGCTCGGCGCTGTTCGATTTGAATCCCGCTCGTCCTTCCATGACCACCCTCTGTGAATGGGACCACGACGTAGCCGTCGCCCCCATCTAGGTAGGTGTCGGGCCTCCAGTCGTAATCCGAGAATGGCTCCTCCCAGTGCTCGAGAGCGTCAACCATCGCCTTCAAGCCGCGGAAGACGCCCCTCTCCGGGCCATAGGTGATCTCGTACTCGAACTCCGGAGCGAGATGACGGGCGAACCCTGCGGCATCGTTCGGGTACCAGGCCTGGAAGGCCTCGCGGACCAGCTCCACGTTCTCCTCCGACATCGCCCGCGCAGTATCTCGCGCTCTTCCCGGCGCGGCGGCTTCCACAATCAAGGAGAACCACGGCCCAACGATGCTCCCGCGCTTGTGGTCGCGGTAGGCGTAGGATCCGGGCGTGGCGGCGCAATCCGGCGAGCTCACGCTCGAGATGCGGAGGGTCTTGCCCGCCACGCCTTCGGTCGTGTTCGCGGCCTTGACCGACCCGAGCGAGCTGGCAAAGTGGTTCGGGCCACACGGCTTCACCATTCCGAGCCTGAAATTCGTCCCCGTCGTCGGAGAGACCTACCGGATCAAGATGCAGCCACCGGAGGGTGATCCCTTCTATCTGACCGGCGAGTTCCGCGAAGTCGATCCCCCGGTCCGCCTCGCCTACACATTCGTGTACGAGGACCCGGATCCAGACGACGTCGAGACCCTGGTCGGGCTCTCGCTCCGGGATCTCGGCAGGTCAACCGAGATCGACTTCACCCAGGGGACGTTCAAGACCGAGGCCCGTCGCGCGCTGCATCGGGACGGCTGGACCGACAGCTTCGACAAGCTCGAGAGCCTTATCTCCGCCCGGGCCTGAGCGCTCCGTTTGTTCCCAGGTACTCGGATTCGAAGACCAAGTCCTTGAACAGCGACTGGTACTCGGCATGGGTTTTGTGCTTGCTGGTCCGCCATCTCCGCCCTTCCTCCCGCTGCATGAACTCACGGTACTCGGGCGCTCCAGGCCGCCTGATGTTGTCGGCTACGAGAACCGAACCCGGGTGGAGCCATCCTCGGTCGAGGATCCGCCTCAGGTCGGGCAGATAGGCGGACTTGTCGTGGTCGACGAAGACGAAGTCCACCGAGCCGCTGGCGAACCCGTACTCGGACTCGAGCCGCGCGATCGTCGTACCCCCATCGCCGAGCGTCCCGACGACCACTGTCAGCTCCTCCCCAATGCCGGCGTGGTCCCAGATACGGCGCGCGATCGCTGCGTTGTCGGCGCTGAACTCGACCGACACCAGCCGCGCCCCTTGGGGCATCACCCGGGCGGCACGCAGGGCGCTGTAGCCGCAGTAAGTCCCGAGCTCGAGCAGCTTACGGGGCTCGGTCCGCCGGATCGCCGCATCCAAAATCTCGCCCTTCTCGTCGCCGACGTTGATCAGGAAGCTCTCGCGGTAGGCGAAGTTATCGATGGCACGAATCACGTCATCGAGGTCGCCCCGCCGAGCCACCGTCTCGACATAGCGGGCAAGCGCCAACTCCCGACCGTCTCCGACCTGCCACTCGGTCGTCAAGCGCCGCATCCCAACCAGCATGCGCACGACCGACCAGCGCAAGAAGGGGAGTCGCTTCCCGCCAAGCTCCGATAGCCGCGACATCGCCTACTCCCGCAGCCCGGCGGCTTCGAGGGCCTCAGCGGCGCTCGACCCCAACCGCCCGCAATGCCGCATCGCAGTCCCAGAAGCCCTCCATTCGGGCGATCAGTCCGTCGCGCATCGTCACCACCGCCGCGCTGCGCTCCTCACTCTCGAGCCCGCTCGCCTTCCCCTTCCCCCGGAACAACTGCATCACCACATACCTGCCGTCGGAGCCGGCGACCACCTCCTCCGCCTCGATGCTGAATCCATCCCACGCCTGAAGCCAGGTCCGCCAGGCCGCGCTGACTTCGGCGATGCCCGTGTACTCGCCGGACTCAATCGCATCGACCGCCTTCCAGACGTAGTCGTCGGCGAACGCCTCCCAAGATGTGAAGTCGCCGCGTTCCCAGTGCGAGTAGACCTCTCGGAGGACCTCAAGGTCCCGGTTCTGCCGGTCGAGCTCCACGTTCTCCTCCGACATCGCCCACCCAGTATCTCGCCATACCCGCGGCAGCAGCGCCACGGCTCCCAGGGTTCCGCTAATTCAGCTCAGGTCGGGCTCCTGCCGGTGTTCGTGATTGGCCGACGGCGCGAGCCGCGAAGCGAATACGCGGCTCAGGTCGGGGCCTGGTGCCGCCTAGTTGATCGCGTCCAGGTACGGCCTCAGGTGGAGCTTGCCGGTCGTCTTGCTGCAGGTGAGGTCAGCCCGGTCGCTCATCCCCCGAGGTAGCGAGCGAGCGCGAATTCGCCGCCTCCGGCGACCGTGACGATCTTGCCGTTTGCCTGGATCGCCACGTCGTTCGCCTGGGCGTCGTCAATGTCACCAGGGAATGGGGTCGTCTGCACACCATCGTCGGAGAAGGCCGGGTCGAGGTCGCCGGGGGCGGCCTGCGCCGTTGCTGACAGGACAAGGCTGACCACCACCGCAACGATCAGGAGGCCGCAACTCCCAAGGAGCTTGCCGACCGCCCGATAGGTCTCGATTTTGAATGTCATGCGGACCTCCCGATCTGCCCGACGCCTCTGGGCATCCGGGACCCTATTCCTGGCCGCCTGAGCGCGAATCGGTGGTTTCCGCATACCTCGGGCAGTCGATTACGCAACGGTGTCGAGGCGCGAAGCGTGTCCCGCCCGACGTTGCAGCTTGCTCGATGCGGATTTCCGAGGGTCGCCGGGAGCTGCCCGCCTTCGTCGTGCAGCCGGCTGCTTGCTGAGCTACTTGATCGCGACCAAGTGAGGCCGCAGGTGCAGCTTGCTGATCGTCTTGGAGCGGCTGAGGTTCGCCTTCTGGGCGACCGTCTTCACCGAGACGAGCTGGAGCAGGACGCTGATCTGGACCCTGCCCACGTCGGAGAGCCAGTTGTCGTTCAGCTTGCCGAACGCCTTGGCCGTGGGGAGGCTGAACGGGTTCCGGCCCGTTGCTACTTACAGTAGGCGAACACGGTGAATGGGCCAGGACCGTTCCCTTGGAAGGTGGCAGTCCAATCGCCTCCCTTTGTCTTCTTCGACTTGAAGGCGAAGGGGCCGACGTAACCACCCGAGTAGGCGCGCTTGCCGTGGCGGCATTTGGCGGTCGCCGAGCGCGTCGTCTGGGACGGGACCGTGACGTGCGCGGACTCCGCCTTCAGCCCTGGGCCGTGCTTGTCGCAGTATGCGAAGGCCTTGAGGTCCTCCGGATTGGTGTGGTCGTTGTTGAAACCGCTCACCTTCCACTTGTGGTCGCCCACGCGCTTCGAGGTGAATGGGATCACGGAGGCATCCAGGGGCCCGAAGCCGACGAAGCCGCCGGACACTGCCTCGCTTCCGCCCGGGCAGGTGGCCGTGGCCGAGGCGGTTGACCCGGCTGGTACGGAGGTGCCGTCCGACTCCACCTTCAACCGCGGCTTGTGGGTGTCGCAGTACGCGTACCCAACCTCCTTGCCCGTCGCGCCGCCGAAGTTGAATCCGCTGGTCTTCCACGCGCGGTCGCCCACGCGCTTGGAGCCCGAGGCGAAGATTCCGGGTCCAGTGAACTCCGGGTCGAAACCGGGACTCGCGAAGCCCCCCGCCACCGCTTCGCTTCCCTTCGGGCATTTGGCGGCCGCCGTGCCGAAATCCTGCGCAGCGATCGTCGTGCTCTTGGACCTCGTCTTGATCTTCGCGGCAGCGAATGCCCCGACCAGGGCGAACGTCGCCCCTGCGACCAGCACGCCGACAGCAAGCCTTCTTGGCGACATCGTTCCCCCTACCTTTGCCTGAGACTCACCCGGGCGGGTGAGCCGACGCCATTCTATACCGCCCCTATCCGGAGTCAATACCTAGAAACAGGGTGAACTGGCGAAGGGGATCGACTTGCGGTTTGAATCAGTTGTTCGCCCCGATCCTGGTTACTGGCTTTAGGATCACACCATCGAGGCAAGCCAGCTAGACCAAGACCGCGCCAGGCTGCTTGCTCTCGTGGACCTAGTTCGCAGGCTCTTGGATCGCCTCATCCCCGAACAAGGCGTTTACGGGGATTCAGTATCGCTGCGTGACCTCGGCGACGAACTGAGCCCCCAAGCGTCTCCCCCCTGCGCGAGATACTGCGCGGGCGATGTCGGAGGAGAACCTGGAGATCGCGCGGCGCATATCCGAAGCCTTCGAGGCTGGAGTCGAGCGTGGAGACTTCACCGCCGCCTGGGAAACGGGCGCGGTGGCCGAGGATTGCGAGTTGATTCCGGCTCCCGAGCATCCGGAGCAGAGGAGCTTCGAGGGCCGTGAAGGGTTCTCGGAGTTCATGCTCGGGTGGACCGAGGACTTCGAGAACTACTCGGTTCACAGGGAGCGGTTGATCGACGCGGGCGAGGATCGCGTTGTGGGGTTCTTCACCCAGTCCGCCACGGGCAAGGCGAGCGGAGCGCCGATTGATCAGGGATACGCCATCGTCTACGAATTGGAGGACGGTCAACTCGTTCGCCTTCGTATCTATCTCGACCGCGACGCGGCCCTCCAAGCCGCCGGACTTTCGGAGTAGGCGATGGCGCAGGAGAAACCCGAACCCCGAGGAAGCCCTCGAAGCCGCCGCCCCGCCCTAAGAGGACGATCGCCGTACGCGCTATCTCAGAAAAGCCAACGGGAGGCTGCCGCGAGGAGTCCGGCTCCGGCCATCGCCCCGGCAAGAATCCAGAGCAAGGTGCCGGTCCCGACCAAGGACACGGTGAGCAGCGCCAGCATCAGCACCCCAATCACCAGCAGCGGGAAGCCGATCGACACGCCGACACCCACCTGCTTGATCCCCCCAAAACTGGACGAGGTCCTCCGGCTCATAGCCCTAAGCGTACTCCTGAAGGCAAGCACGGGCCTGAGGCGGGGGATTGCTATACGCCGCCAGAGCGAGATACTCCGCGGGCGATGTCGCAGGAGAACGTGGAGGTGGTGCGCCGGGCCGCCCGGTCGCACTGCTACTCGGCGACTGTCTCGCCGGAGCCGCCCAGCTCCTCGGGAAAGTCCTTCAGCTTCGGGAGGCCATCCTTTATGGGCAGGACGGTCGACTCGTAGTTGACGTGCACTCCGGGTGCGAACGGAAATGAAGGGATCGTCGCCGCGTAGACGTCGACCAAGCCCCACTGCGGGTGCCGCGTTAGCACGTGCCCCCCGCAGACCTTGCACCACTGCCGATAGCTCTGCTCGTTCAGGTGGTGCTCGCCGATTTGGTCCTCTCCCTGAGTCACGTTGACCGCCTCGGGCTTCCAGAGGGTGAATGCGTTGACCGGGGAGGCGGACCAGCTCCTACAGGACTCGCAATGGCAGTAGCCAGCGCCCTCCGGATCGCCCGTAACTTCAATCGTTACAGCGCCGCACCAGCACTGCCCTTCGAAGGTCTTTTCGTCCTGGCTCATGACTTCTCCTTCGCTCGACTGCAAGGCGAATCTCGATCGAGAGGCTACAGCGAGCAAGTGGTCGCGTCAGGCCATCCAAAGCCCTCCGACGCGAGATACTGCGCGGGCGATGTCGCGGGAGAACGTGGAGATTGTGCAGCGCCATCTCGAAGCCTGGAACCGGCGCGACAAGGCCGCGTACGTGGCCTCGTTTCGCCCCGATGCGGAAATTGACTGGTCGCGCGCCCGAGCGTTGTACAGAGGCGTCTATCGCGGTCGGGAGCAGCAGATTGCCTTCTGGGACGAGTTTTGGTCGACGTTTGAGGATTCTCAACTGGAGATACACAACCTCACGGAGGCGGGGTCCGAAGTCGTGGTCTGGAACACCGCCCACATGTGGGGGCGCGACGGGATCGAAGTGACGGCGAGGAGCGCTCTCGTCTTCACCGTCGAGAATGGGGGGATCAGTCGCCTTCGGCTGTTCCAAGAAGAAGCCGAGGCCCTCGACGCCGCCGGGCATTCGGAGTAGGCGATGTCGCAGGAGAACGTGAAGGCGTTCCTCATAGCGCGCCGTCGCTCCTGGTTTTCGTCCGAGGCGAAAGTCCGACCTCTGAGAGGATGGCGCTCCCAACCACAATTGGAGAGCAGATGCCCAGCGCCAGAGACGTGATCCTCAAGCACATCGACGCGGTCAACGGCCATGACAGCGACGCCGATCCGTGGGCCGCCGATGCGGAGATAACAGCGCCAGGCGCCCAGGTCAGCGGCCGCGACAATGTCATCGGCTTCCTCGCCGTGTTCCAGGAAGCGTTCCCGGACCTCCGCCTCGAGATCGAGCAGCTCCTCACCGACGGGCCGGCCGCAGCGGCCGAAGGGACGATCACGGGCACCCATGATGGTGTGCTCCACACCCCCAACGGTGATGTCGCGCCGACAGGACGAGCCGTTGAGCTCCGGTGGGCGGCGGTCTACGTCACCGACGGCGACACGCTGAAGTCCGAGCACCTGTTCTTCGACCAGATGGACTTCCTCGGCCAACTCGGCCTCCTCCCCGGCTAGTGCCAGAGAGCCTTCGCCCCGCCTGGGCCGCTGTCGCTTTCCATGCAAAGTGGGAGTTTCCGAGGAGCCAGAGAATCCAGGAGTGGGGCGAGTTTTCGCGAATCCTGCCTCGGCTGGAGATCGCCGCCTGACTGCGACCCGAGGGCGCGCTTGTCGTAGCTGGGTCTGTTCGGATGGTTGCCGGGTCTACTCCCGCAGCCCGGCGGCTTCGAGGGTCTCCCCGCTGAGACCAAGTGCGCGAAGGGCGCCCTTCAGGGACAGGTGGTCCTCCCACCGCATGACGCGCCCGTGGCGCAGCCACACACATTGATAGAGGTCACCGTCCAGCTTCACGCCGCTCTCGCGACCCTCGGCCCTGATCGTCGAGTGAGCGAGGACGCGATCATCGCTCACGGGGATCAGCTTGTTGACCTTCATCTCGTAGCGGTCCCAAGCATCCCGGTAGTCGGCCTGGAAGCGGGCGATCTCCTCGACGCCGTGACATGGCCGTGCCTCGGGAAATTTCTGCACCGGGTAGTAGTCGGCATCAGGCTCAAAGAAGTTGGCAGCGAGTCCTCGCATGTCGCTCGGGGCGTCGGCGTACTGGTCGACGAACCTCCGCACGACCTCGACGTTCTCCTGCGACATCGCGTGCTCCCGCAGCCCGGCGGCTTCGAAGGCAGCCGCTCGGTCGTCACCGAAGTACGTCATCTCGACCGGCTTACCGTCGCGGAACGTCGCCACGTTCCAGGTATAAGCCTCAACCTCGACGCCGCTCGCCTTCCCCCGACCGCTTATCCGAACGAGCGCGAGCACCTCGTCGCCCCCGTCGATCAACTCTTTCGGCTCGTAGCCGATGTGGTCCCCTTCCCACATCGGCCGCTCGCGTTCCATCCAGGCACGAATCTCGTCGCGTCCACGCAGAATCACCGGGTCTATGAGCCGCCGCGAGAAGTCGAAAACAAACTCGGGTGGAAGTCCGTCAAAAAATGCCTCGTAGTCATCCTGGCTAAGCAAGGCGTACTGGCTCCGCACGACCTCCACGTTCTCCTGCGACATCGCCTGCGCAGTATCTCGCGTCGGCCGCTAGCTGACCAGACACGGCTCCCAGGAGTTAGGCGAGTTTTCGCGAATCCTGCCTCGGCTGGAGATCGCCGCCTGACTGGGACCGGGAGGGCGCGCTTGTCGTAGCTGAGTCGGTTCGGACGGTAGCCCGGCCTACTCCCGCAGGCCGGCGGCTTCGAGGGCTTCGTCCCAGTCGGTGAACAGGGCGAGCCTTACCACCCTGCCCCTCTCGAACGTGAAGAGGGCCGCGCCACGCATGCCCTTGATCGGCACACCGCTCGCGCTTCCGCGACCGCCGAACTCGTTAAGGACGAGCACCTGATTGCCCGCTTCGATGACCTCCTGGGGCACCCCCTGGAACTCTTCCCAGGCTCGGAGGAAGTTGCGCCAGGATTCACTCATCGCTTCCACGCCTTGCGAGGTCCCGCCCCCAGGCGTCTTCATGACGAATGCGATGTCTGGAGCCGCCCAGTCGGTGTCCGAGTAGTCGCCTTCATTCCACCGGGCGAAGAGCGTCCGCACGATCTCTACGTTCTCCTGCGACATCGCCTACTCGGAAAGCCCGGCGGCTTCGAGGGCCTCCGCGTGATCCCAGAAGAACTCCATGCTCCGGATTTTGCCCTTGCGAACGCCATAGACGGTCGTCAATTCGATGTTCGACTGAGGGCCGTGGCCCCGGCCGTGCCAGGTAAACCTGACGACGACTCGGTCAGCGGCGTGGAGGTAGTCGCTGGTCACTTCGATCGTGTCGGCGTCCCAGGTGTCGCGGAGTTGCTCGATGAAGCGCATCACCGCCGCCCGGCCCACCGTGGGGCCAGGCTCGGGCCAGTCTTCGACGTGATGCATGACCACGTCGGCGTCACAGAGCTCGCGGAATGCATCCATGTCGCCCGCGTTCCACGCTGCGATCTGTCGCCGCAAGACCTCCACGTTCTCCTGCGACATCGCCTACTCCCGCAGCCCGGCGGCTTCGAGGGCCTCGGCTGGGTCGAGGAAGTTCCGCATCCGGATGACCCGGCGATTCTCCAACTCGTAGAGCAGGGCCATGTGCAGGTCGACTGTCGCGCCGCTCGCCCTTCCGGTCGCGTGCTGGTGGAACATGGCGACAACGCGGTCATCGCCCGCGTCGATCAGCCGCTCCAGGTCGATGGACCATTCGAGATCCTCGGTCCAAGTGCCCATGAACTCGACGAAACCGTCGCGCCCTCGGTAGACGGGCCGGAGGCCGGGTGTGTTTGGAGCCGGTATCCATTCGGCATCGGGTGCGAGGGTCCCGGAGTCGTAGGCCGCGCCTGGATCGCCCCGAGCCAAGCCAGCCTGAAACGCCTCGAATCCCCGACGCACGATCTCCACGTTCTCCCGCGACATCGCCCGCGCAGTATCTCGCGTCGGGGCCGTCGGTCACGCCGTTTTTGGCGGGCGCACTGGGGCGGTGAACCGGGAATCCGCTCTCTAAGAATCCCGTAGCCCGGCGGCTTCGAGGGCTTTGTCCTTCGTCCAGTACTCGCGGGCCCGCGCGATCTTCCCGTCGCGGACCGTGTAGACGACGGCGAAGGTCAGATCCGTCTCGATGCCACTCAGCTTCGCCCGTCCGCTGTTCCGGAAGACCGCGACAACCTGTTCCTCCCCGGCGTCGATCAACTCCATCGGCTCGACCTTGAACTCATCGAAGGTGTCGATCCAGTCCTGCAGGTAGACGCGCATGCCGTCCTTGCCATGAATCGGACCAGGGTCGTCGATGCGCTCGACCGCCCGGTAGTCGATGTCGTCCGCCCAGTACTCGTCGAGCCATGTGTCCAGGTCGCCGCGGTTGAAGGCCACAACCGCATCTCGGAGGATCTCCACGTTCTCCTGCGACATCGCCTACTCCCGCAGCCCGGCGGCTTTGAGGGCCTTTCGCCGCGTTCGAGCGACTTAGGCGTGCGCTACGACTTCGCGCACCTCGATGTCCTTGATCGTGACCGCGTCAGTAACCATCGACGGGACCCTCTCGCTCATGGTCTTGGCGGCGTCCTCCGACTCGAAGACGACCATGCTCAATCCCGAGTCGTCTCCTCGTGTCCAGTACCCGGCTACGAATCCCGGAGCTTGCGATACACCGGGCACTATCTGCTCGCGCAACTGGCTCGTGGCAGCCTCTCGGTCGTTGACCGTGACCGTGACGACGACAGCGTGCATCGGGACCTCCTCATTCGTTGGCTGGCGAGGACTCTATCCGGGGCGGGGGCCTCGTCAGCACCAGCCTGCTCGCGGGCCTCTCACCCCTTCGGTCCCCATCACACTAAATGCCATGTCCCAGCCCATTTCCCCAGGTGAAGCTTTTTCCCCTGACCGCGATGCCTGAGAACGACGTCGACAACGAGGAGGGCCAGCTACGGGCCCGGCTGTCGGCCAACCTCCAGGCTGCGGACGCGGCGATGACGGAAGCGATGGCAGACCCGTGGGTGCGCGGCTCCAAGGGCCAGAAACGGGCGCATCCGGGGTTCGCGGTCGCCGAGCGATGCGACCGCCTCGTTCTGGACCTCGAAGCCCGGCTGGCGGTGTTGCGCGAGCGCCGGGAGCAGGAGGCCGAGCTGGCCAAGGGCCTCACGACCGACGCACCGCGCCTGGGATGACCACGACCCTCCGGCGCCGAACGTGGCTAGGACGGCGCTCGCTCCGAGCCGCCAATCGACTCGAAGTCGAACCCACAACGGGGGCACTCCATCTTGCCGATCACGACCCGCTCGCCGCAGCGGGGACAGGGACGGCTCTCCGCCCGGTTTTGGAGCAGCCCTAGCAGCAGGCCGCCGACCAGCGCGACAACGAGGGGCACGCCCAACGCGCCATCGTTCTCATAGGCGAACTCCGAGAATCCCGAGCACTCGTCGCCCGCGATGATCGTGTCGCGGCAAGACTCAGCCGAAAATCCGACGATGACCGCGATTCCCACCCAGGCGACAGCCCACCAGAAGCCCCAGCGGTAGACGATGTTGCGGATACCGCCGCGCCCAGGCTCGCCTGCCCGCGCGGCGCGCCGTCAGCTCCTATGCTGGCGGGACGAGCCCACCGACCAGGAGGTTTGGACCATGCCGATGCTCGAACTCACCTACCCGAAGGGCGCGATCGACTCGAGTGCCCGCGAGGAGCTGCTCGAGGAGCTGGCGACGAAGATGCTCGAGGCCGAGAAGGCGCCCGACACCGAGTTCTTCCGCTCGATCACCTGGGTCTACGCGAACGAGATCGAGCCCGAGGCGCTGGCAGTCGGCGGGCATCCCGGCGGCGAGCCGCGCTTTCGCGTTCAGATCACCGTCCCCGAAGGGGCGCTCTCGGATCGACGCAAGGGCATCGTGGTCGACTCGTTCAACCAGGCGATCCTGCGCGCCGCCGGGCTCGACGAGAGCGAGGGCATCCGCGTTTGGACCGTGATCAACGAAGTTCCCGACGGCAACTGGGGCGCCGCCGGTCAGCAGGTCCGCTACCAGCAGTTGGTCGAGGCGGCCGCCGCCGAGCGCGAGAAGACCGGCGCGCCGGCGTAGCCTGATCGAGAGCCAGTCGCGAGCGGCCCGATCTCGGCGATCGGGCGGTGCTCAGGCGCCCGCCTGCGGCGGAGCGCCGGGCGCATAGCGGTGGTGGATCGCCAGGGTGTTCCCGTCCGGATCCTCGAAGAAGGCCTGGAAACAGACGCCCGAGTCGATCGTCTCGCCCTTGAACTCGACCCCGCGCGACTCGAGCTCCGAATAGGCGGCGTCGAAGTCGTCGACGTGGAACTCGAGCGGCTGGTTGTTGGGGCGGAACTCGATCCCGAATGCGTCCGACTGCATCACGGCGATGGTCAGGTTTCCGGTCTCGAACTCGACCCCGGGCATCTGGCCCCATCGCTTCGACTCCGGCAGGCCCAGCACGCCGCCGTAGAAGCCGATCGCAGCGTCAAAGTCCTTGGTCCCGACGGTGATGAAGTCGGTGCCGGTGATCAGGGGCGCGGGCGGGGTCATCGCAATGCCTCCTCGGCGGTCGTTTCGAGTCAGCTTACGAGCATCTGACGCCAGCCCTTAGGGTTGGGCTCGAGTCGTGAGCGAGAGCCCTCCTCAGAGGCCCCTACCCGCCCGCCTGTTGGGAACCGGCGCGCGCGGCGCACGCCAGGTCGCGGGCCTGACCGGCATCGACCGCGCCGCCGAGACGGCGATCGAGGAGGCGCTGGTCAGCGCCGCCGAGAGCCCGGCCATGGAGCGGGCGCTGGTGCGGATCCTGGAGGGGCCGCAGTTCGAGGAGGCCCTGGCCCGGGCGCTGAGTCAACCAGCGGTCGAGCGGGCCCTGGCCCGGGCCCTCGACAGCGAGCAGTTCGACCATCTGTGGGGCCAGCTGCTGGCAAGCGACGAGGCCCAGCGGCTGGTCGAGCGGATCGCCGAGGCGCCCGAGGTCCGCGCGGCGCTGACCTCCCAGGGCGTCGGGCTGATCGAGGACCTGGGGCGCCAGCTGCGCCGGGTCGCGCGAAGTCTCGACGACGCGCTCGAGCGAATGGCGCGGGCCCTCTTCCGCCGGCCCCAACGGGCCGAAAGCCCGAAGCAGGCGGGTCTCGTGACCCGGGCGCTCGCGGTCGGGCTCGACGCGGTGATCCTGAACGGCATCTTCATCGTCGTCTCGGCGGTGATCGCGCTGGCCGTCTCCCTGATCGGCGGCGGTGGCGGGGAGCTCTCGATCTCCGAGGCGGCGCTCGGGTTCGCCGGCTGGATGATCGCCTGGGGCTGCTACCTGCTGTTCTTCTGGTCGCTCTCCGGCCAGACGCCCGGGATGCGATTCCTGGCGATCTCACTCGACGCCGACGGGGTGAGACAGATCGGCCTTCGGCGGGCGATCCGCCGGCTGGTCGGCCTGGGGCTGGCGATCATCCCGCTCTGCCTGGGCTTCCTCGGGATCCTGTTCTCCGAGCGCCGCCGCGGATTCCAGGATCGCTTCGCCGACACCGACGTCCTCTACGTGAACATCCGGCCGCGGGCCGCCCCCTGGTCGTCGGCCCGGGCGCAGGCTCAGGCCGGCTGAGGCGCCGACCCGCGCGGCCTCAGGCGACCCGGTTGGGCGGCTCTGAGCCGCCCACGGCCGCGAGCACGTTCTCGGCGGCCAGGCGGGCCATCGCGGCGCGGGCGCGTTCGGTGGCCGAGCCGATATGGGGAAGCAGGACGCAGCGGGGCGCCTCGAGCAGCTCCGGCGCGACCTGCGGCTCGCCTTCGTACACGTCGAGGCCGGCCGCGCCGATCTCGTTCAAGCGCAGGGCCTGGGCCAGAGCCGCCGAGTCGACCAGCGGCCCGCGGGCGGTGTTGACGAGCACCGCGTGCGACCGCATCGCCCCGAGCTCCGCAGGCCCGATCAACCCCGCCGTCTCCGAGCTCGCGGGAACGTGGAGGCTGACCACGTCGGCCCGTCCGAGGAGCTCGGCCAGCTCGACATGGACCGCTCCCAACTCGCGCTCCGAGTCGGGCTTGGGGGTGCGGCTCGCGTAAAGGATCTCGCCGGCGAGCGGCGCGACCAGCTCCGCATAGCGGCGCCCGATCCGGCCCAGCCCGATGACCCCGAAGCAGGCGCCACTGAGCTCGAGCCCCAGGTGCCAACCGGGGTCCCAGCCGACCCAGCGGCCGGCGCGCAGGTGCGCCTCGGCCTCCGACATCCTCCGGGCAGCGGCCAGGGTCAGCGCCAGGGCGAGCTCCGCGGTCGCGTTGGTGAGCACGCCCGGGGTGTTGGTCACCGCCACCCCACGGCTCCGGCAGGCCCCGAGGTCGACGTTGTCGTGGCCGACGGCGAAGTTGGCGACCACCCGAAGCGTCGGCCCGGCGGCGTCGAGCAGCCGCTCGTCGACGGCGACCGTCGGGTCGGCGACGATCGCGGCCGCGCCCGGCACGAGCTCCAGGAGCCGCTCCGGGCCGGCGTCGAGGCCGCCCTCGACGACTTCGCAGGCGCCGGTGAGCAGCTCCATCCCGGCGGGCAACAGCACCCTGGCCACCACGCACCTTCGGCCGGGCTTCGGCGGCGGCGTTCACCCGTTCTCGCGCTCGCCGACAAGCAGCGATTGCATGGCGCGTCCCACGGGGCCGCGCTCGTCGTAGAGGGCCGTGTCCGCCACCCCGACGCCGTTGGGCTCCGGAATCGTGATCGCGTCCAGGCACACCCACTCGCCGTCGAGGGCGCGGTGGACATGGACCGTGAGCTCGACGTTGATGAACAGGTAGCGGGCCCAGTCGAGGGTGGCGCTGACCCCGTTCCCGGAATCGGCGGCCACCAGCACCCTCTGCAGGGGCGAGGGCTCCTCGCCGGCGATCAGCGGGTGGCGCATCCGCATCCAGACGAGCGCCGGGCCGAGCTCGGTGAAGTCCCCGCGCAGGAACCGGTACTCCATCGCGGTGTGGTAGCCGGTGTCGAATCCGGTGTCGAAGAAGGTCCCGGGCTCGGCCTCGGCGGGCGGCGGCGGGGTGAACCCGGGCCGAAGCGTCGACGGCGAGCTGCCGATCAGCCCCGGGCCGTCGGCGCTCGCAAGCCCCGCCGGGATCTCCACCTCGGCGATGCGAAGGCGCCACGCCCTGGCGCTGATCACCGGCCCCTCGGCGTCGGAGAGGGTGGCCTCGACCAGCTCGACGCTCCTTCCCGGGCGCACCACCCGCGCCTGGACCCGAAGCGGTGCGATCGGAACGGCGCGGAGGATCTCGAACGTGATCCTGGCGACGAGGCGGTCGCCATCGGCCTCGAGCCGCTCGATCTCGCGGCCGATCAGGCCCGCCGGCGGGCCGGCGTGCTGGGAATCCGGGCCCCAGGGGCCGCGGGTGAGCTCGGTGGGGACGTACCGGTCCCCGTCCTGGTGGAAGAAGGCATCGGTCACGGGCGGATCGTATGGATCGCCGCCGCGCCGCGTAACGACGGCCGCGCCTGCCCGACTAACCTGATGGAAGCATCAAAAGCGAGCCAAGACGAGAAAGAGCCGAGATGGAGAAGCTTGAGAAGTCGGAGGCCCAGTGGCGAGAGGAGCTGACCCCGGAGCAGTACGAGGTGCTGCGCGATAAGGGCACCGAGCGCGCATTCACCGGTGCCTACTGGGACGAGAAGGCGGGCGGCATGTACCGCTGCGCGGGCTGCGGCCAGGAGCTGTTCAGCTCGGAGACCAAGTTCGACTCCGGCACCGGGTGGCCCAGCTTCTGGGACCCGGTCGCCGACGACAGGGTCGTAACAAGGCCCGACAACAGCCTGTTCATGCGGCGAACCGAGGTCGTCTGCGCGCGCTGCGGCGGCCATCTGGGCCACGTCTTCGACGATGGCCCGAACCCGACCGGACAGCGCTACTGCATCAACTCGTGCGCGCTGGAGCTCGACCGCGGCGAGGACGAGAGCTGAGCCGGCGCTCAGCCGCCGATCTCGCCGGGGGCTCCGGCGTCGCGGAGCGCCTCGGGTAGCCTCACCGAGCCGTCGGCCCGCTGGCCGTTCTCGATCAGGGCGATCAGGATCCTGGGGACGGCCATCGCGGTCGCGTTCAGGGTGTGGACGTGAACGGGCTGGGCTTCGGGCCCGGGGCGAAAGCGGCAGTCGAGGCGGCGGGCCTGGTAGTCGGTCGTGTTCGAGCACGAGGTGACCTCGCGGTAGCGCGACTGGCTCGGGATCCAGGCCTCGCAGTCGAACTTGCGGGCCGCCGGGGCCCCGAGGTCGCCGACGGCGATGTCGACCACCCGGTAAGGCAGCTCGAGCGCCTGGAGGATGCGCTCCTCGATCGCCAGCAGCCGCTGGTGCTCGGCCTCTGAGTCCTCGGGGCGAACGAACGAGAACATCTCGACCTTGTCGAACTGGTGGACGCGGAAGATCCCGCGGGTGTCCTTGCCGGCCGCCCCGGACTCCCGGCGAAAGCAGGTGGAGAACCCGGCGTAGCGCAGCGGCAGCGAGTCGGCGGCGAGGATCTCTTCGGCGTGCAGGGCGGCCAGGGAGACCTCCGAGGTACCGACCAGGAACAGCTCGTCGCGAGGGACCTCGTACAGCATCTCCCGCTCCGCCGGGAGGAAGCCGGTCCCGAACAGCGGGCCCTCGCGGACCAGAACCGGCGGCACGACGGGGGTCAGGCCCTCGCCGCGAAGCAGGTCGTGGGTGAATCGAAGCAGCGCCAGCTCGACCAGCACCAGGTCGCCGAGGAGATAGGCGAACCGCGCCCCGGAGGCCTCCCCCGCCTTCTCCATCTCGATCCAGCGATTGGCCAGCCCGAGCTCGAGGTGGTCGCGAACCTCGAACCCGAACTCGGGCCGCTCGCCCACCTCGCGGAGGGTGACCGCGTCCTCCTCGGCCTCGCCGTCCGGGGCCTCCGGGTCCGGAAGGTTGGGCAAGGTGGCGAGCAACCGCTCGCGCTCGGACTCGACGGTCGCCAGCTCGCCCTCGAGCTCCTTCAGCTCACCGCTCACCTGGCGCATCTCGGCGATCAGCGGCTCGGCGTCGCCTCCGGCTCGCTTGGCCTCGGCGATCTGGTCGGAGGCGCGGTTCTGTCGGGCGCGACGCTCCTCGACCTCGGGCAGGATCTGGCGCCGCCGCTCGTCGCAGCGCAAAAGCTCGTCGAGCGCTTCGGCAGCGCCCCGCCGGGCCAGCGCCTCCCTGGCCGGGCCGGGATCGTCACGAATGCTCCGCAGGTCGAGCATCAGTCCTCGTTTGCGGGCGCGTTCACCGGTTGCCCACCGACAGCCTGGCCTGTCGCCTAGGGCGATCCGGGGCCGGGCGGCTGGACGGTGGTCTGGGCGCTCGAGCCCGCGTACTTGGAGACGAACCGGGCGACGTCGGTCGCCTCGCGGCCGGTGACGATGTTCTGGGGCATGATCGCGCCCGAGAAGCCGCCGTTTCGGATCGCGAACAGGACGTCGTGGAAGGTCTCGGTGCGCTGGTTCAAATTCGGCCCCTGCACCCGGACCGCCCGATTCGCCGACCCCTGGGTGCCGGCGGCGCTGAGCGTGTGACAGCCCGAGCAGCGCTCCGAGAACAGCACGGCCCCGGTATGGGTCGGATCGTCGTTCGGGCACCGAGATTCCCTGGGTCCCGCAGGCGGCAAGGACGAGCGCCGCCGCCACCGCAGCCGTGGTCAATAGGAGAGCCCTCACGCGGGCGGCATCATACTTTCCGCCCTCGTGCCAGTGGAGCCGCTCAGCTGATGCCCTCGCGGGTCGAGCCCGAAGCCCTGCGGGCGGCGATGTCCCGCTTTCCGACCGCGGTCACGGTGGTCACCGCGGTCGGCCCCGCCGGCCCCGCCGGGGCGACCGCCAACGCGGTCGCGTCCCTGTCGCTCGAGCCGCCGCTGATGCTCGCCTGCCTCGACCTCGGCTCCCGGACGCTGGTCGCGGTCGAGCACGCCGGGGCGTTCGGGATCAACGTCCTCGCCGCGGACCAAGCCGCGGTGGCGCGACGATTCAGCACCAAGGACCCCCACCCGCAGAAGTGGGACGGGGTCGAGTGGACCGAGCGGGCCGGGGCGCCGATGATCGCGGGGGCGCTGATCTGGCTCGCCTGCGAGCTCCGCGACGTGCACCAGGGCGGCGACCACGTGATCGCCACCGGGCCGGTGGTCGACCTGGAGGCGACGGACGGCGACCCGCTCGTCTTCCACGAAGGGGAATACCGGGCGTTGGGCTGAGTCGCCGAGGGGAACAGGGTCTCCTTCCGTACCCAGCCCGTCGTGGAACCCGGGCACGCCCGGCGCCCTACCCCCCCGTGGTCGCGGCTCGGACCGCGAGCCCGAAGATGACCAGCGCCGAGACCGCCATGATCCCGGTCTCGCGGCGGACGATCGCCAGGGCGATCCCGCGCTGGCGCTCGACCGGCAGCGACTCGAAGTCGAGCCCGACCAGCTCGCGGTCGGCGGCGCCCGCCCGGGCGGCCTCGGCAAGCAGCGAGATGAGGACGGGCAGCAGGCCATAGATGTAGTGGAGGCCGTCCTCGGCCTCGCGGCCCGAGAGCAGCAGCAGCGCCCCCAGCCCGACCTGGAGCACGACCGCAACCTGGGCCACCCGCAGCGCATACCAAAAGCCGACGCTGGCCTGCCGCCGAAGCCAGGCCACTCCGCCCCAACCGCCGGCGATCAGGTTGGCCGCGATCACCGTGATCCCGACCGTCAGATGGAGCGCGACCACGCCTCAGCCCCGGCCCGAAACGGCCACCGGGCGAGACCGCGGCGCGCTCCCGAGCGACGGCCGGCGAAGGTCGGAATCCCGCATGCTGATGCGGAAGGTCACTATGTAGCAAGTCCGCACAAAGTGGGTATATAACTCGGCTGTGGCGCGAGCGGCGGCGAGGAACCGGTAAGTGCTCCACAGTTACCTGCCCGTGATCGTGTTCGCCGGCCTCGGGGTGATCGTCGGGGGAACGCTGGCGATGGTCAACGGGCTGATCGGGCCGCGGCACCCGAGCCGCGCCAAGGACGATCCCTACGAATGCGGGCTGCCGAGCGAGGTCGCCCGCACGTTTCGCTTCGGCGTCAGCTTCTACATGGTCGCGATGCTGTTCATCCTCTTCGACATCGAGGTGGTCTTCCTCTACCCGGTCGGCGTGATCCTGCAGGGGGCCCATTCGGTCTTCGTGCTGGTGGAGGTGGTCCTGTTCGTGGTCCTGCTGCTGGTGGCGCTGATCTACGTCTGGCGCCGGGGGGCCCTGGATTGGAGGTGAGGCGGCAGAAGCTCCGCGCGCTCGCGCCTCTGGAGGAGCCTCGCTCGCCGTCCGATCTTCGCGTCCGCCAGCTCCGCGCCCGCGACCTCTTGCGGGGCGACCTCGAGGGCCCCGATCTGGAGCGGCTCGCAGCCGAAGCGACCATGACCACCAACATGTCGCGGGTGCTCGGCTGGGCGCGGGCCAACTCGATCTTCCCCGCCACCTTCGGGCTCGCCTGCTGCGCGATCGAGATGATGTCGATGGTCAGCCCCCGCTACGACATCGCGCGGTTCGGGGCCGAGAACATGCGCGCCTCGCCGCGCCAGGCCGACATGCTGATCCTCTCCGGGCGGGTGTCGATCAAGATGGCCCCGGTCGTCCGGCGCATCTATGACCAGATGCTCGAGCCCAAGTGGGTGGTCTCGATGGGCGCCTGCTCCTCCTCCGGCGGGATGTTCGCCAACTACGCGGTGGTCCAGGGGGCCGACAAGTTCATGCCGGTCGACATCCACATTCCCGGTTGCCCCCCGCGGCCCGAGGCGCTGCTGTACGGCTTCAACAAGCTCCAGCGGATGATCCTCGGCAACCCCGACCCGGGCTGGAGGCGCCGCTACAACGCGGTCGGGACCGAGGAGTGGGCGCGGGCCGCCACCGGCACGGCGTCGCTGGAGGAGGCCGAGGCCTACGCAACCTCGAGGGAGCTGTCGACCGCCCACGATGCCGAGCGGGCGCAGGAGTCGCGCGGGGAGTCGGCCTGATGCCCGACGCGCCGGGCCTCGAGCTGATCGCCCACGAGCTCGACGACGTCGCCGCCGGCTCGGTCCTCGGCACATCTCACGAGCACGGGCAGGCATGCCTGATCGTCGACCCGGAGCGCGTCCTGGACGTGCTCGGCTGGCTGCGCGATACCCCCGGTCAGGAGTACCGCCTCCTGGCCAGCCTGCACGGGGTCGACTACCTGCCGGCCGAGCCGCGGTTCGGGGTCGTCTACGAGCTCTTGAACATGCCCCGCGTCGAGCGCCTGCGGGTGCGAGCGGCGCTCGCCGACCCCGGCGGTGAGGGGCTTCCCGAGCTCGACACCTGCACGCCGCTGTTCGCGGGCGCCGAGTTCCACGAGCGCGAGGTGTACGACTTCTTCGGGATCGCCTTCCGCGGCCATCCCGACCTGCGGCGGATCCTGATGCCCGAGGACTACGTCGGCTGGCCGCTGCGGCGCGACTTCCCGATCGGAGGGGAGCCGGTGATCTTCACCCACTCCGAGCGCGAAACGCCCCGCTGGTACGAATGAGCGGCGCCACCCACACCCATGGGTCGGCGCCGGCTCACGGCGGGGACGTGATCGCCCGGACGGGGGCGGAGGTGATCGGTACGTCCCCGCTCGAGCGAACCGGAGCCGGCGAGGCGATGGGGCCGGAGGAGGAGCTGCTGACGATCAACATGGGGCCGCACCACCCCGCCACCCACGGGGTCCTGCGGCTCCTGGTCAGCCTCGAGGGCGAGGTGGTCCGCGATCTGAAGCCGATCGTCGGCTACGTCCACACAGGGATCGAGAAGAGCTGCGAGGACAAGGCCTACTGGAAGGTGATCCCGTTCGTCGAGCGGATGGACTACCTCTCCTACTTCTCCAACATGGAGGCGTTCGTGGGCTGCGTGGAGCGGCTGCTCGAGCTCGAGATCCCGCCGCGGGCCAAGTACCTGCGCACGATCCACCTGGAGCTGAACCGGCTCCACTCGCATCTGGTCTGGCTCGGCACCTCGGCGCTCGACCTGGGTGCGATGTCGATGTTCTTCTACTGCTTCCGCGACCGCGACCGGGTGCTGGACCTGTTCGAGATGTCCACCGGGCAGCGAATGCACACCCGCTACTTCCAGGTCGGCGGGGTGTTCGAGGACATCCCGCTCGGCTTCGAGCGCAACCTGCGCGCCTTCTGCGCGGAGATGCCGTCGCGGATCGACCAGTACGAGGCGATCCTGAACCGCAACGAGATCTTTCTGCGGCGGACCCGGAACGTCGGCGTCGTCCCGCGGCAGCGGCTGCTCGACCTCGGGGTCACCGGCCCCCTGCTGCGTGCCGCCGGCGAGCCGTGGGACCTGCGCAAGGTCGAGCCGAGCCTCGCCTACGGGGAGCTCGACTTCCAGATCCCGATCGGCACGGTCGGCGACGGGTACGACCGCTACCGGGTTCGGGTCAGCGAGATGCGCGAGTCGGTGCGGATCGTCGAGCAGGCGCTCGACGGCCTTCCCGAGGGCCCGTGGATCGCCGACGACCGCAAGGTCGTGCTGCCGCCACGGAACGAGCTCTCGACCTCGATGGAGGCGTTGATCCACCACTTCAAGCTGGTGACCGAGGGCTTTCGGGTGCCGCCGGGCGAGGCCTACTACGCGGTCGAGTCGCCGCGGGGCGAGCTCGGGTGCTTCGTGGTCGCCGACGGCTCCGCGAAGCCGGTGCGGGTGCACTTCCGCGACCCCTCGTTCGTCAACCTGCAGGCGCTTCGGGACATGTGCATCGGCGGCTATCTCGCCGACCTGATCCAGAACCTGGCGATGCTCGACCCGATCCTGGGGGGGATTGACAGGTGAAGAGCCGAGCGCCAAACGCTGGAGCTAGGGGCGAAGCCCCGGTAGATGCGGAGGTGCCTGCCGCCACGCCGGAGCCCAAACCCGGCCAGACCGGACGCGAAGCGGAGGATCTGGCCGGATGGATTCCGGAGCTGAAAGCGACGGACGAGATGAGCGCCGAGGAGCGGCGGCGCCTGATCGAGTCGATGCGCCCCGAGGACGCCGAGCCGGTCCCGGAGCTGCACGAAGTCGAGGTCCCGGACGAGCTTCGGGAGCAGGTGGAGACGGCGATGTCTCGGTACCCCGAGATTCGCTCGGCGGCGCTCCCGGCCCTGTGGGCGGTGCAGCGCCACTACGGCTGGTGCCCGCCGGAGGGCATCCGCCAGGCCGCGGCCGTGATGGGGGTGACGCCCGCCTACCTCGAGTCCCTCGCCACCTTCTATGACCTCTTCCGCACCAACCCGGTCGGGCGCCACCAGGTGCTGGTCTGCCACAACATCTCCTGCTGGCTCCGGGGCGCGGACGAGCTGATCGGCGCCTTCGGCGAGGCCGCCGGCATCGACGTGGCCGAGGCCGATCACGGCGGCGCCAGCTCGGCGGACGGGGAGGTGTTCCTGAAGGGATTCGAGTGCATGGGGGCCTGCGACCTGGCGCCGATGGCGTCGATCGACGAGCGCTACTACGGTCCGCTCGACGTCGAGGACGCCAGGGCGGCGGTCGAGCAGCTTCGCTCCGGCACCGAGGTGCTCCCCGACAGGGCGCTCGCCAAGCGCCCCGCCGCCGGGGGGCCCGAGCCCGAGCCGGATCCCCGCGTGAAGGAGGTCGAGGGCTGATGGCCGAGACGCGGATGCTGTTCCGGCACATCGACGAGCCGGGGCTGGCCTCGATCGAGACCTATCGCGGGCGCGGCGGCTACCGCTCGCTGGAGCGGGCTTTGAAGGAGAGCGAGCCGCAGGAGCTCTTGACCACGCTCGAGGACTCCGGCCTGCGGGGTCGCGGCGGTGCCGGCTTCTCGATGGGCAAGAAGGCGTCCTTCCTGCCCCGGGGCGACATGGACAAGTTCCTGTGCTGCAACGCCGACGAGTCCGAGCCGGGGGCGTTCAAGGACCGCGAGCTGATCCAGAAGAACCCGCACCAGCTGATCGAGGGGGTGGCGATCGCCGCGATCGCCGCCGGAGCGGGCTGGGCGTTCATCTTCATCCGCGGCGAGTACGCGGAGATCGCCGACGTCCTCGAGCGCGCCGTGGCCCAGGCCTACGAGGCGGGGTTCCTGGGCACCGGCATCCTGGGCACCAGCCACCGGGTGGAGCTCGTCGTCCACCGCGGCGCCGGCGCCTACATCTGCGGCGAGGAGACGGCGCTCTTGGACGCGCTCGAGGGAAAGCGTGGCAACCCCCGCCTGAAGCCGCCCTTCCCCGCGATCCAGGGCCTCTACGGCGGGCCGACCCTGATCAACAACGTCGAGACGCTCTCCAACGTCCCCCACATCGTCGCCAACGGCGCCGACTGGTTCAAGCGCTTCGGCACCGAGCAGTCGCCGGGCACCAAGGTGGTGTCCGTGTCCGGCTGCGTCCAGCGACCGGGCAACTACGAGATCGAGCTCGGGATCCCTTCGAGGGACCTGATCTACGGCCTCGCCGGCGGTCCCCCCGACGGGCGGGAGGTCAAGGCCTGGTTCCCGGGCGGTTCCTCCGCCCCGGTCCTGACCGCCGCCGAGCTCGACCTGCCCTACAGCTTCGAGGCGCTGGCCGACGCCGGCTCGATGCTCGGGTCCGGGTCGATCATCGTCGCCGACGACTCGGTCTCGATTCCCGCCCTGGCCCTGCGGACGGCGCGCTTCTACCACCACGAGTCGTGCGGCAAGTGCACACCGTGCCGCGAGGGCACCAACTGGACCGTGAAGATGCTGGAGCGGGTGATCTCCGGCGAGGCGACCCCGATGGACCTCGACGTGATCGCTTCGGTGCAGGACAACATCATCGGCCACTGCCTGTGCGTGCTCGGCGACTCGATGGCGATGCCCGTTGCGAGCATGGTGAAGCGGTTCCGGCCCGAATTCGAGGAATACCTCCGCCGAGTCGCAAGCAGCAACTCCGGCGACCTCCAAGAGAGGTCGCCGGGTTCGGGCGCGAGCGGGGCGGCAGGTTCAACCGCTCGACCCGCGACTCCGTCGCTAGCGCCACCGGGTGGAACATCGTGAGCGACGACCGGATCACCTTTGTGATCGACGGCGTCGAGGTGAAGGCGCCGCAGGGGATGATGTTGGTCGACGCCGCCAAGCACGGCGACGTCGAGATCCCCGTCTTCTGCTACGAGCCGAAGCTCGGCCATCCGGTGGGCGCCTGCCGGATGTGCATGGTCGAGATCGAGGGGATCCCGAAGCTGCAGACGGCCTGCTCGACCCCGGTCCGCGACGGGATGGTCGTCTACACGCAGACCGAGCACGTGAAAGCGGCACAGGAATCCGTGGTGGAGTTCCTGCTGGTCAACCACCCGCTCGACTGCCCGGTCTGCGACAAGGGCGGCGAGTGCCCGCTCCAGGACGTCGCCATGGGCTGGGGGCCCGGGAAGAGCCGGGTGATCGACTCCAAGCGCCACTTCCAGAAGCCGATCCCGCTCTCGCCACTGATCAAGATCGACCGCGAGCGCTGCATCCTCTGCTACCGCTGCGTTCGGTTCAGCCAGGAGGTGGCCGAGGACGAGCAACTTCAGCTCCTGGAGCGGGGGTCGTCGACCTTCGTCGGAACCTTTGACGACCGCCCGTACATCGCTCCCTTCCACGGCAACATCGTCGAGCTGTGCCCGGTCGGGGCGCTGACCTCCGACGCGTACCGGTTCCGCGCCCGCCCCTGGGACATCGAGGACGCGGGCACCGTCTGCACCCTGTGCCCCAGTCAGTGCAACATCAAGCTGACGGTCCGCGACGAGCGCATCCAGCGGGTGCTCGCCCGCGACAACGCCGAGGTCGACGACGGGTGGCTCTGCGACAAGGGGCGCTTCGGCTACCAGATGGTCGAGTCCGACGAGCGGATCACGGAGCCCATGATTCGGACCGGCGGCGAGCTGCGCCCCGCGAGCTGGGAGGAGGCGCTCGAGGCGGCCACCGCGGGGCTTCGCGAGGCCGGGGAGCGCACGGCGGCGATCGTCGGCGGCTCCTCCTCGAACGAGGAGGGCTACCTGACCCAGCGGATCCTCCGTAGGGCGCTCGGATCACCGCACGTGGAATCGCGCCCCGCGGGCGGCCCGGGCGTCGAATCGCGAAGCACAGGCGGCCGGGGCCCCGCGGGGCTGATCCGCCAGGGCCTGGTGGAGTCGGCTCGCCCTGAGCTGGCCGCGAGCGTCTCCGACCTCGACCGCGCCGAGTCGATCCTGGTGATCGGCACCGACCCGCTGCACACGATGCCGATCCTCGACCTGCGGATCCGCAAGGCGGTGCGGCTGCGCGACGCCAAGCTCGCCGTTGCCACCGATCGACCGACCGCCCTCGACGGCGGCGCGGAGGAGACGGCCCGCTTTGCGCCCGGGTTCACGGGTGGATTCGTCTCGGCGCTGGCCGCCGAGCTCGGAGCGGACGGATACGAGCGCGCGCCTGGCGAGCTGGGTGGCGACGCCGAGCGGATCGCCGGGGCCCTGAAGCCCGGCTCGACCGTGATCGTGTGGGCCGGAGCGGATGCGGATGCCCTCGTCGACTGCGCTCGCGCCCTGGGCCTGGATGCCGATGGCGCCGGGCTGATCGAGGTGCCCGAGGGCGCGAACGGTCGGGGCCTGCGCGAGGTCGGCTGCCTGCCGATCGCCGGGCCGGGATTGTCCGAGGTGGACCAGGGCCTGGAGGCGAAGGGCATCCGCGACGGCCTCGAGGACGGCAGCCTGGCAGCCGCCGTCCTGGTCAACGCGGACCCTGTCCGCGACTTCGCCGGCGGCCCGGCGTGGGGCAATGCGCTCGGCAAGGCCGGGTTCGTGCTCGCGGTCTCGATGTTCGAGGACGCCTCGACCCGGCACGCCGACGTCGTCTTCCCCGCCGAGTCCTACGCCGAGAAGGAGGGGACGGTCACCCATCCGGACGGGCGCCTTCAGCGCCTGCGCCCGGGGATCCCCAATCCCGGCAACGCGCGGCCCACATGGGAGGTGCTGGCCGAGCTCTCGGCGCTGCTCGGCGAGGAGACCGGGATCGAGTCGGCCCCCGACGTGCTCGCCGCGATCACATCCGAGGTCCCCTTCTACGCCGGGATCACCCACGAGGAGATCGGCGGCACGGGCGTTCGCTGGCAGGAAAGGAATACCTCCGCCGACATCCTCCGCTCCGCGTCCGGTGTCGGCGGGTCCGGGCGCGAGCCGGGCGGCAGGTCCACACGCCCGATCCGGGACTCCGTCCCTAGCCCGGACGCCTCATCCTTGAGCGGCGGGGTTCACGTGGGCACGTACAGGGACCTGTGGGCCGCGGAGGTCACCGACCGCAGTCCCGCTTTGAGATTCCTGGCGCCGAAGCAGGCGATCGAGGTCGCGCCGACCGACGCTGATCGACTGGGCCTCACCAGCGGGGAGGAAGTCGACGTCCGTTCCAACGGCACCAGCGTCCGCGCCCGGGTCTCGATCCACGAGCGGGTCAGGCCCGGCTCCGGCTTCCTGATCGAGGGGCTGGGCGACGCGGCCACCACCCTCCGGGGAGAACCGGTTGAGATCTCCAAGCCGGACGCGGCCGAGTGACGCTGCCGATCGCCGACACCAGCTTCGTCGAGGCGACCTGGATCCTGGTCGTGAAGTCGATCGTGATCTTCGCCGTGATCTTCGCGATCGTGCCGATGCTGACCGTGTTCGAGCGCAAGCTCCTGGGGCGCTTCCAGGCTCGGTACGGGCCCAACCGAGTCGGCCCATTGGGCCTGCTCCAACCGCTGGCCGACGCGGTGAAGCTGGTCAGCAAGGAGCACTACCGGCCGGCGAACGCGATCCCGATCCTGTGGCCGATCGCCCCCGCGATCGTGGTCTTCACCGGCGTCGCCACCATGGCCATCCTCCCGTTCGGGGACGTCAAGGACGGGGTCGGCTTCTACGGGATCGACGTTCCGATCGGGATCCTCTACTTCTTCGCATTCGGCTCGATCGCCTTCTACGGGCTGCTGCTGGGCGGCTGGGCCTCGGGCTCCAAGTACAGCTTTCTGGGCGCGATGCGGGCCGCGGCCCAACTGATCTCCTACGAGATCTCGATGGGACTGGCGCTGCTCGGGGCGATCATGATGGCCGGCTCGCTATCGCTGGTCAGCGTGGTCCATGCGCAGGACCAGGTCTGGTACATCGTGCCCCAGTTCGTCGGCTTCCTGATCTTCATGGTCGCCGGCTTCGCGGAGACCAATCGGGCGCCGTTCGACCTGCCCGAGGCCGACGCCGAGCTGGTGGCGGGCTACGGGACCGAGTACGGGGGGATGCGCTACGGGTCCTACGCGATGGCCGAGTACATCGAGATGTTCGTGATCTCCGGCGTCGCGGTGACCTTCTTCCTCGGCGGCTGGCACGGGCCCGGGCCCGGTTGGCTCGATCCGATCTGGGTGATCGTCAAGATCTTCGCCTTCCTGTTCGGATTCATGTGGATCCGGGCCACGCTGCCCCGGGTCCGCTACGACCAGCTGATGTCGCTGGGCTGGAAGGTGCTGCTGCCGCTGGCGACGCTGAACGTGCTGGTTACCGCGGTGCTGGTGACGGTGACGTGAGCAAGCCGAGGGGTCACGCCTGCGGATTGCGGCTGGGTAGGGGCGGCCGATGCGCAGATGGCGCCTTTCCTTCGCATACCGAAGGAAACTCGCCAGGCCCAGAGATTGCTCCCCCTACCTGCCCCGAGGACCGTTCGCGATGAGCCCCTCGGAGCAGTTTCCGTATCTGAAGGACGAGAGCGCGGTGGCGGTCCAGCGCGGGCCGGAGCCGGGCGGGCTCGGGGGCGCCTATCGAGCCTTCGGCGAGACCCTTCGCGGACTGAAGACGACCTTCGCCAGGATCGTCGAGGGGCCGGTGACGATCCAGTACCCGGAGGAGAAGACGCCCGTGTACCCGCGCTTCCGCGGCCGCCACAAGCTGCACCGGTTCGAGGACACGGGGCTCGAGAAGTGCGTCGGCTGCTCGCTTTGCGCGGCGGCGTGTCCGGCCGACTGCATCCGGGTGGTAGCGGCCGAGAACGACCCCGAGGACCGCGTCTCGGCCGGGGAGCGCTACGCCGAGATCTACGAGATCAACCTCGCCCGGTGCATCTTCTGCGGCTACTGCGAGGTCGCCTGCCCGTTCGACGCGATCACCATGGGCCACGAGTATGAGATGGCCGACTACAACCGGGAGGACCTGATCTTCACCAAGGAGATGCTGCTCGCGGAGCCGGTCGAGCGGAACCCGCTGAGGCGGGAGGGCGAATAGTGAGCACGGCAGCCAGCGAACCCCGCCGCCCCCAGACGCGAAGCGGAGGAGGCGGCGGGTAGTGGTTCAAGTCGCGTTCTTTGCCGGCGCGATCGGCGCGATCGGCGCGGCGCTGGCGGTGATCGCGCTTCGCAACCCGTTCTACAGCGTCCTGGCGCTGGTCGTGCACCTGGTCTCGCTGGCCGGCCTCTTCCTGCTCCTGTACGCGCAGTTCGTCGCCGCGGCGCAGGTGGTCGTTTACGCGGGGGCGGTGATGGTGCTGTACGTGTTCGTCGCCGCCTACGTGGGGGCGGTCGAGGAGCCGATCTGGGAGCCGATCCCGGGCCAGCGATTCCTCGCTCCGCTGCTGGCGGTGGCGCTCTTGGTGGAGCTGACGATCGCCATCCTCGGCACCGGGCTGACAGCGCTGGACACCGAGGGACCCACGGTCCACTCCGGCTTCGGCACCCCGGCCGAGATCGGCAACCTGCTCCTGGAGCGATTCCTGATCGTCTTCGAGGCGGCTTCGATGTTGCTGCTGGTTGCTGCCGTGGGTGCCGTCGTCCTAGCAGGACGTCGAACAGACTCCGCCGACCTCCTCCGCTTCGCGTCCGGGGTCGGCGGGTTCGGGCGCGGAAGTGGCGGCAGGTCCACACGCACCTAACGCGACTTCGTCGCTAGCCCCGGCCGACTCACCTTCGGCCGCCGGGCAGGGGGTGCTGACATGGACGTTACGTGGTACGTGGTCGTCTCCGCGGTCCTGTTCGCGATCGGAGCGGGTGGCGTCCTGATCCGGCGAAGCCCGCTGGTGATCCTGCTCTGCCTGGAGCTGATGCTGAACGCCGGCAACCTGGCGCTGGTCGCCTTCTCGCGTGCCCACGGCAACCAGGAGGGACAGGTGTTCGCGCTGATCGTGATGGTGGTCGCCGCCTGCGAGGTGGTCGTGGGGCTGGGGCTGATCGTGGCCATGTTCCGGCGCCGACTGCCGCTGAACGTGGATGAGATGAGGGGGCTGCGCGGGTGAGCGCCACCACCTACGGGTGGCTGGTGCTCGCCTTCCCGCTGGCCGGATTCCTGGTCAACGCCTTCGGCTGGCGGGTGCTGTCCGGTCGCGCCGCCGGGTGGATCGGCACCGCCGCGATCGGGCTCGCCTTCCTGAGCGCGATCGGCGCGCTGGTGATGGTGCTCGACAAACCGGTCGAGAGCCGGGAGCTGACCTCGAGCCTCTACACCTACGCCTCGGGCGCCGGGCTCGAGATCAAGCTCGGGATCCTGGTCGACCCGCTGTCGGTGTTCATGATCCTGATCGTCAGCGGCGTCTCGACCCTGATCCACCTCTACTCGGTCGCCTACCTCGACTCCGACCGCGGCTACTCCCGCTACTTCGCCTACCTCAACTTCTTCGTCTTCTCGATGCTGCTGCTGGTGCTGGCCGGCAACTTCGTGCTTCTGATCGTCGGCTGGGCTTTCGTCGGCTTCGCCTCCTACGCGCTGATCAGCTTCTGGTACCGCCGCAACACGGCGACCAAGGCAGGGATGAAGGCGTTCGTGATCAACGTGATCGGCGACGTGGGGCTGGTGTTCGCGGCCTTCTTCATCTTCCGCGAGCTGGGGAGCTTCGACTACCTGACCGTCTTCCAGGCGGCGCCGGAGCACTTCTCCACCAACCAGGGCGTGCTGATCGCGATCTGCCTGCTGCTCCTGGTGGGCGCCTTCGCGAAGTCGGCGCAGCTGCCGCTCCACACCTGGCTCCCGGACGCGATGGAGGGCCCCACCCCGGTCTCGGCGCTGATCCACGCCGCCACCATGGTCACCGCCGGCGTCTACCTGATCGGCCGCACCCACGTGCTGTTCGAGCTCGCCCCGACCGCCGCCGACATCTCGGCCTTCATCGGCCTGGCGACGCTGCTGTTCGCGGCCACCTGCGCCCTCGCGGTCACCGACCTGAAGCGGATCATCGCCTACTCGACGATCAGCCAGATCGGCTACATGGTGGTCGGGGTCTCGATCGGCGCCTACGCGGCCGGCTTCTTCCACCTCATGTCCCACGCCTTCTTCAAGGCGCTCCTGTTCATGTCCGCGGGCTCGGTGATCTCGGCGATGGCCGGGACCCAGGACATCGATCGGATGGGCGGGCTTCGCAAGGCGATGCCTTTCACCGCCGTGGCGATGACCATCGGCGCCCTGGCGCTGGCCGGGTTCCCCGGTACGGCCGGGTTCTTCTCCAAGGACGAGATCCTGGCCTTCGCCGCCCACCGGGGCGGCTTCTATTGGATCTTCACCATCGGCGGCTACATCGGGGCGCTGCTCACCGCCTTCTACGCCTTCCGGATCATCTTCCGGGTCTTCTGGGGCGAGCCGGTGGAGGAGGCGCGCGAGCTCGAGCAGGGGCACCTGGCCCACGCCGAGCCCGAGAACCCGCTCAGCGGCGAGAAGGAGGACACCGAGATCGGCTTTCCCGGCGCCGAGCACCACATCGCCGAGCGCGACTGGCCGATGTGGCTGGCGATGGCCACGCTCGCCTTCCTGTCGATCTTCGGCGGCGCGCTTCAGATCCCCGGCCTCGACGACGTGATCGACAAGTTCCTGCACGGGTCGTTCCTGGACTCGTCGCTGTACGAGGACTTCCCGTCGATCGCCGCCGATTGGGAGGGACTGTCAGTCGGCGGCGCCATCGCCGTGATCGGGATCGCGATCGCCCATCGCGTCTACGTTGCGCGGCCGGGAACCACGGCGGCGCTGATCGAGCGCTTCCGGCCGATCCACACGCTGCTGGTCAACAAGTGGTACTTCGACGAGCTCTACGACGCCGTCGTCTACCGGCCCGCGATCGCGGTCGGCAGGTTCGCCAACGACGTCGTCGAGCGGGTCGTGGTGCAGGGGATCGTCGCGGTGGTGGTCGACGTGGTGCGTGAGGTGGGGGTGGTCGTGCGCGGCGCCCAGTCCGGCTTCGTTCGCGCCTACGCGCTGCTCCTGGTCGGCGGCTTCGCGGCCCTGGGCCTCTACTTCCTGATCGTCAGCTCATGAGGGGGCTGCGATGATCCAGGTGATGCTCTGGCTGCCGGTGGCGGCGGGGCTGGCGTGCTTCGCCGTGCCTCGCCGGGCGGTGCCGGCGGTCGCGGTCCTCGGCAGCCTCGTGACCCTGGCCCTCGCCCTGGCCCTCGCGGCCGGCTTCAGCTCCGGCGAGCCCGGCCTCCAGCACCTGGTCGACGAGAGCTGGATTCCGGTCCTCGGGGTCCGCTACCAACTCGGCGTCGACGGGATCAGCCTCTTCCTGCTCCTGCTGACGGCGGGGCTGTGGGCGGCGGCGACCGTGTTCTCGGCCTTCCGGACGCCGGAGCGGCGCCGGATCTACTTCTTCATGCTGGGCTTGGGCGAGACCGCCGCCCTGGGCGCCTTCCTGGCCCAGGACCTGCTGCTGTTCGTCCTCTTCTTCGATTTGATGCTGGTCCCGTTCTGGTTCCTGATCGGGGCCTTCGGGGGCGAGAACCGGATCGCGGCGACGACCAAGATGATCGTCTACACGCTGGTCGGCTCGCTGCTGATGCTGGTGGCGGCGATCGCCACCGCGATCCTGGCCTCCGACCAGAGCGGGCATCTGAGCTTCTCGCTCCTCGACCTGCGGGCGAACGTCCTCCCCACCTCGAGCCAGTACTGGATCTTCTGCTTCTTCGCCGCGGCCTTCCTGATCAAGATGCCGGCGATCCTCGTCCACGGCTGGCTTCCGGACGCATACAAGGCGGCCCCCCTGCCGGTCCTGGTGCTGCTCTCCGGCGTCCTCTCCAAGGTCGGCGCCTACGGGTTCCTGCGTGTGGCGCTGCCGCTCTTCCCGCAGGCCGTGGTCCACTTCCAGGAGCTGATCCTGGTGATCGGGGTGGCGGGGATCCTCTACGGCTCGGTGATCGCCTTCACGCAGACGAACGTGCGGCTGATCGCCGGCTACTCGTCGATCGCGCAGCTCGGGTTCATCACCATCGGGATCTTCTCCCTGCGGCCCGACGGGGCGGAGGGCGCGGTCCTCCAGATGGTCAACCACGGCCTGGTCGTGGGGGCGATCTTCCTGATCGTCGCCCTGCTCGCCGAGCGCAGCGGAAGCGAGGACCTGACCGGGCTCGGAGGGCTGGCGATGCGGGCCCCGGTGCTGGCGGCGATCTTCCTGATCGTCACTCTCGCAACCCTGGCGATGCCGGGGTCGGCGAACTTCATCGGCGAGTTCTACATCCTGATCGGCGTCTTCCAGGCAAAGATCGTCTATGCCTTCGTGGCCGCGATCGGCGTGGTCCTGGCCAGCTACTACGCGATCCGCCTCTTCCAGCGCACGATGCACAACCGAAAGCCGGCGGAGATCGAGTCGCGGGAGATCGGGCTGCGTGACGCGATCGTGGTCGTCCCGCTGGCCGCCTGCATCGTCATCCTCGCGCTCTACCCGGGCCTGGTCCTGGTTCGAAGCGACGCGGCGGTCCGATCGGCGACCGGCTCCGTTCACTCCGGGCCCACGGTGACCTCGAGCTCGAAGCCCCGCCCGGGGTGGACCTCCTACGCGCCGGTGGGCGGCCCATGAGCTTCACGGCCCCCCAGATCAGCTACTCGGGGCTGTCGCCGGTGATCGCGATCACGGCCGGCATCTGCGCGGTGCTGGTGGCCGGGGTGTTCACCGATCGCCGCCAGCGGCTCGCCGTCTCCGCCCTCTCGCTCGCCACCCTGGCGGTCGCGGCCGGGCTCTGCGTCTGGCAGTGGGGGGAGCGCGAGGACCTGGTCGCCGGCGCCCTGCGGCTCGACGAGCTGGGGCTCGCCGGCGGGCTGATCGCGATCCTCGCGGCGGCGGTCGTGATTCCCCTCTCGTGGCGCGAGCCGGCGGCCGAGCGGCCCGGCGAGGAGCCGCGACACGGCGAGTTCCAGGCGCTCCTGCTCAGCTCCGTGCTCGGCATGGTGCTGCTCGCCCAGGCGCAGAACCTGATCTCGTTCTTCGTCTCCCTCGAGCTGCTCTCGGTGCCCCTCTACGTGCTCTGCGGCTCGGCGGTGCGGAGAACTCGCTCGCTGGAGTCGGGGCTCAAGTACCTGATCGTCGGCTCGCTCGGCTCGGCGACCCTGCTCTACGGCCTGGCGTTCATCTACGGCGGCGCGGGATCGACCGACTTCACCGCGATCCGCGATGCGGTCGGCTCCGGCCTGATCGACGACCCGCTGGTGCTGATGGGGATCGCCCTTGCGGTCACCGGGCTGGCGTTCAAGATCTCGATCGCGCCGTTTCACCAGTGGACGCCGGACGTCTACGAAGGGGCGCCGACTCCGGTCACGGCGTTCATGGCGGTGGCGACCAAGGCGGCAGCCTTCTGCGTCTTCGTGCGCTTCTTCGAGGTGGCGCTCGGCCCGGCGGTCGACAACTGGCAGCCCGCGCTGGCGGTGCTCGCCACGGTCTCGATCGCGGT
This sequence comes from uncultured bacterium, assembly GCA_963811625.1. Lineage (GTDB taxonomy): Bacteria > Actinomycetota > Thermoleophilia > Solirubrobacterales > 70-9 > AC-56. The sequence goes on along the minus strand of CAWERS010000002.1, from coordinate 94,787 downwards.
CGGCAACATCGGAGCGCTGGGCCAAAGCTCGCTGAAGCGGCTGCTCGGCTACTCGGGGATCGCCCAGGCCGGCTACATGCTGGTCGGGATCGTCGCCGCCTCGACCCTGGGCATCGACGCCCTGGTCTTCTACCTCGCCGCCTACACGCTGATGAACCTGGCGGCGTTCGCGGTGATCGTCGTCCGCGAGCGCGAGACCGGGTACGGCGACGAGATCGAGGCCTTCCAGGGGCTCGGCCGCGATCGGCCCGCCCTCGCCTGGCCGCTGACCATCTCCATGCTCGCCCTCGCCGGCCTGCCGGCGACCGCGGGCTTCATGGGCAAGCTCTACCTGATCGAGGCTGCGGTCGAGGCCGACTACACCTGGCTCGGGGTGGCGATCGCGATCGGGACCATGATCTCGCTCGCCTACTACCTGCGGGTGGTGGCCGCGGTGTGGATGCGCCCCGCCGCCGAGCCGAGGGCCCCCGAGCCGGCCGGGATGCCCGCGATGGCCGGCGGCTCGCCGGAGGCCGATGCCCTCGGAGCCCCCGGGGGCCCGGGGGCGACCGATGCCCCGCCCCCAGGCACCCGCTGCCCGGCGATCCTGGTGCCGGCGGCGGTGATGGCCGGGGCGACGATCTTCTTCGGGATCATCCCCTCGCCGCTGGTCGACTGGGCGGCGCACGCCGGCAGCGCCCTGGCTCCTTTCCTCACCTGACGGGTGCGACCGACGAGCGCAGAGTGGATGGAGGGGACTGAGTGAACCGAGCCAGCAAGGAAGTCGCCGGCGCCGCCGGGATCGTCCTGGTCACGCTGGCCGCTGGGCAGTTCGTGATGGCGCTGGACACCACCGTCATGAACACCGCCATCGCGACGGTCGCCGACGACGTCGGCACCACCGTGACCGGGATCCAGACGGCGATCACCCTCTACACGCTGGTGATGGCGTCCCTGATGATCACCGGCGGAAAGCTCGGTGAGATCCTCGGCCGAAAGCGGGCGTTTTCGATCGGCTGCGTCGTCTACGCCTGTGGCTCGTTCACGACCTCCCTGGCGCCCAACCTGACGGTGCTGATGATCGGCTGGTCGTTCCTGGAGGGCCTCGGCGCGGTGCTGATCATGCCGGCGATCGTCGCCCTGGTCGCCTCGAACTTCGGAAAGCCCGAGCGTCCGCGAGCCTATGGGCTCGTGGCGGCCGCCGGCGCGATCGCGGCTGCCCTCGGCCCGGTGATCGGCGGCGCGTTCACCACCTACGCCTCGTGGCGCTGGGTATTCGCGGGCGAGGTGATCATCATCCTGGTGATCCTCGCCCTGGCGCGGCGGATGAACGACACCCCGGCCGAGGAGGGTGTCCGCCTCGACCTCGGCGGGACCGCCCTTTCGGCGCTCGGCCTCGGCTTGATCGTCCTGGGCATCCTCAAGTCCGGCACCTGGGGCTTCGTTCAGCCGAAGCCCGAAGCCCCCCGAGTGGCTCGGCCTCTCTCCGGTGATCTGGATGATCCTGGCGGGCGGCGTCGCTCTGGGGCTGTTCCTGGCCTGGGAGAACCGGCGGATCGAGCGGGGCCAGGGGGTCCTGATCGACCCGTCGATGCTTCGCAACCTCCAGCTGCGCAACGGGGTGATGTCGTTCATGTTCATGTTCATGGTCCAGGCCGGGATCTTCTTCACGGTGCCGCTGTTCCTGTCGATCGCCCTCGGCCTATCGGCGATCGAAACCGGCGTGCGGCTGCTTCCGCTCTCCCTATCCTTGCTCCTTCTCGCCGTTGGGATCCCCAAGCTGTTTCCGGATGTGTCACCGCGACGGGTCGTCCGGCTTGGATTCATGTCCCTGTTCGCCGGCTTGGTGCTCCTGGTCGCGCTGCTGGACGCCGGGGCGGGCCCGGAGATCGTCACCTGGCCGCTGCTTCTCGCCGGCGCCGGCCTCGGCGCGATGGCCTCGCAGCTGGGAAGCGTGACCGTCTCCTCGGTTCCCGACGAGCAGAGCGGTGAGGTCGGCGGGCTTCAGAACACCGGCACCCAGCTGGGCGCCTCGATCGGCACCGCGCTGGCCGGGGCGGTGCTGATCTCCGCGCTGACCGCGTCGTTCTTCACCGGCATCCAGGACAACCCGGCCGTTCCGGACAGCCTCGCCACTCAGGCGCAGACCGAGCTGGCAAGCGGGATCCCGTTCATCTCCGACGACGACCTCGAGACCGCGCTCTCGGACGCGGGCGTGCCCCCCGCGACGGCCGACGCGGTCGTGGAGACCAACGAGCAGAGCCGAATCGACGGATTGCGAGTTGCGGTGTCGATTCTGGCGCTCCTCTCTCTCGTCGCCCTGCCGTTCACCCGAGGCATTCCGACGGTGCAGCCGGGAGAACAGTCGGCGGCGAGCACCGCTCCGAGCTAGCTGATGAAGGACGGTGCTCCCTGGGAGCTCCGCCGAGAGGAACTCCCGGCGATCTGCCGAACCTGATCCCATGGAGGGGCAGCTGCCTCCGCGCCCGCTCGGCCGGAGACTGCAGAGACGCGTAGACCGAAAGGGCCTTCGCCCGCGCCTCGCCGTGTCCGTGATCGGCGTCGCCTGGGCCGTTGGGGTGGTCGTCTTCGGAATCGTGGAGCGCCTGGTCGACCCGGACACGTTCGACAACGTCTGGCTCGGCATGTGGTGGGCGATTCAGACTGTGACCACAGTCGGATACGGGGACATCGTTCCGGGGTCAACTGCCGGCAAGGTGATCGCCAGCTTCATGATGCTCGGCGGCCTCTCGTTGTTCGCGGTCGTGACCGGTGCGATCACGAGCGCGTTCGTGGCCCAGGCCCAAAGAAGGATGCAAGGGGACCCGGTGGTTGAGAGACTGGATGAACTGACCGATCAGCTCAGAAAGCTGCAGGAGAGCGTCGCACGCTCAGAGCGCGGCGACGAGTGAGTGACCCTCCCCCTGGGCTCACACACAGCTCGGCCGGCCTCCAAGCACCCGCACCGGTAGGGTCGGGCGGGTCATGGGCGAGGCCGAGGGATCACTGACAGATCCTGAGTCGATCATCCGGAGCCGGCAGTTCCCGATACTGCTGGTCCTGGCCGCGGTCGTCGGCGTGATCACATCGGCCGTCGCCTGGGGCTTCCTGGAGTTGATCTACCAGATCCAGCAGGGCGTCTATACCCATCTGCCGAAGGAGCTCGGGTTCGAAAGCACGCCGGAATGGTGGTCGCTGCCGGTGCTCGCGATCGCGGGCGGGGTCACCGCCTTGGCGATCGTCCGCCTGCCAGGAACCGGGGGGCACATACCCGCGGAGGGCCTCAATCCGGCTCCCACGCAGCCGATCGAGCTGCCGGGCGTGGTGCTCGCGGCACTTGCCTCGATCGGTCTCGGAGCAGTGATCGGTCCGGAGGCGCCGCTGATCGCCATGGGCGGGGGTCTCGGGTTCCTGGCCATCCGCCTGCTCAGAAGAGACGCGCCTCCCGAGCTCGGCCTCCTTCTGGCCACCGCCTCCACCTTCGCCGCGATCTCGTTCCTATTCGGCTCACCGGTTATCGCGGCGGTGCTACTGGTCGAGGCCGCCGGGTTGGGCGGTCCAAGGTTGCCTTTGGTGCTGCTCCCGGGACTCACAGCGGCTGGGGTCGGGTCACTCGTCTCGATCGGGCTCGGACAGTGGACCGGGCTCAGCACCACGCACATCTCGATTGGCGTCCTGCCTCTGGCCCCATTCGCACGTCCGGATGTCGTGGATTTCGCCTGGACGATCCCCCTCGCGGCGGCGATCGCGCTCGGCACTCTGCTGATCTTTCGCCTCGCCAAGGTGGTGGTGCCTGTGGTGAGCTCGCGGCCTTTCCTGCTCATTCCAGCAGCCGGGGTTCTGGTCGCCGGGCTGGCCATCGCATTTCAGGAGGCGAGCGGAAAGAACGCCAGCGAAGTGCTGTTCTCCGGACAGGAGTCCCTGTCCCCGCTCGTGGGGGGCGCGGGCGCCTGGTCACTGTCCGCCCTCGCCCTGCTGATCGCCTTCAAGGGGTTGGCGTATGCCGTCTCGCTCGGTAGCTTCCGGGGCGGCCCGGTGTTCCCGGCGATGTTCCTTGGCAGCGCCGCCGGCCTGATGGCTGCGCAGCTCCCGGGTTTCGAGGCGACGCCGGCGGTCGCGGTTGGAATCGGGGCGGCGGTCGCAGCCGTGCTCAGGTTGCCGCTGTCGGCCGTGGTCCTGGCGCTGCTCCTGACCTCGAAGGGCGGCCTGGCCACAAGCCCGTTGATCATCGTCGGGGTCGTGGTCGCCTACCTGACAACCCTTGCCGCGACCAAGAACGAGAAAACCGGCGGCACGGCGGACGCCCCCGCCTAGGGCGTCACGACGGCCTCGGGCTTCGGCGGTCGCTCGAACGCCTGCGCGACTCCCCCGACGGCGAAGCAGAGGGCGCCGCTCAGCGTGCCCCAGTTGGCGATCGCCACGTTGACCTCGCTTCCGGTCGCCGGCCTGATGAAGGCCGCAAGCGCCGAGATCATGAACAGGATCGAGCCGAGTTGGTTGATGGCCACGATCCACCAGCCGAGGTCCCGCCGCCGCAGACAGGGGCGGGTGCGGTGGCAGATCTCGACCATCCCGAGGTGACCTGAGATGAGGAAGAAAACGCATCCGATCATCTCCGGGGTCCAGATCAGACGATTGACCTGGTGCGTGGTCAGTCCGCTGAGGAAGGAGTGGAGGAGGCTGATACCGAAGGCGAGGGTGCCAACGAAGAGCACGAATGTGCTCAGCCAGTCGATCCGCTTTGGCTCGTACGACCACCAACGCCAGCGCTGGGCGACCGGGGCCCCGCTCGTGTCGACGCTTCGTGGCGCGTTGATCGCTCCCAGCAGCGACGCATAGCCTCCCGTGTTGAAGAAGAGGCCCCCCGCGAAGTAGATGGAGGCCGCGGTGGTGGCGTCGCCGGAACCGAGTTGCGCCTCGGCGGCGCCAAGCGCGAAGAGAGAGCCGCCGACGGTGAACGCGCCCGCGGCGACCCAGTTGACGCGGCGCAGGCGCTGGGCGATCGCATCTGGCACCGGGGCGGCCTCAACCGCTGCGCCCTGCTGGTCACGAACCGCGATCGCGCCGCGCTTGCGCACCGCTCTCGATTCCAAGGTCGCCTCACCGCCCTCGGGGAGTCTCCAGGTCAGGCGGCTGGCGAAGGGCCCGGCGCCTTCGACCCGATCAGGGGTCCATTCCCGCGCCGTCTTCACCAGGTTCGAGTGCCGGCTCGTCACGCTTTGACGCTAGCTGGAAACCTGGATGGCGTGATCAGCGACGAGGTCGCATGGTGCGAGATCGAGAACGCGGGGTACACAGCCGATCTCGACCTGTGGCTGGGCCTCTGCAGCCGTGAGCCGCGCGACGGCTCCCCGGCCCCGACCTTCGGCGCCAGGACCGTGCTCGAGCTGGGCGCAGGTGTGGGGCGGGTGGCAATCCGGCTGGGGGAGCTTGGTGCGGACGTGTGGGCTCTCGATACGGAGCAGGAGCTGCTCGATGAGGTCGCGCGGCGGGCGCGAGCTCTGGGAGTCGAGACGATCACGCCGCTCCGCGGGGATGCCCGCCTCGGCGCCAGCCTCGGCCGTCGTTTCGAGCTCGTGATCGCCCCCCAGGTCTTCGTGCAGCTGTTCGAGGCTCGAGCCGACCGCGTGGCGATCATGGCGTTCGCCGCCCGCCACCTGGCGCCGCTCGAGGGCTCGTCGTTCTGGATCACCTTCCACCCGGACCTCGAGCCTGCCTGGGCCGACGAAGCCGATGCTCCGTTCCCGATTCAGGCGACGGAGCTCGACGGGAGCACCTTCGAGGAAGCTGCGGTCGAGAGCCGCTGGCACCAAGACGAGGGCAGGCGGTCGCTTCGGATCGTCTGGTTACGCCGGGTCGATGGCGAGGAGAGCACCGTCGAGCGGTGCTACGCCGAGCTCAACCAGGCGGAGCTCGAGGCTGAGGCGGGCGAGGTCGGCCTCGAGCTGGTCGACTCGATCACCCTCCCCGGGGGCGACGACTACGTAGACCAGGTGGCACTGCGGTTCGCTACCAGCTAGGAGCCGAGGATCTTCGCCTTCTGCTCGGCGAACTCCTCCTCGGTCAGCACGCCGTTGTCCCTCAGCTCGCCGAGCTCCTTCAATTGCTGGATCGGGTCTGCCGCCGGAGCCGCCGGAGCCGCCTGAGGTGGAGCCTCGTCATACCCGCCCTGCTGCGGGGCCTCCTGTTGGGCCCAGCGCGATTGCTGACGACGGGCCACCCGGCCGCTGACAGCGGTGGCCGTTCCGGCCACGACCGCCGTTCGCGCCACGCCTCGAATCAATCCTGGCATCAGTTGCTCCTTTCGAATTGTTAGGCGGCTGCCCCTTCGGCCTCGGCCGCCTCAAGCGCGGCGAGGACAGCTTGAACCGGTATCCGTCCGCTGGCGACGAGCTGTCCGCCCGAGCGCCGAACGGCCGCCGCGAACGGCCCCGCCCACCGATTCTCGAACACCAGCACGGCCGCCGAGGTGCCGGGCTCCAGCGCAGCCGCCGCCTCGGTGGTGTCCTGATCGGAGAGCAGGCCCGACGAAGCCCCCTCGAACACCTTCAGCTCCTCGACCTGATCCCCGAGCTCGGAGATCTCCAGGCCGGCGACAGAGCCGTCCTCGGCCTTGGCGATGAAGGCCAGGTCGAGGATGCGAATGATCCCGCGCTCGACCAGGTCGACCAGGTGCGGTACGGCCTCTCCTGTCGGCTGCCGGCCGGGCCACTCGACCACGATGTAGTCGATCGGGCCCATCTCCTCGAGTTCATCCGTGCCCATCGGCGCTCCTTTCAAGTCGTTGGCCGACAAGCTATAGCGTCGGGGTGGCCGGTCGCATCCTCCGTCGCCGCGATCTGGTCGAGCGAAGAGCGCTTGCTGCTTGCGGTCAGGTTGGCGGCTCGGCGCCGAACATCTCGCCGAGCCGCCCGGCCAGCGCGAAGTCCCCCTCGATCTCCAGCGCGCCGTCGAGCAGCAGCTTCGGCGGAAACGCCTCGCGGGCGGCCATGCGGACGAAGTCGGGGACGCTGGCCCGCAGGGTGACGGCGGGATCGGCCGCCGGGGCTCGCCGGGCGACGGCCCCGTCGTCGGCGATCCGCACGGTCCAGTTTCGGGGCCCGTCGCGGGCTTTGAGCTCGTAGGCGATCTCGCCCGTGAACCCCGTCGCCCTCTCCGGCACAAAGGCCCGCTCCATGCCCTTGAAGATCACCGCCAGCCCGGGGCCCCGATCGAAGAGCCGATGCAGCTGCGCATCGGTGCGGTTGCGAACCAGGGCCGCCAGGCCGGACTCAGCGGCGCGAGCGAGCAGCTCGCGAGCGCCGGGACGCGGGCCGGCGCCGTCGCCATCCGTCGAGGCGGAGATCGCACGGGCCGGGGCCGGCTCGCCGTCGGGCTTGACCACGTAGCCGGGCTCGGCCTCGCGCGCAGGCGACCGGCGGCCGAGGGCGCGCTCGGTCGCCTCCGCCAGGCGCTCGCACTTGGCACGTTCGACCTCCTCCGCCCGCTCGGCGAAGCGGGGCATGACCTCGGCCGCAAACAGCTCGATGCTCTCGCAGATGTGCTCGTGGCGGTTCGGCCCCGCCTGGCAGACGAAGATCACCTGGTCGACGCCCGCCGCCTCGTAGCGCTCCATCAGCTGGGCGATCTGGTCCGGGGTGCCGATCGCCCCGCGCAGGCTGCCGAGGCCCTCCTGCAGCAACCTCACCCCCAGCGGTGCATCGTCCGGGGTCACGATCCGGCGGGCGAACCCGACCTCGTCGCGGCGCTCTGTGAACTCGCGCCAGATGTTCGAGTGCCCGGGGCGGTGCTCGCCGAAGGCGTAGTAGTAGGCGAGCGAGAAGCCGAAGAAGTGGGCGCCGTCGATCCCCCGATCGATCGCCGTCTGCTCGTCGCTGTGGCACATCATCGGCAACACCACGGCGAGGTTCGGGTTGACGCTGAACCCCGCCGGAACGCAGCGCTCGGAGGTCAGCGTCTCGTAGTAGGAGTCGACCCACTCCTTCGCGTCCTCGGGCTCGACGAACGAGAAGGAGAGCGCGCCGAGGCCCCGCTCGGCGGCGGTCAGGATCGTCTCTCGCCGGCTGCACGCCACCCATAGCGGCGGGTGTGGCCGCTGGCTCGGCTTGGGGATCACGTTGCGGGGCGGCATCGAGGTCCAACGCCCGTCATAGCCGGCGAACGGATCCTCGACGAGCATCCTCGTGATCACGTCCAGCGATTCCTCCCACTGGGCGCGCTTCACCTCGCGCTCCACCCCGAACCCGCCCAGCTCGATCTGCGAGCTCCCCTCTCCGGTCCCGAACTCGACCCGTCCGCCCGAGATCAGGTCCAGGGTCGCGATCCGCTCCGCGATCCGGGCCGGGTGGTTGACCGCCGGAGGCAACTGGACGATCCCGTGGCCGAGCCGGATGCGACCGGTCCGCTGGCTGGCCGCGGCGAGGAAGACCTCCGGGGCGCTCGAGTGCGAGTACTCCTCCAGGAAGTGGTGCTCCACCTCCCACACGTAGTCGATCCCGAGCCGGTCGGCGAGCTCGACCTGCTCCAGGGCGTCGGCCAGCAGCCGGCCCTCGTCCCGGTCCTCGCCGGTGCGGGGCAGCTGGTGCTCGTAGAAGAGGCCGAACCTCACCAGCGGAACATAGTGGCTGCGCGCCTGTGGCCGGCGTCGGTAAGTGTTGCGACCGCATGGCGGCCATCGTGGGGACGATCATCGCGGCGACCGGGGTCGGTATCTGGGCCGAGCTCCGCTACGGCGGGCGCGCGGGCGTCGTCTCTCGCCGGGCGCTCCTGTTCGTGCTCTACGTCCTGCTGCCGCCGATCGTCTTCTTCAACCTGACCCGGGTGAACTTCGATGCCGACATCGGGGTCGGGATCGGAATCGCCTACGTGGCCCTCGCGAGCGCCACCCTGGTCGCCTGGATCGTCGCCACCCGGGTGTTGAAGCTCGGTCGCCCGGCGACGGGGTCGGTGCTCTCGTGCGTGGTGGTCGCCAACACCGGCTACCTCGGGTACCCGCTGGTGGCCGCCGTGCTCGGCTTCGATCGCCTCTCGGAGGCGGTCGTGTATGACGTGCTGGTCTCGAGCCCGGCCCTGCTCTTGGGCGCCTTCTCGATCGGCGCCGCCTTCGGCGAGCGCGCCGGCGAGACGCTGGGCGAGCGGGTTCGCGCGTTCCTGACCAGAAATCCCGCGCTCTACGCGGCGGCGCTGGCGCTCGTCGCCCCCGACGCCCTCGCCCCCGACGCGCTGGTCGACGCCTCGCGGATCGCCGTGGTGGCGATCCTGCCGCTCGGGTTCTTCGCCGTCGGTACCGCCCTGGCCGAGGAGTCGGTGGACGGGGCGGTGCCGGTCCCACCACCCTTCGACCCGGCGGTCGCCACCGCGGTGGCGATCCGCCTGGTGCTGGCGCCGGCGCTGCTGTTCGCCTTCTCGGCGCCGCTGATCGACCTGCCCGGTCCCTACCTGCTGCTGGCCGCGATGCCGTGCGGAGTCAACCTGATGGTCGTCGCCCACGCCTACGGGCTCGACCTTCGGATCTCGGCCGCCGCGGTCGCCTGGTCGACCGCGATCGCCGTCGCGGTCGCCGTCCCGGCCTCGATCCTTCTCGGCTAGGCGCCTGGGGCGCCGATGGCCTGCGATGCTTCCGGCCCGTGCTTCACCACGTTTCGCTGGAGGTCGCCCCGGACGACGTCGAGTCGACGATCGAGTTCTTCGCGCTGCTGGGCTTCGCGCGGATCCCCGCCCCCGAGCCGATCGCGCGCTTCGTCACCTGGCTGGAGGCGGGCCAATCCCAGATCCACCTGATCCACACTCCGGAGCCGACCACGCCGGTCCTCGGCCACCCGGCGGTGGTGGCCGCGGAGTTCGAGGGCACGGTGGCCGCGCTCCGCGGCGCCGGCCACCAGGTCGACGACGCCGACGAGCTCTGGGGCCAGCCACGCGCCTTCGCCCTGATGCCGGGTGGGGGGCGGGTCGAGCTGATGGCGGCGCCTCCGGCCCCGGAGCCCCGGACCCGGGAGCAGGCCTGACCGCCGCCCCGGCCGCGAACCGGTCGGCGGCGCGCCCCGGCCCCCGGCGCCGGGCGGAATCCTAGGATTCAGAACCCGTGCGCTACCCGCTGGAGACCTTCACCGAAGCCGAGGAGGCCATCCTCCGCCCCCACTTCACCAACCTCGATCGGCCCGTGTTCTGCCTGGTCAACCTCCCGGAGACGGTCAAGGGGGCGCTGTTCGCGCGCTACTCGCGCTATCCGGGCACCCTCCGGCGCCTGTTCCTGGACGAGTTCGCCGGCGACGTACCGAAGGGCGAGCGGCCCTTCGACGGGGTCGAGGGGGAGCGGGCCGCGGGGCTCTACGAGCGGGTGTTCATCGGCTACGGGGACGACTCGATCGCCCAGGTCGGTGGCGCCCATCTGGCCTGCGAGTGGGTCTCGAACGTGATCACCAAGGTCCTTCAGCGCGGCCGGCTGGCCGCCTACCTGGAGCAGTCGACCCGCTACATCCCCTATGACCGGCCGATGCCCGACGGCGGTGGCTACCGCTACTACTGGGACCAGCGGCTCGGCGAGCCCTATCGGACGACGATCGACGAGCTCTTCGGCATCTACTCGCGAAGTCTGGAGTCGGTCTCCTCCTGGGCGGCGGAGCGCTGGCCCCGGGGCGACGAGCCCGAGCAGGCCTGGCGGCGCTCGATTGGCGCCAAGGCCCTAGACCTCGTTCGCGGGATCCTGCCCGCCGCCGCTCTCAGCCACGTCGGCGTGTTCGCCTCCGGGCAGGCCTACGAGCAGCTGCTGCTGCGGCTGATGGCCTCCCCGCTCCCCGAGGCGCGCCAGTTCGGGGGCATGATCCTGGAGGAGCTCGGAAAGGTGATCCCCAGCTTCGTCGCCCGGGTCGAGCGACCGGATCGAGGCGGTGAGTGGATCGAGTACCTGCGCGAGCGCCGTCGGCAAGCCGAAGGGGCGGTCGCCCGGCTCGGGCTCGACCGGACGACCGTCGGCGACGCGCCGTCGGTCGAGCTCGTCGGCGTGGACGGTGACGAGGGCGATCTGCTCGCGGCATCGATGTTCGAGTCGGCCGAGATCGGCGAGGCGGAGATCAGGCGCAGGGTCGAGGCGCTCGACCCGCTCGAGCGGGCCGACCTGCTCACCGAGCTGGCCGGCGAGCGGCGAAATCGCCGCCACCGCCCCGGGCGGGGGTGGGAGCGGGTGCGCTACCGGTTCGAGATCGTCTCCGATTACGGCGGATTCCGCGATCTGCAGCGCCACCGCATGCTCACCTGCCAGTGGCAGCGGCTTGGTCCTCACCTGGGAGCGGGGATCCCCGAGGAGATTCGCGACGCCGGGGTCGAGCCGGACTACCGGCGGGCGCTCGAGCTGTCGCGAGCCGAGTTCGATCGGCTTCGAGGCGAGGGCTTGGTCGAGGAGGCCCCGTACGCGCTCTGCCTCGGCTACCGGATCCGCTACCTGCTCGACCTCAACGCTCGTGAGGCGATGCACCTGATCGAGCTGCGCTCCGGGCGCGAGGGACATCCCACCTATCGCGCCGTCGCCCAGGCGATGTACGAGCGGATCGCCGCGGTCCATCCCGCGATCGCCCGGGCGATGTCCCACGTCGACTCCTCTCGGGAGCCGCGGCTGGAGCGGATCCTGAGCGAGATCCGCACTCAGCGCAAGCAGGTAGCCGCCCGCGGTTGAACCTGGCCGCAGGCCCGAACGTATGATGGGTGCTTGGGCCGCAGGGAGAGCTCATCGGGTATCGCCCGCGCCAAGGGTCGCATGCCGGCGCTTGGCGCCGCGGTGCTGATCGCGTCACTTGTCGTGCCCACGACCCTCCTGGCCGCACCGCCGGAGGACCAGCCGGCGTCCGCCGGGCCGCCGGCCACCCCCGCGCCGGTGACCGCCGAGCAGCCCTCGCCGGCCCCCTCGCCGTCCGAGCCCCCGCCGCCACCCGGCGACCAGGCCGGCGACGCGCCGCAGCCGGCCGCCGTCCCGGCGGGGCGAAGGGCCAGGGGTCGCTCGGCCGATGACCGCACCGCACGGCCCATGCTGGCGTCCGCATCGGCGGCCGCCAAGTCGTCGTCGGTGTCGATCGTCGGCGACACCTTTTCGGCCTTCGCCTTCTCCCCCAAGTCGATCACGGTCCACGTCGGCGACAAGGTGCGCTGGGACAACGAGAGCGCCGCCCCCGAGGGGCACACGGTGACCGGCGACGGGCTCGACTCGGGCACCTTCCACGACGGCCAGGACTACGCGTTCACCTTTTCGCGTGCCGGCACCTACAACTACATCTGCGCGCTTCACCCCTCGATGAAGGGCAAGGTCAAGGTGCTGGGCTCCAGCGGGGGTGGGGGTGGCGGCGGGTCGAGCTCGGGCGGCGGCGGGGGCGGCTCGTCCGGGTCCGGATCGGGGGGCAGCACGAGCTCGGGCACCTCGACCGGCAGCTCCGCGGGCGACCCGGGGAGCTCCGGCCAGCTCCCGGTCACCGGGCTGCCGCTGGGCGGCCTCGGGGTGGCGGGGCTGGGGCTTGTGGCCCTGGGATTCGTCCTGCGTCGCTGGGCCGAGTACGTCTAGGCGCCGAGCGGCTCCTCGGAGCCGACTGCGATCCCCGATCTCGGCGAGGGCCGAATTGCGTTCGTCTATTCGACGCTATTCGGCCACCGCGGGGTGGTCTAGCTGCGGCGCTTTCGCTTGCGCTTCGTCGGGGCAACCTCCCCCTGCGAAGCCGACTGGGCGTCCTCCCCGACCTCGGTGCCCTGTCCCTCGATCGCGCCCCCCTCGGCCGGCTGCTCGCCGGGACGGGGCCAGGGACTCGCCTCGCCCAGGTCCCACGCCGGCGGGCGGGTCCCCGGGACCCGGTTGACGAACAGCAGCCCGAGGTACCCAGTCCAGACGAGAACGCCCAGCAGGGCCACCGGGAGGATCAAGATCATCGAGGCGCCGAGCGCCATCCCGAGGCTGCCGAAGAAGCGGGACAGCAGGCCCACACGCTGGGCCTGAAGGGGCACGTAGATCATCATGATCACCATCCCGAGCACGGCCGGGAGGAGCACCGCCTGTGACAGCTGGAGGGTGCTCGAGTCGTCGGTGGCGTGGGTCGCGCGGGCGTCGCCGGGCCCGCTGGCGGTGTCGGTGTCGGTCTCGTTGTCGACGTTCTTGGCGTCGAGCTCTCCCGGCAGGCTGTTGACGGCCTGGTCGGGATCGGCCTTGCGGAACTCCGTCACCTGGTAGAAGGAGTCGTCCGACCGCTGGACCTCGAGCGAGGGCTCCTCCCCGCCGGTGTAGATGGTCACCTTCTCGATCGAGCTCGGGTCCTGCTTCAGCTGCCCCTGGAACTCGGCGAAGGTTCGCGGCTGCTCCTCCGGCAGGTCGACGAAGTCGGACGCTGCCTGCCCGGCGCCGATCGCCTGGATCACGCCCTGGGCCGCGAACAGGATCGGGCCGATGAAGATGAACCCCACCATCGCCGCCTGCACGCGGGGGTTGCGGGCCTGAGCGGCGCGGAACAGGTACAGGAGCGGCACCGGCAACAGCAGGAACGCCGCCGCCCTGATCACCGAGGAGAAGAGGATCGTCCCGGCGTGGTCGTTGAGCGAGTCGAGCTGGCGGGCCTCGCTGTCGCCGGCGTAGAGGTCCGCGGTGCGATCGATGATGAACGACACCAGGTAGAGCGCGAAGGTGAGCACGGCGGCGAGCGCCGCCGGACCCGCCCAGCGACGCTCGCGCTCTAGGATCCGCTGGGCGCTCACGAAGCGCCTATCTTAAGCGCGTGTCCGAGTTCGCAGTGACCGCCGTCGGCCGCGATCGCCCCGGGATCGTCGCCGCGATCAGCGGCGCGCTGCTGGACGTCGGCGGCAACATCCAGGACTCGCAGATGTCGATCCTGCGCGGCCACTTCGCGGTCATGCTGATCGTCGAGGTTTCCGGCTCGGTCGACGATGTCGAGCTCCACCGCCGCCTCGAGCCCGCCGGCGAGGAGCTGGGGCTGGAGGCGATCGCCGTCAACCGGATCGACGATCTGGGAGGCCCGACAGCGCCCCCCTCGCACGTGATCAGCGTCTACGGAGCCGACCATCCGGGGATCGTCCACGCGGTGGCGAGCGCGCTCGCCGAGCGCCAGGTCAACATCACCGGCCTCGAGACCCGGCTCACCGGGTCCGCCGATGCTCCGCTGTACGTGATGATCATCGAGGTCGCCCTGGGCGACGCCGCCGAGGCCGAGGTGAAGGCGGCGCTGCTCGAGGTCGGTGAGGACGCGGGGGTCGAGGTCAGCGTCAGGCCGCTCGAGGCCGAGGCGCTCTAGGAACGGGTCGCACGGCCTTGGCCAAGCGAGAGGTCCTGCTCTATCCCAATCCGATCCTGAAGCAGGTCGCGGCACCGGTCCAGGTGGACGACGCCGAGGCGGTGGGACGGGATCTGCTCGACACGATGCGCGGCTTCGAGCGTTGCGTCGGCCTCGCCGCCCCCCAGATCAGCGAGCTGTCGCGGGTGATCGCCGTCGACGTCACGGGGCATCCGAAGGCGGGGCCGGACGACAACGGCTTGATGGTGCTGGCCAATCCGCGGATCGTGGACGCGGAGGGATCGGAGGTGGCGCGCGAGGGCTGTCTGTCGATCCCCGATCTGACCGCCAACGTGCGCCGGGCGACCACGATCGTGGTCGAGCACGCGGGAGGCGCGGTCCGCTCCCAGGGGTTCGAGGCCCGCTGCCTCCAGCACGAGATCGACCACCTCGACGGGATCCTGTTCCTGGACCGGGTCGAATCGCTCGTCGACGACCTCTTCCGACGCCGGGTCTACGCGGACCAGCCGGAGGGGAGCGGCTAGTCGACCGGCTCGGACGGCCGGCGGCGGGCGGCGTCGAGCTCGAAGGCCTCGCCCGGGTGGCGGATCGGGTAGTAGTCGCGATCCTCGGACGCGAGCAGTCGGGACGCCCTCTCCCCCGTGTTCAGAAGCAGGTTGAGGGCGGGCGCCGCGAGGGCGATCAGCGCCTCGGTCCGATCGCGCCAGATCCGTTGCTTTGGGGTGGCTCCCATCGACCTACCCGCGCTCGTGGAAGAAGAACTCGGGCAGGGCCCCCTCGATCACTTCCTGGGTCATCCTCTGCGCCACCTCGAGGTTCCCGGTCCGAACCGCGATGTCATCCAGGGTGACGATCCCGGCCAGGCTGCCACTCTCGAGCACCGGCAGGCGCCGGACCCTGTGCTGGACCATCAGCGCGGCCGCCTCCTCGAGGTCCATGTCGGGCTCACCCGTGACCAGCGGCCTCGAGGCGAGCTCGCGGACGGGCTCGGAGCCGGGACGCTCGCCGGCGAGCCCCCGCACCGCCAGGTCGCGGTCGGTGATCATGGCCGCGGGCTCGCCTTCGGGATCGCAAAGGACCACCGAGCCGACAGCGTGGTCGCGCATCAGCTGGGCGACCTCGAGCAGCTCGGCATCGAGCGCGGCGGTCACCACCCCGGGGGTCATGATCTCGCGAAGCTGCATCGGCTCGCACACCGTAACGCGCCCTTCGCGCCCGGCGCGGCGGCCCAAGCGGGCGCCCCTAGAGCGCCTGCCTCCAGATCCGCTTCGCGATCGGCAGCATCAGCACCCTGGGCGTGTGCTGTCCGGTGATCGCGCCGGCGCGGTTCAAGAGCCCGGGGACGATCGCCCGCTTGCCGCTCTCGGCGGCGTCGACCGCCGCCGTCGCCACCCCCTCCGCCGAGGTCCAGAAGACCCCGGGGACCTGGTCCTCGGCCGTGTCGAGGCCGGCGACCTCCATGAACTCGGTCTTCACCGGCCCTGGACAGACCGCGGTCACGGTGACGCCGGTTCCCTTGAGCTCCTGATGCGACGCCTCGCTGAGGCTGAGCACGAACGCCTTGGTCGCCGCGTAGGTGGCGGTCCCGGGGAGCGGCTGGAAGGCGGCCGTGGAGGCGACGTTGATCACCGCCCCGCGGCCGCGAGCGACCATCGCCGAGCGGTAGCGCTCCTGCAGGTCGAGCAGCGCGACGCAGTTCAGCTCCGCCATCGCCACCAGCCGCTCCCGGTCGCCGGAGCCGCCGAAGCCGGCGTTGTTGACCAGGATCTCGACCGTGAGGCCGAGCTCGTCCACCCGAGCGGCGAGCCGGTCTCGCCCATCCGCATCGCCGAGGTCGGCACCGATCGCCTCGGCACGCACACGGTACGAGTCCGCGAGCTCGCCCGCGAGGGCAGCGAGCCGATCCAGCCGCCTGGCGACGAGGGTGACGCCGTGGCCCCGCGACGCGAGCTCCCGGGCGATCGCCGCGCCGATTCCCGACGAGGCGCCCGTGATCAACGCCGTGCTCGACTGGGACGGTCCCGGGAGCGCCACGTCGCCAGGCTATCTCAGGTCCCGCGATCCGTCCCTTTGCGCCCGGGACCCGAAGCCCTGGATCACTAAGATCGAGGTAATGGAAGGTAGTGAGGGCTTCAACCTCTTCGGCGGCGACCCGGACGAGCTCCGGGAGCGCCTCGGCGAGCTCGCCGAGCAGATGCAGGGGGCGCAGCGGGTCGCCTGGGCCGACAACGCGATCAAGCTCGCGGTCGACATGACCGTGGCCGCGATCAACCGCCTCGATCTGGCGGGCGGCAGCGACGAGCAGGCGGTCCAGGTGCGGGATGCGATTCGGATCGTGTTCCCCGAGGCGGTCACCCTGGTCCGCGAGGCCCGCGAAGGGCTCTCCTGAGGCTCACATAGGTTCCGGGTTCGGCGCCGTGCGCGCGTCCGGTGCGCGCCGCGCGAACCTAGATTGGACGCGTGCCGGAAGACGATGCACGTGGAGCGGCCTCGATCGAGCAAACCGGGCTGATCCTTCTGATCGCCCTCCTGATGCTGGCGGCGATCTCGGCGATCGCCGCCCACGATCCCGAGGGTGGCGGCGAGCTCGGCTCGGCGCTGGCTCGGAAGCTCCGCTGCGCGCCCCGCCTTCCGGGGCCCTGCTGGCGCGACCCGTTGACCCAGGCGTACGGCCGACCCCTCGCGGGGCTGGCTCGGGCACTGGCCCCGCAGCCGCGCGGAGTTCCCGGCCCGGCCGGAGCGCTGCTGCTGCCGGTCGACTTCCGTTACTGCCGCCGCCCGAGCTGCGCGGTGCCCGGAGATCGCCCTGAGCTCACCGCATCGAACAGGCGGGTCACCGCCTTCACCTCGATCGTCGACGACCGCCGGCGCGCAGGGATGGTCGAGGTCACCTACTGGCAGTACCGCCCTGGGCTCGGCTGGACGCGCGTGGTCCGACACGCCGGCGCCGCGGACGTCGCCCGTCATGCCCCCACGCCGCTGCTGGAGACTGTCAACCCCCGCCTGGTCCCCCTCGAGACCCTGCCCGGCCGCAACCACTACCAGTTCCCCCGGGCCGAGGAGCCACCCTGGCGCTGGTCGATCGCCTCACGACCGGCGGGTCGCCCCGCCGATTAGAGCTGCGATGCGAGATAGCCGCTTTGCATGGAAAGCGGCTAGCTGGCCAGCCCTGGCTAGGCTGCGGTGCCGACGCTTGCGAACCGCAATTGCTTGGAGGACGCTGATGCCGGACACCACCTGCCACATGTCGATCTCGCTGGATGGCTTCGTCGCCGGGCCGGACCAGAGCCGGGAGAATCCGCTGGGGAAGCGCGGCAGGGAGGTCCATAGCTGGCACCTCGGCGACGAGCGCGCGAACGACGCCGACGCGACGGCAGAGCGCTGGCTCATGCGACCGCGCGGGGCCTACGTCATGGGCCGCAACATGTTCGGGCCGATCCGCGGCGAGTGGGATGAGAACTGGGATGGATGGTGGGGCTCCGAGCCGCCCTACCACGCGCCGGTCTTCGTGCTCACCCACCACGCCCGCGAGCCGATCGAGATGGAGGGCGGCACGAGCTTCCACTTCGTCACCCAGGGCTTCGAGGCCGCCTACGCGCAGGCGCGTGAGACGGCCGGCGAGGATGGCATCGACATCGCGGGCGGCGCCTCGACCGTCCGTCAGGCGCTCGCCGCCGGAGTGATCGACGAACTCACGCTCGACGTGGTCCCCGTCCTGTTCGGGTCCGGCGAGCGGCTGTTCGACGGAGTCGAGTCACTCGGGTTCGAGCCGGTCGAGGTGCTCCACTCTCCGCTCGCCACGCACATCCGCTACCGGCGGGCAGGGTGAGTGAGGAGATAGCCGCTTTGGACGAGAAGCGCTAGCCGCTTTGCATGGACAAGCAGCGGTCTCCGCGAGATACTCGGCGGGCGATGTCGGAGGATCTCGAAGATTTCATCCGCCGGCCCTTCATCGCCGAGCCGGGCCACGCTCAGACAGCGCCTCTTTGATGCGAGCCGCCGGTATCAGCGAGTTCGGCGGTGCTGTCGGACGGATCGACCTCCCAGATCCGCGCCCCCTCGCGAACGACGAGGCCCTGATCGAAATCCGGGCCGCGGGCGTCGGCAACTGGGAGGAGTTCGTCCGCACTGGCGAGTGGGATGTCGGCGGCACACCTCCAATGGCGCTCGGCGTCGAGGCCGCCGGGACCATCACGGCGATCGGAGATTCCGTCGAGGACTGGGAGCCGGGTGATGAGGTGCTCAGCCACCCTCTCCCGCTGCGGGACCAGGGAACCTGGGCGCCCTTGCTGATCGCCTCGGCGACGGTGCTCGCGCGAAAGCCTGCCGCCCTCTCGTGGGAGGCCGCTGCAGCGTTCCCGGTTCCGGCCCTGACCGCCACGCAGGTGATCGACGGAGCCCTGGCAGTGCGCCCTGACGACCTGGTTCTCGTCAATGGTGGGAGCGGGGTGACCGGCACGCTGCTCGTTGGGCTGGCCGCGGCGCGCGGCGCCGAGGTGATCGCGACCGCAGGACCGGCCAGCCATGAGCGCCTTCGCCGGCTCGGAGCGGCCCACGTGCTCGACTATCACGACCCCGACTGGTCGGTGCAGGCGCGCGCCATCGGCGGCGGGTTGGGCGTGACCGCCGTCGCGAACGCGGTGCCCAATGGCTCAGCCGTCGCGATCGGCACCGTGCGCGACGGCGGTCACCTTGCGACGATCACCCAGGACCCACCGGACGAGCAGCGGGGCATAGAGATCTCGTCGGTGATCGTGCAGCCGGACGGCCGCGCTCTCGGCGAGCTCGCCGAGCTGGTCGCAGACGGGAAGCTCGAGGTCTCGACCGCGGCGACGTTCCCGCTCGAGGAGGCCGCCAAGGCCCTCGCGGCAGCAACCGGGGGCAGCGCCGGCGGAGCGGTCGTGCTTCGCCCCTGAGGGGGCGAGGATTTAGTCGCCAGGGATTGAGTGGCGACCCCCGCTGGTCAACGACGGCCCCGTGACCGTGCAGCCCGAAGTTTGGCGAAATAGTCGCTTTGGACGAGAAGCGGTGGTTTCAGGACGACCAGAGCGGATCTTCTCCTTCATGTCGCCCGGTTTGGGTTACTAACTGGCTCTAGCTACCGACGCTCGGCTGGGACCGGGTGGTTCGCAGGGCCTCATCGGGACAGGTCGCCGCCTCCGCGTCGACCCCGCTGCTCGAGTCGGCGAACCCGCGCCTCGTCCCGCTCGAGACCCTGCCGGGGCGCAACCACTACGACTTCCCGCCCGCCGAGGAGCCTCCCTGGCGGTGGCGGGTGGAGAGCGTCTACCCGGGCTGAGCGATCGGCCCGCCGCCGCCGGTTCTCTCGCTACCTGGGGGTTCAGCGAGCGGGGGGCCGAACAGTGGTTTGGGTGGCCTGTTCAGCCGTCCGGGATTCAGGCCGGCCGCCGGCTCGTCCTCCGCGCGACGGGCGACCGCCCCCGCGGAGCGGACCCGCGCCCTGAGCGACGCTCGAAGGGCGGGGGTCGCTGATCAGTCGCGCCGATAAATCGTCCGGTGGCAGCAGTTGGCGCGGGTTCGCGGCGATCAGTTGGCCATCACGTTCATCGCCTGGCGCAGCTCCGGCGCCGTGATGGCGTGGGGCGGCACCGGGAAGGCCCGGTAGAAGATTCCGTTCCGGAGGTCGAGCTTGAAGATCCTCTGTCCGTGGGAGTCGTAGGCGCCGACGAAGTTGGCGCGGCCCCAGCCGATCAGCCAGCTGCCGGAGGGAAGCTTGCGGGCCGAGCCGCAGCAGGGCGATGCCGGATAGTCCGGGTCGGAAACCGACTCGACCAGCTTCGCCGTTCGCGCTACCGGGTCGACCCGGTAGCGCACCGCCCGGGTGGGCATGAACAGGTTGGTGCCATTGTCCTGGATCGAGATCGTGCTGTCCGGCAGACGGCGGGCGTCATGCTGGCCGCCCAGCGGGTAGGAGCCGAAGGGGTCGTTCAGCACCTGAAGGCTCTTTGGGATCATCGTCCCGCCCAGCTTCCAGACCACGGCGCCGGTGTGCCGGTTGATCTCATAGACGGCGTCCAGCATGCGGAAGGACAAGAGCAGGTGCTCGCCCTCCGCTTCCACCGAATTCCAGTGCTGGATGTCATAGGGCTCGCCCCGTCTGAGGATTACGTTCCACCACCGGGTGGCGGTCTCGGCGAGCCTGATGTGGTTGAGCGAGTTCCACTTCCAGACCAGCTTCCCCTTCGGCGTCACCTCCTGGATCTGGTACCCCCGCACGGCGGCGTCCGATGGGCCTCCGTACGGGCTGGCATCCACGTGTTGCTTCGTGACCCTGGCGCCGAGCAGGTAGTTTCCGTTCGGGAGCAGCTGGAAGTCGTGGGGGTCGATCCTGAGTCTGCCGGCCGGCATCACGACCCGAACCAGCTGCCCGTTTAGCTTGCGAACCTGAACGCCGTTTCCCCAGGAGAAGGTCCCGTCCGGGAGCAGCTGCGCGTTGAGGGTTTGGCCCGGAGCCTTGTACCACCAGACCGGGACGCCGTGACGGTCGAAGATCGTCGCGTAGTGGTGGTTCATCTGGATCATGAAGAAATCGGGCCCGCCGGGGCCGGTGCGGACGAAGCTGTACGGAGGGAAGTCTGGAGGCAGACAGCGAAGGTGGAAGAGGCTTCGAGCCGAGGGCTTGCCGGCGCGATTGAAGCGCACCAGGAGCGCGTGACCGGGCGTCAGTGGACGCCGGGCGACGACGTTCCCCGAGCGGAGGGGGCCACCCCCCACCTTTCCCACCCAGCCCGCCGGGATCTTCATCCGCACGCTCATCTGACCCTGAGTGCATCGGACGGCGTAGTCGCGGACCCGCCTCGAGAAGCCCGGATGAAGCGAGGGGGCGGTCGAGAACCAGGGACCCGGCGCCTTCCTGTGGCTCTGCGCGCCTTGGGCGGCGCCGGGCCAGGCGACGAGCAGGCATGCGAGCGCCGCTAAGCGCCCAGCGCGGAGCAATCCAGCCGTCCCTGCCCGGAAGTTGGAGCTGCTCATGAGGCCTCGCGGTCGCTGACCGGCCGAAAATTATCGTAGGTCGCCGCGCTGGAACTGCCCTGCGGTCGCGATTCTCCCCGTTTCCGGCTATGGCCGAG
Source organism: uncultured bacterium (assembly GCA_963811625.1). GTDB lineage: Bacteria > Actinomycetota > Thermoleophilia > Solirubrobacterales > 70-9 > AC-56. Next base: position 73,444 of record CAWERS010000002.1, on the reverse strand, counting down.
ACTACGACAGGCGGTGAGGGCCGTGGTGCGTGCAGCGATTCCCGAGCGGTGCCGGTTCAGTGCCCTCCCGCTATGCCTGGTTCCCGGACCGCCAAACGTCCCAGTGCCCAGCGCGGAGGTCGCGCCTCCGCGAGGAAAGGCGGAGATGGTGCAGGTGTTTGCAACGCTCGATGAGGCGCTGAACGCGGCACGACGGCCCTGATGCTTGGGCTCCTCGAAGCCGCCGGGCTGCGGGAGTAGACGCCAGCCCCCCCCGCTTGGCGACTGACTAGGCCGCGGCGGGGGTCGTTTACCAAGTGGCTCTAGGGTCGACTCGCACTCCCACTCGGCCTGCACCCCGCCCAAGACCATCGCCCGACCAACGACCCGACCTTCTCCTTTTCATCATCAGGACCCGGATCGAGGTTTCAGCGCGAGGAGGGACCTAGGTTCACACCTTCGAGCAAGCGAAGTGCTACCGGCAACGTCGCTCGACGTCGGCCGGGGAAGGGTCGTCGCGTCGTAGAGGACCCGACGGTGGGGTCACGCGAAGCGAGTTGCTCGCGAGCCCACACGCTCACATGAACTGCCGGGTCCGGGTCAGCCGACCCTGAACGACCGCGACTTGACGGCGCTCTCGTTGCCGGCAACGTCGATCGCCCTGACCCGAAACACGTGGGAGCCCGTGGCGAGCGCAGTGCGGGCGGCGTGGGGCGGGGAGCACGACGCAAATGGCTTGTCGTCGAACCCGCAAGCAAAGGTCGACCCGGGCTCGTTCGACTTGAAGCCGAAGGTCGGAGTCGAGTCATGGGTGAGGCCCTTGGGCCCGGAGGTGATCGTCACCCGGGGCGGAGTCGCGTCGCCCGCGAAGGCCAGGAACGCGTCGAGGGCGGGCTTGGCGAACCCGTCGTAGGTGAGCAGGCCGGCGCTCAGGCAGAGGCGGCACTTGAGCTCCGGATTCGGGCGACGGATCGCGCCACCGATACCAGAACAGGCGCTCCACCTTCCAGGCACGACGGTGGTTGAGGATCAACCCATATCCGTCGGTGAGCAATTGCGCTTGGGTCGCGAGACCCAGGTTGGCCGACCCCCAGCCCAGCTCGGTGATCCAAAGCGGCTTTGCCTGATCGCCGTGCTGTTTCAGTGCCGCCCGGAAGTTGACGATCTGCCGGCGAACCTGGTCGAGATCGGGTGAGTACGGATGCAGGGCGGCGATATCGAAGTATTCCCGGAATCCGGGGACCTGTTTGTAGAGCTGGTTCAGAAAGGTCGAGCTGTCCACGGTCCCGTTGCCCGTTTGTGGAGCCATTCCGGCGAGCACGATCCGTGCATGCGGGTCTTTGGCCTTGATCGCGTCATAGGAGACCTGGAGTAAACGACCGTATCTATCGACTCTTCGCTTGACGGTCCCCCCGTGGTCAAAGGACTTGAGGTTGGGCTCGTTCCAGACCTCCCACGAGGTGATCGGCCAGGCTCTTGACCCGGTCCCGAACTGCTGGTGATAGTCACTGGTCCAGTAGCTCCCCGCCGGTCCATAGCGGGCCACCGCCGCCTTCAGGAAGCGTCGCCATGCTGCTAATGCAGTTGGACTGACTGGAGGCCAGCGCCTCGAGCCGGCACCTGCCCAGGCGGGAGACCCCCATACGAACGGAACCGTCCGGATCCCGCGCGAGGCGAGAGCGCCCACCCACTCGTCGGTTGGCCCCCAGTCATAGGAGCCCTGGCTCGATTCCACCAAGCTCCAGTTGAGCGTAAAGCGGTACGCGTGGACGCCAGTCGAGACGATGCCCTGAAGGTCTGCATCGGCGGGTTGCGGCGAATCGGTGATCCCGAAGAACTCCGACCGGGCCGCCTGGGCGGGGGCCACGCCGAAGACGAAGAGAGCCACGAAGGCGGTGGCGAAGCGTGCCGCTACCCGGCGCGCTCTCATCGCGGTTCCAGCGAGCCGCCAAGACGCGAGCGAGGGCGACGGACGAAGCTTTCGAGACATGCACAGACTCCCAGGCGACAGCTAGCCTCGCAAGGATGAGCCGAAAGCCGGGGGGCGCCATCCGTGCTTCCCCGCCGACCTCGACTCGGCTAACTACCCACCGACCACCCGAGGCCTCCGGCAGACTGTCGACCGACCCGGGCGTGGCCGACTTTTTCGCTCCCTAGCCCGCAAGACCTCGGCCACGGTGCCGGTCAGCGGAGGGCGAACCGGGCCAGCGTCCGGGCGCCCGCATCCGACATCACCTTGTCGGTGTGGACCAGCTCCACCTCGCCGCGCCTCGAACTCCCCGAAGCCGGCTCGCCTGAGCCTGCCGACCTCGGCGACCAGCCGCCGGTCGGCCGGGACCGCGAACCGGATCAGGTTGGCGTGGGCGAGCCGTCGACGAACCCACCGCGAGATCGATCCATGCTCATGGGACTCGACCGCCCGCAGGTCGCTCCGCAGAGCCATGAGCCCGGGCCCCCGGGGCCGAAGCTCGGCGAACACCGAGTCGCGGGTCAGGTTCAGGCCGCGCACCTCGATCGCGAACGATCGATTCCGCCCGACGGCGGCCTTCACCTCGGCCTCGACGCCGGGCACGTCGGCGAGCCCGAGGACGGTGAGATGGATGCTGTCGGGGGGGTAGAGGTGGTGGCCCGGCTGGACTCGGTCAAGCCTGGAGGCGGCGTCGGCGAGCCGCTCGGCGATCTCCCCTGGAAGGCGGATGACCGTAGTCAGGAACCGAGGCCGGCCGATGGCGTCCAGATGTCCGCGGGGCCTCCTCCCCGGCACCCGGCTCACGAGCTGCCAGTTGACAGCGAAGGCCGCGCGGGCGACGATCACCAGCGGGCGTCGTGGTGCTCCATCACGCCGAGGCCCCGCTCGAGCTCGAGGCCGCCGGCGAGGGACCCGGCGAAGCTGCCGAACGGCTGCCGGTACGCGTAGCGGACCAGGACCCGGTTCTCCTCACGCCGCCGCTCGCACTCGCCGGCGAACTCCAGCCGCGCCCCGTCGCCGAAGTCGATCGCCCGCAGGCCGTCGAAGCTGACCGGCCCGGGCTCAGAGGGCTCGCCTGCGACCCAGATCGCGCGCTCCGAGCTCTGCGGCGGATCGTTGATGCCGCTGACCAGGTTCCAGCCCACCGGGCGCGCCGTCGCTGGTTCGGCCCACGCCGGCGGACCAGCTCCACACGGTGTGGTGCGGGTGGTAGCCGGCCGACTCGTCCTCCACGCCTCGCGCCTCGACCCGCCAGCGGCGCTCCCCGATTCGGACGTCGCAGTCGACCGGGATGTCGCCGCGTTTGCGAGTCCAGACGTACTCGCCGCCCTCGCTGGGGCACACGGCCTCCACCCATTCGCCGCCGCCCGCTCGCAGGAACGCTCGCACGTCACCGAGCTCGGGATGGTGGCCCTCGATCCGCACCATCGAGCCCTGATCGTCGGCGTGGTCGATGAGGCCGTCCCCGTCCAGGCTCTCGGTCCACACCTCGCCCCGAGCCCCGGGGGCGAGCATCCTGGTGCGCTCGGCCATCAGGCGCCGGTCGCGGTCCCAGATCACCCAGAACGTCTGCCCCAGAAGCCCCACCTGGATCCGCGCCGCGCAGATCAGCAGCTCCCCGCAGAACGCGCCCAGGTAGCGCCAGCGCTTTCGCCACACCCCACCCCGCCGAAGCGGCATCTTCTGCGGCGGGAGCGGCAGCGCCGGCCGCCCCGGCCCCGGCCCCCGCCAAGGGAGGTCCGCGCTGGCGCTAGGGACGAAGTCCCGGTTCACGCGAGTACGGCCTGCCGCCTACGGCGCCAAAAGATGCGCCCGCTGGAGCCAGCGACGAAGTCGCGGTGGATGCGGAGGTGCCTGCCGCCACGCTGGAGCCCGAACCCGCCGAGAGCGGACGCGGGAGTGAGCGCAAAGCGCGAACGGGAGCGGAGCATCTCGGCGGAGTTATTCACTCAATCTTGGCGACGACATCGCCGGCCGCCACCGAGCCGCCCTCGGCGACTTCGAGCACGGTCACCTTGCCGGCGCGGTGAGCCGTGACCTCGTTCTCCATCTTCATCGCCTCGACGATGCAGATCAACGCGCCTTCCTCGACCTCGTCTCCCTTCTTCACCGGCACCTTCAGCACCGAGCCCTGAATCGGCGAGACGAGCGTCTCCGGGCTGCTGCCGCCGCCACCCGCGGCGGTCCGTTCGCGCCGCGGCGGACGCCGAAGCCCGCCAGTGGGGGGGCCGGAGTTGGCTCCGGGCGGAGCGGCGCCGATCACCTTCACCTGATGCAGGCGGCCGTCCACCTCGACCTTGTAGACCCTGACCTCGGAGGCCTGCTCGCCTTCCTCCGGCTCGCCCCCCTCGGCCGGCTCGGGGGGCGCCAAGGACTTCAGCCACTTCTTGTCGCCCACCAGGTCCCGGCAGGTCTCGGCCCGCCGCCACTGCTCGGTCGCAAGGATCGCCCGATGGAAGGGGATCAGGGTGACCAACCCGCCGATCTCGTACTCGCCGAGGGCCCGCAGCATCCGGGCCGTTGCGCGCTCGCGGTCGCTGTCCCAGACGATCAGCTTGGCGATCATCGGGTCGTACAGGGGCGTCACCTCGGAGCCGGGCCGAACCCCCGAATCGACCCGCACGCCGGGTCCCCCCGGCTCGGCGTAGGAGCTGATCCGCCCCGGCGCCGGGGCGAAGCCCTTGTGCGCCGCTTCGGCGTTGATCCGGCACTCGATCGCGTGGCCGCGAAGCTCGATCTCCTCCTGCGCCACCGACAGCTCCTCGCCGGCCGCGATCAGCACCTGCTCGCGGACGATGTCGATGCCAGTCGCCATCTCGGTCACGCAGTGCTCGACCTGGACCCGGGTGTTCATCTCGAGGAAGAAGTAGTCGTCGCCGTCTTGGAGCCCCTCGACGGTTCCCGCCGAGCGGTAGCCGACCGCGGTCGCGGCGTCGGTGGCGATCTTGCCGATCCGCTCCCGCATCGCGGCGTCGACGTGCGGCGCCGGGGCCTCCTCGATCAGCTTCTGGTGGCGGCGCTGGATCGAGCAGTCCCGCTCGCCGAGGTGGACGACGTTGCCATGCGAGTCCGCCAGCACCTGGACCTCGACGTGGCGAGGATCCTCCAGGTAGCGCTCCAGGTAGACGGTGGGGTCGGAGAAGAACTTCTCTCCCTCACGGGCCGCGCCCTCGAACGCGTCCTCCAGCTCCTCCTCGGAGCCGGCGACGCGAAAGCCCTTGCCGCCCCCGCCGCCGGCCGCCTTGCAGGCGACCGGGTAGCCGATCTCCGCGGCCGCCTTGGCGGCGTCGGCGACGGTGTCCACCGGGGCCGTGGTCCCGGGGACGATCGGCACCCCGGCGCCCGCCATCAGCTCGCGGGCTCGCGTCTTCGAGCCCATCGCCTCGATCGCGCTGGCCGGGGGACCGATGAAGGCGATCCCGGCCTCCTCGCAGGCGGTCGCAAACCCGGCGTTCTCGGCCAGGAACCCGTACCCGGGGTGGATCGCATCGGCTCCGGCCTTGCCGGTCGCCTCCAGCAGGCGCTCGACGCTCAGGTAGCTCTCGGCCGGGACCGGTGGGCCGATCAGATGCGCCTCGTCGGCCTCGCCGACGTGAGGGGCCTCGCGGTCGGCCTCCGAGTAGACGCCGACCGAGGCGATCCCCATCTCCTTCAGCGTCCGCATGACGCGGATCGCGATCTCCCCCCGGTTGGCGACCAGGACCTTCTGGAACATGGCGCGTGAGTCTAGAAGGCCTAGGCCGCGCGCAGGTGCCGCTCGGCCTCGCCCATCCAGATCACCTGCTCGCGCCCGGGGCCGACGCCGACCAGGCGGATCGGGGCGCCGGCGTGCTCGGAGACGAAGTCCAGATAGTCGCGCGCCTCGCGGGGCAGCTCGGCCTCGCTGCGACAGGCGCCGATCTCGGCGTCGAATCCCGGGAGCTCCTCGTACTCGGCCTCGGCCGCGTGGAGGACCGACTGGTGGTAGGGGAGCTCGTCGAGCAGCGCGCCCTCGCTGGAGCGGTAGCGGATCGCGACCCGCAGCGGGTCGATGCCCGAAAGCACGTCGAGCTTGGTCATCGCCAGCGCCGAGAGGGTGTTGAGACGGACGGCGTAGCGAAGCGCCACCAGATCGAGCCACCCGGTGCGACGGTCGCGGCCGGTGGTGGTGCCGCGCTCCCCGCCCCGCTCGCGGATCCGGGCCCCGAGCTCGTCGTCGAGCTCGGTCGGGAACGGCCCCGCGCCGACCCTGGTCGTGTAGGCCTTGGCCACCCCCCAGACCTCGTCGATGTCGGCCGGGCCGACCCCCGCCCCGACGCAGGCGGCGCCGGCGATCGGGTTCGAGGAGGTGACGAAGGGGTAGGTGCCGTGGTCGAGGTCGAGCAGGGTCCCCTGAGCCCCTTCGAAGATCACCGTGCGACCGGCGTCGAGCGCCGTCCAGCACAGATGGGCGGTGTCGGCGATGAACGGCTCGATCCGGTGGCCGTAGCGCAGGTACTCCTCGGTCATCGCGTGCAGATCCAGCTTCGGGTCGCGCGCGAACGGGCGCAGCATCTGCTGCTTGGGCTCGAGCGCCGCCATGATCTTCTTGCGGAGGATCTTTGGGTCGAGCAGGTCCTGCACCCGGATCCCCAGGCGGGCGGCCTTGTCCGCGTAGCAGGGACCGATGCCCCGCTTGGTGGTCCCGATCTCGAGCTTGCCGAGCCTCGCCTCCCCGGCGGTGTCGAGCATCACGTGGTAGGGCATGATCAGGTGGGCGTTGGCCGAGATCCGCAGGCCACCGGGGTCGATGCCGCGCCGACGCAACCCGTCGAGCTCGCCGATCAGCACCGCCGGGTCGATCACCACCCCGTTGCCGACCACGCAGGTCTTTCCCGGATAGAGGATCCCGGACGGGATCAGGTGGAACTTGAACTCCTCGCCGTCCCGGACGATCGTGTGGCCGGCGTTGTTGCCCCCCTGGAAGCGGACCACGACGTCGGCCCGCTCGGCGAGCAGGTCGGTGAGCTTTCCCTTTCCCTCGTCGCCCCACTGGGCTCCGACGATCACGATTCCGGGCATGGCCGGGGGATTATGAGGCACGCCCGGGCGCCATCGGCACCGCTAGTACTGCGGTGCTCGCGAAACCCGCAGGTCCCTTCCGCCCAGGTCCAGGGTCAGCGGCGGGCCGCAGATCTCGAGCAGGCGGGACACCGTTCGAGGCCCGATCTGCTCGGCCAGGGCCTCCTGCTCGAGATTCGTGGTCACGAGCATGGAACGCTCCATCTCGTAGCGGTCATTGACGACCGAATACAGCTGCTCGAGCACCCAATCGGAGCGTTTCTCGGCCCCCAGATCGTCGATGTGCAAGAGGTCGACGGAGACCAGGCGATCGAAGAACTCGGTGTAGGAGTCGCCCCCCAGATCCTTCTCGTAGGTCGCCCGGACGCGTGACAGAAGCTTCGGAAGCGAGTAGATCGCGACCGTGCGTCCCGCCTCCAGAGCCGACTTTGAGATCAGCATCGCCAGCGCGGTCTTACCCGCGCCGACGTCGCCTGTGAGCCACAGCCCCTGGCCCTGGTCGAGGCGCTGATCCAGCTCCTGGATGAAGTCGCCGACCACGTTCAGGATCGTGGGGCTCACTCCGTCGTTGCGGGCGACCTCGAGGCTGACGTCGCGGTAGCGCCGCGGGATCGCCGAGGCCACCCCCCGCGCGCGACGCCGGTTCATCCGGCCCTCGCGGCACTCGCACGGCCTGGCGACGTCCTCGGGGCCGAGGATCCAGCCGGAGCCGTCGCAGGCGCCGAGCGGGCAGGCGGCTCGAGCATCGCCGGCGCCCGCCAGCCGTACCGGTCTGGGTGGAGAGCTCACGCCTCCTCTGCGAGGTCGACCAGGGGCGGGCCCTCGCCAGCCCTCTGCTCGGCCGGCCGCTCGCCGCCCCCGGCTCGGTCCACGAAGCGCGGGTACTGCTCCAAGAAGACCACCTCGACCTTGCCGGTGGGGCCGTTTCGATGCTTGGCGATGATGAACTCAGCCTCACTGGGATCGGCCTCCTCGTCGTACTTGGACTCCCGGTAGATGAACATCACCACGTCCGAGTCCTGCTCCAAGTTCCCGCTCTCCCTCAGGTCCGAGAGGATCGGCCGCTTGTCGGGGCGGAGCTCGGGCGCCCGCGACAGCTGCGAGATGCCGATCACCGGGACGTTGAGCTCACGGGCGAGGATCTTCAGGCCACGGCTGACCTGGCCGACCTGCTCGACCCGGTTGGCCCGCGGGTCCTCGGGGCGCATCAGCTGCATGTAGTCGACGATCACGAGCCCCAGGTTCCCCTCGCTGGCCGCCAGGCGCCGGGCCTTGGCCCGCAGCTCCAGGAGGCTGAGGTCGGAGGAGTCGTCGAGCCACAGCGAGGCCTTCTCGAGCTCGTTGCAGGCCCGCACGACGCGGGGCCAGTCTCGGGCCGCGACGTTGCCCTTTCGCAGCTTGTCGTTGGGGATTCGCGCCCGGCAGGCGATGAAGCGATGGGCGAGCTCGGCCTCCGACATCTCGAGCGAGAAGAAGGCCACCGTGGTGCCGTGCTTGGAGGCCACGTTCTCGGCGATGTTGCAGACCAGCGCCGACTTGCCCAGCGAGGGCCGGGCGGCGATCACGATCAGGTTCCCGGGCTGAAAGCCGCCCAGCACGCCATCGAGGTCGCGGAACCCCGACGGGGTCCCGGTGAGCTCGCGATCGCCCTTGGAGAGCGCCTCGAGGCGATCGATCTCGTCGCCGAGCACCTCGGCGACCCGGCGAAAGTCGCTGGCGCGCTCCTCGTGAGCGACCTTGAACAGCAGGCTCTCGGCGCGCTCCACGAGCGCCTCGGGCTCGCCGTCGCGGTCGTGGACCGACTTCTGGATCTGCTGCGAGGTGGCGAGCAACCTGCGGAGCAGGGAGTTCTGCTTCACGATCTGGGCGTAGTGGCGGGCGTTCCCGGGCACCGGCACGGTGGAGGCGAGCTCGGAGATCCCCTCCTTGCCGCCGGCTTCCGCGAGCTCGCCGCGCTGGGTGAGATGCTCGGAGACGGTCAGCGCGTCGACCGGCTCGCCGTGCTCGTACAGGGCAGCGATCGAGCGGAAGATGATCCGGTGGCGCTCCCGGTAAAAGTCCTCGTCGTGGAGGCGGACGTCGAGCACCACCGGGGAGATCGCGCCCTCCGAGACCATCATCGCTCCCAGCACCGAGGCCTCGGCATCGAGGTTCTGGGGCGGAACGTGGGTCTCGGCGGTGGGCATCTGGCGTTGCTCGGGCTGGGTGGAGCGCATCCGGCTCCTTGCTATTAGAGGCCCCGAGGCGGCGGATTCGCCCCCATCCCGGCCCCGCGGGCGAGGAAATCACACGTGCCCGGCACTCGCGAGGCGCGTTCCCGCAAACTGGCGCGAAAGAGTGCGGCCGGTGCTCGCGGCTACTTCTGCTCGGCGACGATCGTCTTGATCCGAGCGGTGGCGCCGCCGACCTCGACCTCGACCATGTAGGTGCCGACCTCGCGGATCGGGTCCTCGAGGCGGATCTTCTTTCGGTCGATCTTCAGGCCCCGCGCCTCCGCGATCGCCTCGGCGATCTCCTTCGAGGTCACCGAGCCGTAGAGCTTTCCGTCCTCGCCGGCGCGATGCTGGATCGTCAGCACCGTCTTCGAGAGCAGGGCGGTCGTCTCCTCGGCTCGCTCGGCCGCCTCGCGCGCCGAGCGCTCGGCCGCCTCCAGGCGGCGGCGCGCCTCCTCCAGGGCTCGATCGGTCGCCGGCTGGGCGAGCTTGCGGGGCAGCAGGTAGTTGCGCAGATAGCCGGGGGAGACATCGATCGCCTCGCCGGCCCGGCCGAGGCTGTCGACGTCCTTGAGCAGGATCGCCTGCGCCATCGTGGTCGGGCCTATCGCTCGCCGACGTAGGGGAGGAGGGCGATCTCACGCGCGCGCTTGACGGCGAGCGCGAGCTGCTTCTGGTGGCGACGCGAGAGACCCGTGACCCGTCGCCCGCGGACCTTGCCACGGTCGGAGATGAATCGCCGCAGGGTGGCCAGATCCTTGTAGTCGATCCGCTCGACGTTGATCCGGGTGTACTTCCGGGGCCGAAAGCGGTCCGCCCCGCGCGGGCGCCTGCGCCCGCCTCCGGGCCCGCCCTGGGACCCGACGGGGCCGCGCTGCCGGCGGGCCATCAGGCCCGCTCCCGCTTGTCGCTCACATTCTCCACGCTCTCGCCGCGCGCCGCCTCAGCTCGGGCGGCGCGACCGCGCATGATAGCCGGGAGCGGATCGCGCCCATCGCCCCGCCCGGGTAGTGGACCAGCAAGCCGAACATGCTCCTTGTCGTGCGCCAAGCGGCAGTGGGTCGCCGAGCACGGGCCGCGCCGGGACGCTAAACGACGTCAGTCGCAGCACTCGTCGTCACACGGTTCGCGCGCGACGAAGGGTGGGGCGGCGCAGCAGCCCTCGCCGCGCCAGGTCTCGCAGCCCTTCCCTCACCGCGACGCCCGCGATCAGCGAACGCGGCGATCGGGTCGAGCCACCACCAGCCAAACAGCGCGTTGCCCGCCAGGCCGAGGAACACGGTGCCCGCCAGGTAGGCACAGAGCAGGTTCTGGGCCCCCTCGCCGTGGGTGGCGGATGAGCCCAGCGTGTCGGCGAGCCTCTGCTTCGCAATCCCGAGGAACGGCATCCCGACGAGGCTGGTCGCGGTCAGCGATCATCCCGAGGACGCTCGTTTCCGGTCTGGCACCGCCCGCGATGTGCTGGACGGCCTCGTAGGCGACGTAGGGCGCGAGGATGAAGAACTGGATCGCGACGAGCTTCTGCGCGCGCTCCTCGGCGGCGTGGGAGTGAAGCCGGTGACCGGTGAAGCGCCAGACGATCACGAGGCTTGCGAATCCCTCGATCGCCGAGTCGAGCCCGAACCCGATCAGCGCAATCGAGCCCGCCAGGATGCCGGCCGTGATCGCGATCGCTCCCTCGGCGCCCATCCAGACGAGGCTGAGCCACGACAGCTCCGCGCGCTCGACGCGCGGCGCCCAGCCACGCAGCGTCGGCTCGCGGCGCCGCGCTGGTGCTCGATGCGCGATCGTCGGCAGCGCCGCTCACTCACACCCTACGCGCGGCCAGCGTCGCCGCCAACAGCTCGCGTCCGCGCTCGGTGAGCGAGTACATGACCATCTTTCCGTCGCGTCGGCTTTCCACGAGCCCGTGCGAGCGAAGCTGGCGCAGGTGATGAGAGACGAGGTTCTCAGCCCGCTCGGCGACCCACGCGAGATCACATACGCAGAGCTCCCCGCCCTCCCCCAGCGCCGCCGCGAGCATCAGACGGGTCGGGTCGGCGAGCGCCTTCGCCTGCCCGGCGAGGCGGTCCGCGGTCTCGGCGCTGAGCCGGCGCGAGCGCAGCTCCTCGGCCTTCTCGAGGTCAAGACAGAGGACATCGCAGCGATCGTTGGGCATGAGCGCACAGCCTAACGACCATTGAGATGTTGCGGTGACCGCGACCGCAAACCGGGCTAGCTCGCTCCTCTCTTCGCGCGCGTAAGCCTCAGGGCCAGCCGAAGTCAGGCATTGCTACACACGGGAATCGCGTCAAACAAATAAACGCAACGGCAAGGCGAGACACTCTCCGGGTGGACGTCATCGGTCTTGTGCTCTACTTGCACGCCGCTCCGTATCGCTGACCGGCCCCCGGCGGCTCGGCTCAGCTCTCTTCCTTGAACTGGTCGAGCGCCGCCATCGCCTCGGCGCCATAGACGACCGACGGCCCGCCGCCCATCATGATCGCGACCCCAACCGCCTCCGCCACTTCCTCCCGGCTCGCTCCCGCTTCAAGCGAATCATGGACGTGGTACGCGATGCACCCGTCGCAGCGCACGCTGACCCCGATCGCCAGGGCGATCAGCTCCTTGGTCTTGCGGCTCAGCGCGCCGTCGGCGGTGGCCCCCTCGTGAAGCTGCTGGAATCCCGCCATCGGCGCCTCCGCGGCCTCTCCCAGCCGTGCCATCCGCTCCTGCAGGCGCTCATAAACCGTTGGATAGCCGGTGGCTACCTCCATCGCATTCCTCCTTCTCGACAGACGATTGGTGTTCCGTGTGAGTGAACGCGGCCAACACGCTCAAGTGTTCGTCAGCCGCGTGATCGACGTTCTCAGCTAGCTGAGCGGCTGATCTCGGTTACCGGTAGCCCGACCTCGGCCCGCACCCGTTCCGCCAGCGCGCCTGCCGAGTCCCATCTCGCCTCACCCCCGGGCAGCATCACCACCTCGTTCGAGGGGAACTCTCGCAGGCCGTCGAGCAGGGCGTCCATGGGTTCGGCGATGTCCGCCCGCCCGCTCGCCTGCACGCCGGCTGCGCTCAGCGTCTGGAGAGCCGCGTCCACCCGCTGGCCGGCCAGCTTGAGCTCTTGCGAATCATGATCGCAGCCCGCGTCTTGGTTGACAGGGGTGATGACACGGGAGTGCTCGAACCGAGATCATCTCCTGCGCTCGTGTCTGCTCCCCGCCGATCGCCCCGCACGTTCGCCTCGCCAGGTGAGGCGATCCGCGACCTGCTCGGGGTCGCGCGGCGGGCCCGGCCGCTGGCCGCCGCCTACCTTCGCGGTGGCGTCGACCCGAAGCTGCGTGAGCGTGTCATGGTCGCCGTCAGCCGCGTCAACTCCTGCCGCCGTTGCACCTTCGTGCACGAGCGCCTGGCGACCCGCGCGGGCGTCTCCTCCGACGATCTCGAGGCGATCGGCCTCGGCGACCTGGGGGCGCTCGACGATCGCAGCCGCGCAGCGGTCGCCTACGCCGCGGCGCTCGCCGAAACACACTTTCGCGGGCCGATCCCCGCCGATCTGGCTGCCAGCGCGGCCAACCACCTGACGCCGGATCAACTCGCCGCCGTCGATGCCGTCGCACGGGCAATGGCCCTCGCCAACCTGTCCGCGAACACGGCCGAGGAGCTAGTCGACCGCCTCCGGTCCGCCGCAACGGAGGGCAACGGCGCCGGCTGAAGCTTGCCGGTTGTGCTCTTGGAAGGGGTTGGACGGTCGACAGTGCTGGTTCGCCGGGCCCCGGGGCAGTTGCTGATCCCGACCAACTAGGAGCGGGATCCTGGTGAGGTGCCTGTAAAGGTCTGGGAGCGAGGGCTTCAGCTCTTTTCGGCGCGCCGCCGTCCACTTCGCCGCCGCCAGTAGGGATCGGCGCAAACAATTGATACGTCGCCCAGCCGGCGCAGTGCTCCTTGTCGCGCGCGAAGCAGCAGTCTTTCTACGGCCGACCTAGGACACGTAGGCCTTGCGAACCATCGCGGCCGTCCATCGGTTCGTACCGTGGGCCGGGGGGACACCCTTCCTGTTCAGGACCTCGGCGATCTCGACGAGGGACTTGCCTTTTACGAGCAGCGTCCGGATCTGCTTCCGCCCTTCATAGTCCCGCTTGTTGCAATAGATGTGGGCAAGTCGAACGTTTTCGGGGCGGAGGTGGCCTTCGGCCGACTTGAGGATCGGGTAGTGGTCGGGCGAGGGGGCCCACTTGGTACGTGGCGTCGTGACCTGATCGAACTTGCCGCGCCCCTTGTGGTGGTAGCACTGCGGCATCTCGCACTTCAGGGCGAGGAGCTGGCCGCGCTCGGCCATCTGCACGAGGACACCCCTCACACCGTGCTCGCGGAGCTGGTCCGCGACTGAGCTATCCGCGCCGCCGCCAGCTGCTGCCTTAGCCATCGAGTCACCCTTCTCGTGTAGTCGCCCTATTGGGCTTCGTGCATACGTCACGTGGAGCGGCGCTTTCGCGACCGACGACGTCGCCAACCAAGCCTTCGCCCGTCCAGTATCCCCCAGGCGATCCCAATCGGAGTGTCGCTGGCGTCGACGTAGCTACCGCTCCCGCGTGAAAGGGGGAAGCGCGCAGCTGAAGTCAGGTGTTGCCGCCCACCGGGATCGCGCCAAACAAATAATGCAACGGCAAGGCGAGTCAGTGCTCCTAGTCGCGCAGAGGAGGAGCGAGGTGGTCAGCTCCAGAGATGGCTCCTGCGCATGGAAAGCAGCGCTTTCCAGCGAGCGGGTGCGTTCCGGGGGCGGGTCTTTCTGGGGGTGGCGGACCTAGTAGTGGCCGAGGTGATCATCGTCCGGCCAGATGCCGTCGCCCGGCATGTCGAGTCGATCGGTCAACGGCTGGCGCCAGTCAGGCGTCACGGTGGGCTCGCCCCAGTAGTCGGTGACCTTCACGGCTTTCCCGTCCTCCAGTTCACCAATCGTCACGTTCCGGTACAGCCGGCCGTCGCCGTAGTTGCATGTCCACTCGACCACGACGACATCGTCTTGCTGTAGACGCCTGCCTACCTCCAACGTAGCTCGGGAAAGTTCCCTTCTACATCGGCGACAAGTTTGCTGGTCCGTACGATCTCATTCATCTGCGGCCACTGACGCACGACGTTGTCAGCCAACGGCACGCCGAGGATGTACGCCACCCGTGTGGCGCCGTCGGACTCCTGTTGCTTCGTGCTCATTTCGATCACGTTCCTTCCGGGTCGGTTTGCGGGCTTGGCTGCTCGCGACCCCCCGCGCCATCGCAACCGCGCGCCGACATCCACTGGATCAAGCGCACGAGCCCACACTAGCGCCAGCTCGGTGGCGGCAAACCGCTCGATTTGCGGAGGGAGTCGCCGTTGGGCCAAGGGGCATGTGACCGCTTTCGCGTGGCACTGAGCCCGACTACCGGTCGTAGGTCACCGGGATCGCGCCAAACAAATAATGCAACGGCAAGGCGAACCAGTGATCCTTCATCGCGCGACACGGGAGCGGGTCGGCAAGCGGCCGGCGCGAGCTCGCTCCGGACCGTCCCCCAGGTTCGGGAGAATCAACGGGAACCGAATCGTCAGCCGCCAGCGAGCCCTGCCTCTCGCTTCGCCCTTCCAGCGACGCTCGACCGCGGACGCGATCTTCCCCTGTCTCACCGACACGACCGCCCCCCAGACGTGGTCGACCTCGATCCCGGTCAGCCGGAAGCGTCCCACGATGCGTTGCACCGTCATGACGCGCTCGTCTCCGACGTCAATGGCGTCGACGAGCTCGAAGTGCATGTCCTCGAAGGCGTCCTCGACGTCGTTCCACCAGCGCCGAAGGCCTTCGTGACCGCGGTAGGGACCGGGGCTGGGCGCTCTTTCCAATTGCGGATCTCGATCTCGGGATCGCAGATGTCCGGGGACACTTCTCCTCCTAATCCCTCAAACCAGCGCCGACCAGCTTCACATTCTCCGCTGACACCCCGCAGTAATTGAGGTGCGTCGAGGATGCCGCTCTGGTCGTGCCACGCCGCTTCCATCGCTTCCTACCCCCCCCCTTCCCCTTGAGACGGGAGGAACCTTCCGGGCGGAGCTGCGCTACGTGCTGGCTGATGATGACGGCCATGTGGTCGGCATCCACCACAACAGTGCCAGCGAGATGGCAAGCAGCTCGACGTCGATTACGCACTTGTCTTCCAGATCAAGGACGGCCTGGTCGTCGAAGGTCGCGAGCATTTCTATGACCTCAACACCTGGGACGAGTTCTGGTCGTAAGCCTTAGCGGGATCCCGCGTTCCTGAGCGCTCCGCCGTACCCCACCGGAAGCTGGGCCCGGGATCCAGCCTCGCGGTCGGTGAGCACGCCTATAGTCCTGCGGGCGACTCTCGGTCGCGGGGCGATGGGGCTCGCCTTGAACTGCCAATCCGGCTGATGGCTCCTGGGACAAAGGAGCCTGAACATGACGACGTTGTTCGTTGCCGTTGGTGGGTTGCTCGGGGGGCTGACGCGCTGGGAGATCACGCGGTTGACGCTGCATTCCGAGGCCCTGATCTGGTCCACCGTCGCGATCAACATCGTGGGGTCGTTTCTCCTCGGCCTCTTGGTCGCGGAGCACTGGTTCGGTCGCGAGCTTCGGGAAGGGATCGGAGTGGGCTTCCTCGGCGGCTTGACGACATTTTCGACCTTCTCTGCTCAGGTGGTGCTCGAGGCAGATGCCGGCGAGCCGGGCCGGGCATTGGCATACACGCTCGCATCCGTCGTTGGAGGGATCGCGGCGGCAGCCGCGGGATATGCACTCGGCCGGTGGATCGCCTAGTCGGTCCGTAGGCGGACTGGACGGTCGCCTGACGGCAAGCGGTCGAGATCACCGCACTGGGGCGTGTCCGGACAGCGATCAGCTCTCTACCGGGCGCAGCGGTTCCGAGCCATCCCAACCCTCCGCGCCGGCCTTCACCATCTCGAAGAAGTCGTGCAGGCCCTCGCTGTTGACGTGGATCTCGATGTCGTGGCCGAGGGCGGCGGAGGCGTCGTGAAGAGTCGTTTCGACTTCGCCCAGCTGAGAGCTCAGGTACTCCCGTCAGACCTCGCTCGTCGAGCGAGCTTCGCAAGTCGGCCACCTCCGTCGGCGGCACGGCGTAGGCGACGTGGTGGATTCGCGGCCGGGGGCCGGAGAAGCGCTTCTCGACGCGCTCGGGCGTCAGGCTGACGGCATCGATCAGCTCGATCGCGCTGCCGTCGCAGGAGCCGAAGGCGGAGTTGTGAACGAACTCCGCCGGCTCACCGCGCGAGAGGACGTTTTCAAGCGGCACGCTCTCGACGAGGAAGAACGGCCCGGCGCCGAGTTGGTAGACCAGGCGATTCACGGTCGCCTCGATGTCCTCGACGACGTAGGCGTAATGGTGCGGCTCACCGAGTTGCGGTCTGAACAGGTTCTCCGGCATGGTCTCTCCTATCGGTAGCTGTTCAGGCTGATGGGTTCAACCGGGGATGACATCCGCCCGGTCCCACCCTCCATCTATTCCTTCCTCGCGGGAAGCCAACCACCTCGAGGAGATTCCCCAAGGGATCAGACATTCCATCTAGGCAGCTCCCGGCGGCTGCGTAAGGGTCAGCAGCGCGCCCTGCGGGTCGCGAACGACGGCCTGGCGAAGGCCCGTGCCCGGGACGTCGTATGGCGCGGCGAGCACCTCGCCGCCGGCGCCCGACACCTTCCCCACGGCGGCGTCGACGTCCGCGATCCAGAAGTCGACCGTCCACCCGGGAGGGTCGTCCTCCTCGTCCTCGCTCGGCGGCGCCATCACCGCGACGACGTCCCGGGGGACGGGCTGCTGCGGCTCGCCGCCGACGTAGTCCGGCACCGTGAACATCGTGATCTCCCCGCCGCCCATCTCGAAGCCGCGCGTATCCCAGCCGAAGAGCTCAGAGTAGAACCGCTTCGCGCCCTCTGGGTCGTCTGTGTTCAGCGCGCTCATCGACCAGGCGCCCGGCTCGTTGACCACCTGGGCCCCACGACGCTCGCGTGGCTCCCAGACTGAGAAGACCGCTCCAGCCGGGTCGGCAAGCACGGCCTGGCGGCCGCCGCCCGGCGAGTCGAAGGGCTGCCCGATGAGGTGTCCGCCCGCGTCCCGAGCCTTGGCGGCGGCCTCGTGGGCGCTCTCGACCCAGACCAGGGTGGTCCAGACCGCCTCGGGCAGTGCCGGGACGCCGTGCTGAGAGACGATCGCGGCCGCGTCGCGGCCACGGAGGCGGGCGAGTATGTAGCTGCCCGGATGGTCCTCCGGCATCAGGTCCTCGGTCTCCCAGACGAATAGGTCGGAGTAGAAGTCCGCGGCTGCCTGTGGGTCGGGAAAGACGCCCGCGACCAGGCAGGGGACGCCGGGCGCAAAGCCATCTCGGTCACTCATCGTGCCTCCTTGAATCCGGCCGGGGTGCAAACGATCAGGTAGCGAGCGCGGCCCTCGCTCAGGTTCGCGAACGTGAGCGAGGCCCCGCGCGGCGCGAAGGCGACCTGTCCAGCCTCCGCTCGGAAGAGCTGGTCACCAAGCTGGAAGGTCAGCTCGCCCTCGATGACGTAGAACGTCTCGTCGAACTCGTGCTGGTGGAGCGGGGGGCCGCCGAAACCCGCGGGTCCCGCGCTCTCGATCACCGAGACCTCGGCGGCAGTCTGCTCGCTTCGCAGGAGGACGCGCGGCCCGGATCGGGGAGATTGCATGATCAGCCCTCCTCTCGAATGGGATTGCACGGATCGAAAAGGGCCTCGCTGCCAGGCATCGCCTTCGATCATGGCCGGGTCCCTTCGTTTCCGGTGGTTATCCGGAAGATCGGGTGGTCCGCGGGCTCGGGGAGGGCATCGAGCACGCTCGAGACCGTCGGCATGCGCCCGAACCGCTCCCGGTAGACGTCGAGGAGCGGAGCGCGCTCAGCGGCGGGCACCTCGATGACGTCGATCTCCTCGGTCTGGCCTCGCGTCCTCAGGCGGCCGTGGCCCGACGCCCGCAGGTTGCGCGCCCAGTCGCTCTCGCCGCGGTACGAGACGAGATAGCGCTCGCCTTCGTGGTCGAGGACCGCGACCGGAACGGTCTGCGGGCGCCCTGTACGGCGCCCTGGCACCGTCAGCCTCGAGATGATCGATGGCCGAAACAGGGGCACGAGCCGGTTGGCGATCTGACGCTGCCCCCACGGGGGCCTCAGGTAGCGGCGACCGCTCATCGAGGACCCCCTTCTTGAGCCGCGAGGACAGGTCGGCCGCTGGGCGTGTTGCCGGCCTCGGGCGCGCGGGCGCCGGATCGGGGTCTTGCGGCCTGTGCGCGGGACGCCAACGGCACCTCACGCAGGCCGAGCACGACCAGCAGCGCCAGCGCGGCGATCGGCGCGGCGACCACGAACACGGTCTGGACCGCGTTGATCACGTCGGCGCGCGCCGCGGCCCCGAGCGCCGTCGGGCCTTCGGTCAGGCCGGCCGTGCCGGCGCGGGCCGCGAACACGGCGCCGAGCACCGCGGCGCCGACCGCTCCGCCGAGCCCGCGGAAGAAGTTGGCAGCGGCCATCGCGATGCCCAGCTCACGCCGCTCGACGCTGTTCTGCACCGCGACGATCAGCACCTGGCCGACCATCCCGAAGCCCAGGCCGAACACGGCGATGGCGATCCCGGTGGTCAGCCGCGACGGGTCGCCGGCGACGGCCGCCAGCAGCGCGAGGCTGCCCATCATCAGCGCGAGGCCGGCAACGGGGAAGCGCTTGTAGCGGCCGGTTCGCTCGATCCTCCGCCCCGCGAAGTTCGTCGACGCGGTGACCCCGAGCATCATCGGGACCAGCAGCAATCCCGCCTGCGTCGGCGAGGCCCCCGTGGTCGCCTGCAGGAAGAGCGGCACGAACACCGTGACCGCGAACAGCGAGGCCGTCGCCAGGAACATCCCGGCGCTCGCGATTGCGACCACCGGGGTGCGCAGGAGGCCGAGCGGGACGATCGGGTCCGCAGCCCGCCGCTCGCGCACCACGAGCGCCCCCGCGAGGACAGCGGTCGTCCCGATCAGCGCCAGGATCGTCGCCGAGTCCCAGGCGTAGCGGGTGCCTCCCCAGATGCAGGCCAGCATCAGGGCGGCGGTGGCCCCGGCGAGCATCGCGGCGCCGGTGGCATCGAACCCGCGGCCGGTCCGATCGGCCGCGGCCGCCGGCAGCCGGCGGCTCAACCCGGCCAGCGCCAGCAGGCCCACCGGCAGGTTGACGTAGAAGACCCAGCGCCAGCTCGCGTGCTCGACCAGCACGCCGCCGAGCAACGGTCCGATCACGGTGGCGAGCGCGAAGACCGCGGTGATGTAGCCCTGGAAGCGCCCGCGCTCGCGCGGCGAGACCAGGTCGCCGACCGAGGCCATGGCGAGCGTCATCAGACCGCCCGCGGCCACGCCCTGGAGTGTCGCGGGACGCGACCAGCACGGTCAGGTTCTGCGCGAGCCCGCAGAGCGCCGAGGCGGCGAGAAACATGACCAGCGAGAGCCTCGAGCAGACGCTTGCGCCCGTGGCGGTCGCCGAGCTTGCCCCAAACCGGGGTCGAGGCCGCGGCCGCCACGACGTAGGCGGTGACCACCCAGGAGACATCCGTGAGCTGGCCGAGCTCTGGTCGCGATCGTCGGCAGCGCCGTCGCCAGGATCGTCTGGTCGAGCACCGCCGGCAGCATCGCCAGGACAACCGCCACGAACGGCAGCGTCACCTTCGGGCCGTCCGCTGCGGGAGAAGTGCCTTGGGGGGGTTGTGCGTGTCCAGTTGCCATGAGATGCTCTCCCGTATGGTCGCCTGAACATCAGTGGCTCTCTAAACTTATAGTCACTCTAACACACTGGGAAGCGATGAGTCAAGGGCCCGGACTGAGAGAGCGCAAGAAGCAGGAGACGCGGTCGCTGATCGCCGATGCGGCGCGGCGGCTATTCGCCGAGCGGGGCTTCGATGCGCGTGACCGTGGCCGAGATCGCTCGCGAGGCGGACGTGTCCGAGGCGACCGTCTTCAACTACTTCCCGACCAAGGAGGACCTCTTCTACAGCCGCCTCGAGGCCTTCGAGGAGGAGCTGCTCGAAGCGATCCGTCAGCGCCAACCGGGCGAGAGCGTCCTGGCGGCTTTCCGCGGGTTCCTGCTCAACCAGCGCGGCGTACTCGCCATGAAAGCGACCGGGGGGACGACAAGGCCACCAAGCAGGTCCGGACCATCACCCGCGTGATCACCGAGAGCCCCGCCCTGCTCGCCCGCGAGCGGCAGGTCTTCGCGCGCTACGCGGAATCGCTGGCGGCCCTGCTCGCCGAGGAGACCGGATCCGCCGTGGCCGATGTCGAGCCCCGGGCTGCGGCAGTCGCGCTGCTCGGCGTCCACCGGGCCCTGATCGACTACGTTCGCCAGCGAACGCTTGCCGGCGCCCCCGCCCCCGAGATCGCCCGCGAGGTCCGCGCCCAGGCCAAGCGAGCCTTCGCGCTGCTGGAGCGCGGACTCGGCGACTACGCGGTCAAGCGCCCATGACGCCGACCCCGCTGCCTGGGGGACTGCTTCGCTGCTCGGACCCAGAGTGCTGGATTTGGCTTTTCCTCCTCGTCCAGGGCGCAAGCCTGGTCCGTACGCCTGCGTTCCCCGGATGCGGGCCCTGCGCTGGCCGGGAGCTTGACGCGGCCGCACGCGCCCACCTAGGCTTGCGCACATTGTGAGCAGCGGAGTAAGGCGGTCGGCTCTGGCGGGCGTCGCGACAGCGGCGCTCTTGGCGCTGCCGGCGGCGGCGCTCGCGAACACCTACCGCCCGACCAGGACCGACGACCCGGTGCCGAACGGCTGCAAACGGCACAACTGCTCTCTGCGCGAGGCGATCACGAAGGCGAACGACCACGCCGGCCACGACACGATCGTGCTCCGAGACGGCAAGACGTACGAGCTGGTCCGCGGTAACCCGGGCGGCGTGGGCGAGGATCTGAACCAGACCGGCGACCTCGACGTCCTCGGGAGCCTGACAATCAGGAGCTCGAACCGCAAGCGCGCGACGGTTGACGCGAACCGAATCGACCGGGTCTTGGACCTCGGTCCGACCACAACCGTCGGCGTGTCGCTCAAGCGCCTGCGAGTCCGGGGCGGCTCGCCTCCGGTCGTGGCGGGAGGCGGGATCCTGCTCCAGAACGACAGCTCGCTGGTGCTCTCGCGGAGCGTCGTCAGCGGGAACGCCACCAACTCCTATCCCGGGGGCGGCATCTGGGCGGACGACGGAACGTCGCTGCGCCTCACCAGATCCATTGTGAGCGGAAACAACAACCACGGTGATGCGGGAGGGGGGATGGAGGTGCGCGGGAGCGTCAG
The DNA here is from genome assembly GCA_963811625.1 of uncultured bacterium. GTDB lineage: Bacteria > Actinomycetota > Thermoleophilia > Solirubrobacterales > 70-9 > AC-56. Next base: position 51,955 of record CAWERS010000002.1, on the reverse strand, counting down.
GATCTCCAAGTCGAGCATCACCGGAAACCGCGGCGGCGAGGGCGCCGGCATCGCGGCGTTTCAAACAGAGCGCTTCACGGTGACCAGGAGCACGATTGCCATGAACCGCGCAACCGGCCCCGGCGGTGTAGGTGGCGCGGTCCGATTCTTCGGCTCCCCCGACTCCGTTGGCACGTTCGTCAACGACACGATCGCGAGCAACCACGCGGACAATGCGGCGGGCGGGCTCTTCATCGGGGGCACTGGCAGGGCGGCCTTGAACGCTGTCACCGTGGCCCGCAACAGCGCGGGCACCGACGGCGGTGGGATCGACATCGACGACGCGGCGACGATGAGGGTCGACAACTCGCTGGTCGGCCTCAACACGGCAGCCGGCATCGGCCCGGACTGCTTCGCCGACGGAATCGTGGTTTCAGGCGGCTACAACCTGGTGCGCGATCCGGCGGAACCGGTTTGCGCCGACGCCTTCACGCAGCCCGGCGACATCACGAAGATCAACCCGGGAATCAAGCGGCTCGCAGACAACGGCGGACCGACGAAGACGATCGCGCTGAGGAAGCACTCCAAGGCGATCGACCACGCCGGCAGCGACGCCCCCAAGCTCGACCAGCGCGGCGTGAAGCGCCGCGTGAAGGGCGACAGGAAGCCAGACATCGGGGCGTTCGAGCGGCGGTAGTGGCGACGTGCTCGCGGCGCCGGTGGGCCACGAGCCAACCACGCCGCTTCCTTCGCGTGGAGTTGAAGCGCCCGCACTCGACCCTGGGCGGCCGCCCTACCCGACTTCGATTCCGCTGCGTCCAGCGGAGACGCTCAGAACGGGATGTCGTCGCCCGACGAGGCCACGCCGGCGGGCTCGGAGTCCTCGAAGTCCGAGGTGTCGGCGGGAACGTCGGAGCGCGAGGCGATGCCGTTGCCGCCGCCGGCCTCGTCGCGGGAGCCGAGGAACTGCACCGAGTTGGCGATGATCTCGACGCTCTGCCGCTTGGAGCCGTCCTGGGCCTCCCACTCCCGCCAATCGAGCCGCCCGTCCACGGCCACGGGCCGCCCCTTGGAGAGGTAAGTGGCGCAGTTCTCCCCCTGGGCTCCCCACACCGTGACGTCGAAGTAGTTCGGCTTGTCCACCCAGTCGCCGCTCTGGTCCTTGCGGCGGCTGTTGACGGCCACCCGCAGCTTGCAGACGGAGGTCCCGCTGGGGAGGCTCCGAAGCTCCGGGTCGCGGGTCAGGTTGCCCGTGACGACTACGACATTCAGATTGGTGGCGGCCATTCGCTCAGCCCCTTCCTCGACTCGTTTGATCCGCTCACCAGTCTAAGGACGCAAGCGGCGCGTTCTCGCCCCCCGGGGGGGCCCGGAATCGCGCAACGAGCGGCTTTACTCGGAGGCTTCCGGGTCCGAGGCCGGCTCGGCGGACGGCGCCGCCTCCTCGCCCTCCCCGTCGGAGGAGGCGGCAGGCTCGGGCGCCGGCTCGGCTGGTGCAGCGGCCTCTGCCGCCGGCTCGGCTGGTGCGCCGGCCGCTGCCGCCGGCGCCTGGTCCTCCGCGGGTGCCGGCTCCTTCTCCTTCTCCTTCTCCGGCTCGGACCGATCGCGGGCCGGGGCGCCCTCGGAGGGGCGGCGGGGCCCCCGCGCGGGGGCCGACCCGGAGGAGGCGATCGGGGCGGGCGGGACGACCGCCGGGGAGCCCGGGTCGACCTTGAAGATCCGAAAGCGCAGGACGCCGTCGGCGATCCGCAGGTTGTGGTCGAGCTCGTTCAGGAGCTCACCCTGGGTCTCGAACCTGAAGCATCGGTAGTCGGCCTCGGTGCGCTGGCGAATCTCGTAGGCGAGCTTGCGCATCCCCCAGGAGCTGTCGTGCTTGAGCTGACCGCCCGATTCGATCCGAGTCCGAGCCTCGGAGGCGATCTGCTCGCGACGCTCCTCCGGGATCTCGGGATCGAGCATCAGGACGAGCTCGTATTCCCTTTGCGTGCTCGAGGCCAAGCGGCGGACGACTATAGCGGCCGCCCACCTGCGCCGAGACCGTCCGCCGGCGCTCCCGCGGCCCCGGGACGCGCTGTCGGCTGGGTGGGGAGTGCGGTCGGCGGCCCCGACTGGGGGCACCCGAACCGTGTCCCGGCGTGTCCGGAGGACGGACGCCACGGGACGCAGTTCGCGTGACAGCGCCTTGCCGATGGGAAGCTCCTTCCCTTACTTGCCCCGTTTCGCCGCGGCGCTCTACCTCAGCGGGGCGCCCGGCTCACGGCCGGGGTTGTAGGGCTCGATGACGGGTCGCTCGCGAATCCGCTGGGAGAACGTCGCCAAGCTCGGTGCCGGTGGGATCGCCTGTCTCGCCGTGGCGGCCGGGCTGCCCGCCATGCTGCGGCGCCCCGAGCCGCCGCCGCTCGAGGCGGACATCGGGTTCGCGCCGGACGCCACGCGGCCCGCGGAGCCAAGGATCGAGCGCGGTCGCGATCGGCATCAGCGGCCCGCTCCCACGCCCCGGGGCAGCCACCGACCAGGGCGAGTCCGGCACCGCCCGGACGAGCGGCCCAAGGCGCGCTTGCCCGAGCACCGCACCGGCGCCCACTCACAGGCTGCGTCCTCGGCGCCGACTCCGCCGCTCCCGGCACCCGCTCCGAGCACCGCACCGGCCCCGTCCCCTCCCGCCCCCGTGGCCCCGCCGAAGCCCCCTGCTCCGCCGGCGCCGCCGCACCCCGATCCCCCACCCCCGAGCCGCCCCTCGGAGTTCGGGTTCGAGCGTTGAGCGAGCTGGGCGGATGAAGTCGCCGATCGGCCGCCGAGGCCCCAGGGCGGCGATCGCGATCGCGATCGCCGCGGCGCTCGCGGCCGCCTGGGCGACGCCGGCACGAGCCGGCACCTACCGGGCGGCGTTGTGCGACCCGGAGCTGGGTGCCCACCACGCGGACGCCGTCTTCGAGCGCAACTCGCGGCGCTACCTGGGCGAGAGCTCATGCGAGGTCGGCGGCGCCGGCCTGGTCGTCGACCGCGGCCTTGGCCGATCGCCCGCCGGCTCCTGGGGGGCCTGGACGATCCGGGCGCCGGGCGGGATCGCAATCGAGGGGTTGAGCGTGAAGGCGGCGGGGCGCCAGCGCGGCGGGCAGCTTCCGGAGTTGCTGGTCGATCGCGGGGGCCCGCCGGCGCCGTTCGCGAGGCCCGCCGGCGGATTGAGGCGATTCCGATGGTCGGGCGCGCCGGCGCAGGCGCTGGCCGCCCGGCTGCGCTGCCGTCGTCCCGCAGGCTGCACCCGCGGCGGCGGCCGGGTTCGGGTGAAGCGGGTTGCGCTGGTGCTGAACGACGTGGTCGAGCCGTCCCTGGAGCTGGGCGGCTCGCTGTTCCAGCCGGGAAGCAGGCGCGGGACGGAGACGATCGTCCCTGCGGCCACCGACCTCGGGGCCGGGGTGCGCCGATTTCTGGTCCAGGTGAACGGCGTCCCCGTCAGCGCGCACATGGCCCGGTGCCGGCTCTCCCGCCGAGTCGCGCTCCGCCTCGCCCCCTGCGCGGGTACCGCCGGAGCCCGGTTCACCGCCGCCACCACGGCGCCCCCCTTCCGCCAGGGGCCGAACCTGGTTCGGGTCTGCACCGCCGACTACGCGGCGACCACGGCCGCCAACCGCGCCTGCGCCCGGCGACAGGTCAGGGTGGACAACCTCTGTCCGCTCTCGGGGCTCGCCGGCGGCGTGCTGCGGGCCCGCCTGCGGCGCCACGGCCGCGCCGCCGCGGTCACCGGTCGCCTCCTCGACCAGCGCGGTGCGGGGGTGCCCGGCGCCCGCGTCTGCGTCGCCGCCCGCACGGTGCTCGCCGGGGCGGTCGAGCGCGTCGTGGCCACCCCGCTGACCGGAAGGCGGGGCCACTTCGAGGCCGCCATCCCTCCCGGCCCCAGCCGCGAGATCCGGGTGGCCCACCGGCCGGGCGTCGCCGGTGCGATCGAGCGCTACCTGCGGCTCGAGGTTCCGGCGCGGCCCGATCTGCGACTTCGTCCCCGTCGCCCGATCCAAAACGGGGCCCGGGTGCGGTTCGAGGTGCGGCTGCCGGGGCCGCGGAGCCGGGAACGGCGGGTCAGACTTCAGGCCGGCGCCGGGCGCCGCTGGCTCGACCTGCGAAGCGGGCTCACCGGAGCCGACGGCATCTACCGGGCGAGTTACCGCTTCCGCGCCACCACCGGGCGGCGCACCTATCGCTTCCGAGCCGTGGTCCCCAAGCAGCGGGGCTACCCCTACGAGGCCGGAACCTCAAAGGTCCGCCGTGCGACCGTGATCGGCTGAGGGCCGCGGGCGTCGACGGGGCGACCGAACGGGCGTGTTTGACACGAAGTGTTTGACAGCCCGGTAGGTCGCCGCGTCGGGGCCCGCGGCCCTCCGGACTATGCGGTCGCGTGCGCCTCGCGCTTGGCCCGGATGTCGGTCAGCTGCTCGTCGATCCAGACCCCCGGGTCGCGCTCGTGGACGATCTCCCTCAGCCTGCCGGCCCGGAGCACGCGCTCCTCGGCGTCCATGGTCAGGGCCCGGTAGATCGTGTCGGCCTGCTCCTGGATGTCGAACGGGTTCACGGACAGGGCGCAGTCGCCGAGCTCCTCGTGGGCGCCGGTGTTCTCGGAGAGCATCACGACGCCGTCGCGGGTGTTGACCGCCGGCGCCTCCTTGGCGACCAGGTTCATCCCGTCGAACAGCGAGTTGACGATCAGCAGGTCGAAGTGCTTGTAGCGGGCCACCGCCTCGAGGAAGTTCTCGTAGATCCGGAGGTCGATCGGCATCCAATCGGTGGTCCCGTGCCGGTGGTTGACGACCGCGACCAGGGCCTCGATCCGCTCCAGGTACTCGGCGTACTCTGGGATGTCCGTTCGGGAGGGCTGCAGATGGGCGACGAACGTGACCCGCTCCCGAAACTCGGGATGCTGCTGCAGAAAGGTGTCGAACGCCGTGAACCCCCGGAGCACGTTCTTCGACAGATCGGCGCGATCGACGCGCAGGATCATGTGGTCCCGCCGCCGCTTCAGCAGCTCGGCCTCGTACTCGGCGACCCCGGTCGAGGCGGCCGCGCGCTCGAGCCTTCCGGCGTCGATCCCCAGCGGGTAGGCACGCACCCAGGTCTGCCGTCCGGAGTGATGCACGGCGCCGGCCTCGTGGTCGACCTCGAGCTCCATCAGGTCGCGGCAGCACTGGAGGAAGTTGCGGCAGTAGGCGGTGGTGTGAAAGCCGATGATGTCGTTGGCAAGCAGGCCGCGGTAGATCCGCTCGCGCATTCGCGCCGGAAGGATCCGCCAGCTGTCCGGTTGCGACCATGGGATGTGGACGAAGTGGTGCAGGAACACATCGGGCCGGGCCTCGCGGATCAGGCTCGGGCAGCTGTAGAGGTGGTAGTCGTGGAGCATCACCAACGGCTCGTCGTCGTCCACGACCGCCTTCAGCACGGCCCCCGCGATGTCGGAGTTGACCGCCTCGTAGCCGTAGTCCCAGGCGTCGGCCTCCTCCTGGCGGATGTCCGGCGCGTTCGAGAGGTCCCAGAGGTAGTGCTGGATGAACCACAGGATCGGGTTCGCGATCACGTTGTAGAACTGGTCGTAGGCGACCGGGTCGCTCTCCACCAACAGCACGTCATAGGTGACCCCGTCGAGCTCCTGGGTCACCGGGCTCCCGCCCGCCTCGCGGCTGACCGCGATGTCCTCCTCGGTCATCGCGGAGGCGATCCAGAGCGCCCCCCGATGGGCCACCAGCCCGCTGAGCGCGGTCACCAGCCCCCCGCCGCCTCGCTGCACGGTGCGGCGGCCGTCGGCGCGGTGGAATTCCGCCGGGCCGCGGTTGGAGACGATCACCAGGCGGCGATCGGGGCTCATCAAACCTCCAGGTCGCCGAACACGCCGAGCCAGTCCCGGAGCAGGCGAGGGGTCAGGAACTGCTCGCGGGCGTGCTCCTTCCCGGCCCGTCCGAGGCGCTTGGCGAGCGCCGGGTCACCGAGCACGCCGACGGTGCGCTTGGCGGCCTCTTCGGGTGAGGAGACCAGGTACCCGGTCTTGCCGTCGGCGATCTGGAGCGGGATGCCGCCGACGTTTCCCGCCACCACCGGCCGCACCTTCCACATCGCCTCGGTCACCGTGAGGCCGAAACCCTCGCGAAGCGACTTCTGCACGATCACGTCGGCCTGCGACTGAAAGGCGTTGACCTCGATCGCCCCCACGTTGTTGAGGTTGTTGAGGATCTTGATGTCGGGATCGCCGTCCGCGTAGGCGAACGTGCGGTGAAAGAACTCCCATCCCTCCGGGTCGTCCGTGGCCATCGAGCCGACCAGGGCCAGCTGCACGTCCGACATCTGCTCGCGAACCAGGCGATAGGCGTCGATGACGCCCATCGGGTCCTTCCAGGGATCGAACCGCGACACCTGGCACATCAGCGGCCGCTCGACGTCGATTCCGAACTGCTGGCAGACGAAGGCGGCGTCCTCGGGCGAGAGCGCCATGTTCTTCGGCGACAGGGGGTCGATTGCCGGAGGGATGATCCGCACCTGGCCCTCGAGGCCGTCGGGCACGTACTTCGGCATGTGGTAGACGGACTCGTCGTAGTCCCGCAGCAGCGGCAGCAGCCGGCCCAGCGTCTCGGCATTGGGGGTCGAGAGGTCGATGTGGCAGCGCCAGATCCAGACCCGGGACCGATCGGTGGCGTTGGCCCGCAGGCCCGCAGGCTGCGGATCGTGAACGATGATCGCGTCCCAATGGTCGTCGAGGCCCTGCGCGTTCATCGCGTTGTAGGCCTCGAACACCTCCCACTGCTGGTCGGAGATCGCCTGCGGGTCCCCCTGGAGCGAGTTGTGCATCAGCTTGGTGACGTTGAAGAACTCCTCCCGACCGAGGATCACCCGCCAGTGCACGTCGAGGCCCACGTCCCGCATCAGCGGCACCAGGGCATAGAGGATCTCGGAGACGCCGCCGCCGAAGGCGGTGGCGCTGACGTGAAGCACTCGCTTGCCCTCCAACGGCTCGGCGAGCTTGCGGATCTCGTCGACCAGGCCGCGACCGACCAGGTGTGTGTAGTCCGACAGCGAGCGGGCCCCCAGGGGAACGTCCTGAAGCATCGCGTCAGCCTACTTTTTGAGTCAGCCGTTCAACTCCAGCGTCCAGCTCCAGCACGATCGCCCGGTGGAGCTCCGGGGTGGCGGCGGCGACGCAGGAGAGCTGGAACTCGGCGCCCGAGCCCAACACCGGGCGCTGGTCGAGCGGCTGCCCATACGCATCGCTGACAACTCCTCCCGCCTCCTCGACGATCAGCACCGCCGCCGCCAGGTCGTACGGGGAGTTGTTCAGCACAGCACCGCCGCCGACCCGCTCGAACTCCTCCCGCATCCCGGGAACGTCGGCGACGATCCTCGGCCCGGGCTCGACGTAGGCATCGAGCTGCCCGGTGACGATCCGGGTCAGGTCGAAGCTCGCCGATCCGAGGTCGAAGGTCCCCCCGCCGACCGAGGAGGCGTCGATCAGGTCGCCGACCACCTCGGCGATCGCCCGCATGGGGCGGCCCCGGAGGCCGTAGGCCCAGAACATCCGCGACAGGTCCACGTTCGTCGACAGCGCCGGCGCCGGCTCGAGCCCCCGCCCTCGATCGGCGACGAACGCCCGCCCCGACTTGATCTCGACCACGCAGGCGGTCTCCACGTCCCCCATCGTCGGGCCGGAGCTCGAGCCGGCGTCCGCGGAGCGCGCCCGCGATTGGAGCGGCGCGGCGGCCACCGACACGCAGGCGGACTCGAGCCCCGCGATCGCGGGCCGGGTGCCGTCGATCGGGTCCACCACCAGCACCCATTCGGCTTCGTCGCTGGGTGCCACGAGCCCGCGATCCTCCGAGTAGAAGGCGACCTCGGGAGCGCGCTCGGCCAGGAATCGCTCCATGAACGCCTCGGCGCGCTCGTCGATCTCGAAGGTAACGTCGCCCCCGGGGGCGGAGCCGGCGTGGCCGCGGCCGGCGTGGGCGCCGAGGTGCGGGGCGACCTCGGCACGGAGTGCTGCGGCGAGCTCGGTGATCAGCGCGCGCGGCGATCCCTGGCGGGGCATCGGCCGGCCGTCTCAGCTGCCGGCCGAGGGACGCTCGCCGAGCTTCACGTCGATGCTCTGCGTCTCGCCGTCGCGGATGATCTCGAGGTTGACGGTCTCTCCCGGATTGAAGCGGGAGATCAGCCCCGGGAGGTCCGACTCGCTGGCGATCTTGTGACCGCCGACGGCGACGATCACGTCGCCGCCCGCGCTCACCTCCTGTCCCTGGAAGCGGAGCTTGTCGTCCGAGCCCCGCAACCCCGCCTGGTCGGCGGGCCCGCCGGGAACCACCCTCGCCACCAGGGCACCGGCATCCTGAGGGATCCCCAGGCGGTCGGCCAGCTGCGGATACAGCGACTGGGTCGAGACCCCGATGTAGGCGTAGTCGACGGAGCCGTTGCGGCGCAGCTCGTCGAGCGAGCGAGCGACGAGGCCGATCGGCACCGCGAACCCGACCCCCTCGTTGCCGCCCGAGGTGGTGTTGATCTGCTGGTCGATCCCGATCACGTTGGCGTCGGCGTCCAGCAGCGGGCCGCCGGAGTTTCCGGGGTTGATCGAGGCGTCGGTCTGGATCGCCCCATCGATCTGGAACCTGGTCAGCGATTGGATCGAGCGATCCGTGGCCGAGACCACCCCGACCGATAGCGACCGGTCCTCGCCGAACGGGCTGCCGATCGCCGCCACCGGCTGCCCCACCTGGACCTCCTCGTTGGTCGCCAACCGCAGCGGATGGAGGTCGAGCCCGTCGGCGTCCACCTTCAGCAGGGCGACGTCGGCGTTCGGGTCGAAGCCCTCGATCCGGGCCTGCACCTGGTTTCGGTCCGCGAACTGGACGTAGACCTCCTTTGCCTCGTGGATCGGGCCACCGCCACCCTCGCCGTCGGTGACCACGTGCGCGTTGGTCGCGATCTCCCCGCCATCGGAGATCACGAACCCGGATCCCTGGGCGGCCGAGCCGCCGCCGTCGCCGCCGAGCACGCTGGGCACCCCGCCGCCCGAGAAGATCGATCGAATCGTCACCACCCCCGGAGCAGCCTCTCGGTAGACCGCCTGCGGATCGAACGACCCGCTTTGCGTGGATACGACCACGCTCCGCTCCCGGGGAGCACTCGAGGAGGGGACCGTGGTCACAGACCCCGAGTCCTCGGAGCCGCCACCGCAGCCCACCGACAGCGCGATCAGCAACGCTACGGCGAGCACGGCGCCGAGGGGCGCGCGCCGTACGCTCAACCCGCTTCCCCCTGCGTCGCCGCCCGGGGCAGCCGAAGCGTGAACTCCGTCAGCCCGCGGCGAGAGGAGACCGCGAGCTCCCCGCCCATGCGCTGGGTGAACTCGTGCGCGATCGCCAGACCGAGGCCCGAGCCACTGACTCGATCGCCGGTGTGGAAGCGATCGAAGACCTGGCCCACCTCGTGCGGGTCGACACCGGGGCCATCGTCTTTCACCACCACGCTCGCGGTCTCATCCTGGAGCTGGGTTGTGATCGAGATCGACGTTCCCTCCGGCGTGTGCGTGAGTGCGTTGTCGACCAGGATACGCATGATCTGAGCCACCCGGTCGGGGTCCGCAAGCGACGCCGTGACGCCATCGCCTTGGAGCTCGATCGGCGACCTGTGGCGCTCGGCCGCCGGCCCGAACTCGCTCGCCACCCGCCCCGCGACCTCGCCCAGGTCGACCGGCTCGGCCTTGACCTCGACCGCGTCGGCGTCGAGCTTCGAGAGGTCGAGGAGATCGATGGTGAGCTTGGTCAGGCGGGCGACCTGCTCGCGCATCGTCCTGACGAACTCCTTGCGGGCCGCCGGATCCGGCTCCTCCTCGTCCAGCAGCTCGACGAAGCCGCCAAGCGAGAAGATCGGAGTCCGCAGCTCGTGCGAGGCGTTGGCGATGAAGTCCCTGCGGGCGGTGTCCAGCCGCCCCAGCCGCTCCTGCATCTCGTTCAAGGTGGCGGCGAGCTGGCCCACCTCGTCGCCGCCCTGTTCCGGAATCGTCGCCGAGAAGTCCCCCTCGGCAAGCCGGTCGGCGGCGGCCTCCAGCCGCCTCAGGCGCCTTGCGTGAGCGCCGGCTGCGATCCAACCGGCCACCACCGCGGCGAGCAGGGCGATCCCGCCCGCGATCACGATCTGGCGCCTGATCAGTGCCACGTTGTCGTCGACGTCCGCGAGTGACGTCCAGGCGACGGCGACCCACTGGGACCTGCGCGGGGCCTGGAGCCGGACCGCGGCCAGCCCGGTGGGATTCCCGCCGAACTCCTCGACCCGAGAAGTGACCCGGCCGCTCGACGACGCCGCCGAAGCGACCGGATAGGCGGAATGTGCGACGAGCGGAACGGGACCTGGCTCGCCGGCCACCAGTCGCACCGGCGGATCCGCGCCCGGCTCGAGCTTCAAGAGGCCCACCCGGGCCTCGGTCCGCCGCCCCGTCCCACGCACCAGGACGCGCAACTGGGGCTCGGAGGCCCGGCGCCTCAGCGCGGTCGTCAGAGGGCGTGTCTGCCGGGCGACGATCCGCTCGAGCCGCTCGAGCTTCTCGTTGGTGAGGCTCGAGCGCAGCTGCGGTACCACGTACAGGTAGACGAACCCGATCGCCGCCGCGGTGATCACGGCGAACGCCACCGCCAGCCGGTTGCGGACGCTCCCGACCACCAATGGCCTACTCCTCTTTGTCGCGGAACCGGTAGCCGACCCCGCGCACCGTGAGCAGGTACTCGGGCGAGCGGGGATCCCGCTCCAGCTTCTCTCGCAGGTGGCGGATGTGGACGTCGATGGTGCGCGAATCCCGGTACGCCGAGTCACCCCACACCTGCTCGAGGAGCATCTCTCGCGTGTGGACTCGGCCCGGCGAGCGGGCCAGGGCCGCGAGCACCTCGAACTCCACGTACGTCAGCCGCAGCCCCTCGCCGCGCATGCTCACGGCCCGGCGCTCGAAGTCGATCCTGAGCTCGCCGACCACGATCGGCTCCTCGCCGCCTGGGCGCCCGCCCACCATCTCGGCGCGGCGCAGGGCGGCGCGAACCCGGCTTCGGAACTCCCGCACCGAGAACGGCTTGGTGATGTAGTCGTCGGCCCCGATCTCGAGGCCCAAGACCTTGTCGATCTCGTCGTCCTTCGCGGTCAGCATGATGATCGGCACCCGGCTCCGACTCCGCATCCGCCGGCAGACCTCGATCCCGTCGAGGGTCGGCAGCATGATGTCGAGCACCACCAGGTCGAAGCGCTGCTCGGCGAACCGATCCAGGGCCTCACGGCCGTCGTGGGCACTGACGACCTCGTATCCCTCCTTGGCCAGCGGGTAGGTGAGCAGGGTCTGCACCGACTGCTCGTCGTCGACCAGCAGGATGCGGGCGGAGCTGTTCGCGTCGCCGGCCACGGTCAAGCCTGCGCAAAGGGTAGTTTGCCCTCCGTGTCGTGATCGACTTCCGCGTCTACCGCGCCGGGTTCCTGCCTGCGCTCGTCGCCGTCATCGTGCTGCTCTTCTCGCTGCAGGTCCCCCCGCCGGCGCTCGACCCGGTGGTGGCGCCGGGGGAGTTCGATCAGGATGGCGCGGCCAGGATCGCGCGTCAGATCGTCGAGCAGGCGCCGGCACGGGCGCCCGGAAGCGCCGGCGACGCCCAGGTCGCGGAGATGGTCGAGAAGCGCTTCAGGGCCATCGACGACGCTCAAGTCTCCGAGCAGCGGTTCACCGGCAACTTCGACGGCGGGGACGTCCCCCTTCGCAACCTCATCCTCACCCTTCCCGGAGCCTCCCCGCACAGCGTCGTGGTGATGGCCTCCAGGGACTCGGCGAGCGGCCCGGGGGCCGCCTCGAGCGCCGCCGCCACCGCGACCCTGCTGGAGCTGGCCCGGGAGCTGAAGAACTCGAGCCACACCAAGACGCTGGTCCTGGTCTCCACCGACGGCGGCAGCGAGGGGGCGCTCGGCGCCCGAGAGTTCGCGGCCAGCTATCCCGGGCGCGACCTGATCGATGGGGCCGTCGTCCTGTGGCAGCCCGGCGCCGTGAACCGACGCGAACCCTCGCTGCTGACGACGTCGGATGGGCCACAGAGCGTCTCCGCGGGGCTGGCGCACACCGCCGAGAGGGCGTTGATCGACCAGGCGCAAGCCCGGCCCCAGGAAGAGGGAATCTTCAGCGAGCTGTCACAGCTGGCTCTTCCGAGCGGATTGGACGACGCTGCCGTGCTGATCCCTCGCGGCATCGACGCGATCGGGTTGTCATCCGCGGGGGAGCGACCGTTGCCGCTCGCCGACGACCGGCCGGAGGACCTCTCGGCCTCGACCCTGGGCGACTTCGGGCGGGCGGCGCTGCTGCTGACCGCCACCCTCGACGGGACAACCGCGCCCCCGGAGCATGGCCCTGGTGCCTACCTCACCCTGTCGGGGAGCCTGGTTCCGGGCTGGGCGCTGGCCCTGCTCGCCCTGACGCTGCTGATCCCGCCAGCGCTCGCCTCGCTCGATGGCCTGGCTCGCGCGCTGCGAGCCCGGCAGCGAATCGGCTGGGCCTTGTGGTGGTCGGCTTCGCGGGGGCTGCCGCCGCTCGCCGGCCTGTTGCTTCTGTACCTGCTCGGCGCGATCGGCATCGTGGCGCGCCCGGCGTTCCCGTTCGATCCGAACAGGTTCGGCACCGGGCCCGGGGAGATGATCGTGATCGGGGTGCTCTGCCTGGTGGTGCTGGGCGGCTACCACGCGCTTCGGGCGTGGAGGGTGCCGGCCGGTCTGCGCACGGAGGCCGTGGTGCCGGCGCTCGGGCTGACCGCGGTGACGGCCGTCTTCTTGGCTTGGCTGGGGAACCCGTTCCTGGCCGTGCTCCTGGTGCCGGCCGCCCATGTCTGGCTGCTCGACGGGCGGCGCCGGGGCCCGCTTCCCTGGGCCGCCGTGCTCGGATGCGGGGCGCTCTCGCTGGCTCCACTGGCGGCGGCGGTCGGGGATCTGGTCGGGCGCCTCGAGCTCGGCGCCGGGGCGCCCTGGCAGCTCCTGCTGATGGTCGGCGACGGTCAGATCGGCTTCGGCGCCGTGCTTGCGGTCTCGCTTCTGGCCGGATCGTTGATCGGGCTGGTCGCCGTGGCGGCGCGTCGATCGCCGGCGCGCAGCGGCCGTCGGGAAACCGAAGAGGGGGCGTCGGCCGCCTTTGGGGTTCCCCCGCCCCCGGCCACCGGAGACGGTCTGGACGCATCTCCTATCGTGCGCGAGGGGGCCGCTGACGATCTTCGAAGAGAACGATGAGGCATGTGAGGTGGGTCGTCCAAACCCCTTGCCAGCCTTTGAAACCGAGATCGTGATGCGGCTCAAGCACCAGATCACGCGGCGCAGGTACCGGGTCGACGCGGAGGCCGTCGCGAGGGAGATCCTGTTCAAGCTGAGGATGATCAGCGCGGGCCGCCGGGCGCTGCTCGCCGACGCGCCCGAGGGCGGCCACCAGCTCCCACCGGCCCCCGAGTAGCGGCCGTCCGGCCCCCACCGGCGGGCGTTCCGGCTCGAGCGCTCAACCGGCCAGCTGGTCGAATCCCGATGGCCGGCGCTCGGACCCGTCGGGCTCCGTGAGGACGACGCCGGCGCCCTCGCGGGCCGCACCGATCGGGGTCAGCCCGGGGCCGCCCTCGAGTGCCCGGCGGGCACGATCGAGGCTCTGGGGGGGAACGGTCGCCAGCAGCTCGTAGTCCTCGCCGCCCCCCGCGGCGAGGTCGAGGGCGTCGATGCCGGCCGCGGCCGCCACCGCTTCGACCCCCTCCTGCAACGGCAGGCGATCGAGATCCACCACCAACTGCAGCTCGCTCGCCTCGGCCAGGTGGCCGGCGTCGCCTCCGAGGCCATCGCTGATGTCGATCATCGCGCTCGCGCCGCTCCCCGCCAGCGCCCGTCCGGCCTCCAGCCGGGGCTCGGGCACGAGCTGGCGCTCGCGGAGGCGCTCGGCGACGCCCTGGGCGAGGCCGTCCGCCAGCTCCGGGTGCTCCAGCAGCATCAGCCCGGCGGCCGCGCCGCCCAGCTCCCCGGTCACCGTAAGCACATCCCCCCCGCGCGCGCCCGACCTCAGCACCAGCTGGTCCGGGCTGTCGGCGTGGCCCACGACCGTGATCGCCAGGGTCAGCGACGGAGCCCGGGTGACGTTTCCGCCGACCACCGCCACCGAGTGCTCCGCCGCCGACGCCGCCAGCCCGTCGGCGAGCTCGACGCACCCTGCGGAGTCCAGATCGTCCGGAACGCCGAGCTGGACGTAGGCCTCGCCGGGGGCCGCCCCCATCGCGGCGAGGTCCGAGAGCGCCGCCGCGATCGCCTTGCGTCCCACCGATGCGAGCGAGGCCGTGCGGCGCTCGAAGTGAACTCCCTCGACCATCGCGTCGACCGAGGTGGCGGTCGCCCCGCCCGGAACGGTGACCGCCGCGTCGTCGCCGCTGGCGACGCGCACCTGCGGCCCCCACGACGCCGATCGCTCGCGGCGGGCCCGCTCCACGCTCTCCACCAGGCGCTCGATCAGCTCGAACTCCCCGAGATCGCTCACAGCCATATTGAAGCCGGGTCCACGGTTTGGGGCTCGCCGACCACGGTCGGCCGGGTTCGGCGCCTCTAAGATCTCCTCCGGTGAGACGCCTGCGCGCGTTGCGACACGCGGTCCTCGCTCGCCCCGGAATCTGCGCGATCGTCTCGATCGGCATCGCCTGGGGCTTCTTCATGCATGCGATGGGATGGGCCCAGACCTCCTACTACGCGCAGGTCAGGGCGCTCGCCGCCGGGCACACGGAGATCGACTCGGTCAAGTGGCAGGCCAAGGACGAGGCCTGGGTCGACGGCCACTTCTACTCGGTCAAGGCGCCGGGGCTCGCCGCTCTGACGCTGCCCGCGTACCTGGGGCTGGACGCCGTGAGCGCCCCATCGGCGGCCCGGGCGGCGGCCGGCAACGCCCACGCCACCGCCCACGACCACTGGCACTCCCATGCTCCCCCGAAGTACTTCGGGTTCAGCGTCGACCGGGCACGTCGGGTGCAGAGGGAGGTGGCTCAGCAGACGCCGATCGTCTGGGCGCTGACCCTGCTCGGAGCGGTCCTCCCCGGGATCGCCTTGCTCTTGCTCGTGCGCTGGGCGGGCGAGCGCGTGGAGCCCGGGTTCGGTACCGCCGCCGCCGTGACCCTGGGGCTGGGAACGATCGTGATGACCTTCGGCGGCGAATACCTGTCGCACGTGGTCTCCGCGGCGTTCGGCTTCGGGGCGTTCGCGATCCTGATGCGCGAGCGCCAGGGTCCAGAGCGGATCGGGCTGGTGGCGGTCGCCGGACTGACGGCGGGCCTGGCCGTCTGCTTCGAGTACCCGCTGGCGCTGCTCGCGGCGATCCTCTTCTGTTATGGGCTCGCCCGGGCCGCGACCCTGCGAAGGGCGATTTCGTTCGGCGCCGCGGCGGCGCTTGGGGCCGCCCCCGCGCTGCTTTACAACCTCTGGTCGCTGGGATCCCCGCTGCGCTTCGCCTACTCCTACGCGGTCTCCGTCCCCGGGCGAAGCGGCCACGCCGAGCTGGGGCTGAACTCGAGCGGCTTCTTCGGCATCACCGCTCCGCGGCCTGGGGCCGCGATCGACCTGTTGCTCTCCGGTCGCGGGCTTCTCACCCTGACGCCGGTGCTGATCATGGGCGTGGTGGGCGCCGTGCTGATGAGCCGGCGCGGGCGGCGAGCCGAAGCGACCGTGATCGGCGCTGTCGCGGCGCTGTACTTCCTCTACAACGCCGGCTACTGGCAGCCCCTCGGCGGCGGCACACCCGGACCCCGCTTCCTGACCCCGGCCCTCCCCTTCGTGGCGCTCGGCCTGGCGCCGGCTTACCGCCGCTTCCCGGCACTCACCCTTGGTCTTGCGATCCCGTCGGCGGTCACCATGCTCGCCGCCGCGCTCACCTATCCGCTGCTCGGAGACGGCGGCACCGGCACTTGGATCAGCTGGCTGGTCGACGGCAGCCTCGAGCACACCCTGCTGACGGCCGTCGGAGTGGCCAACGCCTGGCTCGCGGTGCTGCCGGTGCTGGCTGCGGTCGGGGCCGCGATCGCGTTCACGGCCCTGGCAACCCCGCGAATACCGATCGGCAGGGTGCGCCCGGCGCTCTGGGCAGTGCTCGCCTGGAGCCTGCTCTCGATCGTCGGGCCGACGATCGCCGGAGACCCGGTGACACCCCTGAGCGGCGGGTCGGCGGCGTTGGCGCTGGTTGGCGCGGCGGCGGCGGCGTCAATCGTCACCCTGGCGGTGCTCCGCCGGCGCGACCTGCACCCGGATCGCCGCGCGAGTCGGGTCCGAGCCGAGCCGAGCTTCGAACAGGGCACGTAGGGAACCGACCCGACCCGGGCGCCCCCGCAAGCGCCCAGGCCGCGATGGCCGAATAACGTCGGATAGACGAACGGAATTCGGCCATCGCCGAGATCAGCCGCACCTTGGGCCGGGCCATCCTCTGCCCAGCCGCCGTTTTCGTTTCGCGCCGCCGCGGCGCTACGGATTCCCGCCGTTGCCGCCGCCCCCGCCGTTCCCCTGCGACCCGGGGCCATGGCCGGCGCCGGGCGCGTAGAGCTGGGGCGGGTAGTTGCCGTTGGTCGAGCCGGTGGTCGGAGGCGTCGACGGGGCCGGGGCCGGGGCCGTGCCGCCGCTCGAGGACGCCGAGGACCCGGGCGTGGACACAGTGTGCGAGCCGCTCCACGAGCTCGAGAACTCAATCGGGTTCTCGGGCTGCGGGAAGTCGCCGCAATAGCTGCCCTTCGCAACCTCCATGTAGTCGTGCCAGACCGGCGCCGCGTAGGTGCCGCCGAAAGCCCCGGATCCCATCGAGGTGCGGGCGTTGGGATAACCGACCCAGACGGCGGTGGAGAGCCGGGGCGTGTAGCCCACGAACCAGGCGTCGGTGTAATCGTCGGTGGTGCCGGTCTTGCCCGCCGCAGGGCAGCCGATGCCCTGCCCCTGTGCCGTTCCCGACTCCAGAACGCCCTTGAGCACGTCGGTTGCCTCGTAGGCGATCCCATCCGAGAACGCCCGCGTGCTTGACCCCTCGTCGGGCGTGTCGGTGTCGCCGTCGGGGAACACCACCTTGCTGATCGCCGTCGCGGTGTGGTGGATGCCCCCGTCGGCGAAGGTCGCATACGCGTCGGCCTGCTCCAGCGGGGTGACCCCCAGCCTGAGGCCTCCGATGCCCTCGGCCGGAAAGGCATCGAGGTGCGTGGTGATCCCCATCTCGTAGGCGGTCTTGCGGACGTTCTCGGGACCCACGTCCAGATCAAGCTGGGCGTAGACGACGTTGACCGAGTGCACGGTCGCGTCGCGCACGCTCATCGTGCCCCCGCCTTCGCCCTCGGCGTTGTTGACCGTCCAGCTGGTGCCATCGGACAGCGAAAGCGTCTTCGGGCTCGATCCCGAGTAATAGGTGCTGTCGGGGTCCATCCCCTCCTTGAGGCCGGCCGCCAGCACGTAGGGCTTGAACGATGAGCCGGCCTGGCGGTGGGCATCGGCGGCCAGGTTGAACTGGCTGGTGGAGAAGTTGGCTGCGACGAGGCCATGGCGAGGATGTGGCCGTTCGTAGGGTCGATCGAAACGCAGCGCCTGAGGCGGGACCGTTCGGGTCGCTACCAGTAGGCGGCGATCGCCTGGCGGGCGGCCGCCTGGAGCCCGGGTTGATGGTCGTGAACACCTTCAGCCCGCCGTTGCGGACGGTGTTGACGCCGTACTTGTCGATCAGCTGCTGCTGGACGTAGTCGAAGAAGTACGGCTCGCGGATCGTCTCGTACTTGTGGCCGCGGTCCAAGCCGAGGTCCTGCTGGGAGGCGCGCTCGTAGTCGGCCTGTGAGATGTAGCCCTGCTGCAGCATCGCCAGCAGGACCTCGTTTCGCCGCTGAAGCGCCGCCTTCGGGTTCAGGAACGGGTTGTATTGCGACGGCGCCTGCGGTAGGCCCGCGATCATCGCCGCCTCCGGCAGATCGAGCTTGCTCACCCCTTTGTCGAAGTAGGTCTCGGTGGCCGCCTGCACCCCGACCGCGGTCCGCCCCTCGGTGGTCCCGTAGGAGGCCGTGTTCAGGTACTTGGTCAGGATCTCGTCCTTCGTGTAGCGATCCTCGTACTCGGTCGCCAGGCGCGCCTCCTCGATCTTGCGCTCGATGTTGTCCTGGGGGTGGGCGATGTACAGGTTGCGGACCAGCTGCTGGGTGATCGTCGAGCCGCCCTGAACGGCCGAGCCCGCCTTCAGGTCCTCCCACGCGGCGCGAACGACCGCGGTCGGGTCGACCCCCCCGTGCTCGTAGAAGTGCTCGTCCTCGATCGCCACCGTGGCGAACTTGAGGAGGTTCGGGATCTTCCCGCTCTCGACCGGGTGGCGGATCGTGTCCGACTGGATGTAGCCGAGCCGGCTCCCGTCGGCCGCGAACACAACCGAGGTCGAGCTCTCCTCGACCGGCTTCAGGGTGCCGAGCGCCGGGGTGCTGTTCCAGATGTTCAGGGCCCAGACCGCGGCGCCGCCGATCGCGACCACGATCGCGGCGAGCGCGACGCCGAGCGCCAGCAGGACCTTTCGGCGAACGGACCCCCGCGAGCGCCGAATGCGTTTGCGTGCTCGCTGAGTCATCTCGAGGTGCCGAAAAAGGGTAGCTGGCCGCGTTCGCTAGCCGGGGAAGCCGCCATCCAGCAGCCCGGCGGCGCGCAGGGCCTCGTGGGCGCTCTCCCGCAGGGCCGCCTCCTCGTCGCCCACCTGTGTGCGCTCGTGGTCGCGCGGGCCCTTGAGCTCGATCCGGGTGCCCTGCGGGGTGATCTCGGCGATGCTCACCTCGGCCGCTCCCGGCCGGCTTCAGCACCCGCCGCGCATGGTCGAGGTCGGCGGCCGGGGGAACCCAGACGCTGACCGTGGCCGGTGCCGCACGGTCGCCGGTCGAATGGTTGAACAGGACCCCGGAGGTGACCTTCTCGTTCGGGACCACGATCAGCCGGCCGTCACCCGGATCGAGATAGGTGTAGGAGAGGGTCAGGTCGTCGACCCGGCCGGTTTCCCCCTCGATCGTCACCGTGTCGCCGATCCGGATCGGCTGGTTGATCGCGATCAGGATCCCGGCCACCATGTTGGCGATCGTCTGCCGAGCGGCGAAGCCGATCACCAGCCCGAGCACCGCGCTCGAGGCCAGGATTCCGGTCGCGAGCCGCTGGATCTTGTCGAAGTTGCTCAGCGCCAGGGCCGCGCCGATCAGCAGGATGACCACGAAGACGAGGCGTCGAATCAGGCGCAGCCTGGTCTGCGCGGCGCGCGACACCCGCACTTCGGTGACCCTTCCCGCAACTCGCCCGGTCCGTGCGAGCACCAGCCGATCGACGGCGAAGGCGATCACGATCGCCGCCCCCATGGTGATCAGGGCCGAGATCAGATCGCCGTGTTGCTGCCAGAAGCTCTCGTCCACCGGTTCCTCTTCGCGCCTCCGCCGGCCGGTTCCTTCGTGAGAATGCTCCCATGACGAGCCGCGGCCACACCCGAGCGGTGCTGCTGGACGCGCTGGGCACCCTGGTCGAGCTCGACCCGCCGTGGCCCCACCTGGCCGAGGCGCTGGGCGCCGAACCCGACGAGCGCATGGTCAGGGCCGTTCGGGCCGAGATGCACTACTACAGGGAGCACAGCCACGAGGGAAAGGATGAAGCCTCGCTGGCGGAGCTTCGCGGCCGTTGTGCCGGCGTGCTCTCCCGCGAGCTCGGCCGCGAGGTCTCGATGAAGACGATGATGGCGGCGATCCGCTTTCGGGCCTACGAGGACGCCGGTCCCGCCCTGGCCGGGCTGCGGGAGCTCGGCCTGAGGCTGGTCTGCGTCTCCAACTGGGACGTGTCGTTGCCCCAAGTGCTGGAGCGCTGCGGCCTCAGCCGAGCGCTCGACGGCGTCGTGACCTCGGCCCAGGTGGGGTCGCGCAAGCCCGATCCGGCGATCTTCCGCCCCGCCCTTGAGCTCGCCCGATGCTCGGCGAACGAGGCGGTCTACGTGGGAGACACGCCGGCGGAGGACGTCGAGGGGGCTCGCGCCGCCGGCATCCGGGCGCTGCTGATCGATCGTGAGGGCGGCGCCGATATCGACTCGCTGGCCGGCATCAGGCACCATCTGAACCAGTGAACGACGCCGGCGTGCCGTCCGACAAGCCAGGGTACGCGGCCGCCGAGGCGCGTCCCGCTCCGTTCGAGCCCGGCGAAGGCCGGAGCGGCCCCGGGGCGGGCGCTCCCGGCTGGGGGCCGGGCCGGGTCGCGATCGGGATCGTCGTGCTGCTGGTGACGACCGTGTTCGAGGTCGGGATCGTCTCGGCCTTCGACCCGGGTCTCGACTCCCTCGGGGCGCGGTTGGTGACGCAGGCGATGCTGGCGATCACCCTGATCGTGGTCGCCTTCACGCTCACCGCGGATCCCCGACATGGGATCGCGTCGGCGCCCGTGATGGGGCTGCGGCGCCCCGTGCGGGCGCCGTTCGGGCTTGATTCGGCGCTGGGCCCGACCGTCGGCGCCTTCGTCGCCGCGGCGATCGCCTACTTCGCCTACATCGTCGCCGCCGCCGTCTACTCGAGCCTCACCCATCCGGAGCAGAAGGACATCACCCGAGACCTCGGTTTCGGCCACGGCGGCTGGGGCACCGTCGCGGCGGCGCTGTTGATCGTCGCCGCGGCCCCGGTCGCGGAGGAGATCTTCTTCCGAGGCTTCATCTTCGGCGGATTTCGCGGACGGTTCTCCTTCGCCACAGCGGCCCTCATCTCGGCCGCGATCTTCGGGGTCTTCCACTACACCGGCGCGGGCAGCCTCGGGGTCGTCCCCCAGCTCGCCTTCCTCGGCTTCGCGCTCGCCTGGGTCTACGAGGAGACCGGATCGATCTATCCGACGATGGCGATCCACGCCACCAACAACCTGCTCGCCTTCGTCATCCTGACCTCGTGACCAGCGCCGACCCGGTTGAGGATGCGGCAGTGATCGCTCGTCGACTCTCGAAGCACTATGGCGAGCGCCTGGCCGTGGACGGAATCGACTTCGATGTTCCCGCCGGGATCTGCTTCGGGTTCCTGGGGCCGAACGGCGCCGGCAAGACGACGACGATGAAGATGATCTACGGCCTGGTCGCGATCGGCGACGGTGAGCTGCGGGTTCTGGGGCTGGATGCCGCCAGGGAGCGCCGGCAGATCAAGGCGATGCTCGGCGTCGTGCCCCAGGAGACCAACCTCGACGGCGAGCTGACCGTGCGCGAGAACCTCGTCGTCCACGCCCGCTACTTCGGCCTGCCGCCGGAGGTGGTGACGAAGCGGATCGAGGAACTGCTCGAGTTCACGCTGCTGAGCGACCGGGCCAACGAGAGCATCTGGTCGCTGTCCGGGGGCATGAAGCGCCGGTTGCTGGTCGCCCGCGCGCTTGTCAACGAGCCCCACCTGATCGTGCTCGACGAGCCGACGACGGGGCTCGACCCGCAGGCGAGGCTGGCGGTTTGGCGAGCCCTGGAGCGCCTCAGGGCCCAGGGAGTCACCCTGCTCCTGACCACCCACTACATGGAGGAGGCCGCCCGGCTTTGTGACCGGCTGCTGATCATGGATCATGGCCGCATCGTCACCGAAGGAGAGCCCGGCGCCCTGGTTCGCGAGCACGTCGGACGCGAGGTGCTCGAGCTGAAGCTGGGCGACGGCTGCGACGCCGAGGCGCTCGTGGCCTCGCTCGACGGGCGCCTGGACGGCCACGAGCTGACCGAGGAGGTCCTGATGCTGTACGCCGACGATGCAGAGGAGGTGCTCGGGGCCCTCGACCACGACCGCTACCCCACCGATTCCGCCCTGGTCCGCCACGCGACCCTCGAGGACGTGTTCCTGCGGCTGACCGGCAGGAGCCTGGACGAGTAGGCATGGCCCTGATCGAGGAACATCGCTACGCCGGGCTCGGAGCGCCGCTAACCCGCGGCGACCTGGTGCCCTCCATGCGGCTCGCCGCCACCATCTGGCTGCGCAACGCCCGCGTCTTCTCGAAGCTCTGGAAGGGCGCCCTGCTGCCTCAGTTCCTCGATCCGCTCTTCTACCTGGTGGCGCTCGGATTCGGGCTCGGGACCTACGTGGCGATCGGCAACGGGGTCCCCTACAAGGACTTCGTCGCCCCCGGGCTGATCGCCTCGGCGACGATGTGGTCGGCGTCGTTCGAGTGCACCTACAACGTCTACCTGCGGATGAACGAGACCCGCCTCTACGACGCGGTCCTGGCGACGCCGGTGGAGGTGCAGGACATCGTCGCCGGGGACCTGATGTGGTCCGCCACCCGGGCGACCGTCTACGGGACCGTGTTCCTGGTGATGGTCGCAATCTTCGGCCTGATCTCGTCCCCGTGGGCGATCCTGATCCCGCCGTTCGTGTTCGTGGGCGGGCTGTGCTTCTCGGTGGTCGCCTACACGTTCACCGCGCTGATCCCGAAGATCGACCTCTACAGCTACTTCTTCACCCTCGGAATCACCCCGATGTTCCTGTTCTCGGGGATCTTCTTCCCGTTCAGCCAGCTCCCCGGCTGGGTCGAGGCCGTCGCCTGGTTCCTGCCGCTCTATCACCTGGTCGAGATCACGCGCGGGATGGCGAATGGCCCCGACGGCGTCCAGATCTTCCTCCACACGGCGTGGCTGGTCGCCGTGACCGCGGCCCTGTTCGTGGTCCCGGTTCGCGCCCTGAGAGCGAAGCTGGTCCCGTGAGCCCGCCCGGATCTGGCGCCAGATCGCCTGTCAGAATGCGCTCCGTGCTTGGCCGGCGCCCGATCGGTCTCCTCCTGGCAGGGCTCGTGGCCGCCGCCCTGGTCGGACTGCCCGGGTCCGCGGCGGCGGGCGCCGGAGCACCGGCGGGCGCCGACGCCGCCTCAGCGCCCTCGACCGCGTCGGCATCCAGCCGGCGGGCGGCCCCCAAGCCGGCCCACCTGAGCGTGCGAGCCAAGGGCCTTCGCAAGGGCAGGCTCAGAGCGGGGCACCGGTCGCGCGCGGTCGGATACCTGCGGCCCTTCGTCCAGGGCCAGCGGGTGAGGATCGTGCTGATGCGCAAGGGCCGCGTGATCGCGAAGCGAAACCCGGTCGTCACCCGCGTCCACAACACCGACAAGGGGCGCTTCGACCTTCGCTCCACCACGCTGCTCAAGCCGGGGACCTATCGGGTGGTGGCCAAGCACTTCGGCACCGCCTCCCAGCACCAGGCGGTGGCCCGATCCGACAGGTTCCGCCTCAAGTACCCGAACCTGGGGCCCCGGAGTCGAAACAGCGACGTGAAGCTGTTCAACCGGCTGCTGGCGCGCCAGGGCTACTACACCACCCACGGCAAGCAATACAGCAAGAAGACCGGCTTCGCCGTGATGGCCTTCCGCAAGGTGAACGGGATGGGCCGCAGCTTCAACGCCTCGCCGGGGATCTTCAGGAAGCTGGCGGCCGGCAAGGGTGCCTTCCACCTCCGCTACCCGGGGGCGGGCAAGCACGTCGAGGTCGACATCTCCAAGCAGGTGATGGTGCTGGCCAAGCACCGCAAGCCCCGGTACACGTTCCACGTCTCCACGGGCGCCCCGGCAACCCCGACGATCCGCGGCCACTACCGCTTCTACATGCGACAGCCGGGCTTCAACTCCCACGGCATGTACTACTCGGTCTACTGGCACGGGGGCTACGCGATCCACGGCTACCAGTCGGTGCCCCCCTATCCGGCCAGCCACGGCTGCGTTCGCAACCCGATCCCCGAGTCGAAGTTCATCTACAACTGGGTCAGCCTCGGGATGTCGATCTTCACCTACAACTGACGCTCGGCGCGACGATGAGCGAGCTGCAAGCGGCGCGGTCCACCCTGGTCGCCGAGCTTCGCGAGCACGCCCTGGTGGTCGGCGAGGTGACGCTGTCGAGCGGTCGGCAGGCCTCCTACTACGTCGATGCCAGGCGAGCCCTGCTGCGGCCCCCCGGCTTCCTGGCGGCGGGCCGGCTGATCGCGGCCGCCGCCGCCGATGCCGGGGCCGAGGCGGTCGGCGGACCGGTGATGGCGGCGATCCCGCTCGCATGTGCGGCGATCGCCGTCCCCGAGGGACGGAAGCTGACTGGATTCTTCGTCCGCAAGGAGCGCAAGGAGCACGGCCTCCAGCACTGGGTCGAGGGTCCGGTGGACGCCGGCACCCGATGCCTGGTGGTCGAGGACACGGTCACCACCGGGGGCTCGACCGTGGCCGCGGTCGAGCGGATTCGCTCCGAGGGCCTGGAGATCGTCGGCGCCCTCTGCGTGGTCGACCGACTCGCCGGCGGCGCGGAGGCGATCGCCGACGCCGCCGATGCCCCCTTCAGGGCCCTGGTCACGATCGACGAGCTCTATCCCGAGCGCCCCGACCGGGCGCCCTAGGGCGACCTGGAAGCGTCAACCGCGACCGAGAGAGGCGAGCGGGAGGACGCTAGGATCGCTGGCGTGCGCCGACTCGCCATCCTGTCCGTGGTCGCCGCCCTGGGCCTGGCGGCCTGCGGGGGCTCGGACAAGACCACTGTCAACGCGACGTTCCCCCCGGTGCATGAAGAGGGCGGGCGCGCCTACGCGGAGGTCAAGGACCAAAACGAGGCGGGTCGGCTCTGCTTCGTCGCCCTGACCGCCTGGCCCGATGTCTATTCGGCCTACGACCAGGTCACCTTCCGGGTCCCCGGGCCGGGGCGAGACTACGTCTGCAAGCGAGACCAGTGACCGGCTGACGAGGCGGCCTCGAACCGATCGGTGAAGAAGCACGTCGTCATCCTCGGGGCGGGCTTCGCCGGCCTCGAGCTCGCGTCACGGCTCTCGGAGTCGCTCGCGGACCAGGTCCGGGTGACGCTGATCGACCGAAGCGACTCCTTCAGCTTCGGGTTCTCGAAGCTCGACGTGTTGCTCGGGCGGCGGTCCGCCGCCGAGGTTCGGCTCCACTACCGCGAGGTCTCCAAGCCGGGGGTGGAGTTCCGCCGCGAGCAGGTGACCGCGATCGAGCCGGAGATGCGAGAGGTCACAACCGACGAGGGCTCCTACGAAGCCGACATCCTCGCGGTCGCCCTGGGGGCGGAGTACGACTTCGCGGCCACGCCGGGCCTCACCGACGGAGGGTTCGAGTACTACTCGGTCGAGGGGGCCGCGCGCCTGCGGGATGCCCTGACCGAGTTCAACTCGGGGAGGGTCCTGATCGGGATCCTGGGCCACCCCTTCAAGTGCCCACCGGCTCCGTTCGAGGGAGCTCTGCTGCTCGACGATCAGTTCACCCAGCGGGGGATCAGGGACGAGACCGAGATCCAGGTGGTGGGGCCGATGGCGGCGCCGGTGCCGGTCACCAAGGAGATCTCTCAGCGCTTCCTCGACGTTCTCGGCGAGCGGGGGATCGAATACGTGCCGAACCAGCTCGTCACCTCGCTCGACGCCAAATCAAGGCAGGCGCTGCTGGCCGACGGCGGCAGCATGCCCTACGACCTGTTCATCGGGGTACCCGTCCACCGCGTGCCCGAGGTGGTCGAGAGCTCGGGCCTGGCCGTCGACGGCTGGGTTCCGGTCGACCGCACCAACCTCGCCACCCGGTTCCCCGGCGTGTACGCGATCGGCGATCTGGTCGGGTTGCCGATGGCGAAGGCGGGGGTGTTCGCCGAGGCCGCCGCCAAGGTCGTCGCGGACGACATCGCCGCCGGCCTCCACGGCACCGAGCTCGAGCGGCCCTACGAGGGCGCCGGCAACTGCTTCATCGAGTTCGGCAGCGGGATGGTGGGCAAGGTCGAGGCAAACTTCCTCGGCGGGCCCCGGCCCACCGCGCAGCTCGTGGGGCCGAGCCTGGATCTCGCGGCCGAGAAGGAGGCGTTCGGCGCCACCCGACGCGAGCGGTGGTTCGGCATCAAGGCGTAGGCGAACGAGAGGAGGCAGCATGGCGCGTGCACCCGTGCCAGAGGCGAAGCTGGTGGAGACCGAGGCCGGGGTCAGCCCCGAGACGGCCGAGGGCTGGTTCGTCGTCAACCTCGAGCGGGCAATGGGAACCGGGATCGACGAGGGGCTCTACGACTTCAGATTCGAGGGTCCGTCGCGGGCCTTCCCCCACTTCGGGATCAACGTCAGCGTGATCGGACCCGGCAGGCCAAGCGCCATGTATCACGCCGAAGCCGGGCAGGAGGCGTTCCTGGTGCTGGAAGGCGAGTGCGTGCTGATCGCCGAGGAGCAGGTCCGCCCGCTGCGGCAGTGGGACTTCGTCCACTGCCCCCCGCACACCGCGCACATCATCGTGGGCGCCGGGGACAAGCCCTGCGCGGTGCTGATGGTGGGAGCGCGGAACGCCGGCGAGGACTTGGTCTACCCCGTGAGCCCGGCCGCCGCCGACCACGGGGCAAGCGTCGACGAGGAGACCGCGGACCCCGAACAGGCATACACCGGCTGGAAGCGACCGGAGCCCGGACGCTACCCCTGGCCCCCGAGCCCTTAGACGAAGACGCTGTATCCCGGGGGAACGGTCCGAGCCTGCGATCCTCTCCGGGTCAATCGAGCAAGGGATGGACGAGCCCATGCTCGGCGCAGATCCGCGGGACGCTGTCCATATCGAATTCGATCCCGTAGCGGGCGCCGAGGTCCTCGGGGTCGAGGGTGCCGTCCTTCGTCCCGGCATCCCACTCGCGGAAGAAGTGCTCGAATCCCGCCGGCGAGATGATCTCAAGGACTCGACAGGGCTCGTCTCCGGCGTTCCAGAACGTATGCCACTGATCGCGTGGCTTGAACGCGAGCTCGCCGGCCTCGGCGTGGATGACCTGGTCGCCGAGCACGGCGCCCATCCGGCCCTCGAGTACGAAGCTGTATTCGTCCACGCCGTCGTGGCGATGCAGCGGAGCGCAAAGCGAGCGTGGCGGGATCGGGTGCTCGATCAGCGCGAAGCCCCCGCCGGATTCCTCGCCCCAGACGAGAAAACGCGCGTCGCAGCCGCCTAGCTCAGCGTAGTGGCCGTCCTGAGGCCCTACCTTGCGCGGTCCCTGAGAGGCGTCGAAACGTCGCAGTGCGTCCGTGACCTGCGTTGGGTTCATCCTCTGCTCCTTCGGGCGAAATGGTTCGTGGCGCAATTCGCGCCGGCTTCGAGGGTCGATCCTGAACCCTCGGGCACTCACTGCAATGGTGGGCAGCACCCATTTTTGCCGCCGCTCCCGTCAACCATGCCGGCCACGGCGACGCCGGCTGGCCGATCGGGGAATCGGCCAGTCATGCAGGCGTTTGAGGGGCCGCAGGCGCTCGGTCGGGACCCGCTCAGGCGCCCTGCATTCGCTCGACGTTCTCGATCATCGCCGCCTCAACCTCCCGCAGCTCCGCCGTGGGGCTGAACTGAACGAACTCGCTGCCAGCCTCGGCCATCGGAGCGTGTCCCGGGGGAGCGTAGAAGGCGTCGCCCGCCTCGACCACCTCGTCACGATCGGCAAACCGCCAGGTCAGCCTGCCCTTGAAGACATACCCCCAATGTGGGCACTGACAGCGGTCATCGGGTAGCCCCTTGAGCAGCGGGGCCAGATCCATGTCCTCCCGGATTGTGACGAAATTGACGGTGTATCCGCCGAGATCTTCGTGTCGGTCTTCGGTCGGGCCGCGGTCGTCAACCTGCGCTGCGCTCTCCTTTGACGCCCTTGGCATCACTCGCCGCCTCCTTCGCCCAGTTTCGATACCCGGATATTTTCTCTGAGGCCTGGACATCGACCGCATCTGAGCTCAGGGTCCACGGCGTGGCTATGCGGCCCCCTTCACGATAACGTCAGCAGGCGACTGGTAGTAGATCGGATCGAGGAGAATCGGGCTTGTCGGGCGAGGAGGCGGCGGGGCAATCGCCTGAGGGTCGCGATCAGCCCCGCTCAGGCTGAGCGTAGTCGCGTGGCTCGGCATTAACCGCTACGGAGCAAGGACAACGGGCGCCGGTGACCCCCGGGACTTCCGAGAAAGCGCACGAGAGGGGCGGCACCCGGCCGCCCCTCTCGCTTCGTCCCTTTGGAGGTAGGGATTGCGTATCAAGCGCGCCCCGCGCTACTTGCAGCCGTGCTTCGAGTTCCGCACCTGCTGCAGCGGGCTGCCGTTGTTGTACTTGAAGATGGTCCTCATGACCCACTTCTTGGTCGGCGAACCGAGGCCCGTTCCTCTTGGTGCACTTGGCCCTGATGAAGTTGGCCTTGGTGCCCGACAGGTGGGTCTGCGGTGCCCCCTTGCCCGTGGTGACCTTGAAGTCACTCAGGGGCAGGGCCTGCGGGATGTCGGCGAAGTTGAGCCACTTCCCGCCCTTGTAGTGGGCGGCGTTGAGCGGCCCGCCCGGGCTGGTCTTCTTCGGGTTGGTCGCCAGCGGCGCCTGCAGGAGCACGGTCGTGTTGCCGTTCTGGTTGTTGGCCGCGCCGGCGCAGCTGATCGGGCCGATCACGTTCAGCCGCGTGAACAGCAGGATCCCCGGCTGGTTGCCGGCCCTGTTCGGGTTTGCGTCGAGGGCGTTGAAGGCCAGCACGCAGCCCTTGACGTCGCCCGGGTTGACCGCGTTGGCCTGCGCCGTGCCGGTGCCGACCAGCTTCGTCTTGCAGGCCGCCATCGCCTGCTTCATGGTGATGTTGCCGGTGATCTGCGCCACGTTGCACTTCGGCACCGCGTTCGGGTTGAAGGCGATGTTCTTGTCGAAGTACAGCTTCGCGTCGGTGGTCTTGGTCCCGTTGACGGTGTAGTTGGTGTGCGTGTGGACGAACAGCTTCCCCTGCTTGAGGGTCCCGCCGATCGTGCCCTTCGGAACCTTGGTGAAGTTGAAGCTCTCGGTCGAGTTCGCGTTGATCGCCTGGGCGACTCCCGCGGCCCCAAGGGCAAGGGCTGTCATCAGCGCCGCAACCAGGGTGAACTGTCTCTTGATACGCATCTCTCTCTCCTTGCGTTGATGTCTAAGACTTGGGCCGAATCGGCGCTCGCGACAACCGTCCCGGCCCCGTCCCCGTAGCTCAGCACGCTTCGCCCCGGGCAGCCATGGTCAATTGTGTGTAATTGTCCCCAGCCGAACCCCCATTCCAGTCACGCCGCGGTCGAGCTGGCCGGCCCGGATATGGGGGATGCCACGGATTGGATCGCCGCTCCTGGGCGCCAGGCTCCAAGCCGTCCCGGAAGGAGGCCCGGCCGAACCGTCCGCGATCCGGACTTGCGCTCGATCTCGTGCCCTTTCTCGTACTCTCAGAGTTGGCCGTGAAGACTCGCAACCGCTTGAAAGATGCGAGAAGCCCACGGAGCGCTTGGGCTGCTCCGTATGCAAGGCCAAGGATCGGGGGGTACGTCCCCTTGTTTTGGCGTGTGTTCGCGATGAGCGCCGCGGTGCTGGCGGCTGCGGTGGTCCTTACCGTCCTCGTACTGCCCCCGGCGCTGAAGGTCGCTGTCGCCGGCGGAGAGATCGCCATTCTCGTCACTTCGCTCGGCGTCATCCTGCTGATCAACCTGATCGTCCTGCGCCAAGCGTTCGCCCCGCTCGAGCGCTTGACCGAAGTGATGCGGGACGTCGATCCCCTGCGTCCGGGCCAGCGGGTTCCGGTAGAGCGCTCGGCATCTGAGGTGATGGAGTTGGCGCTCTCCTTCAACGAGATGCTCGGCCGTCTGGAGGCAGAACGTCACGACAGCGCAAGTCGTGCACTTGCCGCCCAAGAGGCTGAGCGCCTCCGGGTAGCCCAGGAGCTACATGACGAGGTGGGCCAGAGCCTGACCGCGGTCCTGTTGGATCTCGCCCGCCTGGAACGCCGAGCCCCTGCCGAGCTCGATGAAAGTCTCTGGGAGATCCAGACGGGTGTTCGGGAGAGCCTCGAGAACTCGCGTAGGATCGCGCTCGAGCTTCGACCCGAGGCCCTCGACGACCTCGGGTTGGCGGTAGCTCTAAGAGTCCTCACCGATCGTCTCAGCGAGCGAGCCGGGGTCGAGATTTCAGATCACATCGAGCTCGACCTACCTCCGCTTGGCCGCGATCAGGAGCTGGTCATCTATCGGGTTGCGCAGGAGGCCTTGACGAATGTCGTTCGCCATGCCGGCGCTGATCGCGCCGAGCTGCGGCTGAGCCGGCATCGAGACCGGCTCGAGCTGCGGGTGCGCGACGAGGGCCGTGGGATTGACGGCCGCGAGACCTTGGGTGGCGGGATCCGCGGGATGCACGAGCGGGCATTGATGATCCGGGCCACGCTTGCGGTGAGTGAGCCTCCGGAGGGGGGCCTCGAGGTGGCTCTCGACGTGCCCCTGGAGGCGGCAACGTGATTCCGCTCAAGACGAAGGTCCTTCTCGCCGACGACCATGCGGTCGTCCGGCGCGGCCTCAGACTCGTGCTCGATGCCGAGCCGGACCTCGAGGTGGTAGCCGAGGTGGGCGACGGTGCCGAGGCGGTCGAGCGCGCTCTCTCAAGCGAGGTCGACCTGGCGGTGCTGGACGTGACGATGCCGCGTCTTACTGGCCTCCAAGCCGCCCGGGAGCTCTCCCGGCGGCGGCCCGAGCTGAGGGTCTTGATTCTCTCCATGCACGACAACGAGCAGTATCTGTTTGAGGCCCTTAGGTCCGGCGCCTCGGGCTACGTGCTCAAGTCAGCCGCCGACCGTGATCTGGTGGAAGCTTGCCGGTCAGCAATGCGGGGGGAGCCCTTTGTTTATCCAGACGGCGTCGCGGCGCTGATCCGGGAGTATCTGGAAGCGGCCCGTGAAGGAGGATTGGAGCGCGAAGATCCGCTCACCCCTCGCGAGCTCGAGGTTGTGAAGCTGATCGCCGAGAGCTACACGACGCGGGAGATCGCCGAGGAACTCGTGATCAGCGAGAAGACGGTCGAGCGCCACCGCGCCAACATCCTCGACAAGCTCGGCTTCCGTGACCGCGTCGCCCTGACTCGGTACGCGATCCGGCGCGGACTCGTTGAGCCCTGAGCTGATTGATGAGACCTGACAAATACATGGTTTCACCCATTCCATCCCGAGGCAGAGCCCGGGAAACTGCCCCTAACCTTGACACCCACCCTCCAGGGCCGAGTGTGCTTGGAGCGGGCTCAAGGGCGGGGTGTTCCTCCCAACACAACCCCCAATCACTCCCGGAGAGAAGGGCGGCCAATCCCGCCCTTCTTCCTTTTATGCCTCCGACCCCAGGCCCTGAGCCGTGATCAGCCAAGGTCTCTGACGATCTCAGTCCCTTCGAGCTCTTGCCGGTGGCCGCCATCGGTGCCACCACGATCAGCGCCACCACCGCCGTGACAATCGAGGCTGCCAGCGCTGCAGCGGCGTCGACACCTGCGTGGAGCTCGTGCTCGGGGTCGTTCGGGTGATGACGCGGAAGCGGGCGCCCATTGCCGCTGAGCACCCGCTCCCTTGGACCGCCGGTGTCCCTTCACTCGATCGGATGCGCCGGACGCTTCCGGTCTGTTTTCGGGTCACAGACAGGCGGTCGGTTCCAGTCACGATACGCCCAAACTCGGCCGGCGCAAAAGCGGCTACCCATGCCCATTACCTGCTTCGGACCTGGAGTCACCAAGCTGACACCCCCATCACCGCGTCCGTTGCACCCTGGGGCGGCCGCAGCCAGCCGACAGCGACGAGCTGAGGGCGGAACGCCCCGAGCAGGATTCGAACCTGCGGCCTACTCCTTAGGAGGGAGTTTCATAGCGAGAAGCTGAGCGAATCGTGCCTAATTCTGCCTGCAAAACGGGCACACCTCGTAGGCAAGGCTTCGCTGGGTTTCGCCTTGTTTCGGCATCCGGATGTTCGGAGCGAGCGGGTCGTGATGGCCTGCTCGGGCGGCTGGCGCAGAGGGAGGGTTCATGAGGGCGTGCGTCGTCTGCGGCACCTCGCTGGAAAGCCGGCGCTCAGATGCCCGCCATTGCGGAGCCCCCTGTCGCGCCGAGGCGAGTCGGCTTCGCCAGATCTTGAGCGGCTCGGGTGCCGGGCCGTATCGATCGATCGAGGAGCGAGTGCGCGCTCGTCGTTCGACCTCAGCAAACAATCACGACTCAGCAGAGCTCAACGCCAGCGGGGGTCGACGGCAACGGACAACCTCGGGCTTGGGGTGGGACCGGTGGTCGAATGACGCCGCTCGCCGCTATCCAGCAGCGAGCCAGAGACGCGACTCATGGACCTCCTTTGCCATCTGCGCCACTGGGCGGAGGCACGGGGTGGACTTCGAGGCGGCGTCTCATGGTCGGGTGTCGCACTATGGCGTGAAGCGATTCAACCCCCAGGCCTAAGGTTGCCGGAGGGAGCCGTTGAGACCGAGCCGGCTCCCTCCAGGCCTCTCGGACCCACCATCTCCGTTCGCTGGCGAGCTAAGCGCACAAGAGCTGTCTGACGGCCTAGGGAGCAGGGACGCCCTCTCTGGCCAAGAGATTGCCACGCCGACGAGCACGATCGCGACCACGATCAGCGTGCCGCCAAGGGACGCCGCCCTGATGAGCGCAACCGGCCGCCCATCGGACCATTCCCTGGGAAAGGGAAGGCGATGGGCGGCCACCCCGCGCCGCTGATCAGCGTCGCGTGATCAGCGTACGCGCGGCTTCGCGCTTTGGGGCAAGGTCTACGGCGCGTTGCGCACCAGAACTCCGTACGGCTCGAAGTTGTAGTCCTTGGTGTTGATCCGGAGACCGTCGACGGCGCCAACCCACTCGTCGTCGCGACCCTTCGAGATCGCGATCGAGTCGATCGTCGCTGCGCCGGACGCGTCATTGGCGGAAACGAGCCCCGACTTCGCCTGCGCGAGGGAGCACGTCAGCGCCTGGGTGCATCCGGTGGCCGACGCGACCGTGTTGTTGGTGAAGTACCAGTCACCGGTCGAGGTCGCATCGATGTACGGGCTCCACTTGTTGAGCACCGGAGCTGGGTCGGGCACCCAGAGCATCCCGGTGTAGGTCACACCCGCCACATGCGGGTTGATCTCCAACGAGATGTTCGGCATGTTCCGCGAGCCGATCGTCGCGTTCTCGACCGTCTGGAACACGTGGAACCCGGCCTGGGACAGCCCGCTCACCGGATTACCGTAGAAGTCGACCTCGTCGCCGTAGGCGACCTTCTCGGAGGCGGGAGACCCGCTATTGGCATTGTCGGAGACCTGAATGCCGAGGCTGCCGATGCCGCCCGGTGGCGCCGCCGCGGCTCCGGTCACGCCGTAGGAGCCGTAGGGGCCCTGCCTGAGCGCGGCCACTCCGGACCCGATCGTGTTCCGGGCGATGACCCCCCAGTGCTGGCCAGCCGAGTGATTGACCCTGTTCTGGGTCATCTTGTCCATCTTCACGAGCGGGACCGTGCCGTTCCGGATGTTGTGGCCGTTGATCTGGGTGACCGCGTAGGCGCCGCCGGAAACGGCAAGGAACAGTGCGGCAATCGCAACTGCCATACTTGCCGAGGGCAGCATCGGTCGTCGCTTACGCACGTCATGAGGTACTCGCATATCGCCTCCTTAGAGTTGGTGGGTGCTGAGAAGGACCGCGGCCACAACGCTCGCCATAGGGCGCTACGGCACTCGCCATAGGGCGCTAAGCGGATTTGCACCGTCGGCTGAAGTTCCTGTGCGGTCACGCTCCTAGTCAGCCGCGAGCAACCTACCCCGCGATCGCGGCTGCCGAGTCGGTGATTCGCCGTGACTTCGGCGAGGCTAACTACGTAAGGGATCTGGGGTGGACGTTGGATCGTGAGGCGGGTGGCGTGTGGACCGGGCCGGACTGCGTGAGAAAAGGGTCGAAGAGATCGAGAGCGAGGCCCTCATTGGCGTTGCCGGAGGCGAGGGCCTCAGCAATCCCCTCCGGATCATGGTTCCACCGCTCGTAGAGCCGGCGCACCACCTCCACGTTCTCCTTCGACATCGCCCGCGCCGTATCTCGCGCCTGACGCGTTGAAGCCTGACCTACTCCCGCAGCCCGGCGGCTTCGAGGGCTTCAGCACGGTTCACGAAGCTTTCGATGCGGACTACCTTGGCCTCGAAAGGTCCAGAGGATGAAGAGGGAACGAGATAAGGGCCGAACTCCTGGGGTAGTACCAGCACGACGTGAGGGTCGAGCGCCTCGTTGCTGGCGCGAAAGTCTCCCTGGTTGAATCGCTCGTATATCGCCCGGATGACCTCCACGTTCTGCTCAGAAATAGGCGCTCATGGCGGACTCGCGGTCCCAAGAACGTGACGGCCTCGTGGTTGGACGACCTGAGGAGTCTCCCTCATATCATCCGTCGTGGGTGACGACCACCGGTCGTGATGAGCACTCCTGCGACATCGCCCGCGGAGTACTCGCAGAAGAGGGATTACTTCCAGGTATTGACCGGACCCACCCTGGGGTGGGAGCATCCCTCGGTACTCGTCCAGCACCCTGGGGAGAGAAATGGGCCGGACAAGCGCATCAGGCAGCACGGAGCCCATGCATGCGGATCACTCCCCTGCGTCAGGGGAGGAGGACTGGGTGAGAGACGACCGCCTGGACCGTGCGATTGAAACCCGCTACGGCTTCTACGGCCTCGTGCTCACCTTGATCGGCGGGCTCGTCTTCGCCGCGGCTTTCGGCGGGTTGATGATGAACGAGTGGCAGGGCACAATCGGGTACACCCTCTGCTTCATCGGCATGTGCCTCGGGGTCGTCGGCGTCCTGGTCATCGGCGTGATAGCGGGGCGCATCGACGAGCCGGATTGACTCCCTGGCCCTCAACGTGTGGACCCATCGAATGGGTGGCCTATGAGGGCCTGTCAGGGCCATGGAGATAACAATGGCTCAGACACGTTGTGAGGCCGCCTGAGCCCTTCGGGTGACCACTATCGGCCCATCCCACCAAAGAGCCTCGCTTAACCGTTGGGCGCGCCCTCCTATTCGCCCGTACAGTCAAGGCCTGGTCGAAGGGCGATCAGTTCAAGGCGGAGTAGTGGCCTGCAAGATCGCCTCCGCGGTACCTCGCAAACCCCTGGGCTGGCGCCGTCCATTCACCTTTCGCCGTCTTGGCCCAGATAGAAACCTGGTTGGACCCTGCACGACTCCTTCCGAGTAAGGATGCCGATGGCTGAATTCGAGGGGCCCCTGCCCAAACAGGCGTGAGGCAGGGCTTACTCCAGCTCGATCTCTTGGTCGGGCGGTGGCAGCTTCACGAACACACCAAGGTTGGAAGTGTCGGAGCCTGGCCCCCGGCCGGCGATCCGAGCCTGGCATTGGATGAGCCGGGGTTGGGCCTTCGCGATGAGCCGTTGGTAAGCGATCGCAGGGCGTCCTGGTAGTGCGACTCGCCAACAGCTCCGACGAGCTCCGTGCACTCGTCTTTGTCGAAGATCAGTGTCTCGACCCTTAGCCGCGTCGGCATGAGCATATTCGGAGGATGTTCGGAGACGGGCCTGTGAACTACTCCCTGAAATGGCCACAAACGGCTTGTTTATGGGACGCCCCGAGCAGGATTCGAACCTGCGGCCTACTCCTTAGGAGGGAGTCGCTCTATCCAGCTGAGCTATCGGGGCTTGTGGCTCTGCAATGCGGTGTGCGCCGTTTCCGCACAGGAGTGCCGGAGTTCCAAATGGCAACTCTATGGCAACTTGTGACGACTAGCCGCATCACTGAGTCATCGGGGATCGTAGCGTCGGGAAACGAGTACGAATGGGAGAGAACAGGGCGGCCGGGATTGCGATGAACTAGAGGGGCTACCCGGTTCGCTGCCCCAACGGCAATGGGTTCTGTTCTGCGCGCAAGGGAGCGGCAGCTTGAGGCCTCGTTGATGGGCAATCTCGAACCTTGCCTCGCTCCAGCTCGGCGCAGCGGCGGGCGTGTGATTCCCGTCAGTCTGCTTGTCCGACGGCCCGCCGGAGGACGATGTAGACGGCAAGCCCCAAGCACCGCAAGCCAGCCCAGCCCGATCGCGAGCGCACCCATTGCGTGGAAGTGCTCTGAGAAGGCTCCCTCGTACATCACCCGCGAGGGGCCATAGCTGGGCAGCAGCCACGCTCCGCTCGGCCGGGCGTCTCGTGGAACATCGGTGTTTGCACCACACCGACGTCGACCATGACCAGGAAGAGGATCAGATAGGTGGCCGCCAGCTTGTCGAGGACGGCGCCGGCGAGAGCGCCGAGTCGCCCCGTAGATCAGCCCGAGCAGGGCGAGGGCGGCCAGGAAGGGCAACCAGGAAGCCGGGCTGAAATTGAGCGCCGTCGTCACGGCGGCGACGGTCACCACCAGGGCCGTTGCGGCCCCGAGCACGAGCAGGCGCGGTGACCACCGTCTCGCCCGGGCGGAAGCCGGCGACGACCAGGCGCCGGTCCCCCTGGAGGGCGGACTGCATGACGAAGACACCAACCACGCGCCGCGACAGAAGCCGATCGCCAAGCCACCCATCCCTGCCCCGTGCAGGTCCTTCATCGTCGTCGTCACCCAGACCCCGTCGGGCAGCCCGATCCGACGCGGCGTCGGCAGGGTCTCGGCGATGCTGCGCGTGATCACGTAGGCCGGGACCAGGACAAGCAGGATCAGCACCAGGGGCCGGCGCAGTTGGTCGCGGAAGGCCATCCTCGTTGCGGTCAGGGCCCGGGCGCTCATCTCAGGCTCGCTTCCTCGCCGCCAGCCAGAAGGCGATCAGCGCGACGGTGATCCCGACGAGAGCCACAGCCGCCGGCGCCGATCCAGTCGGAAGCCGGCGAGCCCTGGCCGCCGCCGGCAGCGATCAGCAAACTTGCGGCGTCGCGGCTCGGCGTCACTGCCAGGCTTGCCGTTCGAGGTCATCTCCGGGGTAGTGAAGGCGTCGACGGCGAAAACAAGCACCACCAGCAGCGAGCCGCTCAGGGGGTCGCGAACCAGCGTCCCAATCAGAGTGCCGATGCCGATGTAGATCAGGGCGAAGAAGAAGATCGCCGCCGCAGCGTGCGGCGGATGCTCGACCCCGCTGCGGAGCAGGAGGGTCAGATAGGCGACCACGCTCACGATCAGACCGAGCGCGACCGAGGCCGCGATTCGGCTCAAGGCCACTCGCCAGGCGCCGAAACCGGCCAGGGCCAGGCGCCGATCGGCCTCGCGCGAGGATGTGACCTGGAAGAAGGCAAGCGTGCCCGCAGAGGAAAGCGGCGGCCCAGCCGGCGCTGATCGAGGTCGCCGATTCGCGTGCCAGATCACCGCCGAGCGCCTTGGCGAAGTCGCCGACGACGCTGGCAAAAATCAGGACGAAGAAGACCGGCACGGCAATCAGCAGGGCCAGGTTGAGTGGAGCCCGGATCTGCTCGCGCAGGAAGCTGCCGCCGGCCTCGGCGAAGCGGCTCATTGGACCGTGGCCCGCCCGTCGACAAGGGAGTAGATCCGATCGAGCCGATCGCGCTCGGCGAGCAGATGGGAGACGATCAGGATCCCCATCCCGGCGTCGCGCCGGCGCTCTGACATCTCCCAGAACTTGAGGTAGGTCTCCCAGTCAAAACCGGAGTAGGGCTCGTCGAGCAGGAGCAACTGCGGATCGTGCATCAGCGCGAGGGCCAGATTGAGCTTCTGCCGGGTCCCGCCGGAGAGCTCCTCGACCCGGTAGTCGCGATAGCGCTCGAACTGGAGCTCGCCGAGAAGGGATTGCTCGGCCTCGCTTGCCGCCGCCGTCCTCCAGTCCATATGCCTCGGCGAACAGCTCGAAGTGCTCGGCGACGGTGAGCTTGTCCCAGACCATCGGCACCTGCGGGCAGTAGCCGAGCCTCTCCGGGCCGATCCACCTCGCCGCCGTCGCGCTTTAAGAGCCCGACGACGATCTGCATCAAGGTGCTCTTGCCCGAGCCGTTCTCGCCGACCAGCCCGACGAGCTCGCCCGCCGCGATGTCGAGATCGGCGCCCTTTAGCACCTCGATTGTGCGCCGACGCGGCGGCAGGCCGCGGTGGAAGCTCTTGCGTAGGCCACGCACCCGCAGCACGGTCGCCTCCGGGGTTTCCCCCGACCCCGGGCTCGTACTGGGGACGGACGCTTCGGGTCGAATCAGGTGCAAGAGTATGTCCGAGATGAAGCGTGGAGCGACCGCGCGGATCGAGGAGTGACCCGCATGAACGCGACGTACGGGCTAGGCGTCCTGCTCGCCGACACC
Source organism: uncultured bacterium (assembly GCA_963811625.1). Taxonomy (GTDB): domain Bacteria; phylum Actinomycetota; class Thermoleophilia; order Solirubrobacterales; family 70-9; genus AC-56. Next base: position 14,000 of record CAWERS010000002.1, on the reverse strand, counting down.
GAGATCAGCGGACACATGGATATGAATGGAGGGTGGTGGATCGTGATGATGATCGGAGTGCTTCTCTTCTGGGCCCTGGTGATCGTCGGGATCGTCTGGCTGGTTCGTGAGTTCGGAGGGTCGAGGTCTGCCCGCAGCGATCCAGAGTCTGATCCCTTGGCCGTTCTCGACCGCCGCTTCGCCGAAGGCGGGATCACGGCCGACGACTACCGGGAGAGACGCAACGTCCTCACCGACAAGGAGACCTGAGCACCTCACGATGAAGCGAAGACGTGAGAGGAGATGGGTATGAGGCACTCGCAGCACCTGCTGGTCTGCCTGGGTCTAGTGGCGATCGGGGTGATCCTCTTTGCCGTCGGAGCCAAGGCGCTGGTGTTCATCCCCGCGCTTGCCTGCGCCGCGATGATGGGGATGATGGTCTGGATGATGGTGCGGCACTAGAGCGTTCCGGGGACTTCGATCAGTGACTCGAACGACCTCGGCTACGCGCCGAGGGGCTCAGAGTGTGGAAAGTACCTTCCTCTTTGCCGACCTCGCGGGTTTCACCGCACTTACGGAGGCCCACGGCGACGCCGAGGCGGCGGAGATCGCCGTCGGACTCGCAGAGCAAGTTCGAGCGCTGCTCGCCGACTACGACGCGGAGGAGGTGAAAACAATCGGTGACGAGGTGATGATCCGCGCCGCCGATCCGACTGCGGCGGTCCAGCTCGGAGTCAAGATCGTCGACCAGCTCGCCTTCCATGGCTCCCCGCCCGTCCGCGTGGGGATGCACTCCGGGCCGGCCGTGAAGCGCGACGGGGACTGGTTCGGATCAACCGTCAACCTCGCCTCTCGCGTGGCCGATGCGGCTAAACCCGGCGAAGTGTTGCTCACCGATGAGACCCGCCGGCAGCTGGGCGAGCGCAACGGATTCGACCTGGAGGAGCGCGGCGCGCGCTACTTCAAGCACGTGCCGGAGTTGATTCCCGTCTATCGCGTGAGAGGGGCGGGGGCTCCCAGGAGCTCCCTTGAGATTGATCCGGTTTGCCGGATGGCCGTAGCCCGCGAGCGGGCCCAGTCCTCAAAGAGACGCCGCGGGATCGATTACTTCTTCTGCTCAGCCGACTGCCGTGACCGCTTCGACGAGGACCCTCGCCGCTATGTCGCGCTCAGCCCCACTGCGCGAGGCGCTCGCCGCGGTTTTCTGATCAACCTCTGTGCCTTTGTCATCATCGTCGGCGCGCACCTGATTGCCTGGGCGACCCGCGGATTCTCCAGCCCAAGCGTGTCGATGCTCACCTTGTTCATCGCCTGGGGGATCGCGTTGGGCCTGCATTACCGGGTCATGCGCGAAGTTCTCTGACCGAGCCTGCCGCTCCCATGTGGAGGAGCCTCACCGATTCGGATCGCTCACGGCTCCTTTCGCGTGAAGCGACAGCGCGGCCGGCGCCGTCGCGAAGAAGCCACTCGCTGTCCGATCGGGAACAAAACCCTTAGGAGGGAGTCGCTCTATCCAGCTGAGCTATCGGGGCCGATCGCCGGCACGCCCGCCGGCATCGAGGCAAGCGTAGGCCATTGCCGATCACTGGCTCGGCGGAGCCGGAGGCGCCCCTCCCGGGAAGCCACCCGGTGGGCCTTGCGGTGCGTACTCCCGGCATGTCTCGAAGGCCTTTTGCATCTTCTTGCTCGGAGCCTTTGCTCCACGGGGAGGGCTGCCGGCGCCCGGCGGCGCGCCTCCGCTCGGCGGGGCGCCGCCTTGCGGGACGCGCGCTCCGTGCTCACTGAGGCATGCCTGGAACCGCTGCAGGGCGGCGGCGTCGAGCGCGGCGGTGCTGGTCGCATCCGACCCGCCACCGCAGCCGGTGACGCCAAGCCCGAGAGCTGCGATCGCCGCCACCGCCCCGAGCCCGCTTCTGGACCAGGCGATCATCGCTCACCCGCCGAAGCCAGGTCCGGGGCGCCCTCGGCGCGGGACAGATCCTCGGGGACCACCTGCCCGTCCGCCAGTCGCAGAACCCGGGGCGCGGTGTCCGCGATCGACGGATCGTGCGTGATCAGGATCACCGTGACCCCGGTCTGCTCCCAGAGCGAGTAGAGGAGAGCGAGGATCGCGTCGCCGGTCTTCGTGTCGAGGTTGCCGGTCGGCTCGTCTGCGAGCAGGACCTCCGGCTGATTGGCCAGGGCCCGGGCGATCGCCACCCGCTGCTGCTCGCCGCCAGAGAGCTGCGAGGGGAGATGGTCGGCCCGTGGCCCCAGCTCGACCCGCTCCAGCAGCTCGCGGGCCCGCCGCCGGCGCTCGGCCGCCTCGAACTTTGCCGGAGCCAGTGCGACCTCGACGTTCTCGAGCGCGGTCAGGGTCGGGATCAGGTTGAACTGCTGGAAGACGAATCCCAGCGTCCTTTGGCGCAGCCCCGCGAGCTCGCGATCGCCGAGCGCGCCGAGATCGCGGCCATCGAAGCGGACCTCGCCCGCGCTCGGCCGATCCAGGGCTCCGAGGAGCTGCAGGAGGGTCGACTTCCCCGAGCCCGAGGGTCCCGCGATGACCACGAACTCGCCCTTTGAGATCGTCAGGTCGATGCCATCGACGGCGCGGACCATCGTCTCCGCGCCACCGTACGTCTTCAGGACTTCGCGCAGCTCGTAGAGCGGCTGGCCGCGCCCGTCCCGCTGGTCCAGTGTGGTCACTTTCATTCTCTCTTTCCGTTGTGCCTGCGTTTTGCTCACTCGACGCTCGACAGCGCCTCGGCCGGTCGCAACCGCGCCGCCCGACCTCCGCCGACGGCTCCCGCGATCAGCCCGCCGAGGACGGCCAGGGCAATCGCGATCGCGATCGTTCCGGCGTCCACGGGGGCGTTCAGGGCGACCGAGCTCGCGCCTGAGGTCACCTGGCCCTGGCCGAAGCCGCCACCCGGCGGGCCGAAGCCCGACGGCCCGGCCACCGTCGCCTTGAGGCTGATTCCGAGCGCGTCGATCAGCAGCGCTCCCCCGATCCCGAGGGCGGCCCCGATCGCGCCGCCGAGCAGCCCCTGGGCCACGGATTCGCCGCTGATCTGGCGCACGACCAGCCACTGCCGCCAGCCGACCGCCTTCAGGGTTCCGATCTCCCGGGTGCGCTTGTTGACCGAGGACAGGGTCAGGAGGCTGGCGATCAGGAAGGCCGCCGCCAGGGCGACGGCGGCCAGCGCCGCGCCGAGCTTCGACGACAGGTTCTTGGCGTCCACCAGCGAGCCCGAGACCCGGCCGGCCAGGTCCTCGGCGGTCGTCGTCTGCGAGCCCTTGAACGTCTCACCGATCGCGCTCGCGACCGAGTTGACCTGGTCCGCGCTCGTCGCCCGAACCTGGAGCATGTTGATCCGCCCCTCGCGATCGGAGAGCCTCTGAAGCAGCTTCAGCGGCACGTAGACGTCCGAGGACTGGCCGCCGAGCGGCGCTTCAGCGATCCCGACCACCTTGAACTTCTTGGCGCCGACCTTGACGTGGTCACCGACGGAGACGTTCTCCTGGTCGGCGTAGGTCTGTGACAGGACGGCCTGCCTGACGTTGCCCTCGGCCAGATAGCTGCCCTTGGTGATCTGGCTGGGGGTGATCAGGCCGAGGTCGGATCGGGCGGTGTCCACGCCTGAGACCGAGATCGGCTGAAAGTTGACGTTGCCCCCCGGTGCCCCCGGCGGGCCGCCCGCCTGGAACTGGGACCCACTCGAGCTCTTCGGCACCGTCCCGGAGAGGTGGATCATGTTCAGCGTCAGCCCTCCCGAGCTCCCCTCGACGCCCTGGATCGCGTCGATCTTCCGCGCCTCCTTGGCCGGGAAGCTCAGGTTGGTGGTCATGAACTGCGTCGTCTCGAAGCGCTGACCCGGATCTCCGAGCTGGTCGATGTCGAACCGGCCTCCCCCGTTCTCCCTTTGAAGCTGGCGCTGCTCCTTGGCCGAGAGCTGCGGTGGCCCCTGCCCCGGAGAGAAGCTCTGGTCCTGGCCCGATCCCGTGATCTGGATCGGGCGAGTCACCGACATGTCGGTGCCTACCCCGGTCAGCGGCTCGAGCACCTTGGACTGGGCGTCGTCGAGCCCACTCGACAGGGCGCTCACCGTGACCACCAAGCCGACCCCGACCCCGAGGCCGAGAGCGGTGAAGATCGTCCGGCCGCGCCGACGACGCAGCTCGGACCAGATGTAGCGTAGGTAGAACATGTGGTTGGTCCTCTCGTAGCTCTCGTTGGTGCCCGGCGGCCACCGGAGGCCGATAGGGAGGGAATCGCCACGCGGGCGACCGCCGGGCCGGGTGATCAAACAGGGCCAGTACGAGAGGGGCGCAGGAGAAAGCTGAGAGGAAAGCGAGAGTCCGTCTAGTCCCCGACGCTCGGGCTTACGGCCGAGCGCTCGACGGCGGGGAGGAACACGGTGAACTCCGCGCCTTCCCCGTCGGCGTTACGCGCCTCCACTCTCCCACCGTGACCGGTGACGATCGCGGCGACGATCGCCAGCCCGAGCCCTGTCCCGGAGCCGTCGGGATGGCGCGACTCCCCGTGGCGCCAGAAGCGCTCGAAAACCTGCGTTTCCGTCCCCGGCTCCAGCCCGGGCCCGTGGTCGCGCACGGTCAGAGTGGCCCACTTGTCGTCTCCGGCAACCACGACCTCGATCGGCGAACCGGCCGGCGTATGCGCGATCGCGTTCTGGACCAGGTTGACGACCACCCGGTGCAGCTGATCGCGGTCGCCGAGAACCCTGTTCGGCTCGACCTCGAGACCGATCGACCGATCCGGCGCCGTGGCGGCGGCGTTTTGGCACGCATCGCCCGCGAGGGCCCCGAGGTCGATCCACTCCCAGACCCGCTCGCGGACCTCGTCAAGGCGAGCCAGGGCGAGCAGGTCGTCAACCAGGCCGCCCATGCGGGCTGCCTCGTCCTCGATCCGCTGCATCGCGTTGGCGAGCTGCGCGGGCTCGCGGGCGGCCCCTGTGCGAAAGATCTCCGCGTACCCCCGGATCGAGCTCAGCGGAGTCCTGAGCTCGTGCGAGGCATCGGCCAGAAACCGGCGCAGTCGGTCCTCGCTCGCCTGCCGCTCGGCGAAGGCCCGCTCGATCTGAACCAGCATCTTGTTCAGCGCCGAGCCGAGGCGGCCGACCTCGGTCCGCTGATCGGTGGATTCGACCCGCGCCGATAGGTCGCCGGCCGCGATCGCCTCGGCGGTCCGTTCCATTCGCTCGAGCGGCCGCAGGCCCAGGCGAATCACCCACCAGGCCATCGCGGCCAGGGCGAGCAGAACCGCACCGCTGACGACCAGCTCGATCGTCCGCAGGCGGTCCAGGGTCTGGGTCAGGTCGCGGAGCGGCACGGCGACCGCGATCGAGCCGGAGCCACCGGGCTTTCTGATGGCCATGGCGCGGAAGTCGGGTGACGAACCGTCGGTGGCCGAGACCGTGAACAGCCTCGGCGCGTCGGGGGACCTGGTGATCGGCGGCTTGGCCGGCAGCTCGGGCTTCGGCAGCCCGGTCTCGCCGTAGGAGAAGGGCTTTCGCCGCACGACGTCGCCCCGGGCGTCGAGCCGGACGGCGTAGGTGCCGGGGGGGAGCTGCGGATCGCCGGGCGGACCACCCGCGCCGAGGTCACGGTCGAAGGTAGGGGGGCCCTCGGGAGGCCTGAAGCGCTTCGGCACGCGGATGGCCTTGAAGGCACGGTTCTCGCCTTGGGACCGTCGAAACAGCGTCGGCCCACCGATGACGAAGGTCGCCGGCCCGAGGGCGGCCTCGACCTGCTGGTCGACCCGGTCCGAGAGATAGGAGCGAAGGGCTGCATACGAGACCAAGTCGAGCACCAGCAGGCCCACTGCGGACAGGGCCAGCAGGCCCAGGACCAGCCGGGCGCGCAGGGACATCTCAGGACCTCGGGCGACGAAGCGAGTAGCCGACCCCGCGAACGGTGTGGATCAGCGGCGCCCCCCGATCGTCGACCTTCTTGCGCAGGTAGCTGATGTAGGTCTCCAGCACCCGGCCATCGCCGCCGAAGTCGTAGTTCCACACCTGGTCCAGGATCTGGGCCCGGCTGAGGACCCGGCGGGGATTCAGCATCAGGTAGCGGAGCAGGCGAAACTCGGTGTCGGTGAGCTCGATCGGGCGACCGGCTCGAGATACGTCCCGCGTCTCCTCGTCGAGCTCCAGATCCTCGAACACCAGGCGGCCGTCCTCCGGCCCGATCCCGGCCCGCCTCAGGATCGTCCGGATCCGGGCGATCAGCTCCTCGACGCTGAACGGCTTGGTCACGTAGTCGTCGCCGCCCAGCGTCAGCCCGCGGACCTTGTCCTCGGTGGTGTCCCGCGCAGTCAGAAAGATGATCGGAACCCCGCTGCGCCGCCCGGCGAGTCGATTCGCGACCTCGAAGCCGTCGAGATCGGGGAGCATCACGTCGAGGATCAGGATCTGCGGGCGGAAGGCGTCGAACTTCTCGAGCGCCTCGCGCCCGGAGGCGGCCGTGTCAGCGGCAAAGCCCTCGTAGCGAAGCGCCACCGACAGCAGCTCGGCGATGTTCTGCTCGTCGTCGACGACGAGAACGCGCGGCTCGTCTGCATTCGTCGCCTGCCCGCTCACCGGGCCATGATCAGTCACAAACCTGAGAATTTCCTGAGAGGAACGTGGTCGCAGCGCGAGAGATGGCGCCTTAGTGGCGCTATGCGCCCCAAAAGTCGCCAACGCGCCGGTGGACGGACCCGAGTGGGCTTGACTCCTCGGGGCCCGCTGCCGAATGAATGGTGAGACGAGGCGATGCGGTTGAGGAGGCGAGTGGAGAGCTGGACCAAGAGGTCGTCCTGGGTTGACGTCAGGCGGCTGGCCCTCGCCCTGGCCGCTTTCGCCGCATTGACCGTGGCGCAGGCCGACGCGCGCGGGGTGTCCGGGACTTCCCAGCGGAGCACCGCCGTGGTCGCCGAAGGCGTCCGCTCGGTGGACGACCCGCGCGGATTCTGGACCGACCGCAGGATGCGCCGGGCGCCGGCGCTGCCGCTGGTGGAGCTGGCTCGGGCGCCGAACGATCTGGGAGGGGGCCGGCCCGAGACGGACTCGGAGCCGAGCTACGTCCCGGCTGACGCCCCCGGAGCCACGGCCCCTGCCGCCGAGCACGAGGGTCGCGTCCGGACTGCACACGCGGCGAAGGTGAAGGGCACCGACACCGGCAACCCGACCAGGTTTCCCAACTCGGCCAACGGCGTCGTCTACGGCGAGTACCGCATCGACGGGCACGACGAGCTCTACCGCTGCTCCGGAAGCGTGGTCAACACCCACGCCGGCGACGTGGTCCTCACCGCCGGCCACTGCGTGATCGACCCCGCCAGCGGGGCCCGGGCCCGGAACCTGGTCTTCGTCCCCGGCTATCGCAGCGGCACGAAGCCGTTCGGCGAATGGACCGTGTCCCGCTTCGCCACCACGGCCAAGTGGCGAAACACCGCCGGCACGGGGCACCCGGACGAAGCGGGCGACATCGCCATGCTCACCCTCGACGACCGCTCCGGAAAGGACCTTCAAAGCGTGGTCGGCGCCCTCGGGATCGGCTTCCACCAGGCCCGAAACCGCCTCTACACCGAGTACGGCTACCCGGCCAAGGCGCCGTACGACGGCAGCAGGCTTTACGCGCGAACCGCGCGCTACGCCGGCGCCGACAACTCCTTCTCGCCGCCGACGATGGGCATCGTCAGCGACTTCACCGGGGGCTCGAGCGGTGGCCCGTGGGTCAGCGCCGGCTCCTCCCCGATCGCCCTCTCGGTGACCGACTACTCCTACCTCTACCCGCCGTCGATCTCCGACTACATGTTCGGGCCCTACTTCGGCACCGTGGCCCAGCGGCTGTACGAGAGCGTCGGCGGATCCGCCCAGGGCTCCTCGCCGACGTCGACCGTCGCCCGGGCGGGCTTCTCGATCGCCCGCATCGTCCGCCACGCGCGTCGGGGCACCGCGACGATCGTGGTCTCCGTCCCCCGGGCGGGCGTCGTCGCGCTGAACGGCTCACACGTCAAGTCGGCGTCGAGGAGGGCCGGCGGCAAGGGTCGGGTCGGGGTCCCCGTGGTCGCCAGGGGAAGCTTTGAGCGGCACCTGAAGAGAAGCGGCCGAGTCAGGGTCGGCGCGCACATCCGCTTCGTCGCCACCGACGCCGAGCCGAGCAGCAAGTACCGCCGCCTCTCGCTGGTCAAGCGGGCTCACCACAAGCGCCACGCCCGGCGCTGAGCCGCCCAGGCGGGAGCCGCCTTCAGCCGGCCGGGAACCCGGCGCTGAACAGCGCCAGCCCGAGCTTCCGCCCGCCCTCACAGTTGCGGAAGGTGTCGTTGCCCCCGCCACCCCGGCAGTTGTCAGATGCCGGGCCCCCGTTCAGGAGCTCGTTGCCGGAGGCGCCGTTCAGGGTGTCATCGCCCCCGCCCGAAATCTTGCCCTGCGGCTTCTTGGCGAAGCTGTCGCCGTAGAGCTTGTTGCTCCCCGGCCCCATCTCCTTCAGGTCGTCGTTGCCCGAGCCCTCGGCGGACCCGGTGACCGTGTAGCTGTCGCCCACCATGACGTCCTTGTCGGGTCCACCATTGAGGGCCGGCTTGTGGGCCTCCCCGGTGTCCCGCCGCTTGCCGCCGCGACCCCGCCGGCTCCCCTTCTTCTGGCAGATCCGTTCGTTTCTGCTCTTGGCGCAGCCGTCGTCCCCGCCGCCGATCGCCCGCCCGGCGCGAGAGTAGCTGTCGCCGATCACCAGGTCCTTGTCCGAGGAGGCCTCGAAGTGGTCGCGGCCGCCGCCCCTGGCGGTGCCCCTGCCGTCCACGGCGCTGTCGCCGATCAGCTTGTCGTCGTCGTTCTGGGAGCGGAGCACGTCGTCGGCACCCCCGCTCGCGTTGCCGCGCTTCGAGTAGTTATCGCCGATCTCGCGGTCGTCCCCGAACTCGCCCTCGAGGTCGTCCCTGCCCGGATTGCCGTTCGCGTTGCCGGACACGGTGGCGTCGTCGCCGATCAGGAAGTCGCCCTTGTACCCGCCCCTGATGAAGTCGTTGCCGGGCCCGCCGATCAGGATGCTGGGGCCGTCCTTGGCGGGGCTGTTGGGCTGCTTGCCGACTGTGATCCGGTCGTTCCCGCGCCCGCCGCAGATCACGTCGGGGCCGCCGTTGCCGATGATCTTGTTCCTGCCCCCGAGCCCCACGATCACGTCCTTGTGCTCCGTGCCCACGATCTTGCCGTGGCCGGTCTTGGTCGCCCGCTTGCCGAAGCACTTGGGCTTCGCGGCCGAGACCGCCGGCGCCACAAGGAGGATCGACGTTGCCACCGCCGCCACCAGCCCGCCAACCGTCCTTGCCCGCTTGCCCGCCCGCACCGCGAGAGAGTATCTAAGCCGCCCTGGGCCCGCAAGCCCGATCGGGAGGGAGCCGAGGGGCTACCGAGAACGCGTGGCGACCGGTCCTGGGAGGCGCCGGCACCGGGCACAGGATCAGCGGTTGACGGACAGGTCCGAGGGCGAGCGGAAAGAACGGAGAAGCACGCCCTCGGCGTCGATCACCGCCCGGACCTCGGGGGCGCAGAGTGCAGTCAGCTCCAGCTCCCTCTCCCGAGCGTACGAGGACTCGCCAGCCATGCCGAGTCCCGGGTGGCAGGCTAGCTCCGTCACCCCGGGCGCCAGGTTGCGAATCAGGTCCACGAGGGCCGCCGACCGAATCGCCTCCGGAAGTGGCTCGCCGCGCCCCGTCTGGCCGTAGAAGTCGCCGAGGTAGCGAGCGTGCCGCGTGAGCCGGCGGACCGGCACGCCGAGACGGTCGCCGACCTCCCTGAACACCGAGGCGGCGGGCTGATCGAGGTGAACGTGCTGATGGGAGTCGATGTGGGTGGGATCGGCCCCGAGCAGCTCGCGGAAGCGATCCAGCTGAGCGTTGAGTTCGGCCGCGACCGCTTGGCGATCGCTGGTGTCCACTCGCACGTAGGCGGCCACCCACCGATCGTCGTCGTACTCCCAGTGGCTGAGGTCCGCGTGGAGGCCGAGCGCGAGGCCACCCGGGCGTCGCCCGTAGCTGGCCGCCCCGGGCGCAGCCGCACCCATCACCATCAGGCTCGCGCTCGTGACTATGCCCCGCTCGTGCGCCTCGATCACCCCGGCGTTGACGGCCTCGCTGAGGCCGAGGTCGTCCGCGTTCACGATCAGGACCCGCTCGGGGTCCATGTCAGGCGCCGATCCGGTCGGCCAGCGCGAGCGCCTCGCCGAGCCAATCGTGCCGGTGCTCCTCGGGTGGGACCCAGCTCGCCGGGGCCCATCCGAGCCAGCGGACCGCCAGGTGCATCCTCGCGCAGTCGACCGCCTCCGCGAATCGGGTTTCGCTGCCCGTCCATTCGTAGGGAGCCCGGAGCTCGGCCCGGTAGGCACGCTCCATCGCCTCGCAGGCGCCGGCTTCCCAACCGGTCGTGAGCGCGGCCAGGTCGATCAGTCCGGGGCCGAATCCCGCGACCTCCCAGTCGATCGGGCACACGCGAGGTGGCTCCGGGGGCTTCGCGGCGAGCACGTTGGAGGCGTAGAACTCGCCGTGAATCATGGTCGCGGGCAGGCCCAAGAGGCACTCCACCACCCGATCGTAGGACGGGGCGAGCGACTGGACGCGCCGGCGCCTTTCCTCAGCGCCCTGGCGCGCGAACTCGCTCGCGCGATCGATCCACCGGCGGTAGTAGCGGGCGTCGTGAGCTATGAGTCGTTCGGATGCGGCGTCGGCGCCGAGGGCCGCGAAGCGCGAATGCATCCTCGCCAGCCAGCGGGCGGCTGCCTCCCAGACGGCCAGCTCCCCGACCTGGTAGAGCTCGACCCCGCGCACCCGCTCAATGAACAGCCAGTAGCGGCTGCCGGCTTCGTCCACCACCGAGCCGTAGTAGGTGGCTGTGCCGAGCCCCGCGCCCGCCAGCAGGCCGCGGTAGACCTCGATCTCCCGCAGGGGGTCGTAGAGGAGCTTCGGCTTGGCCACCCGGGCCTCCTCCCGCAGCGCCTGGGGGCCGGTGTCCTTGAACACCAGCGCCAGCCGTGACCCGCCCTCGAGCGTGACGTCCAGCTCCTCGACGGCGAAGCTGGTCCGGTACGCCGAGGGCCGCCGCTCGATGGACACGATCGTCGCCCTTTCCGAGGTGGAGCGCCGCAGCGCCCGCTGGAGAGCGTCGTGCAGCTCGGCGTCCGGGGGCGCCGAGCCGCCAGCGCGTTCCCCCCCGCTCATCCGTGCGACCCCAGGCGATCGATCAGCGAGCTCAGAACGTGGTTCGAGTCGAGATGCTCTTCGGCGATCGCCCGGGCCGCCGTGCCGTGGCGTGGGTGATCTCGCTCCACCTCCTCGACACAGGCAACGGCTTCGTCGAGCGACTCGAAGGCGAAAAGCCCCTCCCCGGTCGGCAGGAAGCGCGAGAACCCGGTGTTCTGTGCAACGACCGGGCGGCCCGAGGCCAGGTAGCAGGCGCTTCGATCGCTGAACCATCCGCACCGGGAGGCGACGTAGCCGCTCTTCGCGATCCCGATCTCGGCCTTCGAGGCCCGGATGAACTCGGCGTAGCGGTCCGGGGTACCCGCCGCGCGCAGCGGGTCCACCAACTCCCAGCCGTTGGCCCGCAGCGCCTCGAGGTCTCGCTCCTCGTCGGGGTGGATGCCCAGAGCCACCTGGAAGCGGGGGCCCGCGAGCTTCGGCAACTCCAGCATGTGGCGGAAGGAGTGAACCCGCTGGCCGTAGCGGATACCCCCGTAGTCAACAGGCCCGTAGCTTCGCCAGTGCCCCACGGTGGTGAAGGCGTCTCGCTCCGGGGGCGCGTCGGCGCGCGGCCAGTGGCTGAGAACCACGGGTGGGAGGGTTGGGATCCAGCGATGACCGCAGGTGGGAACGGGGCAGTCCACGGAACCGATCGCCTGTCCGACGGTGACGAAGTGGGTGTGCGCATCGAATCCCGCGTCCTCCCCGGTCTCGCTCCAGACCTGGTTGAAGCCGGGATCCAGGTCGAGGTAGGCGCGCACGGGGATGTTCGCGGTCAGCCGCTCGTCGTGGAGCATCCCCGAGATGTTGAGCAACAGGTCCGCGCTCCGGGCGAGTTCGACCAACTCCGGATACGGGGTCCCGACCGTCTCGCGGCCCTGCGGCCGCAGAAGCGCCGCCCCGGCCAAACCCGAAAACGGGAGCTCACGAAAGTAGGAGGCGCTCTGCGACTCGGTCAGTGGCGAGGCGTCCGGGCCGTCGCCCCCGGCCACCGGCTCGACCAGTAGGACCTGATGCCCCAACCGAGCGAGCCCGAGGACGTACTGCATCACGGCCCAGCTCGCACCGCCCTGCCAGGGGTCACCGGCGACCATCCCGCTGATCATGATCCTCAGGCCCGCGCCCGGGGAGCGAGCGCTCACCGCGAGAGCTCGATCGGCACCCGCACGAGGTCCCGATCCAGTGTCTTGCGGCAGTGCTCGTAATTGAAGCGCGTGTAGTAGAGGTAGGGACGCTGCCCGGTGGTGGCGAAGGTCCGCGAGCGGCTACCCGGATCGATCAGCGACGGATAGGCGATCGGGTTCGGGCCCCCGCAGCGAAAGGTCTGAACCGATGTCGCTGGCATGATCAGGCGGCGCGGGCTCCAGTGAACCAGATCGCTGGAAAGGGAGAGGTAGATCCCGGTCACGAGCTTCGCGGTGCCGGGCCGGGGGGCCGACGCCAATCCGACCAGCAGGTAGCGCCCAAGGTGGGTGTTATAGGTGAGGCTGTCGTGCATGGTCGCGATCTCCGGCGTGGCGATCGGCGCGCACGGCGCAGGGACACCCGTTGCCCGGTAAGGATCAGCGAAGCGAAGGGTGAAATCGGTTCCGTTCCAGGCGCGCCAGGCGGTCGGCATGAACGGGTCGCCGGTACGGATCAGGCAGGTTCGCGCCTCGCCCGTCGGCGTCCGCGAGACCACCAGCGCGTAGTAGAGGCCGTCTCTTGCGACGATGTTCGACGGGCTGAAGACCCCGGTGGGCTCGACTCCTGGCCGGTAGCGATACGAGGATGCGGCAACGAGCTGACCTGGACGCGCCGGTTGATGGAAGGTGCCGCCCCCGTCGTCCGAGCTGGCGAAGGTGATCGCGTTGTACCAGCACGAGGTGGGATCAGTGGGGACACATGAGCCACGCAGCGTGCCGTGATACTCCTCGTGGACCAGCGCGGCGATCCGGCGCCCGTCGGTGGTGTAGAGCGAGGCCACCCACTCTTCTGGTCGAAGTCGGCGGGATCGGGATCGAACGAGGAGCCCAGCACGGCCTGACAGGGATTCGACAGGTGGTTGAGGTCCGGCCCCGACAGCCGCCAAGTTGTGAAGTGGGGGAGGATGAGCTGGACCTGTCCGCGATAGTCGCGAAAGGCGCGTACCGGGAGATCGGGCAGCTCGTCGGGGGCGCACGCCTCGGAGCTCCAGTCGAACACGGTCTGCGCCGGCCGGCGATCCGCGCTGTGACGGCCGCCTCGACCGGAGCCCGCTGGCCGCAGGATCGCGAGACGACGGAGACGATCGCCAGGGCGATCAGGGCGAGGGCTGCGGGTCCAAAGCGAGGCCGAGGGATCACGCTCGAGGCTCCAGCCTGCGGCTAGGCGGTCCCCAGCGCCTCCACCACGCGCGCCACCGTCCGCTCGCTGAGGTCCGGGGCGAGCGGGAGCCCGATCGAGCGGGAGGCGAGATCGTCGGTGCCGCTCAAGTCGTCGCTCGGCGCTGGTGCGAACTGTGCCTGGCGGTGAAGCCCTTCGCCGTACCAGAAGCGATAGTCGATCCCAGATCGTCGCAGGCTCGCCTCGACCCGCTCCGCCTCGCCACGATCCCCGCACTCCACGAGTACATAGCACGCGCTCACATGCGGTGTCGTCACCAGTCGCCCCGGGGCGCCAACCGCCTCGAAGCGGGATCCATAGCCCGCCGCCACATCCTGAAGGGCGCGAATCTTGCGATCCAATGGTCGAGGTCCGCGAGCCCGACGCGCGGCGTGGTATTGCTCATCTTCCCGTTCAGGCTGGGAACCTCGGCTTCGCGCCTCGTCCGGAAGCCGTAGTTCAGCGCCTG
>CAWERS010000001.1:0-403752 GCA_963811625.1 uncultured bacterium | reverse complement strand
CGGCCGACGCGCGGTTTCTCAAACACACCTCCGTGTTGGATCGCATGTGCGGCGACCTCTGTGACTCCCTGGTCCAGGCGACCCAATCGGCACAAAGGCTCGAGACGCTCGAGCGCACGAACTGCTTCGTCGTGCCCCTCGACCGGCGAGGCGAGTGGTACCGCTATCACCACCTGTTTGCGGAGCTTCTTTTTCAAGCGAGCTCGAGCGCAGCGAGCCGGACGCAGTGCTCGAACTCAACCGTCGGGCGATGGCTTGGTGCATCGGAGAACGACGATGCGGAAGCGGCGGTCGTGTACGGGCACGCAGCGGGTGAGACGGATGCGGTCGCCGGCTTGGTGGACGCCCTCGCGCTACCGGTCCACTACGACGGTCGGATGGAGACCTTGGAGGAGTGGCTTGGATGGTTCAGTGATGACGAGTTGGAGCGATACCCCGCCCTCGCCGTGGTTGGCGGTTGGCTCCGAGCGCTCACGGGACGGACCAAGGACGCCGAGCGGTGGCTCGCACTCGCGGAGGGGCGACCTCGACGATCCCGCTCTCGGATGGCAGCGTCACGATCGAGCCTTGGGTCGCCACGCTGCGGGCGGGCATGATGCCGGACGGTGTCGAGCGGGCGCTTGCCGACGGCGATCTGGCGCTGAGTGAGCTCTCCCCCACGAGCGGTTGGAGGCCGGCCGCGCTCGTCCTCGAGGCACGGCGCATGTGCTGCTCGGAGCAACCGATCGCGCTACGGACGACCTCACCGCCGGGATCGACATGGGGAGCGCCGACGGCGCCGCCGAAGTTGTCTACCTCGCACGAGGCACAGCTCGCGCTCCTCGCGACGAGACAGGGAGCCTGGGCCGAGGCAGAGCAGCACGCGCGCGCGGCGCAAGCGTGTGTCGAGGATACGGGCCTCGGCGACTACTCCACGAGCGCGCTCGCACACGTGGCGACGGCACGGGTCGCACTCCATGAGGCGAGGCACGAGGATGCCCGTGCGGCGCTCACTCGCGCTCACCGTCTGCGGCCGATGCTCGACCACGGCCTTCCCTGGCTGACCATCCAGGTCGGGCTCGAGCTCACACGCGCCCATCTCGCACTCGCCGAAGCCAGCGCGGCCCGCACGATTCTCACCGAGACCGAGCGGGTACTCGAGCTCCGTCCGCACATGGGCTGCCTGGTCGAGGATGCTCGCGAGCTGCACGACCTGGTCGCCGCGACGTCCGGGCCGGACGGCGCCTGGGCGATGAGCCTGACGGGTGCGGAGCTCCGGCTGCTTCCGTACCTCGCCACCCATCTCACCTTCCCAGGGATTGCGAGCCGGCTGTTCATCTCGCGCAACACCGTCAAGAGCGAAGCTGTAGCTATCTACCGCAAGCTCGGAGTCTCATCGCGCAGTGAGGCGATCGAGCGCGCGATCGAAGTGGGGCTCTTGGAGAGCTCGATCTACCCACCGCGCGAAAATCTCACCCGGAAGGGATGATGCGGTGGCAGGCCGCGGCTGGTCAGCTATGCGGCAGGCCCCATGGACGAGTACAAACAGCACCTGCGTCGCCTAGCCGTACACGACGACGCTCTCCTAGACGAGCTCGCGGTCGAAGGCAGCTCATTCGCAGCGTCGGTCATCGACGAGAGGACCGCGGCACTCGTGCGCGTCGCCGCGGCCATCGCCCTCGATGCCGCCCCTTCGTCGTTCCAGCACGCCGTGGCGCACGCCCTCACGGCCGGGGCGACGACGGATGAGGTCGTGGCCAGCCTCGAGGCGGTGACGCCGGTGACGGGCGCTGCGCGAGTCGTCAAGTGCGCCCCGAAGGTCGCGCTCGCGCTCGGCTACGACGTCGAACGCGCGCTCGAGCGGCTCGACCCTGACGTGACGGGCGACCGCCTGGATTTCATGCGATTGGGGTGATGTCAAGGCGGGCGTCCCTGGGGTTTGATTCGTCCGCTCAATCACTCACGCCGCTTGAAGCGGCCCGAAAGAGGAGATTCAACATGAGAGGTGCCGGACGCGTCGTATTCGCAGCGGTCCTGCTCCTGATCGCGGGCACGCTGAACGTCATCTACGGCATCGGCGCGATCGCCGATGCGAACTTCTACACCAGCCAACGGAACGCACTACGTGTTCGGGAACCTCCATACGTGGGGCTGGATCACGCTGATCCTCGGCGTGATCCAGCTCACGGCCGGGTTCTCGCTGTTCGGCGGCGGAGCGTACGGCCGCGTGATCGGGGTCGTCGCCGCGAGCCTCGGCGCGCTCGGCGCGCTGCTGGCGATCGGGACGTCCCGTTCTGGTCGCTTGGCGTCTTCGCGATCTGCCTATGGGTGGCCTACGGCCTGATCGTCTACGGCGAGGAGGAGACACGTCCGGGAGTCTGAGCTGACGTCGCGGGAGCCTGGGCGCCGATCAGGCTCCCGCGCCCGCATGCCCGAACCACCATGACCGACCAACCGACACCTCCCCCTCAGCCGAACGAGCTCCAAGCCGCCGCCTGATCCCTCGCGGAAGCCGCGCTCCCGGAGCTCGAGGGCCCGGGGCCCAAGCATCCTCACCGCGCGATCGTCTGGCCGCTGATCGTGCTCGCGTCTTTGGTCCTGGTCCTCTCGATCATCGCCAACTGGGTTCAGCGCGAGGCGCTCGACACGGACCAGGTCAAGGACACGACCGACCAGATCCTCGCCGACCCCGACGTCCAGCAGGCGCTCGCCACCTTCACGGTCGACCAGCTCTACGCGAACGTCGACGTCCAGGGCCAGATCGCCAACGAGCTGCCGCGCGCCGCTCAAGCCGCTCGCCCTGCCGGTCGCCGCGGCGACCAGGCAGCTCGCCACGAACGCGGCCGAGAGGGCGCTCGCCTCGCCCAGGTTCAGAACCTGGTCTCGACTGCGATCGCACGGGCGCAGGAGCAGTTCGTCAGCCTGATCGAGGACAAGGAGCGCGCTACGTCTCGACCACCGGCGGGAACGTCACCCTCGAGTACGGGAGCGTCGTCGCCGACCTCGCCACCCGCCTCGGGGTCGACCCGGCGACGATCTCCCAGATCCAGGGCGTCGTGCAGAGTACTCGGGACCTCCGGCAGCGGTTGACCACGCCCAGGCCCAGATCGACTCGGCGCGGTCAACCCTCTCCCAGGTCGAGGCCGGGCAAGCTGAGCCCGGAGGCGCAACAGAACCTCAAGGCGCTCAACAAGAACGCCGCCGAGCTCCAGAAGATCGCGAGCCTCGAGGAGAAGATCAAGGGCGTTCAGGGCAAGGTCCCGGCCCAGCTCAAGGGCCGGCTGCCCAGCTCGAGGGCCGGCTGTCTGACGCCGACGCCCGGCTGTCTGCGCTGAAGCAGCGGACCGCCGCGGTGCTCACGGATCCCGAGCCAGGCGAACGTCGAGACGCTGGATGCCTCGCTGGCCTCGGCTCCAGACCCGGGTCAACACCCTGCTCGAACGCCAGGCGTGCAGACCCCCGGCCAGCTCGTCCTCATGGACTCTGGTCAACTCTCCGGGCTCCAGAAGCTCGTCAGCTTGCTCCGCAACCTCGGCATCGTGCTGCCGCTGCTGGCGCTCCTGCTCTATGTGGGCGCTCTTTACCTGGCCAAGGGGTGGCGCCGCGAGGCCTTGATCGCCGCCGGCGGCGGGATCGTGGTCGCGACGATCTTCATTCTCCTACTCCGGCGCCTGATCGGCAACGGGGTGGACTCGGTCGCTGCCTCCGACACGGTCAAGCCGGCGATCACGTCGGTCTGGGAGATCCTCTCCGCCGGGCTTCGCCAGCGGGCGCTGTTCGTGCTCGCGATCGGCATCGCCTTCATCGGCGGCGGCGCCACTGGCGGGGCCCGGGCGCCGCGAGGTCGCGGTGCGGCGCTTCCTCGCTCCCTACCTGCGCGATCATCCGGTCGCCGTCTACGCCGTCGTGGCCGTTGTGCTTCCTGCTCTGGCTCTCGTTCATACCGGGGATCAACAACCTCGGGCAGGTCGCTGAGTGATCGTCGCGCTCGCCGCGCTGGCCGTGGTGGGCATCGAGATCCTGCGCCGGCAGGCGGCGCGGGAGTTTCCCCCCGGCGCGAGTGGTTCATAACCAAGCCCGCTTCCCGAGCGGACTTCCGTGTAGGCGGGGCGGCGAGATTTGAACTCGCGACCTTTCGGCCCCCAGCCGACGTCAGTGCGCGTTCGTTGTGTCCACGAGCGTCCCATGCGTCGTTGGCCTGGGCTGAGGCTCCAAAGCCCGCGAGAACCAGGCGGTCTCTATCGGAATCGAAGAATTGTGATTTGCAGGCCCTTCTGAGCACTGGCCTATGCACCGGTGGACCTGAGATTCGGCAAGCACCCGGGCTGGTCGGCCGCATCAAAACGTGTCGATTTGCAGGGCCTTTATGAGGGGTGAGCGACCGGATTCGAACCGGCGACCGCCTGGACCACAACCAGGAGCTCTACCAGCTGAGCTACGCTCACCGCGCCCCGTCAATGTAGCCGAGTGATCCGGCCCATCGCCTGGGCTGGCAAGCGCCAGGCGGGCCCAGGCCACCGACGCGAGGAGGCGCTCGCAGCGCTAGGGTGCCGCCATCGAGTCCAAAGGAGCCCCGAGATGAGACGAACGTTGGTCGCCGCCCTGGCCTTGGCGATGCTGGCACCTGCGGCGGTGGCGATCGCCGCGCCCCCGCACTACCGGGGACCGATCAAGGCGGGCGGCTACGTCACCTTCCAGACGGAGGTCAAACAGCACCAGAAGCGGGTCACCAAGTTCTACTTCTTCGACCTGAAGCTGACCTGCGAGAAGGCTCCCAAGGGCGCGAGCAAGACGATCAAGATCAGCAACAAGAGCCCGCTCAACTTCCCGGTCCCGCCGATGGCGGTGAAGAACGGGCGGTTCCACGGCAGTTTCTACAAGCAGGAGTTCAACACGCGGGGCGAGGTCACCGGGGCGTTCAGCGACCAGGGCCAGAAGGCCGCGGGGAGCTTGCGCGTGCACGGTCGCCCATTGGGCTCGGCATACGGCAAGTGCGACAGCGGCACCGTCCGCTGGACCGCGAAGAAGCAGTAAGCAAAGGGCGAGTCGCGCCGAGTTGAGGCGAACTCTGATCATCGGCGGGATGGTCGCGACGCTTGCGTTCGCGGCGGTCGCGCTCGGATCCGTCAAGCACTACCGCGGTCCCATCCAGCAGGGCGGGCACCTCACCTTCGACACCAAGGTCAAGCATCACAAGACCAAGAAGGTGAAGAAGTTCTTCTTCTTCAAAGTGAAGCTGGACTGCGAAAACTCCCCGCCCCCCGGAGACCCGATCCCGATCAGCAACAAGAGCCCGATCGAGTTCCCGATCCCGACGATGAAGGTCAAGCATCGGCGGTTCCACGGCAGCTTCTACAACGCCGACTTCAAGACGAAGGGCGAGGTTGAAGGGGAGCTCACCGGCCACTTCACCAAGGCCGAGGGCACGCTCAGAGTCCATGGCCGCCCGATCACCGGCTTCGGCAAGTGCGACACCGGCACGGTCGACTGGACCGCCGAGAAGCAGTAGCGCTCAGCTGATCCGCCGCTACGCCGCGGCCGGCAGCTCGACCGGCGTCGCCTCGAGCGCGTGCTCGAGCACCTCGTCGATCGTGATCACGAGGTGGAAGCGCATCTCGCTCCCGCACCTCGCTCGGGCACGTCTTCGAGGTCGCCCCGGTTTCGCTCCGGCAGGATCACCTCGGTCAGGCCCGCGGCGTGGGCGGCAAGCACCTTCTGCTTCACGCCGCCGATCGGCAGCACCCGGCCCTGAAGGGTGATCTCGCCGGTCATCCCCACGTCGTGGCGCACCGGGCGGCCGCTCAGCAGCGAGGCGAGCGCGGTTGTCATCGTGATCCCGGCGCTGGGGCCGTCCTTGGGGATCGCCCCTGCCGGCACGTGGACGTGGAACTGGCGGTCGGCGAATGCCTCCTCGCCGATCCCGAGCTGCTCGGCGCGGCTACGAACGAACGACAGCGCGATCCGCGCCGACTCCTTCATCACGTCCCCGAGCTGGCCGGTCAGCACGAGGCCGTCGGAGCCGGGCATCGCGGTCGCCTCGATGAACAGCACGTCGCCGCCGGCGCCGGTCACCGAGAGTCCGGTGGCGACGCCGGGGATCGCGGTCCGCTCGGCCGCCTCCTGGAAGAAGCGCTGCCGCCCGAGGGCGCCGCGGAGCGCCTCGACGTCGATGTCCACCGGCGCCTCGGCCTTGCCTGAGGCAACCCCAGTGGCGGTCTTTCGCAGCACCTTGCCCAACTCGCGCTCCAGGTTTCGGACCCCGGCCTCGCGCGTGTACTCGGTGATCGCGGTGCGGATCGCCTCGTCGTCGATCTCCACCTCGTCCTCGCGCAAGCCGTTTCGCTCCCGCTGCCTGGGCCACAGGTAGCCGCGGGCGATCGCCAGCTTCTCCTCGGTCGTGTAACCGTCGAAGCGGACCACCTCCATCCGGTCCAGGAGCGGCGGCGGGATCGTCTCGGTGATGTTCGCGGTGGCGATGAACAGCACCCCTGAGAGGTCGAGCTCGACGTCGAGGTAGTGGTCGCGGAAGCTGTGGTTCTGGGCCGGGTCGAGCACCTCGAGCAGCGCCGCCGAGGGGTCGCCGCGCCAGTCGGCGCCGACCTTGTCGACCTCGTCGAGCATGATCACCGGGTTCATCGTCCCGGCGTCGCGCAGGGCGCGAACCAGGCGACCCGGCAGGGCGCCGATGTAGGTGCGGCGGTGGCCGCGGATCTCGGCCTCGTCGCGGACCCCGCCGAGCGACATGCGGACGAACTCGCGCCCGGTGGCACGGGCGATCGACTCGCCGATCGAGGTCTTGCCGGTGCCAGGAGGGCCGACCAAGGTCAGGATCGCACCCGAACCGCGCTCGTCGGCGACCCCGCGCTCGGCGCGCAGCTTTCGTACCGCGATGTACTCGGTGATCCGGTCCTTGACGTCCTCGAGGCCCGCGTGGTCGGCATCAAGCACCTCGCGGGCGTGATCGGGATCGAGCCGCTCGGTTGAGCGCTCGCCCCACGGCACGGCCAAGAGCCAGTCGAGGTAGGTGCGAATCATCGAGGCCTCGCCGGACTCGCCCATCCGCTCCAGGCGGCCGAGCTCACGCTCGGCCTGGTCACGGACCTCGTCGGGCATCTCCGCCTCGTCGATCTGGCGGCGGTAGTCGTCGATCACCGAGCCCTCGTCCTCGCCGAGCTCCTTGCGGATCGACTCGAGCTGCTTTCGCAGGAAGTACTCGCGCTGCTGCTGCTGGGCCCCGGACTCGACGTCGTCGCGGATCCGCCTTCGAACCTGAAGCTCGGCGAGCCGCTCGCGCTGGGCGGCGACCGCCTTCTCGAGCCGCTCGGTGACATCGAGCGTCTCCAACAGCTCGCGCTTCTGCTCGAAGCTCAGGTCCGGCGAGTAGCCGGCCGTATCGGCCAGCGCGCCGGGCTCGACGATCGAGCGCAGGAAGGCGCCGATCCTCGGGTCGGCGTCACGGAGCTCGAGGATCTCGTCGACCACGGCGCGGTACTCGCGTGCCAGCTCGCCAGCCCGCTCGGCGCCGGAATCGTCCTCGTGCTCGGTCACCTCGACCCGCAGGGCGCCGTCGGTGCCGCCGACCGCGGGGCCGGCGACCCCGCGATGAAGGCCTTCCAGGGTCACCGCTTGGGCGCCGCCCGGGATCCGAAGCCGCTCGACCACCCGGGCGACGGTGCCCACCGAAGCGAAGTGCTCGCCGCTGCGAGGGACCAGGAAGACGCGCTCCTCGTCGCCCACGTCGAGCGCGAGTGTCGCACTCATGCCTGGGAAGACGACTGAGTCTTCGATCGGGATCAGGTTCAAGTTCTCCATCGAGTGCATCCTTTGCGTCCGCTGATGTATCGACTATAGTAGCGAACAGTTATGGAGTATAAGTGATGAGGCGCACATGAATCCCGTCGGCACATCGGTCCAGCCCGAGGTCGAGGCCGGCGACGCGACCCTCGTCTCCGGATTCGGCCTCCTGATCTTCCGCCTCGCCCGCGCCTCGGCCTGGCGCCTCGGTCGCAGCCTCAGCGACAGCGGCCTCAGGTGGCCGGAGTTCGCCGTCCTCCACCACCTCGAGGCGCAGGGCCCGATCACCCAGCGCGAGCTGGCGACGGCGTTGCGGATCCAGCCGAGCAACCTGGTCGCGCTGCTCGATCAGCTCGAGGAGCGCGAGCTTCTCGTCCGAGCCCCAGACCCCGCCGATCGGCGCCGCCACCGGGTCGAGCTGACCGCAGCCGGGCGACGAGCCGTGAAGCGGGCCCGCCACGCGACCAGGCGCGCCGAGGGCGAGATGCTCGGGCCGCTGAGCGCGGAGGAGCGCCGTCAGTTGAAGATGCTCCTGGTCCGGCTCACCGCCCATACCTGCGACCGCGGCGCCGGCGGGCCCTGCTGAACGGGTCCAGCGGCGCTTGGTCGAGTGGGATCAGGCGGCCCGCGCTGACTGCGGCTCGGCGCCAGGCCCCGTGTCGGGCGCCGACCGCGCCCAGCGCGCAGCCAGTTGACGCCGCGCCATCCACGGGCGACGATCCGCCGAGCAGGACGACGTTGAGTCCGCCCCAGTAGACGGTCCCGGCGAGCAGGGTGAGGTTGGGCAGAGTGCCGAAGCGGATCCCGTAGAGGGCGACCACCAAGACGGCGAGGACCGCGGTCGTCTGGGGGAGCGTCTGGCGCCAGTGCCAGCGAACGTCGTCGTGCTTTCGGGTCACCTTGTAGACGGGCTTTCGGTTCGGGCCGCCGAGGATCGCCTGGATGCAGCCCTTCATGTAGACCGGGGCCAAGCCCGTCCACATGATCCGCACCCGCCACAGCTCCCGGTACGGGGCGCGCTGGCGAAGGCGGCGGTCGTTGTAGGGGCGGTTGAGGGAAAGCAGCCAGATCTGGTGGCGATCACCAGCGGCAGCATGTGGATCAGGTAGCTCGAGGTCGGCGAGTCGAAGGGCACCGAGCCGAGCAGCGAGGCGATGATGCTCGGGATGTAGACGCAGACGGTGAAGGCGTTGAAGTAGAAGAGCAGCAGCTCCAGGAACTGCGCCCGCTGTCGCAGGGCAAGCCCCTCGAGGTTGCCCCAGAGCATCAGCCGCACGGTGTCGATCGCCCAAGTGCCCCGCTGTTTGTAGACGTTGCTGACGTCCTCCGGCGCGTGCGGCCGACGGCGCCGACGATCGGCAGGTAGACGCCGCGCCAGAGCGACGAAGCGCCTCCACACCGGTGGCGGTCCTCGACCAGGTTCCGGTCGGAAAGTCGCGATCTCGCGCAGCGCGGTGCGCCTCCAGACGACGCCGGACCCGCAGGGGAAGGTGGAGTTGGCGCCGTTTCGGCACAGCATCTGAGAGCGGTAGAAGATCGACTCGCGGTTGTTGAACGGGTCGCCGGCGCTGACCTGCGCCTCCTTGATCGTCTGCACGTAGGCGAGCCCGATGTTCCCCTCGAGCTGGCCGAGGACCTGGCGCAGAAAATGGTCGGAGCCGAGCTCGTCGTCGGCGTCGCGGGTCTCGATGTAGCGGGCCTCGGGGTGGAGTCGATCGAGCATCGCAAGCGCCGAGTTGAGATTGCCCGCCTTGGCGGCGCCGTCGCGGCCCGGGGCGTCGCGCGGCGGCGGCTCGTGGTAGAGGACGGGGAGCGGCGCCAGGGCCCGCTCGAGCCGCGGGTCGTGCCCGTCGGCGCTGACCACCAAGATGAGGCGATCGGCCGGCCAATCCTGCTCGAGGATCGAGGCGACGGTGCGCAGGCCATCGGCACGGCTTCGCCGCAGGTGGGAAGCTCACCGCCACCCGGGCTCCACCCCGGGATCGACGAGACGGGGCTCGGGGACGTACTTGCGCCACGAGTTGAAGACGGTCAGCAGCGCGCTTGCGAGCGTGAACAGGTTCGCGGCCGCGAACGCGTAGGCGAGCCACGGTAGCTCGGTGTTGAGAGAGGAGAGCATCCAGGGGATGTAGAACAGCGTCGTCGCCACCAGCAGAACCGCGGCGACGCGAACCCGCCACTGGCCCGTGATCGGCGGGTACGCGTCGCCGAAGGCGCGCGCAGCCTGCGCGATCGGGCTCGACGGCGCAGGCGCAGGGTTGAGCGCAGCGACAATCGACTCGTCCACGGCGAATTCATCGGCTCCCAGAGACGAGCGCGTGAGCGTGGCAGGACGGCTCTCAGGCGACGCGGTGCGTGCCCGATGGCGCCTTGGTGGCGGATAGCGCCACAAAGGCGCCAAGGGGCCAGTCGATCAGCGATTCGCCCGCGGCGGTCCTATCCTGACCGCAGGCCCCCGTAGCTCAGCTGGATAGAGCAGCTGCCTTCTAAGCAGCAGGTCGGAGGTTCGAGTCCTCCCGGGGGTGCTGGGCGTTTGGCCTGCAAACGGGCTTTCTGCGCGTCGGACACCCCTCCAGACCACTTCCGGCCTGTCAGGTGGGCCAATGCTTCAGTTCGTGAAGTAGTCGGGACGAGCCAGGTGGATAATGCGGAGGATGCCGCAAGAGGCGCCGAAAGAGTCGCGTAAGCGTCGCATCGGGCCGCTGACGAAGCAGGAGGCGATGCGGCAGGCGGCCCTGGCGGGCACGGAGCGAGGGGTACTTGAACTCCTACGCAAGCATGACCCCGATAGCGAGACAGCGCCCTCCGCACCCGATACGCCGTCAGGGCCTCGGCAGCCGTAGTTCTGGCCCAGTAGTGGCCCAAACGTCGCGGCGGCGATCATGCTCAACCGTTCGGATTGCAACTCCGAATCGCCCGCAAACCGTGTCTGCAAGCGGGATTCGTCGTCCTGAGTCGTCAGGCGTCGTCGGCGCCGGTGCTGCCTTCTAAGCAGCAGGTCGGAGGTTCGAGTCCTCCCGGGGGTGCTCAGCCATCCTTAGGCTGCGACTCCGCCGGGGCGGGCGGGTGCTGCTCGGCCGATTCCGGCCTCGCGCCGGGCTGCTTGATCGCCTCGGCCGCCGCCTTGGCCTTGGCCTTGAGGTTTCCCTGGCCCTTGGCGATGTCCCGGAGCTCCGACGCGTCCTGCTTGGCGCTGTCCGCTCCACCTCGCTTGTCCACTAGGTCCTTGGCTCGATTGGTCAGTCTCTTCAGGTCCACGGCGCCTCCATCTCTGATCTCTGTACCTGTTCTCGACCAGGGTAGTGCCATTGCTCGGCTCGGACCGCCGGCGGACCAGGTTCCGTCCGAGCGTCATGCGAACATGTGTTCGCTATGGCTCATCCGGCATATCTGCGGGAGAAGGCCCGGGAGCTCCGGGTCAAGAAGAAGCTCTCCCTGCTCGAGATCGCCGAGCGCCTGTCGCTTCCGAAGACGACGATCTTCTATTGGATCCGCGACCTGCCGGACCTCGGGATCAAGCACCGCGACAGCCAAGGTAGAAGGCATGCACGAGACAAGGCGGCACGGCGCAACTCGGCCAAATACAAGGCGCTTCGCGACGCGGCCTACCGCGAAGGCTGGGAGGAGTACCCGCGACTGGCCCAAGAACCGACCTTTAGCGACTTCGTGTGCATGTACATCGGCGAGGGTTACAAGCGATGCCGCAACACGGTCTCATTGGCCAACTCAGACCCCCGTGTGATCCGGCTTGCCGACCACTGGATTCGTCGCTTCTCTCGAAACCCGGTCACTTACATGTTCCAGTACCACGCCGATCAGGATCCTGAATACCTCGTCCGCTTCTGGAGCTTTGGCCTCGGTGTGGATCCGGCGCTGGTCAAACCGCAACGCAAGTCGAACAGCAACCAGCTCTCGGGTCGCACCTGGCGCTGCAAACACGGAGTCCTCACAGTCCGAGCATCTGACACCGCGCTACGCATGAGGCTTCAGGCATGGATCGATCGCAGGCAGGACGGCTGGCTAGACTCGCTGCTCACCGGGGTGTAGCTCAGCCTGGAAGAGCATTCCGTTTGGGTCGGAAAGGCCGGCGGTTCAAATCCGCCCACCCCGATCAGAAGACAGCGAGCACCGGTCGACCCACCCGGTGACATCCGACCGCAGGAGGCACAACGATGGTCAACCCAATCCCGGACGGCTACCCTCGCGTCACTCCCTACCTGATCGTCGATGGCGCCGCCGCCGCGATCGACTTCTACACCTCCGTGCTCGGCGCGACCGAGCGGATGCGGATGGGAGGACCGGAAGGCAGGGTCGGTCACGCCGAGCTCGAGATCGGCGACTCGGTGATCATGCTCGCCGACGAGCACCCCGAGATGGACGCGATTGGACCCAAGACGGTCGGCGGCACACCCGTATCCCTTCACGTCTACGTCGAGGACGCCGACGCCGTCTTCGGGCGCGCGATCGAAGCCGGCGCCAAGGTGCTGCGCGCGGTCGAGGACAAGTTCTACGGCGATCGGTCGGGTGGCTTCGAGGATCCGTTCGGACATCACTGGCACGTCGCCACGCACGTGGAGGATGTCCCGCCCGATGAGATGTCCAAGCGGGCAGCGGACGCGGCCGCTTCCGGCTGAGCTCGCCGATCGCGCGGGGACCTGGTGACCCCTTGGCGCCAGCTCCGCGCGATCGCCCTGCTCCCCGGGGCGGTGGCCGTGGCCCTGCCCGCGATCATCCTGATCGCCGGTGATGGCCCAAACGTCGGCTGGGGTCTCGACGGGGCGCTTGCCGCGGTGCTCGTGCTGCTCGGGGCCGTCCTGATCGCGGCCGGCTTCGCCCTGTGGCTGTGGACAGTGCGGCTGTTCGCGCGGGTCGGCAAGGGCACCCTCGGCGCCCTGGGATCCGACCAGGCGCCTGGTCGTCCAGGGGCCATATGCCCACGTCCGCAACCCGATGATCACGGCCGTGGTCGCCGCGCTCCTGGGCGAGGCCGCCCTGTTCGGCTCGCCGGGGATCCTGATCCTCGCCGTCGCCTTTCTGGTGATCAACCACACCTTCTTCCTGCTCCACGAGGAGCCCGGGCTCGAGCGCCGCTTCGGGGACGAGTACCGCGAGTACAAACGCGCCGTCCCCCGCTGGATCCCTCGCCGCCAGGCCTGGCCTCCGCACGCCATTTCATAGGGTTCCGCCGTGGCCGAGGTGAAGCCGCTCGCGGCGCTCCACTACAACCTGGGCGCGATCTCGTCGCTCGGCGACGTCACCGCACCCCCCTACGACGTGATCGACGCCGAGCAGCGCGCCGCGCTCCTCACCCGCTCGCCGCTCAACGTGGTCGAGCTCGACCTCCCCCAGGCGTCGCCCGGCGAGGATCCCTACGCGCACGCCGCCGAGACCCTCGGGCAGTGGACCCTGGACGGAACCCTGGCCGCCGACCGCGAGCCCGCGATCTGGGCCCTGACCCAGGACTACACGGGCCCCGACGGCAATCCGTACACGCGCCGCGGCCTCCTGGCCCGAATCCGGGTGACCGACTACGGCCCCGGCCTCGTCCGCCCGCACGAGCGCACCCAGCCGGGCCCCAAGGAGGACCGCCTGCGGCTCACCCGGGCGACCCGCCACAACCTCTCCCCCATCTTCGCCCTCCATCCCGGCAACCCGTGGGAGCTCGTCGAACCCCACCTCGACGCCCCGCCCTGGGGCGAGGTCACCGATCCCGACGGCACCGTACACCGGGTGTGGCGTCTTCCCGACCCGGCGCTCCACGACTCGATCACCGCAGCCCTCGCCGACGCGGAGCTCCTGATCGCCGATGGCCACCACCGCTACGAGACCGCCCGCACCTACGCCGAGGAGATCGGCGGCGACGGCCCCCACCGCTACACCCTCGCCTGCCTGGTCTCGCTCGAGGACCCGGGCCTGACCGTGTTCGCCACCCACCGCCTGCTTCGCGACCTCGACCCCGACGTCCAGGAGCGCCTCGCGGCCGGGATCCGCGAGCAGTTCGAGGCCGAGGCGGTGACCGAGGACCGCCTCGATCCCGCCGGCGCCGACGGCATCGGCGTCTTCGGCTACTTCGACTCCCACTCGAAGCGCCCCCTTCGCCTCCGGCTCAAGGACCCGGCGGCCCTCGACCAGGCGCTCGCCGATCGCCCCGAGGCCTACCGGCGGCTCGACGCCGCGATCCTCGAGGAGCTGGTCCTGAAGCGCACCCTGGGGATGAGCGACGCGGACATCGCCGCCAAGCGCGGCCTGGGCTACGCGACCGGCGCCGACCAGGCGCTGCGGCTGCTCGACCGCGGGGACTACGAGGCCGCCTTCCTGCTTCGGCCGACGCCGGTGGGCCAGGTCCGCAAGGTGGCCGCCGAGGGCGAGACGATGCCCCCCAAGTCCACGTATTTCTTCCCCAAGCTGCTCACCGGGATCGTCTTCAACCCGCTCGGCTGACCCGCCCGGCCGCGTTCGTTAGGGTCGCAGGTCGGTGACCCGCATCTACACCAGGAAGGGCGACGACGGCACCACCACCCTGTGGTACGGCGGCAGGGTTCCGAAGACGGACGCCCGCACCGAGGCCTACGGATCGATCGACGAGGCGAGCGCCGCGCTTGGAGTCGCCCGCTCGCTTTGCCGCCCCGATCACACCGAGCTCGCCGCCGATCTGTTGCGGATCCAGCGAGAGCTGTTCGTGGCCGGGGCCGAGCTGGCGACCGCGCCCGAGGCCGAGGCCAGGCTCGAGGACGGCGTCAGCCGGGTCACCGACGAGATGGTGGGCGGGCTCGAGCCCCTGATCGACCGCTACATGGCCCGCGTCGACCTTCCGCCCCACTTCGTGATCGCCGGCGGCACCACCCTGTCGGCCCACCTCGACCTGGCGCGGACCGCGATCCGCCGCGCCGAGCGCCGGGTGGTGGCGCTGAAGCAGGCCGACGCCCTCGCCTCCGAGGCCGTGCTCCGCTACCTCAATCGCGCCTCCGACCTGGCGTTCGCGATGGCGCGCGTCGCCGACGTCGACGACCCCGAGCTGTTCGAGGGACGAAGCGCGGAGCGCGCCGATGGTTAAGGTCACCGCCCGCCGCCGCGAGGGCTTCACCCACGAGGTCGAGATCGAGGGCGGCCACCGGCTGGTCATCGACGAGCCGCAGGAGGCCGGCGGCGCCGATCAGGGCCCCTCCCCCACCCGCGCCCTGGCGGCCGTGCTCGCGGCCTGCACGGCGATCACCGTCGAGATGTACGCGCAGCGAAAGGGGTGGGAGCTCGGCGAGGTCGAGGTCGGGGTCGAGATGGGCTACGGCGAGGCGGGCGTGCCGCAGTCGTTCGTGGTCACGCTCAAGATTCCCCGGGCGCTCTCCGCCGACCAGGCCGAGCGGCTTCGCGTGATCGCCGGCAAGTGCCCGGTCCACCGGGCGCTCGGCGGCGATCGCGAGGTGACGATCACTGAGCGGATCGAGCTCGTCTAGGGCTCCGTTGGCCCCAGCCCGCTGATGGACCTCGGCCTCGACGACAAAGCCTGCGTGGTAACCGGCGCCAGCCGGGGCATCGGCCGGGAGGTCGCCCGGCAACTGTGCGCGGAGGGCGCCCGGGTGCTGATCGTTGCCCGCTCCGAGGATGCCGTCGAGGAGGCCGCCGCCGACTGCCGGACACAGGGAGGCGAGGCCGCCGGCCTGGCTCTCGACGTCACCGCGCCCGACGCCGGCGAGCGGATGGCGGCGGTCGCCGCCGAGCGCTTCGGCCGCCTCGACGTGCTGGTCAACAACGCCGGGACGGCGAAGCGGCGCTCGCTCGAAGAGGTCCCGGACGAGGACTGGCAGCCCGCCTGGGAGCTGAACGTGCTGGCGCCGCTGCGGGCGATGCGGGCGGCGGTCCCCGGAATGGCCGAGCGCGGCTGGGGGCGGATCGTCAACGTCTGCTCGTCGGCCGCCAAGCGGCCCTCCGGGATGACCCCCGAGTATTCGGTCACCAAGGCGGCGGAGCTGTCGCTCTCCCGGGTGTTCGCCGATGCCTACGCAGGACAGGGCGTCCTCGTCAACGCGGTCTGCCCGGGTCCGACCAAGTCGGAGCTCTGGATGGAGCCGGGCGGTCTCCTCGACCAGACGGCACAGATCGCCGGCCAAGACCGCGAGCAGGCGCTGGCGGCCGCGGGCGCCGGTCGCCCGATCGGTCGCCTGGCTGAGGTCTCGGAGATCGCCGACGCGATCGTCTTCCTCTGCTCGGAGCGTGCCTCCTACGTCGCCGGCGCGGCTTGGAGCGTCGACGGCGGCACCGTGCAGGTGATCATCTAGTGCCGGGCCGGGTGAACGAGCCCACCGGATCGCTGAGCAGCGCCCTCCTGGCCCCCGAGGAGGCCCAGGCGATGCACGCGCCCGGCGCCACCGACGCGGCGGTGCTGGTGGCCATGTACGGCCATCCCGCCGCGCCTGGGCTGGTGTTGACGGAGCGCCGGCGCGACCTGCGCCGCCACCCGGGGGAGATCTCCTTCCCCGGCGGGCGCCAGGACACCCCCGAGGAGGAGCTGCTCGCCACCGCGCTGCGCGAGTCCCAGGAGGAGATCGGCCTCGACCCGGGCGATGTCGAGGTGGTCGGGGCCCTGCCCCCGGTGGGCACCTTCGTGACGGGCTTCAAGGTGCACCCGTTCGTGGGCCTGATCCCCGACGACCTCAGCTTTCGGCCCAGCCCGCACGAGGTCGCCGCGGTGTTGCTGTTCCAGCTCGAGGAGCTCCGCACAGGGTTCGCGATGCGCCGCCTGGTCCGGCGGGGCGTCCCGTTCCGCACCCCGACCTACGCGGTCGGCGAGCACCTGGTCTGGGGCGCGACCGCCAGGATCCTGGTTGACCTGCTCGAGCGCCTCGAGGCGCTCCGCGGCCTCTAGACGTCCTTCTCGATCGGGACGTTGACCAGATTTCCCCACTCGGTCCACGAGCCGTCGTAGTTCTCGATCGGATCGATCCCGAGCAGCTCGTGGAGGACGAACCAGGTGTGCGCTGAGCGCTCTCCGATCCGGCAGTAGGCGATCACCGGATTGCCGTTCTGGATCACGCCCTTCTGGGCATAGAGCTCGTGCAGCTCGTCGGCGGACTTGAAGGTCCCGTCCTCGTTCACCGCTTGGGCCCAGGGAACCGAGATCGCGCCGGGGATGTGCCCCGCGCGCTGGGCGCCCTCCTGCTCGTAGCCGGCCATCGAGATCAGCTCGCCGGAGAACTCCTGCGGGCTGCGAACGTCGACCAGGCTGGTGTCGCTGTCGAGCGCCGCGAGCACCTCCTCGCGTCGGGCGCGGATCGACTCGTCACCGGCCTGCGCATGGAAGCTCACCCGCGGATAGCTCGGTACCTCGGTGCTCGTCTCGCGCCCCTCTGAGATCCACTTCTCCCTCGGGCCGTTGACCAGCTTGACCTTGTCGTGGCCGTAGTAGAGGAAGTACCAGTAGGTGTAGGCGGCAAACCAGTTGTTGCGGTCGCCGTACAGCACCACCGTGTGCTCGTTGGAGATCCCTCGGCCCCCCATCAGGGCACCGAAGTCGTGCGGGGCCAGGAAGTCGCGCTTGAGCTGATCCTGGAGGTCTCGCCTCCAGTCGAAGCCGATCGCGCCCGGAATGTGGGCCTCGGCGTAGAGCGCCGGGTTCTCATCCACCTCGACGATCCGGATCGAGTCGTCGTCCAGGTGCTCGGCGACCCAGTCGGTGTCGACGAGCACGTCCTTGGCGTAGTCGGGCATGTTCACAACCTCCGTCTATTCGCCTTAATCCTTATCCGAGTTTAGGGGATTCAGATTTGACGGATCGTAAAGCGGAAACCCCGGTCACTGGCCTCCCTCGAGCAGCCGCTCGGTGGCGTCCAGCATCGCCTCGGTCCAGGCCTCCCAGTCGTGGGGATCGGTGTCGACGATCGCGACCGGGATCCGCCATCGCCGCCCGGCTTCCCGGACCAGGGCGGCGCCCCGCTCCAGCTCGGCTGACCGAACCAAACCCCCCGCCTCGTAGACGAACCCGCGCACGGGCGAGTCGACCAGCTTCTCGAGCAACCGCTCCAGACGGGGACCGTGGATCGCGGCGACCGCCTCGGCCTCTCCCACCGCCGAACCGAGCAGCCAGAAGACGATCGCGACATCGGCGACCTGGTCGAGGATCTCGCCCGGATGGTCGGGGTCGGCGACCGCTGCCTCGAGCCCGGCGGCGAGGATGTCCTCGGCGGCGCCGGGCGTGCGCGTCGTCCCCCGGACCTGCCAGCCGGCGACGGCCAATCGCCTACCCAGCGCCCGGCCCCGGCATCCGCAGCCGACGATCAGCGCCCGCGCCACGCCGCCCCGTCGGGGGAGGGCGCGGCCACCTCAGACGCCGAGCTCGTCCTCGAGCTCCTCGAGCCGGTCGTCGTAGGAGCTTCGCTGGCGCTCGCGGACCGCCTGATCCTCCCGCGCCATCCGGGAGGCGTCCGCTCGGGTCAGGTCGCGCTTTCCGCGCCGCCGGCGCATCTCGTTCTGGGCCTCGATCATCTGCTGGACGTCCTCGGTCTCCAGCCGCGCCTCATCCTCGTAGGAGCGGGTCGGGCGCCAATCGACGAGATCGGCCCCGCTGCCCGGATAGGCGCGGGCCAAGAGGACGAGCACGAGGACGATGAAGCCGACCATCCCCAAGCTTAGGAGAATGAAGTCCATGAGCCCCTCGAACACCATAGACGCTTTCGTGATCGACGCGGTGCGGACGCCGATGGGGCGATACCGGGGCGCGCTCGCCGGGGTCCGGCCGGACGATCTCGCCGCCCACGCGATCACCGCCGCGGTCGAGCGCAGCGGAATCGACCCGGCCGAGGTCAGCGACGTCTACCTCGGCGCCGCCAACCAGGCCGGCGAGGACAACCGGGATGCGGCTCGGATGGCGGCGCTCCTGGCCGGTCTGCCCGTCGACGTCCCCGGGGTGACCGTGAACCGCCTGTGCGCCTCGGGACTGGAGGCGGTCAACCAGGCGTCGCGGGCGCTGCGCCTGGGCGAGGGCGACCTCTACCTGGCCGGCGGCGCGGAGTCGATGAGCCGGGCGCCGTGGGTGGTCCCGAAGCCCGAGGTCGGGCTT
The DNA here is from genome assembly GCA_963811625.1 of uncultured bacterium. Taxonomy (GTDB): domain Bacteria; phylum Actinomycetota; class Thermoleophilia; order Solirubrobacterales; family 70-9; genus AC-56. The sequence goes on along the minus strand of CAWERS010000001.1, from coordinate 384,929 downwards.
CCCCGGGGTCCACAGACGATGCACGACACCTCGCTCGGCTGGCGTCTCGTCAACCCGAGGATGGCCGAGCGCTACTCGACCGAGTCGATGGGCGAAACGGCGGAGAACGTCGCCGAGCGCTACGCGATCGCCCGCGAGCGCCAGGACGGCTTCGCGCTTCGAAGCCACGCCCGCGCGGTGGCCGCCGGCGACGAGGGCAGGTTCGCCGACGAGATCGTCGCGGTCGAGGCGCCGTCCCCGGGCCGCGGCGACGGCACGGTCACGGTCGACGCCGACGAGGGCCCCCGCGCCGACACCTCGCTGGAGAAGCTCGCCGGCCTTCGTCCCGCCTTCCGCGAGGGCGGGACGGTGACCGCCGGCAACGCGTCGACCCTCAACGACGGGGCCGCCTGCCTGGTCCTGGCGAGCCCGGAGCGCGCCGAGGCGCTGGGCGCGCGCCCCTTGGCCCGGATCGTCTCGATCGGGGTCGCCGGCGTCGACCCCGCCTTCATGGGGATCGGCCCCGTGCCGGCGATCCGGCGGGCCGTGGACGCCGCCGGAATGCGGATCGGCGACCTCGACCTGATCGAGATCAACGAGGCGTTCGCCGCCCAGGTGCTCGCCTGCGCGGATCAGCTCGGGATCGACGAGGAGCGGCTGAACGTCAATGGAGGAGCGATCGCGCTGGGGCACCCGCTCGGATGCTCTGGCGCCCGGCTGCTCACCACCCTGGTCTGGGAGATGCGTCGCCGCGGCGCTCGCCATGGCGTCGCGGCGCTGTGCGTCGGGGTGGGTCAAGGCGTGGCGACGGTGGTCGAGAACCCAGAGGCCTCCTAGCCCGCGTCGCTGGGAATGCCTCGACACGCGTCCACCGCGCCCCTGGGATAGCCTCGGGTCGATGCCCACCCGCGAGCTTGCAAGCGTCGACGGCGTGATCTCGGCGACCACCGAGGCCACCATCCCGCTCCCCGACGACGGCCTCTACCGCGGCGACGGGGTGTTCGAGGTGATCCGCCTCTACGGCGGGGAGCCGTACGCGCTGGTCGAGCACCTCGACCGGCTGGAGCGCTCGGCGGCCGCGATCGAGCTGCCGGTGCAGCGGGACGCGATCGAGGGCGAGCTGGATGCCCTGCTGGCGGAGCTCGACGGTGACGAGGCCCAGCTCCGGATCGTGCTCACCCGCGGAGGGCGCCGGATCCTGCTGATCGAGCAGCTGCCCAACCGCGGCGCCTCGGTGCGCCTGGCCATAGTCACCTACTCTCCGACCGTGATCCTGAACGGGGTCAAGTCGCTCTCCTACGGCGGCAACATGCAGGCGAGCAGGATCGCCCAGGGGCGGGGGGCCGACGAGGCGGTGCTCGTGAGGCCCGACGGCATCGTCCTCGAGGCGCCAACCTCGTCGATCTTCTGGGTCTCCCCGGAGGGCGGGCTGCGCACTCCGGCGATCTCGGCCGGAATCCTCGAGTCAATCACCCGCGCCCAGATCGTCCACTCCCTTCACGTCGAGGAGGGCGAGTTCGAGGTCGACGACCTGATCGCGACCGGCGAGGCCTTCCTCGCCTCGACCGTGCGCGAGGTCCAACCGGTGGCGGCGATCGACGGGCACGGGCTGGACGTGCCCGGGCCGAGGACGATCGAGGCCGCCGAGGCGTTCAAGCGCTCCCTTCAGGCGGCGCTGGCGACCTAGAGCAGCCGATCGTGGATCTCGACCTGACGGACGAGCAGCGCCTGATCCAGGAGACGGCCCGCGATTTCGTCGATAACGAGATCGTTCCGCGGGCCCGCGACAACGACCGCGCCGCCCGCTTCGACCGCGAGCTCGCCAGCCGGCTTGGCGAGATGGGATACCTCGGAGCGCCGGTGGCCGAGGAATACGGCGGCCAGGGGCTCGGCTACGTCAGCTACGGCCTGATCGTCGAGGAGGTCGGACGCGGAGACTCCTCGGCGCGGACGGTGGTCTCGGTCCAGACCTCGCTGGTGTGCGGCTCGATCGAGCGCTGGGGCACCGAGGAGCAGAAGCGGCGCTGGCTGCCGCGGCTGTGCTCCGGGGAGGCACTCGGCTGCTTCGCCCTCACCGAACCCGACGCCGGCTCAGACCCCTCCTCGATGCGAACCCGGGCCGAGCTGCGTGGGGGGGCGTGGCGGATCAGCGGCCAGAAGATGTGGATCTCGCTCGGCAACTACGCCGAGGTCGCGTTGGTATTCGCCCAGACCGACCCGGCGCAGAGGCACCGCGGGATCGCCTGCTTCCTGGTCCCGACCTCAACCGAGGGCTTCTCGTCGCAGGAGATCCACGGCAAGCTCGGGCTGCGCGCCTCGGACACCGCCTCGCTGGCCTTCGACGGGCTCGAGGTGCCGGAGGACGCTCTGCTGGGCGAGGTCGGCGACGGCTTCAAGATCGCGATGACCGCGCTCGAATCGGGCCGCTATTCGGTCGCCGCCGGCTGCGTCGGGATCTGCGAAGGCTGTGTCCAGGCGTCGACCGAGTACGCGAAGGAGCGACGACAGTTCGGGGTCCCGATCGCCAGCTTCCAGCTGGTCCAGGAGATGATCGCCGAGATGGTGGTTCGCAGGGACGCGGCCCGGCTGCTGGTGCGGAGGGCCGGGATCCTCAAGGACCAGGGAAGGCAGAACACCACCGAGACCTCGATCGCCAAGCTCTACGCGACCGAGTCGGCGGTCGAGTGCGCCAACCTGGCGATCCAGGTCCACGGCGGGTCGGGCTACGTCGACGACTATCCGGTCGAGCGCTACCTGCGAGACGCGCGCGTGACCACCCTGTACGAGGGCACCTCGCAGATCCAGAAGCTGATCATCGGCCGCGCGGCGACCGGCATCAACGCGATGACCCCGCCCCGCGCCGACGCGTGAGCTCGCTGATCCAAACCAGCGTCGAGGAGCAGGTGGCCCTCTGCCGGCTGAGCCGTCGCGAGGCCCGCAACGCGCTCTCGCCGGAGTTGATGGAGGAGCTCGCCACCGCCGTCGAGGCCTTCGACTCGGATCCGGCTGTCCGCTGCATCGTGATCGCCGGCTCCGACGAGGCATTCGCAGCCGGGGCGGATATCGCCTCGCTGCGCGAGCGCAGCTTCCAGGAGTCTCTGAGGCACCCCTCCGCCGCATTCTGGCGGCGACTGGCCGCCTGCAGGACGCCGCTGGTGGCGGCCGTCTCCGGCTTCGCCCTCGGCGGCGGTTGCGAGCTCGCCCTGCTGTGCGACCTGATCGTCGCCTCCGAGACCGCTCAGTTCGGCCAGCCGGAGATCACGCTCGGGATCATCCCCGGCGGCGGTGGCACCCAGCGGCTCGCCCGGGTGATCGGAAAGCAGCGGGCGATGGAGCTGGTGCTGACCGGGCGCCGGATCGACGCCGACGAGGCACTGCGCCTGGGGTTGATCAACCAGGTTGCCGGTGAGCGAGATTGGCTGGAGCGGTCGCTGGAGCTCGCCAAGCGAGTCGCGCGCCGGCCGCCGATCGCCGCCCGCCTCGCCAAGCAGGCGGTGCTGGCCGCCGACGAGACCGCTCTCAGCGCCGGTCTAGAGCAGGAGCGCCGCCTCTACGAGCTGGCGATGGCCACCGAGGACCGGATCGAGGGCATGGACGCGTTCCTGGACAAGCGAAAGCCGAACTTCAAGGGACGCTGAGGCGCCCCTAGCCGTCGAACGCCCTGTGGCGCAGGAACGGGACCACGGTCTTGAAGAAGGCGTTTCTCTCGGGTAGCGCCATCAAGGGGTCGAGGTGGCTCTGCTCGGGATCGGCGTTCACCAGCCGCGACTCGGCCCGGGTGGTGCGCGAGCGGTCGATGAAGCGCAGCGCGCCGCGGAGCACGTGCCCGCTGGTGAGCTCGGTCTGCAGCGCGTACAGCGGTAGGTCGACCTGGCGGGTGTGGAAGAGCCTCAGGCCCAGATATCGGGCGACGGCATTGTCGCGAAGCTGATCGGCCCCGTTGGTGTCGATCGTGAGCCGCTTCGGGAAATACCACTCGATCGAGTTCGAGGGCTCTTGGCCGAAGGTCTTGGCGAGCCGCCGGACCGGGGTGACACCGCCATCGACCCAGTCCCGAGGCTCGCCCGTCGCGGCAAGATGTCCGCCGTTGATCTGTAGATCGCGGCCGAGCGGCGAAGTGTCGCGGTCGAACCCATATCCGAGCAGTGCCCGATCGGTGACCGCGAAGGGCGGGTTGAGCTCGGGCGGAAGCAGCGGGTAGTCCTGAAGCGTCGTCGCGGCGTCCTCGGGCGCGAGGCGCGCGTACAGCCCCGCGATCTCGCCGAACAGCCCCGCCGTCTCGGGAGGCAGGCTCGGCCCGAGCAGTTGGGCGAACGGGTTTTCGTTCCGAAGCTCGGTGACCGCCTGCTGGGCCTGCGCCAGGTCGTACGCGTCGAAGCTCCCCAGGAGCCCGCCGTCGATCAGCACCATCCCGTCGATGTCCTTGTATCCCGGCCGGCCCGCGAAGTCCCAGGCGGCGTAGGCGAGGGTCAGCGAGGCGCCCAGCGAGTGGCCACCAAGGACCACCTCGCGCCTGCCCCCATTCAGGGCCTGCCTGACGACCGCGTGCGCGTCGCGCAACGCCACCCCCATCCCCCAGCGCCGGGCGAACGGATACTCGCCGGCGTCGAGGAACTGGAAGTGGTCGGTCGGAGTCCCGCCGTTGGTGATCCAGCCCAGGTAGTGGTCAAAGGCCTCCTGGAGCCCCGCGCTGCCCTGGAGGGCCCGCCGGAACACCGACGTGTCCTCGAGCGCCTGGGTCCGCCTGTCGATCGCCCATACCTGGAGCCCGTCGACCTGACGGACGAGGTAGCGCGCGGTCAGGGTGAAGTCACCGGCTCCGCCCTGCGTCCCCGGCATCAACACCAGCACCCTGTCGCCGTCCGCGGGGCCGAACTTGTGCACGAACACCCGGTCGAATTCGGCAGGGCCGGGCGCGTCCGGAGCCTTCACCGTGGCGACCACGTCCCTGGCGCCGGCGGAGCCGGCGAGCTGCAGCCAAAGCACGAGGATCGCCCCCAGCAGCCACCCAGCCCGAGTCGATCGAGTCCTTCCCCTCATCCCTGAACGAGGCACTCTACGCGCTGGTCCCGATCCGCGGTCGACCCCTCGGCGCACCGATCGCGATAATCAGCGTCCGTGATCACGGTCGCAGACAGCCCGGCGGGGCGAGCTGTCGGCCGGATCGGCGTCGCCGGGGCGGGAACGATGGGCGCCGGGATCGCGCAACTGGCCTGCCTGGGGCAGTTCGACGCCTATCTATACGACCCGGACCCGGATGCCCTCGCCCGTGGCGGCTTCACAGCTCCGTGAGGCGCTCGCCCTGGGAGCCGAGCGGGGTCGTTGGACCGCCGCCGCCGCGGAGGCGGCCGCGGCGCGGCTTCGCGAGACCCGCGAGCTCGAGGGCCTTGCGGGATCCGAGCTCGTGATCGAGGCGGCGCCGGAGGACCTGGAGCTGAAGCGCGCCCTGTTCGCGCGACTGGCGGAGGTGTGCGGTCCGGAGGCGATCCTGGCCACGAACACCTCGTCGATCTCGGTGACCGCGATCGCCGCCGGCCTCGAACGGCCCGAGCGGGCCTGCGGCATGCACTTCTTCAACCCGCCCCCGCTGATGCGCCTGGTCGAGGTCGTGCCGGGTGACGAGACCTCGGATCGCACCCTCTCGGTCGCCGGCGAGGTGGCCAGGGCGATGGGCCGGGAGCCGATCCGCGCCGCCGACGCGATCGGCTTCGTCGCCAACCGCGTCGCTCGCCCCTTCATGCTCGAATCGGTCCGGTTGCTCGGCCAGCGGATCGCCCCTCACGACCAGATCGACCGCATCGTGCGAATCGGCGGCGGCTTCCGGATGGGGCCGTTCGAGCTGATGGACCTTGTCGGCGTGGACGTCAACCTCGAGGTCGCGAAGTCGTTCTGGGAACAGAGCTTCCACGAACCGCGCTGGCAGCCGCACCCGATCCAGGCGCGGATGGTGGCGGCCGGCAGGCTGGGCCGAAAGGCGGGCCGCGGCTATTACGACTACCGCGAGGGGCCACACCGCCCCCACGACCCGGACCCGGTCGAGCCGGTGGCGACGGGCGGCGGACGCGCCGCCCGCGCCGGAGCGGATCGCCGAGGCGGACTTCACCGCGCTCAACCTCGAGCGCGCCAGCCTCGCGCGCCTCGACCCGGAGGGGACCGCGATCGGCTACGTGGCCCTTCCGAGCCTCGCCGAGGCCCGGCTGGTCGAGATCGTGGCGGGGCCCCGCACGGCGCCGGACGCGATCGGAGCCGCGGGCCGCCACTTCGCTGCACTCGGCAAGCACGTCGAGTGCGTAGCCGGCGATGCTCCTGGCCTGGTCCTCGGTCGGATCCTCTGCCAGATCGTCAACGAGGCCCGGTTCGCGGTTCAGGAGGGCGTGGCGACCCCCGAGGACGCGGACACCGCGATGCGGCTCGGCTTCAACTGGCCCAGGGGGCCGTTCGAATGGGCCGAGGCGATCGGGGCCGAGCGGGTGGCCGCGGTGCTCGAAGCGCTTCACGCCGAACTCGGCGAGGAGCGCTACCGAGTTGCCCCCGCGCTTCGCGCCGAGGCGGGCGCCGGGCGGAGCTAGCCCGCCCCGTTGCCGGACGCAGGCCGCTCGATCACGCCGGAGGTGATGCCGCCGTAGACGAAGGTGGGCACCACCGGCCACTGCCGCTTCCAGCTCGCCATCTCCGAGGACGGGAACACGTTTCGGTACCTCGGGTCGCGCTTGTTGGCATCCGCGAGCGCCTTCTCCTTCAGCATCGAGTCGTACTGATCGATCGAGTCCTCGAGCGTGTTCGAGTTCAAGATCACCTCGCGGCCGAAGAACTCGGCCGTCTTGCGAACACCGGGGATCTTCGACAGGTGGGGGTGCCAGGAGTCCGCCGCGACCCCGTTCTCGGACGAGACCCACACCCCGTCCTCGGCATTGATGCACAGCGAATGGTTGCCGTCGGTGTGGCCCGGGGTCCAGACCAGGGCCACGCCCTTGCCGAGCTCGACGTCGCCGTCGACCAGGACCACGTTGTCGGTGATCAGGTCCTTGGTCCCCTCCTCCACGTACCACGCCCACTGCATCGGATGCAGGGAGGCGAACGTGTCCCACTCCTTGCGCTGCGCGACCAGCTTCGCGTTCGGGAACAGGGGCGCCCGCGGCGCCGCCTCGCCCGGGATCGGCTCGGTGGTCCCGAGCACGAACCGCAGGTCCTGGACGTGGAGGTGGTCGAAGCTGACGTAGTCGACGTCCTCGGGACGAAGGCCGAGCGTCGCCAGCGCCTCGTCGGGGTGGTTCCAGATCGTGGCCAGCACCTTGTAGGAGAGGAACTCTCCGAGCTTCTCGATCTGCTGCGCGTAATAGGGCGCCTCGGCCGGGCCCTCGGGGACGGTGGGCTCGTAGGCGAGCGTCTTCAGCTCACCGTCGAAGCCCTCGAACTGGATCACCTGGAGCCGGTTGATGATGTTGACGTAGGGGTTCGGGCCCTTGGCCGCGCCCCCGAAGGCGAACTTGAGCGGGTAGCCAGCCGAGGCGATGTCGACCGTGCGCACGGCGCGGACACGATTGTCGGGGGTCGCGAATCTGGTCCTGAACTCGGACGCGGCCTCGCGGATCGCCGCCGGCCGGTCGCCGCGAGGCCAGGTCTGGTTGGCCTCGTCGAACTCGCCGAACGGGCTCAGGCCGACATCCTCCACCTTGACCCTGGGAACCTCAGCTACAGCCATCGAGCGCCCTCTCTTCCGCGGTCGTTGACGGGACCCTCGGCGAACTGTATCGGGGCGCCGCCGCCCGCCGCCCGCCCCGCCCCCGCGATGGCCGGCGCTAACCTGCAGCCCCTGGCCGCGACGCCTGGCTGGACCATCCGGTGCCCATCTCGAGATCCCGCTTCCGCCTCGGCGCCGCGCTGGCGATCGGCGTCGCGCTGCTCGTCTTGCAGGCGGGCACGGCGACCAGAAGCTCCGCGGCTCCGCGGCACCGGCTGCTTCCCGACCTGGTGACGATGCGGATCCACTCCGGCGACCTGCGGATCTCCACCGAGCACGACGCCCAGCTGCTTCGGCTCACCAACCGGGTCGCGAACAAGGGCCGGGGGCCGCTCGAGATCTATCCGAGCGCCCGCTCTCACGACTGCGACCACGACGGCGACCCCGACGACGACCGCGACGCGATCCAGCGAGTGTTCCTCGACGGCGACGCAGATCGCGTCTTCGAGCGCACGAGCGACACCGCCTCCGAGCACTTCAGATTCGGCTGCGAGCGATACGACCCCCGCGCCGAGCACTGGAACATCTTCGGCCTGGCCCGTTACGAGCTGCGTCGCCTGCACAGCGGCAAGGCCGTCGCCCGGACGGGGAAGGTCGCCTACTGCACGGTCGACAGCGACCTCCTCTTCCCGAAGCTCCCCGGATCGCCGGGCAACGACTACTACCCGCGCGGCGGGTGCGACGAGGGCTCCACGCTTGGGATCTCGATCGGCTGGGCGGACGAGTACTACTACGGCCTCCCGGGCCAGGCGCTGGAGCTCGCCGGGGTCAAGGCCGGTCGCTACTGCCTGGTCTCCACCGGCGACCCCGACGACCTGCTTCGCGAGTCCGACAACTCGAACAACACGCGCAGGACGCGGATCGGGCTGGACCCGGCGAAGCGGATCGCCAGGATCCTGCCCGGGCCCTGCAGGTTCAACCGCTAGCCGACCGCCTCGGGCTCGACCTCGGCCGGCTTCTGGGCCTCCCCGGCCATGCCGGCCCAGTGGGCCTCCGGCGAGGGCGGCACATCGCGCAGGTACCACTCCGCGTCGAGTGCGCCCATGCACCCGGTGCCGGCCGCGGTGACCGCCTGGCGGTAGGTGTGGTCGACCAGGTCGCCGACCGCGAACACGCCGGCCAGGTTGGTCCGGGTCGACCCGTCGCGGGTCAGCACGTAGCCGCCGTCGTCGACCTCGACCTGGTCGCGGACCAGCTCGGACCGCGGCGTGTGGCCGATGGCAACGAAGGCGCCGCCGACCTCGACCGCCTCGACCTCGCCCGTGGTCGCATGACGAAGGCGGACCCTGGCGATCTTGCCGTCGTCGCCGGCGATGAACTCCTCCGGGACGTACGGGGTCTTGAAGCTGATGTTGTCGCGCTCACGGGCCCGCTCGACCATGATCTTCGAGGCGCGGAACTCGTCACGGCGGTGGACGATCGCCAGCTCGGAGGCGAACTTGGAGACGAAGATGGAGTCCTCCATCGCCGAGTCGCCGCCGCCGATCACGATCACCTTGTGGCCCTTGAAGAAGGCGCCGTCGCAGACCCCACAGGTGGAGACTCCGCGACCCGCCAGCTCGAGCTCGCCGGGGATCCCGAGCCGCTTCGGCTCTGCGCCCATGGCCAGGATCACGCTCTTGGCCAGGTGCTCCGTGTCGCCGACCCAGACCCGGTGAAGGCCGCCGTCGGAGAGCTCGATCCGGGTCGCGTCGTCGCTGATGAACCGGGTCCCGAAGCGCTCGGCCTGGGCGCGGAAATGCTGCATCAGCTCGGGCCCCATGATCCCGTCGGGGAAACCCGGGTAGTTCTCGACGTCGGTCGTGTTCTGGAGCTGGCCGCCCCACTCGAAGCCCTCGATCACCAGCGGCTCGAGCTCGGCGCGCGCGGTGTAGACGGCGGCCGTATACCCGGCGCAGGCTCCGCCGACGATGATCACGTTCTCTACTCGCTGCTCGTTCACAGTCGTTCAGTCTCCCACGGGCTCGATCCCGTTTCGTTATCCATCACTATACTTTACTTTCTGAAGTAATGGCGGCCGCGGCGCCCGGGAGCGACTCGGCGATCGTGTCGCCAACCGGCGCCCTCGCCCGCTGCTCATCCCAGTGGGCCACCGTCTTGCGGAGCTGGAGGAAGGCCACGATCCCGGGCGGAATCGGGAGCCAGAAGGCGATCAGCCTGTAGGTGAGCACGGCGGCGAACACGCTCGAACTGGGTAGGTCGAAGATGACGAAGGTGCCGATCAGGCCCGCATCGACAGCGCCCACCCCCCCGGGCGCGAACGGGAACAGGTTGGCGACCATGCCGACGAAGAACCCCTGGATCACCACCCCGAGAGGGACGTGGACGCCGTAGGCGTGGAACGAGGCCCACATGATGCCGATGTTGGCAGCCCAGAAACCGACCGCGCCGGCGACCGCCTTGCCACCTCGAGACGGGTCCCGCACGAACGCGATCGCGGTCCGCGTGCCGCTCGCCAGAGTCGCCGGGGCGCTCGCCAGGCGCCGCGCCCAGCGCCGGAACCGGTACCCCTGGCTGAACCCCGCCAGGCGTCGCTCGACGTCCTCGGGAATCAGCGCGATCAGCAGGAAGACCACGATCACCGCCCCGGCGATCGCGGCCGGCACGATCGTCAGGCCCACCGGGCTGGAGCCGTTGAGCACACCGGTGCGCAGGAGCACGCCGAAGACGACCAGCGCGACCATGTAGACCGCGTACAGGAGGACCAGGAAGGCGACCATCCGACAGGCGGTCTGGCGGCGTGGCATGCCCGCCTTGCGCAGCGCCCAGTAGGTGAGCACGATGCCTCCGGCGCCCCCGGCGGAGAACAGGCGGGTGGCCGCCAGCCCGGCCATGGTGATCTGGTAGCACTCGCTCCACTCCAGGTGCAGGACCCGCTCGCCGACCACGCCGCGAAACAGCGCCACGTACGAGAAGAACATCAGCACCGCGAACACGACCGCCACCCCGACCCAGATCGGATCGGCGCCGCCGAGCTTCGCCACAGCGCCCTGGATCCCGACCAGCTTCGGCAGCAGCACGTAGATCGCGCCGACGAGGAGAAGCACCACCACGCCGGTCTGCGCGAGCCGCTTCGGGTCGGCGAAGAAGGAAGGCTCGCCGGCCTCGTCCTCTTCTTCGACGAGATCCCGACCGACCGCCTCCGGGTCGCTCCCCATCCCCTCAATACTTGCAGGAGCGTCAGCCGTTGGCGACGCGCTCGAGGCGCTGCAGCGCGGCGCTGATGCGCAGCGCCAACGGCTCGGCGAGCGGCCCACCCCGCCGCACGGCGGCCACCAGCCCCGCGCCCGCGACCAGGTCGATCGCGTAGTGCTCCCCCAGGTACACGAGCGCGAAGGCGAGGGTGAGGGCGTAGGCCCAGCCGGCCGTGCCGGCGAGCGGCCCCGTCTCCGAGAGCAGGACCGCCGCGAGCAGCGAGGTGGCGAAGTGGAGCGACGGCATCGCGGCCCAGGGATTGCCGCCAAGGGAGTCGTAGAGCCAGGGCCACGCCCGCCCCCAGGTCCGCTCGCCCACCTCGACCATGACCCGCCGGACCCAACGGTGCTCCTGGGCAGCCCACTCGGCGCCGTGAAGCTCCTCGGCCATCACGCCCTCCTCGGCCGCCCACCAGGGCGGAGCGGTCGGGACCGCGAAGTAGACGGCGCATCCGAGGTCGAAGGCCGCCGCCATCTGCCTCGCCGCCTCGGGGAACCGGGCCTCCCGCCGAAAGAGAACCCAGGTCAGCGCCAGATGGGGCTCGATGAACCACGCCCAGTGGATGACGGCCAGGGCGCGATCCAGGGCGCTCACCTCCCCCGGGCGCGAGAAGGCGCGCTGCAGACGCAGATTCGGGAGCTCGCCGAGTCCGAGCAGCCGGTCGGCGCGAATCGGGTAGCGAACCCGGAGCCGGCGCCGAAGCCGATCCGGGTCGTCAAAGGGCAGCTCGTGGACGACCGTGAACGCCCACATCTGAAGCGCGAACAAGGCCGCGTCCCGACCCCTGGTCCGTGGGCGCAGCACCGCCAACGCCGGCGGACCGGCGGCTGCCGCTGCGACCGTGACCGTCGGGGGCACGCGCAGCCGCCTCCGTGCCAGCGGGATCACGACCGCGCCGGCGAGCGCCGCCGCCGCCGCCGCTCGGACGAGCGGCTTCAGCGGCGAGCTTCGCGAGCGGCGTAGGCCCAAGGCGGGGCGAGTATAGGTTGCTGGCCGGCACGATTGAGAATGCGCGGCGCCTTGGCGCCTCGGACGACCCTTCGCCGTCTCGCGTTCCCCCTGGCCCTGCTCGCGTTGACGCTGGCGGTCGCGGCCGCCCCCGCAGACGCATCGGTCCTCGGGCCCAGGCCCGGTCACTCGCCCAACGCCGACGACATCCGCACCGCCTATTGGGTCGCGATCATCGTCGCCGCGCTGGCGATCATCGCGATCCACGTGTTCCTCGGCGCCGCACTGCTCCGCTTCCGGGCCGGCCGGGGACGGGCGCCGCGCAGGTTCGCCGCCGGGACGGGAGCCTTCCTGCGACCGGCCGTGCCCCTGGTCGCCGTTGCCGCCGGCCTGTTCGTGTTCGGGATCGTGATCTCCAGCGATGCCCGCGACGTCCAGCCGACCACCGACGGGGGCCTGAACGCCTCTCGCGACCTGGTCGCCCAGACCGGTGCCCTCACCGTGCCCGCCGACGCGAAGCCGCTCGAGATCAACGTGGTCGGGCAACGCTGGCTGTGGCGATTCGACTACCCGCAGGAGACCGATCAGCCGCCCTACAACACCTTCTCCTACAACCAGCTCGTCGTCCCCGTCCACACGACCGTGATCCTGCACGTCACCTCGACCGACGTCGACCACCGCTGGTTCGTGCCGGCGCTCGGGGGCCAGGTCGACGCGATTCCCGGTCACGTAACCGACACCTGGTTCCGGGCCGACCGCGAAGGCACCTATCGGGGGCAGTCGACCTTCTACTCGGGGACCTCCTACGCGGCGATGCGCTCCTGGGTGTCCGTGGTCAGCCCGGAGCAGTACCGCCGGTTCGTGAGGACCAAGCGCCTCCAGATCGCTGCCTCCCAGCGCATCGTCCAGGGCGCGCTGCGCAGAGGCGCCGACGAGGGAGCGACACCGTGACCCCGCCCGCCGCCATCGCCCCGACCCACCCGGAGATCGTCACCGAGGAGATCCCTCGGCGCCGGCCGGGCTGGGTGGAGCGGGCGACCGCCGCCGACCACAAGTCGGTCGGGCTCCTCTACCTCGGGGCTTCGCTCGCCTTCCTCGCGATGACCGTGGTCGAGTTCGTGCTGATCCGGGTGCAGCTGATCGTCCCCGAGAACACCGCGATCGAGCCGCAGATCTTCGACCGGATCCTGTCCACCTTCGGGGTCACCGCGGTGGTGCTGTTCGCGATCCCGCTCGCGCTCGGGCTGATCTCCTACATCGTGCCGCTCCAGATCGGCTCCCGTGGAGTCGCCTTCCCGCGGCTCTCGCTGCTCTCGTTCTGGCTCTATGTCGTCGGCGGCGTGACCGTCTACGCCAGCTTCCTCTACCGGCCCTCCGAGGCCGGGCTCGCCGCCTTTCCGCCCCTGTCGGAGAACATCTTCCTCAACACCCGGGGGGTCGACGCCTGGGTGGTCGGGACCGCCCTGGCCATCCTCGGCTTCGTCTGCTTCGCGGTCAACCTGGTGGTCACCCTTCACAACCTGCGAGCCCCGGGCATGGCCTGGCGCCGGGTGCCGATCCTCACCTGGGCCGCCGGCGTGAGCGGCTACCTGATGCTGGTCATCGGCCCGGTGATGCTGGCGGCGCTGACGATGCTGTTCATCGACCGCCACTACGGCGGCGTCTTCTTCAACGCCGGCGAGGGTGGAGCCCCGCTCCTGTACGAGCACCTGGCCTGGTTCTTCTTCACCGGGGCCTATGTGCTCGTGCTGGTGTTCGCCGGGGGCGTGATCTCCGACGTTCTCCCGACCTTCGCGCGCAAGCCGCTGTTCAGCCACCGGGCGGCGATGGTCTCGCTGCTGGCGATCGGGATCCTCGGCCCGCTGGCCTGGATGCAGAACATGTACACGGCCCCGATCGGGTTCAGCTTTGAGACCTTCGCGATGCTGTTCGCGCTCGCCCTGGTGGTCCCGATCGGGCTCTTGATCTTCAACTGGATCGCGACCCTGTGGGACGGGACCCTCCGGGTGCGCGCGGCGCCGCTGTTCGCCGTCGGCGCGATCAGCGCCCTGAGCGTCGGGCTGGCGGTCGAGCTGGCCTGCTCCGTGATCGCGGTCGGCTGGCAGCTGGACAACACGACCGCCGCCCAGGCGGGGACGATCGCGGTGTTCGTCGGCGGGGTCGTCCTGGGCGGGTTCAGCGCCCTGCACTACTGGCTCCCCAAGATGACCGGGCGGATGATGGGCGAGGGCCTGGGGAAGGCCAGCCTGGCGGCGATCCTGATCGGCCTCTACGTCTACGTGGTGATGGCATTCCTGGCCGGCGTCAAAGCGCAGCCGGTCGACGTCTACAAGTTCTTCGGCGACAGCGGCGTGGACGGCTTCAACCTGGTCGCCTCGATCGCCGCGTTCGTGGTCGCGATCGGGATCCTGCTCGAGCTCGGCAATGCCGCCCACAGCTACCGGAACGGGGTCACGGTCGGCCATGACCCGTGGGGCGGGGCCACCCTGGAGTGGTTCGCGCTGTCACCGCCCTCCGAGCACAACTTCGACGCCGTCCCCGACGTCCGCAGCGCGGAGCCGCTCCACGATATCCGCATGGCGATTCGCGACCGCGCCGAGAGCTGGCGAGCGCCCGCGCCATCCCGGCCCGCCGGACCGCCGGCTGCCGAGCCCGAGCCGGTCGAGGCAGGTCGGGAAGACGGCGGCGAAGGCGCCAGCGGCGGCTCGGTAGCCTGACCGTGATGCACCGCGTCGCCGCTCGCGGCGAGGCGGACGCCCTCGTCCGCTTCCGCCGCCTACTGACCGCGACCATCGCCGCCACCTTCGTCCTGATCGTCCTCGGGGGGGTTGTCCGGGTCAGCGACTCGGGGCTCGGCTGCGGCGCCGCCGGGAGCGGCACCCACGGCTGGCCGCTGTGCGGCGGCCGCCTGCTTCCCTTCCTCCAAGAGCACCAGGTGATCGAGTTCAGCCACCGCCTGGTCGCCACCCTGGTCGCGGTGCTGATCGCGATGCTCGTCTTTCAGTCCTTCCGGCGACTTCGCGAGCGGCGCTGGCTGGTGCGGGGCACGGTGGCGGCCGCGATCCTGGTCCTCGCGCAGGCGGCACTCGGGGGCCTGACCGTCGAGCACGGCCTCCATTCGGCGCTGGTGGCCGCACACCTGGGGCTGGCCATGCTGCTGCTGGGCCTGCTGATCGCATTGCGCCGGATCGCCCAGCCGGCGCCTGGGGCGCCGGCCGTCGACGGCTCGCGCGCGCTGCGGACCAGCGCCGCCGCCGCGACCGTGCTCGTGCTGGCGACCATCGTTGCCGGCGGCTACGTGGCGGGCACCGAGGGCGAGGGCACGGCCGACCAGCCGGTGCTCGGGGCACACCTGGCCTGCGGCGAGCAGTTCCCCACCTGCCTGAACAAGTTCATGCCGTTCCAGTACGGGCGCCTGGTCGACATCCAGCTCACCCACCGGTTGTTCATGTACCTGACCACGATCGCGATCCTGCTGATGTGCGCGGTGGCCTGGAGGCGACGCGTCGTCAATCGCGCCTTCATCGCCATCCCACTGCTGCTCGTCGGCCAGATCCTGCTCGGAGCGCTCAACGTCTGGCTCGGCAAGCACCCCTGGCTGATCGTCGCCCACCTGACCCTGGCGACTATGCTCTGGGCGACCGTCGTCTACGCGGCCGCCTCGCTGGTCGAAGTCGAGGTGCCCGCGGAGGAGCGGGGGCGTGTGCGTGATCCCGGAGCGACGGATTCGCAGGCGGTCACTGCCTGAGATGGAGAGCGCAACCAACACGGGCGACCTGATCCCGAGCCCGGCGATCGAGGGGGCGACAGCCGATGGCGCCGTCCCGCTGCGGGAGCCGGACCTGGCGCGGGGCGCCCGCCGCCCACTGGCCCGGCTGGCACGCGACTACCTGGCCCTGACCAAGCCGCGAATCATCTCGCTGCTGCTGGTGACCACGGTCGCGGCGATGTTCGTCGCCGACCCGTCCGGGCCGGCCCTGACCACGATCATCCTCACCGTGCTCGGTGGCTATCTCGCCGCCGGAAGCGCCGGCGCCATCAACCACTACCTGGAGCGCGAGCGCGACGCGAAGATGGCCCGCACCTGTGCCCGCCCGCTCGTGTCGGGCCGGATCCAGCCCCTTCATGGGCTGGTCTTTGGAATCGCGCTCGGGGTGCTCGCGATCCTCGAGCTGGCGATCGCGGTCAACGTCCTGGCCGCGGCGCTGGCCCTCGCGGGGCTGCTCGGCTACGTGTTCGTCTACACCCTGTGGCTGAAGCCGCTGACGCCCCAGAACATCGTCATCGGGGGCGCCGCGGGAGCGGTTCCCCCGCTGGTCGGCTGGGCTGCGGCAACCGGCGGCCTCACCGTCGCCGCCCTCTACCCCTTCGCGATCGTCTTCCTCTGGACGCCGCCCCACTTCTGGGCGCTGTCGCTGCTGGTCAAGGACGACTACGGCCGGGCCGGGATCCCGATGCTGCCGGTCGCACGCGGCGAGCGAGTCACGCGCCGCGAGATCCTCGCCTACTCGATCGCCCTGGTGGCGCTCACCATGGCCCCCTTCGCAACCGGGCTGTTCGGCCTCCCGTATCTGGTGGCGGCGCTGACGCTCGGCGCCGGCTTCGTCGGCCTGGCGGTGGCCCTGCTGGTGCGTCCGTCGGCGACCGCCGCGGTGCGGCTCCACGTCGCTTCGCTCGCCTACCTCGCGCTGCTGTTCGGGGCGATGGCCATCGACCGCGTGATCTGACCCTCGTACGGCCCCCGACCGTCTGCTCCCAGGCGTCGAGAACCTGGACGATCTCGCCGGCAGCGGGCGGCCGATCGACACGCGCGAGCTCCACCCACTCGACATACCCGACGACCGCAACCCCGGATCCGGGGACCGTCTCAGCCGGAGTCTGTGACCGTGATCGAGAAGGTCGCCCGGTGAGCCTCTCCCGGCGCCAGCAGGATCAGATCCCGGCCGGTCACGAGCGCGTTCGTGGGCGCGGTCATCGGCTCAAGCGCGACCACCTCGTCGTCGGCGGGGGCATAGACCTGGGCGTACGGGTACCCCCCGTCGAACGCGACTTCGATTCGGCGTCCGCCCCCGGAGAGCACCAGGGGAACGCCGTCCCCGGGCGCGGTGAAGGCATCGTCGAAGGTCCGTGACCCGAGCGGGCCGGGCGCCACATCGGCAGGGACCCGCTTCCCGGTCGGGAGCATCATCGAATCGAGGCAAAGGCGCTCGCGGACCGGGAGCTCGATCTCCCACTCGGGGCGATCGATCCCCGGAAGCCGGAAGTACGGGTGGTAGCCGAACGAGACCGGGATCGTCGCCTCCCCGGTGGCCCGAACGGTGGTCGCAATGCTCAGCGTACGGGCGGTCAGCCTCGCCTCGAGGCGCACCAGATGGGGAAACGGAAACGCCTGCATCAGCCCCTCGTGGGCGCCGAAGTCGAACTCGGCCGCGATCAGGGCCCCGTCGGGAAGCGCCTCGTGCCGCTCGACCGTCCACCCGCGCGCCGCGGCGAGCAGGCCGTGGATCGGCAGCCCGTTCGGATCGCGGCCGAGCGGCGTCGAGGGCGAGTCGAGCGCGACCTCCTGGCCGGCGACCCGGAACCGCTCGCGGCCGAGTCGGTTCGCCCACGGGTGTAGCAACGGGATCCCCATCGTCCCGTGCTCGGCGATGTAGGCGCCCAGGCCGTCGCGCTGTCCGAGCAGCTCCTCGCCGCGGTGGCACAGCGAGCAGCCCACCATCCCGGCCTCGGGCACGAAGATCGCCTCGAGATCTCCCGCAGAGCTGACCAGTACCGAGGCCGGGAAGCCCTCCACCGTCCGTTGATCGATCATCCACCGCCCCTTGGCCTCTGAGCCGCTCGCCTCGCGCACTGGTCCGATCCGCTGCCCGGAACGTTACGGGGCAGGCGGTGTCCGCGCCACACCGGATCGTGGTCGTCGGGGCGGGTTCGGCGGGTTGTTCGCCGCTCGCGGTAGACGATTGCCCGGCGGAGATGGCCGGGAGATTCCAGGATTCGCCGCTTTGGCCGAAGACCAGGGCGATGGGGCCATTGCGCTTGAACGGCAGGCAGCGAACGCGGGCGATGCGGTACGCGTTCGTCGGCAACGTGGTGCCGATCGGGATCGCGATCGCGACCGACTTCAGCTCCCACCGGCCGGTGTTCTTCATCGGAGCGGCCGGAGGCTGCATCGCGCCGCTGATCGTCACCGGCGTCTCCCGTCGCCACCGGCTCGCCTTCTACCTCGGCGCCTTCGGGGGGATTCCGTGCCTGGCGCTGATGCAGGCCTACACCGGCGGCGCCGCATCCGGCTATTCGGTGCTGATGATGATGGCGATGATCTGGTTCGGCGTCCAGGCGACCGACCGGGAGCTGATCGCCGGCATCGCAGTGCTGGCGGCCTCGTCCTTCCTGCCGATGCTGGTCGTGGGGCCCCCGGCCTATCCGGTCGATTGGGGAAGCGCGGCGCTGCTGGTGTTCGTCGGCGTCAGCGTCGCCGGATCGCTGCGAGCCGTCACCCGGGAGACCCAGCGGCTGACCGAGCGGCTGCGTCGCGAGGCCGTGATCGATCACCTCACCGGGCTCCTCAACCGACGGGGCTGGAACCAGGCCACCCGCCACGAGCTGGTCCGGGCCAGGCGCTCCGGGACCCCCCTTGGCATCGCCGCGATCGACCTCGACGACCTGAAGGAGATCAACGACTCGATGGGCCACGACGCCGGCGACCGGGTTCTGCAGGAGACCGCGGATCGAATGCGCTCCGCGGTCAGGGGCGGCGACGTCCTGGCGCGACTCGGAGGCGACGAGTTCGTCGCGCTGCTGCCCGACACCGAGCTCGAGGGCGTCACCGACATGGTCCACAGGCTGCGCGAGGCAACCCCCGCAAGGGGCTCGTTCTCGGCCGGCGTCGCTGTCTGGGATCGCCGCGAGACGCTCGACGAGCTGCTTCGTCGCTGCGACATCGCCCTGTACGCATCCAAGGCCGCCGGACGAGGACGGACCGAGATCGCCCCGCTCAGCCTGACCCCCGGTCTGGATCAGCCGATCACGGTCGGGGCACACCCGGCGTCTACGTGAGCCCGACGATCCCGTTCCGGAGCAGGGCGGCGGCGAGCGCCACCAGGATCACCGCGGCGACCGTGCGCGCATGGCGCTCCAGCCAACCGCGGGAGCGCTTGAGCGCCCGCATGGCGCGATCGGGTGCTAACACGAGCATCAAGAGAGCTGCCCCGAGCGGCAACAGCGAGACGAGGGCAAACAACGACCACTCGACCACGTACTGCCCCGCGCTCGGGTCGAGCTGCGAGATCTCCTTCAGGGCCAGGGGGATGAACCCGCCGGGGTTCGCCAGCGTGGCGCCGGCACCGACGATCGCGATCGCCGGCGAAGAGGCCACCCTGCTCATCTGATCGATCATCCGCTCGACGCGCTCGGGGTTGGGCGGTCGCCGCCAGGCTCGGATCACGTATCCGAGCACCAGGGCGCCAGCCACCACGTCGACCACCGCCACCCACGTCTTCGGCGAGGAGGTCTGCGAGGCCGCCTCGCTGCCGAGCACGAAGGCCGCCGCCACCCCGATCACCAGGGTGATGCCAAGAGCGCCGAGGTAGAACCAGAACCCGGCTCGGAGCGGCCGGTCGCCCAAGACCAGGGCGAAGACGGAGAACGTGAGCGTGGTCGGCGAGAGCATCGCGGCCAGGGTCACCAGCCCGAGCTCGACCTCGACCGAGGTCATTGGCGCATGAGGTTGTCCCTGATCGACATGCCGATCAGGCGATCGTATGCGGGGGCTGTGATAGAAGAAGCGCGATGGACCGAAAGCTCGCGGAGCGCAACCTGACGTCGGGCCTGCTGGCGGCCGGCCTGGCGCTGCTCTGCTTCGGGCTCAGCTTCTTCTTCGCCGTCATCTACATCACGTGAGCGGCCGTCCGATACCGAAGCCGTCCGAGCTGGTCTACGTCCCGGGATCCTCGTGGGCCCCGGCGCTGGTCGCGGTCGGACTGGCAGGCGTGCTGATCGGCCTCTTCGCCGGCTGGCCCTATGCGGTCGCAGGGGCGATCCTCGGCCTCGCCTCGCTTCGCGCCTGGGTCCGCCGCACCGGCGAGGAGACCGGACGGCTGCCGGGCGAGCAGGGCGTGAGCTCGGCGGTGTTGCCGGCCGTGCCCCTTCGCCGGGCCGACGACGGCTCCTGAGCCGAAGCCTAGGCGGCCGAGGCCTCGGTCTCCGGCGAGGTCATCGCCGAGGTGGCGCCCTCGCTGGTCCAGACCCGGACGATGTCGCGCATCGACAGGATCCCGACCAGCTCCCCGGACTCGACCACGACCAGGTGCCGGATGTGACGCTTCGACATCTCCATCGCGGCGCGCTCGAGGCTCCAGTCGGGAGCTGCGGCGATCAGGGTGTCGCTGACGTGGTCGCCGACCCGCTCCGAATCGGGGTCCTCGCCCCGCCCGAGGGAGTTGAGGATGTCGCGCTCGCTGATGATCCGCGGGCCCCGGGTATTCCTCGTCGATCACCACCCCCGCCCCGACCGACTTCTCGCTCATCAGCCGGGCGGCCTCGCGCAGCGTGTGGCTCGGCCCGACGACCAACACCACCTTGGACATACCTTCGCGAACTTCCATCGTGCGCTCCCCGGGAGACGACGGTCGAGCAGCCTAGTGCCTATTGAGTCAAGCCTATCCAATCGCGGCCCAGGCGCCAAATGGGCTCGGCGGGCCGCCGGACGCCGACGATAGGATTCCCGCCTCGTGGCGAGACGGACCCTCACCCGGCCGGGAGCCGTATGGCGCGCGGCGCTGGCCCTCGCCGCAATCGCCCTCGTGGCCCTGACCGGCTGCGGGGTCAGCGAGACCGGAAACACCGACCGCGGGCGCCAGCTGTTCATCCAGAAGTGCGGCACCTGCCATGTGCTCAAGCAGGCCGCGACCTCGGGGACCCAGGGGCCGGATCTTGATGCCGCCTTCGCCCAGGCGCGCGCCAGCGGAATGGACCCGGACACGGTCGCCGGGGTGGTCAAGGCCCAGGTCGACAACCCGCGCCCCAGCACCGACGACCCGAACGTCTCGATGCCGGCCCACATCGTCACCGGCGAGGACCTCGACGATGTCGCGACCTACATCGCGCAGGTTGCCGGGGTGCCCGGCATCGAGCCGCCGGCCTTCCCCGGCGGCCCCGGCGGCCAGGTGTTCGGCGAAAACGGGTGCGGCAGCTGCCACACGCTGAAGGCGGCCGGTAGCACCGGAACGACCGGACCCGATCTCGACAAGGCGCTTGCCGGGCAGAGCGCCGCCGAGATCAAGCAGTCGATCATCGACCCGGGGGCCAAGATCACCTCCGGCTACCCGTCCGGGGTGATGCCCGAGACCTTCGGGCAGTCGATCAGCCCCAAGGACCTCGACACCCTGATCAAGTTCCTTCAGCAGGGCTCCAGCGGACAGGGCAAGTAAGGCGAGGCCGGCCCTCCGCTGGCCGAATTGCGTCGAATAGACGAACGCAGCTCGGCCATCGTCGCAAGCTAGGCTGTCGCGCCCGCCGCTCCCATGGGCTCCTGCGCCTCGGCCTCCAGGTCGACGACCACGTGGGTGACCGGCAGCGGAACCTCCCGGCGAGCCTTCGCGACCACGCCCCGCTCCAGCCACTTCGACCGCTCCGGTGGATGAGTGGAGATGATCACCTCGTCGGCGGGGAAGACCCGCAGCGCATCCTCCAGCGATGCGTTCGGCTCGTGATGGTCGCCCACCTGGCCGCGGGCGTCGATGCCGGCGGCCTCCATTCGCCGAAGCGACTCGTCCAGTCGCGCCCTCGCCTCCTTGAGCGGCCCCGTCGACGTCCGAGGCCCAGTGCTCCATCCGTGAGCTGGTCAGCGCCGGGACGACGACCAGGATTTCGCTGCTTCGGCCCTTGCAGCGATTCTGGATCTCGGCCAGCAGGGCCCGTCCGGCCACGGTCTCGTTGGCCATCACCAGCACGCGATAGGTGGCGTCCGGGCGCCGCGCCACCTCGGCCTGGCCGCGAACGCTCCCCTGGGAGCCACGCCACAGCAGCCCGATCCCGAGCCCCACTTCCCCCGCCAGCAGCGCGGCGCCGAGTGCCGGGCGGGTAAGCAGGGTAAGGGCGATCACCGCTCCGGCGCCGATGCCGATGATCACCACCGCTCGAAACACGTCTCTCTCCGACCGCAGTGGGTTGTGCATCACCGCCCCTTTCTGTCGCCACCGCAATTATGGCGCCGAGCTTCCACATCGCCTGGATGATCGTCGGCGCAGGCGGAATAGATCCACGGGGCCCCTGCATGCGCCACCAGCACCGCGATCGGAATCAGGGCCAGCAGCTTGCGACCGCGAAGACGGTGTTCCGGGTCAGCTGCAGGCCTCCGCGCATGAGCCCGATCAGGGCCTGGTCGAGGACCGGCGCAAGCGCCGTCAGGCCGACGCCCGCGGTGAAGAACGCGGTCGACGCGGGGCTCTCGCTGAGGGCACCGAGGTTCGACGAGATCATCGGCGCGGCCAGCGCGAAGCCCAGCCCGAGATGGAGCCGACCAGGACGTTGAGCAGCAGGGCCGCGTTCAGCAGCCAGTGATGGCGATCCCGTCGGCGCGGCAGCTCGCCCATCAGCAGGGTCCCCAGCCCGAGCGTGCCGATGAATCCGAGCAGGATCATCGCGGCGATCGCCGCGCTTGCGATCCCAACCGCGGGCTGGCTGAAGTTGTGGGCCGCGATCAGCCAGAACGCCACCCCGAGCGCCGACCTGACCACGGTCGTGGCGACCAGCGATCCGGCGTTGGTGAGCAGGGAGCGATTGTGTCGGCTCGCCGCCTGAAGGCGGGTGTTCAGGCGCGCCCAGCGCGCGGATCGTCCCATCTCAACCTAGGGCTGGGAACACGCCCGCAAGCCAGGTCGCCAGTGCGGTCCAAGGGCGCGCCCGCAGAAGGCCCGGGCGCTGTCGCCCTCCCGCGCCTGCATGTCAACCATCGCTTCCTGCGCCACGCCGATCTCGATCGGCGGACCTTACGTGATCGTTGGTGCTCTCGCCAGAGCTTCGCCAGACGAGAGTTCGCGCGGGCTAACCCGGGTCAGCCGAGCAGGCGCTGCTCGCGGAGCCAGCGCTCGCATAGCTCCATGCCCTGGTCGAGACCGACCGCGGGTTGGTAGCCCAGCACCGAGCGAGCCTTGTCGATCGAGTAGCTCCCGGACCGGGCCAGGTAGCGGACCGCCGCGGGGGTGACCTCGGGCGGCGAGCCACGCAGCCGGCCCACGCGCTCCATGACGGCCGCGATCGCCACCACCACCGGCGTCGGGGCGACCGGAACCCGATCCTTGCCGAGCATGCGTGCGTAGTGGCCGAAGAAGTCTCGGGCTTCGACGTCGTGGCCTCCGCTGAGGACGAAGATCTCACCCCGGGCGTGCTCGTCCGCAGCCGCCAGCACGATCCCTTCGACCAGGTCGTCGACGAACACCGGGCTCATGACTCCCCGCCCCATCGCCGGCAGTATGAGGCGGCCCCGGGCCAGCTCTCGCACCGGGAAGTGGGTCCAGAAATAGGAGCCGGGGCCGTAGACGTCGCCAGGGCGGATGATGGTTGCCTCGATCTCGCCCGCGGCGTGGGCCTGGAGCACGACCTGCTCGCTGGCCACCTTGGTGTCCGCGTAGGAGACACCGTTGGGTCGCACGGGATGCCGCTCGTCGACGTCCTCGGGAGTGTCGAAGCCGAACGCCACGATCGAGGAGATGTGCACGAAGCGCTCTGCGCCGGCGCGAACCGCGGCATCGAGAGCATTCCGAGTCCCCATCACGTTCACTCGCCAATAGCCGTCCGCGTCGATGTCCATCCCCAGCCGTGCCGCTGTGTGGATCACGAGCTCGGCTTCCGCTGCCGCCTCCTCCCATGCCCCACGGGTGGTCAGATCACCGGCGACGACGCCCAATTCGGGTTCGGCGCGCACGTCGACGCCGGAGACCTCGGAGCCCGCATCGCGATAGCGACTCGCCAGCCGCCGCCCGATCAGCCCCAGCGCGCCGGTGATGAAGACGCGCTTCGGGACCGCCGGCTGGTTCGAGGAGGAGACCATGCCTCAGATGAACGCCTCGCGTTCCCGGGCAGCATACGGCTGCGGATGAATCCCGCCGACTACCGTCTCGGGGATGAATCTGCGCACGGCCGTGCCGCTGGTCGCCGCGGCAACCTTTTTCGCCGCCTTCGGCGCGGCTGAGCTGACCGGGGTGCGGGCGATCGGCGGGCTGGTGCTGTTGGCCGGAGGCGTGTGGTGCGGACGCGCGGCGCTCCCGATCGCGGGGCCGCAGAGAACGATCGCGCTGCTCGCGATCGCGGTGGGGCTGTTCGTCGTCTCGCATCCACTGGGCGAGGCGATCGGGGCCTGGCCCGCGGTCGCGGTGAGCGCCGCGCTGGTCGCCGCTGCCGCTGCGACGCTGGTCGCCTGGCCTGATCCGACATAGGAGCCCCGCCAATTGGGCGCTCGAGACGCTACGTCCACAGCCGGGCGGCTTCGAGGGCCTCCTGCTTCGTCTGGTACAGGGTGAGCGAGGTCTGTCGGCCGTCCCGAAACCTGAGCACCCAGGCGCTTCGCGCCTCGATCTCGATCCCGTCGCGCCCGCGAAGGTAGGTGACGTTCTCCACCACGAGGAGGTCGTCCTCGACCTCTATCGGGTCGCCCAGCTCAAGTCGAACGTCGTCCCACGCCGCTTGGAACCCCTGCGTGAAGGCTCGGATTTCATCGTGTCCCCGATAAACGCCTGCCTCGGGGCCGCGAGAGTTGGACCAGTCCAACACGGCGTCGGGTGCCCAATGCTCCACGATCCCGTCGAGGTCACGGCGGTTGTACGCCTCGGTGGACCGCCGCACGATCTCCACGTTGTCCAGCGACATCGCCGTGCAGTATCTCGTGAGGGGCGGGTCAGTCGCAGGTCTGGTTATGGCGCGGCCGAGGAAACGCCGCTGGCGTGACCGCTTGGCTGTTATGGTCGCCCTCGGGGTGATGGCCATCTGTCGTCGCCTCTCAATGGACGTCTGGGAGGAGAGAATTCTGGGCCCCAGGCTCGGGAAGTCGAGAGATCGTCTTGCGCTCTGGTCGGTCGCCGCCATCTGCGCCGGGCTTGCGACCGCTTCGTCGGCCGCCGCCGCGGAGCCCCACTGCGGCTCGCATGTCACACGAGATGTGACCCTCCACGCTGATCTGACCGGCTGTCACGGCTCTGGACTGGTGATCGCAGCCGACGGGGTGACGGTGGACCTCCACGGGCACGCGATCAAGGGGGCGGGGATCGCCGGAATCGACAACGTGGCCGGACACGATCGGGTCACCGTGAAGAGCAGCGGCGAGCGCGGCAAGCTGGACGGATTCTTCGATGCGGTGCGCGTCATCCACGGCGATGACAACGTCGTCCGCAACATCGAGGGTTGGGGGGTCAGCTTCACCCACTCCTCGGGCGGCGTGATCGCTCACACTCGTCTCCAGCAAGGCTTCTACCTGTCGCGGGACCACCAGGTCCGGGTGGTCCACAACAAGGTGGTCAGGGGCCCCAGCACCTCCACACTCGAGGTCCACGACTCCTCGAGGATGACGATCGACGGAAACGACGTCTTCAACGCGCACCGGGGAATCTGGCTCGACAATGTGGATCACTCGCGAGTCCTGAACAACAGGGTCAACATGGCCGATGAGCCGGCGATCTGGCTGATGCGCCACAGCAACCGAAACCGCGTCGCGGGCAACCTCCTCTACCGGATCGACTTCGGTGGGTTCAGCGGGATCGACCTCCAGGTTTCGAACGGGAACCGGGTCGTGCACAACGTCGTTCGTGGCGCGCTCTACGCGATCGCCGTCGGCCAGCCGGACCCATTCTTCGCCCATCGGTTTCGGTCGGGGCATCTCCCGCCGCAACGTGATCGTGAGAACGTCCTCCGCGGCTCGCGCGATCGGCGTCATCGCGGTGAGGGAGAGCTCGAACGACACGCTGATCGAGGGCAACGTGGCGAAGCTCGGCGAGACGGGCATCCGCGTCGGGGAGCCTTCAACGGCCTTGCGCGACAATCTCGTCAAGAGGAACCAGGGCTACGGCATCTCGTCCGTCCAGGGCGTCCAGAGCCTGGGGGGCAACGTCGCGATTAGGAACGAGGGACGCCCCCAATGCGTCCACCTACATTGCCGCACGGTGCCGCCAGGGACCTAGCGGCCCCTCCCACAACGATTGACCGGACACGTGCGGCCCGGCTTCAGAGAGCCTCGCACGATGGCCTTGCTTTGTAGTTGCTCGATGCGCGTGATCTGCCGTCGCGTATCCAGACAGGCGCGGCTCCTTTGAAGCGCGCCAGGAGAACCGACGCCAAAGACCAAGTCTAACCTGACCGCAGTGGGAGGGCGCCGGCCTGGAGCCGGAGGACGAGAAGCCGGAGCCGACGAAGCGTGGACCGCGGCCGGGCACGAGCGGCTGACCCCGCACGCCGTGCCGCGCACACTTTCGCCTCGCTGATGATCGCAGCTGGGTGTCAAACGCAAGGCGCTTTCGAGCTTCATGGGGCACGCGAATATCTCGATTACGCTGGATCGCTACGGGCACCTGATGCCAGGGAGCGAGAACGAGGCGGCGGAACTGCTCGACGCCTATCTGACAGCCCAAAGGGAGCGCGTCGAGGACGCTGCTCGCGGGGCTGGCGGCGAGCTGACTGGCGCATCGACTGGCGCATACTTGGCGCGGCGCGACTGAAAACCGCT
The DNA here is from genome assembly GCA_963811625.1 of uncultured bacterium. Classification (GTDB taxonomy): domain Bacteria; phylum Actinomycetota; class Thermoleophilia; order Solirubrobacterales; family 70-9; genus AC-56. The sequence continues at coordinate 358,356 of CAWERS010000001.1, read as the reverse complement.
TGCCAATGCGGTATCTAGAGGATGTAGACCGTCGTGAAGACGATGATCCACATCACGTCGACGAAGTGCCAGTAGATCCCGGGTATCTCGACCCCGAGGTGCTTCTTCGGGTCCGAGGTGAAGTGGCCGCGCCAGGCGCGGATGTTGGCCATCGCGAGCAGGATCAGCCCGACGGTGACGTGAGCGCCGTGGAGGCCGGTGAGCCCGTAGAAGATCGAGCCGAAGGCACCGTCGCGGGCGCTGAAGCCGATGTGGACGTACTCGTTGAACTGGATGAAGAGGAAGGTGAACCCGAGCAGCCAGGTTGCGGCCAGGCCGGTGATCAGGCCCCGCCGGTTGCCGCGCTGGATCGAGACCAGCGCGTAGTGGACCGTGAAGCTGGACGAGATCAGGATCGCCGTGTTGACGCCGGCGACCGCCTTCGGAAGGTCGAAGCCCTCGGGGGGCCACGGGCCCACGTTGGCGACCACGCGGAGGAAGAAATAGGAGGCGAAGAAGGCGCCGAACAGCATCACCTCGGAGACGATGAACAGCAGGATGCCGAGCGTCTGGCGGTCGATCCGCGAGCTCTGGTGCGCCTCCGGCGGGCCGTGGTGAGCGTGGTCGGCGGTGGCGGCGTGAGCCTCCATGGCTAGCCCTCCTCGCCGGTCCCCGCGGGCGCCGCGGCGACCGCGGGCGCCGGTGTGGTCGCCTCGCCCGCCTCGCCGGACTCCACGTGCTCGACCGGCTTCTCGGTGAGAGCGCGGACGTCGTCGATCAGCCCCTCCTCGAGCCACTTCGACCGCTCGCCGGCCAGGGTCGAGATCAGGATCTCGTCGATCCGATAGTGCTCGATCGCATTCCGCACCGCCGCCAGCGGCGCCGGGCTCATCGGCTGGCCGGTGGCGTCGATCTCGGACCGGTAGAGCTCGGCCAGCGCCCGCGCCAGGCGCTCGCAGACCTCCTCGCGGGTGATCTGGCCCGACGGCGGGCTGATAATCGTGTACCGGTGGGGGTGCTCGCCGGCCTTCTGCTTCAGGTGGGCGATCAGGTCCCCGCTGGCGACCGTTCGGGTGGCGACGACGAGCGTGTGGGTGACGTCCCAGCGGACCGCGTCGTCCTCGATCCGCACCGGGATGTGCGTGATCGGCACCTCGAAGCGCTGCTTGGCCCATTCCACCAGGTCCTTGCGGGTGAGCCCGAAGCGAGTGTCGTACAGGCACGAGAGCAGCACCTCACGCGGCCCGAAGGCCCGAATCGCGTCGTCGAGGGCAAGCGCCGGGTCGGCGTCCATCACCGCGCCCTCGGAGTCGATGCCGAACTCGCCCAGCACCGCCTGGGTGACCTCGACTCGGCTCAGGGCCGCATCGCGAACCTCGTCGCGGTCGACGATCTGGCCCGCCAGCGGCTGGTTCTGGGGCGCGACCACGGCCACCCGCTCGGCTCCCGCGTCCACCCGCTCCCGAGTCGCCATGAGCAGCTTGCGGCCGCCGGCGACCTCGTTCATGAAGGCGAGCACGGTGCCGCCGGCACCGTCGGAGGACGCACCGGTGGCGTCGGACGCGCTCATGTCGGGGCTGTCCCGGCGCTTCCGGCGACCGCGGGCTGCGGCGCCCCGACCTCCGCTTCGGCGGGACCGAGGATCGCGTGGCGGGCCCCCGGCACGCCGTATTCGTACGGTCCCCCGACCACCCGCGGGATCTGGTCGAAGTTGAAGGTCGGCGGCGGCGAGGAGACCAGCCACTCGATTGTCCGCGCTCGCCACGGGTTGTCACCTGCCAGGGGCCCCCACTTCCAGCTGACGACCATGTTGTAGAGGAAGATCAGCTGGGCGGCCCCGAGCAGGAACGCGAACAGGGAGATCACCAGGTTCCAGTCGCCGAACTGGGCCGAGTAGTCGGCCACCCGCCGTGGCATCCCCTCCATCCCGATCCAGTGCATGGGCACGAAGGTGCCGAGCATCCCGACCAGCGTCAGCCAGAAGTGGATCCGGCCCAGCCGCTCGTCGTACATGCGACCGGTCATCTTCGGGAACCAGTGATAGATGCCGGCGAAGATCGTGAACACCGAGCCGCCGAAGAGCACGAAGTGGATGTGGGCGACCACGAAGTAGGTGTCGGAGACGTGGATGTCGATCGGGACCATGCCGAGCATCACGCCGCTGATCCCCCCGACCACGAAGGTGACGATGAACCCGAGCGCGAACAGCATCGCGGTCGAGTAGAGGTGGAGCACGCTGCCGAACAGGGTCCCGAGCCAAGAGAAGATCTTGATCCCGGTCGGGACCGCGATCAGGAGCGTGGTGATCATCATCGGGATCCTCAGCCAGGCGAACATCCCGGAGACGAACATATGGTGCGCCCAGACCGTGTAGCTGAGCACGACGATCCCGAGCAGCGCCAGCGCCATCAGCCGATAGCCGAAGATCGGCTTGCGGGCGTGGGTCGTGATCACCTCGGAGATGATCCCGAAGCCCGGCAGCATCATGATGTAGACCGCGGGGTGCGAGTAGAACCAGAAGATGTGCTGGTAGCTGAGCACGTCGCCGCCGTTCAGCGCCTGGAAGAAGTTGGTGTGCAGGACCCGGTCGAACAGGACCATGAACTGGACCCCGGCGATGAACGGCGTCGCCGCGACCACCAGCAGGGAGGTCGACAGGTTCGCCCAGACGAGCAGCGGCATGCGCCAGAAGTTCATCCCCGGCGCCCGCATGGTGATGATCGTGACCAGGAAGTTGAGCGCCGTGGCCACCGATGAGGCGCCGGCGAACTGCACGCCCAAGTTGAAGAACGACTGGCCCAGGGGGGCGCCGGTGGACAACGGCGCGTAGCCGGTCCAGCCGGCGTCGAACGCGCCGCCGGGGGCGAGGAAGCTGCCCACGAACAGAAGCCCGGCGACGGGCAGCATCCAGAAGCTGAGCGCGTTCAGGCGCGGGAACGCCATGTCCGGCGCCCCGATCATCAGCGGCAGGACGTAGTTGGCGATCCCGGCGAACACAGGGATCACGAAGACGAAGATCATCAGCGCGGCATGGGCCGAGAAGAGGCTGTTGAAGGTCCCGGGCTCGACGATCTGGGTGCCCGGCTGGGCGAGCTCGGCCCGCATCACCATCGCCATCGCCCCGCCGATGAAGAAGAAGATGAAGGTCGTGCAGATGTACTGGATCCCGATCACCTTGTGATCGGTGTTGAACTTGAAGTAGTCCCGCCACGAGTGGGCGCCGTGATCCTTGTGCTCGAGCTCGGCCGGGTAGTCGGGCCCGCCCACCGCCCAGCGGAACCAGTAATCGAACGCCCCCAAACCGATCAGGAAGCCGAACGGGGCGGTGATCATGGCGACGATCAGCTGCGGGTAGCCGGTCTGCGCGGTCTGCGTCGCCGGCAGGCCGGAGGCCAGGCGCAGGGCGACGACCAGCCCGTAGCCGAACGCGAACCCGATCACCAAGCCCAGCGCGCCGCGCCCCAGCCCCGGTCTCTTCAAAGCGGCTAACAAGTCCTACCTCGGGTCGGAAGGCTATCCACTGCCTACGGCCCCCCGACCGGCGATCCGTTGTTGAACTCCGACGGCGACCCCGTCTCCGACCCGGTCGGGCCCCCGGCCTGGGGCTCCACCCGCGGCTGCCTGGCGAGCCAGGTGGTGAACTCGTCCGAGGGCACGACCCGGACCAGGGCCCGCATGGTCGCGTGCCCGAACCCGCAGAGCTCGGTGCAGACCACGTTGTAGGTGCCGAGCCGGTCCGGCGTCACCCGGACGGTGTTGTCGACGTCGTTGCCGCCCTCCCCGGCGGGCACCAGGTCGCGCTTGATCCGCCACTCGGGCACCCAGAAGGAGTGGAGGACGTCGAGCGCCGTCAGATGCAGGTCGAGCTGGCGCCCCTCGGGGACGACGAGCTGGTTCGAGCTCACCGACTTGCCGTTGGAGAGCGGGTAGTTGAAGGTCCACTTGTACTGCTGCGCAGTGACGTTGACCGGCAGGGCATCGGAGGCCTTGGTCTCGATGTCGCCGAGCACGATCCAGCTGTAGCCAGCGGCGAAGAGGACGATCACCGTCGGGATCACGGTCCAGACGATCTCGAGCTTGGTGTTGCCGTGGATCGGCTCGCCGTCGGACTCGTCGCCCGGCTTCGCTCGGTACTTCCAGACGCAGTAGCCGAGCATCACCAGGACGATCGCGAACACGAACGACGACAGCACGATCATCACGTTGAGCAGCGTGTCGATGTCGTCGGCCTGGGTGGAGGCCTGGGTGCCGTCCCAGTGGATCTGGGTCATCGGCACGGCGATCACCACCGTCAACACGACGATTGCCGCGAACAACCTGACAAGCGTGGCCCGGGTCAACGCGCGGGATTCTATTCCTTGCCCGGGCGCCGGCCCGACGGCAGAACCAGCTCGTCGCAAGCGGTACTAGCGCTCATTCCTCGGGCACGCGCGGGAGCTGGTCGAGCTCTCCCGCCGAGGCGGCGAGCACGCCGCGCGCCACGCCCTCCCAGCTCCACAAGCGCCCCGCGGTCTCGGCCAGGGTCGCGCGGGCGCGCTCGCGAGTCGCCTCCTCGAGCGCCAGCCAGCCGTTGAGGCGCTCGGCGATCCCGAGCACCGCGCGATCGTCGACCGCGAACGAGACCAGCTCGGCGACCTCTGCCGGCAGCTCCGCCGCCAGCGCGCGGCTCACCTCGAGCGCGCCCGAGTGTGCCGCGGAGACCGGCAACACCCCGGCGGCGGCGGCCTCCGCGGCCACCATCCCGAACGCCTCCGGAAAGGTGCTCGGGAAGACCAGCGCCTCGGCGGCCGGGACCAGGGCGCCCACCTCTTCGTGCTCGAGGCGCCCGGCGAAGGCCACGCTGCCGGCAGCCCCGGCGGCCGCGGCGTCGTAGCCGGGCGGCGGCGCGCCCAGGAACCCGCCCAGGATGCGAAGCGGGCGCTCCTCGCCCCCCTCGAGACCCCGGCCGAGCGCGGCGATCTCGCGCGCATCCTCGATCTCTCCCTCGGTCAGCGCCGCCCACAGCCGCCGAAGCGCCCGGTCGTACTCGCCGAACCCGACCAGCAGCAGCCTCGCGCCTGGGTTCTGCGCGTGCACGAGCGGCCAGGCGGCGAGCAGCAGGTCGACGCCCTTGGAGACGATCATCTTGCCCACCAGCACGACCCGCGGGCCCCGCGCCTCGGCGAACCAGTCGATCGCCTCGGCGGCCTTCGCCGGGTCGCGGTCCCAGGTCGTGTCCTCGTCCGGCGCGTCCCCCCCGAGCGCGGTGGCCAGTCCCCGCAGCCTGGCGGCGCCGGAGTCCGGCGGGATCGGAGCGAACAGATGGGTGTCGACCCCGGGCGGGCCGAGACGGGTCTTGAGCTCGAGCTTCGGATCCCCGAACGCCTCCCAGAGGCTCTCGGCCGTGTGCCGGGACCCGACCAGGATCCCGTTCGCCGCTTCGACGCCCTCGCGCGCGTACGGGAGGAAGCGCTCGAGGTCGGGCTTGACCGTGTACTCGAGCGCCGAGCCGTGGATCTTGGCCGCGAACTCGAGGTCGGACCTGGCCAGGATCGCGGGGCCCATGACCAGGTGGTTGGCGAGCGCGGCATCGACCCCGCCGAGCTCGCCGGCGACCTCACGCACGGCGGCTACGTTCGCCTCCAGGTAGGCGGCCAGCTCCTCGTCGGTGAGCTCGGCGAACGTCTTCACCCGGAAGCCCTCGTAGGGATCGTCGACGTAGACGGGCAGGAGGCCGCCGATGTCGGGCACGTACGCGGTCACGGTCCCGGGTCCCGCGCCCGCCCCGGCCGGCTCAAAGCTCAGCCGGCCGTCGGACCACCGCCCAACCCGGTCAACCCACTCGAGCGCTCCCGCCTCGCGGTCCTGGCACAGCAGGTGCACCTCGTGCCCGAGCCGGGCGAGGGCGCTGCGCGAGGCTCGCGTTGTAGACGTTGCTGCCGGTTCCGCGCAGCAGGTAGCCGTGGAAGATCAGGATTCTCATCGGCGACATCCTCCGCTATCGCGTCCGGTGTCGCCGACCCGGGGTCCAACCTGACCCGGCAGGCACCTCCGCATCTACCGCGACTTCGTCGCTAGCACGAACGCTCAACCTTTATCGTTGCCGCCCATGAATCGTCGCCAGGTATACAGGCTGCGGGCGCCGGCCTCGGGCCGCGAGGCCCTGGCCCCGATCGAGCCGGGAACGGCCTACACGGATCGCGAGACGGGCGAGGAGCTGCTCCCCGTCACCCGAACCCTGCCTCTGGCCCCGTCGGATTCCGCGCTGCTCCGGGTGCCGGAGAACCTGCGCATCTGCCGGCGCTGCGACCAGCTGATCGGCCTCGACGTCAGCGATTGCCCCTACTGCGGGCTGCGCCAGCCGGCGCTCGACGGCGCCTCATGAGCCACACGACGGCAGTCTTCGCCGCCCTGGCGCTGGCGGTGGGCGTGGCGCTGGCGGGATGTGGCGACGACACGCCGACCACCACGACCACCACCGTCCCGCCCACGACGACCACCAGCTCGACCACGACTCGGAGCACAACCCGCAGCACCACCACCACCCCGACCACGACCACGAGCTCGTCGACGACGACCACCACCCCGACCCCGACCACTTCGACCACCGGCGGCAACGGCAGCGGCGGGACCGGGGTCGGCGGCGGGGGTGGCGGTCATCACGGCGGGAACCACCACGGCGGCAGCGGCCATCCCAACCCGGGCGACGAGCTCTGCCCGGGCAATTCCTGCGACTAGCCGCGCCTACTCGGCGGCCAAGGTCCGCGCCTGGCTACGTCCGGGCGAAGTAGGCCCAGTACAGCAGCCGTCCACCCGAGTAGTCGCAGCCGTAGGTGCGGTGGGAGCCGACCTTCTGCTGGGACTTGCTGTTCTGCGCCCAGTGCTTGACCACCGACTCTTCGCCGCTCGATGGCGCGCACTTCTTCTTCGATCGACTTGCACGCCATTCGTTGTCGCCGGCGCTCAGATGGGCGTGGGCGAAGTTCGACACCCAGGTCGGGATCGTGAGCGCGGCGATCTGGCCCTTCCTGATCCGCAGCGGCTCGTCGAGGGTGAAGATCACCTTGCGGCCCAGGGCGCCGGTGAGGTCGATCGCCGGGCTCTGGCGCAGCAGCTTGTAGGTGCGGTTGCGCTGCTTGTTCTGCTCGATCACCGCGATCCTGGCCGAGGGCGCCTTGCCGAACTTCTTGCCCTTGAAGATCGTGCCGAAGAAGTTGCGCTGGTCCTTGGTCGGCCTCGACAGGTCGAGCGCGAAGGCGACCAGCTTGCCGTTCTTGCGGACTCGGTACGGGAACTTCTTCCCGTCCGCGACCCGCATGAAGCCGGTCACGCGGCCCACGCCCTGGCATTGGTTCGGGTGTTTCTTGTTGGGACAGGATGGCGGAGGCGTGTGCTTGGTCTTCCCCAGCACCTTTGCGTTCGTGGCGCCGGCCACCGAGACCGCGGCGATCGCGATCAGGGCGCTGCAGAGGGTGGCGAAGATCAGCAGAGGGATCGTGCGGCGCCCCCGCCTGGTTGTCGCTTCGGTGATTGCGGTCATCGATGTCCGACACCGCGCGCTCGCCCGGCTGCTTCCCGGGCCACCGGTCCTCCGGTGTGGCGCCTGCGGTGCGGTCGCATAGGTTAGGGGGCCGGGCCGGCGGACGGCGAGCGCCCGCCAACCCGCGTCGATGCGGCGACGCGGAGCCCGCGTATAGGGTCCGCGGCGGATGAGCGCGGAGCGAATGGGCGGAGCACGTGCCTGAGGACGGCGGGGCCAGCCGCACCACCCGGTTCGTCATCGCCGGCTTGGAGCTGTTCGAGCTGGAGACCGGCGAGCCCGAGCTGGCTGTGATCGAGGCGGTGGACGCCCTCTATGGGCCGCCGCTCCAGGCGCTTGTCGAGGCTGAGCTCGACGGGGTCGAGCCCGAGGCGGGAACCGACCTGTCTCACGCTCCCCGGGCGCTGGAAAGCAGATGAGCCTGCTCGACAGCCCGCTTCGTGAGCAGGCGGGGGCCGTGGCCGCGGGGGACGCCGACCCGGGCGAGCTGCTCGATGCGGCGCTGGCCCGGATCGAGGAGCGAAACCCGGGGGTCAATGCGATCGTCGACACCTTTCCGGCCGAGTCGCGACAGATGCTCGACCAGGCCCCGCGAGGCCCGCTGTTCGGGGTCCCGGTGGTGATCAAGGATGAGTGGCCGCTGCCATGGCGGGCCGAGCGGCTCGGCGCCGCGCAGTACCTGGGGTCGCCGCGGTCGCCCGGGGAGTCTGGTCCGTACCGGGCGCTTCGCGACGCGGGGGCGGTGATCGTCGGGGTGGCGAACATGCACGAGTACGGGGCCGGAAGCACCGGGCACACCTCCGTCTACGGCCCGGCCCGCAACCCATGGGATCCGGAGCGCTGCCCCGGCGGCTCCTCCAGCGGGCCGGGCGCAGCCGTGGCCTCCCGCCTGGTTGGCGGCGCCGTGGGGGCCGACGGCGTCGGGTCGATCCGCTATCCGGCCGCCTATTGCGGGATCACGGGGTTGAAGCCGACCTTCGGCCGCTCGACCATGCTCGGCCACCACGTCCCTCAGACCACCACGATCGTCTCCGGCCCGCTGTGTCGCGACGCGGCGGACTGCCGCCTTCTCGGCGGGGTTCTGTTCGGCGAGGTGCTGGCGAGCCGGGAGCCGGCCGGGCTGCGGATCGGGATCGTCCCCGGCGAGCTCTGGGACGACTGCGACCCGGAGGTCGACCCGCGGCCTGCCGCGAGGCGGTCGAGGCACTCCAGACCACCACCGGAGGGACCCCGTCCGAGGTCGACTTCGAGGGCAGGGAGCACGTGCTGATCGCCTCGGTCCTGGTCGGGCAGACGGAGGAGCTCGCCGACGTCACTCCGGAGCGAATCGCGGCCCTCGGCGAGGACGTCAGCCTGGTGGCGCGGGCGCTCCTGCGCTACAGGCTGCTGCTCCCCTCGGTGGCGATGGCCAAGGCGCAGCGAGTCCGCACCGTCGTCCGGCACTCGCTCGCCGAGGTGTTCGAGAGCGTCGACGTGCTCGCCTGGCCGACGGTGGCGGCGACTGCGCCACCGCTTGAGAACCCGACCGTCGAGGTTCCCTCGGGCACCTATCCGGCCGACTACGTCAACCCCCGCCAGGGCGGGCTGGCCAACCTGGCCGGCGTGCCGGCGATCAGCGTTCCTGTGGGACGGTCCTCGGAGGGGCTCCCGATCGGGCTCCAGCTGATCGCCCCCTGGGGCCGCGACGAGCTCCTCCTCGACGCCGCCGAGGCGCTCGAGCGGGCGACAGACCGCACCTGGGTCGACGCGGCCCCGCCGCTCGCGGGCTAGACGACTGACTCGTTCTATCCTCCGCCCGTGTCGGCGATCGAGGCCAGGGCGCTGGAGCGAACCTTCTCCGGGGACGTGCGCGCGGTAGCCGGCGTCGACCTGGACGTCGCCGAGGGCGAGATCTACGCCTTCCTGGGGCCGAACGGGGCGGGCAAGACGACCACCGTCAGGATCCTGACCACGCTCCTGCGCCCCACCGGCGGCAGCGCCCGGGTGGCCGGGTTCGACGTCGTCGCCGAGGCAGGCCAGGTGCGCCGGACGATCGGCGTCGCCCTCCAGGAGGCGGCGCTCGATCCGCTGATGACCGGGCGTGAGCTGATCCGGCTCCAGGCGACCCTCCACGGCCTGTCTCGGGACGATGGGCACCGGAGGGCGGATGCGCTGCTGGAGCGCGTCGACCTGGTGGAGGCCGCGGACCGCCAGGTGGGGACCTACTCGGGGGGCATGCGGCGGCGGCTCGACCTCGCCTCCGCGCTGGTCCACGAGCCGCCGGTCCTGTTCCTCGACGAGCCGACCACGGGGCTCGACCCGGTCAGCCGCAAGACGATCTGGACCGAGGTCGAGCAGCTGAACGCGGACGGCACCACCGTCTTCCTCACCACCCAGTACCTGGAGGAGGCGGACCAGCTCGCCGACCGGGTCGGGATCATCGACTTCGGCAAGCTGGTCGCCGAGGACACCCCGCGGGCGCTGAAGGCCCAGCTCGGACACCCGCACCTCGAGGTCAAGCTCGCCGACGACGGCGCCAACCGGGCCGAGGAGGTCGTCGCCCGGTTCGGCAAGCCGCTGCCGATGCGCGATGGCGCGGTGCTGGTGGAGCTCGAGCGGGGAGCCGGCGCGGTGGCCCCGGTGGTTCGCGCCCTCGACGAGGCGGGGCTGAACGTGGAGGCGCTCGACCTCGTCGAGCCGTCGCTCGACGACGTCTTCCTGGCGAAGACCGGCCATCACCTGGAGCCCGAGGAGGAAGACCCGCCCGAGGATCCGTCCTCCGAATGAACCTGGCGGCGAACCTGCGGGTGATTTGGGCGCTCGGCGCGCGGTCGGTGAGGCAGACCATGCGCAGGCCGCAGCTGTTCGCCCCGATCATCGTCTTCCCGACCCTGCTGTTGGCAATCCAGACCGGGGGCGCCGGGCGCGGCGTCGACTTGCCGGGCTTTCCCCAGGTCAACGGCTTTCTCGACTTCATCCTCGCCGGGGCGATGATCCAATCGACCCTGCTGGCCGCGAACAGCGGCGGGATCGCGCTCGCGGTCGACATCGAGATGGGGTTCACCGACCGCCTGCTGGCGGCGCCGATATCCCGTTACGCGATCGTTCTCGGCCGGCTCGCCGGAACGGCGGCGCTGGGCGCCTTCTCGGCGATCTGGTTCATCGTCATCGGGCTGATCTTCGGGGTCCGGTTCGACGAAGGGGTGCCGGGGGCGCTGGTGATGATCCTCTTCGTCACCCTCTCGGCGGTCGCCTTCGGTGGGATCGGCGCCGCTGTGGCGCTGCGAACGGGGAAGGCCTCGGTGGTCCAGGGGCTGTTTCCGCTCGTGTTCGTGATCCTGTTCCTCTCCTCGGCGTTCTTTCCCGCGAACCTGATGCTGGAGCCGGCGGCGTCGATCGCCGAGTACAACCCGATCAGCTTCATCGTCGAAGGGGTACGGGACCCGGTGATCTCGTCGCTCTCGCTGGAGGCATTCGGGAAGGCGATCGGCTCGATCGCCCTGGTCGGCGGGATCAGCGTGGCACTGAGCGCGTTCGCGCTCCGGCAGCGACTGCGGACGGGGGGCTGAGAATGGGCTGGCGAACCGACCTCGAGATGATCTCCGCCCTGGTGCGCCGGGCGGCCAACGAGCTGCTCCGGGTGCCGGGCGCGGCGATTCCCGGGGTCTTGGCGCCGACGATCTTCTTCCTCGGCCTCACCTCGGTGTTCGGCCACCTGACCCTGCTCCCGGGCTTCGACTCGAACAGCTACCAGAGCTTCCTGATCCCGATCAGCCTGATGCAGGGCGCCGGGTTCACGGGCGCCGCCACCGGGGTCAACCTCGCCCGGGACATCGAGCAGGGATGGTTCGACCGGTTGCTGGTCTCCCCCGCGCCCCGCTCGGTACTGCTCGCCGGCCTCGTGATCTCGGCCAGCCTCCGGTCACTGATCCCGGCGGCGGTGCTGCTGGTGGTGGGCTTCGCGCTGGGCGTGAGCTGGCCGGGGATCGGGGGGCTGGCGATGGCGGTCGTGATCGTGATGGGAATGGGGACCCTGGCCGCGCTGTGGGGTTGTGCCCTGGCGCTCAAGTTCAGGTCGCAGTCGGCGGCCCCCCTGATGCAGGCGGGGATGTTCGTGCTCATCCTGACCACGACCGCGTACGCGCCGCTCGCCCTGCTCACCGGCTGGCTGCACACGGTCGCCAAGTACAACCCCGCCACGCAGATCGTCGAGTCGGCCCGACAGGGATTCGTCGGGGGGGTGACCTGGGGCGATACCTGGCCGGGCCTGCTGGCGCTCGCCGGCCTGATGGCCGTGCTGGCCGCCTTCGCCCTGCGCGGCATGCGCCGAACCGCGTACTGAACCGGCGACTTTCGTCGCTGGCCCCGCCCTGCGTGACGAGCCTGCTCCGCGATGGCCGCATTGCGTCGAATTGGCGAACGCAATTCGGCCGTCGCTGACGATCAGCGGTTCGGAGACGCAGTCGAGACAAGATCTCGTAGGACCCTCGTCACATGCTCGGGGTCGTTGGTGAGGTCGTCCCAGGTGAAGCGGACCACGCGCCAGCCGGCCAGACCGAGTAGCCGATCGCGGCGGCGGTCCTCCCGGAAAGCCCGACGCGTGCCGTGGGCGCGGAAGCCGTCGGTCTCCACGATCACCCGTGGCTCGTGCCACAAGAAGTCGACCTGCATCTCCTCGCCGGACACCGCGAGCCATTGGTTTACCGCCGGGCTGGGCAAGGCAGCGCGTCGACACAGGGCGAGGAACTTCCGCTCCAGTTCACTACGCGGTGCGCCGTCGCCCAGCTCACCAGCCCCAAGAACGGCACGAAGCAGGCGAACGCCGCGGCGACCCCGGGCGGTCGTGAGCAGCTCGTGCATGGCCGACCAGTCGACCAGCCTGAGGATCTTCGCCTGATCGCACGCCCGCTCAAGAGTCTGGCGATTGACGACTGCGGCCAAGTCGAGCAGGGTGCGAGCGACGCAGGTGCAGGGGATCCCCCGCCCCTCGGAAAGCTCCGCCGATCCCAGGCAGGTGGAGCGATGCACGGTAATGCCCGTTCGCGAGATTCCCACTCGTCGAGGGATCGTCACGTCGATGTTCGTGCGCGCCGTGAGCAGGAGCCCGTGCAGAGCAGCCGCCGAGAAATGGGAGAGAGCAGCGCCCGGGCCGCACGCCAACACCGCCGCCTTCCACCTGCCCTCGACCGCGAGGTCGGGGCGCCCGAGCGCGTAGACACCACGGTGCAGCGCGTGCAGCCTTCCGGCGGCCGCGCGATGGCGAAGCGCCCCGGCGCTGAAGCCCAGCGAACGAAGCTGGGCATGGGTGATGACGCCGTGCTGGCGCGCGGCAAGCTCGAGAACTTTCGCCTCGCGCCGTCCCCACTCCCCGCGATGGCCGAATCGCGTTCGTCTATTCGACGTTATTCGGCCATCGGCGGGCATGGGGCGACGATCGCGCAGCGAGCGTGCCGAATGACGCGCGGCGTGTGCGTAACCCGGGCGTTACTTGTAGCGGTAGGTGATCCGGCCGCGGTCGAGGTCGTAGGGGGAGAGCTCGATCTTCACCCGGTCGCCGGGGAGAATGCGAATGTAGTGGCGGCGCATCTTGCCTGAGATGTGGCCGAGGACCTCGTGGTCGTTGTCGAGCTTGACCTTGAACATCGTGTTGGGCAGGGCCTCGGTGACCTCGCCCTCCATCTCGATCTTCTCTTCCTTACCCATCGACGCCGGTGAGGGTAGCGGATGCCCCCAGGCGCTCACGCACGGATCCCCCCAAGGCCACACGCACGGTCGCGTGCCTCAGGCCGGGGCAAAGAGTCGCAAAACGCCTTCCCGCCGCCGCCGCACCCAGCCTCCATCGGCGAGCATGGCCGCCCCCGACACCGCCCCCCCGGCCCCCTCGACTACCGACCCTCGAAGGTCGCCTTCCCGGGCCCATCGCTGAGGAACGACTTCACCGCTCGCTTCAGGTCATCGGTCTCGAACAGCGAGCCGACCAGCCCCGGGACCTCGGTGTCGGCGCGATCGACGCCACCCTCGAGGTAGGCGCGGACCACCTGCTTGGTCACCGCGTGGGCCTTGGTCGGGCCGCTCGCCAGCCGCTGCGCGAAGCGCATCCCCTTCTCGTGCAGCTCGTCGTCGGGCAGCACCCGGTTGACCACGTTCCACCGCTCCAAGGTCGCGGCATCGTAGATCCCCTGCGAGATGACGAACTCGCGGGCCCGCGCCGGCCCCGCTCGCTCGGCCATCCGCTGCGTTCCGCCCGCTCCGGGGCTCAGGCCAACCACGGCTTCCACCAGCCCGAACCGGGCCGACTCCGAGGCCCAGATCATGTCGCAGCCGAGCGACACCTCGAGCCCCGCGGTCAGACAGAGGCCGTGGACGAGCGCCAGAGTCGGGATCGGCAACCTCTCCAGGCGACGGACCACATCAAGCAGCGGGGCGAAGGCTCCCGAGCGATCGCCCCCCGCGTCGACCGCGCGCTGGAAGCCGTTCACGTCGGCCCCGCCCGTGAACACATCGCCCTCGGCCCGCCAGACGAGCGCCCGCGCATCGGAGCCCTCCACCTCGGCCAGGCAGGTGTCGAGCGCCTCCGTGGTCGCATTGCCGAACAGGTTCAGCGGCGGGTCATGAAGAACCATCGACGCCAGGGCGCCGTCGCGCTCCAGCCGCACAGGAACCTCGCTCACGCACTCACCTCCCTGATCCGGTCGGCGATCGCCGCGATCTCCTCCGATGGCCCTGGCCCGGGGACCCACGGGAGCTTGAGCGGATCGTCGTCGTAGCGGGGGATCACGTGCAGGTGGAAGTGGAAGATCGTCTGCCAGGCGGCCGACCCGCAGGAGTTGAGGAGGTTGAAGCCGTCAGGCGCCAGCGCGGCGCGGATCCGGTCGGCCAGGCGCCGGGCTGCGACCGTGGTTCGCGCGAGGTCGTCGTCAGAGACCTCGGTCAGGTCGGCGCTGTGGGCGCGCGGCACAACCAGGGCATGCCCCCGGGTCGCCGGATTGATGTCCATGAAGGCGACCGTGTGCTCGTCGGAGTCGACGATCTGGGCCGGCACCTCACCGGCGACGATCCCGCAGAACAGGCAGTCCTCGGCCACCGGTGGAGCAGCCTAGACGAAAGCCGTCAGACGAGCCCTCGGGCCAGCGCGATCGCGTCCTCGGCGCTCGAGACCTCGCCCGCGAAGACCGCGGCCTCGATCTCCCCCAGCAGGCGGCCCAGCTCGGGGCCCGGCTCGATACCCAGCTCCGCGGCGAGCCGATCGCCCTTGATCGGCGGCCTCGGCGGCCCGTCATGGCGCCAGGCCAGCGCCTCGCCGATCATCTCCCGGGCCAGCTCGAGATGCGCGTCGATCGCCTCCTGCCTGGTGCGCTCGCCCTGGGTGGCGAGCCGGTCGGCGACGGTCAACAGGGTGACGTCCACCGAGTCCGGCTCGGTGGCTCGCAGGTACTCGTATACGCGGCGTCGGGACAAGGGTCGCTCGTGGACCAGGAAGCCGAGCCTCAGGTGGTTCAGAGTCAGATTGGCGAGGAAGTCCGCCAGGCGCCGACTCGTGCGCAGGCGCTCACACAGCCCGCGGGCGACCGCCGCCCCGGCTCGGTCGTGTCCGATGAACAGGACCCGGCCGCCCTCCCCCTCGGTTCGGGTCTGCGGCTTTCCGAGGTCGTGGACGACCGCCCCGAAGCGAAGTGCCCCGCCCCGCGTCAGCCCGTCGGCGAGCGGCTCGGCGAGCACCGCGCGGACCCCCTCGGCTGCGTCGCCCAGCGACCCCTCGAGGCCATCCTCCAACCGGATCAGGTGGCTCAGGACCTCGATCGTGTGGTCGCGCACGTCGAGGTGGTGGTAGGGGTTCTGCTCAACGCCTCGCAGCGCCTCGAGCTCGGGAAGAACGGCCTTTGTCGCCTCCAGCTCGTCGAGGAGCTCGAGCCCCCTGACCGGGTCGTCGCCGGTGAGCAGGAGGCGCAGCTCGGTGAACTGCCGCTCGCCCGCCTGCTCGCCGGCGCGCTCCGCCTGCGCCCGGGCCCGCTCCAGGGTCGCCGGCTCGATCCGCAGCGCCAGGCCGGAGGCGATCCGGGCGGCCCGCAGAACCCGCAACGGGTCGTGCACGAAGCTCTCATCCGACACCGCCCGCAGGACCTTCGAGTCGAGGTCGGCGAGTCCCGAGTGGGGGTCGATCAGCTCCGTGCCGGGCTGAGCAAGGGGGGTCGCGATCGCGTCGACGGTGAAGTCGCGCAGCGCCAGGTCGTCCTCGATCCCGTCGCCGCGAAGCATGACCACGTCCACGTGCCAGGCGCCGTCGGGCGCCACGACCCGCCAGCTCCCGAACTCCTCGGAGAGCTGGAAGACGGCTCCACCGACCTGGCCGGCGATCGCCCGAGCCGCCTGGCGCTCGTCCGCGGCGACGGCCAGGTCCACGTCGGTGACCCCCCGCGCCAGCGACGCGTCGCGGATCGCCCCGCCGACGATCCAGGCTTCGGGTGCGTCGCCGAGCGCCTCGCGGCAGACGCGGACGGCGGCCGAGGCGCCGAGCAGCTCGGCGATCGTGCCGCTCACCGGCCCTCGGAGCGGACGTGAACCCGCGGCACCCGCGATGAGATCCCGCAGGTGACCTCGTAGTTGATCGTCTCCAGCCGGCGCGCCACCTCCTCGCAGAGGATCCGCTCCTCGCCCTGGGCTCCGATCAGCACCGCAACCGCCCCGCGCTCGACGCTGGGCTCGGCGCCCAGGTCGACGGTCACGTTGTCCATCGACACGGTCCCCACCAGGGGATACCGGCTGCCTTCGACCAGCGCCTCGGCATTGTTGGTCAGCCCCCGTCGGACCCCGTCTCCGTAGCCGATCGGCAGCACCCCCACCCAGGTGTCGGCGGGCGCAAGCCACCGCCGCCCGTAACCGGCGCTTGCACCGGCGGGAAAGCGCTTGCGGTCGGCGACGTAGGAGCGCAGCTCCAGGGCAGGCTCGAGCCCGTGCTCGAACGGATCGGCCTGAAACGGGTCGAGCCCGTAAATTGCGATCCCGCAGCGGACGAGGTCGTAGTGTGCGGCGGGATCTCGCAGGGCGGCGGCGCTGTTGGCTGCATGAAGGAGCGTGCCCGGGTGCTCGGCGCGAACCCGCTCCGCCACCTCGGCGAAGCGGTCCATCTGCTCGTCGAAGAAGGCCGAGTCGGGCTCGTCGGCGGTCGCGAAGTGGGTCCACACACCGGCGAGCTCGAGCCGGTCGTCCGCCGCAACCTGCTCGATCAGTGACCGCACGGCCTCCGGATCACGCTCCCCGAGCCGGCCCATGCCGGTGTCGTGCTTGACGTGGAGGCGCGGTGTGACGCCGAGCGCAACCCCGCGCTCGGCGACCAGCGCGGCGAACTGAGGGTGCCACACGGCCAGGTCGGAGGCGGCGGCGAGGACGACGTCGAGCTCGGGCTCGGTCAGCGCCCCCATGGTCAGGATCCGCGCGTCCGGAAGCTGATCGCGAAGCTCCACCGCCTCGGCCGCGGTGGCGACGGCGAGCCATTCCGCCCCGCCGGCGAGCGCGGCCCGGGCGCTCTCCACGGCCCCGTGCCCGTATCCATTCGCCTTCACCACCGCGCACAGCCGAGCGCCCTCCTGCAGCCGGGAGACCAGCCGCCTGCAGTTGCGCTCCACCGCCGCGTCGTCGATCATCGCGACGGCGCGCTGGGCGGCGAGGTCACTCATGCCACCAGCGCCACCGGAAGGGCGGAGATCACGTCGGTCGCGACCACGGACTCGACCGAGCCCACTCGCTCGGCGGCGAGCCGCCCGGCGCGCTGATGGCCGTGAACCCCCGCGCAGGCGGCCTCGAACGGCTCCATCCCGCGGGCGAGCAGGGCGCCGATGGTGCCGGAGAGCACGTCACCGGTGCCCGCCGTGGCCAGCCCGGGACTTCCTCCGGCGCTGACCGCCAGCCGCTCGCCGGCGGCGACCAGGGTGTCGTCGCCCTTCAGGACCACGATCGCCCCACTTCGATCGGCCGCCTCGCGAGCGCATGCGAGCCGGTGCTCCCCCACCTGGCCGGAGTCGCGGCCCAGCAGCCGTCCGAGCTCGCCAGCGTGCGGCGTGAGCACGGTCGGCGCCTCGCGCTCGGCGATCAGCTCGAGGCGCTCGGCGTGCGCGTTGAGGCCGTCGGCGTCGATCAGCAGCGGCGCCGACACTCCGGCGGCCACGGCCCGCGCAAGCGCCAAAGAATCCTCGTCGCGACCCAACCCCGGGCCCAGGACGACGGCCGCCGCTCGCGCGGCCGCCTCGAGGATCGCATCGGCGGATCCGCCCGCCAGGCGCCCATCGGCGCCTGCGAACCCGCGCGACATCACCTCGGTCAGCTTGAGCTCGAAGATCGACTCGAGATCCGCGGGCACGGCCACCGTCGCATAGCCGGCGCCGGCGCGAATCGCCGCCCCGGCCGCCATGCAGACGGCTCCGGTGAGACCGCGGGAGCCGCCGATCACGACCACCTCGCCGGAGTCGAACTTGGTCGAGTTCGGTCGTCGGGGCGGCGCCAGGCCCAGGACCAGGTCGCCGATCACCCCGGCGGCGGAGTCGCCGGGCGCATCCGGCGGAATCCCGATCTCGGCCACCCGCAGCTCACCCGTGTGGGCCTTGCCCGGCGCGATCCAATGGCCGACCTTGGCGGCATGAAAGCTGACCGTGACCTCGGCCTCGACGGCCGCTCCGGCCGCCTCACCGGTGGAGGCGTCGACCCCGGAGGGGACGTCGGCGGAGACCACGCCCGCCCGGCAGCGGTTGATCGCCTCGATCGCGCTGTCCGCCGGAGCGCGGGGCGAGCCCGAGAAGCCGGTGCCGAAGATCGCGTCCACGACCGCGCCCGAGCCATGGAGAAGGTCCGACGCCTGGCCGGGGCCGGCCTCGCGAACCCGTCCCTCGAGCCGCGCCAGGTTGGCGCTCGCATCCGGCGACAGCTCCGCCGCCGGCCACAGCAGCACCACCTCGACCTCGTAGCCCGTCCGCTCCAGGTGGCGAGCGGCGACCAGGCCGTCACCGCCGTTGTTCCCCTTGCCGCAAACCACCCGCACGGGCCCTGCCGCGGCCAGGCCACGAACGGCCTCCGCCACGGCCGCGCCCGCCGCCTCCATCAGCTCCAGGGACGGGACCCCGCGGTCCTCGATCGCCCACGAATCGGCAGCCCGCATCCCGGCGGCGTCGTAGATCGGCGTCAGCCAGTCCTCCACGGGAGCAGGGTGTCAGAAACCCTGACTAGGGTCCGGACTCCGCGACGACCACCGCCGCCGCCATCTCCTGCGAGTGCGTCAGCGAGACCGCGAGCTCCAAGCCGCGCTCCTTGGCCAGCGCCGCCGCGCTGCCATGGAGGCGCAGCCGCGGGGCCTCCAGGGCTCCGCCCTCGACCTCGATCTCGCGGGCGGGCACCGCCGCGCCGAGCGCCTTGATCGCCGCCTCCTTGGCGGCGAAGCGGGCCGCCAGATGGCGCCCGGGACGTAGCCGGGAGCGGACCTGTGCCAGCTCGGCGTCTGTGAACAGCCGCTCCGCCAGCCGGGGGCGACGCTCGAGCGCCCGTTCGAGCCGCTCGATCTCGATCAGGTCGATCCCCACCCCGGTCATGGGGCCAGGGAGACGGATGCATCGGTGGGCTGAGCCTCGCCTGTGTCCGGCGACGCGTCGCGCAGGCCGAGGACGAAGCGGATCGAGCCTCTGCTCTCCGCCGAGCGGCCGCCGAGGACGAGGAAGTTGAGGTGATCCAGGTACGGCTTGGCGCGTTGGTAGTCGGGGTCCTCGGCGACCTGCGGGAAGCTCTCCACCAACTGGAACAGGGGCACGAAGTCGACGAAGGTGACCGGGGAGAAGTCGCCCCCGAGGGCGCCGGTCGCGGACTCAAACGCGTCCGAGTCGCTCAGGGTCGAGCTGCGGCGAGAACACCTGATCGACCGAGTCGGAGCCGAGGCCGACCACCACCTTGCCGTCGCGCTGCACGAACTGCACCTGGATCGGAGCGCCGGAGGGCGTCAGCGAGAAGCCCTGCTCGCCCCCCGTCGAGAGCGGCGAAATCCGCACCGACGGGATCCGCGAGAGCCTTTGCTGGAGGTCGTCGAGCGTCTGAGCGGAGGCCTGGTCGTCGCTGGTCTCGATCACCAGCGCCCCGCCGATGCCGAACAGGGACGTGCCGCGGACGAACCCGCCGACGTCGCCCGCCCAATCCTCGAGCTCGGAGCCGAGGTCGAATCCGAGCGCCTGCTCCGCAACTGTGCCGAGGCCCTGCCCGAGCGCCGGGCCCGAGTCGGCGCCCGCGAACGCGAACCAGGAGTCGCTGGGGAAGTCGCTCAGGAGCGCAGACTCCTGGACCGCCGGCGTCGACCCGTTGGCGGCCGCTGAGGCCTCGACCGTGATCTGGTCGGCGGTCGCCGAGAGCGAGAGGGTTGCCGGCTTGTCGAGCAGGCCCTTCAGCTGGGGACCCGCGGAGTCGATCTGGTCGGCGCTCAGCTGTCCGGAGCGCTCGAGCGCATCGACGATCCGCTGCGGGTCCGCGTACACGAACGCGAGCTGGTCGTCGGGCTGGGCGTCGAGCTGGGCGTCGAACTCGCTCGAATCCGCCAGCGAGGAGCCGCGTGAGGCGTCCACCGCATCCTTGAACGCCTGCTCGGAGCCGGCGACCAGGAAGTCGCCCACCAGCCCCGCCGCCGTTCCGTCCCTCGACACGGTGTAGTCGAATCCCTCGTAGGCTCGGTGCCTGGGCTTGGCGCCGGCCGACGACGCCTTGTCGATCGCCTCCAGTGCGGCGTCGGAGTCGGTCACCGCCAGCACCGCGGCGCCCTCGGCATCGTCGCTGAAGGTCTCGAAGAAGATCCCCGCCCGCGATCCCAGCCACGGCGCCACGTCCTGCTCGTAGGTGAACCCGTTCGCCTCCTCCGCCAGCGCGTCGTCCAGCCGCTGAACGATGAACCCACCCGGATCGTCGGTGGCGAGCAGCTTGGAGAGCGCCTCATTGACGGCCTGCTTCTGATCGCCCTCGGGTCGCACGACCGCCTCGGCGAACAGGGGGGCACCCGCCGGGGTCAGGGTGGCCGGGTCCGGGCCGGTGAAGGAGGCGGTGGTGCCCCCGCCCCCGCCGCACCCCGCGACGAGCGCCGCCGCGCCGGCGGCCAGCGCCAGGCCCGCACGGCGGACGATCACTCGACGGTCACCGTCTTCGCCAGGTTCCGGGGCTGGTCGACGTTGAGCCCCCGGAGGCGAGCGACGTGGTAGGCGAGCAGCTGCAGCGGCAATATCGCCAGGATCGGCTGCAGGACCCAGTCGGTGGCCGGCACGTAGACGACCTGGTCGGTGACGTCGGCAACCTTCTCGTTGCCCTCGGTCGCGATCGCGATCACGTCGGCGCCCCGGGCCCGCACCTCGGCGACGTTGGAGAGCACCTTCTCGAGCACCGGGCTGTCGGTCGCCACGCAGACCACTGGGGTGGACTCGTCCAGCAGCGCGATCGGCCCATGCTTCATCTCGCCCGCCGCGTAGGCGTCGCTCGGGATGTAGGAGATCTCCTTCATCTTCAGCGCCCCTTCGAGGCAGACGGGCAGGCCGATGTTCCGGCCCAGGTAGAGGATGAACCGGCCCTGGTACTCGGCGACCGCGATCTCCCGCACCGCGTCGGCGACGGACTCCAGCGCATGGTCGATCTTCGAAGGGATCCCCTTGAGCTCGGCGATCAGCGTCTCGAGCCGCTCGGCGGGAAGGGTTCCCCGCGCCTCGGCCAGCCAGAGGCCGAGCAGGTACATCGCCGCCACCTCGGCGGTGAAGGTCTTGGTCGCCGCGACGCCGATCTCCAACCCCGCCCGGGTGAACAGGATCGTGTCCGCGTCCCGGGTGGCCTGGCTGCCCATGATGTTGGTCAACGCCATCACCTTGGCGCCGCGCTCCCGGGCCAGGCGCATGGCGGCGAGCGTGTCGGCGGTCTCGCCCGACTGCGTGATCCCGATCACCAGGTCGTCCGGGCCCACGACCGGGTCGCGGTAGCGGTACTCGGACGCGATGTCCATCTCCACCGGGACCCTCGCCCACTGCTCGATCGCATAGCGGCCCACGAGGCCGGCGTGGTAGCTGGTTCCGCAGGCGACGATCACGATCCGCCGCATCCCGGCCACGAAACCCTCGGGTAGCTCGACCTCGGACAGGTCGACGCTCTCCGTCGAGGGCAGCCGGTCGGCGATCGTCTCCGCGACCGCGTCCGGCTGCTCGTGGATCTCCTTCAGCATGAAGGTCTCGAAGCCGCCCTTCTCGGCCGCGTCCTGATCCCAGCCGACCTCCTCCACCTCGCGCGGCACCGGGTCGCCCGCGACGTCGATCAGGGTCGCGGCGTCGCCCCGGACCGTGACGATCTCCCCGCTCTCCACCTGGAGCACTCGGCGGGTCTCGGCCAGGAAGGCTGGGATCGCCGAGGCGAGGAACGCCTCGCCGTCGCCGAGCCCGACCACCAGCGGGCATTCCTGGCGGGCCGCGACCAGCGTGTCGGGGTGGTCGCGGTGCATCGCGGCGAACGCGTAGTGGCCGCGGAGCTCGCCGAACGCAAGCCGCACCGCCTCGGTGAGATCGCCGTCATATCTGCGCTCGATCAGGTGGGCGACGATCTCGGCGTCCGTTTCGGAGCTGAACCGGTGGCCTTCCGCCTCGAGCTCGCTTCGCAGCTCGGCGTGGTTCTCGACGATCCCGTTGGCGACGATCTGCACCTGGTCGTCGCAGTCCCCGTGCGGATGCGCGTTCTCCTCGGTGACTCGCCCGTGAGTTGCCCAGCGGGTGTGCGCGAGCCCGATCGTCGCCGGCGGCATCGCAGCCGCCACCCCGTCGCCGTTGGCGCCGGCTCCGTCGAGACCGACCGCCGCCCGCAGGTTGGCCAGGTTGCCGACCGCGCGCACCGAATCGATCCGACCGTCCTCGAGCAGCGAGATGCCGGCCGAGTCGTAGCCACGGTACTCGAGCTTCTCGAGCCCGGCGATCAGCAGGTCCCTGCAGGGGCGCTTGCCCACATATCCGACGATTCCGCACACGGGGGGATGTAAGGGTAGACGCCGAGAGGCGCACCCACGAGGTGGACGCTCCCACGGGTTTGCCGGGGACCCTGCCGACCCCTCGCGAGGTACCGACAAACCCCGGAATGTCGGTACTTCGCGGGGCACAGGATGATCCACGGCCGGTCGGCGCCGCTCCCGCTAGGCAAGCTCCTCGGCGACCACGGCGGCCAGCCGGCTGCAAACCTCAGCGCATTCCTCCGGCGTCGGGGCCTCCACCATCACCCGGACCAGCGCTTCGGTGCCGGAGGGCCTCACGAGCACCCGCCCGCGCCCCTCCAGCCCGGCGCTCTCCCGGTCCACCGCCTCCCAGACCGCCGAGGCCCCCTCGAGCGCTCGGCGGTCGGCGATCTCGACGTTCTCCAGCACCTGCGGAAGCTTCTCCATCGGCTTCGTCGTCGACAGGTCCGCGTCGCCCAGCGCCCACATCGCCAGCAGGGCGGCGGCGATCCCGTCGCCCGTGGGCCCGAGCTCCTCCCAGATGATGTGGCCGGATTGCTCGCCCCCGAGGATCCACCCGCGCCGCTCGAGCTCGTCCGCTACGTGCCGGTCTCCGACCGGGGTGGTGGCCACCTCGATCCCGGCGTCGGCCATCGCGCGGTGGAAGCCGTAGTTGCTCATCACGGTGACGGCGACCCCGCCGTTGAGGCGCCCCGAATCCGCCAGGCGACGGGCGCAGAGGGCGATCAGCTCGTCTCCATCCCGGACCTGGCCCTGGCGGTCCACCGCGATCACGCGGTCCCCATCGCCGTCGAAGGCGAACCCGATCTCGGCTCCGCTGCCCGGAAGCGCCTCCGCCAGGCGATCGGGGTGGGTTGAGCCACAGCGCTCGTTGATGTTGCGGCCATCCGGCTCGACGCCGATCGTTTCGACGGTCGCGCCCAAACGCTCGAACCCGGAGGGCGCCGCCCGGTAGGTCGCGCCGTTGGCACAGTCGAGCGCGATCCGCCGCCCCGCCAGATCCAGCTGGAACGCCGACAGCAGGGCGCGAAGGTAGTCGTCGAGCGCCCCGTCGAACTCGCGCACGCGACCCACTGACGGGCTCTCGGAGCCGCGATCGGAGACCAGCGCCTCGATCCGCTGCTCGAGCTCGGAGTCGATCTTTCGCCCGTCGGGCCCGAAGAACTTGATCCCGTTGTGCTCCCAGGGGTTGTGCGAGGCCGAGACGACGGCGGCGAGGTCGAGCCCGTGGCGGCGGACGAGGATCGAGGCCCCCGGGGTCGGCAGCACCCCCGCGAGCCAGGCATCTCCCCCGCCCTCGGCCACCCCGGCGGCGAGGGCCGCCTCCAGCATCGGCCCGGACTCTCGGGTGTCACGGACGACCAGCACCTGGGGCCGGGGGGAGGCCGCCTGGAGTGCGGCCGCCCGGCCGAGCGCGAGGGCCAGCTCGGCGGTCAGCTCGGTGCCGGCGATCCCTCGGACGCCGTCCGTGCCGAACAGCGTGCGGGTCACTACCTCTTCGAGAACTGGGGGCGCTTGCGGGCCTTCTTCAACCCTGCCTTGCGTCGCTCCTTGGCCCTCGCGTCCCGGGTCAACAGCCCGCGGCGCTTGAGATCCCCACGCAGGTCGGGATCGATCTCGGTCAGCGCCCTGGCGATGCCGTGACGAACCGCGCCCGCCTGTCCGGCGATCCCGCCCCCGTGGACCCGGACACGCACGTCGACCTTGCCGTCGTAGCCTGAGGTGACCAGCGGCTGGCGGACGAAGGTCTGGTGCTGATGGCGGGGGAAGTAGTCCTCGAGGCCGCGACGGTTGATCTCGAACCCGCCGCTGCCGGCCACCAGTACGACGCGGGCAATCGAGCTCTTGCGCTTGCCGGTTGCCTGGATTCGCGCCTCCTTGGAAAGCTCGACCGCCGGCTCACGCGCCGGCACCGGCTCCTCGCCGGCCTCGGCGGTGGCCTCGGCCTCGGCGCGGGCGCGCTCCTCCGCCTCCGCCTCGAGCCGAGCGCGCTCCTCGGCGCTGAGCTCGCGCTGGGGCTCGATCTTGATCGGCTCCAGCTCTGCCCCGGGGGGCTTGTCCGAGGAGTCCTTTGCCGCCGGCGCCGCCTGCTCCGCGGGCGCCTCCGGTTCGGCTTCGCCCTCGGGAGCCGGCTGCTCCTCCGCGCTCTCGGGCTGCTCTTCGTCGCGCTGCTCGTCTTCGGCCATCAGGTCTCGATCTCCAGGGTGCTCGGCTTCTGCGCCTCGTGCGGGTGCTCCGGACCAGCGTAGACCTTGAGCTTGGAGAGCTGCTGTCGCGCCAGGCGGTTACGGGGAAGCATGCCCTTGACCGCCTTGCGGATCACCTCCTCGGGGCGACGCTCGAGCATCTCGCCCAGGGTGCGCGAGCGCAGCCCGCCGGGATAGCCGCTGTGTCGGTGGTAGAGCTTGTCGTTGAGCTTGTTGCCCGTCACCCTGATCTTGGAGGCGTTGACGACCACGACGAAGTCGCCGACGTCGCAGTGCGGGGTGTACTCGGGCTTCAGCTTGCCGCGCAGGATGTCGGCGATCCTGGTCGCCAGGCGCCCCAGGGTCTTGCCTTCGGCGTCGACCACGTACCAGTCGCGCTGGCGGTTGGCGGGTGTGGCAACGTAGGTCTTGGTCATGGCTGGAGCGGGATGTCCGGCCGGTGGGTGCGCCGACCGCGAAAAGCCGCCCCCGTCCACCGGGCGCGGCCGGCGGATGATAGTCGAGCCGCGTGCTCGGGCACCCTGCCCGCGCCCTGCGCAACGCGCCGCACCCGTGGCTATACTGGCGCCGCCCAGCCAACCTGCCGAATCCGCCGTGGCCACGCCCGGCGGAGCGGGGGAACCAGAGGGGCGGCGTCGAAAGCCGTCCCGGGGGCGAATCGGACCGACTCGTCCGTAGCGCCGCTCTTTCGGCGCGAGCCCGACAGCTAACCCCGCAGGCCCGAGAAAGAGCGCGAATGAGGCCCAGCGGAAACCCGCCACCCCGGCGCGGATTGCAGACAGTGTCAGCCGCAGCGGTAGCCGTGGCCACGCTTTGCGTGGGAGTGGCCGGAGCGCTGGGGCAGGGAGGCGCGGTCACGCCTCCGAGCCCCCCCAAGGCGGGCGACGTGGTCTGCATCGCCACCTGTGGCGGGGTGCACAAGGCGACCAGCCACTCCAAGGTCCAGATCAGCGGACGCCACCTAAAGCACATCTCCAAGGTCCGGTTCAGCGCCCGGCACGGCGGTCGGATCGCCGTCCGGCCGGCCTCGACCACCAGCCGCACCGTGATCGCCAAGGTGCCGGGCAAGGCGGCGACCGGTCGGCCCAAGGTCAGCGACCCCTACGACAACGGCTCGACCTCGCCGCGAAAGCTGCGAATCGTGCCCGCCGACCAGATCCCGAACTCCGGCAGCTTCAAGCTGAAGGCGGTGGCCGCCAAGCCGCACAAGACCTTCTACAACGGCACCAAGCGGCCACGGGTGAGCTACATGTTCACCAACAGCGAGCCCACCGACGTTCGGATCGACGTCGTCCGGTTGAAGGACGGCACGATCGTCGACACCTGGACCAAGCCGGCGCAGGAGCCGAACACGGTTCACACGGCGGGCTGGAACGGGCTCAAGCAGGGGACCAAGAAGCCGGCCTTCAACGGCGGCTACCGGTTCCGGATCGGGCCCGAGAGCGGAACCATGGAGACGACCTCGAAGGCGAAGTTCACGTACCACCGGTTCGAGTTCCCGGTTCGCGGCCGGCACAGCTACGGCGACGGCGTCGGGGCGCCCAGGGTTGGTCACACCCACCAGGGGCAGGACGTCCCGGCCAAGTGCGGGACCAAGCTGGTGGCCGCGCGGGGT
This sequence comes from uncultured bacterium, assembly GCA_963811625.1. Classification (GTDB taxonomy): domain Bacteria; phylum Actinomycetota; class Thermoleophilia; order Solirubrobacterales; family 70-9; genus AC-56. Next base: position 332,074 of record CAWERS010000001.1, on the reverse strand, counting down.
GGCCGGGTGCAGTGGCGAGCCTATGACGGCGGCGGCGGCAACTACGTGGTCATCGACGGCAAGAAGACCAAGCACGACTACGTCTACATGCACTTGAAGAAGCCGGCGCCCGTCCACAAGGGCGAGCGGGTGAAGACCGGCGAGAAGATCGGCGCGGTGGGCGACACCGGAGACGCCAGCGGCTGCCACCTGCACTTCGAGGAGTGGTCGGGGCCCGGCTGGTACCAGGGCGGGCACTTCCTCAAGTCGGTCACGAAGCACCTGAAGCAGTGGGACGGGTGGAGCTAGCGCGCCCGCTAGCCTGCCTCCCCTGAACTCGCCCCCACGCTCCGCGCTCGCAGGCCTCGGCGTCGCACTGCTCGTGTCGGCGTCCCCGGCGAACGGTGACACCGCGTCGGCTCCTCCACCCCCGCGAGCGAAGGCCGTCGCCTGCCTGGAGCGATGCGCCGGCCTGCACAAGGCCGCCGCGGGGGCGAAGGTCGCGATCACGGGGCGCGGGCTGAGCCGGATCGGCGAAGTCCAGTTCCGGGGCGGCTCAGGTTTCGTGGATGCAACGCCGAGCATTGCCGCCCGACGCCGGATCGAGGTCACGGTGCCCAAGCACGTGCGCACCGGCAGGCCGCGGATCGTCGATTCGAGCGGGCACCGGCGCCCGGTCGCCGAGGCGCTTCGGATCGTCCCCGCCCGGCGGCTGCCGGCATCCGGCGAGCTCGAGCTCCTCCACGCCCGTGTCCGGCCGGCGAAGGCGTTCTTCGACGGCAAGCGGAAGGTTGCCCTCAGCTACCGGTTCCGCGCCCGGGGCGCGGCCGGCGTCCGGGTGACACTCGTCCATCGCGGCAGGGTCATCGAACGCTGGACGATGCGCCGCGAGCTTCCGTACCGGACTCACCGGGTGCGCTGGAACGGCGCCCTCGCCCACGCCGGCGCCTCCCCGCGCGGCCGGTATCGATTCAAGCTCGCCCGACTCGGCCATCGCCCCCGGCGCGCCGGGTCGTTCCGCCTCTACGACGGCACGTTCCCGGTCCGGGGGCGGCACGGCTACGGCGGGTCGGTGCAGCGCTTCGGCGCGGCCCGGACGGGCGGCCGAGTGCACCAGGGACAGGACGTGTTCGCCCCCTGCGGCACTCCCCTGGTCGCCGGGCGCGGCGGCCGGGTCCAAGCCCGCGGCTTCGACCCGGTCCTCTACGGGAACTGGCTGGTGATCGACGGTCGAGGGACCAGGACCGACTACCGATACGCCCACCTCCGCCACCCGGCCCCGGTCCACGACCACGAGCGGGTCAGGACGGGCGAGCGGATCGGCCGGGTCGGCAAGACGGGCAACGCACGCACGGTCGGCTGCATGCTCCACTTCGAAGTCTGGCCCTCGGGCTGGAACAAGGGCGGCCCGGTCGACCCGCTGCCGATCCTCAGGCGCTGGGACCGGTGGAGCTAGCCGGTCCCCGAAAGCCGGCGCACGTAGAGCAACGAATCCGGCGCATCGGCGTTGATTGTCCACTTAGGCCCTCTATGGGTGCATAAGTCGACAACGGACGATTCAGCGCCCCGGCGGCTCGCACCACTCCCCCACCCAGCCCCATTCCCCGGGGATCGCGGTCGCAACCGGCCCGCTATTCCCACTCGATCGTCGCCGGCGGCTTGGAGCTGATGTCGAGCGCCACCCGGTTGACGCCCTGCACCTCGTTGATGATCCGATTGGAGACCCGCTCGAGCAGCTCATAGGGGAGCCGCGCCCAATCGGCCGTCATCGCGTCGGCAGAGGTCACCGCCCGGATCACGACCGGATAGGCGTAGCTTCGGCCGTCGCCCTGGACGCCGACCGAGCGAACCACGGGGAGAACGCAGAACGACTGCCACAGCTCCCGGTAGAGGCCGGCGGCGCGAACCTCCTCCTGGAGAATCGCGTCGGCCTCCCGGAGGATCTCGAGCCGCTCCGCCGTGACCTCGCCGCCGACAACGCGGATGCCCAGCCCCGGGCCCGGAAACGGCTGGCGCCAGACGATCCGATCCGGCAGGCCGAGCTCGGTGGCGACGGCGCGGACCTCGTCCTTGAACAGCATTCGAAGCGGCTCGACCAGCTCCAGGCCGAGATCCTCGGGCAGCCCGCCGACGTTGTGGTGAGACTTGATCGTCGCCGCCCCGGTGCGACCGTCGCCGCCGGACTCGATCACGTCCGAATACAGCGTCCCTTGGACCAGGAATCGCACGTCCGGGAGCTTCTCCGCCTCCTCCTCGAAGACGCGGATGAACTCCTCGCCGATGATCTTGCGCTTGCGCTCCGGCTCCACCTCGCCGGCCAGACGCGCCAGGAAGCGATCCTGGGCGGCGACGTCGATCAGCCTGATCCCGCGGTCCTGGAAGGTCTCCACCACCTGTTCGGCCTCGTTCTTGCGCAACAGCCCGTGATCCACGAGGACGCAGGTGAGCTGGTCGCCGACCGCCTGGTGGACGAGCGCCGCAGCGCATGCGGAGTCCACACCCCCGGAGAGGCCGCAGACGACACCCGCGTCGCCGACCTGGGCCCGCACCCGCTCGACCTGCTCGCCGATCACCGAGGCCGGGGACCATCGCTGCTGGAGCCCTGCGAGGTCACGAAGGAAGCGATCGAGGATCTCGGTGCCGTACGGAGTGTGGACAACCTCGGGGTGGAACTGGATCCCGTACAGACCACGGTCGGGGCTCTCGCACGCGGCGACCGGCGAGCCGGGGCTGGAGGCGAGGGCGGCGAAGCCCGGCGGCGGCTCGAAGACGGCGTCCCGGTGGCTCATCCAGCACTGCTGCTCTCGGGGGAGGCCGGACATCAGCCGCCCGCCACCGTCGGCGAGCGACAGCGGTGTGCGACCGAACTCGCCGGCATCGGCTCCCTCGACGCGTCCGCCGAGCACCCGGACCATGGCCTGCATGCCGTAACAGATCCCGAGCACCGGGACGCCGAGCTCGAGCAGCTCGGGGCGCAGCTCGGGCGCTCCCTCCGAGTAGACGGAGGCGGGCCCTCCGGACAGGACCAGGGCGGCGGGATGCCGCTCGCGGATCCTGACGAGCTCGGTGTCATACGGCAGCAGCTCGGCGAACACGCCGCACTCGCGAATCCGGCGGGCGATCAGCTGCGAGTACTGCCCCCCGAAATCGAGGACCAGAACAGCCTCCCCGCCGGAAGCCTCGGCCTCGCCTCCGTTTCCGGCGGGTTGTGACGCCAACCTGGCGGCAGGTTGACTCACCTGCACCGGGACTTCGTCCCTAGCCCCAGCGGGTGCCTCCGTGGGCGACCCAGCGCTGGCGCTAGTCATCCGAGACGGCGACTCCCGCGGCGACGGCCGCGCGGCCGTTCGAGCCCATGCCCACCGACTGCTGGCGCTGCAGCTGCTTGCCCTCCGTCTGCAACGCCGGGGCTACCATCACCTCGGCGCGCTGGAAGTCGCGAATGTCCTCGTAGCCACAGGTCGCCATGGAGGTGCGCAGGGCGCCGATCAGGTTGAAGGTGCCGTCATTCTCCTGGGCCGGTCCGAGCAGGATCTCCTCCAGGGTCCCGTCCTGGGCCGTCGCGACCCTGGTGCCGCGGGGCAACGACGGATGGAAGGTCGCCATGCCCCAGTGGAACCCACGGCCCGGCGCCTCCTTGGCGCGCGCCAGCGGCGAGCCGATCATCACCGCGTCGGCGCCGCAGGTGATCGCCTTCGAGACGTCGCCCCCGGTGCGCATGCCGCCGTCGGCGATCACGTTGCAGTACTCCCCGGTCTCCAGCATGTGCTGGGAGCGGGCCGCGGCGACGTCGGCGATCGCGGTCGCCTGAGGCACCCCGATTCCGAGCACTCCCCGGGTGGTACATGCCGCCCCGGGACCGACCCCGGCGAGCACCCCTACGGCACCGGTCCGCATCAGGTGCAGCCCGGTCGCGAACGAGGCGCAGCCGCCGACGATGCACGGCACGGGGACCTCGGCGATGAACTTCTTCAAATTGAGTGGCTCGGACTTCGAGGAGACGTGCTCGGCCGAGATCACGGTGCCCTGGATGACCAGGATGTCCAGGCCCGCCTCCAGTGCGAGCTCGTAGTGGGAGGCGACCCGCTGCGGGGTCAGCGATCCGGCGGCGACCACCCCTTCGGCCTTCACCTCCTCCACCCGCTTGGCGATCAGCTCCTGCTTCACCGGCTCCTGATAGATCTCCTGCATGGTGCTGGTCGCCACCTCTGGCGGCGCCGCGGCGATCCGCTCCAGCTGCTCCTCGGCATTCTCGTAGCGGGACCAGATTCCCTCGAGGTTGAGGACCGCCAACCCGCCAACCCGCCCGACGGCGGCCGCGGTCGCGGGGCTCACCACGCCGTCCATCGCCGCGGCCAGGAGCGGCAGCTCGAACCGGTAGGGCCCGAGGGACCAGCTGATGTCGACGTCGTCGGGATCCCGGGTGCGCCGCGACGGCACGATCGCGATGTCGTCGAACCCGTAGGCCTGCCTGCCCTTCTTCCCGCGTCCGATCTCGAGTTCCATCGCCCAGTCAGCTCCCCTCTGGCGGTAAAGAAGCCAGGCTATGTTCGGCCGCGGACGAAAAAAGCCCCGTCGAGCGAGGCGAAAAAACACGGTGTTTGCGGCTGCGGCCCGGCGTTTCCAAGGCCCAGGCGATGTTAGCAGCGCCTGCACGACGCCCTTCATCGAGAAGGAGGCCCGCTGCCGGTCTCAAATGGGTCAGTCCGACGGTCCAGCGAGGGCCCGGACAGCGGCTCACGGAAGGGCATTCGAAAAACCCAAATCGATCAGCGCCCCCCCACCGAGGGCTGGAAGGAGGCATGTAGGTGCCCGCTCCCAGAATCCCGACCCTGGCCGCAGTCGTCGTGGCTGCCTCGGTCACCGCTCCAGCGGCGTCGGCCGCGGTCCCGCACGTCGTTCAGCCGGGCGAGACGCTGTGGTCGATCGCCGCCGCCAACAACTTCACCACCCGGACCGTCGCCGCCTACAACGGGCTCTCCGACGACAGCCTGGTCTACGTGGGCGAAACGGTCGATATCCCGACCGAGGCCGAGGGAGCGGCGACGCTGGCGACCGTCGGCGTGGCGGCCTCACCGTCGACCTCGACGCCGTCCCCCACCACCGCCCCGACCAGCGCGCCGGCCACCGTTGCCCCCTACTGGACCTCCCCCATCTATTGCCCCTCTTGTCTCTCGGGGGCGGCCTACCTGGCATCCAACGCGGCCGCCAACTGGAACGCCATGCGCCAGCAGTCGCTGAGCCTCTACGGGATCGACCTCTACCCGGCCGGGCCGCTGTCCGCCTATCGCTCCTACGCGCAGCAGCTGTACCTGTACGACCTCTATCTCTCGGGTCAGGGCAGCCTGGCGGCGCCTCCGGGGACCTCCTCGCACGAGTACGGGGCGGCGCTCGACCTCGCGGACCCCTCGATGGCGACCGTGATCGACCAGATCGGGAGCCAATACGGATGGGCGAAGACCGAGGCCCCCGACGAGTGGTGGCACGTCAACTACGTCGGGCCCTAGTAGCGGAACCTCCGGGTCAGCTGACGCCCGCCGGAACGTCCAGCTCCCTGACCTCGACCCGCGGCAGCAAGCGCTCGACCTCGTCCGGGTCGAGGCTCCCGGCGCCGAAGTGCTGGGTGGACTCAGCGCCGCAGGCGACGCCGTAGGCGAGGCATTCACTCGGGCCAGCCGACTCGTAGCGGGCGGCCACGTAGCCGGCCAGGAAGCAGTCGCCTGAGCCGACGCCCGACACCGGTTCCAGCTGCCCGATCTGCACCTCGTACCGATGCCGGCCGCCGTCCTCGACGATCGCCACGCAACCGGCCTCGCGGGTGATCACCGCCTCTCGGGCGCCCATCTCCATCAAGCCCGTCAGCCCGAGCGCCAGATCGTCGGCGTCGTTGAACTCGTGGCCGACCGCGCCCTCCGCCTCGCCGACGTTCGGAGCGACCACCGCGGGCTCGGCCCGCAGCCCCAGGCGCATCGGCTCGCCGTCGGTGTCCAGGACGGTGGCCACCCCAAGGCGCTGGAGCTCGCCGATCAGTCGCGCGTACACGGCGGGGTCGACCCCGGGTGGAAGGCTCCCTGCGAGCACGCACAGGCTCGCCCCCTGGGCCAGATAGAGCAGCTTCTCGATCAGCCGATCGACCTCGTCCGCACGTACCTCCGGGCCGCGCTCGTTGATCTCCGTCTGCTCGCCGGAGGTGGGATCGACGACCGCCAGGTTGGTTCGCGACTCGCCCTCGATGCGGGTGAAGTCGTGGAGGATCGATTCCTCCGCCAGCTGCTCGAGAATGCGTGACCCGGTTGGGCCGCCGATCAGGCCGGTGGCGATCACCGGACGTCCGAGCAGCTTCAGCGCGCGGGCGACGTTGACCCCCTTTCCGCCGGCGACAGTGCGGGAGTCGACCGCGCGATGGCGCTGGCCAAGGCGGAAGTTCGGCACCGCGACGGTGCGATCGATGGCGGCGTTGAGGGTGACTGTGAGGATCACTACGGGTCTCCTTCGGCCTTTGAGACTAGAGCCTTGATCGGGGCTCCGCGAGCATGCACGGCCGGCTATCGAGTTCGGCGACGACCGGCCAGCGCGGCGACCGCGATCCCGGCCCCGGCGACCACGGCCAGGGCGACGATCCACACCATCGCTCGCGGCCCCGGCAGCGCGTCGTCCGCGCGGGCCACGAGGGATCCGTTCTCGGCGACCCGAACCGAATACCCGGAGACCAGCGGAACGCGTCCGACCCGATCGTCGTCCACGGTCACCGTCGCTTGGCCGATCCGCTCCCCACGGCGCACGGGCGCGGGAATCGAGCCCGGAGCGTGGACGCGCACCCGGAGCTGCTGGCCGCGCCTCACGGTCGCCCGCAGGGCTCGGGCGGCAACCAAAGCCAGCCCCCGCTGACCGTCCTCGACCGGGATGTGGGCGAGCGTCTGCCCCGATCGGATCGGCTGCTCCTGCCGATAGAGGGAGAAGCCATACCGAAGGAGGGCCAGGGTGTCGGCGTCGCGGGCGGCCTCGCTGGGGGCGCCCATGACCACGGACAACAGGGTGACGCCGCCGCGGGTGCCGGAGCCGACCAGGACGTAGCCGGCATCCGGCGTGTAGCCGGTCTTGACGCCGTTGATCCAGGGCACGTCGCCGACAAGGTCGTTGTGGTTGACCACGGTTCGCCGACGGGCCCCGGTGCGCAGCGTCGCCCGGGCGGTGCCGACGATCTTCCGGAACAGCACCCAGCGCCGAAGCACCAGGGCCAGGGTGGCCAGATCGTCGGCGCTGGAGTAGTTCTCCGGCTGGTCGAGGCCGATCGGGTTGGCGTAGCTGGTCCCGCTCAGGCCGAGGCGCCTGGCCGCGTCGTTCATCTCCCGCACGAACGCGGAGGTCGATCCTGCGACGCCGACCGCGAGCGTCTTCGCGGCGTCGTTGCCGCTCGGCAGCAGCAGCCCGTAGAGCAGGTCGCGAACCGAGATCCGCTCCCCCGCCTCGAGGCCGAGCAGCGACTCGCCCGGGATCGGGTGGTACGGCGCAGCCACCAGGCGCTTCTCGAGCGCCAGCTCGCGAAGGGCGAGGTAGGCAGTCATCAGCTTGGTCGTGCTCGCCATGGCGAACGATCGGTCCGGTCGGGAGGCGGCAAGCCGGGTGCGATCGCCGGCGTCGATCAGAAGCCAGGCACGCGCCGGGACCTGCGGCGGCTCAGGTGGGCCGGGGCCGGCGGGCGCCGACGCCGGCGAGATCAGCGCCAGGGCCACCAGGGCGGCGGCGACGCCGCCGGCCGGATGGCGCACGCCGCTCAACCGCCGTTGGCGAGCTCCTTGCAGCCGTCGGGCACCAGGTCGACGCAGCCCTTCTCGGGTAGGAGCTGGGTGTCGAGATTGGGATTGAGCTGCTCCAGCCTCGACACGGGTATGCCCTCCTTGTGAGCGATCCCGGCGAAGGTGTCGCCTGGCTGCACGACGTAGTACTTCTGCGCCGGCCGCTCTCGAGCCGCCGCGCCCCGGTGCTCGGCTTTCCCGTCTCCGGACCCGCCGACCGATCCCGCGACCACGATCGCGACCACGATCGCCGCCGCCGCCAGCGCGAGCACGGCGAGAACCCTGGCGGTGGCCCCCGCGCTTGACCTCGTCTCGGTGGCTTGTGACTCCATCTCTGCGGCGGGGGGGCCCGGGCCCGGCGCCGGGTGGTCGCCCGAGCACCTAAGGGTGGGGGTCTGCTGCGGCGATGGTATCCGGCGCCAGCCGGCGGTCGCGCTGCCGCGCCGATCGGGAACCGCTCGCCCGGGCGTCGGTCACGCGGCCAGGCCCCAGAGCGCGTCGCGCAGCCGATCGGCCTCGGTGGCCGGGTCCCCGGCGTCGGCGATCGATCGTGACGCGGTGACCAGCAACGAGGCGGGGTGCCACCCCAGGGCCGGCGTCAGGTCCTCGACTCGCCCCCCCTGCGCGCCCACTCCGGGGACGAGGAAGATCGAATCCGGCATCAGCTCGCGCAGCCGGCCCAGATGTCGGGGCTCGGTGGCCCCGACCACGGCGCCGACCCCGGTCAGGCCCGATGAGGAGGGGAGGCGATCCGCATGGTCGGCGACCAGGCTCGCGAGTCGCTCGAACAGCGGCGCCTCCGGCGGCAGGTCGAGCAGGTCGGCGGCCCCGGGGTTGGACGTGCGCACGAGACAGAAGACCCCCGCGCCCGCGGCATGAGCCGCGCCGAGCAGCGGCTCGACGGAGTCGGCGCCGAGCAGCGGGTTGAGGGTCGCCGCATCCGCGCCCAGGCCCGGAGCCTCTCCCCAGGGCGTGGGGGTGGACCCGAACAGCGCCTGCCCGTAGGCGAGCGCGCTCACCGGCACGTCGCCCCGCTTGCCGTCCGCGATCACCAGCAGGCCCGCCTCACGTGCCGCCGAGGCGGTTCGCCCCAGCGCCGCCCAACCGGGCGCACCGAGGCGCTCGAAGCACGCCAGCTGCAGCTTGACCGCCACGCATGCCGGCCCGGCCTGCTCGATCAGCGCCGCGCAGGCGTCGACGGCGCCGACCGCAGCGCGCTCCGCCGCGCCCTGACCCTCGGCGCCGGCGGCCGGATCGAGCTTCGAGGGGTCCGGATCGAGGCCCAGGCACAACTGGCTGCGCCGCGCCTCGACGAGGGCGGCCAGCCGGTCGGCGAACGGCTCCCTCAGTCCACTCAGCCCTTGACCTTGGACTTCAGCCCGGCCCCGGCCGAGAACCTGGGCACCCGTCCGCCCGCGATCGCGATCCGCTCGCCGGTGCGTGGGTTGACGCCCTGGCGGGGGCCGCGCTCGGCGACGCTGAACTTGCCGAAGCCGGTGAAGTTGACGGAATCGCCCGCTGCGAGCGCGGCGGTGATCCCGTCCAGCATCGCCTCGACCACCTCGCCGGCCTGCTTCTTGCTGCCGATCCGGCCGTCCCCAGCCAGCCGATCGACGAACTCAGCCTTGGTCAATGTGTCCTCCTCGTTGGGTGTGGGAGCCGCGGGCAATCTAACAGCGCCTCAGGCGACAACCACGGCGCGGCGGCCGATAACCCGCAATAACGGGCAAGTAGGGACAGGGGGTCCCCAAAGCGGGTGGACTTGCGCTTTTCCTTCGGATACCGAAAGGAAAGCGCCAATGGAGACGGTGTGCCCCCCCTACCCAGCCGAACCACTCGGTCCCGGCGCACCCACTTCGCCTAGTCCGCCGCCTCCTACATCCGCTCCGGCGCGCTGACCCCGAGCAGTCCGAGGGTGCGGGCGATCACCCGCTTCGCCGCGACGCAGATCGCCAGGCGGGCCGCCTCGACTCCGTCGCCCCCGCCGACCACCTGGCAATCGCGATAGAAGGCGTGGAAATCGGCCGCGGTCGCGGTCGCGAAGGCGGCCATCCGGTGCGGCGCGCGCCGCTCTGCCGCGCCGGCGGCCTGGGCGGGAAAGTCGAGCAGCCGCTTGACCAGGACCCGCTCGGCGGGCTCCGCCGGCACACCCAGCGCCGCCTGGTCCGCCGCCGCCGCCGCCAAGCCGGGCTCGTCCACCGCGTCCTCCTGACCGGCGATCGCCTCGGCGGTTCCCTCCGCCGCCGCCTTGCGGAGGATGCTCGCGATTCGCGCGTGCGCGTATTGGACGTAGTAGACGGGGTTGTCCTGTGACTCCAGGCGCGCCAGGCCGAGATCGAGGTCGAGAGCCGTGTCGTGGCTGCGCTGGAGCATGAAGAAGCGGGCCGCGTCGACGCCGATGTCGTCGGTCAGCTCATCGAGCAGGGCGAACTCGCCCTTGCGCTTCGACATCTGCGCCCTCTCGCCGCCCTCGACCAACCGCACCAGCTGCATGATCGGCGCCTCGTAGATGTCCGGGTCGCGGCCGAGCGCTTCGATCGCAGCCCGCATCCGCGGCACGTAGCCGTGGTGATCGGCCCCCAGCGGGTCGATCATCCGCTCCGCCCCCCGCTCCAGCTTGTCGCGGTGGTAGGCGATGTCTGCGGCGAAGTAGGTCGGCTCGCCGTCGGAGCGAACCAGGACCCGGTCCTTGTCGTCGCCCAGCTCGCTCGTTCGCAGCCAGACCGCGCCCTCGGACTCGTAGACGTGGCCGCGTTCCCGCAGCTGCTCGATCGCAGCCCCGATCTTGCCGGCCTCGTGCAGCGAGCGTTCTGAGAACCAGGTATCGAAGCGCACCCCGAAACGCTCCAGGCTGGCCTCGATCCGCTCCCTCATCGCCTCAGTGCCCCGCCGGCCCAGCTCGTCGAGATCCGCGCGGTCGGACCCCCCGGCGGCGAGCTGATCCGCCAGCTCCGCGACGTACTCGCCGCGATACCCGTCCTCGGGCGGCTCGCGGCCGGCCATGCGGGCCGCGATCGACTCGGCGAAGCGCCGCACCTGGCCGCCAACGTCGTTGAGCAGGTACTCGCGCTCGACCCGGTTCCCGGTCAGCTCCAGCAGGCGGGCCAGCGAATCGCCATATGCGGCGCCACGACCGGAGGCGACGGTCAAGGGACCGGTCGGGTTGGCGGAAACGAACTCGACCAGCACCCGCTCCGGCCGCTCCGCCGACAACCGGCCGAAGTCGTCTCCGGCCGCCAACAGGGCGACGACGCTTTCGCGATGCCAGCGGTCGCCAAGGAAGACGTTGACGAAGCCCGGCCCGGCCACCTCGATTCGGTCGGCGCTCGACCCCAGGCGCTCCCCGAGCTCCTCTCGCAGCACCTCGGCGATCTCACGGGCGGGCCGGCCCCGCGACGGCGCCAGCAGCATCGCGGCGTTGGTCGAGTAGTCGCCCAGCTCCGGCTTCGGCGGCCGCTCGAGGGTGGGGGCGACGGAATCGACGGCGCCGTCGCGGAGGGCTTCCGCCGCAGAGCGGATGGTGGCGCGAAGCTCCTCGACGGGATCGCCCATGGGGCGAAATTACTAGACGGTTGACTCGCAGCTGCCGCGGCCCCGCGAAGCCGTATTGGCTGGGTGAGGCAGGGTTGGTTCCCGCGCGCACCCCCGCTGCGTCGAATGGCGGATAACTCGGCCTGAAGCCGGCCAAGGCGCCACTCGATGCCGGGGAGACTGGTGGGCAGCGTGGTCATCCCTACCCAGCCTCGTTCCCGCTGGCCCCGAGCGGAGGGGGGCAGGCTCCTCAGCGCTCGCGCTCGTAGGCGACCGCGACGCCGATCCGGTCCAAGGTCGAGGGGTGGGTCCCGATCAAGGCGGTGACCAGGGTCGGCGGATCGGGATCGGCGGCGCTGGAGAGCGCCAGCTGCCGCTGAACGCCGATCAACGCCCCCGAGTCGTGAGTGAGGCGAAGCGCGAAGTCGTCGGCGCTCGCCTCCACCCGGCGCGAGAGCTGATTGCCTGGCACCCCGAGGATCAAGGCCGCCATGGCCAGGCCAAGGAAGTAGGCGGGCAGGGCCGCCGGCGCACCCCGGTCGGCCCCGGTGCGCGCCAGGAGCGCGCCGCCGAGCTCGCTCGCGAACAACAGCCCGAGCGGGGTGATGATGGCGAGGAACGCGAGCCCCCGGAGGACATCGTCGTGCTTCACGTGTCCGAGCTCGTGGGCGACCACGCTGCGCAGCTCGGGCCTCTTCGTGCGGCGGAGCAGGGTGTCATAGAGGACCACCCGCCTCGTCGACCCGATCCCGTCGACGTAGGCGTTCAAGGAGCGGACCCTGCGGCTCGCGTTGACCCGGTAGACCTGCCCCACGTCGACTCCGGCGCGCCGTGCGAGCTCGAGCACCTGGGCGCGGGCGCGACTGTCCGCCGGCAACGGGGTGAACTTGTTGAACAGCGGGGCCAGCACCACCGGGGCCAGCCAGACGAAGGCGACCGCGATCGCGGCTACGGCTGCCGTCCCTGGGAGCCACCAGCGGGCCCCGAAGCGGCGCACCAGGACGATCAGCAGGGCTCCCCCCGCGGCGGTCAGGGCGGCGCCGACAGCAGCCGACTTACCAAGATCCGCCAGCCACGGCCCGAAGCTCTGGGTGGAGATCCCGTAGTCGACCGCGCGCTGGTGCGCCGCGATCCCGGCCGGCAGGGCGGCGATGCCGAGCGACACCGAGAGCGTCGCGCCGGCCAGCGCCGCCCCCAGAACGGGACGCGCTCCGAGCCGCTCCAGGCGGGCGCGAACCACCCTCGGCCGCCCCAGCGCCAGGGTGACCAGAACCGCCCCCTGCGCTCCGAGGGCGGCGACGAAGAGCCACAGCTGACCCTCGCTGAATGAGCGCCCACGGTCGATCTGGGCCTGGGTGAAGTAGCGGCCCTCCGGGACGGCTACCGGCTCGATCGGGCGCTCCCGCGGTCGCAACAGCCACACGGCGACCTCGGCCACCAGCACCATCGCCACCGCCGTGGCCCCGACTCGCAGCGCCCGCCTGGAGCCGTGGTGGTTGGCCATGGGCCTACGATAGTCCGCTTGCGACTGGCGATCATCAGCGACATCCACGCCAACCTCCCGGCCCTTGAAGCGGTGCTGGCCGAGACCGGGAGCGCCGACGTGGACCAGCTCTGGTGCCTGGGCGACGTGGTGGGATACGGGGCGCAGCCCGACGAATGCGCGGCCCTCGTCGCCGATCGGTGCGAGCTGTGCCTGGTCGGGAACCACGACCTCGCCGTTCTCGGCGAACTGGACGTATCCGCCTTCTCCCCCGCGGCGGCCGCGGCGGTCGGGTGGACCCGAGACGTCGCCAAGCCGGCGACACTGGACTTCCTGCGCGGCCTCGAGCCCGCGGACGAGAGCCGGGAGGTGGCCCTCTACCACGCATCGCCCCGCGACCCGGTCTGGGAGTACGTGCTGTGGCCCGACCAGGCCGCGGAGTGCATCGGGATCCAAGCCTCGCGGGTGAGCCTGGTCGGGCACTCGCATGTGGCCCTGTTCTTCGTCATGCCCGGGGATCAGGGGCAGTCCGGCGCCGGCGGCCGGCCGGCCGAGCTGCTGGATGCGGCCCGCGGCTCCCAGGCCGCCGGCGGCACCAGGCTCGATCTCTCGGAGGGACGTTGGCTGGTCAACCCCGGCAGCGTGGGACAGCCGCGCGACGGGGATCCGCGAGCCGCCTGGTTGGAGCTCGACACGAGCTCGTGGGGGGCCACCTACCACCGGGTCGACTACGACATCGACCGGGCCGCCAATGCGATCGCGGCCACCGACCTGCCCGAGCATCTGGCCCGGCGTCTGTACGTGGGACAGTGAGACGCGGCTGCCGCAATCATCGGGGGGCGACGTCCACGGAACCCGCGAAGGCACTGACTACACTCGCCGCGATGCCGGCGAACAAGCGGCTCGCCGTCCTGATCGCCATCGCCGCGATCGCCGCGGCCGGCGCCGGCTGTGGATCGGACGAGATCAAGGGCACGATTCCGCAACCGAACGCCGAGCAGCTGACCCGCGAACTGGACGCCGTCGAAGTCGCCAGCGGGCGCGGGCACTGCGCTGCGGCAACGGCCGGCGCCCAGCAGTTCCTGCAAGACGTAAACGAGCTTCCTGCCACCTCCGGGACGGCCCTGAAAGAGGCTCTCCGCGGCTCCGCCGAGAGCCTCGAGCGCCTGGTGCAGGAGCAGTGCGCGGCGGGGGCCACTGGCGCGGGCGGGCAGCAGCCGACCGGCTCGACGACCAAGGAAGCGCCCACCATCGACACCACGGACACGAGCGGCGGCACGTCGACCGGCAGCACGTCGACCACCCCCACCACCCCCAACGAGCCACCTCCCTCACCGCCGGGGGGCGGCAACGGAAACGGGCTCGGCAACGGCAACGCCGGCGGCAACGGGAACGACCAATCCAGCGGCAACCAGGGCGGCGGAAACACAGGCGGGGGCTCGACCGGCGACACGGGCGGCACCGGGGTCGGGGGAGGCTGACCGTGGGCGCGACCCTGATCTCCGGCCGCTACGAGCTCGCCGACCGGCTCGGCTCCGGCGGCATGTCGAGCGTGTACAAGGCGACCGACCGCATCCTCGAGCGCACCGTCGCGGTCAAGATCCTCGCCGAGCACCTCTCCGACGACGACAAGTTCGTGGCCCGCTTTCGCCGGGAGGCGCTTGCCGTCGCCAGGCTGGTCCATCCGAACATCGTTCAGGTCTACGACACTGGGGTCGACGAGGGGCGCCACTACATCGTCATGGAGTACGTGGAGGGCCGCTCCGGGGCGCAGCTGCTGCAGGCGCGCGGCCGCCTGGAGCCGGAGATCGCGGTCGAGGTCGGGACCCAGGCGTGTGCCGGGCTCGACTACGCACATCGCCAGGGGATCATCCATCGCGACGTCAAACCGGGGAACCTGATGGTGATCGGCGGCCCTGCTGCACGCCGCAGCTCGGGAGCGACGGCCCACGACCCGCCGACCGGCGAGATGACGGTGAAGCTGACCGACTTCGGGATCGCACGCGCCGGCGAGCAGAGCCGACTCACCCAGGTCGGCTCGGTGGTCGGAACCGCGGCCTACCTGTCGCCCGAGCAGGCCCGCGGCGAGGAGGCCACCCCAGCCTCGGACGTCTACGCGCTCGGGGTGGTCATCTACCAGCTGCTGACCGGGCGCCTGCCCTGGGAGGGGACGACGCTGGCCGAGCTCGCGTTGCGCCGCGAGAGCGAGCGGCCACTCTCGCCGAGCTCCTACGACCCGGCGGTTCCCGAGACGCTGTCGACTGCGGTCCTGCGCTCCCTGGACGGTGACCCGGCCGGCCGCTACTCGACCGCCCGCCAGCTCGCGGTGGCGCTCCGCGCGGGCGGGGCCGGCGACCAGCCGCCGCCGCCCGACGGCGCGACCACCGATGCGACCCGGATGATGCCCGGTGAGACCACCGCGGCCACCCGCCACCTTCCGGCAGAGCCGGCTCCGGCGCCCCGGCCCACCCCGTCACGCCGGGCACAACGGCCGCGTTCCGCCGCCCAACCGTCCGCCCGCCCGCGCCGCTCATTCGCCAGCCGGGTGGGGGGCGCGATCGGCGTCCTGCTTGTGATCGCGGCCCTCGCCGCCGTGGTCGCAGCGGTCGTCTTGCTGACCACCAATGCGGGTCAGAACACCGACCTGGTCAAGGACACGATCCCCGACACCGTCAAGGCGGTCAAGGACTTCATCAACTCCCATACGCAGTGAGCACTCCCCACGGCGGCGTGCCCTCGAGAATCCGCTCCCGGTAGGCGGCGAACTCGCCGGCATGGATCGCGTCGCGGGCGGCGCGGACGAGGCGCTCCAGGTAACTGAGGTTGTGAAGGGCGAGCAACCGGACCCCGGTCATCTCCTCCGCTCGCGACAGGTAATGGACGTAGGCACGGGTATGGGCGCAGCATGTGGGACAGGGGCATCCCTCCACGAGGGGCGCCTGGTCGAGCGCGAACCGGGCCCGCCGGACGTCGAACCGAAACCGCGAGTCGGGAAGCGGCGCGAGCGCCATCCCGTGCCGCGCCAGGCGGGTGGGAACCGCGCAGTCGAACAGGTCGACCCCGGCCGCGATGCCCTCCACCAGGTCGTCGGGCTCCCCGATCCCGAGCAGGTGGCGCGGCGCGGCAGGGTCCAGAAGGGGCACGGTCATCGCCACCACGCCCCGCATCTCCTCCTTGTCGCGGCCGAGGGTGCCTCCGATCGCGAGGCCATCGACCGGCGCCGCCGAGACCCGCTCCGCGGACAGGTGCCGAAGGTCCTCGTGCACGCCGCCCTGGACGATCCCGAATACCGCCTGGCGCCCGGGGCCGGACCGTGCATGCCAGCCGAGGCATCGATCCAGCCAGCGATGGGTGCGCTCGACCGAGCGGGCCGTGTAGTCGCGATCGGCGTGATACGGCGTGCACTCGTCGAAGGCCAGTGCGATGTCGGACCCGAGGGCTGCCTGAACCGCCATCGACTCCTCCGGGCCGAGGAAGCGCTCGGAGCCGTCGACGTAGGAACGGAAGCGCACGCCATCCTCGGTGATCTCGAGCACCTTCTCGCTTCCCCCTGCCCGGCCGCGGCGGCCCTTGATCTCGTCGGCCACCGTCCCGTGGGCGAGCGAGAAGACCTGGAACCCGCCGGAGTCGGTGATCACCGCCCGCTCCCAGCCCATGAAGCCGTGCAGCCCGCCGAGCGCCTCGATCCGCTCGGGCCCAGGCGACAGCAGCAGGTGGAAGGTGTTGCCCAGCACCATCTCGTAGCCGAGCGCCGCCACCTCCGCCGAGGTCAGCGAGCGCACGCTGCCGCGCGTCGCCAGCGGGATGAAGGCGGGGGTGCGCACCGTTCCCGCACCGAGATGGAGCCGCCCGGCCCGGGCGGCTCCATCCCGCCCAGTGATCTCGAATCGAAGCCGGTCCGGGTCGGTGCGCACGATCCCGGAAGCCTAGGGGGCTACCTCTCCACGGCCGCGCCACTGCCCACGCCCGACCAGGGGCCGGGCGACATGGGGCGTCCGCGGGTCAGCCTCGGAGCAGCGAGTGGCCGGTCATCTCGCGGGGCTGCGCGATGCCGAGCAACGCCAGCGCCGTCGGGGCGACGTCGGCCAGGACCCCGTGGTCGGCCAGCGACACTCCCTCGACCGTGACCGCCAGCGGCACCGGGTTGGTCGAGTGGGCCGTGTTCGGGGAGCCGTCGGGCTCCAGCATGTTGTCGGCGTTACCGTGGTCGGCGGTCGCGATGCAGGCTCCCCCCGAGCCGTGCACCGCCGACACCACCTCCCCCAGGCACCGGTCGACCGTCTCCACGGCGGTCACCGCGGCGGGGATGTCCCCGGTGTGGCCGACCATGTCCGGGTTGGCGAAGTTGATCACCCCGAACCGGTAGCCGTCCCGCGACCAGCGGGTCACGAACGCCTCGGCGGCTGCGGCGGCGCTCATCTCGGGCCGGTGGTCGTAGGTCGGGACGTCCCGCACCGACGGCACGAGGCATCGCTCCTCCCCCTCCCACTCGGCCTCGCGGCCCCCGTTGAAGAAGTAGGTGACGTGGGCGTACTTCTCCGTCTCGGCGACGTGAAGCTGTCGCTCGCCGCGGCGGGCGATCTCCTCGGCCAGGGTGGCGTCGGGGGCGTGGGGCGGGAACGCCACCGGGTACTCCCAGCCTTGCTGATACTCGGTCAGGGTCGTGATCCGGAGCCGCGGGGCCACCCGCCGGGGAAACTCGTCGAAGTCGGGCTCACCCAGCGCCCGGACCATCTCCCGGGCCCGATCGGGTCTGAAGTTGAAGTGCAGCACCGCGTCACCGTCCGCCGCGCCGTCGTAGTCGCCGATCACCGTGGGGCGAATGAACTCGTCGGTCTCCCCATGCTCGTAGGAACGCTCAACCGCCTCTGCCGCGCTGCTCGCCGTGGGTCCCTCGGCGAGCACGATCGCGTCGTATGCCTGCCTGGTCCGATCCCAGCGGCGATCGCGGTCCATCGCGTAGAAGCGACCGCTCACCGTCCCGATCCGCCCCGCGTGACGCAGCCAGCGCGCGAGCTCCTGCATATAGCCGGCGCCCGCGGTCGGCAACGTATCCCGGCCGTCGGTGAACACGTGCACGACGAGGTCGGGTACGCCCTCGCGGGCCGCGAGCTCGATGCAGGCCTCGATGTGCTCCCAGCCCGAGTGGACCCCGCCGTCGGAGACCAGGCCCATCAGGTGCAGCCGGCCCCGGGGCCCGGAGCGCGCCGCATCGCAGGCGGCCTTCAGCACCGGATTCTCGAAGAAGCTGCCGTCGGCGACGGCGTCGTCGATCCGGGTCAGGTCCTGCTTCACTACCGACCCCGCACCGAGGTTGAGGTGCCCGACCTCGGAGTTGCCCATCTGGCCGTCCGGGAGGCCGACGTCGCGCCCGCTCGCCGACAGCGTCGTGTGCGGGTAGCGCGACCAGAGCTCGTCGAACACGGGCGTCGCCGCCTGGCTGATCGCGTTGCCGGGCCCCGGCGAGGCGAGCCCCCACCCGTCGAGCACCACCAGCGCCAGCGCGGGCACGGGGATGGCGTCCGGACCGCCTGGGATCACCGCCTGCCCCCGTTGGCGCCAGCGACGAAGTCGCGGTTCACGAGCTTGACCCTGCCGCCCCGCCCGCGCCCGAACCCGACGACTCCGTAGGCGAAGCCGAGGAGTCGGCGGCTGCCAGGGCGATTTCTTTGAAATCTCCCGGTTGAAGGCTGGCGCCCCCCACCAGCGCACCGTCGATCGTCTCCGCAGCGAGCACCTCGGCGGCGTTGTCGGGCTTCACCGAGCCGCCGTACAGGATGCGAATCGCCTCGCCGGCACCCTTGTCCCGGGCGGCGATCAGCGAGCGAATGAATGCGATCGCCTCGGCCGCCTGGTCGGGCGTGGCGGTCCGCCCGGTGCCGATCGCCCACACCGGCTCATACGCGATCACCAGCTCGGTCAGCGTCTGGTCGGCGACCGCGGCCAGATCGGCCGAGGTCTGGCGGGAGAGCACCTCCTCGGTCTCGCCGGCGTCGCGCTCGGCCTCTGTCTCCCCGACACAGAGGATCGGCGTCAGCCCGGATTCGAGCGCGGCCGGGACTTTTTCCGCCAGAGCCTCGTCGCTTTCCGCGAACAGGGCGCGGCGCTCGGAATGGCCGAGGATCACGCCGTCCACCCCGAGCTCGACCAGCATCGGCGCCGAGACCTCTCCCGTGAACGCGCCCTGGGACTGTGCGTGCATGTTCTGGGCGCCGACCCGGACCGGTGAGTGCCGACAGCCCTCCACCGCGGCCGACAGCGACGGAAAGGGAGGGCAGACGAAGAGCTCGACCCGCCCCAACCCCTCGATCCCGCCCAGGAAGCCGTCGAGGAACGCGGTCGTCTGGGCCACTGTCTTGTGCATCTTCCAATTGGCGGCGACCACGGGGGTGCGGGCTGGCATCTCGATGGGCCCTCGCTCCTAGGGCGCGCTGCCCACAGGATCGGCGTCCATCAACGCCTCCACACCGGGAAGCTCGCGTCCCTCCATCAGCTCCAGCGAGGCCCCTCCGCCGGTCGACAGCCAGTCGACCCGATCGGCGAGCCCGAACGCGTTCAGCGCCGCCACCGAGTCCCCGCCGCCGACCACCGTGGTGGCGCCGGTTTGCGCCACCGCCTCGGCCACGGTCCGGGTGCCGGCCGCGAACGGCTCGAGCTCGAAGGCCCCCATCGGCCCGTTCCAGAACACTGTCCCGGCCGCCGCCACCCGGTCCGCGTACCGAGAAGCGGTGGTGGGCCCGACGTCGAGGCCCATCCAGCCCTCGGGAACCTCGACCCCGTCGAGCCGGCGAACCTCGGTCCCCGGATCGAGCTCGCGACCCAGGACCAGATCGGTGGGAAGCAGGAGCTCGCAGGACGAGCGCTCGGCCCGCGACAGCACGCTGCCGGCGAGCTCGATGCTCTCGTCGTCCCGCAGGGAGCTCCCGACTGCGATCCCCTGCGCACTGAAGAAGCTGAAGCACATCCCGCCACCGATCAGGATCTCGTCGGCGGTGTCGAGGAACCGCTCGATCACCCCCACCTTGCCCTTCACCTTGGCGCCGCCGAGAACCACGCACAGCGGGCGCGAGGGATGATCGCGAACCGCGGTCAGCTCGCGAACCTCACGCTCGAGCAACAGGCCGGCGTACGCCGGAAGCAGCCGCGCCACGCCGTCGGTGGTGGCGTGGGCGCGATGGGCGGCGCCGAAGGCGTCGTCCACGTAGAGCTCCGCCAGGCCCGCGAGCCGCCGCGCCAGCTCCGCGTCGTTCGCGGTCTCACCCGGCTCGAAGCGGCTGTTCTCCAGCATCAGCACCTCGCCGGGCGCCAGCCCGTGCGCGAGCCGCTCCACCTCGGGGCCTACGACGGCCGGCGCCAGCTCCACCTCGGATCCGAGCAACTCCTCGAGGCGGGCGGCCACCGGGGTCATCGACAGTGCCGGGTCGGGCCCCTTCGGTCGGTCCAGGTGCGAGACCAGCACGAGCGCCGCGCCCCGGTCGCGCAGCAGCTCGATCGTCGGCAGCGCGGCGCGAATCCGTGCATCGTCGGCGACCCGGCCGGCGGCCAGGGGCACGTTGAAGTCGACCCGGACCAGGACGCGCCTGCCATCGACGGGCGCGTCGCGGACGCTCGCCTTGGCGAAGCTCAAGTCGTCGTGACCGCGGCCGGCTTCGGCTCGAGCACCTTGGCCGCGAGCTCGACGCAGCGGTTCGAGTAGCCCCACTCGTTGTCGTACCAGGCGACCACCTTGACCAGCCGACCGTCGATCACCATCGTCTGCTCGGCGTCGAAGATCGACGAGTGGGGGTCGGCGACGATGTCGGTGGAGACGATCGGGTCGGTGGTATAGGAGAGGATCCCCGCAAGCGGGCCCTCGGCGGCCTCCTTGACCCGGGCGTTGAGCTCCTCGGCGTCCGTCTCCCGTGAGACCTGGCAGACCAGGTCGACGACCGAGCCGGTGGTGACCGGCGCCCGGACCGCGATCCCGTTCAGCTTGCCATCCAGCTCCGGGAGCACCAGGCCGACCGCGCGGGCGGCGCCGGTCGTGGTCGGGATCAGGTTGACTGCGGCCGCTCGCGCACGGCGCAGGTCCTTGTGCGGCATGTCCTGCAGGCGCTGGTCCGCGGTATAGGCGTGGATCGTGGTCATGAGGCCCCGCTCGATCCCGACCGACTCGTGGACCACCTTGGCGACGGGCGCCAGGCAGTTGGTCGTGCAGGAGGCGTTGGAGATGATCTCGTGGGCGTCGGGGTCGTAGGCGTCCTCGAAGTTCACTCCGAGGGCGACGGTGACGTCGGGCTCGGTCGCCGGAGCGGAGATGATCACCTTCCTCGCCCCCGCCTCGAGATGCTTGGCGGCGTCGTCGCGCTTGGTGAACAGCCCGGTGGACTCGATCACCACGTCGACGCCGAGCTCGCCCCACGGCAGGGCGGCCGGATCCCGCTCGGCGAGCACCTTGATCTCGCGGCCATCGACGACGATCGCTTCGTCAGTGGCCTCCACGGTCCCCGGAAAGCGGCCATAGATCGAGTCATAGGCGAGCAGATGGGCCAGCGTGCCCGGGTCGGCGATGTCGTTGACGGCGCAGAACTCGAGCTCTGAGCCCGACTGGTGGGCGGCGCGAAACAGGTTGCGCCCGATCCTCCCGAACCCGTTGATCCCGACTCTCGCTGCCGCCATCTGCGGTTTCCCTCCTGTTCGTTCGATGCCCGTTCAATCAGTCCCGCCCCCACCTCGACTCGACGCCCGTCGAAGGCGAGCAGAGAGGCGGACCAGTGAGCCGGACGATACTGAAGCCTACCTGTGGGGTTCCCACCGAAACCGGCGTAACGCGACCACGAATCCGAGCACGCCCCACGCGGCAACCACGACCAACTGGCCAAGCTCGAAGGTCGCGGTTCCGGTGGCGGGATCGAAGCCGGCCAGCAGGGCATCGAACAGGTGGCGGATCGGAAACACGTCGGCGACCCGCAGAACCCCGTCCGGGATCTCGCTCTCGGGTATGAACACGCCGGAGAGGAAGTAGAGCGGGAAGACGACCAGGTTGGTGATCGCGGGCGCCGCCTCCCGGGTCGGGATGATCGTGGTCAGGGCCACGCCGAGGGCGCAGAACGAGGCCGATCCGACCGCGAGCGTGACCAGCAGCGGCGCGAGCCTTGACCAGGGAACCGGAACGCCGAAGAGGACGCGGCCCAGGATCGTCACCAGCACGAACATCAGCAGCGAGGTGACGAACGCGTTGCCGATCCGCCCCGCCACGAACACCCAGCCGGGAAGCGGGGTGCCGCGGAGGCGCTTCAGCACGCCACCCTCGCGGAGGATGGTCAGGTTCATTGCCAGGTTGACCATCGTCGCCGAGACGACCGCGAGCGTGATCACCGCCGGGACGAAGTAGGTGGTCGCGTCGATCCCCCCCTGCGCATGGATCGTCTGCCCGTGGACGATCACCCCGAGCAGGACCAGGAACATCACCGGGAACATGACCGTGAAGAAGACCGAGGCCGGGTTGCGCCAGAAGATCTTCTGGTCGTAGCGGAACTGATGCAGGGCGAGCGCGATCCCGGTCACTCGGTCAGCTCCAGGTAGACGTCCTCGAGGCTGGGTCGACGGACCTCGAGCCCGGCGAGGTCGAGGTCGCGCGCCAGGGCCCAGCCGGTGAGCGCGTTCAGCAGGGCGACCGGCCGCTCGGTTCTCAGCTCGACCACGCCGTTGACCGGTCGGCGACCCTGGTCGATCGCCTCCGCCACCTCGCTCGGGAGGTCCGCCGCGGTCACGCCGGTGGGGAGCTGGAAGCTGATCCAGGACGCTCCGACGGCTCGTCCTCCGAGCTCGCCCGGCGGGCCCTGGGCGACGATCGCGCCGCCGACGATGATCGCCACCCGGTCGGCCAGCACCTGCGCCTCGTCCATGTAGTGGGTGGTCAGGAAGACCGTCTTGCCGAGCTCTCGGAGGGTGCGGATCACCTCCCACGCCTGTCGGCGGGCCGAAGGATCGAAGCCGGTCGTGGGCTCGTCCAGGAACAGGAGCTCGGGGTCGCCGACCAGGGCCAGGGCGACGTCGAGCCGCCGCTCTTGACCACCGGACAGGCGGCCGGCCCGCTGGTCGGCGGCGCTCTCGAGCCCGACCAACTCGATCGTCTCGGCCACCGACCGGGGTGACTCGTAGTACCCGGCATAGAGCTCGAGTGACTCGCGCACCGTGAGCTCGGGCTGCATGTTGCATTCCTGGAGCACGATCCCGATCCGCTGGCGCCACCTTGGCCCGGCCTTCGCCGGGTCGACCCCGAGCACCGAGACGTCGCCGGCGTTGCGCTCGTGGTAACCCTCGAGGATCTCGACCGTGGTCGTCTTCCCGGCCCCGTTCGGGCCCAGGAAGGCGAAGATCTCGCGACCTGCGACCTCGAGGTCGATCCCCCGAACCGCCTCCAGATCGCCGTAGGACTTGTGAAGGCCGCGGGCTCTGATCACGGGCTCGGCCAAGACGCGGTTGATTGTATGGACGCCCGGGCGCGCACCTCCACGGGGCATGGCGCAACAGGAACCCCGCAATCTGTATCTTTGGCCCGCCCGACGCCGACGTCGTCGAGGCGGGACCCGATCTGACGCATTCGATGTTCCGAGCCTGGACATTTGCCCTGGCCCTGACCGTCGTCTTGCTGACGCTGCAGGGCGCCGCGCCCGCGGACGCCGCGAATCCGTTCTTCGGGGTGACCGACGTATCCCCACGGACCACCCAACGGGACCTGAAGCGGCTCGACGAGGGCCACGTGGGGACGGTGCGGCGACTGCTCTACTGGCCCGAGGTCGAGCCCCAGAAGGGCTTCTACAAGTGGGGGACATGGGACGCGACGGTCGGCAAGCTGGCCAGCCGGGGCGTCTCCGTGCTGCCGTTCGTGTACGGCTCGCCCCACTACATCGCCCGCCACCCCAACGTGCCTCCGGTCCGCTCCGCCGGAAAGCGCAAGCAGTGGCGCAAGCTCCTCGCCCGGCTCGCCTTCCGCTACGGCCCCGGAGGCTCATATTGGACCACGAACGAGCCCTGGGGGTATCGCCAGCGCCACCCGGGCAAGCCCCCGCTCCCGATCCACGACTGGCAGATCTGGAACGAGCCGAACCTGAAGAAGTTCTTCGGGCCGAAGCCGTCAGTGAGCCGGTACGCCACCCTGGTGCGCAACGCGCACAAGGCGCTTCACAGCATCGACCCGCATTCGAACGTCGTCCTGGCGGGGATGTCCGGCAGGGGCCACCCGACCGACAAGAAGTTCATCAACCGCCTCTACGGCGCCAAGAGGATCAAGCGGTCGTTCGGGGCCGTGGCGGTGAACCCCTACGCGCCGACCGTGCACCAGGTCGGCCACAAGATCAAGCGGATCCGCGGCGTGATCAGGCGGCACAAGGACAAGAAGACGCCCGTGTGGGTGACCGAGATCGGGTGGGGGTCGCACCAACCGGACCGATTCGGCATCAACAAGGGGATCAAGGGCCAAAAGAAGATGCTGCGCAAGTCATACAGGCTGATCGTGCAGCACCGGCGCGTCTGGCACGTTTCGCGGCTGATCTGGTTCGACCTCCGCGATCCCCCGAGCAACCACGGCGGCTGCAGCTTCTGCGCCTCGGCCGGGCTGCTGAAGCACGGCGGCAAGCCGAAGCCGGCCTGGGGGGCGTTCAAGCGGTTCACGCGCTAGCGGCCCCGTGCTCGCTCGGGCGAGGTAGGGACCGCGCAGGCGTCAGCTCCGTTGTCGGATCAGGCCCCGATGCGCCAACGAACCCGACAACGAACGGTCTCAGTCGAGCTCGACGTCGCGGTGGACGATCCGCAGCGAGACGTCGTCGTGGTCCGCGAGGTGCTCCGCGATTCGCTCCGCGATCGTGAGCGACCGGTGCCTCCCGCCCGTGCACCCGATCGCGATCGTCAGGTGGGTCTTGCCCTCGGTCACGTATGCGGGCAGGAGGAAGTCGAGCAGCGGAAAGAGGCGGTCGTAGAACTCGCGCGCCAGGTCCCCGGCCTCCACGTACTCGACCACTTTGCGGTCGAGGCCGGTCAGGGGCCGCAGGTCCTCGCGATAGTGGGGATTGGGCAGGAAGCGGACGTCCAGCACCAGGTCGGCTTCGCGCGGGGGGCCGTTCTTGAAGCCGAAGGTGATGATCGTGGCGGCGAGCTTGCCACGGGCACCCTTCGGCCCGAGCAGCTCGGTGACCACCCGGCGGCGGAGCATCGCCCCCGTGAGGTCGCTGGTGTCCATGACCACGTCCGCCTCCAGGCGCAGGGGGCCAAGGACCTCGCGCTCCGCGCGAATGCCCTCGAGCACCCGCCCGTCCGGCGCCAGAGGATGTCGCCTGCGGGTCTCTTTGAAGCGATCGAGCAGAGTGGCTTCGTCCGCCTCGAGGAACAGCACCGTCGGATCGAGCCCTGACTCTGTGAGCTGGCCCAGCACCTCGGCCAGCTCCTCGAAGTAGTCGCCCCCCCGCACGTCCGAGACGATCGCGGCCCGGCGCACCCGGCTGCCCTCATGCCGGAACAGCTCGCCGAGCGCGCCGATCATCCGAGGCGGGAGGTTGTCGACGCAGAAGTAGCCGCCGTCCTCAAAGGCCGCGATCGCCTCCGACTTCCCGGCCCCCGAGTACCCGGTGATCACCACCAGATCGACCGCCCGGGCGCCGTCGCGGCGGCCGTCGTCACTCGGTTCTCCGGGCTTGCTCATCGGCCCGCCTTGTGCAGCTGCCGGTGGATCTTCCGGGCCAGCTTGCCCGGAATGCCCGGGACCGCCTCGAGCTCCTCGCGGCTGGCGTCCACCAGCCGCTCGGGCGAGCCGAAGTGGTTGAGCAGGGCCCGCTTTCGCACCGGACCCACCCCGGGCAGTTCGTCGAGCAACGATCGGGTCATCGCCCGGTCGCGCCGCTGGCGGTGGAATTCGAGAGCGAACCGGTGCGCCTCGTCGCGAACCCGCTTCAGCAACCTCAGCGCCTCGGAGCCCTCCGGGATCGCCACGGGGGTCGCGCGGCTGGGAACGAACACCTCCTCGAGGCGCTTGGCCAGCCCGATCACCGCCGTCCCCCGCTCGGCCAGCGGCTGCAGAGCGCGCATCCCGGACGACAGCTGTCCCCGGCCGCCGTCGATCACGATCAGGTCGGGCAGGGCGGCGAAGCTTTCGTCCCGCTCGGCGTCGTGGGGGGATCGGTCGGCCTGGTCCAACAGGCGCGCGGCCCGGCGCCCGACCACCTCCTCGACGGCGGCAAAATCATTCGGTCGGCTGCTCCGCTTCGCGTCCGCCGCCGACCGGCGTGATCGTCGCGGCAGGTCGTCGGCGCTCGACCCGCGCTCCCCGCTAGTGCCAACGTCCCGTACCGTGAAGCGTCGGTAGTCGGCCTTCTTCGGCGCCCCACCCTCGAACACCACCATCGAGGCCACGGTGTGGTCCGGGCCGAGGTTGGAGACGTCGAATCCCTCGATCCGCACCGGCAGCGACTCGAGCTCGAGCGCTTCACGGAGCGCGGCCAGCGCGTCGACCCGCTGCGTGCGCCGCCTTTCGGCGCGCAGCTTGTCCTGGGCGAGGGCGAGCCGCGCGTTGCGCTCCGCAAGCTCGCGGAGGCGGCGCTTGTCGCCGCGCTCGGCGACCCTCACCTCGGCCCGACCGCCCCGCCTCGCCGAGAGGGCGTCGGCGAGCAGGTCCGCCCGCTCGCGCATGGCAGGGCCAACGACCACCAGACGCGGCACGGCCGGCACCGCGGAGTAGTACTGGGCGATGAACTCCTCGGTCACCTCGGTCTCCCCGCGCTCGCCCTCGTTGGCGAGGTAGAAGCCCTGGCGCTCGGCCAGCACGCCGTCCCGAACCTGGAACACCTGGGCGTTGGCCCCGCTTCCCTCCACGGCGACCGCGATCAGGTCGGCGCTCTCCAGCGCCTCGCCGGCGACGCTGCGGCGCTCCATCAGCGAGCGGACCGCGTCCAGCCGGTCGCGGTAGGTGGCCGCCCGTTCGTACTCCTCGTTGGCCGCGGCCTCCGCCATCTTGCGATCGAGGTCGCGCTCCACGTCGCGGTAGCGACCTGAGAGGAAGTCGATGATCGCTTCGATGTTGCGCCGGTATTCCTCGCGGCCGACGTAGCCGACGCAGGGCGCCTGGCATCGCTTGATGTAGTAGTCGAGGCATGGGACGCCGGACCGGCGCCCCGGCTCGGGGCCCTCGCAGGTGCGGTATTGGAACAGCTTCCCGAGCAGGTCGAGCGTCTCCCGGACCCGGCGGGCGCTCGAGAAGGGCCCGAAGTAGACCCGTCCCGAACGGTGTCGCTCGCGGGTGAAGTAGACGCGCGGGAACTCCTCGTCGAGGCTGACGCCGATGTAGGGATATGACTTGTCATCGCGCAGGCGGATGTTGAACCGCGGCCGATGGCGCTTGATGAACTGCTGCTCGGCCAGCAGTGCCTCGGCCTCGGTCTCCGTGACCAGGAAGTCGATCGAAGCGACCTGGTCGATGAAGGCGAAACCGCCGCGGTGCGGCCCCGAGAAGTGGGAGGCCACCCGCTTGCGGATCGAAAGCGCCTTGCCGACGTAGAGCACCGCGCCATCGTGGTCCTTGAACAGATAGACCCCCGGGTGATCGGGCAATCGTCGCCGCTGGGCGTCCAGGCTCGTGTCACGCCGTTCCTCGCTCACCGCCGCATGATCGCCGCTCCGGTTCCCGCTCATGTGAAGAAGGTTAGGCTGCTGGCCCGCCGGCCAATCAACGACCAGGAGCCCGCATGACCACAGGCACCATCCAGAGCCCACCCGACCTCAACACCCTCCGGATCGAGATCGACGGCGAGATCGGCACCTTGACCCTCGACCGACCCGAAGTTCTGAACGCGATGAGCCCGGAGCTGATCGGCGAGCTGGTGACCGCCGCGGCATGGCTGGCCGACCGGGCTCCGCTGCGAGGCCTGATCGTCACCGGCACCGGCCGCGCCTTCTCGTCGGGTGGCGACGTGA
The DNA here is from genome assembly GCA_963811625.1 of uncultured bacterium. Taxonomy (GTDB): domain Bacteria; phylum Actinomycetota; class Thermoleophilia; order Solirubrobacterales; family 70-9; genus AC-56. The sequence goes on along the minus strand of CAWERS010000001.1, from coordinate 304,342 downwards.
ACTGGTTCAAGCGCGGGCTCGAGGAGTCGGGGCCCGACCTGTCCGCCGAGGTGCGGCGAGGTGCCGACGTCCTTCATCAGGCGATCGTCGATTTCAGGCGAATCCCCTATCCGGTGATCGCGGCGGTCAACGGGGTCGCGGCGGGAGCCGGATTCTCGCTGGCGCTGATGTGCGACACGCGGATCGCCTCCGAGGAGGCGGCGTTCGTGTGCGCCTACGGGCGGATCGGCGCCTCGCCCGACGGGGGGATGACCTACTTCCTTCCCCGGATGCTGGGACCGGCACGGGCGATCGAGCTGCTGCTCAACGACCCGCTGCTCAGCGCCGAGCAGGCGCGCGAGATGGGGATCGTCGCCGAGGTGGTGCCGGCGGACCGGCTCATGGACCGTGCCCGAGAGAAGGCGGAGAAGCTGGCGGCGAAGGCGCCCCACTACGTCCGCGCCTCGAAGCGCCTGATCGCATCCAGCCTCGACAACGCGCTCGCCGACCATCTTCAGCTCGAGCGCCACGGGATCGCCGACAGCATGGCCACGGAGGACCTCCGCGAGGGCGTCACGGCCTTCATCGAGGGCCGCGAGGCGACCTTTAGCGGTCGTTGAGAGCCGCGGTTATAGACTCGCCGCGAACCAGCACGAAAGGGGACCGCCGATGATGAAGCTTGGACTGGTCGCGCTCGGTATTGCCGCTTCGCTGGCGCTCGCGGCGTGCGGCGGCGGGGACGACAACGGCGGCAGCACAACCGCAGCCACCTCGACAACCTCGACCACCACGCAGGCAGCCGGCGGCGGCGCGACCATCAACCTTGCAGCTGACCCCGACCAGCTTGCCTACGACACCACGTCCCTGTCTGCCCCGGCCGGCAAGGACACGATCGATTTCGACAACCCGTCCGCGACCGGGCACGACGTCTGCGTCGAGGACTCGAGCGGCAAGGAGCTCGGCTGCAGCGACGTCATCGCACAGGACAAGACGACATTGAGCGTCGACCTGAAGCCGGGCACCTACACGTACTTCTGCAGCGTCCCCGGGCACGAGGCCGCCGGCATGAAGGGCACTCTCACCGTCCAGTAGGCGCTAGTCGATCAGCGCCCGGCCGACCGCCTCGGCGACGCACACGGGCTTCTCCTGGCCCTCGCCCTCGACCGTGAACCTGGTGACCACGTGCCACCAGCCGTCGCCGAGCTCCTCGACCGAGACCAGCTCGGCCCGGGCCCGCACCCGGGTGCCGGTCGGGACGGCGGCGGGGAAGCGCACCTTGTTGAAGCCGTAGTTGATCCCCATCTTCACGCCCCGGTTCTCGATCAGCTGGGGGCGGAAGTGGTCGAGCAGCGAGAGGGTCAGGTTGCCGTGGGCCACCGTGGTCCCGTAGGGGCTCTCGGCGGCAGCGCGCTCGCGGTCGACGTGGATCCACTGGTCGTCGCGCGAGACGTCGGCGAACTTGTCGACGTCCTCCTGAGTGATCTCGACCCATTCGGTGGGCCCGAGCTCCCGGCCGACCAGCTCCTTGAGCTGCTCGACCCCTTCGATCAATACGGGCTGCATCGCGGCGGAGCTTACCCTTCGGTGTCGCGGGGTATCGCGTCAATCCACCAACCGGACGAACTGGCTGGGCAGGTCGGACATCAGGCTCGCCTGGGCGCGATCGACGTGCGGCGTCGAACGGGTCGCCGAGGCCGGAGGCGGGGGCCATCGGTGATTCTCCGCAACCCCCCGCGACCAAGCACGAACGCTGTCGTGTTCCTGGCCGACGGTGGATGCGGATTTCCGAGGGGTCGGCGGGAGCTGCCTGCGTTCGTCGTGACGGCGGCGGCTAGCATCCGCCGTTGTGGCCCTTCCGATCTGGTTCGTCGAGGTCAGCTTCGTGGGCTCCGGCGAGGATGCCGACCGGGCGTACGCGATCATCGCGGCGATGCGCGAGCGCGGAAGGCCAGTGCAGGGTGAGGCTCCCTGGTGGAAGATCCCCTACGAAGACCTGGAGACCCGCGAGGCCGCGTTGGCCGTTTTGAGCGGTGACCTGGACGCCATTGACCCGGACTGGCGGGACGTATTAGGCGTCGGTTAGGCCGCTCGGCCGCGGGCCCTCTGCGAGGCGTCCGCTCAGCCAGTCCGGGCGCAACAGCGCCTGCGGGTATAAGGTGGCGACGAGCGGTCTGAGGGCCCACCTGCTTGGAAGCCTCCGCATTCGCTGAGAACGGGTCCGCCGGTCTTCGCCCAGACCCCCCAAGCCACTCCCTAAAGGACGACCGCAGTCTGACCGGCTGTGCTCCGGACTTGGGGGCCCGATCGGCCCCGGAAAGGTGGCCTCAATGGATCTCTTCCTCTGCCCCTCGTGCGGGTCCGTCTTCTCGGCTCCCTCCGAAGGGTCGAACACATACCGCTGCCCCGAGTGTGCCGCCCGGCTGGACCTCGCGCCGTCCGGACCGACCACCATCCCGCGTGAGGCTCGCTCGCTCGACGGTGATGGGTGGAACGGCTCGGCGCCGACCACGGTGATCCTGCGCCGCACGCGAGCCGATGGGACCGGTGATCGGATCGTCAGAGACCTCGCTGATCATTTTGAGCTCACCTCATCGGGCTCGGCGGTCGAGGTCTCGGTCAGAGCTGCAGCGGTGGCACCCCCGGCGCTGCTCGTGGCGGCGATCCTTGACGGGATCGATGAGCGCTGGGAGGAGCACTTTGAGCTCCCGGTCTTGCTCACGCCAGCCCCCGAGGCCGTGAGCGAGCGCCTGTGATGGACCTACTCGTCTGCCCGCGCTGCGAGCGGCGCTATTCCGTGCGCGGCGCCGGCAATGGCAATGGGTGGCGATGCACCGACTGCGACGCCGAGCTGCGGTTCGCGGAGCGAGTTGATTCGGCAGGACCCGCGGATTGGCACCTCCACTCCCTGCGATCCCTGTCGGACCCGCCCGATAGTCGCCGCTCGCAAAGCGGCGACGAACGCTCGGGGGCGCCATGAATCGCCAAGACCTGCATCCCGAGGACGCCCGGGACATGCGCGAGCCCCACCGGGACGGAGGCGGCACGCTGCGCCAGGACATCTCAAATGCGATGGTCGGCCTTTACAAGGAGCACCTCGGCAAGGGGCCGGTCCGCTGTCGTGCCTACCTGGAGCCCGACCTGGTCCTGGTGGTCCTGGGCGGCGGCTACACGGCAGGCGAGCAGACGATGTTCGAGGCTGGCCGGTGGTATGAGGTCCGCTCCGCGCGACAGATCTGGCAGGACAGCATGCAGGAGCGGTTCGTGGCCATGATCGAGGAGCTGACCGGGCGCACGGTTGCGGCGTTCATGAGCGCCAATCGCCAGGACCCCGATTTCGCAGTGGAGATGTTCGTGTTGGAACCTCAGCCCGAAGCGGGGCAGACTGCCCGATGAGGCTTGGCCTCGTCGCCGGGGCGCAGGCCCCTCGCGCCGCCTTGAGAGGTCGTTCAAGGTCGGCCCAACTCGAAGGAGCCGATGTCGGAGTTGTCGCCGCCGACGGCCATCGGCACGCCAGGGTAGTTCACGATCCGGGGACGCCCGCGCTGGTCTGTCGCAAGGCCGTCGGAGACGAATCCAGCGTCGACCGCCGGGCTTGACGGTCGCAGGGCGAAGGTCTTGGTGGGACCGCCGTAGTCGCCAAGGGTCCGAAGCAGCGGCTCCGCGCCCGGCTGGTCACCCTGGGCCGTAAGGCCGCAGGAGCTGTCGTCAGCCAGGTTGTGCCCCTTGGAGGTCACCACTCCGGCGCAATTGCCCCCACTCGGGGAGTTGGCGACGATGATGCTCTGAAGCGAAGTGGTGCCATAGGAGTTGAAGATGCCGCCTCCGCCCGCAGCGGCAGTCGAGGAGTTGCCGCTCAGGGTGCTCTGCACGACGTAAAGGGGGCCGGCGCCCTCGATGCCGCCGCCGTCATGCGCCGTATTGCCGCTCAGGGTGCTCTCCGCGACGATCAGGTCGTAGCCGTAGATGCCGCCGCCGTCATGCGCCGTATTGCCGCTCAGCGTGCTCTGGGAGACGACGGCGGAACCGCCGGCGGTCCGGATGGCGCCGCCCCGCTGGGTCGCGGAGTTGCCGCTCAAGGTGCTGCGCCGGACGATGAGCGTGCCCAGGTAGAAGGGGTCGTTGCGGTTGAAGATGGCGCCGCCGGAGTCGCAGAGGTCGCCGCCGACAACGCAGTTGCCCCGCAGGGTGCTGCGCGAGACGACGATGTCGCCGCCATCGCTGAAGATGCCGCCGCCTTCGTTGCGACTCAGCCTGCTCCGCGAGACGGTGATGTCTCCGCGATCGGTGCTGATGGCGCGGCCTCCGTTACGGCTCAGGGTGCTATGCCGGACGGTGATGAACCGTATGTCGCCCTCGATGCCGCCTTCCTTGTTGTCGCTCACCCTGCTGTGCGAGGCGGTCAGGGTGCCGAAGGCCTCGACCTCGACCCCGGCGCCCTTGTTGTCGCTCACCACACCGTGCGAGAGGGTGAGCCTGCCCCTCGTGTCGATCCCCGAGCCAAGTCCATTCGTGATCGAGATGCCGCTCAGCTTCGCGGTGACATGCGGAGAGACCGTGAAGATCGAGAAGGTCGAGGACGCACCCTGTTTGCGCCGCACCGTGAGCTTGCCGCCACCGGGACCCTCGATCGCCACGTGGGTGCGGAGGTTGGGAAGCCGAGAGCCGAGGCGGATCGTGCCGATGGCTTTGACGACGATCCGGTCCGAGTGATCGCCGCCGGAGTTGGCCTGTTTGATGGCATGGCGAAGTGAGCCCGCACCGGAGCTGTGGGTGTTCCTGACCGTGAACGTGGCTGCGCTCGCCGTGCCAGTGGCCGGGAGCAGCAGCAGAAACCCCAAGAACAGCCCCAGGCGGAGAAACGGTGCATGCGCTGGCCGCTTGATCGTGGTTCGCGTTCTCCGTCCCCTCTCGGATCCGAGAGCCTATTCTCGGGTGACTGGCGTGTCATCCGTGCTTCGCCACCGACCTCGACGCGGCTAACTACGCACGGTGCCGTGTGCTTGGCCAACCGGGATCGATCAAGGGGAAGTCAACGCCTCGGCGCAGGGGCCTCGGCTAGGGATTCGGGTTGCCAACGCGGTCATCGGACCCTCTGCGCTCAATCCACCAACCGCACCTCGAGCACCGGCGCCGCCAGCTCGCCGGCGCCGCCGAGCAGCCCGAGGATGCGGGCCACGTACGCCTGGGTCTCGGGAATCGAGGGCACGCACTGGCAGGCGGCCACCGGCGCCGGGCCTGCGTTGTAGGCGGCGAGCGCCAGCGAGACGGAGCCGAACTGGCGCAGGAGATCAGCCATCAGGTGGGCCTGGGCGTCGATCGCCGCCGGGGCGTCGAACGGGTCGCCGAGCCCGTAGGCGCGGGCCGTCGCCGGCATGAACTGGGCGATCCCCCGGGCGCCCGCCGCCGAGACCGCGAACGGGTTGAAGTTCGACTCCGCCATCAGCTGGGCGGCGAGCATCCCGGCGGAGACGTTCCAGCGCCCGGCGGCGCGCAGCACGGGCCCCCGGAACCGCGCCGGGACGAAGTCCTGCAGCGCGGACGGGCCCATGCCCCCGTCGGGGAACCCGCCGGCGTCGCCGGCCGCCGAGCAGGGCGCCGGGCCGCGGTCATAGCCGAAGTGCCACGGCTCCCAGGAGTAGCGCTTTACGAACCCGAACCGCGAGCCGTGGGCGCCCAGCCAGCCGTAGGCCGCCGCGGGGCCGAGGTCGAGCTCGGTTGCACAGCGATGAAGCGATTGCCCCGGCGGCGCCACCCAACGCGGATCCGGGTGCTGGGCGAACAGGCGTGCCTGCTCGGCATCCGAGCGGTAGGCCGAGTTGATCACCAGCGTGAGCCCGGCTTCGCGCGAGGCGGCCGCCAGGCGGTCGAAGGCCGCGGCGACGTCCGGCCGCATCGGCTTTCCCTGCCGGTATGCGAGCGGGCCCGAGTAGCCGCCACCGGTGGCCATCGCGGGCAACCCGGCAGGCGCTGGGAGTGCGGCCTCCGCCTCGGCCCGCGATTGGATCTGCACGCGACGGCGCTCCGCCGCCCCGCGCTCCGGACCCGGGGTCAGGCTCGGATCGAGAGAGGCCGTGACCTCGGTGCGGACGCGGGTCGGCGCGAACGAGCGCCGGTCGGGGAACGAGACCTCGAGCCGGCGCGGTTCGACGCCGTTGTGGCCGGCCGCGTCCGTCGCCACGGCGGATGCCCGCGCCAGGTACTCGGCCTTGTCGAGGTGCTCCGGGTTGGGTGCACCGTTCGCGAGCCGGGCCGGGGAGAAGAGGCGTGGAAAGTCGTCGCGAAGGGACCGAGCACCCGACAGGGCGGCCAGATCGGCGGCGCGCTGGACCCGCGCGGCGCCGGTGGTCGCGCCACCGAGCGCAACCAGCGCCGCGGCGGCGAAGACGATCGCGAGCGCGGCGCCCAGGGTGAGGGGAAGCGCCTGTCCCCGCTGCGCATCGCGGAACGCCGGCCGCGCGAACAGCCCACGCGCCAGACGGGCGACCCGCTTCGCCGCCCCACCGCCGACCTCCAACCCGGCGAGCGCGCGACGCGAGGCGACGAGTCCGAGCGGCCGGGAGGCAACCCGCACCGGGACCCCGCGCTCGCGCAGCTCGATCACGGCCAGGGCGGTCAGCGGACGATCCTCGGCCAGATCGGCGCGAAGCAGGCCCGAGCGCAGGCACAGGGCCGACTCGCCGAGCGCGGCCCGCCACAACCGCCCCGGAACGTGGACCACCGAGATCGGCGGGTTGGCCGCCTGAAGCGCCCGGCCCAGCTCCTCGAGGGCGTCGTCGCCATCCGGCAGGCCGAGCCAGCAGAGACGCCCCCGCGCGGCCGCACGCGGAAAGCCGCGCTCCCGCAGGGCCCGCTCGAGATCGCGGGCGTCCGCGGAGGCGAGCGTGGTCGGTCCGCGACCGCGCTCGGCCCCGAGCTCCGCGACCAGCACGCCCCGCCCACTCGAGGCCAGCGCCACCCCCACCGCGGCGGCGATCGCGAGGCCTCCGCCGGCGTCCCCGAGCTCCGTCGACAGCACGGCGCCGGCTGCGCCCGCGGCGGAGCGATCCCGCGGGGACGCCCGCGTCGCCGCCGTGGCGCTCATCCGCGTTGCCTCTGCACCCAGGCCGACGAGCTGACCTCGAGCCGGCGGGCGATTTCGTCGATCGGGGAGGGAGGGCGCAGGCGGACCGTCAGCTCCCCTCGCTCGAGCCCGACCTCGATCCGGTCCCGCGCCCAACCAGGCAACGCCTCGCGGACGGCGGGCCTCACAGGCCGGCCGGCTGTCAGCGCCATGGCGCCGGCCTCGACCGCTCCGTCGGCGAGGGTGACCGCATAACCCGCGGCCAGCAGCTGGAGCGCCACCAGGCCCGCGAGCAGAAGAGCGGGGACGCCGGCAAGCAACTCGACCGAGGCCTGACCGCCTGGCGGAACGGCCCTAGTCCGCATCCCCGGTTCCCAGCCCCGCCCGCGCGGTCACGGGCACCTCGGGCAGCCCCGGGATCAGCGACGGGGCTCGAACCCCGACGGCGAGCCCGTCGCGCGCTCGAATCGTGGCGTCGCGGCGAAACACCGTCGGCAGCGTGCGTCGGGCGGCTCGCTCGGCATCGCCGCCGACGTAGGCGGCCCTTGCCCCGGCGCGGGCCGCACCGCCCGCGGTCCAGAGCGCGTAGCCGGCGATCGCGAACTGCGCCACCAGCAGCACGATCACCACCAGCGTCGGCAGGATCGCGACCAGCTCGACCGATGCCTGACCGCTGTCTCTGGCCCGCCGGACCACGCCCCGAAGCTAGGCGCCGACGGCGCGCACATGGCGCACCCAGCGTGCCGAGATCGAGCCGGTTCAGTGACCCGACGTCGTCAGCGGGTGATCAGTAGGTGTGGGCGCGGACCCAGACGCTGTAGATCGCGATCGCCGCGCAGACGACCAAGACCACCCACAGGAACGCGCCGAGCCCTCCGCCGCCGAGCATCCCGCCGGCGCCCGCGACCATCAGCACCAGCACGCCAACCGATCCCAGGAGCACGGCGCGCTGGTCGTCGGGCAGGGTGTCGACGGTGAGGCGATTGGCGCGGTAGATCTCCCAGACCGCGAACGCAAGGGTGGCCAGGAAGGCCATCGTCAGCGCCGTGATCACGGCGTCGGCCGCAGCCCCGCCCCCCGGTAGAAACGCCACCGGGACCGCGAGCAGGGCGATGATCGCGATGTTGCGGGCGTCCGCATGGGCCAATTCTAGGTCGACGGCCGCTCCGTACCCCCTACGACCTGCCGCCACCCAACAGGCCCTACCCGCCGCCCCCGGACGCGGGAGCAGATGGGAAATGCCCGAGCCGAAGGCGAGGGCAAGGTGTTCAGGGCGGGAGCGGAGGAGGCGGCGGAGTTATTCACCCGTTCTTGATCACGATGCCTTCGAGGATGTGAGCGGCGGTCTCGGTCGCGTCGATGGCCCGCTCGAGCACGGTGAAGATGTCCTTCCAGCGGATCACGACCATCGGGTCGATGCCGTTGGCGAAGAGGGCGGCGACAGCGTCGCGATAGAGGCGATCGCCGTCGTTCTCGAGCCGGTGGATCTCGATCCAGTACTGCTCGAGGCCCTCGAACCCACGCAGGTCCGCGAGCGCAGCGGCGAGCTGCTCGCACGACTTGACCAGCACGTCGGCCATCGCCTGCGCCTGCTCCATCGGGGCCTCGATCTGGTACAGGCCCATGAAGTCCGCCGTCTCCTCGGTGAAGTCGACCACATCGTCAACCCTGGTCGCCAGCGCGTAGATGTCCTCGGTGTCGATCGCCGTCGCCGACCTCGTATTCGCCTGCCGGATGATGTCGTGGGTGATCTTGTCGCCCTCCTGCTCGGCGAGAAGGATCTCCCTGGCGAGCCCCGTGTCGTCGGGCCACTGCTGGAGCATGTCCTGGAGCATCCGGGCCGCGCGCAGCGTGTTCTGGCCCGCCTGGTGGAAGAGGTCGAAGAAGACTCGATCGCGTGAAACGAGACTCGAAACCGCCACGCTGCGCAAGCTACCAATCGGCAAGGACATCGGCGACCCGCTCCGCCGCCCTTCCGTCCCAGAGGTCGGGGCTCGGCCGCGTCGCCGGCGCCGAGCCCGCCTCGGAGCCCGCACCACCCGCGCTCGCGCGGTCTCGCAGCAGCTCCGGGATCTCCGTGATCCGCCGCGGATCGAGGCCGAGCAGGGTGTTGGTCCCGGCGCGGATGGTCACCGGCCGCTCGGTGTTGTCGCGCAAGGTGAAGCATGGGATGCCCAGATAGGTGGTCTCCTCCTGAATCCCCCCGGAGTCCGTGAGCACGGCGCCGGCATCGGCCTCGAGCGAGAGGAAGTCCAGGTAGCCGACGGGGTCGGTCAGGGTCACCCCCGGATAGGCGGCGCCGTTCAGCATCTTGCGCGTACGCGGGTGGACGGGGAACAGGACCGGCAGCTCCCGGGCGACCTCCGACAGACCCTCCATCGCCGCTGCGAGCAGCGGTCCGTCGACCAGCGCCGGCCGGTGCAGCGTGACCAGCAGGTAGCTCCCGGGTCGAAGATCGTGGGCTCCGGCGGCATCCCGGTCGCGGATCCGGCCCTCGAGCGCGACCAGCGTGTCGATCATCGTGTTGCCGACGAACTTCATCCGCGCCTCGGCGATCCCCTCGGAGCGGAGGTTGTCGATCGCCTCCTCCGAGTGCAGGAAGCAGAGCGCGGCCAAGTGGTCGGTGGCCACCCGGTTGCCCTCCTCAGGCATCTCGCGGTCGAAGCTGCGAAGGCCCGACTCGACGTGGGCGACGGCGCACCCGAGCTTGGCGGCGCAGAGCGCCGCGCCCAGGGTCGAGTTGACGTCGCCGGGGACGATCACGAGGTCGGGGCGCTCGGCCACCAGGACCGGCTCCAGCCGCTCCAGGACTCGGGCGATCTGCTCGGAATGGCCGGCTGAGCCGACCCCAAGCAGGTGATCGGGCTTCGGCACACCGAGCTCCTCGAGGAAGATCTCGGACATCAGCCGGTCGTAGTGCTGTCCGGTGTGGACGACCGTCGCGCGCCATTCCGGGAACCGTTCCCGGAGCCGGCCGATCACCGGCGCCATCTTGACCAGGTTCGGCCGCGTCCCGACTATGTGGACGATCCGCATCGCCGTCTCAGACGGCGTCGATCCGTCGGGCGAGCTCGAAGTCGTTCGCCGTCAACCCCCCCGCGGCATGGGTCGTGATCGAGACGGTGACCCGGTTCCAGGAGATGCTCAGGTCGGGGTGATGGCCAAGCTCCTCGGCCGGGCTCACCAGCCGGTCGACGAACTCGACCGAGCCGACGAAGTCGGTCAGCTCGAAGGTCTTGGTGATCGCGTCGCCCTCCCGCTCCCAGCCCTCGAGGTCGGAGAGGCGCGATTCGATCTCGCTGTCGGACAGGAGCTCCATCGGTCTGGCGGTGCGTCGAACGTCAGGTTAGTCGTCCCGGCCGCGGGCGTGCGATAGTCGGGGTATGCGGATCGCCAGCCTGGTGCCCTCGGCCACCGAGGCGCTGTTCGCGCTCGGGTTCGGCGACCTCGTGGTCGCGGTCACCCACGAGTGCGATCATCCGGCCGAGGCGACCAGCCTGCCTCGCCTGACCCGGAGCGTGCTTCCCGCCGGCCTCGAGCCCGGCGAGGTCGACGCCCGAGTTCGGGAGATCACGGGGCGCGGGGAAGCCCTCTACGAGCTCGATCAGGCGACCCTGGCGCGGCTGGAGCCCGACCTGATCGTGACCCAGTCGCTGTGCGCGGTATGCGCGGTCTCCTACGACGACGTTCGAGCTGTGGCAGGGCGACTGGGTTCGCAACCACAGGTGATCTCGCTCGACCCGAAGCGCCTCGCGGCGGTGCTCGACGACCTGGTCAGGCTCGCCGACGCCTGCGGCGATCGAGCGCGGGGCGTGGGACTGCGCGCCCGCCTCGAGGCGCGGTTGGGCACCCTGCGCGAGGCGGTCCGCGGCGCAGAGCGGCCGCGCGTCCTCGCCTTGGAGTGGCTGGACCCGCCCTACGTGGGAGGCCATTGGGTGCCGGACATGATCGAGCTCGCCGGCGGCACCACGGTGGCCGGCGAGCCGGGGTGCGACTCGCGGGTGGCCCCCTGGGAGGAACTGGCCGCCGCCGCGCCTGAGGTGGTGGTGGCGATGCCGTGCGGGCTCTACCTCGACGATGCCGCCGATCAGGCCCTGGCCCGCAGGGACCGGATCGAGGCGCTCGAAGCTCCGCGAGTGGTGGCCGTCGACGCCGCCGGATCGTTCTCCCGGCCGGGCCCCCGCCTGGTCGATGGCGCCGAGTTGCTCGGCCACATCCTGCACCCCGATCGCGTCGAGCAGCCCCACGCCCTCGCCTGGCGGGAGCTGATGCCCGCCGTCGGTCGCCTCTAGACCACCGCGAGGGACCCCGCCACGCAGATCGCCGCCAGCGCCAGCATCCCGAGCGCCTCGAGCTCGACCGGACGCCGCGCGCGCCGCTCGGAGAACACGACCAGCAGCCCGGCGAGCGCCCCGCCGATCAGCCCGCCGAGGTGGCCGCCGATGCTGATGCCCGAGACGCCGACGGTGAACAGCAAGTTGATGCCGATGAACAGCGCGATCTGCCCAGCGAGCTGCTCGATGCCGCGGTGGCGAGCGACGATGAAGGCCGCCGACATGAGGCCGAAGATCGCCCCCGAGGCCCCCACCGTGACCGTGTCCGGGCTCAGCAGCAGGGCGCCGAACGACCCGGCCAGCAACGAGACGAAGTAGACGCCCAGGAAGCGGGGCGTTCCGATCCCCGGCTCGAGCAGGGTGCCGAGCACGAACAGCACGTACATGTTGAAGGCGATGTGGATGATCCCCGCGTGCAGGAAGCCGGCGCTGACGATTCGCCACCAGTCCCCGTCGGCAACCGCGGGACCGTAGAGGCCGGCGTGGTCGACCACCGAGCCGCCACCGCCGAATCCGGCCTGGGCGCCGCCAGCGAGCTCGGCCAGGAAGGCGGCGACGTTGAGCCCGATCAGCACGTAGGTCGCCGGAGCGGCTCCCGTCCGCAGGCCAGGCGAGATCCGCCGGACCTGGGTTCGCTCTCGGGCGCATTCCGGGCACCGCATCCCGACCGGGGTCACCGTCATGCAGTCGGGGCAGATCGGGCGGCCGCAGTTGGAGCAGGAGACGTTCGTCTCCCGGCCGGGGTGGCGATAGCAGGTGGCCATCGGGTCGGAATCTATCCAGGGGCGTGGTGGAAACCGCGGCACCGGATTGGCTGCGCCTCCACCGGCCCGGGGCGGCGCCGCCTGCGGGCGTACGGCGGCTCGGCCATATCTTGTGCGGATCAACCCCCCTGAGGAGGGCAACCGGATGGAGGCAGCGAGCCCGGCCAGGCTCTACGCGACGGTGGCCGGCGTGGTCCTGACGATCGCCGGGATCGCCGGGTTCTTCTACAGCGCCAGCTTCGGCTCGCCGGGCGAGGTTGACCAGATGCTCGGGATCTTCGCCGTCAACGGCTGGGACAACGTCCTCAATCTGGCGACCGGTCTGCTTGCCCTGGTGGCAGCCGGATACGCCGCCCGCCGCTGCGCGCTGGCGCTCGGGGTGTTCTTCACAGCGGTATCGGTGTGGGGGCTGATCGCGGGCGACGGAGGCTCGATCGCCGGGGTCCTGCCGGTGAACACCGCCGACAACGCCGCGCACCTGCTGCTCGGTCTGACCGGACTCGCCGCCGCAGCCGCCTCGCCCGGGCTAGCGACGAAGTCGCGGTAGGGGCGAGCGCCCCGCCGTCCATTACGCCCAAGGCAGCCACCCGCTGGAGCTAGCGACGAAGTCGCGGTGCCGGCGCTCACGGCCTGCCGCCACGCAACGCGCCCTGACCCGCCGACACCGGACGCGAAGCGGAGGATGTCGGCGGAGTAATTCCGCAGCCGAGGCTTTCGGCCGAGTTATTCGGGAGGAGGCGGCGGAGTTACTCCTTCGGCAGCACCTGCTTGAGCACGGTGTCGGCGGCTGCCAGCAACCCCGAGGTGCGACGGCGCCGGCGCATGCCGACCACCACCAGCGCGCCCCCGGCGAGAGTGCCCGCGGCCGCGGCGGTCACCGGCCGAACCCAATTGCGCGGGTCGCGGAGCGCGTCCAGCTCGCCTTCCGAGAGCTCCTCGGCCCAGCTGGACAGCTCCGCGGCAGCCTGCTCGGTGATCGAGGTCAAGGTGCTCTCGACCCGGGTGGCCAGGTCCTCCGGGGGGTCGATCGGGCGCAGCGCGTCGGCGAGCAGCCGCTCGAGGTCGAGCTGACTCTCCTCGGTCACCGCGCCCGCCGCTCCAGTCTCGACGTCACTCCGTCATCTCCTCCTCGAGCTGCTTGATCGCCCGGTGCAACAGCACCTTGGTCGCCCCGTCCGTGCGGCCCAGTGCCCGGGCTATCTCCCGGTTCGACATCCCGAGCGAAAAGCGCATGATCAGCGCGTCGCGGCGGTCGTCCGACAACCGGTCGAGCCGGTCGATCACCAGCCTCAGCTCCTCGCGACCTTCGACGATCTGCTCGGTGTCGTGAGGGTGGGAGGGGGGCTCCACCGCATCGAGGGCCGCCGCCGGGTGCCGGGCGCGGTCGCGGTGGTAGTTGGAGGCGAGGTTGTGGGCGATCCTGATCAACCAGGGGCGAAGCGGTCGGCCGTCGGACTCCCGCCGCGCGCGCTCGAAGTGCTTGTAGGCCTGGAGGAAGGCCTGCTCGGTGAGGTCCTCGGCGTCGTGATGGTTGCCCACCCGGTAGTAGGCGTAGGAGTACACGTCCCGCAGGTGGGCGCGGTAGAGGTCCTCGAACGCGCGATCGAGCTCGGCCTTCCGCCCCGCGTCGGCGTGCCGCTGCTTCGATGCGCTCACCGGTCAAGCCTAGTCTCCTCCAGCCCCAGCCAGGCGGTGGCCGCCGCGGGAGCGGGTTCACCGGCGTCGACGTCATGCGGCCCACCGCGCCCGCTCGGCCCGCCGCAGCCCGGCGACCCACTCGCCCGGGTCGATCCGTCCCTCCACCAGCGCGGCCAGCCCGGCCAGCCCCGGCGCCTCCACCCCGGCCCGCGTCACCGCCTCGGCGATCAAGGGGACCGAATCGAGCCCCTCGGACGCCTGGCCGATCTTGCCGGGAATCTGCTCGGCCGACATGCCGGCCCCGAGCAGCTCGCCGGCCCGGCGGTTGCGGCTCCCGGGTGCCATCACCGTCGCCGTCAGGTCCCCGACCCCCGCCAACCCCGCGAAGGTCTCCAGGCGGGCCCCGTCGGTGAGCGCGTAGTCGATGCACTCACGCCAGATCGTCGCCGCGGCGATCCCGGCGGCGTTGAGGCCATGGCCCTCGGCGGCAGCAGCCGCGAGCGCTGCCGCATTCTTGGCCGCGCCGGCCATCTCGACCCCGACCACGTCGTCGCTGCGCTCGCAGACGAGCCCTGCCCGGTCGAACACCTCGCCCAGCTGGGCACGAAGGTCGGCGTCGCTCGACCCGAGCACCAGGGCGGCCATCCCGGCGGCCGCCTCTCGAGCATGGGCGGGGCCGCCGAGCGAGGCGATCGCGCGGGCGCGAATCCGCTCACCCACGTACTCGCTCGGCAGCTGGCCGAGCGGCCGCGTCAAACCCTTGGTCAGCAGCAGCACCGCCACCCTGGAGCCGACCCTGTCGCCGAGTGAGCCGACCACGGCCGGGAGGGCCGCCGAGGGCACGGCGAGGCACACCAGGTCGACCGCCCCGAGCTCGATCTCGGCGGCGCGCCTGACCGCGATCGCCTCGGGCAGCGTGACCCCGGGCAGGTATTCCTCGTTCTCTCGCTTGTCAGCGATCTCCTTCGCCTGCTCCTCAGAGCGGGTGCCGAGTTGGACCTCCAACCCGCCGCGGGCGAGCAGGACCGCGACCGCGGTGCCCCAGCTTCCCGCCCCGATCACCACCGCCTTGCGCAGCGGCGGAAGGCCACCGAGCCACTCCCATTGGAGCTCGATGTTGGGCCAGATGCGGGCGGTGACCGTGGCGGCGAGCGCCGGTGACGGGTGCTCGGTGCGCGGGAAGGTCATCGTCCGGCCGACCCGCAGCTTCACCTTGCGGGGACGGATCCGCCACCCCCTCCGGACCTGCTCGGTCCCGTGGACGGCGAACGGGACCACCGCTGCGCCGGTCTCGAGCGCCAGCCGGCCGACGCCGCGCTTCGGCGTCGCCAGAGAGCCGGTGCGAATCCTGGTCCCCTCGGGGAAGATGCACACGGTCCCGCCCCGCGCCAGCACCACCGCCGCCGTCTCCATCGCGGTCTCGTCCGACTGGCCGCGCCGGATCGGAAAGGCGCCGACCCGCGACAGGACCCACCCCTGCCAGCGGCGCTCGAACAGCTCCACTTTGGCCACGTACTGCATCGGCCGCCGCCAGGGCAGGGTGGCACCGATCACGAACGGGTCCAGGAAGCTGCGGTGGTTGGAGGTGACGATCAGGCCGCCCTTGATCCCCCGCAGATGCTCCCGGCCGGTGCGCGAAAGCCGCAGCCAGACCAGGAACGCCGGCACCAGCGTCGCCCTGGCCACGAGGTAGAGGAGCCAGTTGACGCCGTGCTCGCGCGCGTACGCGTGGTAGCGCTGGAAGCGCTCCTCGCTGATCACCTCGTCGGTGCGCGGCAGCGCCGACCGCGGCGCGGGCTGGTCCATGCAGATGGGTACACGCGCACGCGAGGGGCGTTACTGGCTACACGTACGCTTGCGTTGAATCATCGATGGCCGAGTTCCGTCGAACTATTCGACGCTATTCGGCCATCGCGGTTCGGCCAGGGCGGGAAAAGCGGGCGTGGGGCGCCCTACCAAGCCCGTTCCAGGAGCGCTTGCAGCTCCTCCCGATCCGGGGGCTTCGGCGTGTTGGCGAGCTCCGGGCGCGAAAGGATCGCATCGAGTGCCATCCCCCGGCGCGCCGGGTCGGGATCCAGGTCCCGCAATCGCCGCCGGCCGCCGCCGAGGGCCTGGATCCGCGACTGGATCTTGCCCGGATCGGTGCCGAGCGAAGCGGCCAGGGCGCGAATCTCCTCGGGGGCCCGATTTCGCATCGCGGCCATCGTCCGCGGCAGCAGGGCGGCGTTGGTCTCGGCGTGCGGGATCTCGAGCACCCGGACGAGCGTCTGGCAGACGACGTGATGGAGCGCGTACCCCGTCGACCCGAGCGCGTAGGCGGAGAGCAACGCGCCAAGCGCCAGCCCGGCCCGGTCGCGCTCGGCGCGAGGCTGGTCGAGCGCGGCGGCGATCAGCGCCGTGCCGCGAAGCGCCGCCAAAGTGGCCACCGGGTTGGCGAGCGGTCCGTAGAGCGCCTCGGCGCCGTGGGCGAGCGCGTTCATGGCGCTGGCCCGAAGGCGCCGCTCGTCAAGGCTGGTCATCTCGATCGGGTCCGCGACCACCAGAGCCGGGCGGACGAGCTGGCGCGCCTCGCGCTCGCGCCCCGCCGGGAGGCGGTGGAGGATCGTCATCTCCGCCCCCGAGAGGGTGGTCGGCAGGGCGCACACACGGCCGCCGCGGACCGCGGCGACCGCCTTGGCCGTGTCGATCACCCGGCCTCCGCCGAGGGCGACCAGGGTCGGGTTGCGGATCGCGTCGATCAGCGCCGCGGCGGCCTCGGGCACGGGGCCGCCGGGCACCTGGTGGATGGCGCTCGATCGCTCCGCCAGCTCGACCGACGCGGCTCCGAGGGCACGCGGCGTGGTCAGGAGCTCGAACCGCTCCCAGCTCTCGGTCAGGAGGTCGGGCGTATCGGCGAGCGCACCGGCACGGAAGACGATCGTCCGCTCTCCGTCACGCCAGGTGAAGTCGTTCTCGCCCATCCGTCAGAGCCCGGGGCGGGACTCGAACCCGCAGCCTTCGCCTTACAAGGGCACTGCTCCACCAGTTGAGCTACCCGGGCAAGTAGGGGAACTGGGGCCAGCTTAATCCGTCCCTCAAGGGCGCCAGATCAAGTCCCCACCCAGCCCGTCGTTTCGGTGTGCTCGCTCCGAACCGGGGATCGCCCTAGAGCTTCACCTCGCGCGAGGCGAGGTGAAGGGTGACCTTGCGCTTCACCCGCTGGAGCGCGTTGTCGACCGTCTTCGTGTCGCACTCGAGGCGCTCGCCGATCGCCTCGTAAGAGTGCCCGTCCAGATACAGCGACAGGACCTGGCTCTCCAGCTCCGAGAGCACGCTCGACATGCACGAGACCAGGCTCTGGAGCTCCTCGGTGGCGATCACACGCTCGGAGGGGTCCTCGCTGCCGGGCCCCGGCAGGACCTCCTCCAGGGTGGTCTCCGAGTCGACGGCCCCCGCCGGTGTCTGCGCGAACGACACGTACTGGTTCAAGGGGGCGTGCTTGTTGCGGCTCGCGGTCTTGACCGCGGTGATGATCTGGCGGGTGATGCAGAGCTCGGCGAAGTTGCGGAAGCTCGACTCGCGGTCGGAGCGGTAGTCGCGGATCGCCTTGTAGAGGCCCAGCAGCCCCTCCTGGATCAGGTCCTCCGAGTCGCCGCCGAGCAGGAAGTACGAGGATGCCTTCAGTCGCACGAAGCCGCGGTAGCGCTTCACGATCCGGTCGTATGCGTCGGGGCTGCCGCGCTTGGCCAGCGCCACCAGGTACCCGTCCTCAAGCTCAGGTTGAGCGTCCGTCCTTCGCGCGGCGCCGGCAACGGCGCCGGGCGGCGCGACGGTTGCGAACTCATGCGTGGGGGTCGGTGCGGCCACAGGATTCCTCCGTTCGAAGTCGGAAAACCGTGGCGCCCGTACCTCCCCTGGGCGCCCTCTCCTTGGGTTCAAATCAGGTCGAAACTCGACCTTTAGTTCACCCTTATGCGCGGAAGTCTATGCACAAGGGCGTTCTTCTGTCAACCATCCGGCCGATGTGGCGCAGGATTCGTTGCAGATCGGGCCTTCCGTCCGCGGGCGCCGGTAGCGACCCGGGGGCGCTCCGACCGCCTATCCGGTCCGGCGTTGCCGGAGCGCCTCGAACAGCAGCACCGCCGCGGCCGCGGAGACGTTCAGCGAGCCGATCCGTCCCCGGGTCGAGACCGAGATCATGAGGTCGCAGCCGCTGGCGACTCGGCGACGCAGTCCCCTCCCCTCGCTGCCCAGCACCAGCACCACCTTGCCGCTCAGGTCGGCGTCCGTGTACGAGGCGGGGGCGTCGGCCGCGGCGCCGTAGATCCAGGCGCCGGCGTCCTTGGCCTGCGCCAGCCAGTCGGCGAGGTTGGGCACTCTCGCCACCGAAAGGTGCTCCACGGCGCCCGCCGCCGACTTGCAGGTTGCGGCCGTCACCGCCGCCGAGCGCCGCACCGGGATCACCACTCCGGATGCGCCGGCGGCCTCGGCCGAACGGCAGACGGCGCCGAGGTTGTGGGGATCGGTGACTTGATCGAGGGCGACGACCAGGGCGTCAGGAGCCGTGAGCAGGGCCCCCGGATCCGCGTACGGATAGGGCTCGACCTCGGCCACCACCCCCTGGTGATCCGGCGAGCCGGCGAGCCGGCTCAACTCCCCGGCCGGGAGGTCGGCGCTGGTCCACACCCGGAGCACGCGGCGCCGGCCGCGCTTCGCCTCCTCCACCGGGCGCCGCCCGTAGACGACCTCGCGCCGGTCGCCGGAAGCCGGGCCGCCGTTCATCCGGGCGAGCGGCGAACCAACCGCGGGCCCTGCGGCGTGTCGCGGACCTCGTATCCGCGAGAGGCGAGCTGATCCCGGATCGTGTCCGCGAGCTCGAAGTCGCGCTCGGCTCGAGCCGCCTCCCGCTCCTGCATCAGGCCCTCGGCCTCCGCGTCGGGAGCCGCGCCCGCGGCGGCGAGCTTCTCCAGCCCCACGATCTCCAGCATCCCCGTCACCGCGTCGTGGGCCCCGGCGAGCGGCCGTTTGTTGGCTTCGCTGACCAGGTCGTAGAGCTCGGCCATCGCGCGGGGCGTGTTGAAGTCGTTGGCGAGCGCGTCCACAAACGCCTCGCGCAGCGCGATGACCCTGGAGTCCGGGTCACCCTCGACCCGCTCGGCGGCCCGAAAGAAGTTCCGCACCCGCTCGTTTCGAGCGGCGGCGGCCTCGAGCGCCTCCTCGCCGAAGGCGAGCGGCTGGCGGTAGTGACCCGAGATCAGGAAGTCGACGATCGCCTCGGGGCCGAAGCGGTCGAGCGCCTCGTGGAGCAGGAACACGTTGCCCTCCGACTTGGCCATCTTCGCCTCGGGTCCGGTGAGCACCATCCCGTTGTGCATCCACAGACGCGCCAGCGGCGCCCCCCGGGCCGCTTCGGTCTGCGCGATCTCGTTCTCGTGATGCGGGAACACCAGGTCGCTGCCGCCGCCGTGGACGGCGAAATCGACGCCGAGCAGCTTCTCGGCCATCGCCGAGCACTCGATGTGCCAGCCCGGCCGGCCCTCACCCCAGGGCGATGGCCAGGCGCTGTCTTCATCCGGCTTGTGCGCCTTCCAGAGCGCGAAGTCGAGCGGCTCCTCCTTCAGCGACTCGGTGCCCGCCTCCTCGCCCTGGTCCATCTCCTCCGGGTCGCGGTTGGAGAGCCTGCCATAGGGGGCGAAGCTGCGGACCCGAAAATACACGTCCCCGCCCGACTGATAGGCGTGGCCCCCATCGATCAGCGCCTCGATCAGGGCGACGATCTCGGCGATCGTCTCCGAGGCCAGCGGCTCGTCGTCGGGGCGCCCGAGCCCGAGGCGATCGGTGTCCTCGATGTAGGCGTTCCGCATCCGCGCCGCGAACATCTCCGATGGCTCCTCCGCCTGGCGCGCCGCCACGTAGATCTTGTCGTTGATGTCGGTGACGTTGATCACCAGTCGCGGCTGATAGCCCACCGAGGCCAGGAACCTGCGCAGGAGCATGAAGATCACGTAGGGGCGCGCGTTGCCGATGTGGATCCGCGAGTAGACGGTCGGACCGCAGGCGTAGATCCCGACCTTCGGGGGATCGCGGGGCTCCAGCCGGCGCAGCTTCCCGCTCAGGGTGTCCCTGATCCTCACCTCGCGCATCGCTGCCCTGATGCTATTTGCGCCGCCCGGCGCCGGTCAGGCCAGCTCGCGCTTGAGGATCTTGCCGGTCGCGTTGCGAGGCAATGAGTCGATGAACTCGACCTCACGCGGAACCTTGTAGCGGGCCAGGTTGGACTTGACGTGCTCCTTGACCGCGTCGGCGCTGAGCTCGGCGCCCTCGTTCAGGACCACGAAGGCCTTCAACCGCTGACCGAACTCCTCGTCGTCGATCCCGATCACCGCCACCTCCTTGACCTCGACCCGGTCCGAGAGCAGGTCCTCGAGTTCGCGGGGGAACACGTTCTCCCCGCCGGAGACGATCATCTCGTCGTCCCGCCCGTCGATGAACAGGCGCCCGGACTCGTCGAAGTGGCCGACGTCGCCGGACGAGAGCAGGTCCCCCAACGCCTCCTTGCCACCACCCCCCGTGTATCCCTCGAACGCCATCTCGTTGCCGACGAACACCCGCCCCGTCTTCCCCGGCTCCACCTCGCGCCCATCGGGGTCCACGATCCTCACCGCGGTGCCGCGGGGCGGCCGTCCCGCCGTCCCGGGCGCCGCCCTCAGATCCTCCGGGGTCGCGATCGTGGCCCAGGCGACCTCCGTCGACCCGTAGAGGTTGTAGAGGTTGTCGCCGAACGTGTCCATCCACCTGGTCGCCAGCTCGCCGGGCAACGCCGAGCCGCTGGCGGCCGTGACCCGCAGCCGAGGGAGCCGGTACCGGGCAAGGGTGTCCGGGGGAAGCTCGAGGATTCGCTGCATCATCACCGGCACCACCACCAGAGTGGTGGCGCCGGTCTCCTCGATCGCCCGCAGGGTCTCCTCCGGGTCGAAGCGACGTCGCAGCACGTAAGTGGAGTTGAGCGATAGGCCGAGGACGAAGTGGGCGAATCCCCAGGAGTGAAAAAGGGGCGCCGCGATCATCGTTCGCTCCTCGGCACGCAACGGGATCCTCGAGAACAGCGCCGCCAGCGGGCTGAGCGTGTCGGGCTGCGCCCGCTGAGCGCCCTTCGGCGCCCCCGTGGTGCCCGAGGTCAGGATCACGAACCGGCTCGACTCGGCGGGAGGCTCGAGATCGCGATCGTCGCCCGCCTCGATCAGCTCGTCCAGCGACGCGTCCTCCGCCTCATCGTCATCGCGCCAGGCGACGAAGCGCTTCAGGCCGATCTCCTTTCCCGCCTTGCGGGCCTGGGCCAGCAGCCCGGCGAACTCCTGGTCATAGATCAAGGCGACGGGCTGCTCGCGCTCGACCACGTCGGCCAGTTGTGGAGCGGCGAAGGCGGTGTTCATGTACAGGCCGTTGGCGCCCAGCTTCGAGATCGCCAGGGTCGCCTCGATGAACGCGTGATGGTTGCGGCACATGATTGCGACGCCGTCGCCCTGCCCCACCCCCTGACCCGCAAGGTCGCGCGCCAGCGCGTTCGAGCGCCGATGCACGGCCCCGAAGCTCGATCTCCCGGCCTCGTCGAGGATCATCGGCTCGTCGGGGTGGTTGATTGCGGCGGCCGTGATCCCCGCCGCCGGCGAGGCCCCCCAACGCGCCAGCACCCGCATCGTCAGGACCAGCTTGTCGACCCGCACCGGTCGCAGCACCCCGGCTTCGGCCAGCGTGGCGACGTTGAACGGCACGTCGCTGAGCGGGCCGAGGGAGCCGAGCTTGATCCTGCGCCCGAGGTAGCCGATCGGCCCGGTGACGGCGCCAGATCGAAGCCTCTCCGAGAGCGCGCGAAACATCGAAGCGAAGCTTAAGTGCCGGGCGGCCCGCAACCGATCCCGCCTATTGCAGGTCGACCAGCGCCACCGCGACGCAGGCGATCCCCTCGCCCCGGCCGATCCACCCCATCCCCTCGTTGGTGCTGGCCTTGACGCTGACCGCCGCCGACAGGGTCTCGGCGAGGTTGCGCTCCATCTCGGCCCGATGAGGATCGATCGGCGGCTGCTCGCAGATCAGGGTCGAATCGACGTTCACCACCCGCCCCGGAACGCTGCCCAGGGCAACCGTCAGCAGGTCGAGCGAGTGGGCGTCTCGCCACCGCTCCTCGTCCGGGGGGAAGAGGGTCCCGAGGTCCCCCCGGCCCGCAGCGCCGAGGATCGCGTCGATCACCGCGTGGGTGAGCACGTCCGCATCGGAGTGGCCTCCGAGCCCGAGCTCGTACGGCACCTCGACCCCGCCGAGCACCAGCGGGCGGGCGGGGGCGAACCGATGGGCGTCGTAGCCGACGCCGAGTCGGATGCTCATCGGCGCCGGCCGCGAGTCGTGCTCATCCGAGCGGCTCCAGCGTCCGGCGCCGGCCCGCGAAGGTGGCGATCTCGTCGATGCCCCAGGCGCGCATCTCGGCCACCGCGCGATCGTAGGCGTACCCGACCTCCGCCGGCGAGTGAGCGTCCGAGGAGAGCGCGAAGGATGCGTCCGCGTCCACGCACATGGTGGCGAACTCGGCCGCCGGGTACAGCTCGGCCACCGGCTTGCGCAGCCCGGCGGTCGAAACCTCGACCGCGACCCCGGCCTCGGCTATCGCCTCCACCGCTGGCTCGTAGTAGAAGCGAGGGTCCCGCTCCGGCAGAGGGCGCGCCCGGCCCCAGACCTTGACCAGGTCGGGGTGCGCGAGGATGTCGAACAGGCCGCTGCGGGCCGCCTCCGCCAGCGACTCGAAGTACTTGCGCCAGACCGTGTCCGGGTCACCGTGCAGCTCCCAAACATCCCAGCCCTCGTGGTCCACGGCTCGATCGCCGACGAAGTGAACCGACCCGACCACGTAGTCGAGGTCGGCGCGCTCGAGCAGGCTCGCGGTCCTGTCCTCGGCCCCGGGCACGAAGTCGACTTCGAGGCCAAGGCGAAGCGGGGTGGTCCTGACGAACGCGCAGTAGGCCTCGAGGTCGTCGCGCGCCTGCTGCTCCCAGAACGGATGCCGCCATAGCTCGAGCGCGGCGCTGAACCTGTAAACGTGCTCGGAGCACCCCAGCTCGCCGATCCCGGCATCCTTCGCCGCCGCCAGGTAGCGATCCACGTTCTCCTCGGTGAACGACGTCGCCTGCGGCGGGCGGTCGTCCGCGTCGTCGCGAAGGTGAACGTGGTAATCGGTCAGCATCGCCTCTGTACGCTAACCACCGCATGGTCCACCTGCGGATCGTGGTCCCCAGCTATCAGGCCGAGCACGCGCTCGACCTGCTCGAGGCGACGCCGTCGGTCTGCAACGTGATCTACCTCGAGCGGGCGGCCAAGCGCCCCGTCGGCGACGTGATCCTCTGCGACATCACCCGCGAGGAGGCGAGCGTGGTGATCTCCGACCTGCGCGAGCTGAACATCGACCACGAGGGCTCGATCGCGATGGAGATGATCGACTCGCAGGTCTCCGACGCCGCGGTCGCCGCCGAGAGGTCCGCCCCGGGCCTGCCGTCCGACGCGGTCGTCTGGGAGGAGGTCGAGGCGCGAACCTCCGAGAGCGTCGAGCTCTCCGCCAGCTTCCTCGCCTTCATGGTCCTGGCGATGCTGATCGCGATGGTCGGCATCCTCACCGACCAGCTGATCCTGATCATCGGCGCGATGATCGTCGGCCCCGAGTTCGGCCCGATCGCTGGCGTCTGCGTGGCGGCCGTTCAAAGGCGCCGAGACCTTTTGCGGCGGTCGTTGCGCGCGCTGGTCGTCGGCTTCACGGTCGGGATCACGGCCACCTTCCTCGCCACCCTGGTGCTGAACATGGTCGGCCTGGTGCCCGACGACTTCAGCCAGGCCCATCACCCCTTCACCCAGTTCATCTCGAGCCCCAACGAGTGGAGCTTCATCGTCGCCTACCTCGCCGGCACCGCCGGCGTGCTGTCGCTGACCTCGACCAAGTCGGGGGCGCTGATCGGGGTGCTGATCTCGGTGACCACGATCCCGGCCGCCGCCAACGTCGGCGTCGCCGCGGCGCTCGCCGACTGGCACGAGTGGGCGGGGGCGATGGAGCAGCTGTCGCTCAACCTGGCGATGATCCTGCTGGCCGGGATCGGGACCCTGTTCGTCCAGCGCCGCCTCTACCTGCGACGGCGCGTGGCTCACCTCCACGACGAGGCGCGCGAAGCGGCCGGGCTGCCGCTGGGCCACAGCAGACGGGTCGGAAGCGCAACCTACAAGAGCCCCAGTGCCTAGGACAGCCGAGGATCTCGCCATCCTTGCCGGAGCGTTCGCCGCCGCGAGCGGGCTGGCGGCGGCATTCGGCGCCGCGAACTTCGGCACCGCCCTGGCCTTCGGCCAGATCGGCTTCGCCGCCGCGCTGCTGTGGGTGCTGCTGCGCCGCTGACCCACTCGCGCCGCGGGCAGCAGGTCCTGGGGCGGGCCCGTGCGGTGCCGATCGGGTTCGTCACCACCTACGCCGACCTCTGCCCGGAAGCGCCGCGCTTCGCCGGCGCTGTGCTGGCCGCCTGTGATGATCCGAGCGTTCCCTGGCACCGGGTGGTCCGCTCCGACGGCTCGCTCGCCAAGGGGGCGCGCCAGCGGCGACTGCTCGAGGCGGAGGGGGTGCCGTTCCACCGCGCTCGGGTCGAGATCAGGGTCGCCCGAGCGGATCCGGCGGCCCTGATCGGCTGACCCGCCGAAGCCGGTTAGACGCCGCGCTCTGCGAGCAGCAGCTCTGCGAGCCGAAGATCCTCCGGAGTCGTCACCTTGAGGTTGGCGTGACCCGAAGGGTGAATCAGCACCACGCCGCCGGCGCGTTCGATCAGCATCGCCTCGTCGGTCGCCGTGGCGACCGACTGCGGTTCGGCGTCGAAGGCCGCGCGCAGGCGGCGGGTCCGGAACACCTGCGGCGTCTGGGCCGTCCACAGGTGATCGCGACTCACCGTCTGGGCCACGATCGGCTCACCCAGCGAGACGTCACCCCGTATCGGGCGCGGCTCGCGCGCCTCCTTCACGGTGTCGGTGAGCGGAGCCGCTGCGATCACCCCCGCGGCGTCGACCCGCGACGCGAGCGTGGCGACCAGCTCGTTGATCAGCTCGGTGGTGACCAGCGGCCGAGCCGCATCGTGGACGGCCACCAGCTCCGTCTCGACCAGCGCCAGCCCCGCCGCCACCGACTCCGAGCGACGCCCACCGCCCGTGACGACCGTCACCCCCTCCCCCAGCTCGACCTGGTGGCCGGGCGGAACCGCGACTATCACCGGGCCGACGCGGTCAGCGGCGGCGAAGGCCGCCAGCGACCACTCGACCAACGGCCGGCCTCGGAGCGGCACCAGGGCCTTCGGGCCGCCGGCTCCGAGGCGCTCTCCAGAGCCGGCGGCCGCGATGACCGCAGAGACTGCCGGGCGCTCAGGCAGACGCGGTGGCGCCGAAGCGCTCCTCGAGCAGTTCGTCGAGATAGGCCTCCGCGCCCTCCTCGTCCTTGCCGAGCGCGTACATGAACTCCGAGGCCAGGATCTTCTTCGCCCGCGTGTACATCTGCTTCTCCCCGGTGGAGAGGCCCTTCTCCCACTCGCGGATCGCCAGGTTCCGGACCACCTCGGCCAGCTCGAAGACGTTCCCCGTCTTGATCTTCTCTCGGTTGTGCTTGAACCGGCGATTCCAGTTCTTCGGCATGTCCGAGACCTCGCCGGTCAGCACGGCGATCACCTTCTCGACGTCCTCGCCGTCGATGACCCGCCTCAAGCCCGCCCGGTGGGCGTTCTCGCACGGCACCATCACGGTCATGTCGTTGTGAAGGATCTTGATCGTCAGGTAGTCCCGCTTCTCGCCGAGGAGGTCCTTGGTCTCCTTCTTGAGCACCACCCCGGCCCCGTGGTGCGGATAGACGACGTTGTCGCCAATGTCGTAGGTGCACGCGACGGGGCCGAGCTCGTGCTCGATGTCAGTCGCGTCCTCGGTAGCTAGCTCAGGAATTTCGGCCTCCTTCAGTAGAGACGGCCGCAAACGCGGCCGCCTGGTTCACGGATAGCGGTCGACGATGTCGACCTCTTGCAGGGTCCGAAGACCCTCGCGGATCTCACGCGCCCGGGTGCTCCCGACCCCATCCACGGACTCGAGTTCCTCGTCGGTCGCGTTGACGACCGTGTCGAGGTCACCGAAACGGTGAACGATCTTCTGGATCACGAGGCGAGGTAGCCGCGGGATCCGGGAGAGCGCCCGGTAGCCGCGCGGCGAGACCGCCAAGTCCACGGTGCTGGTCTTGCGGTCGTAGCCGAGCAGCTCGGCGAGGCAACCGAAATCGAGCAGTTCTTGATGTGGGAGCGCGGCGAGCTCGTCGAGGGTTCGCTCGAGCTGCGCCTCGGACTCGGGCACGCTGTAGTCGCGGACCAGTGCGGCCCGGTCGCTCATCACGCCGACCACCGTCTCCTCGAGTTGCATCTCGATCAGGCGCCCCTCGGTGCCGAGCTCGATGATGTAGCGCTCGACCTCGGCGGCCATCCTGGTCACCAGCTCGGCCCGTTGGATCACCGCGAGGACATCGTGGAGGGTGCAGCCGCCGAGGAACTCGACGCTGGTCAGTCGGGCCGAGACCTGGTCCAGCCGGGCCCGGTACTTCTCCAGCGTGGCCAGTCCCTGGTTGGCCTTCGACAGCACCGTCGGGATGTCCTGGAGGATGTACTTCATCCCCTCGACGTAGAGCGAGACCACGTCGCGGCGCTGCGAGATCGCGATCACGAGCGCCTCGGTCTGCTTCGAGACACGCTCGGCGGTGCGGTGCCGGGTGCCCGTCTCCATCGAGAGGATGGTGGGATCGGGCATCAGCTGGACGTTGGCCCAGCAGATCGTCTGAGCGCCCGGGTCGAGCACGATCGCGCCGTCCATCTTCGCCACCTGATACAGGAGCCCGGGGGTGTAGTCGATGCCGAGCTTGATCCCGCCGCTGAACAGGAACGAGACGTCCTCCAGGTCCGCGATCAGGATCAGGCCGCCGGTGCGGGAGTGGATGATGTTGTCGATCCCCTCGCGCAGCGGGGTACCAGGGGCGACCATGTCGAGCGCGCGCAGCAGACGGGGGTCTAGTCGGGCCTCAAGCTCGTGCAACTCATCCCCGACGTGCGAAGCCATCTAAAGGCCATGATCGCAAACGCCCCTGAATCGTGCCGCCCGCCGAATTCCGTGTGGAGAGGTCGGATTGCTCGAAGTCAAGGGCCGGATTCGACAGCCGCCGACACCCGGGCAGCCGCGCGCAAGCGACGCTCAGGCGGCCCGACGAACGGCGGGGCCGAGGCCGTGACGGAGCGCCGCGGCCAGCGTGGCGGTGCCCGCCAGGCCCTCGACCCGTTCCGTCGACTCGGGACCGAGCACGGGGGCGAGCCCGAACTTTGCCGCCTCGGCGACCCGGCGCTCGGGGTGGGCGACGAACCGCAGCTCCCCCGTCAGGCCCACCTCGCCGAAGCAGGCCAGAGGCCGCTCGCCTGAGACCGCGAGCGACTCGCCTCGATGGGCCGAGGCCAGGGCCAGGGCGACCGCCAGGTCGGCGCCGGGCTCGTCGACCCTGACGCCGCCGGCGACGTTCACGAACACGTCGGCGGAGGCAAGCGACGGCCCGCCGTGGCGGGACAGCACCGCGACGATCATCGCCAAGCGGTTGCGGTCGATCCCGGTGGCGACGCGGCGGGGCGGGACGACCTCCGTCGACGCCACCAGCGCCTGCACCTCGACCAGCAGCGGCCGGGTGCCCTCCATCGCGCAGAGCACGCACGACCCGGGTGCCCGGCTCGCCTCGCTGACGAAGCGCGCCGAGGGGTCGGCGACCTCGACCAGTCCGCCCGCTCGCATCTCGAACACCCCCACCTCGTTGGTCGCTCCGAAGCGGTTCTTGAGCGCCCGCAGGGTGCGGAAGCTTCGCTCGCGCTCGCCCTCGAACAGGAGCACGCAGTCGACCAGGTGCTCGAGCACCCGTGGCCCGGCGACGCTCCCCTCCTTGGTCACGTGGCCGACCAGGAACACAGCCGTGCCGATTGCCTTCGCGGTCTCCATCAGCGCCCCGGCGGCCTCGCGCACCTGCCCGACCGAGCCCGGGGCGCCGGCCATCCCCTGGGTGTGGAGGGTCTGGATCGAGTCGATCACGCAGACCGCGGGGCGCTCGGCCTCGAGCGTCGCCCGCACCGCCTCGACCGAGGTCTCCGCCAACACCGGCACACCGAGGGCGTCGCGGCCGAGGCGCTCGGCCCGCAGCCTCACCTGGGCGGCGGACTCCTCACCCGAGACGTAGAGGACCGCCCCGCCCGCGGCGCCGAGGTTTCCGAGCGCCATCCCGGTCAGGGTGCTCTTGCCGATCCCGGGCGAGCCCCCGAGCAGGATCAGCGAGCCCGGCACAATGCCCCCACCCAGCACCCGGTCGAGCTCCGCGATCCCGGTCCGCAGCCGGTCGACCGTGGGTGCCTCCACCTCGCGCAGCGGGACCGGCCGCCGCCCCGCGGCGGACTTGCCGGTCCGCACTCCGCGCACGGGCTCCCGCCCGAGGCTTGCGACCAAGCGTCTCGACCAGCGTGTTCCACTCGCCGCATCCGGGACAGCGCCCCGTCCACGCGAGCGCGACGTGGCCGCATTCCTGGCAGACGAGCTCGGAGTCCCGACCGGACATCCTCCGAGACTACGAAGCGCGCGGGACGAAACCCCGCCCCTCTACCGCTTCAGCTCGGATGCCAGCGGTCCATGTGCGAGGCGTGGGTCTCGAGGTAGGCCCCCGGCTTGAAGAACCGGTCGTAGAAGTCGAGGTCGAGGTGGTGCGCCTGCACGTAGTTGAGCAGGAAGACGCTCGGCACCGTGCCGGGAAACTTGCCGAAGGTGTCGAGCACGTATTGGGCCTGAATCGCGACGCAGGCCTTGAGCTCCTCGCTGAAGCGCTGTGCCGAGCCCCTGATCGCCGCGCTCTCGTTCCAGGCGCCAGGCGTTTGCGCGTTGTGGGGGCCACCGGAGCCGAACTTGCGCTCGGCGAGCGCCTCGACCGCGGCGGCCATGTCTTGGTGATGGGGCGGGCAGAAGGCCTCGAAAACCCCCTCGAGGCCGGTCGGATTCGGGGTCGACCAGCGCTCGTCGCTCGTCGTAGCGGAAGCCGAGGCCGGGGACGTCGGGATCGCCTGAAGCGCCGAGCATCGTGAATCGATCGATGCCGTCGAACATCCACCCTCCGAGCCCCATCGCCTGAAGCGTCAACACCCCCGCGTAGCAACTCGTAGCCAGCTCCGCCGTGGCCTCGGTGAGCGCGTACTGCTCGGCGAAGGTGAGTGGAAACGGCTCGTCCGTGTCCACAAGCCCGGCGAATTCGTCGATCCCCGGGACCTGCCGGTCGTTGACGTCGTCATACACGCAATAGCCGTTCTGGGCGAAGAAGCAGAGGATGGCGAGCAGCATCTGGGCGATGTCGGCGACCGGGATCACGAGCAGCGATCCCGGGACGTTGGCGCACCAGGTGTTGTGGCCCTCCATGTAGGGCTCGGATCGGGGCAGGTGGATGCGCGCCTCGGACAGCCTTCGGATTCGTGCCAGATGGCGCTCCACCATCAGCTCCGGGGTGATCTCGTCCGCGGCGGGATCGACCAGCGCGCCGGCGTCGCGGGTGGGGAAGAAGTAGGTGCCCGAGTCGTCGGTGAAGAACAGCTCCGCGGTGTGGAACCCAGCGGCCGAGGGGAAGGTGCGCCCGGCCGCGCCGCTCGGATAGTTGGACATGTGCGGGGCGTAGCGGGCGTGTCGCGTGATCCCGTAGTGCCAGCCCGTCGTTCCTCCCATCGCAGACAACACCAGGGCGCGCTCCAGCTCGATCAACGGCAGCGGGTCGTGCTTCGACTTGTAGGCCAGGGGCCCGTCCGGGATCTCGTCGCCGAGGGCGAAGCGGCGCGATCGCCGCCCGTACAGCGCCTCCACCAGCGGGAACCCGGCCAGCTCCCGGAGCGCTCCCGGCCCCAGGGCGGCCATCTGCTCGGGGATCGCCATCGTCTCCTCCTTCGCGCGTCAGCGGGCTACCGGCCACGACCCTACCTCGCCCCGAGCCCGGTCACCAGGGCGGCGGTCCCGCATCAGATCCCGCAGATCCCTTGGCCAGAAATACCCAGCCGACTCAGGGCATTCGCCTTAGTGGCGCGTCTGCCGCTCGCAGCCCGTGACCACCGATTTGGCGTCCTTCGGAAGCTTGTCGAGGCGGGCCTTGTCGCGCCCAGCGCCGCAGCCGATCCCGTGATCGGAGATCAGGTCGCGGGCGCGAAGCAGGTCGCTGCCCCTCCGTCCCTTCGCCAAATCGCGTCCCGGGCCACCGATCAGAGTGTCCTGGCCTCGGCCGCCGATCAGGGTGTCTTTCGCCGCCCCGCCGAGCAGCGAGCTTCGTACCCCGGTGGAATTGACAACCTTGTCGGACCGGTCGCCGGCAATCACCCGGACGCGGTCGATCTCGCCGTGGCAGTCGGCCATGTAATGGCCGCTTTGGGTACAGCCGGCACCGACGTCGACGCGGGAGCCCGCGTAGGGCCCGCTGGGACGGTCGGTGACTCGGAGCTTGGAACCCGAGGACCGGCTGATTCGCAGGTTGTCCTTGATCCCGAGCCCGGCAGTGACCAGCAGGGTGTTGCCGGAGACGCGGACCAGGGCTGTATCGGCGTCGCCCTTCCATACCCGCACGTAGTCGATTCGGGTGGTGCCGGGAGCGGCCGGATTCTCAGCTCGCCAGTCGCTTGTGCTCATGACCACGTAATGCGGACTGCCGATCGGGCCGGTGGCCACGGTGCTGATCAGCTCCCCGTCGTAGTACCACCTGACCCGACCCGGCTCCCAGGCGGCGGCGTAGGTGTGCCAGCGGGTGGAGGCGCTGGGGATCGCCACCCGCCCGCCGGCGATGCCCACCGTCGAGTCGTGGTAGTGCCACTTCTGGGCCTCTGCCGAGGGGAGGCCTGACTCGACTACGTCGATCTCGCCGTCGTTGGGCCAGCGCTGACCGTTCACCCACAGCGCGGACCAGTCCCGGTTCTCGGCCGGGAGGATCGCCCGGAACTCAACGTAGCCGTAGGTGAACTGGAAGTCCCCGCCGGCCACCGGGTTCGAGCTGACCAGGGCCCCGGCGTACTCGTGGCCGGCGCAGCGCCGCGGCTCGACGCTCAACCTAAGCTCCCCGCCCGCGACACTGGCCATCCCCGGATCGATGCAGCTGTCGGAGTGACCCCTGTCCGGAGGGTTGGTGATCGCGGTGTCGCTGGTGCCGAACCAGTTCGGACGCCAGGTGGAGAGGTCGAGAGCGGAGCCGGAGAACTCGTCTCTGAACAACAGGCGCCAGGCGCCGGCGGGCCCGCCTACGGGCAGCGGCGCGGTTCCGCCCTCGGGCGGCGTGGAGGCCCTCGTGGCGGCAGGATCGGCCGCTAGCGCTACGCCGAGCGCGAGGATCGCGGCGAGAGCCGCGGTTGCCACGAGTCGAATCGATGTCACATCCATCCCCTGCCTGGGTGGAATCCCGCTCAACTAACGGCTCTGGGCCTGCCCAGCTTTTGGCCGCTCAGGGGCTAAATCCCGTAGATCTCGGCCGCTCGCTCGCTGAGCTGGCGAAGGTATGGCGCCACGTCGATCGGCCCCCCGACCAGCCGCTCGAGCGTCTCCTTGGGCATCAGCTTGGCCCCGTGCCGGTAGAGGCGCTCGCGCAGCCAGTCGTGCAGCGGACCCAGCTGGCCGGCCGAGATCTGGTGCTCGAGCTCGGGCAGGTCCTCGGTGGCGAGGTCCCAGATCTGGGCCGCGATCACGTTGCCCAGCGCGTAGGTCGGGAAGTAGCCGAATGCGCCCCCCGCCCAGTGAACGTCCTGGAGCACGCCGGCGGCATCGTCCGGGACCTCCAGCCCGAGGTACTCGGCCGTGCGCGCATTCCAGGCCTCCGGGAGGTCGGCGGCCTCCAGGCGCCCCTCGAACAGCTCGAGCTCGAGCTCGAACCGAAGCACGATGTGGAGGTTGTAGGTGACCTGGTCCGCCTCGACCCGAATCAGTGACGGCTGGATCCGGTTCGCGGCTCGGTGGAGCTGGTCGGTGTCGACAGCCTCGAACTGCTCCGGGAAGAGCTCGCGAAGCCTCGGGAGCAGGTGCCCGAGATAGGGCCGTCCACGACCCACCCAGTTCTCCCACATACGGCTTTGCGACTCGTGGAACGAGAGCGACGGCGCCGTGCACAACGGCGAGCGCCAGAGCTCCCGGGCGATCCCGTTCTCGTACAGGCCATGGCCCGCCTCGTGGATCACCGACCAGAGCGCCGTGCCGATGTATCCGGGGTCGAATCGGGTCGTGATCCGGATGTCCGCCGGCGAGATCGCGGACGCGAACGGGTGGGCGGTCGGATCGAGCCGCCATGCGTCCGGTTGCAGCGGCAGCGCCGCGACCACCTCTTGCGCCAGCGTCTCCTGGGCGCCCAGCTCGAACTCCCCGCGGAGGCAGGAGTCATCGATCGAGTCCGCCCCGGCTGCGACCTGATCCACCAGTGGGCGAACCCCGTCCCTGAGCTCGGCGAGCACCGCGCGCACCTCCGAGGTCGTGGTGCCCGGCTCGAAGTCGTCGAGCAGCGGGTCGTACGGATGCTCGAACCCGGGAAACCCGTCGAAGCAGTCCGCGTAGCGCCGTCGCAGCTCGATGTTGCGCTCCAGGTGGGGCAGGAAGCCGGCGAAGTCGGAGCGCTCCCTGAACTCGGCCCATGCGTGCTCGGCGAGCGACGCGGCCCGGGTGATCTCCCCCTCCAGGGCCGCCGGGACCCTCCGGGTCTTCTCCCACTCGCGACGTGCCAGCCTCACCAGGCTGGCCTCGTCGGACTCGTACGGGCTCCCGTCGACCTCGTCCGCCGCCGCGTCGATCAGCGCTCCCAGCGAGTCGGAGACCAGCCGTTGGTGGTGGAGTCTCGCCAGCGTCGCCAGCTGCTCGGCTCGCATCTCGGCGCCCGCCCCGGGCATCTGGGTTCGTTGGTCCCAGTCGAGCAGCTCGCGCGCGCCGCCGAGGTCGCTGATCTCGGCCAGCTGTTCCCGTAGCTGCTCCAGCTTCGTCGCCATTCGGGCAAGTTATCGGCGCGACGTCGCGCAGCCGTAACCCGCATCGAACGAGGCTGGGTAGGAGACTGCACTCCTTCGCGGTCGGTTGTCGGGTTTGTTGGCCTCAGGGTTACTAAGGCGACAACGGACGGCTCGCAAGGGCGCCGGTGGGGCTCAGCTTCCCCCTACCCAGCCTCGGCCCCGCGTCAGAAGGTCGGTCACAGATGGAACCGCCGGTGGTGCTGACGGTGGCGAAGCTCGCCGGTCGCCGTGGACCCGGCCTCGGCCCGATCGGGCTGGGAGGCCGGAGCGGAGCGGACGAATAGCCAGGTGAGCACGGTGCCGACCGCCAGCATCCCGACCAGGACCCAGTTCGACCGCCCCAGGGCGACCGGGAAGGCGTGGTGGTCGAGCACGCTCTGAAAGACCGCCCCGGTCAACGCCAGGCCGATGGCACCGGCCAGCACCCGGTCCATGGCCAGAACGCCGGACGCGATCCCGGTCTTCTCGGGCGGCATGGCCGCCATCGCTGCGCTCGACATCGGCGCGTAGACGAGGCCGAGGGCCACCCCGAAGAGAAGGAACCCGGGCAGCACCAGGCCATATCCGGAGTCATCGCTGATCTGGGTGAGGATCACCAGCCCCGCGAGGCCGCACAGCATGCCGGCCGTCATCAGCGCCCGGGCGCCAAAGCGGGCGATCAGCCGACCGGCGAGCGGCGAGATGACGATCATCGGGGCGGTCACCGGGAGGATCAGGAGCCCGGTCTTGGTCGCCGAGTAGTCGAGCGCCCCCTGCAGGTACTGCGGCTGAAAGTACATCAGGCTCCAGTAAGCGCCCACCAGGGTGAAGGCGGCGGCGCTGGCACCGAAGTAGGGTCCGTTGCGAAACAGGGGGAACTCCACGATCGGCTGTGGCGACCGATGCTCGACGACCCAGAAGGCCGCCAATAGAACCACCCCGAGGGCGAGCACGCCGAGGGTGCGAATGGACCCGAGGCCCCACTCCACCGACTCGATCAACGGCAGCACGATCGCGGTCAACCCGAGGGCGAGGATCACGAGGCCGGCCAGGTCGAGGCGATGGGTCGCGCCCTGGTCACGAGTCTCGGGTACCACCAAGACCATCACCGCGGCCCCGAGCGCCAGCACCGGGACGTTGATCCAGAAGATCAGCCGCCAGTCGACGTCCACCAGCAGACCGCCGATCAGCGGACCGACCGCCAGCGCCGAGGCCGAGATCGCCGCCCAGATGCCCAGGGCTCGCGGCTGATCGGCGGGCCGGAAGACATCGCAGACGATCGACAGCGACAGCGGCAGCATCGCCGCGGCGCCGATCCCCTGGACGACGCGGCCGGCGATCATCGCGCCCTCGCTCCAGGCCGCCCCGGAGAGCACCGACCCGCCGGCGAATACGGCCAGCCCGAGTGTGAACACGGTGCGCCGGCCGAACATGTCCCCGAGCCGCCCGCCGGTGACCACCAACGCGGCGATCACCAGGAGGTAGCCGTTCATCACCCACTGGAGTCCCGCCGGAGACATCCCGAGCTCGTCGCGAATCGCGGGCAGCGCCAGGGCGACGATCGTCGAGTCGAGCATCAGCACGAACAGTCCTGTGCACGCCCCGACCAGCGTCCACCAGGCGCGACTCGTGTCGCTGAGCCGGCGGGCCGTCACCGGGTGCAGCCGCCGCCCGGCAGTGTCCGATGGCCCCTGAACGTCCAGAGCTGGCGCAACTCGATCGCGGGCTCGGCCAAGCCCCGCCACGATAAGGGCACCGAAGGCGGCAGGTCCCGAGTTCTAGCCGTGAGCCTCGGCGACCGGGCCGCCCCCCGCGGCCGGCTCGCGACGAAGCAGCGTCGCGGCCGCCACGGCCCCGACCAGGCAGATCGCCGCTCCAACCCAGAAGGCAAGGCGATATCCGTCGCTCTGGGCGAGCGCCGGGTGGGCTCCGGCGGCCAATCGG
This sequence comes from uncultured bacterium, assembly GCA_963811625.1. Lineage (GTDB taxonomy): Bacteria > Actinomycetota > Thermoleophilia > Solirubrobacterales > 70-9 > AC-56. The sequence continues at coordinate 269,562 of CAWERS010000001.1, read as the reverse complement.
TTGTGCGTCTCAGAGGTGGCCAGGGTGGTGAGCACCGCCAGGCCCAGCGCGCCTCCCACCAGGCGCGAGGTGTTGAGCAGCCCGGATGCGAGTCCGCTGAGCGCCGCCGGAACGCCCTGCACCGCGACGATCGTCGCCGGCACCAGCGCCAAGCCGAGGCCGAGGGCCGAGAGGAGGCCGCCGGGCAGGACCTGCTCCAGATAGCTGCCTTGGGGCCGCACGCCGGTGAGCAGCGCCAGCCCCGAGGCTGCGAAGACCATTCCCGCGGTCAGCACCGGGCGAGCCCCGAACCGCCTCACGAGGCGTGGCGCCAGGCTGGCCGCGGTGGCGACGCCGAGCGTCATCGGCAGGAAGGCGAGCCCGGTCTCGATCGCATCGTGGTGGAGGTCCTGCTGCATGTACAGGGAGACGAAGAACCACATTGCGAAGATCGCCGAGTACAGGAGCAGGACCACCAGGTTGGCCGAGCGCAGCCTCGGCATCCGGAAGATTCCGAGAGGCATCAGCGGCGCCTCGGCCGTCCGTCCCTCCACCCAGACGAAACTCGACAGCAGCACGACGCCGGCAGCGAGGGGGACCAGCACCCCGGCCGACGCCCATCCGAGCACGTCGGTCCTGACGATCCCGTAGACCAGGGCCACCATCCCGGCGGTGACGAGCACCGCGCCGGTGAGGTCGAAATGGCGATGCGAGAGCGTGCTCCTCCCCTCGGGCACCACCCGCGGGGCGACGGTCAGCACCGCCAACCCGATCGGCACGTTGATGACGAAGATCGCCGGCCAGCCGAGCCCCTGCGTGAGCACGCCTCCCAGCAGCACGCCGGAGGTGGCGCCCAGCCCTCCCAGAGCGCCCCAGACGCCGAGGGCACGGTTGCGCGACGGGCCTTCCTCAAACGAGGTGGTGATGATCGCCAGGCTGGCCGCCGAAACCACGGCCCCGCCCATCCCCTGGATCGCGCGCGCGGCCAACAGGACCGCGGCCGAGCCCGCCGTCGCGCAGACCAGCGACGCGACCGAGAACAGCGCCGTGCCGGCGAGGAAGACGCGCCGGCGGCCGAGCAGGTCCGAGGCCCGGCCCCCGAGCAGCAGGAAGCCTGCGAATGTGAGCGTGTACGCGTTGACCACCCACTGCAGGCCGGTGGTCGAGAAGCCCAGGCCCTCGCGGATCGCCGGCAGCGCCACGTTGACGATCGAGACATCGAGGATGACCATGAACTGCGCCAGACAGACGAGCAGCAAGAGCGCGTTCGAATCGCGGCGCACGTAGGCTCTCGAGGAGTCGATCGGGTTCATCGGCCGAGCCTCTCCGGCGGTGCTTCAGCCATCGCGGTCATCCGCATGAGCAAACGCCGCCGGCGCGCGGAATGTGAGGTCGAGTAGGTACGCGGCTTCGACAACTGCTGCGCGTCGGGCGGCGCTCCAGCGCCGCTCCGGCCTGTCGACGGGCGCTGCGCCCTGAGCGCTGGGGGGTACGGACAATGCAGCCTCCTACGTTCGTTAGTACGACGACCATCGTAGCAAAAGTACGATGATCGTCGTATACTCGTCCCATGACCCTCCATCACCCCGCCGCCGACGAGCTCGAGCTGTCGGCCGTGCTGCACGCGCTCAGCGATCCACAGCGGCTGCGAATCGTGCAGCTGCTGGCTGACGAGCATCCCAACCCGCGGCCCTGCGGGACCTTCGGGCTCGCGGTCTCGAAGTCCACGCTCACCCACCACTTCCGCGTTCTGCGGGAGGCCGGTGTGATCCAGCAGCAGGCCGATGGGACCGCGAAGCTGAACTCGCTGCGGCGCGATGACCTAGAGCGGCGCTTTCCAGGGCTGCTGGCCGCGGTGCTCCAGTCCGCCCCGGACACGGCGCCGCGACCCGCGCTCGCCTAGCGGAGCCGGCCGGACCGGTGGGAGGACGTTCCTACTGGGGCTCGGGCTGGGGGCCGTCGGGCTCGGCGTCGGGCGCCGAGTCGGCGGGAGCGGGCCGGTCGTGCTGCTCCGGCTCGGGCAGCCGCTCGGGCTCCGGCGGCCCATCTGAGCTCTCATCCGCCTTGGCGGCAACCCCGACCGGTTCGCGCTTTCGGGCGGGACGCTTCTTCGGCTTCACCAGCTTCATCTTCAGCGGCCGCTCGTTCTCGTCGCCGGAGGGATCACGCTCGATCAGCACCGTCGTGCCCGGGACGATGTCGCCGTGTCGCAGCACCTCGTCGGCCAGCGGGTCCTCGATGTAGCGCTGGATCGCGCGGCGCAGCGGCCTCGCGCCCATCGCCGGGTCCCAGCCGCGATCGACCAGGAGGTCCTTCGCCTGCTCGTCGAGCTCGAGCTGGAGCTCGTGCTCGGCGACCTGGGCGCGGACCCGACCGATCATCAGCTCGATGATCACCTTGATCTCGTCGCGGGTCAGCTTGTGGAAGACGATCACCTCGTCGATCCGGTTCAGGAACTCGGGCCGGAACACCTTCTTCAGCTCGCCCATGATCCGGTCCTTCATCTCGTCATAGGAGGTGCCGGTCTCGTCCGAGGTCCCGAAGCCGAACGAGACGTTGCGGGCGATGTCCTTGGCCCCGATGTTCGAGGTCATGATCACGATCGTGTTGCGGAAGTCGACCGTCCGCCCCTGCGCATCGGTCAGCCTCCCGTCCTCCAGGATCTGCAGCAGGATGTTGAAGACGTCGGGATGCGCCTTCTCGATCTCGTCGAGCAGGAGCACGGAATAGGGCTTGCGACGCACGGCCTCGGTCAGCTGCCCGCCCTCGTCGTAGCCCACGTAGCCGGGCGGCGAGCCGACCAGGCGCGAGACCGCATGCTTCTCCATGTACTCGGACATGTCGATCCGGATCATCGAGTCCTCGTCGCCGAACAGGAACTCGGCCAGGGTCCGCGCCAGCTCCGTCTTCCCGACCCCGGACGGGCCCAGGAAGATGAACGAGCCGGCGGGGCGCTTCGGGTCCTTGATCCCGGCGCGTGAGCGACGGATCGCCTTCGAGACGGCGGTGATCGCGACGTCCTGGCCGATCACCCGCTTGTGCAGCTCGTCCTCCATGCGCAGCAGCTTCTTGGTCTCCGCCTCGGTCAGCTTGAAGACCGGGATCCCGGTCCACATCGAGACGATGTCTGCGATCTCCTCCTCGCCGACCTCGGGGCGCTCCCCGCCGTCGCCGGCGGCCCACTGATCCTCCAGCTCACGCTTGCGGTTGGTCAGCTGGCGCTCGGTGTCGCGCAGGTTCGCCGCCTTCTCGAACTCCTGAGCCTCGATCGCCGCCTCCTTGGAGCGGCGGGTCTCCTCGATCTCCTCCTCGAGGTCGCGGTACACGGGCGGCTGCGACATCGACTTGATCCGCATCCGCGACGCGGCCTCGTCGATCAGGTCGATCGCCTTGTCCGGCAGGAAGCGATCGGAGATGTAGCGGTCGGCGAGCTCGGCGGCGGCGGCCAGAGCCTCGTCGCTGATCCGGACCCGGTGGTGTTCCTCGTAGCGCTCGCGCAGCCCTTCGAGGATCGACACGGTATCCGCCGTCGACGGCTGGTCGACCTTGATCTGTTGGAACCGGCGCTCGAGCGCCGAGTCCCGCTCCAGGTACTTGCGGTACTCGTCCATCGTGGTCGCGCCAATGGTCTGGATCTCGCCACGGGCCAGGGCCGGCTTCAGGATCGAGGCGGCGTCGATCGCCCCCTCGGCGGCCCCGGCTCCGACCAGGTTGTGGAGCTCGTCGATGAACAGCACGATGTCGCCCCGCTGGGTGATCTCCTTCATCACCTTCTTCAGGCGCTCCTCGAACTCGCCGCGGTACTTCGACCCAGCGACCAGCGCGGCCAGATCGAGCGTGTAGATCTGCTTGTTCTTGAGCAGGTCAGGGACCTCGCCCTTGGTGATCCGCGACGCCAGCCCCTCGACGATCGCCGTCTTGCCCACCCCCGGCTCGCCGACCAAGACCGGGTTGTTCTTGGTCCGGCGGGAGAGGATCTGCATGATCCGCTCGATCTCGGTCTCGCGCCCGATCACCGGGTCGAGCTTCGACTCGGCGGCCAGCTTGGTCAGGTTGCGGCCGAACTGGTCGAGCAGCTTCGACGACTTCTTGCCCTCGCCGCCTCCGGCGCCGGCGCCCTGGCGGCGACCGCCCGGTCCGGACAGCATCCGGATCACCTCGTTGCGGATCTTCTCCGAGTCGGCGTCGAAGTCGAGCAGGATCCGGGCCGCGACGCCCTCGTTCTCGCGCACCAAGCCGAGCAGGATGTGCTCGGTGCCGATGTAGTTGTGGCCCAGCGACAGGGCCTCCCGCAGGGCCAGTTCGAGGACCTTCTTCGCGCGGGGCGTGAACGGGATCTGGCCGGACGTGACCTCCTCACCGGAGCCGACGATCCGCACGACCTGGGCGCGGACGCGCTCGACGGTGATGTCGAGTGACTCGAGCACCCGAGCAGCCAGCCCCTCTTCCTCGCGCAGCAGCCCGAGCAGGATGTGCTCGGTTCCGATGTAGTTGTGCTTGAGCGTCCGCGCCTCTTCCTGGGCCAGGACAACCACTTGGCGGGCTCGCTCTGTGAATCGCTCGAACAATTACGTCTGCCTTTGCCTTCGACTACGTCCGTTCCGCCTTCGAGACGTTTAGGTCACAACCAACGCCGCTTGGTTCTCAGTATTGCCTACTCGGTGGTCGGCCTCCGGCGAGTCCGACGCGGGGACGCAAGACCGCCGGAGCCTCATCCACGTTTTCGGCTGAGCGGTGCCGACGGATTAGACCTCCGGTCTTCGTTGACGACGAGCACCCAGTATATCGGCGGCCGTATGGCCGCCATCGAGGCTCGCGGCCACCCGACGGCCGCAACCTGCGCATTGATCGTCGGGGCTGCCTATCCTCGGCGCCGAGATCGCGCGAGTCCGGTCGGCGACGACCCGGGGCCGTGAGAATCGACTCAGAGGAGGCAAACCCTTGCGAAAGCTACTCGTGCTCGCATGCGCCGCGACCGTGCTCGGCGCCGCGCTCAGTCCCGCAGCGGCGTCGGCGTGGGCGCCGGCCGGGTCGGCGACGGTTCACCCGGGCGTGATGACGTTCACGAACGGGGCCCAATGCACGTCCAACTTCGTCTTCCAGGACGGCTCGAACGTGTATCTGGGACAGGCGGCCCACTGCTCGGGCACCGGCGCTGCAACCGATACCGACGGCTGCACGAGCGAGTCGCTGCCGATCGGCACTCCGGTCGAGGTCACCGGGGCGAGCAGACCGGGGACCCTGGTCTACAACTCCTGGATCACGATGCAGGCAAAGGGCGAGTCGAACGCCGACGCCTGCGCATTCAACGACCTCGCCCTGGTGAAGATCGATCCGGCTGACGTGGCGAGGGTCAATCCCTCGGTGCCCGGCTTCGGCGGGCCGACGGGCGTGGGTACGGTCGGCGGGCTCGGATCGACCGTGTACTCCTACGGCAACTCCTCGCTCCGTGGCGGCGTCACCAAGCTCAGCCCCAAGCAGGGGGTGATCGTCCAGAACGCGGGCAACGGATGGAGCCACAATGCCTACACGCTCACTCCGGGCATCCCGGGGGATTCCGGGAGCGGGTTCATGAACGCGTCCGGTCAGGCGATCGGCGTGCTCTCCACAGTTGAGCTCGCCCCGCTCGCCGGTTCGAACAACTTCGGCGACATCGGCAAGGAGCTCGCCTACATGCGGGCCAGCAGCTCGTTCTCCGGCGTCCAGCTCGTTCCGGGCACCCAGCAGTTCAACCCCAACCTGGTGGGGGCGATCCTGGGCTCTTAGCTCCGGCTACAACAGCGTCGAGGATGCGACAGGGGCGGCGCAAGCCGCCCCTTTTCGTTAGCGCCGGCGGTCTAGGCTGGGTAGCGGCAGCCGTCCGACCAACTTCGGTCCCATTGCGTCCGTCCCCCGGACAGCCGAGTTGGGCGCCACTTCGATGCCAACCCCTCCTACCCAGCCAGGTCCCCGGTCGGGCCGCCAACCTAGCTCCGCATCGCCGGGAACAGCACCGCCTCGCGGATGTTGGGGGCCCCGGTGAGGACCATCACCAATCGGTCGATCCCGAGGCCGACGCCGGCCGTCGGCGGCATGCCGTGCTCGAGCGCGCCGAGGAAGGCCTCGTCGAACGGCTGGGCCTCCTCGTCTCCGCGCCGCAACTCCTCGGCCTGCTGCTCAAACCGCCGCCGCTGCTCGTCGGGATCGTTCAGCTCCGTGAACGCGTTCCCGATCTCCACCCCGGCGACGAAGGCCTCGAACCGCTCCACCAGCCCGTCCGCCGATCGATGACGCTTGGCGAACGGTGAGAGCTCGACCGGATAGTCGAGCACGAAGGTGGGCTGGGTCAGCTTCGGCTCGACCAGCTTCGAGAGCACTCCGTCGACCAGCTTGCCCCAGCCCTCTGCGGAGTCCGCCTCGGCGCCAATCGCCGCCGCCAGCTCCTCCCGGCTCGGACGCGCGGCGAGGTCGAGCCCGGTCCGCTCGGCGATCGCATCCGTCAGGGTCACCCGCCGCCACGGCGGCGCCAGTTCGATCTCGACCCCGTCCCGCTCGACCTTGGTCGTCCCGAGGACCTCGCGAGCCACGGCCGAGACCAGCTGCTCGACCCTCTCTGCCGCGTCGCGGTAGTCGGCATAGGCCTCGTACCACTCGACCATCGTGAACTCGGGGTTGTGCTTGTAGGAGATGCCCTCGTTGCGAAAGTCCTTGCCCAGCTCGTAAACCCGCTCCAGGCCACCGACGATGCAGCGCTTCAGGTAGAGCTCGGTGGCGATTCTCAGGTAGAGATCGCGGTCGAGCGCGTTGTGGTGGGTCACGAACGGGCGCGCCAGGGCCCCGCCGTAGAGCGGCTGCAGGACCGGCGTCTCGACCTCGAGGAAACCGCGGTCGTCGAGCCACCTGCGGACGGCCGAGATCACCGCGGCGCGAGTCCGGAACAGGTCGCGGGCCTCGGGATTGGCGATCAGGTCGAGCTCGCGATGCCGCTGCCGGAGCTCGATGTCCTCCAGTCCGTGGTACTTGTCCGGCGGCGGACGAAGGCTCTTGGCGAGCAGCTGCCAGCCCTCGAGGCGCAGGGAGAGCTCGCCCCGTTTGGTGGTGAACAACAGCCCCTCGGCGCCGATGATGTCGCCGAGGTCGAGCCCGATCAGTCGCTCGAACGACTCCGCGGACAGCAGGTCCTCGCGAGCGTGCAGCTGCAGCCGGCCCGAGCGATCGACCACGTCGATGAAGGCGGCCTTGCCGTGGCCGCGCCGCGCGGCGATCCGACCGGCCACCCGAAAGCGAGCCTCGGTCTCTGTTCCGGCCGCCAGCTCGCCGTGATCACCCCTCAGCACAGCGATCTCCGTCCGGTCCTCGAACTGGTGCGGGAAGGGCTCGATCCCCGCCTCGCGAAGCCGCTCGAGCTTCTCCCGTCGCTCGGCGACGAGGTGCGATTCGGCCCGCTCGGGCTCCGACTGCGGTTGGCCGGCGTCGCTTTCGCTCATCGCGAGGCGAGCCTATCTGCCCCGCCAGGCGCCGGGCCCGGAGGGCTCAGGCCGACTCGATCTTGGTGATCTTCAGCTTCCGCTTCGGCCCGCGCGGAACCTCGACCGTGACCATGTCGCCGCGCTTGTGGCCCATCAGGGCATTGCCGATCGGTGATTCGTTCGAGAGCTTGCTCTCGCCAGGATCGGCCTCCGCCGAGCCGACGATCTGGAACTTCTTCGAGTCGCCCGACTTCTGATCCTTGACGTGCACCAGCACCCCGACCGAGACCACGTCAGTGTTGACGTGGTTCTCGTCGACGACGGTCGCGCGCCTTACCCGCTCCTCGAGCTGTGCGATTCGCTGCTCGAGCAGGGCCTGCTCGTTCTTGGCGTCGTCGTACTCGGAGTTCTCCATGATGTCTCCGAACTCGCGCGCCTCCTTGATCCGCTCGGCGACCTCGCGTCGCTTCGCGGTGGTCAGATACGAGAGCTCCTCGTGGAGCTTCTCGAGCCCCTCCTGGGTGATCAGTGATTCACGAGCCACGTGCCTCGACCTCTACCTGTCTATGGGGCGCCCTCCCTACCGGTCAGGCACCCGTCGCTCCCGAAACAAACGCCCGAAGCGCGGCGCCTGCGGCACTCGCGAACTCGGGCAGGCGCGCGATTATAGCGAGGCGCTTTCGCGGCTCCGAGGGGCATTCGACCAGTCCGCTTCAGGCGGCCACGGCCACGGCCGGGTGCGCGACGGCGAGCAGGTCGCGCGCCTGGCCGAGGCTCTCGGTGCGCTGGAACGCGTCGGCTGCCGGCCCACGGATCCCCAGGCGCTCCAGGTACCAGGGGTAGAACTTGCGCGCGTAACGGGCCGCGCGCTCCGGCCCCAGATGGTCCTCCGCGCCCGCCATGGTCCACAGCAGCTCCTGGACCACCTCGCCGCGGCTGGGCGGCCCGGTCCGGCGCCCCGTCAGCTGCTCGAAGATCCAGGGGTTGCCGAGCGCTCCACGGGCGATCATCACCGCGTCGGCGCCCGATTCCGCGTATGCGCGCCGAGCGGCGTCGGCGCTCGCCAGCCCCCCCGAGGCGATCACCCGCGTGTCGGTCCCGGCCAGGCGCCCGACCAGCTCGGCGACCAGACCATGGTCGGGCCTGCCCTGGTGATGGGCCGCGGCGCTTCGGGGGTGGAGGGCGACCGCCGCCACCCCGGCCCCCGCCAGCTCGACCGCGAGGTCGAGTCCGGAGACGTCGCCCGGGCCGAAGCCCGAACGCAGCTTCACGGTCACCGGACGGCCCGAGCCCTCGATCGCCGCCTCGGCGAGCTGCACCGCCAGCTCGTGCGAGCGAAGCAGCGCCGCCCCGGCCCCGGTCTTGCACACCTTGCGCACCGGGCATCCCATGTTGATGTCGATCAGGTCGGCACCGGCACCGGCGGCGATCCCGGCAGCGGACCTCATCACGGCGGGGTCGTGGCCGAAGAGCTGGATCGAGACCGGGTGCTCGGCCGGGTGGATGCGCAGCAGCTCGGCCAGAGTGCGCGGGTTGCGGTGGTGAAGCCCGAAGCTCGAGACCATCTCCGACACCGCCAGACCGGCACCATGGCGGCGGGCCTGAAGGCGCACGAACCAGTTTCCGATCCCGGCCAATGGCGCGAGCAGCACCCGATTGGCGACCTCGACGTCGCCGATCCGGAGCGGCGATCCGAGCGCCGGCTGGGTCAACGGTTCCGCTCCCAGATCAGCCGCAGCCCGGTGAGCGTGAGCAGGTCGTCGACCTCGTCGATCATCTCGCAGAAGGGGACGATCGCTCCGGCGTGGCCTCCGGTGGCCACGAACCGCGTCTCCTCGCCCAGCTCCCGCTGCACCCGGCGGGCGATCGCGTCGACCGCGCCGGCGAACCCGTACACGATCCCCGACTGGAGGCTGGCCTGGGTGGACCTGCCGATCACCCCGCCCGGCTCGCCCATGGGCTCCCCCAGCTCGATCGGCGGCAGCTTCGCGGTTCGCTCCGCCAGCGCCTGCATCGAGATCTCAACTCCGGGGCCGATCACCCCGCCGAGGTACTCCCCATCGGCGGAGACGACGTCGAAGGTGATCGCGGTGCCGAAATCGGCCACCGCGCAGGGCCCGCCGAGGCGGTGGTAGGCGGCGATCGCGTTGACCAGTCGATCGGAGCCCAGCTCGCGGGGGTTGTCGAGCTGAATCGGCATCCCGGTGCTGAGCCCGGGGCCCACGATCAACCGCTCGCCGCTCAGATAGCGATCGCACATCGCCGCATACTCGGGGGTCAGCTGGGGGACCACGGAGGAAACGATCGAACCGTCGACCTCGCCGAGGGCGCGGCCCTGGAGCGCGATCAGGGCGGAGGTGCGGACCGCCAGCTCATCCGCGGTCTCGTCGGTCGCGGTCGCGAATCGCCAGTGCGCGACCAGCTCCTCCGCCTCGAAGAGGCCGAGGTGGCTCTGCGTGTTCCCGACGTCGATCGCAAGCAGCATTCGAGCATGCATTATTCGGGTTCGGGCTCTGGGGCGATGCCGAGCCCCCGGGACCAAATAGGATGGCCGCGTGAGCCCCACGGTCGATGCCCTCGAGGCGAAGCTCTACGTGATCCCCGGCTCGCACCCGGCGATGGCCGCTCGACGGATGCTCGAGCTCAAGGGCATCCCCTACTCGCGGGTGGATCTGATGCCGGTCGTGTCGCGGGGCGCGCTGAAGGCGATGCGCTTCCCCTCCAACACCGTGCCCTCGTTGAGGATCGGGGGACGAAAGCTCACCGGGTCCCGCGCGATCGCGGCCGAGCTCGATCGGCTGCGTCCCGACCCGCCCCTCTACCCGGCCGACGATGACGAGCGCGTCGCCGTCACCGAGGCCGAGCGCTGGGGCGAGGACGTGCTCCAGCCGGCGGTCCGGCGGATCAGCTGGAACATCCTCAAGCGGGACCGGGCGCCACTCGCCAGCTACGCCGAGGGCGCCAGGCTCGGCGTCCCGATCGGCCTCGCGGTGAAGACTGCAGGGCCGATCGTCGCCGCCGCGAGTCGGATGAACAGCGCCGACGACGAGGCGGTGCGGGCGGACGTCGCCGCCGTGCCGGGATGGCTTCAGCGAATCGACGACTGGATCGCGGAGGGCGTGCTCGGCGCCGACCCCCCGAACGCGGCCGACCTCCAGATCGCCGCCAGCCTACGACTGGCGATGACCTTCGACGATCTGCGCCCGGCGATCGAGGGGCGCCCGGCGGGAGAGATGGCTCTGCGAGCGGTCCCGGACTTCCCCGGCCACGCCCCGCCGGTGCTGCCCGCGGCGTGGCTCGAGCCGGTGCGTCAGAGCGAGCCGGCGCGCTCCACCCGCTGATCCGCCTTCAGCTCGGGCAACCGGTCCTCGAGCGGGGTCCCGTCGGGAAGGGTCAGCCGCGGATCGAGCTCGAGCAGCGGCTCGAGCACGAAGCGGCGCTCGGTCACCTGCGGGTGCGGGATCGTGAGCCGATCGGAGCTGAGCTCGAGGTCGTCGACCAGGAGCAGGTCGAGATCGAGTGGTCGCGGCCCATGCCTCTGGCCCGCGAGCACCCGACCCTGCTCCACCTCGATCGCCTTGCAGAGGTCGAGCAGCTGTTCGGGCCCGAGCCCGGTGCGAATCCGCACCACGGCGTTGAGGAAGTCTCGCTGGTCGACGACCTCCCCGACCGGCTCGGTCTCGTAGACGGAGGACGTCGCCTCGACCTCCACCCCATGGTCGCGAAGCGCGACGACCGCGGCCCGCAGGTGAGCGTGGCGATCACCGACGTTCGAGCCGAGACCCAGGTAGGCGATGGCGCTCACCCGTGCTCGTGCTCAGGGTCGTCTGGGGTCGAGCGCGCGTGGACGACCTCCACGGCCACCTCCTCGATCGCCAGCGGGAGGGGCGGCTCGGGCTTGGCCGCGCGCACCCGGACCGATTCGCAGGCATACCTTTCCATCAGTCGCTCACCGATCACGTGGCAGAGGCGCTCGAGCGTGCGATAGCTCCGTTCAGTGGCGCCGAGGGCGACGATGTCGCACACCTCCGAGTAGTCGACCGTGTCCTCCAGTCGATCGGTGAGGACCGCATCGCAATCGGGGACGTCGAAGGCGACGTCGATCTCGAGCCGCTGTCCAACCTCCTGCTCGGCCTCGCTGACCCCGTGATGGGTGTAGATGGAGAGCCCTCGAACCTCGATCTCGACCGAGGAATCGGTTCCCTTTTCGTGCGCTTCCACCAGCCGGGACCGTACCGGCAGCGGACCCGTGGCGGCGCTACGCCGCAGGGTCTCGCCGCCGCCCGCCATGGCTGGCGATCGCCTCGGCGACCCGCGTCGCCTGGGCCGCCTCGGCCACGTCGTGGACCCTGAGAACCTCGGCCCCGCCCCGCAGCGCCAGCACGTTGGAGGCGATCGTGCCGCCGAGCCGGTGCTCGACCCCGCGACCGGTGACGGCGCCGATGAAGCTCTTGCGGGAGGTGCCGATGACGATCGGCCGGCCCAGCTCGCGCAGCTCGCCCAAGCGGTGGATCAACTCCAGGTTGTGATCGAGGGTCTTGCCGAAGCCGATTCCCGGATCGATCCAGATCCGCTCCTCGGCGACCCCCTCACCGACCGCAAACTCGAGTCGCTCCGAGAGGAACTCCCTCACCTCGTCGACCACGTCGTCGTATGAAGGGGCCTCCTGCATCGTGCGGGGTGTCCCCTTCATGTGCATCAGCACCATGCCGCAGTCACGCTCTCCGCACAGGGCGGCCAGCTCTGGATCGAAGCGAAGCGCGGTGACGTCGTTGACGATCTCCGCGCCCGCGTCCAGAGCCGACTCGGCGACCGCCGCCTTCGAGGTGTCGATCGAGATCGACGCCTCCACGCCGTGCAACCCGTCGAGTACGGGTTCGATCCGCGCCAGCTCCTCCGCAACCGCCACCGCCGGGGCCCCTGGCCGGGTCGACTCCCCGCCCACGTCCAGCAGGTCGGCCCCATCGGCGACCAGCTCTCGCGCGTGCTCGACCGCCCGATCCGCGTCCAGGTAGAGCCCCCCGTCCGAGAACGAGTCCGGGGTCACGTTGACGATTCCCATCAGCTTCGCCATCGAGCTCCGGCGCTCAGAAGCGGGGCGAGCAGGGAGGTTCGACGCATGCCAGAACCGTAGCCGCCCACTCTCCCTGCCTGGTCGATTGTCGGCTTAGTTGGCGTATAGGTGCCTAAGTCGACAATGGACACCGCCTGTTGCAGTCAGTGAAGCCTTCGGGCCGCCAGGGAGTACCGAATGCCTCAGTCGTGCCAGCGACACTGCCCTACCCAGGCTTTACACGGCCTGCGCCCCGCGTCGTGCAGGGTCGAAGCCCTAGGCGTCGGCGCCGCCGCCGGCGAACCCGGGGCGCGGTCGGGGCACTGGGCGCGGGCCCTCCCGCGCGGCGCCCTTCTCGGGCTCGGGCTCCGGCTCGGGCTCCGGCTGCTCCTCCTCTTCGTCCCCGAAGACCTCGTCCTCGCCGGCGCCCTGGAGCAGCTTCTCGAACTGCTCGGCGTCGATCGTCTCGCGCTCGAGCAGGATCTTGGAGATCCGATCGATCCCCTCGCGCCGCTCGACCAGGATGTCCTTGGCTGTCTGGTGGGCCTCCTCGACGATGCGACGGATCTCGTCGTCGATCTCCCGGGCGATCTCATCGGAGTAGTCCGGCTCGGCGGAGAACTCACGGCCCAGGAACGGCAGGGAGCGGTCGTGGCCGAAGACGCGCGGCCCGAGGCGCTCGGACATCCCGAAGCGCATCACCATCTGCTTCGCGGTCTCGGTCACCTTCTCGAGATCGTTCGAGGCGCCGGTGGTGATCTCGCCGAAGACGATCTCCTCCGCGGCGCGGCCCCCGAGGGTCATCGCCATCGTGTCGGTGAGCTCGGCGCGAGTGGTCAGGAACTTGTCCTCGGTCGGCAGCGAGATCGTGTAGCCGAGCGCCTGGCCGCGGCTGATGATCGAGATCTTGTGAACCGGATCACAGTTGGGCAGCATGTGTCCGACGATCGCGTGGCCGAGCTCGTGAAACGCGGTGACCAGGCGCTCCTTCTCGGACATCACCCGGCTCTTCTTCTCGGGGCCGGCGATCACCCTCATGATCCCCTCCTCGAGCTCCTCCATCGTGATCTCGCGCTTGGACGAGCGCGCGGTGAGCAGCGCGGCCTCGTTGATCAGGTTGGCGAGGTCGGCACCGGTGAACCCGGGCGTCTGCCCGGCGAGCGCGTCGAGGTCGATCTGCTTGGCCAGCGGCTTGCCGCGCGTGTGAACCTCGAGGATCTGCTTGCGCCCCTTGCGGTCCGGGCGATCGACAACGATCTGGCGGTCGAACCGCCCCGGCCGCAGCAGTGCCGGGTCAAGGATGTCGGGCCGGTTGGTGGCCGCGATCAGGATGATGTTGTCCTTCATCTCGAAGCCGTCCATCTCCACCAGCAGCTGGTTCAGCGTCTGCTCTCGCTCGTCGTGGCCGCCGCCCATACCAGCCCCGCGGTGGCGCCCGACGGCGTCGATCTCGTCCATGAAGATGATGCAGGGCGAGTTCTGCTTCGCCTGCTCGAACAGGTCACGGACCCGCGAGGCCCCGACGCCGACGAACATCTCGACGAAGTCGGATCCGGAGATGGAGAAGAACGGCACCCCCGCCTCGCCGGCGACGGCCCGCGCGAGCAGGGTCTTGCCGGTTCCGGGCGGCCCGTAGAGCAGGACCCCCTTTGGGATCCGCGCCCCGAGCGCCTGGAAGCGCTTCGGGTTCTCAAGGAACTCCTTGATCTCGTGCAGCTCCTGCACCGCCTCGTCGACCCCGGCGACGTCGCGGAAGGTGATCTTGGGCGCGTCGACCGACATCCGCTTGGCGCGCGACTTGCCGAAGCTCATCACCCGCGAGCCGCCGCCCTGCATCTGGTTCATCAGGAAGACCCAGAAGCCGAAGAAGAGGATGAACGGCAGGATGTAGGTGAGGATCGAGAGGAAGCTCGACCCTCCGGTGCCCTCAACCTTGAACTCGATCCCCTTCTTCTCGAGCAGATTGGTCAGTTGAGTCTGCGCGTTGCCCGAGGTCGGGTACCCGGTTGAGTAGCTGGTGTCGTCCCGCTCCTCGACGTCGATCGAGCTCGTCTTCTGGTTGAAGGTCACCGTGTTGATCGCCTGGGGGTCGTGGCGAACCCCGGAGACGAACTGGCTGTAGGTCGGCGTCTGCTCCGCCTGGGGGCCGCTGATCAGCCGCTGGGCGAAGAACGCAAGCACGATCACGATCAGGATCGGGAACGCCGCGCTGCGGAAGAAGCGCCTCATCGGAGGTCCCGCTCGCCGTCAGCCGCGGCCCGCTGCCCTTCGAGGTAGATGCTGCAAAGTCGCAGGTTCTTGCGCATGGTCAAAGGAGGTCGGTAGCCCCGCAAACGTCTGACGATCAGCGTACCAGGGTCCCCTTCAGCCGTTAGGAGGCAAATGGGCAGGCTGGTCACCGTCGTTCAGGACCGCGACGCAGCTCAGATTCCGGTACTGCTGCCCGTAGTCGAGGCCGTATCCGACCACGTAGCGATTCGGGATCTCGAACCCCACGTAGCGGATCGGCAGCTCGACCCGGCGGCGGTCCGGCTTGGTCAGCAGCGCGCACACCTCGACCGACGCCGGGTTGCGGGCGCGGAGGTTGCGCAGCAGATACTGGAGGGTGAGCCCGGAGTCGATGATGTCCTCAACGATCAGCACGTGGCGGTCCTCGATCGAGGAATCGAGGTCCTTGAGGATCCGGACCACCCCGGACGAGTCGGTCTCCGACCCGTAGCTGGAGACCGCCATGAAGTCGATCTCGCAGGGAACCGTCAGCTCCCGCATCAGGTCGGCCAGGAACAGCACCGCGCCCTTCAGCACCCCGATCATGATCAGGTCGCGGTCCTCGTAGTCGCGGCTGATCTCGCCGCCGAGCTCCCGGATCCGGCGCTGGAGCTCCTCGGCCGGGACCAGGATCTGGCCGATCTCCGGGTCGTTCACGTATCCAGGCTAGTCGAGGACGCGCGCCGTCAGCACCGCGACCTCGCCCGCCTCGGGCCCGAGGCGGAAGTCCTCCGAGACCGCGACTCCCGCGACCCAGGCGACGCGGCCGGCGGCGGTGACGACTGGCAGGCTGTGGCGGAGCGACCGCGGCACTCCGCGATCGGTGAACAGGTCCTGAAGGCTCTTCGTCCCGGCCATGCCGAGGGGCCGGATCCGGTCGCCCTGCCGCCATCCGCGTACGACCAGCTCCTCGCCCAACGCTTCGGCGTCGAGCGTCGCCAGGTCGGGCCCGGCGGGCTCGACCGGGCCCGCGCGCACCTCGGCTCGAAGCTCCCAGCGCCCGAAGCGGCAGCTGCCCGGGATTCGCAGCGCCGCCGGCTCCGGCGCCGCGTCGACCTCCGAGGCGACCCCGAACCGGATCAACCCGTGCTCGCAGATCGCGCGGGCGCCGTGCCCCAGCTCGACCTCGCCGCCCTCCGAATGCTCGGCCAGCCGCAGGATCTGCGCGGCCCGACGGCGCCCCAGCGGCACCGCCCGCCCGGTCGCCCGCTCGGCGAGGGCGCGCAGCGCCAGTCGCCGGAGCGCGGGCTCGGTGCCCGCCAGCGCGTCGGCGCGAATCGCCACTGCGCCGGCGCCGGCTCCGGCGGCCTCGAGCGCCTCGAGCACGATTCGATCGAGGAGCTCGGCCTCCTCGACCAGCTCGGCCTGGGTCTCGGCTACGTTGCGCTCGGCGGCCGGGTTGAGCCCGCGAAGCACGGGAAGGATCTCGGCGCGAATCCGGTTGCGGGCAAAGCCCAGGTCGAGGTTGGTCTCGTCGTCGGCGAACGGCAGCCCCGCCTGGGTGGCCAGGTTCCGTGTCTGCTCGCGCTCGAGCTCGAGCAGCGGCCTGACCACGCGCCCGGTGCGGGCGGGGAGCCCGCGGAGCGCCCGCGCCCCGGGCGAAACCGCCAGCCGGTAGATGACCGTCTCCGCCAGATCGGTTCGCGTGTGGCCGGTGGCGATCCAGCTTCCGCCGGTGCGCGCCCGCAGCCGCTCGGCGGCGGCGTAGCGCGCATCGCGGGCCCGCGCCTGCAGATTCCCGCCCGCGCCTGCTCCGGCCGAGCGCTCGATGTGGAGGTCGATCCGCAAGCGCGAGCAGAGGTCCCGGCACATGCGCTCGTCGCGATCCGCCGACTCGCGGAGGCCATAGTTGAGATGCAGCGCGTGGACGTCGTGCGGCCCGATCGCCTGCACGAGCCCGGCGGCGGCGCAGGCCGAGTCGGCGCCGCCCGAGATCAACACCACGCCGGACGAGATCGGGTCAACGAGTCGGCTCCGCAGCACGACGTGGCCCAGCTGCTCGAGCGCCTGCCTCGATTGGTCGCTGGTCGCTGCCACGTGCGCGATCTTACGGCGCGCCCCCGCGGATTCCGCCGCCTCCGTGGGAGGGCTCGCCGCGTCAGGCTCCTAGCTGACGGCGCCGCCCTCCTGGTCCGGCGCCCGGGCCCGCGCGACCAACAGGTCGACCGGCTTCGGAAACCCCCTCAGGTCGACCTCCCCGATCGGATCGAACTCCAGGTAGCGCGAGCTCCCGATCGCGTCGGCGACCGCGGTGGTCACCATCACCTCCCCCCCGAGAGCCCGCGCGACGACCCGGTGGGTGAGGTTGACCTCGCTGCCGAAGTAGTCGCCGTCGCGATACACCGCCCGCCCATAGTGGAGGCCGACGCGAGGCTGCGGGCGCTCCTGGAACAGCACCATGAACCCGACCGCCCATTCGGTCAGGGTGACCGGGTCCGGGGAGACGATCATGACTTCGTCCCCGATCGTCTTCACCACCAGCGCCTCAGCCGGGAGGGTCGCCTCGACCGTCTCGGTGAAGCGCTCCACGAGGTCGAACGCCTCCTCGTCGCCCTCCTCCTCCGTGTATCGCGTGAAGCCGGTGAGGTCGACGAAGCAGAAGGCCATCTGGACCCGCCCCAGCTGGTGCTGTCCGGCGAGCTCGGCCTCCATGTGCCCGACCACGTCCTGCTCCATGTAGAAGCGCAGGTAGCGCTGGTGCACGTACTCCATCAACGGGGACGTGGTCGGCAGCAGGTCGCGAACCAGCCCCTCCATCTCCTCCGCCATCTGCAGGGCGTCGACGCCTTGTCGGATCAACGGCTCGTGGACGTAGAGGTGAAAGAGGCGGACCTCCGCCTCGGCGATCTTGCGGATCGACTGCGCATACACGCGGATCAGCTGGAGCACGGCGACCAGAGGGAAGCCGGCCCGGAGCACGTCGCCGATCCTCTCCATCGCACCCACGTCGAGCTCGCTCAACGTCCCCTCGATCCCCGTGGGGGTGCCGAGGAGCGACATGATCCGCTCGATCAGCGCCTGCTCGAGGTCGGCGCGTTCGGCCGCCTGGTCCCGGGTGAAGTCCCGCTCCCGCCCAGGCAGGAGATCCTCCACGTAGCCGAACGCCAGCCGGCCTTGCCGGACCGCTCGGCGAAGCTCGGCGAGCGAATGGCCCCGCTCCCGCATCCGTCGCACGACCCGCGCCTGGGCGGCGGCGGCGGTTGTCCATCGGCCGTGGCGCACCGGGACCACGCCCGCTCGGGCCCAGCGCTGGAGGGTCGAGGGGGAGACCCCCGCGATCCGGGCAGCCTCGCTGATTGAGAGGTGCTCCTCGGGCATGACGATCGATCCTAATCAGAGGTGACTGGGGCACAACCGGCGACCGCGACCCCCAGCATGAGAGCGACGGGGCTCGCGCGTCCCCGTCGCTCCCGCGGGCTGTCGGCCCGCCACGTCGGCCATCGGCGCCGAGGCGCCTTGCGGGCCCGCGCCCGCCCCAGTCGCCGAGGGGCGGTCCCGGAATCCCACTCCGGCCTTTCTCAGCTCTACGAGCGCAGCCTACGCCCGCCGGTAGCGGGCGTCAACGCGATCGGCGGTTGTGCTCAGACAACCAGCTTGGGGTAGTCGTCGTGCACCAGGCGCCGGTATGCGTCGACCACCACCCGCATCGCGGGGAGATAGCGCAGGGCACAGCGGGTCTCGCCCTTGTAGCGGATCCGGTTCCGAGCCATCGCGATCGCCAGGCTCTCGCGCCCCTGGAGGTACGCGTTGGCGGTCTGGGCATCCATGGTCAGCTCGACCTTCGGCGCCCTCCGCCGAGACTCGGAGAAGGTCCAGCTGACGTGGTGGCCGCCCTCCTCGCTCGGGGCCACATCCAGGGTCAGCCCGAGATCGGTGACTCTCAGGCGGGCCCGAACTCCCGTGGCCCGCAGGAGTGACCCGGCCTCGTCGTCGGCGTCAACTGCGGCCAGCGCCCGATCGAGCAGATCGCGAAGCTGCGCTGCGCTGGGCGTCGGCACCGCCCGGCTTCGCCTGGCAGCCAAGCTCGGAACGGCCCTCTTTCGACCCAGCGTCGCCTCGACGGTGCCCATCGCCGCTGGAGTCTATTCGCACATTCTGCGCCGATGCGCCCGTTCGCAAATAGCGGCCGAACCGCCTCCCCGGCGTAACGGTCCTCCCGGACACGGCGACTCCGCGGTCGGGTTGCGAGCCCCGGATGGGCTGGGTGGGGAGCTCAGGCGGGCCGCAGGGCGGCGGGACCGCAGCGGCTGGGTGGGGAGCTCAGGGCCGAGGGGCCGCAAACCGGCGGCGTCGCAGCGGCTGGGTCGGGGGGCTCGGCTGGGTAGGGAGGCTCCGCTCACTCGCTGAGCGAATGCCGTCAACCCCACCCTCGTGGCTTCTCGACGCCACGCATGTGGCGTTGACCGTGCATATGGCGGTGAACTCCACGCCCGTCCGCTTCCAAGCCGACGAGCGAAGAGTTGGCCGTGCGAGGCGTGGCCTCGCACCGCTACCCAGCGCCAGCCCGTGCGGCGCCCTACAGAAACGCCGACCCCCGCTTGACCAGGTTCTGGTACAGGGTCTCCTGGACCGTCTTGCGGACCTCCTCGGAGAGGTCGAAGAGCAGCCGGCGGTCCTCGGCGGCATCCGGGCCGTGCTCGGAGAGGTCGAGCGGCTCGCAGAACTCGATCCTCCACTTCGAGGGCAGCGGGACCAACCCGAGCAGCCCCAGCCAGGGGAAGGTGGGCGTCACCGGCACGAACGGTGCACCGATCGCCCGCGCCAGGGGCTTGGCCTCCCCGAGCTTCGGGTAGATCTCCTCGGAGCCCACCACTGCCACCGGCACGATCGGCGCCCCGGTGCGAAGCGCGACCTCGACGAAGCCGCCACGACCGAAGCGCTGCAACCGGTATCGCTCCGAGAACGACTTCCCGGTGCCCTTCACCCCCTCGGGGAAGGCCATCACCAACTCGTCCTGCTCGAGCAGGCGGACCGCGTTGTGGGGGCTCGCCGGGACCCCCCCGACCCGGCGCATGAAGGTGGAGATGAAGGGCAGCGCGAAGGCCCAATCGAGAACCATGAAGCGCGCCCAGCGCGGCAGGGGGTGCTCCTTCATGATCGCGCCCAGGATCATCGAGGCGTCGAACGGGAACAACGAGCCGGCGTGGTTGGACACCAGCAGCGCCCGACCGTGGGCGGGCACGTTGCGGACTCCCTCGACCTCGACCCTCCACCACACCTCGTACAGGAACTCGAACACCGGATAGACGGCCTCGGCGAACTCCTCGTCGAAGCCCCATTCGTCCTCCCGGTACTCGCCGCCCAGGCGTAGCGCAACCCTCTCGACCACGTCCCGAAGCCGCTTCGGCAGCTCGGCAGCCGCATCCTGGGCGGCGCTCATGGGGTCGAGGCCGTCGTCGATTCCGACCCGCATCCGGCGGAGGAAGTCCGCCAGGGCCTCGGCGTTCGGCAGCACCGAGGCGGCGTCCGGGCCGGGTTCGGCCCGCTGGGCGCCGGCGCTCACCTGATCGCCTCGGCCAGCCCGCCGAGCAGGTCCCCTGGATGCAGCGGCGGGCCAACTCGCCGGCCGCGCAGCTTGCTGGCGAAGTCTCGCGCCGCAGCTTCCGCGTCGTACCGGGGCTGGTAGCCGATCTCGGTTCGAAGCCGTCGATTGTCGACTCCGCGGCCGAAGCGCAGGAGCCTGACCCCGTCGCCGTAGAGCGGGCCGGCGCCGAGGCGGCTCCCGAGGCGGGCCAACGCGGGAGCGAACAGTGGGTGCGGGATCGGAAGCGACGCTCGCCGCGCCAGGCGCAGGATGCGGCTCAAGGAGATCGAGCCCGAGGGTGCCACGTTGACCGCGCCGCGAACCGGCTTCCGAGTCGCCGCAGCCAGGGCTTCGTTGGCGTCCTCGGCGTGGAGGAGCTGGAGCCTGGGATCGAAGCCGAGCTGGGTCGGAACCACCGGGAGGCTGAGATAGCGAGCCAGAGGGGCGTCCAGGCCCGGGCCGATCTCGGGCTGGAAGCGCAGGGTGCAGCAGAGGACGTCGGGATGGCGCCGGGAGAAGTTGTCGATGTAGGCCTCGAGCTCGGAGACGTCGCGCTGGAAGCGGGTCCGAAGCGGGAGCCTGCGCGCCATCTCCTCGGTGAAGAAGGCCGGCGAGGCACCCTCGCATCCGTAGATCGCGGCGGATCCGCGGACGACCAGCCGGCGAAGCGTGTCGGTTCGCTGGCAGGCGGCCAGCAGCTGGAGCGTCCCGATCACGTTCACGTCGTGGAGGATGCGGGCCGGCTTGCCGGCCTCCGGGTACCAGAGGATCCCGCAGTGGACGATCGTGTCCGCGCCGGTCCCCGGCAGAAGGCGCGAGAGAACCGCGCTGCGGATGTCGGCTTCGATGAAGTCGGTTCGCTCGAGCTCGATCCCGGGGCGGGTGCTGTCGACACCGGCCAGGTAGTCGACCGAGGGGTCCCGCTCCAACCTGCGCGCCAGCTCGGTGCCCCAGCGGCTGGCGACGCCGATGATCACCACCCGGCGGCCGCTGGACATCTAATCCTCAGCTTTAGGCTTAGACTTCGTTCGAAGTGCTTCCTCGAGAACCGCGAGCCTTCGCTCCAGGGTTTCGATCCTGTTGGCGAGCTCCTCGCGAGCGCCCTCGCGACGGCGGGCGAGCTCGGCGCCGGCGCCCTGCCCTCGCTTCGCGAGCTGCTGGCGGGCCGCGACGCCCCGGCGGGCGACCTCGTCGAGGAGCTGGGTGGCGCGCTCGGTGGGTATCGCCGCCGAGCCGGCGCGGGCCGGCTTGCCGACGGCCGCCAGTGTGCGCTCGATCGCCGTGCGCAGGGCCTCGGCGACGCCCCGGTCGGAGGATTTCTCCGACTCGGCCATGGCTACCCCTGGCCGCGGCCCGACGTGACCTTGGAGTCGTCGGCGGGCGACGAGTCCGCTCGGCGCCGAAGCGCGGCGAGCTCGTCGATCATGTCGTCGACGCGGTCCTCGAGCGACTCGAGGCGGGCCGAAAGCGAGCGCAGCCGCTGCTCCAGGCGCTCAACCTCGGAGGCCGAAGGGATGTTCAGCGCGCCCATCGCCGAGCGCTGGGCCTGGGCAGCGCGCTCGCCGGCGCCGACCGCCGTGGTGATCGCCTGGCTGAACAGCGGGTTGTCGAGCAGCGCCTCGGCGAGGTCCGAGAGAGCCTCCTCGCCGCGGCCTCGCAGCCCGCCTCCGCTGCCCTCCGGGGCGCTCATCGCAAGTTGTGCCTGATGATCGCTGCCTGCATGCCCATTCTCGGCCGCAGCGTAACGCTTCAAGCGCACCCTCCCGCCTGCCGATTCACTAGCAACTGACCGATTCCCGGGCAAGGCGGCGTGCAGTGCTCGTGGGATACGGTTGTCGCGAGCCGATTCTACGTTGCAAGCCACGGGTCGAACAAGTAGCGTTCTAAGCGCCAGGAGCGGGCGACATCCGCTTCATGGCGTAGTGGCGTTTCCCCGGGTTGGCATGGGTTAGGAGAGGATGGGACGGAAACTTCTACTCACGGTCGCGCTTGCCGTACTCGGCGCTGTGATCGTGGCCGGAGCGGGCAACGCCGGGCAGGGCCCGGCGGCGGCTCCGCCAGCCTGCTCGAACGGCGCCGACGACGACGGCGACGGCGTCGTCGACCTCGCCGACCCGGGGTGCTCCGCGGCCTCGGACGTCGATGAGGCAGACCCCGCGCCCGCGAGCTCCGGCACCACGGGCCCGAGCGGGCCGTCTGGTCCCACCGGTCCAAGCGGCCCCACGGGCCCGACCGGCCCCACCGGACCGACCGGTCCCACCGGCCCGACCGGCCCCACCGGCCCGAGTGGTGGCCAGGCGGGCCCCGGCGGCACCGCGGGGGCCGGCGGGCACACCACCGGCCGGACTCGCGAGCGCCACGGCAGCGGCGGCACGCCGGCGCGCTCTGAGCATCGCACCAAGCCCCCGCCGCCCCCACCGTCCAGGACGCCGAACGGCGTCCCGACCAAGTCGAACCCGACGGTGACGATCGGCAGCTCCGGCCCGGCCCCGCTCGGAGTCCCCAACTTCGTCATCGGCCAGTTCGAGATTCCCCCCTTCCTGCTGCCGATCTACCAGGCATGCGGAACCCAATACGGGATCCCCTGGGAGGTGTTGGCCTCGATCAACAAGATCGAGACCGCGTTCGGCACCAACCTCAACGTCTCGACCGCCGGCGCAGTCGGCTGGATGCAGTTCATCCCCTCGAGCTGGGAGGCATACGGGGTCGACGCCAACGGCGACGGCCGCAAGGACCCCTACAACCCGGTCGATGCGATCTGCGCCGCGGCCCGCTACCTGAAGGCCGCCGGCGGCGAGGCCGACCTGCGCGGCGCGATCTTCGCCTACAACCACGCCGACTGGTACGTCGACGAGGTGCTGCTCTACGCGCGGCAGTACGGCGGTCTGCCGACGGACCTCGTGGGCTCGCTCACCGGACTCACCGAGGGTGACCGCTTCCCGGTCAACGGCACGGTCCGCTACGCCGACGACATCTCCGAGCGCGAGGCGGCCAAGCGCGCCAAGCCCGGCGAGAACCCGACCGGGAACGCCGCCGACGTGATCTCGAGCTCACCCACACGTCGAGGGATCAACATCTACGCCGATCGGGGCGCCGACGTGGTGGCGGTCAACGACGGCACCATCGTCCGGATCGGCCGGAGCAAGAAGCTGGGCAAGTACGTCGTCCTCGAGGACGACTACGGCAACCGGTTCATCTACGCCGAGCTCGGCAGCCTGTCGAAGCTCTACGCGGTCCCGAAGGAGCGGAAGCTCTCCGCCGCCGACTTCAAGCTGGTCACCCCGGGGAAGGACAAGACCCCCAAGGCACCGGCCACCGAGGGCGCCCACGCGACCCACGCAAGGGCAAAGTCCCGGTCCGCCCGGGACGGGTCCGCGCTCAACGCCGCGAGCGGGCCGGTCAACACCGAAGACACCCGGCAGCGACTCTACGCCCTGCCCGAGCGGCCCCACAACGTGGACCGGGCCGACATCACCGGCCAGCTCGACCAGCTGCTGACCAAGGCCCTCCCGGGCTACTCGAGCCTGAAGGCGTACTTCGCGGGCGCGCTCCACCTGGACCGCGGCTCGATGGAGCTGAAGCCGCTTCGCGAGGGCTCGCAGGTGGTCGCCGGCACGGTGCTCGGCAAGGTCGGCAAGCCCGACGACCTCGCAGCTCACGTGAACTTCGCGATCCGGCCGGCCGGCAAGGGGGCGCCGCGGATCGACCCGAAGCCGATCCTGGACGGCTGGAAGCTGCTCGAGGCGACCGCGATCTACCGCGCCGCGGGAGAGAACCCGTTCACCGAGACCGCTGGGATCTCGAACGTGACCCAGGACCTGCTGATGGGCAAGAGCGCCCTGCAGCGGAAGGTCCTGGCCGACCCGAGACTTTCGATCTACGCCTGCGGGCGAAACGACATCAGGACCGGCCAGATCGACCAGCGGATTCTGGCCACCCTGGAGTACCTGGCCGACAACGGCTTCCGGCTCACGATCACCTCGCTCAAGTGCGGCCACAGCACCCTGACGGCCTCCGGCTACGTGTCCGAGCACTCGACTGGGGACGCGATGGACATCGCCGAGATCAACGGCGTGCCGGTGGCCAATCACCAGGGCACGGGAACGCTCGCGGACTCGCTGATCAAATCGGTGCTGAAGCTGCAGGGCACGATGCAGCCCCACCAGGTGATCTCGCTCGAGGACCTGCCCGGCCCGGTCAGCTTCTCGATGGCCGACCACTGGGACCACGTGCACATCGGCTTCTCTCCGCTGCCGAGCTCCGGCTACGTGACCCCGTTCGTGGACGCCGTCCGAGGCCGCGTCGACCAGGGCGTCGACTACGTCGGCACGGGACCGATCAGGGCGATCGGCAAGGCCCGGATCCTGAAGACCGGCGCTCCGGGATGGCCCGGCGGCGGTGGGGTGCTCTACCGCCTGCTCGACGGCTCCCACGCCGGCAAGGTGATCTTCGTCTACGAGGGGATCGCTCCGACCGTCCACGCCGGGGACCTGGTGATGGCCGGCGAGCAGATCGGCACCTTCGTCCCGGGGAGCTCGACCGGGATCGAGATCGGGTTCGCCGACAGCGACGGGGTGCCTTTGAGCCACGCCAACTACCACGAGGGCGAGGAGACGAAGTGGGGTCGCAGGATGGCTTCGTTCCTGTCCACCATCGGGGCTCCCGGTCAGCTCAACGACCGCTTCAGCCAGCTCTTGAAGCCGCGCCAGTGGAACCGGGTGATCAAGCGCCTCGGTCAGATTCGCAACCCGAGCGTCCCGACCTCGCCCTCGCGGTTCTCGCTGCCCGCCCACCAGCAGGCGAAGAAGCACAAGCAGCGCGGCTCCCGCGGAGACTAGGAATACTTTGCGGCGGCTTCGCCGCCTTACATGCCGGTTTCGGCGCTAAAGCACCTCACGACATCCACTTTGCGGCGGCTTCGCCGCCTTACATGCCGGTTTCGGCGCTAAAGCACCTCACGACATCCACTTTGCGGCGGCTTCGACGTTGACCGATCGCCCCAGCCCGCGCTTTCGCTTCGTACAGTTCGACGTACCGGGCCGCCTCGGGCTCGACGATGGGCGTTACCTGATCCGCGGGAAGGGCGCCGATGAGCAGGTCGTGCTCGTCGTGCAGACCCTGGGGGCGGACGCCGCGCGGCCTCCCCGCCGCCAGCGGCGAGCCCGCCGCGTCGATCCGGGACCGCCGCCGGAGGTCCCGCTGACACGGCTGACGGTGATCGCGGCCGAGGGAGCCGAGCGGGAGTCGGCCGCCGACGAGCTCGAACAGATGGCGCGCGACAGCGAGGCCGCCGAGAATGCGATCACCGCCGGGCTGGGGACCGCGAACGCCGTTCTGCGGGCCCACCGGATCGCGACCCAGGACCCCTATGGGCACGAGATCGGGCGCGAGGCCGCGCTGGTCGCCAGGGTCGGCTTCGGGACCGGCGACGGGCTGGCCGAGGGTCGATGGGAGAAGGCGTTCGAGGTACCGCCGCCGGCACGGCGCCAGCGCCGCGCACAGGCGCTTCGGCCGCAGGAGCGGCTGGCCGCGTTGCTGGCCGGGCGCGAGACGATCGACGTCTGCGAGCCGCTGCTGCTGCGGGCCCGAGCCGATCTCGAGGCCGCGCGCCCCCGGGAGTTGGCGCTTCAGCTGCGGGCGGGGCTCGAGGCGCTGCTCGCCGGGCTGCCCGCGAGCGCCGGGGCCGGCCAGGAGGAGGACCTCGCCACCCTCGAGGCCCGGCGCGGGCGCACCCGAGCCGCGGCCGAGGAGGCACTCGCGGCGGATCCCTCCGACGAGCGGGTGGCCGAGCTGGCCGAGACCCTTGCGATCTGCGAGCGGGTTCTGCGCCGCCGCCAGGCGCTGCGCGAGTAACCGATCGCCCTAGCGCCGGTCCAAGGCGGACAGCACGACCTCGAGCTCCTCAACGACGTCGCCATCCAACCGCACTGTGGCTTCTGCGTCATACGGGGTGGAGCTCTTGGTGATGATCGCGATCCGCCCGCCGCCGGCCAGGGTCAGTCCCGGGAGCCCGGCCACCGGCTGGACCTCGAGCGAGGTGCCGACGCACAACAGCAGCTCGGCCCCCGCGCACCACCCCTGGGCCCGCTCCATGGCTTCAGCGGGCAGGAGCTCGCCGAAGAGCACGACATCAGGCTTGACCTTCCCCGCGCAGCAGGTGCAGGTCGCGATTCCGTCCTCGTCGAACAGCACCTCCACCTGCTCGAGTTGGAAGCTCGCATCGCAGCTGGTGCAGCTCGCGGTCGCGATCGAGCCGTGAACCTCGATCACCTCCTCAGAGCCCGCCTTGTGGTGGAGTCGATCGATGTTCTGGGTGACCACGCCGGTCAGCAGTCCGCGCCGCTCGAGCTCGGCCAGCGCCTCGTGGGCAGGGTTGGGCTGTTTGTCCCTGAGCGCATGGAAGCGCGGCCGGTAGAACTCCCAGAAGCGGGCGGGGTCGCGGTGGAAGGCGTCGATCGTCGCCACCGACATCGGGTCGACCTTCTCCCAGAGCCCCTCGCCCGGGGTGCGGAAGTCCGGGATCCCCGACGGCACCGAGATCCCGGCCCCGGTCAGCGCCACGGTGCTCTCGCTTTCATGAATGAGCTCCGCGAGCTGCTCCGCGGCCGCGCGCGATGGTGCCAGTTGTTGCTTCGGCGGCATCAGCGGATCGAGGCTGGGTAGGACATCAGTGGAGCGGGTGGTCGGGGTCCTCACTTGGCGAACGTCCGCAGCATGGATGCGAGGACGGTGCGTAGCAGGGATGCGAAGCGTTCGCCAAGGGAGCGGCCCCGGCGGCCCGCGACCGCCCTACTTCCCCGACCACTTCGGCTTGCGCTTGCCGAGGAAGGCGGCGATCCCCTCGCGCGCGTCCTCGGAGCCGAACGCGGCGGCGAAGCCGGCCTTCTCGGCCTCGATCCCGTGATCCAGGTCCCCGTTGCCCGAGACCCGCTTGACCTGCTCGACGGCCACCGGCGCCTGTGCCCCCAGCTTGCGGGCCCAGGCGAGCGCGGTGTCGAACAGCTCGTGATCGGGGACCACCTCGTTGGCGAGCCCAAGCTCGTATGCCTGCGGGGCCGAGATCGGCTCGCCGAGCAGGTTCATCTCGAGCGCCTTCGCCTCGCCGACCAGTCGCGGCAAGCGCTGCGTGCCACCGAAGCCGGGAATGATCCCCAGGTTGATCTCCGGCTGGCCGAAGCTGGCCGACTCGGCGGCAACCCGGAAGTCGCACGCCATCGCCAGCTCGCAGCCGCCGCCCAGCGCCAGCGAGTTGACCGCGGCGATCGTCACCTTGCTCGACTGCTCCATGCGCCGCAGGACGCCGTGGCCTCCGTCGAGGAGCTCCTGACCGGCGGCCGGATCGGTCATCTTGGTGAATTCCTTGATGTCGGCTCCGGCGCAGAAGACCGCGAAGTTCGACGAGGCGACCACCGCGGCGCGGAGCTCGGGGCGGGACTCGAGCTCCTCCCACAGCGCGGTCAGATCGCGGACCACCTGCGGCGAGATCGGGTTGGTCGGAGGCCGGTTGAGCCACAGGATCGCCAGCTCGTCCCGCGTCTCCAAGAGGATCGTCTCCTTCTGGTCGAAGCCGTCGTCGGGCCGCGGATAGAAGAAGAACCCCTGTCCGGCCTTCTTGCCCAGCCTCCCCTGGTTGACCAGGCGCTTCAACAGCTGCGGAGCGGCGAACCCGTCGCCCCACTCGCGCTCTGCCAGCTCGAGACGCTCGAGCATCGCGTCGAGGCCGGCCTCGTCCGCTCGGGCGAGCGGCCCGGGAAGGATCCCGGCCCCCATCATCATCCCGAGGTCGACGTCCTTGGTCGAAGCGACGCCCTCGTCCACCAGCATCGCCGCCTCGACGAACGCCTTCAGCTGGAAGCGCTCCACCACCGTGGTCTCCGCCGTTGCCGCCTCCATCTCAGCCTCCAGACCCTGATCTTTGCGCTCGGCCTCGCATCATTCTCCCTTCGTGAGCCTCGCGCTCAGTGGGTGTAGTAGCCCTCGCCGGTCTTCTGGCCGAGCTTGCCGGCCTCGACCAGCTCCTTCATCCGCGGATGGACGTAGAACCGGTCGCCGTAGCTCGCCTCCAGATGCTCCGCGACGTGGAGGACCGTGTCCAGCCCGAGCAGGTCGGAGAGATAGAAGGGGCCCATCGGGGTCACCTTGGCCTCGGCGATCTCCTTGTCGATCTCCTCGGGCGAGCGCCCGCTCTCGTCCTGGTAGCGCCAGATCTCCGAGGCGGCCGAGTTGAGCACCCGGTTGACGACGAACCCGGGCTCCTCGCCACAGCGGATCGGGTTCTTGCGGATCTGCATCGCGAAGTTGGCGGCTGCCTGGGCGGTTTCCTCGGCGGTGTCCTCGCCCTCGACCACCTCGATCAGCCGCATCACCGAGGCGGGATAGAAGAAGTGGAAGCCGACCACCTTGTCCGGGCGGGTGGTCGCTGAGCCGATCTCCGAAATCGACAGCGCCGAGGTGTTGGAGGCGAGGATCGCGTGCCCGGGCGTCCGCTCGTCCAGCTCCGCGAACACCGACTGCTTGATCTCCATCCGCTCGGGCACCGCCTCGACCACGAAGTCGACGTCCCCGAAACCCTCGTACTCGGTGGTGCCGACGATCAGCGCCAGGATCTCCTCCCGGCGAGCGTCGGCCTGCTCCCGGGAGATCTTCTCCTTCGCGACCAGGCCGGCGAGCTGGCCCTCGGTCACCTCGCGGGCCTTCTCGAGCCCGGCGTCGACCAGCTCCTGCTTGACGTCCTTCATCACCACCGGAACGTCGGCGGAGGCGATCACCTGCGCGATCTCGCCCCCCATCGTCCCGGCCCCCAGGACGGCAGCCTTGAACACGAACATGGCGCCAAAGGCTATACGTCACGCGCTAGCGACGAAGTCGCAGCGCAAACGGCTACGTCCTGCCGGTCGGCAACAGGCCCGCACCCGGCGGCAGCGGAGGCGACAGCCGAGCAGCCGCCGAAGTTATTTCCGGAGGATGTCGTCGGAGTTATTCGGGAGCCGAGGCTTTCGGCGGAGTTATTCGGAAGCGCAAGAGGCGGGGGAGTTATTCGAGCTCGAGCGCGAGGCGGTCGAGCGACCGGCGCATCGAACGGCGCATCTGCGAGCGGATGAACAGCCGATCTGTGAGCCAGGAGAGGGGGCCGCGACTGCGGAGTCGATAGTCGAGCTCCTGCGTCACCCGCGTCCCCTCGCCCTCGATCTTGAATGCTGTTCGCAGCTCGCCGGCGCTGGCCGAATCGCGAAACGCCACCCGATGCATCCGCCGGGGCTCGTGCTCGACCACCTGCTCGGTGACCTCGCCCCGTCCGGAGGGAATCGAGCTCCAGCGAAGCGACCCGTCGGCCGCGGGATAGCCGTCGGAGGCCTGCACGCTGCCGAAGCCGTCCACCCAGGCCGGCCAGCCGCGAGGATCGAAGTAGTAGTCCCACGCCTCGGCCAGCGAGGCCTCGACCAGGACCGACTCGGAGATCGCGCTCACCCGTAGATCTCGCGCTTGACCAGGGTCACGGAGCGGATCACTGAGTCGAAGAACGGCTCCAGCTCGCCCACCAGCCGCCGATACTCCTTCCGCCCCGCCGGCGTGATCGAGTAAAAGCGCCGCGTCCGGCGGTCCGGATGCTCCCATTGCCCCTCGATCAGCCCGCGCGACTCGAGGTCGCGAAGCAGCGGGTAGATCGTGTTGGGGTTGACCGAGATGATCCCGTCGGTGATCGCCTCGATCTCCTCGATCAGGCGGTTGCCATATGCGGGTTCACGGGCGATCAGATGCAAGGTCAGCAATGGGAAGACGTCGCGCCGCCGGACCTCGCCCCCGAAGACGTCCATGGCGCCGCCCCGACGGGCGGGCTCGCGGGGCTCCGAGGCCGCTTTCGCCCTCGCCGCCCTCGCGGCCTCGGCTAGCCGCCTCGCGCCCTTCTCGCCCTCGCGGGCCATTCCAGGCGACTATAGGTGTAGCCTCACCCGAACGTCCAACAGGAGGGACAGATGGCGAACATGAGCAGCAGCGATCGGGCCCAGTACGAGCGGCCCGACCTGAGCGCGCCCGACCGGACGATGCGAGTACGGGACCGCCGCCCGGTGATCGCCTATACGGTGATCGCGATCCTGGTGCTGGCGGCGCTGCTCTATGCGGTCGCCTGGGGGATCAACGGCTGGGCGCAGGCCCTGGTCCTCGGGGTGCTCCTGGTGACCGCCGTGGGGCTGATGATCGCGGTCAGTCCGAGGCGCCGGGCCTAGCCGGTCCTCAGGCGACGGCCGGCGCCTGCTCGGCGGCGCGCTCGCTGGCCTCGGTCTCCTTCGCGGTCGTTTCCGGCTGCGGCTCGTCGACCGGGCGAGGCATCAGCACCTCGCGGGCGATCACCAGACGCTGGATCTGGGACGTGCCCTCGTACAGCTGCATGATCTTCGCGTCGCGCATCAGCTTCTCGACCGGGTACTCCTTGATGAAGCCGTAGCCGCCGTAGACCTGGACGGCGTCCACGGTCACCTCCATCGCGGTATCGGCCGCGAACCGCTTCGCGTGCGAGGAGACGAGCGTGTTCCGCTTGCCCTGGTCGAGCAGCACCGCGGACTCCCAGACCAGCAAACGGGAGGCCTCGATCTTGGTCGCCATGTCGGCGATCATGAACGCCACCGCCTGGTGCATGGCGATCGGGACGCCGAACTGGACCCGCTCCTTCGAGTACTCGGCCGCGAACTCGAACGCCGCCCGGGCGATCCCCACCGCCATCGAGGAGACGGCCGGGCGGGTGCGGTCCAGGGTCATCATCGCCAGCTTGAACCCGTGGTTCTCCTCGCCGAGCATGTTCTCGGCCGGGACCTCCACCTCATCGAAGGAGATAGTGGCCGTGTTCGACGCCCGCTGGCCGAGCTTGTCCTCCTTCTTGTCGACGGTCACCCCGTCGGAGTTGCGGTCGACCACGAAGGCGGTGATCCCGCGGTGTCCGGCCTCCGGATCGGTCTTCGCATAGACCGTGTACCAGTCGGCGTAGCCGCCGTTGGTGATGAAGCACTTCGATCCCGAGATCACGTACTTGTCGCCCTTCTTCACGGCTCGGGTCTTCATCCCGCTGACGTCCGAGCCGGCGTCGGGCTCGGTGAGGCAGAACGAGCTCAGCTTCGGCTGCTCGGTGAGCATCCCGAGGTACTTCTTCTTCGTCTCTTCGGAGCCGCCGATCAGGAGCGGCGCCGAGGCGAGGCCGTTGGCCATCAGGCTGGTGCCGATCCCCGAGCAGCCCCAGCCGAGCTCCTCCTCGATCAGGCAGCCGGAAAGGTAGTCGAGGCCCGGGCCGCCGTACGCCTCGGGGATGTGGACGTTCATCAACCCGACCTCGAAGGCCTTCTCGATGATCTCCTGCGGCCAGGTGCCGTCCCGGTCGTAGTCCCAGGCAACCGGCCTGATCTCCTTCTCGGAGAAGTCGTGGGCCAGGTCCCGAAGATCCTTCTGCTCGTCGGTAAGCGTGAAGTCAACCAAGGCCGATGGCCTCCTTTGGGCTCGAGACGCGCCAATCGGACCGCCGCCGACGGCAACCGATTGACTGGTCAGTCAGTCAGCTGGACGCTCACAGGATAACGGAAACCGGGGGTACTCTTGGGGGCGGATGGCGCCGCTGGCGATCAGCCTCAGCACGGGTGATGTGATCCTGATCGTGGTTCTGGCCGCGATCCCCGTTGCGCTGCTGTCCTTCGTGCTCGGGGCGGGCGACGCCCTGCGCCAGATCGGCAAGGGGCAGTTCGCGGTCCAGTTCGAAAGCGACCTTCCCCGCGGGATCTCCGACGACGCCGCCTCCGCCTCGCCCCGGGGGCGCGAGGACGAGCTCCGGCAGCTGCTCGAGGCCAAGGCCTACCGGCAGCATGCCCGCGGCGAGCAGCCGCTCGACGTCGAGGTCGAGCTGGCCAAGCTCCTCGCCGGGCCCCCGGCGGCCAGCCAAGGGGCCGATCCCCAGCTGGTCGAGGAGGTGCGCCAGCTCGTGCTCGCCCGCAACGAGCGCCGCCTTCGCCGCGGCGAGGAGCCGCTGGAGGTTGAGTTCGAGGTTGAGCGACAGCTTCGCGAGCTTGACGGACTCGGCCAGTAGCCAAGCGGCGGCGCCGTAATAGGATCGTGGGCCCGTGGCCATCGACCCAGAGACAACCAGCCGCACCGTCGACGTCGAGGAGATGCTGGTCCGTCCGGGCACTTACTTCAATCCCCAGACGGAGATCGTGGTGATCGTCGACGACTCGACGTCGATCGATCAGGAGATCTTCAACATGGAGGCGTACGAGGGGTCCGACTGGGTCAGGGTGTCCGACGATGTCCCGGTCGACGAGGATGCTCTGGACGAGACCCTGGAGGAGTTCCAGACCCACTACCACGGCGGGACCCCCGGCTCGGTGTCCGCAACCGCGCTCGAGCAGGGCGACGGCACCGACGACGAGGAAGAGGAGAGCGAGCCCCAGGAGCCCGGGCGGGAGGACTGAGCGAGATGGCCGGATATCAGGTCGCCAAGCGAGAGGATGCGGTCGACTTCATGGCCCAGTGGCCAGGCTTCGGCGAGATGCGCTGGTACACGGATGCCGCGGGCTGCGA
Organism: uncultured bacterium; assembly: GCA_963811625.1. GTDB lineage: Bacteria > Actinomycetota > Thermoleophilia > Solirubrobacterales > 70-9 > AC-56. The sequence continues at coordinate 236,732 of CAWERS010000001.1, read as the reverse complement.
GCAGGTCTCGTTCTCGTGGCGGTCGATGCCGGCGGGCACCGGCGGCCGGGGCAGCTACGGGCACAGGCACCCGGGCCAGGAGGAGATCTACTTCGTGCTCGAGGGGACGGTCACGTTCAAGGTCGCAGACGAAGTGTTCGAGGTCGGCCCGAAGACCGCGGTCAGGATGACGGGCGAGGAGCCCTACTCGATCCACAACGACACCGACACCGACACCGAGCTGGTGCTGATCTCAACCAAGCGGGACGACGCGCAGACCGAGCGCCAGGAAGACTTCTGGACGGAGTAGGGCCCGAAACCGGCCGGCTGGCAGCCGAGGTCGCGGATCCTGACCGCGATCTGGAGTTCGCCGTCCGTCAGGTCTGAGCAAGGGAGACGTACACGGGAAAGACCGCGTAGAGGGCTCCCCAGGCGAGGATCGCAGCGAGGCTGAACCGGCCCTGCAGCCGCAGCGCCCAATAGGCGACGACTCCGCCAGCCAGGCCGAGCCCTGCCGAGAGCATCGCGGCGCCTTCGAGCTCCCACGCCGTGAACGTCAACCCGAAGGCGACCGGCAGAGTCGATTGAAAGACCATCGCGCCCGTGATGTTCCCGAGCGCAAGACTGTCTTTCCCCTCGCGGACCCAGAAGAAGCTGTTCGCCTTCTCCGGCAACTCCGTCGCCAGCGGGGCGAAGACGAGCGAAAGCACGAGCGGCTCCACACCGATTGAGCTCGCGAGCTCGACCACCTCCTCCACGAACAGGTGCGCGCCGCCCACCATCGCACCGAGCCCCACCAGGAGCTGGAAGCCGATGAGGTTCCGCGTGGGCTCGGTGCCCAGGTGGGGAGCCAGGGCCAGGGGACGGATCGCCTCCACCGCCTCGACCTCGCCGCCGCTTCGTAGCGTTCGCCTGACGTACGAGGCGTACGCAACCGCGAAAAGCACGGCTATCGGGATGCGCAACCCCTCCGGCGTACCGAGGCCCAACAGCATCGCTATGGCGAAGAAGCACAGGAAGAAGCCGAGGTCTCGCTGGAGCGTTGGCCGGTGGGCGGACAGCTCGCGGCCCTGGGTTCGGCGGCGCCGGTAGGCGAGCGCCGAGAGGCCAACGAGCATCATCGCGATCGTGGCCAACAGGAACGGAGCGCCCACGATCGCGCCGATCGCCACGCCCTCTGCTCCACTGGCGCCCTCGATCACGGCGACGATCGGAATCAGGGTCTCGGGCATGGCGGTGCCGACCGCAGCGAGCAGGCTCCCAACCGCCCCTTGGCCCAGGGCGAGCCTCCGCCCAGTCCACTCGACCGCGTTGGTGAACAGCAGGGCGCCGGCGAGGATGACCGCGAAGCTCGCCACCAGGAGTACCGCCGCAGCCATTCGCGGTGCCCTACGCGAAGCCGAAGGCGAGGCCCAGGATGAGATACACGGCGAGCAGCTGCACGCCCTCGAACCAGGTCGACTCCCCTTCGTGGGTGACGTAGTTGGCGATCAGCACGGCGAGCAGCATTGCCCCCATCTCGAACCCGTTGAAGACCAGCGCCATCGGCTGCGGGCCGATGACGAACGACGCGAAGACCAACACCGGGGCGACGAAGAGGGCGACCTGGGCACTCGATCCGATCGCGATATTGACCGCGAGATTCATCTTGTTCTTGTATGCGACGAGGATCGCCACCCAGTGCTCAGCGGCGTTGCCGACGATCGCCACCACGATCACCCCGATGAAGAACTCGCTCAGGCCGACGGACTCCGAAGCGTCGGCGATCGATCCCACCAGCACCTCTGACATCACGGCGACCGCCACTCCCGCGATCGCCAGCATCAGCACGGAGCGGCGTGGGGACCAGCCGAAGGCGGTCACTTCGGTGTTCTCGTCAGGTGGATTGAAGATGTCCCTGTGCGTCTTCAACGAGAACAGGAGGCCGGCCAGGTAGGTGCCGGCGAGCACCAGCGCGACGGCCACGGACAAGTGCTCGACCGTGGCCCCATAGTCGACCCGCTCCGCATTCACGGATGGCAGGCCCGTACCTTCAACCAGCTCGAAGATCGCAGGCATGACAAGCGCCGCCGCGGCCAGGAACAGCATCAGCGATTGCACGTTCGCCGCCGTTGCGTTGAAACGCTGGCGATCACGGCCAATCCCGCCGACGAACATCGCTCCACCCAGAACGAGCAGGATGTTGCCGATGATGGACCCTATGATCGAGGCCTTGACCACCTCCTGCAGGCCCTGACCCAGCGCGAACAGGGCGATGATCAGCTCCGGCGCGTTGCCGAAGGTGACGTTCAGTAGCCCCCCGATCCCGGGGCCGGAGCGCGCCGCGAGCTCCTCGGTCGCAAGCCCCATCAACGCCGCCGTGGGAATGATCCCGAGGGCCGCCGTGAAGAAGATCACCGTCGCCGACGCGTTGGCCAGGTCAAGCGCGACCGCCATGGGGATGAACGGCACCAACAGATATGGCCAGCCTTGCGCGCTGACAAAGAACCCCAGACCGAGCCGGTGTCTGCCCTGCTGCTGGCGCATCAAGGCAGCCTATTCGCCACCGTGATCTAGACTCCGCCCGCGTGAGGACGCGCGTTTTCGGCGATACCGGGCTCGAAGCGTCGGAGATCGGCTTCGGCACCTGGGCCCTCGGCTCGACCTGGTGGGGTGACGTCTCGGAATCCGCGGGTGAGCGGCTCTTGAACGAGGCGCTCGAGCTGGGAATCACCTTCTTCGAGACCGGAGACGCCTACGGCCAGGGCGCGAACGAGCAGCTGGTGGGGCGGGTGTTGGGGCCCCATCGTGACCGCGTGCAGCTCTCGACCAAGTTCGGTTACGTGATCGCAGAGGGCCGCCGCGAGCACTCCGAGGGTGAGCGTCCCCAGCGCTGGGACGGCCCCTTCGTTCGCGACGCGCTCGAGGCCAGCCTGCGTCGCCTGAACACCGACCGGATCGACCTCTACCAGCTTCACAACCCGCGCCTGGAGGCAATCGACTCAGACGAGTGCTTCGCGACCCTGGAGCAGCTTCGGGACGAGGGCAAGATCCTCCACTTCGGGGTCGCGCTCGGACCGGCGATCGGCTGGCGAGACGAGGGATTGCGGGCGATCGAGGAACGCCGGATCGCCTCGGTCCAGACCGTCTACAACCTGCTCGAGCAGGACCCTGGACGGGACCTCATGGCCGCTGCCGGCGAGCGCGGGACCGGGGTGATCGCCCGGGTGCCCACCTCCTCGGGCCTGTTGGACGACAATCTGACCCTCGAGACCAGCTTCGGCCCCGGCGACCATCGCCGCCACCGGCCCCACGAGTGGCTGGTCGACGGGCTCCGGAAGATCGATCGGATCCGCTTTCTCTGCGAGCCCGGCACAGGGCGGACGATGGCCCAGGCGGCCCTCCGCTTCATCCTCGCGCAGCCCCAGATGAGCGTGGTCCTGCCGACGATCACCAACGAGGCCGAGCTGCGCGAGTACGCCGGCGCCGCCGAGGTCCCTGAGCTCACCGAGGACGAGCTGAAGCGGGTCGCCGAGCTCTACGAACGAAACTTCAACATCAGCACGGTGGAAGCTGGGCCGGGGCTAGGCGACGAAGTCGCGGTTCACGCGAGTACGACCAGCCGCCACGTAACAGGCCCTGACCCGCCGAAAACGGAGGCGAAGCCGAGGCTTTCGGCGGAGTTATTCGCTGCGCGGTTCACACGAGTACGACCTGCCGCCACGTAACAGGCCCTAACCCGGCGACACCGGACGCGAAGCGGAGGATGTCGCCGGAGTTATTCACTGCGCCTTCTGGGCGCACTCCTGCAGGTCGGCGGGCGTGGTCGCGTTCTTGAGGCAGTCGGTGTATGCCTGGGCGGACCCGCCGACGCCTGGAACTGAGAGGTCAGATGGGGCGCCCGCGCTCCCGCCCAGCACGCCGGGCGGCAGGTTGATCCCGAACTGGCCCAACAGGTCGGTGAGCGGCTTCGCTCCCGAGGGCGCCGAGATCGTCTGGGGCTCGTTGACGTCGCTCAGCGTGACCGAGAAGTTGGCGTCGACGCTCGACACCTGCGAGTCCGTGCCCTCGGGCGGCTCGATCGCCAGGCTCAGGTCGAGCTTGCGCAACAGCTTGTCGCTCGTGCCCGAGTAGACATCGATGCTGGCGGTCTTGATCGCCGATTCGAGCTGATCGATCTGCGACTGCGGCAGGCTCGCCTGCCCGTCGCCGCTCTGCTGAACGATCTTCTGCACGTCGGAGACGATCTGCGGCACGTTCGCGTCGCCCTGGATGTGGATCGTGTCGGTGCCGTCGACGTCCGTGGTGCCCTCGTTGGAGAGGTTGGTCAGCCAGCTCGTGGGGTCGATGCCGAACTGCTTGAACAACGACTCGGAGTCCTGGTCGCCCTGGGCCTGGGCCTGCTTCTGCGCCTGCTGGTAGCTCTGCAGAAACCGCTGGTACAGGGCGGTTCCGATCTCGTAGGCCTGGCCCTGGTACTCGACATAGGCGTTGTTCTTGGTCGTGATCAGGCTGCCGTCGAAGTTGAAGCTCTGGCCGGCGCCGGAGGCGCTCACCTTCGCGGTCAGATCGAGCTGCGGGAACGTATCCGGGTTGCCGGAGTCGGACTGGAACGGCCCCTCGATGGTCGCGTTGAGGCTGCCCGACTGGGTCCCCTCCGCCGAGCCCGAGAGGTCGATCGCGAGATGACCGCTGGTGACCTTGGTCGAGTTGTTGAAGGTCTGATCGAGGACCTGGGCCGGATCCTCGTCGTTGCCGCCACCGCCTCCGCCGCAGCCGGCGACCGCGGCCGGGATCGGAACGGCGATTGCCAGCACTGCGATCAGGGTTCGAAAGCGGGTCAAGTGGGGGCCCCTTCGTGGCTCGGGTTGCAGGTCGCGGCAGGGTACCGGAAGCCTCTGACGGCGCTCGCGCGCCCGCACGGCCAGGCAGTCGGCCCCGTGGTCGCCTCGGGCTCAAGCCGCTCGCCGGTCGGAATCGGCTCCCGGACGCGTGGGGGCTTGCTCGGCTGGGCCGTCGATCGCGGCCGCGACCGCCCTGGCCTTGCTGAGCGCCCGGCGGAAGACCCGCGACGCCTGGTCCGATGACATCCCGAGCTCCCGAGCGGCCTCGCTGTGGGTCCGCCCCACGCCCAGACGGAGGAACAGCAGGGTGCGCTCCCGCCCGTCGAGCGATCCCAGGATCCGGGCGAGCGAGCGCCGGTTCTCGACCACCGCGAAGCGGTCGTCGTCCTCGGCCAGCGAGTCGAGCGGGGAGGTCGAATCGCTCCTCCTTGCGGCGCTCATGGAGATCGTCCGCTGGGCGGCGGCGAGCTCCAGCGAGGCCCGCACCTCGCTCTCGGTAAAGCCCGTTCGGGCGGCGATCTCCACCGCGCGGGCCGGGCGCCCCAGGTGACTCGATAGCCCCCCCGCGATCCGGGTCACCGTGGCGGCTCTCGACTGAAGGGCGCGGGGGGCCCGTGGTAACCCCAGGTTGTCGCGGAGGTGGTGCTTGAGCTCGCCGTGGATGAACGGCAGCGCGAACTGGGCCGGCGGGGTTCCACGGGTCGGATCGAAGCGAGAGGCGGCCTTGATCACGCCCACCGACGCCACCTGCTCGAGGTCGTCCAGCTGCTCGGGGCCGCCCGCGTAGCGCCGGGCCAGTCGACGTGCCAGCGGCAACAGCCCAAGGACCAACGCGTCGCGGCCGGCGCTGTCGCCGGCTCGGTGCTCGGCGGGCGCGGGGTCGCCGGCCCGGCCGTGGCCGCTCGAGTATCCGATCTGCTGCCTCCTCCGACTGTCCGTTTCGCCCCTCGCGGGGCCCGACGTCCAAGCCGGCGAGCCACGGTGTCACCTGCGATCGGTGGCTGCAAGTTCCTACCTGCTTCGGCGTAACAGGAGCCGCGTAAAGCATCCGAGTAGTACGAAAATGACCCAGACCGCTCGCCGGGTTCGTGGCATTAGGAATGTGGATGGGTGGACTCCGCACACCGGTGATCGTCGCGATCGTTTCGGCCCTGGCGTTGGCCGTCGCCCCCGGCGCCGTGGCCGCGAACCCGACCGGGGGGCTTGCGAACGCGGCGGCAAGCACCCTTCCGAGCGCGCCGGCCAAGGCCGCCGCGGCCCCCGTCCACGCGGCGACGCAGGCGGTCCAGAGGACCGCCGCGGCACCCGTCCACACCGCGACGCAGACCGCCCACCAGGCCGTGGCTCCGCCGGCCTCGGGAGCACCGAACCCTCCGAGCTCGCAACCATCGCCGGTCGCGGCGCCGAGCAAGACGGTTCAGGGCGCCACCCGGAGCGCAGCCGGCGCCACCGGGACGGTCCGCGGCCTCGCCTCGGAGTCGGTCGGCGCGACGAACCGTACGGCTCGCAACGTCGGCTCGGCCGTTGACAGGGTCGGAGGAGTGGTCCGGGAAGCGGCCTCGGGGCCGGTCCACGCGGGCACCCGGACGGTCGGCGACGTCGCCCGAGGCTCGGCCCCGAACGCCGCCGAGGGCCTGGTCGACACGGCCGCCGGCAGGTCTCCGAATCCCGTTTCGGGACCGCTCGCCGCCATCACCAGGACGGTCGAGGGAGCCGCCGGTGACCTGGTCGACGCCGCCACCGGGACCGTGGGCGACGCCGCGGCGCGACTGGTGCCGACGGTCAACGGCGTCGTCGGTCGGACCGTCGGCCCGATCGGTGGCGTCCCGGGCGTCCAGACGCCCTCCGCCGAGCCTCCCCCACAGGCGCCGCCGACGCCCTCCGGGCCACCCGGAGGATGGAACGGGCCTGGTCCCGGACCGGCGACCATCGCCCAGGCCCCGGGGCTCGGCTCACCCACGGGCCGCGCCGCAGGCCGACAGGGCCGGGACGCATCCGATGCCGCCGGCCACCGCATCCGGCCGCCTGGTGGTGCCCACGCGCTCGCGCCTTGGGCACCTTTCGCGGTCCGACCGCCGCCCGTCGGCGCGGGAGCCGAAAGCGGCGGCGGATCGTCGGCCCCCTCCCCCCACTCGCCGCTCCCGCCGGGAGCCGGAGGTCAATCGAGCTCGGGCACGGCGGCGGGGGTGGCCCTGGCGCTCGCCGCCCTGCTGACGGCGCTCATGACCCTGAGGCCGCCCCCGAACCTGCGCAGACTTGCGATCGCGCCGGCCACCCTGCAGCCGGCGCCCGAACTCGGCTCGCCCGGCCCCCCGGGCTAGCTCGCCGCCCGCGCCCAGCCCGAACCCGGGCTGAGCGCGTTCCGCGGCCGCGCCGGGGGCCCCAATCGCCCGGCGAGTCGAGTACACAAATCAGCCAAGAAGGAGTAGGTGATGAAACGCATCACCGGTCTGATCGCGCTGATCGTCGCGATGACGCTCGGTACCGCGTCGGCCTGGGCCGCCACACCTGAGGTGGGCCAGGACAACACCGCCGCGGTCACCGTCGGCGACAAGACCGTCGGCGCCGGGACGGGGCACGTCCCGGTCGTCGACGGAAGCGGCGGCGGCGCCAGCCAGCAGATCGTCAACCGCAACTCGGTTGCGGGGTCGATCGGCAACCAGTCCGGAGCGGACGCCGAGGGCGGCGACACCACCGCCTCGAGCGGCAACGCCTACGGGGGTGATGGCGGCGACGCCAACGCCTACGGAGGCAGCTCCAGCGCATCCAACACCGCCCACGTCGGGCAGAGCAACTCGGCCGACGACCCCAGCGGGTCGAGGACCGAGCAGGACAACGGCTCCAATGTCGAGCAGGGCAACAACGAGTCGACCGGAGGCAATGCCGAGGCCAACGGCGGTGACGGCGGCGACGCCAACACCGGCAACACCCAGATCGGCAACGGCAACGCATTCGCGGTGTCGGTGGGCAACCACAGCGAGGCCGAGGCCGAAGGTGGAGACACCGCGGCCCACAGCGGCAACGCATACGGAGGCGACGGCGGCGACGCCAACGCGTACGGCGGCAACGCCAACGCCTCCAACGACGCCCAGGTGAAGCAGGAGAACTCGAGCTCCGGCTCGGGCAAGCCTGCCTCGTGGAGCGGCTGCAAACGCGGCTGCGACAAGGGCGACGGCTCGAGGACCGAACAGGACAACGAGTCGTCGATCCACCAGGGCGACAACACGGCCACCGGCGGCGACGCCAGGCCAACGGCGGTGACGGCGGCGACGCCAACACCGGCAACACCCAGCTCTACAACGGGAATGCGGGAGCGCTCTCGCTGGGCTGGGGCAGCAAGGCGGAGGCCGAGGGTGGAGACACCACGGCCTGGAGCGGAGACGCCCAGGGAGGCAATGGCGGCGACGCCAGCGCCCGGGGCGGCGACGCCTACGCCTGGAACTACGCCCAGGTCGGGCAGAGCAACTCGGCCGACGACCCCAGCGGGTCGAGGACCGAGCAGGACAACGAGTCCTGGATCGACCAGGGCGACAACACGGCCACCGGCGGTAACGCCGAGGCCACCGGCGGTGACGGCGGATACGCCAACACCGGCAACACGCAGAGCTACAACGGCAACGCCGGCGCCCTGGCCCTGGGCTCGGGCAACGGCGAAGCCGAGGGTGGAGACACCACCGCCCACAGTGGCAACGCGGATGGCGGCATTGGCGGCGACGCCAGCGCCGAAGGGGGCAACGCCAACGCCTCCAACGACGCCCAGGTGTGGCAGCAGAACTCGAGCTCCGGCTCGGGCAAGCCTGCCTCGTGGAGCGGCTGCAAACGCGGCTGCGACAAGGGCGACGGCTCGAGGACCGAACAGGACAACGAGTCGTCGATCCACCAGGGCGACAACACGGCCACCGGCGGCGACGCCACGGCCAACGGCGGTGACGGCGGCGACGCCAACACCGGCAACACGCAGGAGCACAACTCCAACGCATGGGCCGGCCTCGTGCCGCGAAAGGAGGTGCTGATCTGACCCGCTGACAGCGCCGCGCGGCGCCGGCCCGGGCAACCGGACCGGCGCCGCATCGCGGCTGCTCGCGCCCAGCGTGACGCATCGCACGCAGGGTCGCGTGCCGAAATACGTATCGTTCCTCAGGTGGGTCGAGGGGCTTGCCCGAGCTGCGGCACCGAGAACCCCGAGCGGGCGCGCTTCTGCATGTCCTGCGGCGCCGAGCTGGCGCCCGGGTGCCCGAGCTGCGGCGCCGAGAACCCTCCGGGAGCGAAGTTCTGCATCGAGTGCGGAGGGGCGCTCGCCACCGGGGCCACCTCCTCCCCACCCGCGCGGTCGGCGCCGCCGACTGGCTCGCCGACGCGAGCCGCTCAACCCCCGGCGTCCGGTGGCCTGTTCGGCGGGCAGCTCCCGGAGGCCGCCCCGGCTTGGGGGGCGCTCGCCGCGGGGGCCCTCCCCGAGGAGCGACGCAAGGCCACGGTGCTGTTCGCCGACCTCTCGGGCTACACGGCGATCGCCGAACGCATGGATCCCGAGGCAGTGAAGTCGTTCATCGATCGGGCGCTGCAGCGGCTGGGCCAAGAGGTGGTCCGCTACGGCGGCACGATCGACAAGTACATCGGCGACAACGTGATGGCGGTCTTCGGGGCCCCGGTTTCCCACGAAGATGACCCCGAGCGCGCCGTTCGGGCCGGCTTGGCGATGCAAGCCGCGATGGAGGAGATCAACAAGCAGATCGACCTGGCGGCCGACGTCAGCTTCTCGCTGCGGGTCGGGATCAACTCGGGCGACGTGCTGGCGGGGCAGGTGGGCGACGGCTACACCGTGATCGGTGACGCCGTCAACGTCGCCGCCAGGCTCCAGGCGGCGGCTCGCCCGGGGAGCGTGACCGTGGGCGAGATCACTCACCGGCTGACCACCGGCGCGATCGAGTACGAACAGCTCGAGCCCCTGAGCTTGAAGGGCAAGTCCGAGCCGGTGTTGGCGTGGGAGGCGGTCAGGCTGCTGGTCTCGGGCACCGGGACCCGCGGCACCCGCGCAGCCTCTCCGTTGATCGGTCGCGAGGACGAGTCGGCGCTGTTGCTGGCGGAGTTCGATCGGGTCGTCCGCGAGGGCCGTCCCCACCTGGTCACCGTGATCGGCCAGGCGGGGGTCGGCAAGTCACGGCTGCTCCGCGAGCTCGCCACCCAGATCGCCGACCGGGAGGCCAAGGCGGCCTTCCGGGTCGGCCGCTGTCCGGCCTACGGCGCCGGGCTCGCCTACTGGGCGCTCGGCGAGATCATTCGGGGCCAGTTCGAGATCGTCGACACCGACGACTCCGACCTCGCCTGGAGGAAGCTCCTGCACGGAATCGAGGGCGCGATCTCCGAGCACGAGACCGACGAGCCGCCCGAGCGGCTCGCCGCCACGATCGCCCGCCCGCTCGGGATCGAGCCGCCGGCCGAGCACGCGGCGATCACCGGCGTCCATGATGCCGAGGACCCTCAGCAGATGCGCGACCGCCTGTTCTCCGCGGTCCGCTCGCTGATCGAGGCCGCCTCGCGCCGCTGGCCGGTGGTGATCGCGATCGAGGACATCCACTGGGCCGACGAGGGGATGCTCGACCTGATCGAGTATCTGGCGCGGTGGATCCGCGGCCCCGCGTTGATCGTCTGCCTGGCGCGTGACGAGCTGCTCGACCGCCGCCCCGGCTGGGGCGGAGGCAGGCGCAACGCGACCACGATCGCGCTCGAGCCCCTGAACCAGGACGAGACCCGGGAGCTGGTCGCGGCCCTGCTTCCGGGCGGCAACGGGTCCGGCGGCAACGGACAGCTCGACATGGTGCCGCAGGTCGCCGAGCGCTCGGCCGGCAACCCGCTGTTCGCCGAGGAGATGGTCAACCGGATCCGGGAGGAGGGCTCGAAGGATGTCCAGACCCTTCCGGAGACCGTTCACGCCGTGCTGGCCGCCCGCCTCGACTCGCTCTCGGCGCAGGAGCGGCGGGTGCTGCAACACGCCTCCGTCGTCGGTCAGACGTTCTGGGAGGGCTCGCTGACCGGGGTTGAGGACGAGGAGGGGATCGACCTCGGGCACGCCCTCGCCGCCCTCGAGGAGAAGGACCTGGTGGTGTCGAGCGCCGGCAGCCGCCTGGCCGGCGAGCACGAGTACGCGTTCAAGCACGTGCTGATCCGCGACGTCGCCTACTCCACCCTGCCGAAGTCGGTGCGGTCCCGAAAGCACGCCCAGGTGGGGGCCTTCATCGAGGAGCGCGCCGCCGATCGCTCCGAGGGCGTGGTGGCGATGGTCGCCGACCACTACGGTCGTGCGGCGGCCCTGGGCGCCGACGCGGACGTCGACCAGGCCGAGCTGGAGCGGATAAACCACAAAGCCCTCGCAGCCCTGGAGGCCGCCGGCGACGCCGCCGCGGCGCTCTACTCGAACCAGGAGGCGCTGAGCCACTACGAGGCGGCGCTCTCGCTGCGCCGCGAGCTCGACCCCGCAACCCGGGCTCGTGTGGCCGAGAAGCAGGGCGACGTCGCCCTGCGCCTGGGGCGAGTCGACCAGGCGACCGAGCTCTGGGAGCAGTGCCTCGACTTCCACCGCCGCGAGGAGGACCTGGCCCGGGTCGGCGATCTGCACCGGAAGATCGGCGCCGGCCTCTGGCACAAGGGAGACCGCGAGAGCTCGATCGAGCACTACCAGAAGGGCATCGACCTGCTCAAGGACGGTCCACCGTGCCTGGAGCTCGTCCGCCTCTACGAGGAGGCCGCCTCGCTCTACATGCATACCGGCGACAACATGCTCGCGATCTACGCGTCGGAGAAGGCGCTGCGGCTCGCCGAGCGACTCGGCGAGGCGGCGGCCGCCAGCCGCGCGCACGGAATCTTCGGCCGGGTGTTCGGGAGGATCGGCGACTCCGAGCGGGCTCGGCAGAACCTCGAGCGCTCGGTCGAGCTCGCACGCGAGTCGGACCCCGCCGAGGCGGTCCGGGCGCTGCTCACGCTCGGCTACCACCTCGAGGTCTCCGAGGCCGACTACGAGGGCGCCGGCGCCGCCTACACGGAGGCGCTCGAGCTGGCCGAGCAGACGGGCGACCTGCCGTCGAAGGTGGAGCTGCACGCCGCGCTGGCACAGCTCGCGTCCCATCGCGGCGACTGGGAGACGGTGGCCACCGAGGCGGAGGCATCGGGCAGCCTCGCCGAGCGCGAGGGCCTGACCGGGAAGCTCTGCTTCCCGTACATGATGCGCGGCATGCTGGCCTGGCGGGAGGGCTCCTTCGACGAGTCGGCCAAGGGACTGCGTCGAGCGGCCGAGTTGGCCGAGCAGGTGGGCCGCTCCGAGGTCGCCTTCCAGTCGCTTTACTGGCTGGCGGCGTCACTCCGGCAGCGCGGCGACCACGCCGACGCCGACACCGAGATCGCCCGCGCGCTCGACCTGTGCGAGCGCGCCGGCCTCGTCGCCCAATCGGTCGAGGCGATCTCGGCGCGAGCGGTCAACCTCGCGCTCGCCGGTCGCACGGACGCGGCCCGCGACGCCGCCGACGAGGCGGGCAGGCTCGCCGACCGTCTGCGCTACCCGGTCGGCAAGGCGGCCAGCCTGGAAGCCCGGGGCGCGGTGGCCGACGACGCCGCCGAGGCGAGCGCGGCGCTCAGCGAGGCGCGGGCGGCCTGGGAGGAGCTGGGTCGGCCGCTCGACGCGGCCCGCTGCGACTACCTGCGCGGGCGCATGCTGCGGGACTCCGATCCGGTCGAGGCTCGCGAAGCGCTGACCAGCGCCGCGGCAGACGCAGAGCAGTACGGCGTCCACCACCTCGCCGAGCTGGCGCGCGGGACTGATCCCCGCGTGAGTCACCCGCCGATCCGCCCGGATACAGGGCTGGGTAGGGAGTGCACCCGAGCTCCTCCCAGGCTTCAGACCGTCGAGTTGTCGGATTTGTTCGGCCTCAAGCCGGCACCAAGGCGCCAACGGACGAGCCGAGGCGGGAGCGTGCCCGCCCCAGCCAGCCCAACCCGGCTCCAGGCACCCAACCCGCTCCGCGCTGCGGGTTTGCCCGGCCCGGCCCGGCCTGCTCAGGCCAGGCTCGGAATCGGCGCGGCTCAAGCCAGCCCCTCGGCCTCGTACTCGCGCAGGAACCCCTCGAACAGGCGCAGGTGTCCCTGCTCGTCATGGAGGATGGCGATCACCATGTCGTTGGTCACCGGGTCGGACTGGTCGGTGAGCTCGATGATCCGGCTGTAGTGCTCGATCGCCCCCTTCTCGGCCTCGATCACGCCCTTGACGACGTGGACCACGTCGACCTGCTCCGCGGGAGGCTGGAGGTAGGACTGCTCGGCGACGAACTCCTCCGAGCCGGGGACCACCCCGTAGAGCTCCTTGATCCGGTCGGCGAACTGCTGGGCGTGCCCAAGCTCCTCCTGGACGTCCGTGGCCAGGGACTCCTTGATCTCCTGGGCGCGGACGCCGTCGGGGTTGACCGAATTGGCGATGTAGCTCATCACCGTCTCGATCTCCATCCAGTAGGCGCGCCGGAGCATCTCGACGATTTGCTCGCGCTCCGAGGCGTTCTCGTCGGCCATGATGCCGCCGCTCGCGCTTGTTGCCTGGGCCATGGGACCTCCTTGTGATTCGCTCGACGGAACCCGGATCCGGCACTTAAACAGCTATCCGGTCTGCGCGGCGCCAACCGCCGGATCGCTTACCGGTCGGCCTGGTGATAATCCACCTGTGGCAACCCTGACCCGAGACGACGGGACCGAGATCCACTGGGAGGAGCGGGGCTCCGGGCCGCTGGTCGTGCTGGCCCCCTACTGCATCTTCCATTCCGTCGGTGTTCGATCCGCTCGAGGCGGAGCTCAAGGCGGACCACCGGTTGGTTCGCTTCGACGACCGCGGATCGGGCGCCTCGAGCCGCGTCGGGCCCTTCGACATGGAGACCGGCGCCGCCGACCTCGAGGCCGTGCTCGAGGCCGCGGGGGGCTCGGCAGTGATCGTCGCCATGGCCGACTCCGTCAACCGAGCCGTGCGTGTGGGGGCCAGCCGACCCGACCTGATCCAGGCCCTGGTCGTGCCGGGCGGCAACCCGGCCGGCCGGCGCTCCCTGGAGGGCACTGACGCGATGGTCTCCTCGGACTCGGTCGTTGACGCGTTCATGAGCATGGCCGAGACCGACTACCGCGGGGCGGTCCGGTCGCTGGCCACCGCCGGCAACCCGCAGATGAGTGAGGAGGAGATCCGCGAGCGGGTCCGGCTCCAGGTCGAGTATCAGCCACAGGAGACCGCTTCCAGCCGCCTGCGAGCCTGGGCGGAGGATGACGCCGGCGACTACGGACGCCAGTGCGGGGACCGAATGTGGCTGCTGTACTCGGACGACGCCGGTGGCGGATGGTTCCCAGTCGGCGAGGAGGGAAGGAGGCTTGCTCGCCGGCTCTTCCCCGAGGCCCACGTGGAGAGCATCGAGGACGGGGTCATCAGCCGTCCCGACCTCACGGCGGCCGCCGTGAGGCGGATCACCTCGGCGCTCCGCCTACAATCGGGCGCGTGACGAAGGCGGCGGGCACAGTCGTCACTTGATCCACGACCGCCACTTCACGATCGTGGAGGCGAACACGCTCCTCGATGCGCTCAGGCCGCTGCTCCGCGACCTTCGCGAGGCCAGTGACCAACTCACCGATGCCGACGCCCACGCGCTGCTCGCAGAGGCGGCGCCGGCGAACGGCGGCGGGGAGCCCGGGCGCCAGGTCGGCGAGGCCTTCCTGGAGGCGCGACGGCTGCTGCTCGCGGTTCAGGAATCCGGGATCGTGATCCGCGACATCGACCGAGGCCTGATCGACTTTCCCTCGATCCGGGATGGCGAAGAGGTCTACCTCTGCTGGGAGTTGGGCGAGGAGCAGGTGTCCTGGTGGCATCCGCTCGACGCCGGCTACGGCGGACGCGAGCCGCTCGAGTGATTGAGGCCAAAAATGAAGCGGGGCGCTCGCCCGGCGCCCCGCTTCCGCATGGGAGGTGCCCACGAGGACTGTGGATGCCCTCGCAGCATGGATGTGCACCCGACTCATCGGCCGGGGGGCACCGCTCCTTCAGTCCTGCAACGCCCGCCTGGACGTTTGTTCGAAGCGCCTAGCGCTCGGCCATTCGACGTTCGAGATGGCGGTAGTCGCGCTCCAGCTGAACACGACGCACGTCCGCCGCCCGAATCCGCCGCTGATGCTCGACGTGCCTGCCAAAACGCCGAATCCTGATCCCCAGAGTGGCTTGCTTCGACACCCGAGCCACCCTAGCGGCCGGATCGGGCCACTTCCAGAGCTCTGAGGCTATGCCGTACGGGGTTCCAGGTACGAACGTCCGTCTACCGACGCTACCTGCCGAAGACGAGCTTCACGAACCCGCCCTCGGCCAGCGCGTCCGGGGCCTCCTCCCAGCCCGCGATCCGGGTCGTGACCAGCCCCGGATCGAAGCGGCCGGAGGCGATCAGCTCGATCGCCGCGGGAATCGCGGGCCGAGCGTGAACGCGTCCGGTCAGGAACCGCAACCCGGTGACGTAGGCCTCGAACAGCGGCAGCGGGACCTGGTTCTCGAAGTAGATGCCGACGCTCGTGCAGACGCCATCGGCGCCGGTCGAGCGAACCGCCAAAGCAAGCCCGGCGGGGTCGGCGCCCGCGTCGACGGTGATCGCGAACGGCCCCAGGCGCTCGGCGGGGAGCCCCGCGACCGTCTCCGCCCCGAGCTCGCCGGCGATCCGGCGGCGGTCCTCGTCGCTGTCCACGTAGGTGATGCGCGAGGCGTCGAGGGCGGCGGCGATCCCGACCGCGTAGAGGCCGATGCTCCCCGGCCCTCCCCCGCCCACCACGAGCACGTCGGCACCCGGCTCCTCGGCGAGGAACGGGGCCACGGTCCGCCACGCGTCCACCACGTTGTCGCTGACCGAGGCCACGGCGCCGGGCTCGATCCCCTCGGGGAGCTCGACCAGCATGTGGTCCGCGTAGGGAACACGAACCAGATCCGACAGGAAGCCGCCCCATTGCTGGCCGTGCGGCGGGAGTCCGTAGGCGGATTGCCAGGGGACCGATTCGCAGTGGGCGGTCTGGCCCCGCTGGCAGCGCTTGCATCGGCCGCACGAGATCTGGAAGGGGACGCTGACCAGCCGACCGGGCCGCACCTCGACCCCGGCGGCCACGTCGACCACCTCGGCGACGCATTCGTGCCCCAACGGCAGCGGTCCGACGAACGGAGTCTCGCCCCGGACTATTGGGGCGTCCAGGTCGCAGGTCGCGACGGCGACCGGCCGCACCAAGGCGTCGCCGTCACCGCTCAGCGCCGGCTCGGGGACCTCCACCCAACGAAGCTCCCCCGGGGACTCGAAGGTGAGCTGTCGCATCATGGCCATGCTCAATTCCCGCTCGCGGCCGTCATCGTCCGCGCGCCGCCGCCATCGGCGGCCATCCTCAGGTGCCGGCCTTCGCCGCCTGCCGCTCGGGGCTGATCCTGACCACGTCCCAGGCGAGGCCCAGCCGCTCCAGGGTCCAGATCACCGCCGCGGACGGATCCAGCTCCGTTCGCCGGAGCCCGTGGGCCGCGGAGGTGGGAAAGGCATGATGGTTGTTGTGCCATGCCTCACCCATGGTCGGGAGCGCCAGCCAGAACACGTTCCGGGACTCGTCGGTGGTCGCGAACCGACGCCTGCCGAACACGTGGCAGACCGAGTTGATGCTGTAGGTGACGTGGTGGACCAGGAACACTCGCACCGCTCCGCCCCACAAGAGCGCCGTCAGCCCCGCAACCAGGGTTCCTCCGAGCAGGTAGCCGGCGGCGAACGGCAGCGCCAGCCCCGCCACCGCCCAGAGCAGGAAGGTCCGGTCGATCGCGCTGACCACGCGATCCTTGATCAGGTCGGGGGCGAACCGCTGCTTGGAGCCCCGCTCGGTGTGGATGAAGAGCCATCCGAGGTGGGCATGAAAGAGGCCTTGTAGGGCGCCGCGCCAGCCCCCGCCGTGTCCGACGTGAGGGCTGTGCGGGTCGCCGGGCTCATCGGCGAAGGCGTGGTGCTTGCGGTGGTCGGCCACCCAGGAGATCACCGGTCCCTCGATCGCCGCCGAGCCGATCGCCGCCAGAATCCCGCGGACGGCGGCGCTGGTCTTGAAGCTGCGATGGGTCAGCAACCGGTGGAACCCGACGGTCACCCCGAGGGCCGTGATCACGTAGGCCACCGCCAGGATCGTCAGGTCGCGCCAGTGGAGTGCCTGATCCCAGACCTGCCATGCGGCGACGGCCAGAAGCAGGAACGGGATCGCGGTCACCAACCCGGTGACGATCCGGTCAGCGGTTTCGTGCTCGACCGGCTGGGTCAGGTCCGCCGCAGCCGCAGCTCGCCTCGGTCCCTGAACGTCCTTGTCGATTGCCACCACCAGGCGGCAGCCTACCCGCGCTTACTGAACGGCGCATTATCGACTCGGGATCGTGAACATCGACTGGATCTGGGTCGAGAACATCAGATCGCCCTCGATCCTCAGCTTGCCGCTCATGAACAGCGTCGGGCCGCCAACGTTCCCGGTGACCAGCTTCAGGAAGTCCACCGCATCCAACGTGAGTGTCACCCTCGGGTCCGACCCGAGCTGGGGGCCGGCCGTGCACCGGTCGCCCGCGATCACGACCTCCCATCGGTCCTCGGTGCCATCGGGGCGACCGGTGATCGACCAGTGGATCACCGCGTCCTGAGCGCTGCCCGGCTTGAAGTGCTGCTCCATGCGCTTGAAGACCTCGGCGATCGCCTGGTCTCGAAGCGGCCCCTGCATGCCCTCGCGCAGCTCCTCGTCGGGTGTTTGCCCGATGTTGCGCGAGAACTCCTCGGCCTGGACCGCCGAGGGATCAACCTGCTCGATGCCGCCCATTTGCGCTCCTCTCGAATCGATCGTTTCGCACCGGTTCAGTCGATCCGCGCCCCGGAGATCGCCCGCGCGATCACCAGGCGCTGGATCTCGGAAGTGCCCTCGAAGATCGTGTAGATCTTGGCGTCGCGGTGCATCCGCTCCACCGGGTACTCGCGGGTGTACCCGTTGCCGCCCAGGATCTGGATCGCGCGCTCGGTCGCCCAGACGGCGACCTCACCGGCCTTCAGCTTCGACATCGATCCCTCGGCGGCGCCGAAGTCCTTGCCGGTCCGGCCCATCCATGCGGCCCGCCACACCAGCAGCCGCGCCGCGTCGATCTCCATCTTCATGTCGGCGAGGGCGAAGGCGATCGCCTGGTTCTCCACAATCGGCCGCCCGAACTGGACCCTCTGTTTGGCGTAGTCGAGCGCGAACTCGTAGGCGGCCCGCGCGATCCCAACGGCCTGCGAGCCGACGGTCGGGCGCGAGACCTCGAAGGTCTTCATCGCCGCCTGGCCTCGGGAGCCGCGGCCTTCACGGGCGCGGGCCAGCCGCTCGTCGAGCTTCTCCTTGCCGCCCAACAGGCAGCGGCCGGGGACGCGGCAGTCGTCCAGGTGCACGTCGGCGGTGTGAGAGGCGCGCAGGCCATGCTTCTTCACCTTCGCCCCCTGCTCGAGGCCCCTGGCGCCGGGCGGGACCACGAAGGCGGCGTGCCCGCGTGAGCCGAGCTCGCGATCGACGCTGGCGATCACCACGTGGACGTCGGCGATGCCGCCGTTGGTCGCCCAGGCCTTCTGGCCGTTGATCACCCACTCGTCCACGGCCTCGTCGTAGCGGGCGCTGGAGCGGATCGCCGAGACGTCGGATCCCGCGTCGGGCTCCGACGAACAGAAGGCGCCGACCTTCGGCTCCTCCGGCGTCCCGAAGCACTGGGGCACCCACTCGACCAGCTGGTCGGGCGTCCCCGAGGAGTAGATCGCCGCCACGGCCAGGGTGGTGCCCATGATCGACATCCCGATCCCGGCGTCGCCCCAGAACAGCTCCTCGTTGACGATCGGCATCGTCAGGCCGCAGGGGTCGCTCCAGAACTGCGCGATGCCCTCGAATCCGTAGAGACCGATCTTGGCCGCCTCCTGGATCACCGGCCAGGGTGTCTCCTCCCGCTCGTCCCAATCCGCCGCCGCGGGTCGGACCACCTGCTCGGCGAACCCATGCACCCAGTCGCGTATCTCCTGCTGGTCCGGAGTCAGCTCCAGGCTGAAGGCACCCTCTGGCGCCTCGCCGGCGCCGTTGACCGCGGCCGCCGCCTGCTTCGCCGTGCCGTGTGAGCTCTCCGCTTCCACCCGTCATACTTTACACAGATCGATGTCACATGTTTCAGTGTATGAGTAGTCTCGCTTCTAACCTCTGACGCCTCTGACGCCGTGACCGAGCTGCGAGAGATCCGCCGGGGCCTGTGGCGCTGGACCGTCCGCCACCCCGAATGGCGCCCTGACGCCGACCCTGAGAGCGCCGCCGATTGGCCGCGCGAGGTCGGATCCGTCCTCTGCGAGGCGGCCGACGCCATGGTGCTGATCGACCCGCTGGTCCCGGCCGAGGGCGAGGGCGGATTCCTGCGCCGGCTCGACCGCCTGGTCCGCGGTCGCGAGCTTCCGGTGGCGGTGCTGACGACGATCAAGTTTCATCGGCGCAGTCGCGATCTGCTCGCCAAGCGCTACGGCGCCTCGACCTCGCGGGCCCGGCGGTCGTTGCCGGCCGGGATCGAATCCTTCCCCGTGCCCGGGGCGGGCGAGACGATCTTCTGGCTGGCCGCGCACCGCACCCTGGTTCCCGGCGACCGGATCATCGGCGCTCCGGGGGGCGGGCTGCGGATCTGCCCCGGGTCCTGGCTTGGCTACCTCCCGAGCGACCTGACCATCCGCGAGCTGCGCGAGCGGCTGCGGCCGCTGCTCGAGCTGCCGATCGAGAACGTGCTGGTCTCGCACGGCGATCCGGTCCTCGGTGGGGGGCGAGGGGCGCTGGTCGAGGCTCTGGCCAAATGACCGACGGGGACCGTCGCAATGGGCGCAGCGGCAGCGGTCGGCGGGTGCTGCTACGGTGCCGCACCTATGCCCACTGGGACAGTGAAGTGGTTCAGCGACGAGAAGGGCTTCGGGTTCATCACTCCCGATGACGGCTCGCAGGATGTGTTCGTCCATCACAGCTCGATCGCCGGCGACGGCTATCGCTCTTTGGACGAAGGCGCCAAGGTCTCTTTCGAGATCGAGTCCGGCGAGAAGGGGCCCCGTGCCGCGAACGTCGAGAAGGTCTAGCCGGCTTCGCGCGGCTCGCTAGCCGCGGATCTGGACGGATTCCGGGCCCAGCCCGGAGGCGCTCGGCACCCCTGCCAGCGCCAGCGCAACGTCGAACTCGGCGCGCAGGAGATCGAGAACCGCGCGCGCGCCGGCCTCGCCGCCGACCGCGAGACCCCAGATCAGCGGGCGGCCGACCAACACCGCACGGGCACCGAGCGCCAGCGCCTTGAGCACGTCGGTCCCGCGTCGGATCCCGCCGTCCACGAGCACGTCGATCCGGTCGCCGACCGCGTCGGCGATCGCCGGCAGCGCCTCCGCCCCGGCGGGGACGGTGTCCAGCTGGCGCCCGCCGTGGTTGGAGACGACCACACCGGCGACCCCGTGCTCGGCCGCGAGCCGCGCATCGTCGGGGGTCAGCACGCCCTTGACGATCACCGGAAGCTCGCTGCGCTCGGCCAGCTGGGCGATGTCCGCCCAGGTGAGGCTGGGGTCGATCAGCTCGCCGATCTCCAACATGCTGAAGGCCCCCGTTCGCCCCATCGCGCCGATGCTGGGCGCCGCCACCGCGTTGGGGATCGCGTACTGGCTACGGACGTCCCGGTCGCGAATGCCAAGCACCGGCAGGTCGACGGTGACCACGATCGCCTCGTACCCGTGGTCGACCGCCGCTCGCACCAACTCGTCGGAGACACCGCGGTCGCGGAACACGTAGAGCTGGAGCCACCGCTCACCCGACGGGGCGGCCTCGGCCACCTCGCCCGGGCCGGCGGTCGCCAGGGACGAAAGGCAGAAGACCGCGCCCGCTCGAGCGGCGGCGCGGGCGGTGGCCCGTTCGCCCTCCGGGTGCGCGAGCCCGTGATAGGCCGTGGGCGCGACGAAGATCGGATGCGGGCGCGTTCGCCCCAGCACGGTGGTCGCCAGGTCCCGGTCGGAGACGTCGACCAGCACCCGAGGTCGGATCCCGATCCGGCGCCAGGCGGCGAGGTTGCCTTCGAGGGTGAGCTCGTCGCAGGCCCCGCCCGCGTAGTAGCCGAGCGGTCCGGGTTCGAGCAGCTCGGCGGCACGAGCCTCGAAGTCGGCGATCGTCCGCGGCTGCTCCGATGTCATCTGGGCTCGAGGATGACGAGCGGGATCTCGCGGTCGGTGCGCTGCTGGTAGCTCGCGTAGCTTCCGTACACCGCGACCGCCTTCGGCCAGAGCCGCTGGCGCTGCTTGGCGGTGGCGACCTTGGCCCGAACCGCCCTGCGCTCCGTGCCGACTCTGACGGTGGTCTCGGGGTGGGCCCGCAGGTTGTAGAACCAGGCGGGATTGCGGGGATAGCCACCCTTGGAGGCCACCAGGACCAGGTTGCGGCCATCCTCGACGTAGATCAGCGGCGACGTCCGCACCACGCCGCTCTTCGCGCCCACGTGATCGAGCAGCAGCATCGGCGGGGCCCCGGGAAATCGGTGACCGACCAGCCCGCCCGTCGTCTTGTATACGAACGCATGAATCCCCATCAACCGCCTCAGGATCGGCCAGCTGCGGTCGGCGGCGCTCATCGGATCCACGCGGGCAGGTTACGACGGTCGCCGAGCCGGCGGGCTGAACCCGTGTACGATCGGCGCCGGGAGCGGACCGTCCGTTTCCGGTCAGGACACAGGTGTCGATAGCCAGCGTCGAGGTAACCGGGGACTTCCTCGGCTCCAGTGGGGGCCGTGCGGGGTTCCTGTTGTTGGCCGGGATGCTGGTCTCGTTCGGCTTCATCCGCATGAGCACCCGGCTGATGCGGAGCCCGAAGGTGTCGTGGTGGCCCGGCAGCGTGAAGACCGGCGGCGTCCACATCCATCACCTCGTGTTCGGGATCGTCCTGTTGATGCTCGCTGGATTCTTCGAGTTCGCCTTCCAACCGGACAGCCCCGGGCTCGAGATCCTGGCGGTGGCCTTCGGCATCGGGGCCGGCCTGACGCTGGACGAGTTCGCGCTCTGGCTCCACCTCGAGGACGTGTATTGGGCCGAGGAGGGTCGGCGCTCGGTCGACGCGGTGATCGCGGCCACGATCGTGGCCGGCGCGATCATCCTTGGGCTGGCGCCGGTCGGGGAGGGCGATACCGGCTCGGTGCTCAGCCTGCTGCTCGCCGTGGTCGAGGTCCTGCTCTTCGCCATCCTCGCTGCACTGAAGGGCAAGTACTGGTCGGCTCTGGTCGCGATGTTCGTCCCTCCGGTCGGCTGGGTGGCGGCGATCCGGCTGGCGAAACCGGACTCGCCCTGGGCCAAGCGCCGCTACCCGGAGGGAAGCGAGAAGCTCGGCAAGGCCACGGCGCGGGCCGAACGCAGCATCCAGCGTTATCGACGCTGGCAGGAGCTGATCGGCGGGCGGCCCACGCCGGCCGGGTCGTCGGACGAGATCTGAGCGCGAAGTTGGCGTCGAAGCCGGCGGAGGCCGAGGCACGGCTGCGAATCCTGTACGGGGTGAACGGCGAGGGCATGGGACACGCGACCCGCTCGGAGGTGGTGATCGAGTCGCTCCTCGATCACCACGAAGTTCGGACGATGGCCTCGGGGGCGGCCTTTCGGTTCCTCGCCGACCGGCTTCCCAGGGTGGATGAGATCTTCGGCCCGACCTTCGCCCTGGAGGAAGGCGAGATTCGGCGCTGGGCCACCGTGAGACAGAACCTCCGGCTCGCCCGCCACGAGCTGCCAGAGACGATCAGGCACTGGATGGACGAGGTCGATGACTGGGAGCCCGACGTCGTGATCAGCGACTTCGAGCCGCTGGCCGGCGTCTACGCCCGCCTCACCCGGACGCCGATGATCGCCGTGGGCAACATCAACATGCTCGACCGCTGCCGGCACGACCGGGAGATCATCGGCGGTGACCGGGAGGACTACCTGCTCGCCCGGACCGTGGCCCGTTCGATGGTCCCCGGCGCGGTCGAGTACATCGTCACCACCTACTTCAGGCCGCCGATCTCCCGCGGCAGCACCACCCTGGTGCCGCCGATCGTCCGGCCCGAGATCGTCGATGCGCGCCCGGAGCGCGGAGACCACCTCGTGGTCTACTCGAGCGGGGACGAAAGCCTGATCGAGGC
Source organism: uncultured bacterium (assembly GCA_963811625.1). Taxonomy (GTDB): domain Bacteria; phylum Actinomycetota; class Thermoleophilia; order Solirubrobacterales; family 70-9; genus AC-56. The sequence goes on along the minus strand of CAWERS010000001.1, from coordinate 213,728 downwards.
GCTGCGCTCGGCCGGGATACGCTGTCTCGTCTATGGGATGCGAGGCGGGCCCAGCGAGGCGATCACCGACGGCAACCTGGAGCTGCGCCCGCGTTCGAACGAGGGCTTCATCGAAGCGCTTCGCACCGCGCGGGGGGTGGTCGCCGGCGGCGGGTTCTCTCTCCTCAGCGAGGCCGTGTACCTCGGCAAGCCGATCCTCTCGGTTCCGCTCCGCGGCCAGTTCGAGCAGACGTTGAACGCTCGCTACACGGAGCGACTCGGCTATGGGGTGTGCGCGGTCGAGCCGACAGCCGAGATCGTGCGCGACTTCGTCCGGCGGATCCCCCAGTTCGAGCAGGCCCTGGACAGCTACGAGCAGTCCGGGAACGCGATCGCCCTGCAGGCGATAGAGGATCGGGCAGTCGCCGCCGCCGCCGAAACTCCGCGGGAGCTGCGCAGGGCGCGCCGGCAGGCCCGGAGGGCCTCGCGATGAGCCGCGCCGCCTGGACGGCGCTCGGGGCCGGGGCCGGAGCCGCCGGCTTCGGCATCTTCCATGGCCAGTACCCGACCTCGCAGCTCTATGGTCGAACGGTCTGTCGCGTGCGCGAGGCGGAGAAGACGATCGCCCTGACCTACGACGACGGTCCCAACCCGCGGCACACCGAGGATCTGATGTCGGTGCTGGACCGCCACGGCGCCCGTGCCACCTTTCTCCTGATCGGCAAGTGGGCCGAGCGCGAGCCGGACATCCTTCGCGGCCTCGCCGGCGCGGGCCACGCCCTGGGCAATCACACCTGGTCCCACCCGACCATGCCGCTGCGCACATCCGCGCAGATCCATCAGGAGCTGCGACGTTGCCGGGAGGCGGTCGAAGCCGCGGGTGTCTCGTTCTCGAAGGTGGACGGCGGCGACCTGATGCGGCCTCCATACGGCCGCCGGCGCCCCGGAACGCTGCGGGCGATTCGAGAGTCGGGCTACACACCGCTGCTGTGGTCGATCACCTGTTACGACTGGCGCAGCACGGCGACCGTCGACAAGCTCGTCGCTCGCGGATCGCGGGCGCGCGGCGGCGACATCATCCTCCTTCACGACGGCTCCAACACCGAGCCGGACGCCGACCGCTCGGCGTCAGTCGCCGCCACCGACGAGATCCTGCGCCGCCTCACCGACAAGGGCTACCGGTTTGTGACCGTGCCGGAGCTGGTGGGCGACGCCGATGGGGTCGGCGAGTAGCCGACGCGAAAGGAGAACGGGATGACCGGGAAGGCTGACTTCACCGAGGAGGAGTGGAAGGACGTTCTGCAAGGGCCGCCGATCGCCGGCACGATCGTGGCGATGTCCCAGCGGGGCGGAACCTTTCGGGAGAGCATCTCGATGGCCAAGGCCTACGGCGAGGCCCGACGGGAGCACGGTGAGAGCGAGCTGCTGGACGAGATCGCCTCGACCAAGCCCGAGGTGGACCGAACCCGCTACCACTCGGTCGAGGAGCTGACGTCGCACGGGCTCCAACACCTGCGCGGAACCGTCGAGCTGCTCGAGCGAAAGGCGTCCACGGAGGAGGTGGACGGCTACAGGCGCTTTGTTCTCGCCCTTGCGCAGCGGGTCGCCGAGGCCCACAAGGAGCATGGAGAGCGGGTGAGCGAGGGCGAGACCTCGGCGATCGCCGAGGTCGCAGAGGCCCTCGGCCCTCCGGCGGCCCCGCCCGGCGATCAGTAATCGTCGGTGGCCGAGTTGCGTCCGTGCGTCGACGCAACCCGGCCACCGCGGCGGTCGCGGGCGCCGTCCCACGGCCCCCGGACCGTAGAGGGGGTCAGCCCGACTGATCCTCGGAGTGCTTCACCTTCGAGGAAACGCATTTCCCGAACGCGTTCCGGCCGTTGTGGTTGTTGCCGTAGGTCTGCTGGAAGGCCTCGGGATCGCCAATTCGCTCCGCCCGGCACTCCTTGGCCGCATTCTTGAACTCCGCGACGTCCTCCTTGATCTCGGCCCGGACCTTCTTCGACACGCACTTGCCGAACGCGTTGCTGCCGTTCTCGTTTGTCCCGTACGTCTCCCGGAAGGCCGCCGGATCGGCCTCGCGCTCCGCCTTGCACTGCTTGGCGGCGTTCTTGAGCTCGGCGGCGACCTCGTCGGTCGTTCCGTGGATGCAGGCGCGCATCGGATGCTCGCCGTAGGTGGCCCGGAAGGCCGCCCGATCCGCCTTGCGCTCGGCGGTGCATTGCTTGGCGGCGAGGTTCTTGGCGTGGCTGTTGCCGGTGCCGTTGCCTGCGGCGGCGACCGCCACCGCCAGCAGGGAGGTGCACGCACACGCACAGCCGATTGTGATCACTCGCTTCAAGGGTTCGCTCCTTGCTGCCCGCGAGGGGGCATCGCTTTCGTCCCGTTGCCCCAGACAACGCGGGGCAGAGCCGGTTATCAGGCGATATCGGACTTCGGTTTTCCCTGGGCGCGCTCGGCGGCGGGGGACCCACGGGCCCAGGAGGAGCCTCCGGCCGCGGAGTCGTGCGCCGCCGACGCGGAGCCATGCGCCGCCGCGGATGCATTGTGCCCGTTTGATGATCCGCTCTGCCCGGGCGGCGAGGCGGGCTTGCCCTGGGCCTGCTCGGGCGGTCCGGGGGCTTTGGAGCCGGCGTTGTCGAGCCCCGGTGGTGCGGCCGGCTTCCCATGGGTTGCCGTGCGTCCGTTGGCATTGCCGGCGCCGCCGGCCGAGGAATGCGCGGGTGGCTTGCCGTTGGAGGTCGCGGGCGGGCCGTTGCCGGCAGGGGTTGCCGGCGACGCGCCATGGGGCGCCGATCCGTCGGCCCCGCCGCCCCCCCGCGCAGCCTGGCCCGATTCCGGTGAGCGCCCATGGCCGCGGCCCTCGTGGCTGTGGGAGGACCCTCGGCGGTCTCGCCCCGAGTCGATGGTCACCCCCCGGTCGCGGCGGGCCCGAACCGCCTCGGCCGTGCCCGGGGCGTCGGCGAACCGGGTCGCCGGAGCCTTGCCAGGCGTCGGCTGCCTGCCGCTGTCCCCGACAGCGGGGACCCCTACCACCCCGCTGATCCCCGCGGCTCCGGCGCCGATCGCGACCGCGGCGGCGATCGACGCGCCCTTGACGGCGATTGGCCCGGCGAGGGTGGTTCCCCCCGCCATGCCGGCCGCACCACCGCCACCCAGTGCGCCGCTCAACGGGCCGGCGCCGCTCGTCGCGGTGCCGCCGAGGGCGCTGCTCATCAGCCCCGAGGCGGCCACCGCGGACAGGGGCGGGCACAGCGCCGCCAGGTCGGAGCGCCGCTGGGAGATCGCGGCTTTGAACCCCCGGCACGCCTCACAGTCCCGCAGATGGGCCCTGAGCCGGCGGCTGCGCAGCAAACGGCCGTCGCGCTCCGAGAGGGCCCGGCGGGCCGCCTCACATTCCATCTCGCGCCCCCGGCTCAACTCCCGCAGACCGACGCGGGCCTCGTAGACGGCCTGTCGGGCGGCGGCCTCGGTGGCGGCGATCGCGAGGGCGATCTCGGCATAGCTCAAGCCGCTCAACTCGCGCATCACCAGGGCCGCTCGCTGGCGCTCTGGGAGCTGGTCGAGGTCCGCGACCAGCGCCCGCAGGCGTTCCCTGGCCTCGGCCTCGAGATCCGCCCCCGGGGCGATCGGTTCGGGGAGCTGGTCCGGATCGGCGGCCCCGGCCCGCTGGCGGAGGATCGAAACCGCCTCGTTGTGGGCCACCCGATACAGCCACGGCCGCAGGGTGATCCGGCGCTGGTCTCCGGGGAGTGAGCGAAGCGCGCTCGCCATCGTGCTCTGGAGCGCATCCTGGGCCTCGTCCGGGTCCCTGAGGATCGCGCGACAGTACCGATACAGCTCCTGGTGGTAGCGCTCGAAGATCGCCTCGAACGCCCGTTGATCGCCCCGCCCCGCGAGACGAGCCAAGCGGGTATCCGACAACAGCCGCCTCGGAGTCCAAGCTGAGGGAGGGGCGGCCCCGGGGGCCGTCTCGCTCACCGACATCGGTTGTGATTATCGGCGGGGTACACCGATAGTTCAAGTAGGAAGCCACGGAGCTCCTTGCGAGATCGTCCTCTGAGAAGACAACGGCCGCGGGCCCAGAAAATCAGGCGCGGGCCGATCGCCGCGCTCAGGTGGGCTTCGTGGTCATCGCCCAGGTCGCCACCAGATAGGCGATCAGCAGCAGCGAGACCAGTCCGGCCGGCGCCCGGCCGAAGGGGCCCGGGCTCTCGGCGCGACCGATCCGCCGCACCGCCAGGCCGGCGAGAAGGGTCGAGACCGCCAGCAGCACGAACCCGATGTCGGCGGTGTTGAAGCCGATCCCCACCCAGGAGGGAGCATTCGACCCGGTCAAGCCCTCCTTGGATGCGATCCACTCGGCGCTTCCCCGCATCAGAAACCACGAGGGCAGGGCGCCGATCAGCAGCGACCGATAGCCGAGCCGTACCAGCGGGGCGCTTCCGTCCCGCCACGCGAACAGCAACGCCGAGGCCGCGAGCACGAGCGTTCCGACCAGGAGCATCGCGCCGAGCACGTGGAGCAGGAGCGGGAAGTCCCAGCTGTCCGGGCGAACCGGCCCGACGACGCTCATGCTCCGGGCTTGTAGATCATCACGACCAGTAGCGCGAGCACGGCGAGCGACCGCAGCCAGTGCATCAGGGTGGCCTGACCGGCCCCGCCCGTCCCATCGGCCTCCGAGTGGGCCGCCGCCGTGTAGCCGACCTGTGCTCGCCTCCCGAGCTCGGTCGCGATCGCCCAGAGAACGATCGCGCCGAGGATCCAGCCGTCCCAGATCTCGTAGTTCTCCACGTACAGGGCCAACCAGATGCCGAACACCAGGGTCCCCAGTCCGCCGACCGTCCAGAGCGCGTTGCCGACTACGAGCACACGAGAGTCCGCGGCCAGGCCGAGCGCGAAGGCGCTGAAGATGACGACCGTCGCCACGATCGCGAACGCCATCAGCACGTGCAGGAACAGGAGTGCGTCGTACACGCGGCGAAAACCTACCTCAGGCGCCCGGTTCCCGCGCCTGAAGGACCTCCCGCGCGCAGCGCTCCCCGGACTCGACGGCGCCCTCGAGGAAGCCCTGATAGGGAACCGAGGTGTGCTCGCCGGCGAAGTGGACTCCCTCCTCAGCCCGCCCGATCACCCCGGCGTACCTGGTGATCTGCCCGGGAAGGAAGGCCGCGTAGGAACCGCGGGCCCAGCGATCCGCCGTCCAGTCGTCCAGCCAGGCCCGGCCATCGAAGTCGCGAGCGATCCCCGGAACCGCGCGGTCGAGCACGGCCAGCGTCTCGCGCACCGCCCGCTCGGGCGCCGGGCCATGCGCCCGGCGCACCGGGTAGCCGGCCCCCACCGAGCCGCCGGAGTAGACGGTCAAGAGCGCCGTCTCGCCGGGTTGGGTCAGCGAGCTGTCCCAGGTGTCCAGGAACGGGCGATCGGTGGTCAGCTCTCCGTGCTCGAGCCCCCACACGCCGCCAGCGGACCCGCGAGGAGCGCCGTCCCACCCAGAGCGGCGCCCCGGGCCACGAGCTCCCGCCTCGACAGCCGAGATCCCTCCCGGAGCCTCCCCGCGCTCGGGCTCTGCATCCGTCAAACATACGCCCGGCCACCGCCCGAGCGGATTCGGGCGAGCGGCTGGACCGGGCGTCAGCCGCTGGGATCAAGCACCTGCCGCAGAAAGCGCCGCGTTTTCACCGCCGGGGGGGAGCTCGCGTCGTACAGATCGGCGACGTGGCCGGCGCCGTGGGCCACATAGCGGCGCGAGTTGGGGAACTCGTCGGCCACCAGCCGTCCCTCGTATGGCGTGGTGACGTTGTCCAGCTCCCCGGAGACCACCAGAACCGGCGCCTCGGTCGGCTGCTCGCCCGGCGAGGCCGGCGGCTCGTACAGCGAGCTCGGCCGGGGGGCTGGGAGGCAGTACTGGTAGAGGGTCTCCGAGGACAGCGCCACCTCCCGCGGCTTGAACGGGGCCAGCGCGGCCGCGTTCTCGTAGCTTCGAACCTTGCGCTCGAGCTCCGCGCGGCGCTCCGCCTCGGAGGCGTCCTTCGCCCACAGGAGGGGATAGTCGTTGCAGCTGACGATGTCCTCCTGCGCGAGCGAGAAGTGGCGCAGGTGCCCGTATCCGAGCTTCGCCTGCGCGATCAGCACCTTCCAGGGGGTCGCGTCGCCATGGCGCAGGGCGGTGCCGGCGCGATCGATCTTCAGGTAGGACTCCGGCGGCGAGTTCCCGGCCGCGGCCAGGGCGTCGACCAGAGCGCCGACGCCCCGATGTCGGGCGCGCAGCCAGACGACCAGCTTCTCGAGCCGGCGGCGGGCGTTGCCGGTGCAGTCGGGCGAGCGCCGGCAGGCAATCGCGAGCGAGCGCACCCCGGTCGAGATCAGGCTCGGGTACCAGGCGCTCTCCCCCCTGACCGGATAGGCCGAGTCGAGCACCAGCGCGTTCAGCTCGTCGGGATGGCGGAAGGCGTAGGACTGGGCCAGGAAGGTCCCGTAGGAGTCGCCGTAGAGCGTTATCCGGCCGAGCCCGAGAGCCCGGCGGACGTCGTCGATGTCGTCGGCGGCGGCCGCGGTTCGGTACGAGCTGAAGCGCGGGCCGAGCTCCTCCGCACAGGCGGGCAGCGCGATCCAGTCCGGCGCCCGGCCGTACTGGAGGTCGGGGCAGTCGAGCGGGCGCGAGCGACCCGTGCCCCGCATGTCCACCAGCACCAGGTCACGCCGATCGAGCAGCGAGCCGAACAGCTTCACGTAGGAGCGGACCGTCCAGGTACTCGCGTACCCGGGGCCGCCCTCGACGGCGAAGATCGCGCCCCGCGACTGTCGATCGCGTTGTGTGTGGGGGACCACCGCGAAGCCGACCCTGGTCTTGCCCAGCGACGGCTTCCGGCGCTCGAACGGGACCCAGATCTCGCCGCAGCGCATCGACGTCGGGCCGGGACCGGACTTGCAGGGATGGAGGTCGCCCGCGGCCAGCGAGGGCGGGCGATGGTCCGGCTGACCCTCGTCCTGTCCGCAGCCCGCCACCGCGAGTAGAACCGCCGCCGTTAACCCGACGGCGACGGCACGCGCGATCGCGTGCCGTGCGGGGGTCCATCTCGGGCGTCGGGTGATGGCCCAGAAGCTACCGCGACAAAATGTCGCTCGTGCGCTCGCCCGGCGCCCGCTATCTGGTCGCGCCCGACTCCTTCAAGGGAACCCTCGACGCGCCCGAGGTGGCGGCGGCGATCGGAGCGGGCCTGATCGCGGGCGGGGCGGCGTCCATAGACCTCTGCCCGGTGGCCGACGGCGGCGAGGGCACCATGGACCTGCTGTCCGGCGCGCTCGGCGGTCGCGTCCTGACTGCGCTTGCCCGCGACCCGCTCGGGAGGCCACGGAAGGCCCGTTTTCTGCTGCTCGAGAACGGCCGCACCGCGGTGGTCGAGAGCGCCGAGGCATCGGGGCTGGCCCTGGTCGCCCCCGGCGAGCGCGATCCCGAGCTGGCCAGCACAGAGGGAACCGGCGAGCTGGTCGCGGCGGCGATCACGGCCGGCGCCGGACGAGTCCTGGTGGCCGCCGGAGGGACCGCGACCACCGACGGCGGCACGGGCGCGATCGCGGCGATCGAGAGAGCGGGCGGCCTTCGCGGAGCGCGGATCGAGGTCCTCTGCGACGTCGAGACGCCGTTCGAGCTGGCCGCGGTGACCTTCGGGCCGCAGAAGGGCGCCGACGACCGCGCCGTGAGGCGGCTGAGCGCCCGGCTCGAGCGGCAGGCGGCCTCGTTTGCCCGCGATCCAACCGGGGTCTCGATGACCGGGTGCGCCGGCGGTCTCTCCGGGGGCCTGTGGGCGGCACTCGGCGCTCGGCTTCGTGCCGGAGCCCGCTACGTCTTCGAGCTCTTGGACCTGCCGGCGAGGCTGGCCCGGTGCGACGCGGCGGTCAGCGGCGAGGGGCGCTTGGACTCACAGAGCTTCTCGGGCAAGGTGGTCGGCGCTCTGGCGGAGCTGTGTCGCGAGTCCGGGACCGAGCTGCACGTGATCGCGGGCGCCAGCCAGGTCGACTCCGGACGCGTTCGCGAGCTCGGGATCGCCTCGCTTCGACTCGCCCGCACCGTGGAGGAGATCCGTGAGGCCGGGCGACGGGTCGGCGCCGGCGAGCGGGCCCGGTGAGCGTCGGGTCAGGTGGCAGCCGGAGCGAGCGCGTGGTTGGCGAGAATCATCCCGTCGGGGTCCCAGCTCCGCTTCACCTCGGCGAGGCGGGAGCAGGTCTCGGCCGGCAGGATCGCCTCGAGGTCGCACGGGCGCTCGGCGAAGTTGAAGTAGCCCCCATCGCTCCCCCACGGCTGCATGGTGGTATGGAGCTCGTCGAGGTGAGCCTCGATCGCCTCGCCCATCTCGGGGGCCATCGGCAGGCCAAGGCCGAACATGACGAACTCGGCATCGAGCTTCGACAGGGCGCCGCCGTTCTCGGCCGGCCGCCCGAGCGCGCCGCCCAGGTGGCGAAGCTCGGCCAGCAGCAACGGCGAGCCGGCGTCGGGCCCCTCGGCGCCGACGAAGGCGTCGATCGCCTCGTCGGGCAACTCCTCGATCAGGGCGTGATGGCCCATGCCCGGCACCGGCACCTCGGGGTCCATGTGGATGCGCGACAGCCCGGCGGCGGGGATCTGCTCGAAGGTGTCCATGATCGGCTCGCCGATCTCGCGCAGCGGGGCGACCATCGCCTCGCCCTCCTCTCGGCCGCCGATGCAGGCCGCGCCGAGGGTCAGCAGCCGACGGTCGCGGAGCGGCTCCGGGACGTCCGGCATCGGCGGCGGGCGCAGGAAGCGGACCACCGAGGTGACCTCGTCGGGAACGGTTGCGGCCCAGTCGCGATAGGCGCGAATACCATCGGCCCCGACCTCCGCCGGCAGCAGGAGCGCCCCTGCGTAGACCTCGGCGATCGGCAGCAGGTTCAGGTGCAGGGCGGTGACGATCGCATAGCCGCCGCCACCGCCGCGAAGCGCCCAGAAGAGGTCGGGGTCGTTTTCGGAATCCACCAGCCGCGGCTCTCCGTCCGCTGCGACCAGCTCGATCGCCGTCACCCGGTTGCAGGCGAAGCCGTGTCGTCGCCCGAGCCAGCTCAAGCCGCCGCCCAGCGTGTAGCCGGTGACGCCCACGTCCGGCGAGGAGCCGGGCAGCGAGCACAGGCCCTGCGCCTGGGCGGCTTCGCCGAGCTCGAGCGCCAGCACGCCGGCGTCCACCCGCGCCGTTCGGGCATCGGAGTCCACCTCGACCGCACGCATCCGCTCGGTCTTGATCAGGATCGCCTCCTCGAGCGGGCCGAGCGCGACCGCCCCGTGGCCGGTGCCCTGGCCGGCGACCTTGAGGCCGTTCTGGCCGGCGAACCGGATCACCTCGGCGACGTCGTCGGCGCCCTCGACGAAGGCGACCGCCGCCGGGCGCTGGTCGGCGGCCAGGTTCCACGCCTGGCGCGCCTGGTCCCAGTCCGCGTCGGTGGGGGTCGCCACCCGTCCCTCGATCGATAGCCCGTTGAGGTCGCTCATCGGCGCCGGACTTTATTCGAACAGTCAGGTGTGGGCGCGGCAGCCGTGAAGCGTGTCGGGGTTCCGCTTTCCGTGCCCGGTCATGCCCAGACGCGCTGGCATACCCGCCGATCGAAGGCCCGGATCGTCCCGGCGGCGATCCGGGCGCAGGCCTCGACCGAGCTCCAGTCGACGTTGTCGGGCGTGTCGCTGGGACGGTGGTAGTGGGGGAAGTAGCCGGGCCCCATCGAAAGCAGGGAGGCGGCCGGGATGCCCCGATGGACGGCGAGGATCGGGTCCGTCCAACCGCCGATCCGCCAGCGACGCGGCGCCGAGGCACCGACCATCGCGGCGCCCTCCTCCACCAGCGCGTTGTCACGATCGGCGTAGCGCTGGTCCCGCATCGGGCCCTCGGCGTCACAGACGATCGGCTCGCCGGCCCCCAGGGTGTCGAGGCCGAGGACGAAGGTCGAACGGGGGTCGAGCGTCTCGGCGTCGCGATCCATCAGCGCCGCCATCCCGCCCATGCCCGCCTCCTCGCCCCCAGTGAGCGCGACGAGCACCTCGACGCCGTCCGGCGGGGTGGCCTTCAGGGATCGGGCCAGATCGAGGCAGACCGCAACGCCGGAGGCGTTGTCCGAGGCACCCGGCACCGTGGGGCTGCGCGCCATCTCGGCGTTCAGGGCGATCCAGGCCCCGAACAATCCGCCCGAGGCCCGGCGGGCCACCCGTCCAGCAGACGATCGCTTCGGAAGCAGCCCACTCGCCGCTGCGATCCCGAAGGCGAGCTCCACCGGCGCCATGAACGGGTCGACGCGGCGGCGGCGCAGGTGCCTGCGAGCGCCGGCGGTGATGACGCGGGGGTGCCACTGCAGGCCCGTGTTCGCCGCATCGTGGTGGGCGACCAGGACCAGCGTCGCGCGCCGCCGGCCCGCCGCCGGCAGCCGCCCGGTCACGTTGGCGCCCTCGCCGCGCGGAAGCAACCGGCGAAGCCACTGGGATCGGCCACTCACCTCGCGCTCGCAGGAGACGAGAGCGGCGGCGGCCAGCGCGGCGGCGGCCGCTCCGCCGAGCGAGCACGCGGCGAGGCCGGCCGCGACGTGAAGTCCGTGCGCGAGCGCGTAGCTTCGCTGGTAGCGATAGGGCCGAATCGCGACCTCCCCCACTCCGAGCTCGGCCAGCCGGCCCGCGAGCCAGGCCGCCGACTGCCGCTCCCCGGGCCGGGCCGACGAGCGCTCGATGGCCGCCAGTGCGGCGACGTCGCGGCGCACCGCCGCCATGTCGGGGCGGTGCTCGGCGAGGCCCGTCCGGCTAGATCGTGGGATCACTCATCCAACTGCGTCAACGCGGCCTGCGCGGCGCTCTCGCCCGAGCGCACCGCCCCGTCCATATACCCGTTCCAGATGGTGGCGGTCTCGGCTCCCGCCCAGTGCAGCCGGCCAACCGGCTCCCGGAGCGCCGGACCCAGCGACACCCACGCACCGGGAGGCATCAGGCAGCCGTAGCAGCCGCGGGTGAACTCCTCCTGGGCCCAGACCTGATCGAAGTAGGCCTCCGGGGCGGCGGCCGAGGCCCCGAACAACCGCTCGAAGCACCCGACGACCGCCCGTCGCCGGGCATCGTCGGTCCACTGCCCGAGCTCGCGGGCCTGACGACCCTCGAGGAAGCCGAGCAGGACGCCGGGAGAGCCGTCCGGGGGCGAGTTGTCGAACACCACCTTCACCGGGCCCTCGACGCTGGTCGCCTGCCCGCTGAGCCCCGCGTCGCGCCAGAACGGCCGCTCGTAGACAGCCATGCACTTGATCACGCTCCCCTGCGCCATTCGCTGCGTGAGCTGGTCGCGAAGGGCCGGCATCGGCGGGTCGTAGGCGATCCGCGCGCACAGGGTCGGCGGGATCGCCACGATCGCCGCCCGGGCGTTCACGGTTCCGCGATCCGAGACCACGGTCACGGAATCGCCGCGCTGCTCGATCCTCCGCACCGGGGCGCTCAGGTTGACGGCGTCCCCGAGGCGCGACGCCAGGCGCAACGCCAGCTCCTGGGACCCGCCAACGAAGCGATCCTGCTGGGCACCCCCCTCGGTGCCGACCAGGTCGTCGAAGCCGCCCGCGGAGCGGGTGTAGAAGAGCACGTGCAGGAGGGAGACGTCGGCCGGGTGCGCCGCCCAGACCGCCTCGACCGCCAGCTGGAGGAGGGCCCGGGCGGCCTTGGTGGCGGTGTTCCGGCGGATCCAGGTCCACATCGTCTGGGCGTCCCACGCTTCGGCGCGCGCGGCCCGCCACGGCGCCTCCGTGGGCACGCCGCGGGCCATCCGGTCGAGTCGGAACTGCGCCTGTCCGATGTCGACCAGCACCGCCGGGTTGATCTTCGGGATCGCCCCGCGGTACCGGCGCATGGAGCCGCCGATCTCGACCACGTTGTCCCCCTGCGCGTGGGTGGGAAAGGTCTCGAGGCCGAGCTCGGACGCCAAGGCGAGCGCCCGGTGCTGCGTCGGCCCCACCCACTGGCCGCCGACCTCGACCACCTTGCCGTCGCCCAGGTCGGCGTTCAGGAGCCGCCCCCCCACCCGATCGCGAGCCTCGATCACGGCCACGTCCCTCCCCGCCGCGATCAGGTCCCGCGCGGCGACCAAGCCGGCGAGGCCGGCACCAACGACCGCTACGTCCGCCTCGGTCGGGAGCGACTCGCCCACGCCCAGACCCTAACCCCCGCGCGCGTCCGGTTGAGGCCGGGTATGGCGAACTGCGTCCCCTGGTGTCCGTCCACCGGACACGACGGGACGCGGTTCGACGCCTACCCACCGTGGTCGTGCAGGAGGGCGGCTACGACCTGGCGCGGATCGGAATCCTGGTTCGCGTGTTCCTGCTCGAGCTCGAGGATGCCCTCGGTGCCTAGCGCCGGGTAGGTTGCCCCTCGAGACTCGATCGAAGGGAGCACGGATGCGCGCGTTGCGGGTGACCACCGAGGACGGCCCGGAGGCCGTCGGCCTTGTGGATCTGCCCGACCCCGAGGGCGAGCTGGTGGTCACAGTCCGTGCGGCCGGGGTTTCGTTTCCGGATCTGCTGATGACCCGCGGCGAGTACCAGCTGCGCCAGCCGCTCCCGTTCACGCTCGGTTGGGAGGCCGCCGGAGAGGTGGCGCGCGCCCCGGCCGATGGGCGGTTTGCGGTGGGCGACCGCGTGATCACGCTCAGCCTCGGCGCCCACGCCGAGCAGGTCGCCGCGCTGCCCGACGCGACCTTCCCGCTCCCCGATGGCCTCAGCTTCGAGGAGGGCGCCGCGCTGCCGCTCAACTACCTCACCGCGCTCACCGCGCTCGAGCGCCGCGGTCAAGTTCGATCCGGGGAGACGGTGCTGGTCCACGGCGCCGCGGGCGGGGTCGGAACCGCCTCGATCCAGGTGGCGAAAGCACTCGGCGCGATGGTGATCGCGGCCGTGTCCACCGAGGCCAAGGCGGAGGTCGCGCGCGGGCTCGGTGCCGACGAGGTCGCGGTCGGCGAGGACTTCCGCGATCAGCTCGCCGGCCCCGTCGACCTGATCGTCGACCCGGTGGGCGGCAACCAGCGGTTCACCGAGAGCCTCCGGGCACTGGCGCCGGAGGGGCGGGTGATCGTGATCGGGTTCACCTCCGGCGAGATCCCCGAGGTCAAGGTCAACCGCCTGCTGCTGAGAAACGTCGACGTCCGGGGCTGCTCGTTCGGCATCCTGGCCTCCGATCCGACGGGCGTCGCCGACGCCGTCCAGCGATTGGCGGAGCTCGTTCGCGGAGGGCAGATCCACCCGCTGGTGGGATCGGTGCACGAGCTCGAGGATGGCCCGGCGGCACTGCGCGAGCTCGCCGAGCGTCGCGCCGTCGGCAAGGTCGTGCTGAGAGTCTGAGGCCCGCCGCGACCGGTCTCACGTTCGTCGGCCGCCCGGCGTTTACCCATGCATGACCGTGCGGATCGAGATCCCCAGCCCCCTGGGGCCACTCTCCTTGGAGGCGCGAGATGGCCTGCTCAGCCGGCTGGGATTCGACTCACGCCGCCGTGCCGAGGGCGGGTCGAGCGCGGAGCTGACGGAGGCGAGGCTCCAGCTCGGCGAGTACTTCTCCGGGGACCGCGAGACGTTCGAGCTGCCGCTGGAGCAGCCACGGGCGGGCTTCGAGCTCGAGGTGCTGGCGGTGGTCGGCAAGATCCCGTACGGGGCGCGGGCGACCTACGGCGAGGTGACCGCGAGGCTCGGCCTGGGGCGCGACCAGGTTCGGAAGGTGGCCGCCGCGATCGGGCGCAACCCGCTTCCGATCCTGGTCGCCTGCCATCGGGTGATCGGAGCCGACGGGTCGCTGACCGGCTACGGCGGTGGCCTGGCGCGAAAGGCGCGGCTGCTGGCGCTGGAGGCCGGCCAGGCCGAGCTGGCGCCGGCCTGAGCCTGCCGACTACCCGACCGGGGCGGCGCCCGCGCGGCCGCGGAGCCGGGGCGCGATGGTGGCGATGATCGCCAGGTGGCCGCCGATCGCCACGCCCAGGCTGAGCATCTGCACCCCAAGGCCGATGTCGTAGGTGGATCCCAACTCCAGGCCGGCCCAGACGGTCAAGGGAACGAACAGCGCCGCGGCGGTGATCAGGCCGGGGTTATATCCGCGCCCGGCGGCCGCGGCGAGGAGGTGGACCGCAGCGTTCACCCCGGTCGTGTACACCGCGATCAAACCCCAACCCAGGCTCGACGTAGTAGGCGAGCAGGAACGCCACCAGCCATCCGACGGTCCTTGTCCAAGCTGAGGCCATCCGAGCTGGTCGCTCAACCTAGACGGCCGCCCGGCGGTGGACGGGCGTGGGGCACGCCTGGTCCCACACCGCGCCAACCCCGAGGGGTCAACGGGACCACCCCAAGGGCTGTCGGATCTCTACCTCAGGGCCCCTGGTGGACCGAGGCGAAGAACGTCGCACCCATCGGCCCGGCGACCGCGCGGGTGCTCAGCCGCCCCCGGTCACCCAGCAGCCGGACCCGCTGCAGCCCTGGAGCTCGGTCAGCGTCTGGTGCAGGCGTGCCTGGTGCTCGGCGCCCAACTGGCCATAGGTGTTGTCGAGCTCGTACGGGTCGCGAACGAGTTTGTAGTACTCGCGGTCGCCGTTCTTGTACTCGACGTAGAGGGCGTTCGACTTGCGAATCGCCTCATAGGTCGGCGGGTTGCCGCTCGCCCGCGGCTGGAAGTCGGGGTCCGACTGGTTCTGGTCTGCCCCGTGGTGCTCGACCAGGGTCGCCGTCCTCCAGCCCCCGGCGCTCGACCCGTGCAGCAGTGACACGAGGCTGTGGCCGTCGACGTTGCCGGGCACCGCTGCCCCGGCAAGCTCGCTGAAGGTCGGCCGCAGGTCGATGTTGGCGGTCAGCTTGCCCACCGTTCGGCCGGCGGGGACGCCTGGGCCGACGACGACCAGCGGCACCCCGATGTCGGTGTCGAAGGCGGTCATCTTGCCCGCCAGCAGCCGATGGTCACCCATGTGGTAGCCGTTGTCCGAGGAGAAGGCCAGGTAGGTGTTCCGGGCCACCCCTCGCTTCGCCAGCAGCGTTCGGATCCGCCGGATCATGTCGTCCACGGCCTGCACCGACTGCGCGCGCTTTCGGAACTTCCTGTTCAGCTCGGCGATCTCGCTCCGGGTCAGCCGCGGGCGATTGGCCAGCCATGACGGCGGGTTGGCGTTCTGGGCGTTGAACGCCGGGGTGCGCGGGATCTTGAGACCCGGGAAGTCGTCGGCGTCGCGCGGGGCCGGAGTCGCGGGCGCATGCGGCGCGAAGGTGGCGATCTCGAGCAGGAAGGGATCGCCGGCATTGGTGGAGCGCCTGATGAACGACATTCCCTTGTCGGCGAGCACGTCGGTCATGTAGTCGGCGGGCCGGTTCCCGTAGGAGACCAGGTGCCCGTTCTCGTTCAGGTTGTAGTTGTACCCGGAGTAACCGTTGCCGGCCACGTCCCACTCACTCCAGCCCGGTGGGATGAAGAGGCTCGAGGGCTGGTAGCCGTTGAGGTACTTGCCCATCATCGCGGTCCGGTAGTCGGCGTTCGGGATCGAGCTGATCGCGGTGGCGAAGGTGTCGTTCTCCTGGCCGTTGTCGTGGAAGACGCTGAAGCCGCCGTCGGGCGGGGTGTTGGTGAATACGCCCGTGTTGTGGGGGGTGCGCCCGGTGAAGATCGACGATCGTGACGGGCAGCACAGCGAATCGGTGACGAAGTAGCGGCTGAACGTCTCACCGTCACGGCCCAGCTTCTGCACGTTGGGCATGTACCTGAGGAGGTTCCATGAGAGGTCGTCGGTGAGCACGAAGACGATGTTCGGCGGCGCTGCCGCCTTCGCGCTCGGGCCCGCTGTCGCGGCGCTCCCGGCGGTGGCGAGGGCGATCGCGATCGCCGTCACCAGCGCGACCGACGCCAGCCCCCAGGTGGACCGGGTCCTGCTCCGACGTTGCCTCCCACGGAACCCACCTCCCGTCATTCTTCCCTGCCGGCGAAGGCCGGCCCTGCTCGTCGAACGCTCAAACACGCCCGCCGCCCGGAAGTTGCTCCGCTCTGCGCCGGCCAGATTCGGGCGCTCCGAGGCTTCCGCGCTAGGCGAGCAGCTCCTCGACGTTTGAGGGGTGCAGGTGCCTGCTGACCTCCTCGTCGGGCAGCGCCGACTGGGCGATCTGGACCAGGGTCCCGTGGGCCCGCGAGGGGCGCAGGAAGGCCTCCTTCCAGCTCGGGTCGTCGAGGGCTATGTCGACCAGCTCGTACCCCCGGCGCTCCAGCTCCGCGATCGCCTCGCGGATGTCGTCGGTCTTGAAGGTGATGTGGTGAAGGCCCTCGCCGTAGCGGTCCAGGAAGCGAGACAGGAACCCCTCCCCGAGCGGCTCCAGCAGCTCGACCTTGCCGCCGCCCGGAAATCGAAGCTGGATCCAGCGCCAGGTCCCCCCCGCGTCGCCACCCATCAGGTACTCCCCGCCGAGCGCGTCACGGTAGAGCGGCAGCGCGGACTTGATCGAGCGCACGGCGACGGCGACGTGGTCCAGGCGCAGCTCGGGCACGGACGGCACTCTATGCGCAGGCCGCTCGGGATCGCGACGCGCGCCGGGCTCAACCGGCGGAGCCGGTGCCGCCACCCTTGGGTGGCCGCCGTTCGAGCCCTGCCGCGGCTCGGGCGAGCTCGTGAGGTTGGCGCAGGGTGCCCACCGCCTGGGCGAAGAGCTCGGCTTGGTCCTTCATCAGCGAGGCGGTCTCCTCGAGCGCCCGTCCGGCGGCCTCGAGCGTCTCCGCCTGGCGTCGCAGGGTAGTCCCGCTCTGCTCCAGAAGGTCGAAGATCGCATCGACCGGAGCCGCGATCAGGCCGACGACCTCGCGCTGAAGTCCCTGCTCGCGCTCGAGGATCTCTCCGAGCAGCTCCAGCTGGCCCTCCAGCGCGCCCTGGAGCTGGCGAGGAAGCTGCGTGCGCCCGGTGAGCGAGGCCGCCGACGCGAACACCGACTCCATCAGCCGCTGCCATTCCTGGAGCAGCTCTCGACCGCTCAGCTCGGGCACCGAGGCTCACCTCCCGGCATCGACTCCACCACCCACGACACCATGTCACACGGCGGCGAAGAACCCGCGGATCGCCTCGTGAGTCTGGTCGGGGGCCTCGAGCTGCGGGACATGGCCGCAGTCGAGCTCCAGGTGACGGGCACGGGGAAGGGCTCGCTCGACGTGCCTGCGAAAGCCCACCGGCACCAGCTGGTCCTTGCGTCCCCATACGAACAGCGCCGGGGCCGCCATGGCGGGGAGGCGAGTCCAGAGCCCACGCTCGCCATGCGGCTCGTCGAGGTAGATGTTGCGGGCTGACTCATAGAAGGCGACCCTGCCCCGCGGGGTCAGGTAGCAGCGCAGGAACTCGTCCACGCCCGCGGCCGACCAACCGCCACGCCCACCGGGCACCAGGCTGCGAACGATCGGCTCGGTGATCACCCGCGGTGCGGGCTGGATCAGGCCAAGCTTGGGAAGCGGAGCCCGCAACAGCCAACGCCAGCGCCGATCCCGTAGCCAGGCCAGCGCCGGGCTCAGCAGCGCCATCCGCTCGACCCGCTCGGGCCACCTGAGGCCAACCTCGATCGCAACCCGCCCGCCCATGCTGTTGCCGATCAGGTGCGCACGCTCCAGCCCGAGCTCGTCGAGCAGTGCCGTCACGGCGCCGGCGAAGTACGGCGCGTCGTAGGCAGCCCCAAGCGGCTTGTCGGACTCCCCGAAGCCCGGCAGGTCGACGGCCACCACCTTCCAGCCGTCGGCCAGGGCGGCGATGGTGGGCAGAAACGAGGCCTTCGTCGCCCCCAGTCCGTGCAGGCAGATCACCGGGGCGCCCCGCCCCGCGGCCACCGTCGAGAGCCTCCCGGCCGGGGTGTCGAGCGACGTGAACTCGAGCCGGCCCTGATCGACGATCCCGCTGGTGGCAGCCAGGAACCCGACCCCCAGATGCAGGTTGCGACGGACCCGCAGCCCACCACGGCGAAAGGCGGACATGCCGCCGCGCAGATCGTCGGCCACCTCCCGCCAGGTGGCGGCGTCGGCGCTCAACTTGGCGTCGTAATCGGCGCCCCGAGCGGGGGCCAGCTCGACCCGCTCCGAGGAGATCGCCGCATCCCACTCGCCCTCGCCACCGACCACGAGGCGAATCCGGGCGCTCCCGCTCGGGACGTCCATCACCGCGGGGTCGAAGCGTTCGATCAGCGCGATGAGGGCGGCGGGAGGCACGCCGGTGACAACCCGGTCCTGGACGAGGCGCTCGGCCATCGGTGCAGGGACCCTACGGATCACGACGGTCCCTCGGCGCTCGCGGTAGGCTCGCTCACACCACCGTCGCCCCCACTCTGAGATCCCGTGTCGACCGACCGAACCACGCTCGAGGAAACGCTCGTCACCGAGCGCGAGCTGTGGCAGGACGGGCCGCCGTACCCGCTGTTCGAGCGGCTGCGGTCCGGATGCCCGGTGCACTGGACTCCCCGGATCACGGAGTACCCGGAGGAGGCGGGGTTCTGGTCGGTGACCACGGCCGACGACGTGCACGAGGTCAGCCACGACTGGCAGACGTACTCATCGGAGCTCGGTGGGATCACCGCCCTGACCAACGCGATCATGCCGCTGGAGCTGATCCAGGCGATGTTCATCGGCATGGACCCGCCGAAGCACGACCGGCTGAAGATGCTCTTCCAGCGCGGCTTCACCCCGAGGCGGATCGCCGAGCACGAGGACGCGATCCGGGCGATCGTCGTCGGAGTGCTGGGCGGGCTCGCCGATCGTTCGGAATGCGATCTCGTCACCGAGGTTGCCCAGCCCGTCGTCTCGCGCGTGATCGGCAGCTTCATGGGGATCCCACCGGAGGACGATGCGATCTGGGCCCGGCTGATGAATGCGACCCTCGGCGCGGGGGACCCGGACCTCAACCCGGAGGGGGCCGAGTCGGTGATGCAGCGGGACGTGCCCGAGATCTTCGAGCGCTGCCGGAGGTTGATCGCCGAGCGCCGGGAGCACCCCACCGACGACCTGACCAGCGTCCTCGTTCACGCCGAGGTGGACGGGGAGCGGCTCGAGGAGCACGAGATCGTGATGGGGTTCTTCCTGCTCGTCGCCGCCGGCAACGACAGCACCAAGGCCACCTACTGCAGCGGGATGCGGGCGCTGCTCGAGCATCCCGACCAGCGCCGGCTCCTGCTCGAAGACCCGGCACTGATCCCGAGCGCGGTCGAGGAGTCGCTGCGGATGTTCCCCGCCTTCGCCCACTTTCGCCGCACGGCGACCCACGACACCGAGCTGGGCGGGCAGCGGATCCGCGAGGGCGACAAGGTGGTGATGTGGTACGTGTCGTCGAACCGCGACCAGTCCCGCTACCAGGACCCCGACCGCTTCGACGCCGCGCGCAACCCCGAGCACCAGGCATTCGGCGCTGGCGGCAGGCACTTCTGCCTCGGCGCGGCGCTCGCCCGGCTCGAGCTGCGGGTCCTGTTCGAGGAGACGCTGGCCCGGTTCGGAGCGATGGAGCTCGCGGGCACGCCGGAGTACGTCGAGTCGCCGTTCATCAACCAGCTCAAGACGCTGCCGGTTCGGCTGCGGTCCTAGGCGCGTCTGCGCCCACCGACTCGGCGGGGCGGGGCAATCGACGAATTACCGGTGTACGGCGCGCCCTCCAGGCACAAATTCGGTGCCCCCGCGCCCGTTGATCCGGACAAGGGGGTAGGAATGATCGCGTATGACTCGACGCGCAAGCGCATGTACCTGTTCGACCGGCGGGTCCATCACGGTCTCACGGGGGCGGTCTTCGTCGCCGTCGGCCTGGGCCTGATGTGGCACGATCGCGCCGACCGGTGGTGGCGCGCCACGGTCAGATAACGGTCGCACCGCGGTCTGGGCAGAATCGGCCGCGGCCACCCGCGTGACCGGTGTTTTTCACCCATTTACGGTGGAAAAATCGCCCACGCCGGGGGAAAGGCGCAGTGGCTAAGGGTCACCGACATCAGGTAGGCGCTTGACGGATCGGGGCCGGCGGGGCTAGGGTCGCCAGCCTCTCGGGGCCATCTCGGCAGGGCCCTCCAAGGAACCTCCCGTGAACCGATCATCAGGCGCCCGCTCGATTCCCCTGTTGGCCCTCGCCGCCGTCGCGGCGTCGCTGCTCGTGGCGCCCGGGGCCGACGCCGCCCGCTCGGAGTTCTTCGGCATCGTCCAGGGCCAGTTCAAAGCCGAGGGCCAGCTGGACGCCCGGGACCTGAAGGCGATGGCGGCCAAGGGGGTGGGCACGAACCGCTTCGAGCTCGGCTGGAAGTCGGTGGTGAAGAAGCAGGGAACGTTCAACTGGGCTCCCTCGGACCGCTTCATCGGCGCCCTCGCCTCGCGCGGGATCCGAGCCGCCCCGTTCGTGTGGGGGTCGCCCAAGTGGGTGGCCAGCAAGCCGGGCAACCCCCCGCTCGACACCCCCGCCCACCGGCACGGCTGGGAGAACTTCCTCAAGGCGGCGGTGAAGCGCTACGGCCCGGGGGGCGACTACTGGGGCAAGCGATACCACCGGCGATACGGAGCCGGGGCGACCCCGCTGCCGGTCCGCTCGTGGCAGGTCTGGAACGAGCCCAGCCTGAAGAAGTACTTCAACCCAGCGGGCTCGGACTGGGAGGCGGTGAAGAAGTACGCGCAGCTGCTGCGAATCTCGCATGACGCGATCCGAAGCAGGGACCGCACAGCCCAGATCGTGCTGGCGGGGAACCCCGGCTATCCCCCCGATGGGGGCTTTCGGGCCTGGGGCTTTCTCGACCGCCTCTACCGGGTCCCGGGGGTCAAGGACGAGTTCGACGTCGCCGCCCTCCACCCATACGCGTCGACCGCCTGGGACCTCGGACAGGAGGTCAAGCACTTCCATGCGGTGATGAGCGAGCACGGAGACGGGAACACGCCCCTGTGGCTGACCGAGTTCGGCTGGGGCTCGGCGCCCCCCGATCGCTTCGGGATCAACCAGGGCCCGGCGGGGCAGGCGCACCGGTTGCGGGACTCGTTCAACCTGATCCTCAGGAACCGGGCCGACTGGAACGTGCAGAGGCTGTTCTGGTTCCTGTGGCGCGATCCGGCGCCCGACTCGTCGTTCGCCAAGCGGTGCAGCTTCTGCGGCAGCGCCGGGCTGCTTCGTCACGACCGTAGCGCGAAGGGCGCCTACACCGCCTACACCAGGTTCAGCGCCGACAAGGTGCGCCCCCGCGCGATCATCACCGCGGGCCCCGGGCAGGGGGGGTTCACCAACGATCGCACCCCCACCTTCACGCTGTCCTCGAGCGACCCGGGCTCCACCTTCACCTGCCGGGTCGGATCTGGTCACTTCAAGCGCTGTCGCTCGCCCCGCCGGCTGGCATCGATGGCCGACGGGTCGCACAGGTTCTCGGTCAAGGCGATCGATCCCGCCGGCAACGCGAGCCGGATCGTCAATCGAATCTTCACCGTCGACACCCAGGCCCCGCGGACGCCCCGGATCATCGACACCGACCCCAACTCCCCCGCGAACGACAACCTCCCCAGGATCAAGGGAAGCGCCGCCAAGGGGCCCCGGGTGAGGCTCTACATCGGCGCCTGCACCGGCACGCCTGCTGCGACCGGCTCGGCGGCGCAGTTCGCCGCCCCCGGCCTCAGCGTGTCGGTCGCGGACAACACCACCACCTCGCTCCGAGCCGATTCGAAGGATGCTGCCGGCAACGTCTCGGGCTGCTCGCCGGCCTTCACCTACGTCGAGAGCTCTCCGTAGCCGCCTGCGCCGGGCTATTCGGGGAGGATCGCGATGACCCGGGCCGGGGCCGCGCTGCCGCGCTCGATCCTCAACGGGAAGCATGCAACGCGGAACCCCTCCGCGGGAAGTGCGCCGAGGTTGCAGAGCCGCTCGATCTGGGAGTAGTCGAGACCGACTTGGTGTGCCTCCCAGAAGACCCCGGGCCGTCCTGACCGCTTCGCCTCCTCGGCCTGCAGGTGGAGCGGCGCATCCCACCCCCACGCGTCGATCCCCATCACCCGCACGCCCTGGGCGTGAAGCCAACGGGTTGCCTCGGCGCTGACGCCGGGGCCTCGCGCGATGTAGTCGGGCTGGTCGTAGAACTGGTCCCGGCCGGTGCGCACCAGGACGATGTCGAGCGGGTCGAGCGGGCGCGGCAGCCGCCGCTCGATCTCGTCGGCCGAAAGGGCCTCGCCGTCGGCATGGTCGGTGGCGTCGACCACCACCCCCGGCGCGTAGAACCACTCGAGGGGGAGCTGGTCGATCGTTCGCGCCGCCTGGCCGTCGATGCGCGAGTTGTAGTGCCAAGGCGCGTCGACGTGAGTCGAGTTGTGGGTGCCGAAGCGAAGGAAGGTCTCGGTCGCCCAGCCCTCGCGGTCGCGAAGCAGCTCCGGGCCGACGCCGAACAGGGTCTCGATCGTCCGAGCGCCATCCGCGTGGCCTTCAAACGCGATCTCGGTCCGCAGGACCTCCGGAAGCTCCGGCGGATCGGGGCGAATCGGGGCCGAGAGGTCGATCAGCGGCATTGCCTAACCCTCTCACGGCCCACCGCCACAAGATGCCCGGCTGCTGACAAGCTGCTCGCCTCGACAACCCGAGCCCTGGAGGAAGGATGAGCTACGAGACGATTCGCTACCAGCGGGACGGCCATGTCGCCGTTCTCACCTACGACCGCCCCGAGCAGCGAAACGCGGTCAACCGGCGGATGAACGAAGAGCTTCACCACGCCTGGACGCGGTTTCGCGACGAGGATGACGCCTTCGTGCTCGTGATCACGGGCGAGGGCGACGCCTTCTGCGCCGGCTGGGACCTGGCCGACGCCGCGGCGACGACGGTTGAAGATTGGGACCAGTTCCGTACCCACGTCCTCAACTCGCCCGGGGACTGCGGGTACACGCGCCGCCCCGATGTCTTCAAGCCGGTGATCGCGGCGGTGAACGGCTGGGCGGTCGCGGCCGGACTCGAGAACGCCCTCTTGGCCGACATCCGGATCGTCGCCGACAACGCCGTCTTCGGGGCTCTGGAGCGCCGCTGGAACATCGTCGCCGGCGATGGGATGACCGTCCGGCTGCCACTCGTGGTCGGCTACTCGCGGGCGATGGAGATGATCATCACCGGCCGTCCCGTCGACGCCGAGGAGGCGCTTCGGATCGGTCTCGCGAACGAGGTCGTGCCGAGCGGGCAGGCACTCGACCGGGCCCTGGAGCTCGGGCGCCAGATCGCCGACCTGCCCCAGGGCGCGATCCGGTCCGACAAGGAGACGATGGTTCGAAACGTGGGCCGAACCTACGAGGAGCAGCTGCGGACCGAGGCCGAGATGGCGTTGTCGATGTTCATGCGCCGCGACGGGCACGCGATCGGCGCCCGAGCGTTCAAGGAGGGCAGGGCGCCCGAGTGGCCCCACCACGGGCTCTAGTTCGCGTCTGCCACCCCGACCACGAGGGGCCGCACGATCGGCGGCGCCTTGCGCAGCTCGTCACGCTCGAGCTCGGTGACCGAGAACCCAGCCCGGCCGATCGCGTCGAGGGTGGCCCGATTGCAGTTGCAGCCGTGGCCGATCCGTCGCTGGAGCCAGTTCAGCCGGTCCTGCCAGCGCGCCAGGCCGGGCTCGTCGGAGCGGACGTGCTCCATGAACAGCAGCCTGCCTCCCGGACGCAGAACGCGGTGCAGCTCGCCAAGAGCGCGCCCCTGGTCGGTGACCGTGCACAGCACCAGGGTCGAGACGGCGGCGTCGAAGCTGTCGTTCTCGAACGGCAGCTCCTCGGCCGGGACCTGCAACAGCCTCGGCCGCGGCGCGCGCTCGCCCAGCCGCCGCTCCATCCGACGCGCCATCGGCGCCTCCGGCTCGGTCAGCGTCAGCGTCCCCACCTCCGTGCCGTAGAGGTCGAGGTTGGCGCCGGTGCCGCCGCCGATCTCGAGCACGTCCCCGCCGGCCTGAGGGATCAGCCGCTCGCGGTGGGGGCCCAGGGTGGCCTTCTCGGCGCCCGCCATCAGGTGGTCGTAGCCGGCGGCGAACAGTCGTCCCCAGAGGCTCACGACGCCAGGCTAGCGCCCACGGCGAGCCGGCGCCGGGATGCGCCGACTCAGCGGGTTGGCGGGCCCGGCCCTAGCGACAGTAGGCGATCGCCGTCAGCTTGCTCGACTGGTTGTTGCCTTCCACCAGGTTCTGCCCCCCCTTGACGGTGATCTCGCGATCCGAGGTGAGGGAGAAGCTGAAGATGAAGGCGTTGCGGCCGGAGAGAATGTCGTAGTCGCCCTGGAAGCCGCCGAAGACCACATCCTTGCGGGAGGGGCAGGTGGCCCTGACGGTCTTGTTGGTGTTCAACGGGGGGATGCGCTGGGTGGCCTTGACCTCCTTGGGGGCGCTCCCCTTGCCGCAGAGCGCGATCGCCGTCACCCCCTGCTGGGCGCCGGTGTAGTTGACCACCGAGACCTGCCAGGTGTCCTTCGAGGTCGCCTGGAGTCCCAGGATGTCGAGGTTGTGCTGCGTCGCCGCGGTGCTGGCCCATCGAGGCGGGCCAGGTGTAGTTCTTGGGTCCGCCGAGGGGGACCTCCATGTAGAGGTTGAAGCCGCCGAAGTTGACGTGCTTGTCGTGGCCGCAGCTCGCGGTCGCGTCGACGTACTTGTTGTACGGGATCACCCGGGTGTCCGAGTCCTTGCTGAAGGCCCCAATCGCGGTACTGAGCCCCACAAACCCGACCGCAACCGCGCCGATCGCCGCCAACCAGATAGCACGCGTGAGCGAGCGCATTCCAGCCGTCCTTGACGTTCCCATCGAAGATCCCCTCCCTGGGACGTGAAGTTGAGCGACGAGATTTTCGCAGCGGTGACCCGGCAGGTCGAGCACACCGCCCCACGGTGGGCGAAAAACCCCTCGCCGGCGACCAGGGCGACGGTCAGGGTCAATCCCGCGCCAGGAGGCCGAGGACGACGACCGCCGTCAAGACGCCGATCAGGGTTAGGGCGGTCATCGCCGACCACATCAGCGGATCCGGGCGCCGCCCTGGTTAAGGGAATGCAATCGCCGAATTCACTCTCTGCTAATTGGAGTGAAGGCCGGGTGAAGACGTCCTCGAATAGAGTCGCTCGGGATGAGGGCGGCGGTGATCCACGAGAACGGCGGCCCGGAGGTGCTGCGCTACGAGGAGGTCCCCGATCCCGAATGCCCCGACGGGTGCGTCGTGGTCGAGGTCGAGGCGATCAGCATCGAGGGCGGAGACCTTTTGGCGCGTGCATCCTCACCACCGCCGTCGGTTCCGCACGTGGTCGGGTATCTCGCCGCCGGCACGATCATCGAGGTCGGCGCCGGAGTCGAGGGCCGGACCCTGGGCGATCGCGTCGTGACCCTGAACATGGCCGGCTCGCATGCGTCGAAGAGGGCCGTTCCCGCGATCTCCACCTGGCCGATCCCCGAGGGGCTGGATGCCGCCGCCGCGGCATGCATCCCGGTCGCCTTCGGCACCGCCCAGGAGTGCCTGTTCACCGCCGGCAACCTCGAGCAGGGCCAGACGGTCCTGATCCAGGCGGGGGCCGGAGGTGTCGGCATGGCCGCGATTCAGCTCGCCAAGCGGGCCGGGGCGACCGTGATCTCGACCGCGTCCAGCGCCGAGAAGCTCGAGCGCCTGGAGGCCTTCGGGCTGGACCACGGGATCAACTACGCGACCGAGAGCTTCGTCGACCGGGCACGCGAGCTGACCGATGGGCGCGGGGTCGACCTGATCCTCGACTCGATCGGCGGCCAGACCTTGGCCGACGGCATCGGGGCGCTGGCATACCGCGGAACGCTGGTCAGCGTCGGCGTGGCCGGCCGCGCCGGCTCCACGATCGAGGCGAAGGAGCTCTGGACCCAGAACAACACCCTGCGCGGGGTCTTCCTCGGCGGGGCGCTGATCGCCGAGTACCCCCGCGTCCACGCGATGATCGCCGACCTCTTCGAGCAGGTGGCGGGTGGCGGGCTCAAGGTCGAGATCGACCGGACCTTTCCGCTCGCCGAGGCGGCTTCCGCACACGCGTACATCGAGAGCCGCCAGGCCTTCGGACGCGTCGTGATGACGCCCTGAGGCTGCGATGAGTGACCTGACGCCGCGGGTGCGGGAGTGGCGATCGCAGGGGACCGACGACCACTATCGCGGTCACTCGATCCATGTCTTCGAGCGCCAGGGCGGTGACCCTGTGCTGCTGCACCTGCATGGGTTCCCGTCCAGCTCCTACGACTGGCGGGCGGTGCTGGCGCACGAGCCGAGCCGCGCCGCGCTGGCCCCCGACTTCCTCGGGTTCGGGCTCTCGGCGAAGCCGCGCGAGCACCTCTATAGCCTCATGTGGCAGGCCGACCTGGTCGAGGACCTGGTGCGGCGCCGCACGCCCGGGCGGGGGGTCTTCATCGTCGCCCATGACATGGGGACCTCGGTGGCCACCGAGCTGATGGCGCGCGACCTGGAGCGGCGTCTGAGCTTTCGAGTGGAGGGGGCCCTGCTCTTCAACGGCAGCATCGTCCTCGAGCGCGCGAGCCTCACCCCGGCTCAGCGACTGCTGCGAAGCCCGCTGGGCGGCCTCTTCGCCCAGCTCAGCAGCGAGCGCTTCTTCCGCCAGCAGTTCGGTGCCCTGTTCTCCACCGGGCACCCGCTCGACAGCCGTGAGGCAGACGACCAGTGGTCGCTGATCTGCCACAACGGCGGCCGCACCCTCGGCCATCGGCTGATCCACTACCTCAAGGAGCGCAAGCGATACGCCGAGCGCTGGCACGGCGCGGTCCGCGACTGGGCCGGCCCCCTGAGCTTCGCCTGGGGGCTTCAGGACCCGGTGGCGACCCCCGCCGTGCTCGAGGCGCTGATCGAGCTCCGCCCGGCGGCCCCCGTCGACCGGCTTCCGGAGCTCGGGCACTACCCGCAACTGGAGGACCCGAAGGCGATCACCGCCGCGCTCGGCGCCGCGCTCGAGCGGGCGGGCACCGGCGCGAGCTAGCTGACCACGACTCGAGCAATCGTGGTCAGCGACTGGTAGTAGACGTCGCGCTCGAAGCCCGGGGCCGGGAACAGGTACCCCTGGGTCGGCGACGGGACCTCGACCCGGGCCTTCTCGGCGCCCGAGTCGAGGTCGAGCACCACCAGCCGATCGCCGGCCGAGCGCAGCGCCGCGCCGCGGGCAGCGCCGATCCGTCCCAGGGCGGGCCCGAGAGCGCGGCTCATCCGCCGAACAAGGGGGCGCCGCAGGAACCACGACTCCCGCCAGTCGCCGACCACCAGCTCGCGGGTGTCCGGGTAGACGATCAGGTGCCCGGCATGGGCGAGCCCGTCGCGCCGCCACAGCGGCTCGAGCTCGTCCTTCGCCACCCGCCAGGCGCGAACCACCGCGTTGCCGGCGTCATAGGCGACCACGATCCGGCGCTCCGGGTCCCACCCGGGCGGATTCGACTCGGTGCCGTAGGGAAGCCCGCTGATCTCGACCGAGCCCACGGTGCCGTCGTCGATTCGTGCCCACCAAAGCCGCACCGGGCCCGCCTCGACGCCGGTCCCCAGCATGGTGTGATCGGTGCGGTTGCGGCCGTTGTCCATCCAGAAGACGTGCTCGTCCGTGATCACCGGGTCCCAGCCGTAGCTGCGGCCCGCCACCGGTCCGTAACGCGGTGCCCAGCGCTCGTCGACGGAGATCCGCCCCGCTTGTCGGTCGAGACGGAGCCTGAAGAGCGTCGTCGTCCCGACGGCGACCACGCTCTCTCCGTCGCTCGAGAGTCGGGCCACAACCGGCTCCGGGAGTCGCAGCGGATCGGCCACCGGCAACAGCGTCTCGGGGTCGAGCGCCGACACGGTGGAGGGCTCGCGCCCGGCAGGAGCGTCGCAGTCCTTGGTCACCAGCTCGCCCTCGTCGAGGACGACGAAGGAGTTGTGGGGGCGCGGCACCGGCAGCCGGTGTGATGCGAGCACGTCGAGCTCCGGGCTGAGGCGATGGGCCCAGCGCCCGAAGACCAGGTGCAGGTCCCCGTTGGCGTGGGCGGCGATTCCGCCGGGCCAAAACGGGCCCCCGGGAAGCCGCGGCGTGGTGGCGGTCACGGCGAGCTGGGCCGGGTCGAGCCGCTCGACCCAGGCCTCGACCGGGGTCGACTGAGCGCCCCGCAACGGGATCCCGTGGCGCAGCGCGTAGAGCTCGCCGGGTTCGCGTCGCACCAGGGCGTCGGTGCCGAAGGCGGGGCGAACGGCCGCCACCTCGAGCCGCTCGCCGGCGGCTATCCCCAGCCCGGCCTGGCCCGCCGGGGTCCCCCAACGGCGGGGGCCACCGTCCTCGCAGGTCCACGGCCGCGGCCAGTAGGCGCCGGCCACCGGGCTCAGGGCCCGTCGAGGACCGGCTCGGCGCCGGCGGCACACCGGATCAGCGCCGCCCGCTCGAGCCCGGCCGCGCGATCGGCGCGAGCTGCAAGCGTCTCCGGATCGGTGGCCAGGGCGAGGAACGCCGTCAGGCTCGGATACCAGACCGCGATCACCTCGTCGTAGCGGTCCGCCTGGTCTCCGATCACCGTCCCCTGCGCCTGCGCGTGCCACAGCACCCTGCCGCCGACCCGCTCGAGCACGGTCGTGGCGACGGCGGCATAGCGGTAGTACGCATCGCGGTCGCGATAGCGGTTCAGGTTCAGCATCACCACCGGTGCGTCGGCGTCGGAGCCGGCCAGGGCGCTCACCTCGGCCAGCTGCTGCTGGTCGGGCTCGATCGGCATCGCGGTCATGCTCAGCCCCCTCGCTGGCGGATCACCGCCACCCAGATCTCGGTCAGGGCGTCGACCGCCCTGGCCGGCGAGATCCGGGGCTCGCGCCCGAAGGCGTCGAGCAGGTAGCTCTCGTTCAAACGGTTCAGGGCACGAGCGATCTCGTCCACGTCGGCCGGCGGGGTCGAGTCAAGCTCGAGCAGGTCGTTCAGCGAGCGCGCCACGAGGCGGTCGAAGCGACGGCGGATCCGAGCCTGACCGGCGGCGACCTGGGCATCCGCGGCGGCCGCCTCGGCCAGGGCCCGGAGCAGCGGCCCGTGACGGCTGTAGGCGGTCACCGCCTGCTCGATCGCCGCCCTGACCACCTCGGGCTCGACGCCGTCACGCGCCGCGCTCAGGTCAACCTGGGTCTCGTACAGCTCCTCGATCGCCTCCCTGCCGGTCTGCATGAACAGATCGCCGAGGTCGTCGAAGTGGCGGTAGAAGATCGTCCGCTCGAGCCCGGCCCGCTCCATGATCGCGCCGACGCTGAGCTCCGGATAGGAGCGCTCGCGGACCAGCTCGGTGGCCGCGGCGATGATCCGGGCGCGGCTCTGCTCGCGGGTGAGGCGGGCACGCTCGGTTCGGGTGGCGACGCTCATCGGAGGCCTCGGCCGATCATGTTGACACAGTGTGACACATGGTGTAACGTCGCCCCAGCGATCTGGGAGGAGCGCGAATCGTGCACATCCGAGCGTCGTCCAGCGGCAGGCAAGTTCTGGTCACCATCTTCGCGGCGGCGGGGCTGGCCGCGGCGCTTGCCCCGGCAGCCGCCTCGGCGCGCCCGGCGGGCGCCGACACCGACGGCCGGCCCAACATCCTGGTGGTGATGACCGACGACATGGCCTCCACCGACCTCAAGTTCATGCCCAACGTCAGGCGGCTGCTGGTCAACCAGGGGACCAAGTTCGCCGACGCGGTCGACTCCTTCCCCCTCTGCTGCCCGGCTCGGGCGACCTTCATCACCGGCCAGTACGCGCACAACAACGGGGTCGGGGGCAACTTCTACCCCTACGGCTGGTACGGGATGAAGAATCGGGGGAACATCCTCCCCGCCTGGCTGCAGAAGGCCGGGTACCGGACCGAGCTGATCGGCAAGTGGCTGAACGGCTACGGGGCGCGCGACGCCCACGGGGAGGTCCCGCGCGGCTTTGACATCTGGCGCGGCCTGCTCGACGTCTCGGCCTACGACTACTACAACTTCATCATGAACCGCAACAGCAAGCTGAGGGCCTGGGGGGACGCGAACTTCGCCCACAAGCTGGTGGAGTTCGCGAACATCGAGGTGATCCCCAACCCCGGCGGATTGGCGGGAGTGCTGGCGAAGCGGAACGAGGTCTTCGGACCGCCGCCCTACTCCTACTGGGGCACCCACGACCGGCGCGACTACTCGCCGGACGTCACCGGCCGGATGACCGAGCAGCTCGTCCGCGCCGAGCGCCGTGCGCGCAAGCCCTTCTTCATCTGGTGGGCCCCCGCCGCGCCCCACCGCGAGGATGTCGCAACCACGATCATGGGGCGCCCGGGCGCCGATCCGCGCCCGCCCAAGCGCTACGCGCAGCAGAGCAAGCAGTACCACCTGCCGCATCCGCCGAGCTTCAACGAGGCCGACTTCGCCGACAAGCCGACCAACATGCAGGACAAGGCACCGACCATGAGCCAGGCGCAGATCGACCAGCTCGAGCTCGACTACCACGGCAGGGCGGGCTCGATGCGGGCCGTCGACGACCACGTCGCCCGGCTGGTCAAGTTGCTGCGGAACACCCACCAGTACAAGAACACGGTGATCGTGTTCGTCTCCGACAACGGCTGGCTGCAGGGCGAGCACCGGATCACCGGCGACAAGTACCTGCCCTACGAGGAATCGCTGCGCGTCCCGTTCATCCTCAGCGGCGCGGGCGTCCCGGCAGGCAGGACGATCGACGGCCAGGTCTCCAACGTCGACTTCGCCCCCACCCTGCTGGACCTGGCCAAGGCCAAGCCCGGGCGGACCATGGACGGCGTCTCGCTGATGCCGGCGGCTCGCGATCCGTCCAAGGTCCCGAACCGGGCGATCGAGATCGAGGCGCTGGCGCCGCTGTTCGCGGGCGACATCCCGAACAACGCCTGGGACCGGCCCTACAAGGGCGTGCGCACGAACCGCTACACCTACGTCGTCTACGAGGAGACGGGCGACGAGGAGCTGTACGACCGCCAGGTGGATCCGTATCAGCTCGAAAACGTGGCCTACGAGCCGGGCTATGCCACGGTCAAGGCTCACCTGGTCGCCAAGCTCGACAAGCTCGACGACTGCAAGGGCCATGCCTGCGACGTGAAGCCGTAGTCTCGCCCAGCGTGAGAAGCGAGCCCCGCACGGTCGCGACCGTGCTCGGGCGGATCCAGGTCACGGTGTCCGGCGACGGCCCGCCGATCCTGTTCTGGCCGAGCCTGTTGATGACGGGCTCGTTGTGGCGGGCACAGGTCGAGCACTTCGCCGCGACGCACACGGCGATCGCGGTGGATCCGCCGGGTCACGGCGGTAGCGAAGCCCTTCGCCGACCGTTCGGATTCGAGGACTGCGCCCGAACCGTCGAGCAGATCCTCGATCGGCTCGACCTACCCGCGGTTCACTTCGTCGGCAACTCCTGGGGTGGGATGATCGGTGCCACCTTCGCCGCCACCCGTCCCGAGCGGACGCGCAGCTGCGTGCTGATGAACTGCACCGCCTCGCCGGCGGCCACGCGGCAGCGGCTCGAGTACGGCCTGCTGCTGCTGGCGGCCCGCTTGCGTGGCGGGATCAAGCCTCCCTTGACGCGATTCGCGATCGACAGCTTCCTGGGGCCGACGACCCAGCGGACCCGGCCCGGGGTGGTCGAGCGGGTGCGCGCGGCGGTGCTGGCGGCGGACGTGCGCTCGGTTCGCTGGGCGGTCAGAAGCGTGGTCCCGGCGCGGCCCGACCAGCGCCCGCTTCTCGGCCTGATAACCGCGCGGGCGTTGGTGGTCGCCGGCGCCGAGGACCCCACCTTCGCCGTCTCCGAGACCAGCGAGATGGCCGAGGGCATCACCGGGGCCCGCTTGGTCGTCGTCGATGGTGCCGCCCACCTCCTCGCCCTCGAGGTGCCCGAGCGCGTCAACGCCCTGATCGACGAGCACCTGGCGATCTCGAGCTGACCCTGGGGCTAGGTCGGTCGGGACCCGGCCTGAGTGGTGGTCAGCCCGATCACCACGTGAACCGGGAGCTCGTCCGGCGTCTCGCCGGCGTCGACCAGCTCGCCCACCTGGGCCAGCCAGGGGTCGCGCTGACCCTCGGGGAGCGCCGCGACCCAGCTCATCGAGGCGACGTAGTCAGCCACCCGGCCGGGGTCGGCCGGTTGGGTGGTGGTGATCCGAACCTCTCGCGGCGCCGCCCAGCCCCCGTCCGCCGCCAGCGCCTCCTGCCAGGGCGGGCCATCGAAGTACGGGTGTGCGGGCCGCACCTGGGAGATCAGCGTCCCAAGCTCGTGCGCCCACGAGGCGCCGCTCCAGTCCGGGACCGTGGTCAGCACCGCCAGCCCGCCGCCGGGCCTGAGCACGCGGCGGATCTCGCGCAGAGCCTCGGCCTGGTTGAACCAATGGAAGCCATCGGCCACCGTGACGGCATCGAGCGAGGTGTCGGCCAGCGGGATCGCCTCGGCGAGGCCCTCGCGCACGCGCTCGACGCCGATCGAGGCCGCCAGCCGCTCGCGCATCGGCGCCTGGGGCTCGACCGCGACCACGTCGAGCCCCTCAGCGACCAGCGCCCGGGTTAGCTTTCCGGTGCCCGCGGCGAGGTCCAGCACGCGAGCGCCAGGGGCGAGCCCGAGCTCTGCGGCCAGCGCGCCCACCACCGCGGGGCCATAGTCGGGCCTGCCCCGCTCATAGGCGTCCGCAACCGAGGCGAACTGGGCGGCTAACGGGTGGAGCGCCACCTCGGTCTCGGCGCGGGTGGGGTGAATGGACGGTGAAGCGTCAGGCGACCGGCACCTCGTTCAGATCGGCGACCTCGATCGGGTCGATGGCCTGCTCGGAGCAATAGTCGAGATATCGCCGATACATCGACTGCCAGTCCTCGAGGCCGATCGTGTTGCCGTCGTCGTCGAGGAACTCGAGCACCCCCTCGACGACCGCGAACACCTCGATCGTCTCGTCGCCCTCGGTAACGAAGGTGTGAGAGGAGCTCGCGGTTTCGAAGACGAAGTCGCCGGCGCGGGCAACCCAGTCGTGCTCGAGGTAGCGCCAGGCGCCCCTGATCGTGTACAGGGTCACCGAGCCGTAGTGCTTGTGCCGGCCGATCTGGGCGCCGGGCGGCCCCTTGAGGATGATCGCGATCTGCCCGGAGGCCCGATCGACCCGCAGCAGCTTGATCTTCACGTGTTCGCTGTAGGGCATGAACGGCACCTCCGGCAGCCCGGCCCCTTCGAGATGCTGCGTCTCCAGGGCGCTCATGTCGATGCTCATGCTCTCCTCCTTGATCGCCTGCCCCTCCGTGATCGGATGCGGCAGTCTCGCATGCCGCCGATCCGAATCGATCGGCGCTCCGCATGGCACCTATGCGAGGCCCACGTACCAGAGCCCGAACATGAGGCCGAACAGCCCCAGGGCCGGGATCAGGACAGTCCGGTAGGCCGGCTCGACCAGCCGTCGGGTCAGGACCCAGGTGAAGGCGGTGGTGCAGGCCGCCATCGAGACGATCGTCATCGGGGCGAAGACGGTGAGGGCGAGTCCGGCCTCGAGCTGGCTGGGCAGGGCGGCGAGCAGGAGCACGACCACCGCACCGGTACCCGCCAGTCCGTGCAGGAGACCGATCGCGAACGCCTGCCGGGGTGTGCGCGCCGGGCGATGGTGGTGGGTCGCCTGGTGCTCGGCCCGCCGCAGATGCCAATGCGAACCCCCGCCGAGGCGGGCGTCTCCGCCCCGGTGGGCGTGCGGTCCCGCCCGATAATGCCCTCGCATCCACTTCCAGGTGACCCGAAGCGCCAGCAGGATGATCACCACGCCGACCGCCTTCTCGGCGCCACCCTCGAGCCAGCCCGGAAGCGCCGACTTGAAGACGATCAGCGGCACCCCCAGCCCGAGCAGCGTCGCCGCATGTCCAAGCCCCCACCAGGCACCGAGACGAGTGGCGCCGCCGGTACCCCGGTCGTCGGCGGCCACCAGGGAGGTGACCGCGACCAGATGGTCGGGATCGGAGGCGTGTCGAAGGCCCAACACGAGGGCGATCCCGAGCACGACCAACAGCGGCGCTCCGTCGAAGAGCCCTGTGAGCCAGATGTCGAGGTGCTCGACCGGCTCGAACAGGAACTTTAAGTCGACCAGCGACATCACTTACCCCTTGTACCTTGAAGCTTCATCCGAGCTCGGGGCTCTCCGCACCCGGCAAAACGGGGTCGGCGGATCGAACGCTGGCACCGATGCGGGATCAAGCCGAGCAAATGAGGCGCCGCCGGATAGGCTTGGGTGCTCACTGGAAACCGAGCTCGACGCGTGCCCATCGCGGACGCGAGCGAAGAGGAGGACCAGAGGATGGCTCTGCAAATCGGCGACACCGCCCCCGACTTCGAGGCCGAGACGACCGAGGGACGGATCAGCTTTCACGACTGGATCGGCGATTCCTGGGCCGTGCTTTTCTCGCACCCCAAGGACTTCACCCCGGTGTGCACGACGGAGCTCGGCTACATGGCGAAGATCAAGCCCGATTTCGAGCGCCGGAACGTCAAGATCATCGGAGTGTCGGTCGACACGACCAGCGACCACGAGGGGTGGGCGCGCGACATCGAGGAGACCCAGGGCGCTGCCCCCAACTACCCAATCATTGGTGACGCGGACTTCAACGTCTCGAAGCTCTACGGGATGCTTCCCGCGGACACCGCCGGCGACGCGGGGGCCCGGACCCCGGCCGACAACCAAACGGTCCGCAACGTGTTCGTGATCGGCCCCGACAAGAAGGTGAAGCTGATCCTCGTCTACCCGATGACCACGGGCCGCAACTTCGACGAGGTGCTTCGGGTGATCGACTCCCTGCAGCTCACCGCGGAGCACAAGGTCTCAACGCCCGTGAACTGGAAGCAGGGCGAGGACGTGATCATCGCCGGCTCGGTCTCCGACGAGGAGGCCAAGGAGCGATTCGGCGACTGGGAGGCTCCAAAGCCCTACATCCGGATCGTCCCCCAGCCGAGCTAGGCGAGCACCCGCGTCAGGACGCGGCGGCCCAGCCTGGGGCTCAGGTGAGCCCGGCCGGCGCCTTCGCGACCCTGGGCCGATCTGCGCGGCGCCACGAAGCCCGCGGGCTCGAGTCGGGATCCTTCGCCAAACCCTCGGACTGGGCGACGGAATCCTCACCGGCTCGCCCGGCAGGCGAGCCCGCCCGGGGGGACCTCTTCCACCAAAGGCGAGCTGTACCGCCGCCAATCACCGCACGAACCATCTGCATTCAACCTTTCTCGGTCAGGGCGCGACCCATTGCCGCGCGAGTTCGTCTCGGGACGGTGATCGGCCGTGGCGTGGATACCTGAACGGGTTTGGCCGAATTGGCTGCCGGCCGGAACCCCGCGGGCGAAGACCATCCCAGGCTCACAGACGGCGGCGTTTGTGCCGATAGGGAACGCAATGGCGCGTGAGAATGGATGGGGCGGGTCGCCGCTCGTGGTCCGCTGCTTGCTCGCGGCGACCGCCGTGGGCGCGCTCGCCTATGCGGCGTTCATCGGGGCCGGGGAGCCGGCGGCGCTCGACGATCTGGCCTCGCTGTGGGTCTACCACGGAACCCTGATCCTCGCCGCCGTCACCTGCTTCGCCGCGGCCGCCTTCGCCCCCGACCAGAGGGGTGCCTGGGCCGCGTTCGGCCTGGGTTTGCTCTGCTGGACTGCGGGCGACCTATATTGGACGCTGGCGCTCGCCGACCTGAAGCGGACCCCGTATCCCTCGGCGGCCGACGCCGCCTACCTGGCGGTCCTGCCCTGCTTCTACGTCGGCATCGCGCTCCTGATCAAGGCTCGCATCGGCCACTTCACGCTCTCCCGCTGGCTCGACGGGGCGATCGGGAGCCTTGCCGCGGCGGCGCTGGGCACCGCTCTGTTGGCGCCCGCCCTGGTCGGGCTGACCAAGGGAGACGCGCCGGCGGTGCTGACCAACCTCGCCTATCCGCTCGGCGACATCCTCCTGATCAGCTTCATCCTCGGCGCTCTCGTCGTCAGCGGCTTGCGTGGCGCCGGCCCTTTCCTGGCGATCGTCGCCGGGCTTGGCATCTGGACGCTCGGCGACGGGATCTACGTCTACCAGGAGGCCGTTTCGGGCTACCACGGCGGCTGGCTCGACGAGTCGTGGCTGCTGGGGCCGCTCCTGATCGCGGTCGGCGCGGCGCTCGCCTTCACCCATCGCTCGCAGCGGCGGTCGGGCCACAGCTCTTCGATGGTCTTTCCCGCGGCGTTCGCCGCGATCGCGATCGGGGTTCTGGCCTTGGACCACTTCAGCCGCCAGCACGTGGTCTCGGTATGGCTGGCGGTGGCCACCCTCGCCGCGATCATCGTCCGGATGGGAATCAGCTTCCGCGAGAACGACTCCCTGATGGGAGCCCTTCAGCAGGACGCCTCCACCGACGCGCTGACCAAGCTCGGCAACCGCCGCAGGCTGTTCGACGACCTTGAGAGGGTGCTCGGGTTGGCGCCGGAAGCCCGGGATCACGTGTTCGCGATCTACGACCTCGACGGCTTCAAGCGCTACAACGACTCCTACGGGCACCCGGCGGGGGACAGCCTCCTGCGCCGGCTGGGAGCGAAGCTGGCATCCGCGGTGGAGCCAGACGGCAGCGCCTACCGCCTCGGCGGCGACGAGTTCTGCATCCTGGTTCCGTGCCATGGCCAATCCACGGGGTCGATCACCGAAGCGGGGCGGGCCGCGCTCGGCGAGCAGGGAGAGGGCTTTCGGGTCAGCGCTTCGGCGGGCAGCATCCTGCTTCCGGCCGAGGCGACGGTCGCCAGCGAGGCGATGCGGCTCGCCGACGGACGCATGTACACCGAGAAGGGCCTCCGCAGCGGCGGCGCCGACGGGCGCCAGAGCCACGAGTTGCTGCTGGCGCTCCTGCGCGAGCGCGAGCCGGAGCTCGCTGATCACCACCAGGGGGTCTCGCGGCTGGCGGTTGCGGTCGGCCGCGAGCTGGCATTCGACGCCGAGGAGATCGACGTCGTGCGACGGGCGGCCGAGTTCCACGACGTCGGCAAGATCGCGATCCCGGAGGAGATTTTGCGCAAGCCCGCGCCGCTGGACGAGATCGAGTGGGAGCTGATGCGAAAGCACACCGTGGTCGGCGAGAGGCTTGTGGGCACGTTCCCGTCGATGGCCCCGGTCGCCCGCTTGATCCGCTCCTCGCACGAGCGTTGGGACGGTCAGGGCTACCCGGATGGCCTCGCGGGCGAGGAGATCCCCCTCGGTGCCCGGGTGATCGCCATCTGCGACGCCTACGACGCGATGTGCAGCGAGCGCCCCTACTCGGGCCGACGCTCCCAGCAGGGCGCGATCGCCGAGCTTCGTGGTGGGTCAGGGAGCCAGTTCGATCCCGGGCTGGTCGACGTCTTCTGCCACATCGTCGACCACGTCGACCGCGATCGGGCCCTGCGCTCTCACGGCGCTCCGATCGCCGCGGTTCAGGAAACCGCCGGATAGCAGGGGCTTCGGGGGCGGGGCGCAAACGCCCCGCGTCCGCCCACATAAACTTCGTCGACCGGGCGAAAGCCGCGCGCGTCGCACCACGTTCAGTTACACGACTGGCCGCGATGAATCGACTTACCGAAGACAGGGGGAGACGCATGCTGGCTGCGCACGTACGGAAGGGCGCCATGAGGATCGCCATGCCCGGATCCCGCCTCCTGCTACTGCTCACGGCCGTCGCCACCTCCGCCTCCCTCGCCTTGGCCTCCTCGGCGCTCGCCGCCCCGGGCGACATCGGCACCGTCGCCGGCACCGGGACCCAAGGCTTCGAGGGCGACGGCGGCCCGGCGACCGAGGCCAACCTCGACTTCCCCTGGGGGCTCGGCTTCGACGCGGGCGCCAACCTCTACATCTCCGACTCCGGCAACCACAAGGTCCGCCGGGTCAACCCCGGCGGCACGATCACCACCTTCGCCGGCACCGGGGTCGCGGGCGCCGACGGCGACGGAGGCCAGGCCACCGAGGCCCAGCTTCACTCCACCGGGGCGGTGGTCGCGGACGGCGCCGGCAACCTCTACATCTCCGACTTCGACAACAACAAGGTGCGCCGGGTCGACCCCGGGGGCACGATCACCACCTTCGCCGGCACCGGGACCGCCGGCTCCGGCGGCGACGACGGCCCGGCCACCGACGCCGAGCTCGACCAGCCCCGCTCGCTGGCCCTCGACGGCGCCGGCAACCTCTACATCGCCGACTCGGGCAACAGCAAGGTGCGCCGGGTCGACCCCGGGGGCACGATCACCACCTTCGCCGGCACCGGAACGGCGGGCTCGAGCGGCAACGGCGGCCCCGCCACCGACGCCGAGCTCGACTACCCGGTCGGGCTCGCCTTCGACGCCTCCGGCCGGCTCTACATCTCAGACGCCGGCGCCAGCCGGGTTCGCCGGGTGAGCGCCGGGGGCACGATCAGCGCCTTCGCCGGCACCGGGACCGCCGGCGACTCCGGCAACGGGGGCCCGGCGGCCGACGCCGAGCTCGCCAGCCCCTACGGGCTGGCCGTCGACGCCGCCCAAAACGTCTACATCGCCGACTTCACCAACAACACGGTGCGCCGGGTCGCCCCCGGGGGCACGATCAGCGCCTTCGCCGGCACCGGCACCGCCGGCCCGGACGGCGACGGGGGCCCGGCGACCTCGGCCCAGCTCGACTTCCCCCACGGGCTCGCGCTGGACGGCTCCGGCAACCTCTTGATCGCCGACTCCGGCAACCACCGGGTGCGGATGGTGGCCGAGTCCTTCCCGCCCGAGACCACGATCGACTCCGGCCCCACCGGGACCACCAACGACCCGACCCCGAGCTTCAGCTTCTCCTCCTCGGAGGCCGGATCGAGCTTCGAGTGCCGGGTCGATGCCGGGGCCTTCGCCGCCTGCAGCTCGCCGCAGACGACGGCGCCGCTCGCCGACGGCGCCCACACCTTGCGGGTGCGGGCGATCGATCCGGCCGGCAACGTCGACCCGACCCCGGCATCACGCACGTTCACGGTCGACGCGACGCCGCCCCAGACGACGATCGATTCCGGCCCCACCGCCAACACCAACGACCCGACCCCGAGCTTCTCGTTCAGCTCCTCGGAGGCCGGATCGAGTTTCGAGTGCCGGGTCGACACCGGGGCCTTCGCGGCCTGCAGCTCGCCGCACACGACGGCGCAGCTCGACGACGGCGCCCACACCTTCGAGGTGCGGGCGACCGATCCGGCCGGCAACGTTGACCCGACGGCCGACTCGCGCTCGTTCACGGTCGACACCTCGACGCCGCAGACGACGATCGACTCGGGTCCCTCGGGGGCGACCAACGACTCGACCCCGACCTTCGCCTTCAGCTCCTCGAAGCCGGGATCGAGCTTCCAGTGCCGGGTCGACACCGGGGCCTTCGCCGCCTGCAACTCGCCGGACACGACGACGCAGCTCGCCAACGGCTCCCACACCTTCCAGGTCCGGGCCACCGATGCGCTCGGCAACACCGACCCGGCGGGTGACTCGCGCTCGTTCACGGTCGACACCGTGGCGCCGCAGACCACGATCAAGTCCGGGCCCAGCGGCACCACCAACGACCCGACCCCGACTCTCGGCTTCTCCTCCTCGCAGGCCGGCTCGAGCTTCGAGTGCCGGGTCGACTCAGGCTCCTATTCGGCCTGCGCATCGCCGCGGACCTTGCAGCGCCTCGCCGATGGCTCGCACACGTTCGAGGTCCGGGCCACCGATCCGGCCGGCAACCTCGATCCAAGCGCGGGCCAGCGCTCGTTCACGGTCGACACCGCGTTGGTCCGCGTCTTCCGCTCGACCCTCAAGATCGATGCGGCGGCGGGCGCCACGGACAACCTGGAGATCACTCGCGCCGACGGGAGCCTGCTGGTCACCGATCTCGCGTCCGGTGCGTACGCGGGCTCCGGCGTTCACGTGGGCAAGGGCTGCACCCGGGACGGCGACAACGCCGCCGAATGCGATGCCTCCGGGATCAAGCTGATCAAGGTCAAGGCCGGCGGCCAGGCCGACAGAGTGGTCAACTCGACCCCGATCGACGGTGAGCTCCACGGCGAGTCCGCGGACGACGAGCTCTACGGCGGCTCCCACCGAGACACCCTGATCGGGGGCAGCGGAATCGACCTGCTCAAGGGAAGTAGCGGAAACGACCTGCTGCGAGCGCGGGACAACACGTCCGACGACCAGATCGCCTGCGGCTCAGGCCGCAACGACGTGGCCCGCCTCGATTCGCGTCCCAAGGACCCGAACTCCGTGGTCAAGGGCTGCGAGGAGAAGACGCGCGACTGAGCGCCGGTCCGATCAGCGCCAGCTGACCGGCGTGAACCGAGGTCGACCCCCTGGCCCGCTCCCGATGCCGGCGGCGCTC
Source organism: uncultured bacterium (assembly GCA_963811625.1). Taxonomy (GTDB): domain Bacteria; phylum Actinomycetota; class Thermoleophilia; order Solirubrobacterales; family 70-9; genus AC-56. The sequence continues at coordinate 173,506 of CAWERS010000001.1, read as the reverse complement.
GAGCGCATCGGCGTAGGCCCCGTGATAGCTGCCGTTGACCACTACGCCGACCAGGCCGTAGCCCTCCCGCATCGCCTCGCGCAGCGTGGCCTTGAACTCACGCCCGTGCCAGCGTCGGGTTCCCGGAGATGCGCCCACCGCCAGATGAACGAGCTCGTGGAGGAGCGTCTCCTGCACGTCCCCCGGCCGCTGGCCCGGGAATGCAGTGACCGAGACTCGCCACTCCTCGAGGATCGCGAACCCGAGCCGGCTGCGAGGCCGCTTGGTAGCCCGGCGCACGGTCAATTCGGGGAGCCGTCGCCCCAGCGGCCCAACCGCGCCGCCGAACACGGGCAACCTGCACAGCCGCCCCATCTCCACCCGCAGGTCCAGCCCCGCGACGCGGTAGTAGCCCGCCGGCCGAGGCGGGCTCGACTTCCGCTTGTCGCTCGTTGACGGTCGAATGCGCCCCAATGCCGCGTCCATGATCCCGTCCGCGCCGGACCCCTGGCCGGCCTCCCAACGGCCAGGGCCGCCCCCGGCTGTAGACTCCGTCGATCGGGACGAAGGTCATGGGAGTCGGCTGAGACGCTGATCGGCCAAGGAGGAGTTGATGGCGACTGAGGGTGTTCTCGGGGGAGGGCGTCGGCTAGGGCGGCGCGAGTTTCTGATCGCCGGTGCGGGCGCAGGCCTGGCGCTGGCAAGCCCGATCAACTTTGCGGCGGTGGCGCGGGCGCGGAGGCTGCCTGTCGCCAAGGGCGGCAAGTTCGCCTACGGGGTCGCATCCGGGATTCCGTCGCCGAATGCGATCACCCTGTGGACCCGGCTCAAGGGAATCGATCGCTCCTCGAAGCTCAAGCTCGAGGTCGCGACCGACTCCCACTTCCGCCATGTCGTCCGGCGCCGCGACGTGGTCGCCAACGGGAACCGGGACTTCACCGTTCACGCCCGGGTCGGCGGCCTCGACCCGTCGAAGCAGTACCACTACCGGTTCGAGACCGTGGGCGCGGAGTCCCGGGTCGGCAAGTTCCACACCCTTCCGCCGCCGGATTCCAACCAACAGCTTCGGATCGGGTTCTACTCGTGCCAGAGCTATGAGGCCGGCTACTACACGGCTCATGCCGCGCTCGCCAAGGAGCAGGACTTGGACCTGGTCCTCTGCCTCGGCGACTACATCTACGAGCACCACTACTACGACGGGCCCGCCGCCCGCGCCGACACGACCGGAGCCAACCACGATGGCGACGTTCAGAGCCTCGCCGAATACCGGCAGAAGTACCGCCTGTACCAGTCCGACAAGAACCTCCAGGACATGCACGCCGCCCATCCCTTTGTCGTCATCTGGGACGACCACGAGGTCGAGGACAACTACGCCGGCAACCAACCCGACTCGGCCTCGACCGATCCCGCCAACTTCGAGAACAACAACACCTATCCGCGGCGGGTGCCCTTCGGCCAACGGCGCAAGAACGGCTACAAGGCGTTCTTCGAGGCCATGCCGCGGATCCCGCTCAGCAAGCACCCGAACCGGATCTACGGCTCGTTCCGGCTCGGCCAGATGGCCCAGCTGTTCCTGACCGACGAGCGTCAGTACCGCGATCCGCAGCCCTGCGACGACGTTCAGCTTCAGTCCTGCCCCGACGACCTGGCCCCAGGCCGGACCTTCCTCGGCAGCGATCAGAAGCACTGGCTCAAGGGCGCGGTGCGGAGTTCGCAGGCACGGTGGAACCTGCTCGCCAGCGAGACGATGATGATGGCGCTCGATGCCACGCCCGGTCAGCACGCCAACCAGGACCAGTGGGACGGCTACTCCGCGGAGCGAGAGGAGATCCTGACCTCGTTCCACTCCGGCGGGGTGGAGAACCTGGTCGTCCTCAGCGGCGACATCCACACCTTCATCGCCGGCAACCTGAAGACGAACGGTGAGAACTCCGGGACCCCGGTCGGCGTGGAGCTGGTCGGCGGCTCGGCGACCTCGTTCGGCCTCCCCGAGGAGCTCGGCATTCCGGCGAACACGCTCGAGGCCCTGCGCCAGGCGTCGGACCCACACACGATCTACGCCGACTTCGAGCATCGCGGCTACTGCGTGGTCACCGTCTCGCAGGACGAGCTGATCGGAGAGTTCAAGGCGATGAACTCGACCCAGACAAAGACCAGCACCCCGTTCAGCCTCGCCAAGTTCAAGGTCGAGGCCGGGACGCCGACCCTGCAACAGGTTTCCTAGGGCGAAAGAGGAGAGCATGAGCGCTCGACCCGGCCACCTTCGTCGCACGCGCGTGCTCGCGATCGTCTTGGCGAGCGCCGCCGCAATCGCCCTTGTCGCCGCCACCACGGCCGCCGGCAAGGTCCGCACCGGACCGGCGGGACTCCACTTCTACCATCCGCCGAAGAGCCTCCCGGACCATCACGGCACCTTGATCTGGGCCCGCCCAGCCGGCGGGCTGGTGCCGCTGGCCAGGGCCGCCTCGACCAAGCTCGTCCTCTACACCTCGATCGCCCCGGGAGGCAAGCGGACCGCCGTCTCCGGCTCGGTCAGCGTCCCCAAGGGCAAGCCGCCGAAGGGCGGATGGCCGGTGATCACCTACGCCCACGGGACCACCGGGATCGCGGACGTCTGCGCGCCGTCGCGCAACCGCCAAGGTGGGCCGGCGGTGGGATACATCTCCTACGTCGATCCGCAGCTGAACGCCTGGCTCGCCGCCGGCTATGCCGTGGTCCGCACCGACTACGAGGGCCTGGGCACGCCGGCGCCGCACGCCTACCTGATCGGCGCCGCCGAGGGTCGCAGCGTCCTCGACATCGTTCGCACCGCGCGCCAGCTCGACCCCCGCATCGGCAAGCGCTTCCTGATCTCCGGCCACTCCCAGGGCGGCCACGCGGCCCTGTTCGCAGCCGGCGAGGCGAAGGGCTACGTCCCCGACCTGGCGTTGCGCGGAACCGTCGCCTACGCACCGGCCTCCCATCTGAAGGAGCAGGCCACGCTGTTGCCGGTGTTGACCTCGCCCAGCAGCCTCAGCGCCCTGGCGACGATGATCGTCAGGGGTACGACCATCGCCTCGGCGTCGATCGACCCCGAGGCGCTGCTCTCGGACCAGGCCCTCGCCTACTACCCGCTCGTGGACCAACTCTGTCTCTCGGACCTGGGAGCGCCGAGCCGGCTCGGAGGACTTGCGCCTTCGACGCTGCTGCGCTCCGGAGCCGACACCACGGCGCTTTACCGGGTGCTGGCGAAGCAGAACCCGGACGTGACCACGACTGCGCCGGTGCTGGTCGCCCAAGGCGACGCCGACGCGACGGTGCAGAAGCCATTCACCGATGCGCTCGTCAACGAGCTCAACGGCGCCGGGGACCACGTCACCTACAGCGTCTACCCGGGCGTCGACCACGGGGGGATCGTGGCCGCATCCGAGGCCGAGGCGCTCGCCTTCTACAAGTCGAAGCTCCCGCCGGGCTGAGCACGCGGGGGAAGATGTCCCCGTGAGCGGGCCCCTGGTGATCTTCGGGACCGGCGGCTCCGGGACCAGGGCGATCGCGACCCTCGCCCGCCAGGCGGGCTACTACATGGGCGCGAACCTGAATTCAGCCGCGGATTCGCAGGAGCTGGGAAATTTTGCGGGTGAGTGGTCGAACCGCTACCTCCACGACTCGAACTGGATCGAGAAGATGTCGGAGGGATCGGATCAGCGGGAATTCCCGCTCCCGGATCAGATGGCCGCGGACTTCGAGGCGGCGATCGAGGAACACCGCGCAGCGCTGGAGGATCCTGACGCCCCGTGGGGCTGGAAGGCGCCACGGACGATTCTCCTGCTCCCGTTCGTCCACCGGAGACTGCCGTCGGCCCAATTCGTCCACCTGGTGCGGGACGGGCGCGACATGGCGCACTCGAGGAACCAGAACCAGCTCCAGCGGCACGGGAGGTTCGTGCTGCCCCCGTCCGACAAGCGGATTCCCCGACCGTATGCCTCGATCATGTTCTGGGCTCGGGTCAACCTGGCCGCCACCCGCTATGGCGAGCGCTTCATCGAAGGCGGCTACCTTCGGCTGCGCTACGAGGACCTCTGCTCGGATCCCGGCGAGGCCGCGGTTCGACTTCGAGCCTTCCTCGACTGCCCGGTGTCCGAGGAGCGAATGCGGAGCATCGCGATCGAGGTTGTCCGTCCGTCGGACTCGCTCGGTCGCTGGAGGGAACTGGAGGCGGGCAAGGTCAAGGGTCTCGAGCGCAGGGGGAACGAAGCGCTGCGGACCTTCGGGTATCTGTAGTCGGGGGCCCGCCCGTCAGGTTTGGCACTCAGCTCATCGGCTCGCCTCGAGAAAGGACACGATCAGCCGTGCGAGCGATTTCGGGTGGTCGGCCATGAACGCGTGCCCCGAATGCGGGAACCCGGCCAGCCACGCGCCGGGGATTGCGCTCGCCAGGGCGAGCGCGTTCGCCGGCGGGATCACGGCGTCCTCGTTGCCCGTGGCCACCAGCGTCGGGCACGAGATCTCCCCGAGTCGATCCCCGACGCCGTCGGCCTCCCATGCCTCCATCGCGTCCCACTGCGCCTCGGCCACCTGGACCGGAAAGGCCGCTCTGGCGTCGGCCACGATGTCGCCGACCTTCGCCTCGACCTCGACCGCTCGCTCGGGCGGGAAGAGGAGCGAGATCAGGCGGCTCGCCTGCTCGCGCGGAGTGCCGGTGAAGTCGCGCAGTCGGTCCCACACGTCGGGCGCCAATGTCGCCGCGGCACCCCCCGGGCTCGTCGCCAGCACGACCAGGCCTCCGACGAGGTCGGGACGTGCGAGCGCCAGGGCCAGCGCCACGAATCCCCCCATCGACCAGCCGAGGACGGTCGGCCGCTCGAGGCCGAGAGCCTCGAGCACCCCGGCCACGTCTGAGCCGAGGTCCTCGATCGCGAACCCGCCGTCGAGGTCGGTGGAAGCGCCGACACCACGGTGATCGACGCGGACGAGCTCGCAGTCAGCCGCCAGCGCCTCAAGGAAGGTCGGATCCCAGTCCTCCTTGGTGGCCGCGAACCCGTTCAGCATCACCAGGGGTGAGCCCCCTCCCTGGCGCTCGAAGGCGAACTTGCGACCCTCTACGTCACACGTGGCCAGTGGTCACCCTGGTACTCGTCGTGTAGCGGCGGTGGCCCGCGGTCACCCGGAGGAATACTCGAAGGTCGACTCATAGCCACACACTCCGCTCCACTCGAACGAGAGCGGGCCCTCGTCGACCCGGAGCAGGTCGCCGAAGACCTCGGTGCCCGATCGGTCATGTCCCGGGATCACGCAGGTCACAGGCTCCTGATCCGGCACCGCCCCGCTGACCCGCACTGTCACCCGCTCGCCGACTCTGAACCAACCCTTCTGCGGGGTGCGTTCGAATTCGATCGGCGCCGGGCGCCAACCGAGCAGATCACTCTCCTTCCACACCCAGGGAAACTGCTCCTGCGGGGTTCCGCCGAGATCGCCGGTCAGGATGCGAGCGAGGGCCTCCCGCTGAGGCTCGTCTCCGCGCTCGTCCACGTACAGCGCGAAGACCCAGGGCGAGCCCGGCTCATCGTCGTCGTAGCGGAACACCAGCACGGCGGCCAGCCCCGACAGATCCACTTCGCCGGCTCGGCCCTCCTCGACCACCCAGGACAGGGCTCCGACGCAGACCCCGTGCGTCGACCGACCACCCGACCGCCCACCGACTCGCCGACAGGGGCAGATCGCCTCGCAGTTGCACGACTCGAGGTAGCTGCCCGAGATGCTCCACGGCATCAGCTCGGGCACCGAAAAAATCTCGGTCTCGTTCGGCAAGCAGGCAACTACGGCATCGAGCCGTCACCGTTGGAGCCGCGGCCCATGGAGCCCCCGCTCATGGAACCGCCGTGCCCACCGTTCATGGAGCGGTTCGGCTGCTCGGTCATCGAGCCCCCGTTCATCGACCCGCCCTCCATTCCCTGCATCGCCTTCATCGCCTGCGGGGAATCCGGCAGGGTGAGCCCCGGAACGCTCTCCGGAGTGAACGCCACTGCCAGGCCGAGCACAAGCAGCAGCACGGCGATCCCGCGGTTGGCGATCGCTTTCCACGGCAGCAGCTTCTCGATCGCGATCAGCGCGGCGATGAACGCCATCCAGCCGAGGCTCATCACCCCGAGCGCGAACAGCGCCGCCATCAGCGCCCAACAGCAGCCGACGCACCAGCCGCCGTGGACGATCCCCATCCACAGGGCGCCCGGCCGCCCCGGCCGCCAGTGCCCGATCAGGAACGCGAACGGGCTGCGGCAATGACGCAGGCAGACGTCCTTCAGCGGAGTGAGCTGGTAGACGGCGGCCGCGAGGATGATCCCGCCCGCCAGATACGGCCCGGCGTTGTCCCACGAAAAGAGATCCCCCGTCGCCTCCCTGCCGAGCTCGTAGATCGCATAGCCGAGCAGGCCCGCGGCCGCCCACGCGACCAGGTAGCCGCCGACGAACAGCGCCGTCGCCCCGATCGGGGCCGCCTGCCCCCGCTCCCGCCGCCCCTCCTGGATCCGAACGTACATCAGGACCATCGGCGCGATCGAGGGGAACATCATCGCGGCCATCATCACCACCCAGACCCCGAGGAAGAACCCCAGTGTCCCCGGGTCGGTGCCGGGCCCCGCATCCATCCCCGACATCTGGTCGCCGGTGACCGCCCAGGCCACCGCGGCGAGGACGATCAGCGCGCCGACCAGGCCGACCTGAATCAGCCCCGGAAGCGGCGGCGCGCGGCGGATGGTCGCCGACTCCACGATCGCCCCTAACGCCGGGTCAGTGCGGCGGCGCTCAGGCGGCCCATGCGAACTCCGAGCTCGAGAACCCCGCCCTGGCCTCGTACTGGATCCCGAAGGCGTTGATCTGCGAGCGGGTCGCGCGCGAGACAGTCAGCTCGGAGCCGGCCGGGTGGAATATCCCGGTGATCCTCGCCGGCTTGCCGGTCTCGACCCCGAACGGAACCACGTCCTCGATCTCGAAGTCGACCTCGTCGCCGATTCGGATCGAGTGCTTGAGGCCGTCCTCCTGCACCTCGATCGGCGACCGCTCGACGCCAAGATTCTCGCCGATCAGCGGCCCCAGGGCCTCCATCGGGCCCCCGAGCGCCCCCGAGAAAACGCCGCCGAGCTTCTCGGCCTGCTCGTTGGAAGCGGCCGCGTCGATGACCACGCCGAGGCGCCAGTTCCCCTCGCTCATCACCTTCGGAGTGTCCGCGACGGCCGCGACGGTGAGGCCGCTGACGTCGGTCCCGTCCACCTCGCCGCTCTTGATGTTGAACACCAGGACGACCTTGCAGCGATCCCTGGTGGCGCCGAGCGCGAGCGAGGCGGTGCAGGGACAGACGACGTCACACGAACAGGTCTCGAAGTACGAGCCGGCGAGCTTCCAGGACATGTCGCCTCCTTGTCGCGGAGATGGATCACGGCGACTGTATTCCAGTCCCGGTGAGGGGTCAACACGTGACGCGGGCCGTTGGTCACTCGAGCTCACGGGCGATTTCATAGAGCCTGCTCGTGAGCTCGGCGACTCCTCCTCGCTGGTTCGTTCCCCGGGGACCACCTCGACGAAAACCTCGACTCGGCGCTTGCACCATGCGCCGCTGAAGCTCAGGCGGGTCAGTCCTTGAAGTGCTGGATGAACGCGTCCGAGCCGGGAAAGACCTCCGACTCATGGCCATCCGCCCAACGCACCAGGTACGGCGGGGCGCCGCGCTCGCCGATCACCTTCAAGATCTCACCGTCCTGCTGGGGCTCACCCTGGTGGTGTCCCCGGACGACCAGCCGGTCGCCCACCTTCGCGTACAGCGTCGGGGGCTTGCCCGAAGCCATGGCTCTCCTTTCGTTCGCGTCCGCCGCCGGTTCCTCCTCTTGCCCGGACGATGCTCCCCCCTTGCGAGGGCCGGCGCATCCGTAGACGACCCGGATCCGCCACCGTGGTGGTCACGGGCGGTTGGACCGACAGCCGACGCGCAGCGGATCAGGCAGGCTGCGGGCGACTACGGACTTTGGCTCCGAAGCCCGCCCCGATGAACGGTCGCCGGATCGCACGTAGCGTTGATTTCCGTGAGCGCTTCGACCAACCGCTCAAAGGAGGGTCCCTAGCTCGATGCTCGCCAAGATCATCGTCGGATACGACGGCAGCCCCGAGGCGCGAGACGCGCTCGCCCTCGGACGGCTGCTGGCCGAATTGACCGACGGCCAGCTGATCCTGGCCGCCGTGCTTCCGGTGAAGTCGGAGGCGATCGGGGTCGAGGGCTACGAGGCGACACTCGAGGATTCCGATCGCCTGTTCGCGACCGTGCTTCCGGAGCTCTCGGACTTGAACGTCCAGACACGCGCAGCGGGCGATGAGCCCCCGGCCGATGCGCTGCACGCGCTGGCCGAGGCCGAGGGCGCCGACGCGATCGTGCTCGGATCGACGCACCGAGGGCCCGTCGGCCGCATTTACCCCGGCAGCGTCGCCGAGCGCCTCCTCCACGGCGCACCCTGTGCGGTGGCCGTAGCCCCCAGGGGCTTCGCCTCGCGCACCCACAGCGAGCCGCGCGTGCTCGCGGTCGCCTTCGACAGCTCGCCGGAATCCCGGGCGGCACTGGAGGTCGCAACGGAGCTGGCCCAGGCGGCCCAAGCAACACTCCGGGTGGTCGCGGTCCACGAACCGTTCACGGCAACCACGGCCTCGATCGCCCCCATGGGAGCGGCCGACGTCGGCGCAGCTACCCAGCGTGAGGCGATGCAGGAACGCCTCGACGAGGCGGTTGCGGGGCTGCCCGCCACGCTCCGCGCCAAGGGGCTACTGCTGAAGGGGCGCCCCGCGGAGGAGCTGTTGAGAGAGGCCGGGCTCGGTGTCGACCTGCTGCTCATGGGCTCGCGCGGCCGAGGGCCGTTCGGCCGCGTGCTCCTGGGCGGCGTCTCGGACAGGGTGCTCCTGAGCGCGCCCTGTCCGGTGCTCGTGATGCCCAGGGCCGGCGCGGAAGACCCACGGCCCGCAACCGCGGCTGCCGGTTCCGGCTGAGCGAGCCCAGACGCTCGCGACGCCCGTTCTCGTTCGCCTTCGCCGCCGGGGCGATGCTGGCCCTGGTCGCGGCTGAGTTGGCGCCTCCGGCGGTGGCCGGCGGTTCGCGGGGCCTCGCCGGAGTCGCCGGCGGCGGCGCCCTGATGCTGGCGCTGAGCGCCTTGCTGGGCGTGTAGACGGCTTCGAATGCAGCGCCACCCCGCATCGTCGCACCGCGGCGTGAGACTCAACCGGGGTTTCTACGGAAGCCCTTTGCGGGACTCAGCCGATGGATCGCGGAGAACCATCGCTATGGTCGGGCACGCACCCGGGGGGCGGTGCACAAGCGATTCGAGAGGAGACCATGCCACCGACGATCGTGATCGGCTTCGACGGCCGCGATGAGTCCCGGGACGCTCTGGAGCTCGGCGCCCGCATCGCCCGCCTCGAGGAGGCCACGGTGATCGTCGTCGCGTGCTTCGCCCACTCCCCCGCCGAGATCGGCGAGGAGGGATTCGAGGCCCGGCTGGCGGCAGACTCCGCCCCCCTCTTCGCCGAGGCGAGGAGCGCGCTTCGCGGCCTCGAGGTCAACACCCTGGCGCTCGGAAGCAGCTCGCCCGCCGAGGCGCTGCACGACGTGGCGGAGGCGGAGCAGGCCGACGCGATCGTGCTCGGGTCGACGCATCGCGGCCCGCTGGGGCGGATCATGCCGGGAAGCGTCGGGGAGCGGCTCCTGGGCGGCTCTCCCTGCTCCGTGGTCATCGCGCCGCGTGGGTTCGCCCGGCGCGAGCACTTCGGCCTGGGGGTGATCGGGGTCGCCTTCGATGGGTCGGAGGAGTCGAGGATCGCGCTCGCCGAAGGAGCTCGGCTCGCCGCCGACCTGGGTGGAACGCTGAGATTGATCCGGGCCGAGCAGGACGACGCCGGGCGCGAGGATGCTCGCCGGTCCGTGGAGGAGGCGGCGGCCACGATCGGCGCGACGGTGGACGTCCAGACGGCGCTCGTAGACGGGGGCGCTGCCGCGGTGCTCGCCGACCAGGCGATCGAGCTCGACCTCCTGGTCATCGGATCGCGCGGCCGCGGCCCGGTCCGGAGCACGCTGCTTGGCAGCGTCTCGGCGGAGGTCATGCGGACCGCCCCCTGCCCGGTCTGGGTGACGCCTCGCGGGGCGGGCCCGGACTCGAAGCCGAGCGGCGAGCCGGCGCAGGCACCGGAGCGCCCCGAAAGCGCCCAGCGGCGATGATCGCCGCGGTGCTATAAGCATCCGAGAGGAGAGCGAGCCGATGTTCCAGGTGCGCATCCACGGGAGAGGCGGCCAAGGGGCCGTCACGGCCGCAGAGATGCTGTCGGTGGCGGCCTTTGCCGAGGGCCGTCACGCCCAGGCGTTTCCGAGCTTCGGCTCTGAGCGAATGGGCGCCCCGGTGGTCTCGTTCTGCCGCATCGACGAGGCGCCGATCCGCAATCGCGAGCCCATTGCGAAGCCGGACGCGCTGATCGTCCAGGACCCGACCCTGCTCCACCAGGTGGACGTATTCGGCGGGCTCACCGCCGACGGCAGCGTCTTGATCAACTCCAGCAAGGACCCCGAGGCCCTCGGCCTGGGCGACCTCGTGCGGCGACTCCCAGAGGCCCGCGTGCTGACCTTGCCGGCGACCGACATCGCTCGCGAGCACCTGGGGCGCCCGCTGCCGAACGCCATCCTGCTGGGCGGATTCGCCGCGTTCACCGGGGTTGTCTCGCTGGACTCGGTGCTGCTCGCGATAAGACGGCGGTTCCAGGGTCCCGATCGGCGAGCGGAACGCCGCCGGGGCCACGGCGGCTCACGACTACGTGCGCTCGAAAACGGAGGCTCGGGTCCATGCTTGAGCAGAAGGAGGGCTCGCAGGCCGTGGCGGAGGCCGTGGCGAGGTGTCGGCCCGAGGTGATCTGCGCCTATCCGATCTCGCCGCAGACCCACATCGTCGAGCACCTTTCGGACCTGGTCCGCCAGGGGGAGATCGAGCCGTGCGAGTTCGTGAGCGTGGAGTCCGAGTTCGCCGCGATGTCGGTGGCGATCGGCGCCTCGGCGACCGGCGCCCGAGCCTACACCGCCACTGCGAGCCAGGGACTGCTCTACATGGTCGAGGCGCTCTACAACGCCTCTGGGCTTGGGCTGCCGATCGTGATGACCGTCGCCAACCGGGCCATCGGGGCGCCGATCAACATCTGGAACGACCACTCGGACTCGATGTCGCAGCGGGACTCGGGGTGGATCCAGCTCTACGCGGAATCGAACCAGGAGGCCCTCGACCTGCACCTCCAGGCGTACCGCCTCGCCGAGGAGCTGTCCCTCCCGGTCATGGTCTGCATGGACGGATTTATCCTCACCCACGCCTACGAGGAGGTGGACGTCCCGGGACAGGAGGAGGTCGACTCCTTCCTCCCGCGCTATGAGCCGCGCCAGGTCCTGGACCCTTCAGAGCCCGTGACGATCGGAGCGATGGTGGGGCCTGAGGCCTTCACCGAGGTCAAGTATCTGATGCATGCGAAGCAGATGCAGGCGCTCGACTCGATTCCCCGGATCACGCAAGACTTCGAGTCCGCCTTCGGACGCCCCTCGGGAGGGCTGGTGCGCACCTACCGGGCGGAGGGCGCCGAGACGATCGTCGTCGCGCTGGGGTCCGTCCTCGGCACGATTGAGGACGTGATCGACGAGCTGCGCGACCGCGGGGTGAGCATCGGCGCGGTGGCGATCAAGTGCTTCCGGCCCTACCCGCTGCGCGAAGTCCGCGAGGCGCTCGAGGACGCCCAGCGGATCGTCGTGATCGAAAAGGCGTTCGCGGTCGGGGCGGGTGGGATCGTCGGCCAGAACGTGCGCCTGGCGCTTTCGGGACTACCGGCGCGTGTATACGACGTGGTCGCGGGCCTCGGCGGGCGCCCGATCACCAAGCCCTCGCTGCATGCCCTGTTCGAGGACGCGCTCGCGGACCGGCTCGAGTCGGGCCGGCTCCATTTCCTCGACCTGAACTCGGAGGTCGTCCAGCGAGAGCTCGAACGCGCGGGAAAGGGACGCACCGGACCGCACGCGGAGAACATGCTGCGCGACCTCGGCATCGTCGCCGCGAGGTCGCACTGAGGGAATGCCGATGCCCTATCAGGAGATCAAGCTCTACCAGGCGGGGACGTTCGTCGTCGGCAATCGGCTGCTCGATCCCGACCAGCGATCGGTGCAGGCGCGGTCGGAGCGGTCGAACACCCTCACGTCCGGGCATCGCGCCTGTCAGGGCTGCGGCGAGGCGCTCGGCGCTCGCTATGCGCTCGACGCCGCGATGCGCGCGACCGGTGGCCAGCTCATCGCCGCCAACGCGACGGGATGCCTCGAGGTGTTCTCCACGCCGTTCCCCGAGTCGTCCTGGCAGCTCCCCTGGATCCACTCGCTGTTCGGAAATGCCCCGGCGGTGGCAACGGGCGTGGCCGCGGCGTTGAAGGCTCAGGGTCGGACCGACATCCGCGTGGTCGGGCCAGGGCGGAGACGGCGCCACCGTCGACATCGGCTTCGCCTGCCTGTCGGGCATGTTCGAGCGAAATGACGACGTGCTCTATGTCTGCTACGACAACGAGGCCTACATGAACACGGGCGTGCAACGCTCGGGCGCGACGCCCCCGGCCGCCCGCACGGCGACGACGAAGCCCGTAGGGCGGAATCCCCGGAAACGAGTTCGGCCAGGGCAAGAGCGTCCCGCTGATCGCGATGGCGCATGAGATCCCCTACGTCGCGACGGCGACGGTCGCCGAGCTGCGAGACCTCGAGTACAAGGTCGGCCCGCGCCATGGAGTTTCGCGGGGCGCGCTACCTGCACGTGTTCGTGCCCTGTCCGCTCGGCTGGGGATCCGCTCGCGCGACACGATCCGGATCGCCCGACTGGCGAAGGAGACGGGCCTGTTCCCGGTCTTCGAGGCCGAGCGGGGTGAGGTCGTGGGCGTCTCGAAGATCCGACGGCCGGTGCCCGTCGACGACTACCTCAAGCTCCAGCGGCGTTATGCGCACCTGTTCGGACCCGATGGACGCGCCGGACGTGATCGAGCGCCTGCAGGAGCGCGCCGACCGCAACATCAGGCGATTCGGCTTGCTCCCCTCCACCGAGGAGGGCGGCGAGCTGCCGGGGGCCGCCTGATGGAGAAGCCGTACGCGATCACGCTGGACGTCGGGTCCAGTCTCGCCAACAAGACCGGCACCTGGCGCACCGAGCGAGCCGTCCACGTCGATCGTATGCCGCCCTGCAACCACGCCTGCCCGGCGGGCGAGAACATCCAGGATTGGCTGTACGAGGCCGAGGAGGGTGGCGACGGCTACGAGCGGGCGTGGCGAAAGCTCACGGACGACAACCCGTTCCCGGCGATCATGGGGCGGGTCTGCTACCACCCGTGCGAGACCGCGTGCAATCGCGGGCAGCTCGACGAGTCGGTGGGGATCAACTCGGTCGAGAGGTTCCTGGGCGATGAGGCGATCGAGCGCGGCTGGCGGATTCGAGCCACCCATTGACCGCTCGGGCAAGCGCGTGCTGGTGGTGGGCGCCGGGCCCTCCGGGCTCTCAGCCGCCTATCACCTCCGGTCGGCTCGGCCATGAGGTGACGATCCACGAGGCCGGGCCGATGACCGGCGGGATGATGCGATTCGGGATCCCCAAGTACCGGTTGCCCCGCGACGTGCTTGATGCCGAAGTCCAACGCATCCTGGACATGGGCGTGACGCTCGAGCTGAACCGAAAGGTGACCAACGTCCTCGACAGCAAGGAGTTCGGGAGCCTTCGACGCAGCCTTCCTCGCGGTCGGCGCCCAGATCGGCAAGCGCGCATACATCCCCGCTGGCAGAGGCCGCGAGGATGCTCGACGCCGTCTCGATGCTCCATGGCCTCGAGGAGGGCGAGCGGCCGCTGCTCGGTCGCCGCGTCGTGGTCTACGGCGGCGGCAACACCGCGATGGATGCCGCGCGAACAGCGAAGCGCCTGGGCGCCACTGACGCGAGTCGTCGTCTACCGCCGCACGCGTGAGCGGATGCCCGCCCACGACTTCGAGGTCGCCGAGGCCGAGGAAGAGGGCGTGATGATCAAGTGGCTGTCGACGATCAAGCACGCCGATGAAGGCTCACTCGTCCTCGAGCGGATGGAGCTGGACGACACCGGCTTTCCGAAGCCCACCGGCGAGGTCGAGGAGCTCGAGGCCGATTCGCTGATCCTTGCCCTCGGCCAAGAGGCCGACCTCACGCTGCTGGATGGCGTGCCCGGCCTCGAGGTGACCGACGGGGTGGTCGAGGTCGGCCCCGACATGATGACCGGGCATCCCGGGCATCTTCGCCGGCGGCGACATGGTCCCGGCCGAGCGCACCGTCACCGTGGGCGTGGGCCACGGGAAGCGGGCCGCCCGAAACATCGATGGGTGGTTGCGAGGACGGCCGTACGCGCCGGCGCCGAGACACGAGCTCGCGAGCTTCGAGACGCTCAACACCTGGTACTACGCGGATGCTCCGCGAACGCACCGCCGCCGGCTGGAGGCGGCGCGCCGCAGATCCACGTTCGACGAGATCGTCCATGGCCTGGACCCCTCGACGGCGCTCTACGAGGCGCGTCGCTGCCTGTCGTGCGGGAACTGCTTCTCGTGCGACAACTGCTACGGCGTCTGTCCCGACAACGCGGTCCTGAAGCTGAGCGATGCCGCGAACGCCAACGTGAACGGTTACGCGATCGACCTCGACTACTGCAAGGGGTGCGGGATGTGCGTCGCCGAGTGCCCGTCCGGGGCGATCACGATGGAGCCGGAGGAGATCTGACGGTCGACCCGAGATGGCAACGACCTACCCAGCTCACCGTGAGGCGGACGTGGTGCTCCGAGACGGCTCCACACTGTCGGTGCGCCCCGTGCGAAGCGCCGATGAGGACGGATTGCGCGGCTTCTTCGACCGTCTCTCCGATCAGTCGAGAACGTTTCGATTCTTCACCGCCGCGGCGAGCACCTCCGATGCGGTCGCGAGGGCCCTCGACGTCGACTATTGCCACACGTTCGGGCTGATCGCCACCAGCGGCCCGGAGGCCGAGGTGGTGGCCCATGCCGTGTACGTCCGCACCGGAGAGGAGCGAGCCGAGGTCGCGTTCGCGATCGCCGACGAGGTGCAGGGGCGTGGTCTCGGGACGATCCTGCTCGCCCACCTGGCCGAGGCGGCCGCGGACAACGGCGTCGAGATCCTCGAGGCCGAGGTGCTGGCCCAGAACCACCGCATGATCGAGGTGTTCAAGGAAAGCGGGCTCCCGGTCGAGCTCTCGTCGGTACCCGGCTCGATCCACATCGAGCTGCCGACCTCGCTCTCGCCCGCATCCATGGAGCGCTTTCAGCGGCGCGACGGGATCGCCGCCGCGGCCGCCGTGAGGCGGTTCCTGGAGCCCCGCTCGATCGCAGTCATCGGCGCATCGAGGAACCGCGGCACGGTCGGCGGCGAGATCTTCCACAACCTCCTCGACGCCGGCTTCAGCGGTGTGGTCCACCCCGTCAACCCGGCCGCCGAAGTCGTCCAGTCTGTTCGGGCTTACCCCACGATCCAGGAGGTGCCGGGGCCGGTCGACCTGGCGGTGATCGCGGTCCCCGCGGCGGAAGTGGCCGAGACCGCCAGGGGATGCGCCGCCAAGGGCGTCGCGGCGGTGGTCGTGATCTCGGCGGGCTTCGCCGAGACGGGCGCAGAGGGCGCCGCCCGCCAGCGGGACCTGGTCGCGATCTGCCGAGAGTCGGGGATGCGGCTGGTCGGCCCCAATTGCCTGGGGATCCTGAACACCGTTCCCCCGATCCGGCTCAACGCCACCTTCGCCCCGGCGATGCCCCCCTCCGGCAACGTCGGCTTCCTGTCGCAGAGCGGCGCCCTCGGGTTGGCGGTGATCGAACTGGCCCGGGATCGGAGCCTCGGGATCTCCTCGTTTGCATCGATCGGCAATCGAGCGGACGTCACCGGGAACGACCTCCTGGAGTACTGGGAGGAGGACGAGGCCACCTCGGTGGCCCTGTTGTACATCGAGTCCTTCAGCGATCCGCGCCGCTTCTCCCGCGTCGCTCGCCGGTTGGGGCCGCGCAAGCCGATCGCGGTGGTGAAGAGCGGGCGCTCGCGGGCCGGTGCCCGCGCCACGTCCTCGCACACCGGCGCGCTGTTGGCGGCTTCCGACGTCACCGTTGACGCCCTCTTCGAGCAGGCGGGTGTGATTCGGGCCGACAGCCTGGCCGACCTGCTCGACGTCGCGTCCCTGCTCGCGAACCAGCCGCTGCCTCGCGGGCGGCGGGTCGCGATCCTCACCAATGCCGGGGGGCCCGGGATCATGTGCGCGGACGCGTGCGAGGCTTCGGGGCTCGACGTTCCCGACCTGCCGACCTCGGTCCAGGACGAGCTGCGGGCGTTCCTGCCGGCCGAGGCCTCCACGGGCAACCCGGTTGACATGATCGCAACCGCCTCCGCGGAGCACTACCGACGGGCGATCGCCGCGCTTTCCTCGTGGGATGGCGCGGATGCGCTGATCGTGATCTTCGTCCGGCCTCTGCTGACGACCGCCGAGGACGTGGCCGAGGCGATCAGCGAGGCCCTCGCCCAGCGGGCCAGACCGATACCGGTCCAGGCGGTCTTCATGTCGGCCGCCGATCACGCGGCCATGACCGCAGCGGGAGGCGTCCCCACCTATCTCTATCCCGAGGACGCCGCGCGCTCGCTGGCACGGGTCGTGCGTCATGTCGATTGGAGGGACCGACCGGTCGCCGAGCCGCCGGACCTTGGCCACCTGCGCTCCGCCGAGGGCGCCGCCGTGATCGCCGAGGCCCTCCACGAGGGCGAGGGTTGGCTGGGCGCCGATGCCGTAGCTCGACTCCTCGACTGCTACGGATTGCCGGTCCCGGAATGGCGCGCCGCAGCCGACCCGGTCGCCGCCGGCCACGCCGCCGAGGAGCTCGGCGGTCGCGTTGCGCTGAAGGCGGTGGGCCCGAAGATCGTGCACAAGACGGACCTCGGGGCCGTCAAGACCGGCCTCCAGGGTGGCGCGGAGGTGTCATGGGAGGCGACCCAGATCGATGAGTCGCTCACGAGCGCCGGACTGAGCCGCGAGCAGTTCATCGTTCAGCGGATGGTCGAGGGGGGCGTCGAGCTCCTGATCGGCATCGTCGGCGACGCGATGTTCGGCCCGGTCGTGGCCTGCGGCGCCGGCGGCGTGCAGGCCGAGATCCTGAAGGACGTCTCGGTGCGGCTGAGCCCCCTGACCAGCACCGATGCCCGCGAGATGCTCCGCTCGCTTGCGACCTACCCCCTGCTGGAGGGCTACCGTGGAGCGCCCGCGGTCGACGTGCGCAAGGCCGAGGAGGTGCTGCTGCGGCTGAGCGCCATGGTCGAGGCGCACCACGAGATCGCCGAGCTCGATTTGAACCCGGTGGTGGCGACGCCGGAGGAGACGCTCGTCGTTGACGCCAGGGTGCGAGTGGAGGTCCCGCCCCCGAAGTCCCCTTGGCCGAGCGCCTGGACCACTGCCGGTGGAACGGGTTCGGGCCCACACGGGGCGGAATGACGCCGCGTCAGCTCCGCTTGACGACCGCGTACACCACCCGCTCCGCCACGTCGATTACGACCTCGCCGATCCTCGAGCAGCGCCGGTAGAGCTCCCGCCGGCCGATCCGCTCGCGCATGTCCTGAACCTCGAGCAGGGATGCCATTCCCCGGTAGTAGGTGTGCTCGAGTCTCCGCTCCGCGCGGATCGCCTCGTCCGCCGCCTCGGTGGCGCCCTCGCCATCAGAGCCGAGCTGGGCAATCGCCCGATCGAGGTGGCGAACCGCCTCGGCGAGGAGGCGCGCCATCTCCGCGATCCCGGCGTCGGGCGGGATCGCCATTGCCTCGGATTCGCTCGCGAGGTCGCGGGTGTAGTACAGGATCCAGTCCACACCACGGGAGAGCGCGAAAACGTCCTCGGGCTCGAGGGGAGTGACGAAGGCGGCCCGCAGCTCGTTCAGCAGCTCGCGCTTGGCGGCGTCGCCGCGGTGCTCCGCCTCGCGGAGCCTCTTGGCCTCGCCGGCGTCGCCGCCGGCCCAGGCCACGAACGCGTCCATGCCCTCGATCGTCACGGCGATCTGCCGGCGCAGCAGCCCCAACACGTCCGGGGTCTCCGGCAGAAACCAACGTCCGCGTCTCATGTGAGCCATCGAACGGCCTCCAGCGTGACCGCGGCCAGGGCGGCCGTGATCGGAATCGTGATCAGCCAGGCGAGGCCCATCTGGCGGACGATGCTCCAGTGGACGTGACGCAGGCGCCACCGCCCGATGCCGATGCCGACCACCGATGAGGCGACGACCTGGGTGGTCGATGTGGGCGCCCCCGCCAACGACGCGCTGAGAATGACTCCAGCTGAAGAGCTCTGGCTTGCAAGTCCCTCGAGCGAGGTGATCCGGTAGATGCGGCGGCCCACGGTGCGAATGATCCGCCATCCCCCCAGCGAGGTGCCGAGAGTGAGGGCCACACCGCACGCCAGGGCCACCCAACTCGGGGCGGCGAGCGAGTCGATCCGTCCGTTGGCAAGGAGCAGGGCAGCGATCACGCCCACCGACTTCTGCGCGTCGTTGGCGCCGTGACTGAATGAGAGGGCCGCCGCGGTAACCCATTGGCTGCCGCGCACCGGAGCGCGCCAGCGGCGCGTCGCCCGCCGCGCCGCTAAGCGCAGGCTGCGGATGACCAAGAGCGCGCCCACCGCGCCGAGCGCCGGCGAGACCGCGAGCGCTATCAGTGTCCCGAAGACTCCCACTGGGTGCCCGCCCTCGAGTCCGCCCCAGCGGACGGCGTGGATGCCGCCCTCGGCGATCGCGGCGCCCACCAGGCCTCCGACGAGAGCGTGGCCCGAGCTCGAGGGCAGGCCGTAACGCCACGTCGCGAGGTTCCAGGCCACAGCCGCGGCGAGGCCGGAGCCGATCACCTCCGTTGTGACCGACGGCGCGACGGTGACGATGCCGCCGATCGTGTCGGCCACGGCGGCGCCGATCGCGAGGGGACCGAGCAGATTGAAGACGGAGGCCAGGATGATGGCCTGAAGCGGACTCGCCGCGCGGGTGGCGACCAGGGTCGCGATCGCGTTGGAGGCGTCGTGGAGTCCGTTGGTACCGGCGAACACCAGCGCGAGCAGCATCGCGATCGCGAGCCCCGTATCCACGACCCGACTCTATGGCGGGGCCGAGGCTCCCGTGTTTCGGGGAGACCGCGGATCCGTAGTTTCCCGCCGGCCCCGGCGGCCCTTTCCCGATGAACCGCCGGGCGCGATGTAGGACGATCTCCTCGGATGACGGAGAGCCGCAGCGTGCGGAAGCGCGTAGTGATCGCCGGCGGCGGCGTCGCTGGGCTCGAGGCGATGCTCGCGCTCTCCGCGCTCGCCCGGAATCTGGTCGACGTCGAGCTGCTCACGCCGGGCGGCGAGTTCGTCTTCAAGCCGCTTCAGGTCGCCGAGCCCTTCGGGGTCGTCGAGCCGGCGCGGGTGGATCTCGCGTCGATCGTGGCCGACGCGGGCGCTCGCCACACCGCCGATGCGCTTGCGTCGGTCGACCCCAAATCGCAAACCATCACCACGACCGCGGGCACCACCATCGGGTACGACGCCCTGCTGGTCTCGACGGGGGCCCGGCCGATCGAGGCGGTGCCCGGCGCGCTGACCTTCAGCGGCGAGGCGGAGCGCAGGCGCTTCGAGGAAGAGCTCGCCGCGATGGGTCAACACCATGCGAGGAGGCTCGCCTTCGTGGTTCCCCCGCGCGTCACCTGGTCGATCGCCGCCTACGAGCTCGCCCTGCTGACCGCCGCGGAACGCGACGCCCGTCAGCTACCGGGGCTCGAGATCGTGCTCGTGACGCACGAGTCCGCGCCGCTCGAGGTCTTCGGATCGCCCACCTCGCGGCTCCTCGCCGCGCGGCTCGACGAGGCCGGAATCGCGCTGCGAACTTCGAGCGTCGCCGACCATGCCGACGGCCACGGGCTCCACCTGGCCGACGGCGACCTGGTCGAGGTCGATCAGGTGATCGCCCTGCCGGCGCTCGAGGTCCCATCGATCCCGGGCCTGCCCCAGCGACCCGGCGGCTTCGTGGATACCGACGTTCGGATGCGCGTGACCGGGCTCGAGCACGTGTGGGGCGCCGGCGACGTGACCTGGTTTCCCGTCAAACAGGGCGGGCTTGCGGCTCAGCAGTCCGACGTCGCGGCCCGGTCGATCGCCGTCGCCGCCGGCGCGCGGGTTCCGATCGAGCCGTTTCACCCGGTGCTGCGAGCCGCGCTGATCACGGGTGGCACGCCCGAGTTCCTCCGGTCATCGCTTCCCGCTCGCGAGCCGGGCGAGGTGAGCACCGGGCGAGGCCTTTGGTGGCCACAGACCAAGATCGCCGCCCAGTACCTGGGCCCCTATCTCGCCAACGCCCTCGGCGAAGCATCCGGGGAGGAGCTGGTCGACGTGAGCCCGACTGACGACGAAGCCGCCGGCACCGAGCATGGCCAGGCGGTCGAGCTCGTCCTCGCCGCAGCCGACGCGGATGCGCGGGCCGGGGATTTCGCCAGCGCCCTCGGGTGGCTGTCCCTCGTCGAGCAACTCAACCTGGCCATCCCGGCCGCGTACGTCGCCCGCCGCGACGAGTGGCGGCGCCGGCTCGAGCCGCGGGCCACACCCGACACGGCCGCCGCCCGAATGGATCCGAGCGCGATCAGCGCCTCAGCCGCCTTGAGCGACCTCCAACGAAGAATCGGATGGTTGCGAGAGATCGAGGGGCGGACGGAGCGCGAGATGAGCGACCACCTCTCGGAGCTCGATCGCGGGATGGCACAGTTGGCCGCGCTGTCGCGACGCGCGGGCATCCTCGAGGACCCTCCACGCTCGTGAAGGTGAGCCCGGGTCGCGGCCGGCAACCGCGGGTGGCCGTCTTCGGCCCCAGCCCGACGCTCACGGTGACCGTGGAGCGGCGCGCCGGGTCGGGGCAGGATGACATCCACTTCCATCCGGGCGGCCAGGGGGTCTGGGTGGCGCGAATGGTCTCCACGCTGGGGGCCGAGCCCGTGCTCTGCGGGCTGATCGGGGGGGAAGCCGGAACACTGCTTCGAGCGCTGCTCGAGCCTCTCGGCGGGCGGCCTCGGCTGATCGAGACGACTGGCGGCACGACCGCCTACGTGACCGACCGCCGCTCGGGCGAGCGGCGACTGATCTCGACCGACCTCGCGGAGCCGCCATCCCGGCACGAGATCGACGAGCTGTTTTCGACGACCTGCGCCGCTGCCCTGGAGAGCGACGTGCTCGTGGTCTGCAATCCCTTCCCGGGCGAGATCCTCCCCGTGACGCTCTACCGGGATTTGGTCTCCGACGTCCGCGAGGGCGGCACGCCGGTGCTGGTCGACCTGTCCAGCCCTCGTCTGGACAGCGCGCTCGAGGGCCGACCCAACCTCGCGAAGCTGAACGACTGGGAGCTCGCCGAATTCGTCGATGGCCCGGTGGACGGGCCCACCCGCCTGCGCGCCGCGGCCGAGAGGCTGGTCGACGCCGGCGCCGCCTCGGTGCTGGTCACGCGTGGGCCCGACCCGGCGCTGGCGGTGCGGAACCACGAGGCCCTGATCGTGGAGCCGCCGAGCTTTGATCACGGCTCGCGCGAGGGTTGCGGCGACACGATGATGGGGGCGATCGCCGCCGCGTGGGCACGAGGGCTGGACTGGCGCGAGACGTTGACCCTGGGAGCGGCCGCCGGCGCGGCCAACTTTCTCCGGCACGGCCTTGGGACCGGATCGGCCGCGGTGGTCCATGAGCTCACCGACCGGGTACGGCTCACCGCGGAGTGAGATGAGGCTCGACCGTCAACGCTCAGGTGGGGCGAAACGGCGCCGACAGGGTCTCTCCGCGAACGATCGCCCGCGGGGCCTCGTGCGCCACCCAGTCGAGATTCGAGCGCATGGGCTCCACGGTGCCGAGGCGCTCGATTGCCGACGAGAGTCGAACCGGCCGTCCGTACGCCCCCGAGTGGGAGTCGCTCCCGAGCACGTGGATCAGGCCCCGCTGCGCCAGCTCGAGCATCGTGGGCGCGGCGTCCGGGTGCTCGAAGAACGCCGCTGTCGCCTGCACCAGAGCGCCCTGCTCAACCAGGTTCGCGAGCCGCGCGGGCGCCCGATCGTCGAGATGGCGCTCGGGGTGGGCGATCAGGGAGCCGAACCCGGCCGCGTCGAGTTCGCGCACGGCGGCATCCAACGAGTCGCTCAGGGGACCCGGGGCGGGCTCGAGCAGGATCCAGCTCCCGCCCCCCAGGGCCACCCTTCGCAGGTCGTCGGCGTCGAGCTCCGCCAACCCCGTCTCGGCCACCTCACCGCCCGTGAGGACGGAGACCTCTATCCCACCCTGCTTGAGCGCTTCCTCGACGGCGGTCACGCGTCCCGCGAGCTCGTCGATCGAAACCCGATGGTCGTGACGGATATGAGGCGTTGCGCAGATGGCCTCGATCCCGTCTGCCTCGGCCTGCGACGCCATCGCCGCCGCGTCGTCCAGGTCC
This sequence comes from uncultured bacterium, assembly GCA_963811625.1. Taxonomy (GTDB): domain Bacteria; phylum Actinomycetota; class Thermoleophilia; order Solirubrobacterales; family 70-9; genus AC-56. The sequence goes on along the minus strand of CAWERS010000001.1, from coordinate 151,018 downwards.
GCCGCCCCATCGTCGAGCCCGGGCAGGATGTGGCAGTGCAGATCGATCACGCGAGGTCGGATGGTAGGAGGCTCCGCCGCGCCGGTCCCGCCGACGCCGGCGAGGGGTACGCTGCGAGAACAGGATGAGAACGCTGGAGCGCGACTCGTTCGATCGGCTGCTCGAGGCCCTCGAGGCCCGCGGGTACCAGATCGTGGGCCCGAAGGTTCGCCAGGGCGCAATCGCCTACGAGCCGCTCAGCCGAAGCACCGAGCTCCCCGTCGGGATCACCGAGGAGCAGGAGGGCGGGACCTATCGCCTTCGCGACCGAGACGACCAGGCGCTGTTCGGATTCGCGAACGGCCCCCAATCATGGAAGCGCCTCCTGCATCCGCCGAGGGTGCGGGTCTGGCGGGCCAAACGCGATCCCGATGGGTTCGAGATCGAGCCCGAGCCGACGGAGACGCCCAGATGGGCATTCCTCGGGGTGCGCTCCTGCGACCTCCACGGGATCCGGACCCTCGACCGCACGATGCTCGAGGTGGAACATCCGGATCCCGCCTACAGGGCTCGCCGCGAGAGCACGTTCATCGTCGCGCTCAACTGCGGGACCGCCGGCGGCACATGCTTCTGCGTCTCGATGGAGACAGGCCCGAAGGCGAGCTTCGGCTTCGACCTCGCGCTGACCGAGATCCTGGATCCCGATCGCCATTACTTCCTGGTCGAGGAGGGCTCGGATGTGGGTCGCGAGGTGCTTTCCGACGTCCCCACCGCGGAGGCGACCGAGCGTGAGCGCGAGGCGGCGGGCCGCGTGGTCGAGCGGACCGCCGCCAGCATGGGGCGAGAGATCGAGACGGAGGGCCTGAAGGAGCTCCTGTATCGCAACTACGAGCACCCGCGCTGGGACGAGGTCTCCGAGCGGTGCCTGACCTGCGGCAACTGCACGATGGTCTGCCCCACCTGCTTCTGCACCGACGTCGAGGACGTCACTGACCTGGAGGGAAACGCCGAGCGGTGGCAGCGCTGGGACTCCTGCTTCACGGTCGACTTCAGCCACATCGCCGGCGGGAGCGTGCGAGCGTCGGCCCGCTCCCGCTACCGGCAGTGGATGACGCACAAGCTGGCCACCTGGTGGGACCAGTTCGGCACCTCAGGCTGCGTGGGCTGCGGGCGCTGCATCACCTGGTGTCCGGTTGCGATCGACATCACCGAGGAGGCCGCGGCGATCAGGGCGACCGACGGCGAGCGGCGATGAAGACGCTGACGGAGCTGCTCGCGGAGGTGCCCACCTTTGTCGGGCTCTCCGAAGAGCACCGAGAGCTGATCGGCGGCTGCGGCCGAAACGTCGTCTTCCCGCGGGGGGAGTACCTGTTTCGCGAGGGGCAGCCGGCGAACGCCTTCTATGCGATTCGGCGCGGCGACGTGGCGCTCGAGCTCGGCACCCCGTCCACCCTCGTGATCGAGACGCTCCATGGCGGCGATGTGCTCGGGTGGTCTTGGCTGTTCCCGCCCTACCGCGTCCGCTACGACGCCCGGGCCACCGACGAGGTCCACGCGATCGCCTTCGACGGCGCCTGCCTACGAGACAAGTGCGATGCCGATCACGACCTGGGCTACGAGCTGATGCGCCGCTTCGCGCAGATCATCACCGCCCGCCTGCAGTCGACCCGGATGCGGCTCCTGGATGTCTACGGGCCGCCGGCCACGGTCCGGTGACGATCGCCGAGGTCCCCGAGCGCTACCGGGTCGCCGCCCGCCACCGGGAGACCGAGGACACCTGGACCCTGGAGCTCGAGCCGGTGGATTCGCGGGAGCTCGGCTTCTCCCCGGGCCAGTTCACGATGCTCTACGCGTTCGGCGCCGGCGAGGTCCCGATCTCGGTCAGCGGAGATCCTGCGCAACCGCAGACACTTGTCCATACCGTGCGAGCGGTCGGTGCCACCACCCGGGCGATGTGCGCCGTCAGCGAGGGAGACCAGCTGGGAGTGCGGGGGCCGTTCGGGCGCGGATGGCCCCTGGCCGAGGCGGAGGGCGGCGACCTGGTCGTGGTCGCGGGTGGCGTCGGACTCGCCCCGCTCCGATCGGTGCTCTACACGGTGCTTTCCGACCGCGAGCGGTGGGGCCGGCTGGTCTTGCTCTACGGCGGCCGCACCCCTGACCAGCTGCTCTTCCGCGACCAGCTCGCCGAGTGGTCGGCGCGGGACGACTTCGAGGTCCGGCTGATCGTCGACGCGGCAGACGAGACCTGGCACGGCCAGGTCGGTGTCGTCCCGACGCTCGTCGAGCGAGCGGAGCTGGACGCCGAGCGCACGCTCGCCATGGTCTGCGGGCCGGAGGTGATGATGCGCTACGCCGTCGAGGCTCTTCTGGGGGCCGGGCTCGCGCCGGAGCGCGTCCACCTATCGATGGAGCGAAACATGCGATGCGCGGTTGGGCACTGCGGCCATTGTCAGTGGGGGCCGTCGTTCGTCTGCCGCGACGGACCCGTCTACGCGTGGTCCGAGGCCGAGCCCTGGTTCGCGATCCGGGAGCTCTGACGAGGGTGACCCCCAAGCCGAAGCTCGCCGTCTGGAAGTTCACCTCCTGTGACGGGTGCCAGCTCTCGATCCTCAACCTGGAGGAGGAGCTGCTGCTGCTTCCGGATTCGATCGAGATCTCGCACTTCCTGGAGGCGACCAGCGCCGAGGCCGACGGCCCTTACGACCTCTCGATCGTCGAGGGCTCGATCTCGACCGCCGAGGAGGAGGAGCGGATCCGCGAGATCCGGCGGATCTCGCGGACCTTGGTCACGATCGGCGCCTGCGCGAACGCGGGTGGGATCCAGGCGCTGCGGAACTTCGCCGACGTGGAGGGGTTCGTCTCGGCCGTCTACGCGAGCCCCGAGTACATCTCCACCCTGGACACGTCGACCCCGGTCTCGGCCCACGTGGCGGTCGACTTCGAGCTCCAGGGATGCCCGCCCGACGGCCGCCAGGTGCTGGAGGTGATCACCGCATTCCTCGCCGACCGCGCCCCCCGGATCAGCTCGCAGTCGGTGTGCGTCGAGTGCAAGATCCGGGGCAACGTCTGCGTGATGGTCGCCCACGGGACGCCGTGCCTGGGCCCCGTGACCCACGCCGGTTGCGGCGCGATCTGCCCCGCGTACGACCGCGGCTGCTACGGCTGCTTCGGGCCCAAGGAGACCCCCAATCCGGGCTCGCTCAGCCACTGGCTCCTCGGCATGGGGGTCGACGAGCCCGACCTGGTCCCCCGGTTCCGGCACGTGAACGCATTCGCCGAGGCGTTCGCCCGCTACCAGCCGCGACGCCGAGGCCGGCGAGATCCCGGGTCCGCATCCGCAACGGCGCCCGCACGACAACCAGGCCACCAGCCCGGAGCGCTGGGGCACGAATCCGGGTAGCCGATAGATGGAGGGCCGAACGACCACGATCAAGGTCGGGGCGCTGGCCCGCGTCGAGGGCGAGGGGGCGCTGCATGTACGGGTCCGCGACGGCGAGGTCGAGGACGTTCGGCTCGAGATCTACGAGCCACCCCGGTTCTTCGAGGCCTTTCTGCGCGACCGGCCGCTTCGGCGACGCCCCCGACATCACCTCGCGGATCTGCGGGATCTGCCCGATCGCCTATCAGCTGAGCGCCTGCGCCGCGATCGAGGCGGCGCTGGGGATCCAGGTGTCCGAGCCGATCCGAAGCCTCCGCCGGCTGATCTACTGCGGCGAGTGGCTGGAGAGCCACGGGCTGCACGTCTACTTCCTCCACGCGCCCGACTTCCTCGGCTATCCGGGGGCGATCGAGATGGCCCGCGACGGGCACGCCGAGCTGGTCGAGCGCGGCCTGCGGATCAAGAAGTCCGGCAACGAGCTGATGCGAGTGATCGGGGGGCGCTCCGTCCACCCGGTCAACCTGAAGGTTGGCGGCTTCTATCGCGCGCCCACCCCAGGTGAGCTCGCGCCGGTCGCCGACAGCCTGAAGCGGGCCCGCGAGGAGCTGGTCGAGACCGTGCGCTGGGCGGGCTCGCTGGAGTTCCCGGAGCGCGAGCTCGACTGCGAGCTGGTGGCGCTCCACGAGGACGATCGGTACGCGATCGAGTCCGGCCGGCTGATCTCCTCGGCCGGGCTCGAGATCGAGCCGGACGACTTCCTCGACCACGTGGTCGAGGAGCAGGTCCCCCATTCGACCGCCCTCCATTCCCGAATGCGCGAGCGCGGCAACTACGTGGTCGGCCCCATGGCTCGCTACAGCCTCAACCACGGCTCCCTCTCGCCGCTGGCCCGGGAGGCGGCTCGTGACGCCGGCCTCGGCGAGACATGTCGCAACCCGTTCCAGAGCATCGTCGTTCGCAGCGTGGAGATGCTGCACGCCGCCGACGAGGCGCTGCGCCTGATCGACTCCTACCAGCCGCCGGACCCGCCGGCGATTGAAGTCGAGCACCGTGCCGCCAGCGGCTCGGGCTGGACCGAGGCCCCCCGAGGGATGCTCTGGCATCGCTACGCGCTGCGCGCCGACGGGAGAATCGAGAGTGCCCGGATCGTGCCGCCCACGTCGCAGAACCAGGGCTCGATCGAGGAGGACCTGAGGGGCTTCGTCCAGGCCAACCTGGATACCGGCGACGACGAGCTCCGGTGGCGCTGCGAGCAGGCGGTGCGCAACTACGACCCCTGCATCTCCTGCTCGACTCACTTCCTGCGCCTCGACATCGACCGCGGCTAGGCTCGCGCCGCGTGCGAGGCGACGACGCAATCGTGATCGGGCTCGGCAACCGGCTGCGCGGAGACGACGCCGCCGGCCTCGAGGTCGCCCGGCTCGTGCGCGAGCGGGCACCGGACGTTCGCGCGGTCGAGCACGAGCGCGAGCCGAGCGACCTGATCGAGCTCTGGAGCGACGCGCGCCTGGCGATCGTCGTCGATGCGATCGCCGGCGAGAAGCCGGGCGGGATCCATCGTCTCGAGGCGGGACGCGACGGCCTCCCGGCGCCACGCTCGACCGGCGCCTCGACCCACGCGCTGGCCCTCGGCGAGGTGATCGAGCTCGCGCGGGCGCTGGATCGCCTGCCGGGCCGGCTCCTGGTCCTTGGGATCGAAGGAACCCGTTTCGACACCGGAGCGGGCTTGTCGCCGCCGGTGACCAAGGCGACCGTCGAGGCCGCCGAGCTGGTGCTCGCGGAGCTGGACGAGCCGCGATTCTCGGCCTCGGCTCAGCCGGCCATCTGAGCCGCGGCGACCGCAGCCTGCCCGAAGGCGATCCCGCCGTCGTTCGGCGGTAGACGCTCGGGGACCAGCACCCTGAGGCCGACTTCTTCGAGCAGCGCCCGGGTGCGCGCCAAAAGGAGCGCGTTCTGGAACACGCCCCCCGACAGGACGACGGCCCCGAGTCCGCGTCGGGCCGCCTCGCCCGCACATGCTTCGGCGGTCCCCCGCGCGAGCGCGTTGTGGAACCTGGCCGCCACCTTCGGGACGCCGCTCCCGCGCCCCAGGTCGTCGAGCAGGGCGCGGATCGTCTCGCGGGCGTCGAGCACCGCCGGGCCGCCACCGGACGCCTGGTTGGGCACCAGGCACAGCGGGTAGCCCCCGCGCTCGGCGGGGTCCGCCGCCCACTCGAGCTCCATCGCCGCCTGGCCCTCGTGATCGACGCGCGCCCGCAGGCCGCAAAGCGCCGCCACGGCGTCGAACAGGCGACCGGCGCTGGAGGTCGAGGGCGAGGCGAGGCCCGTGTCGGCAAGGCGTGCCACCGCCTCCCAGCGAGCGGGATCGACCTCCCGCCCGAGCGCCGGGGGTAGCTTCGGCGCCCGTTCACCCAGGCTGGCGGCGAGCCATGCGCACGCCATCCGCCAGGGCTCGCGGGCGGCGGCGTCGCCGCCGGGAAGCGCAACCGGCAACAGGCTGGCGAACCGTGAGAACCCGTCCAAGCCCCCGACCAGAAGCTCGCCACCCCAGACGGTGCCGTCCGGCCCCAGCCCCGAGCCGTCGAAGATCGCGGCCACCGCCGGGCCCCGCTCGCCGTGCTCGGCCAGGCATGAGGCGAGGTGGGCATGGTGATGCTGGACCCCGATCAACCTGGCCTCGTCTCGCTCGCGCGCGTACGCGGTCGACAGGTAGTCGGGGTGCAGATCGTGGGCGACCGCCTCGGGCGCGACGGCGAACATGCGCTCGAATCGCGCGATCCCCTCCCGGAACGCGATCAGCGTTTCGTACGTCCTCAGGTCGCCGATGTGCTGGCCCACCAGTGCCCGTCCGTCCGCCGCCACGCAAAAGGCGCTCTTCAGCTCGGCGCCGACGGCCAGGAGGGGCGGCGATCGCACCGGAAGCTCGAGCGCCTCAGGCACGTAGCCGCGCGAGCGCCGGATCATCAGTGGCCGGCTTCGGGTTCCGTCGGTGGAGCGAAGCACCGAGTCGTCGGTCCGAACCTGGATCGGCCGATCGTGGACGAGCAAGAGGTCGGCGATCTCGGCCAGCCGTCGCAGGGCGTCCTCGTCCCGGTAGGCGATCGGCTCGTCGGTGAGGTTCCCGCTCGTCATCACGAGCGTGGTCCCGGCCCCGGCGCAGACGAGATGATGGAGTGGCGAGTGGGGAAGCATCACCCCCAGCTCCGGGGACCGGGGCGCGACCTCGTCGGCGATCGACGCGGCGGCCCGCCGCCGAGCGATCACCACCGGCGCGCGCCGCCCGGTCAGGAGCGCCTCCTCGTCCGGAGCCAGCTCGATCAGGGTGCGCGCCGTGACCAGGTCGGGCGCCATCAGCGCAAAGGGCTTGGCGTCGCGGCGCTTGCGCTCGCGGAGCGCTGCGACCACATCCACCAGGTCGGCGCGGCATGCGAGGTGGTAGCCGCCGAGCCCCTTCAGGGCCACGATCCGCCCCGCGAGCAGGGCATCCGCGGCCGCCGCGGGGGCGTCCACCCCGTCGGCGAGCGGGACCGCGCGGCCGGCTGGATCCACCAGGCTCGCTCGCGGGCCGCAATCGGGACAGGCATTCGCCTGGGCGTGAAAACGGCGATCGCCTGGGTCTTCGTACTCGCGCCGGCATTCCGGGCAGATCTCGAAGTGGACCATGGTTGTCGCCGCCCGGTCGTAGGGCAGACCTCGGGCGATCGTGAACCGCGGGCCGCAGTTGGTGCAGTTGATGAACGGATACCGGTGGCGGCGATCGACGGGATCGAACAGCTCCCTGCGGCAGTCCTCGCAGGTCGCCGCGTCCGCGGAGAGCACCGCTTCGGGGGTCCCGGACGCGGCGCTCGCCGCAATCCGAAACCCGCGCTCTCCGAGCGGCGCCACGCGCTCGACGGCCAGGTGCTCGACGTGGGCGAGGGGCGGCGCCGGATCCGCGAGCCGTGCGAGCAGCTCGTCCACCCGCCGCGGCTCGCCCTCCGCCTCGAGCAGCGCGCCGGCCGGCTCGTTGAGCACGAAGCCCGCGAGCCCGAGGTCGGCGGCAAGCCTGTGAACGTAGGGTCTGAAGCCCACTCCCTGAACCGTGCCGGTCACGTGGACCCGTACTCGGCGGGCAGTCATGGGCTAGCCGTCGAGGCGGGCGAGCAGCTCCAGCATCACGTGATATGCGCTCGCCTGAGCCTCCTGGATCCTGGGGATGTGCTGGGAGCGGCTGACGATCAAGTGGTCGGCGAGGTCCCCGCTCGCGATCCGCCCCCCGTCGTAGCCCACGAACGCGATCGTCTCGATCCCGCGAGCGCGGGCCTCGCCGAGTGCACGGACGATGTTCGGTGAACCGCCGCTGGTCGAGAGGGCGACGGCGACGTCGCCCCGGCGCCCGTAGGCGATCAGCTGCCGACTGAACAGCTCCTCCGGTCCGATGTCGTTGGCGATCGCGGTCAGGATCGCCGGGTCGCCGGAGAGGTCGAGCGCCGGGATCGGGACCCGAGATCGGGGGCCGAGGTCGGCGATCAGGTCCGCCGCATCGGTGGCCGAGCCCCCGTTTCCGAACGCGAGCACCCGCCCGCCATCGTCGACGGTGCGTCGAAGCGCCGAGGCTGCGGAGATCAGCGCCCGGCGTCCCTCGATCAGCGTCTGGTGCCGCAGCTCCCCCACCTCCTCAGCCTTGGCGAGCGCGGAACCCCGGACGTCGGCGATCACGGCCTCGACGTCCCCCTGCTCTCCGGAGAGGAACGGGTACAGGAAGCCCGCCCTCGGGGCCGGGGCCGCGGGATCCGGCCGCTCACGCGGGGACGACCCGTGCTCGAAGAAGACGTGGACGAGCTCCCAGAGCAGGTGATACGCGGTCTCGACCAGCTCCTGGCGGATGAACCGATCGTCCTCGGCGGGAACGAGCTCCCATTCGGCCGCTCCCGCGCCGAAGGCGATCGTCAGGCAGCCCCGGGAACGCGCGAGCTCGAGCGCGGAGGCGATCTCGGTCCCGTCCTCGTCGATCCCGAACCCCACCGCGACGTCGTCCGGCTCGAGGATCAGGCCCGCTTCGCCGGCCAGGCCGGCGGCCCGGCCGCCCAGGGCCACGGCCGGCAGCGCCCGTTTGCCGACGATCACCGGGTGCACGAACTCGACCGCGACGTGGTGGGCGTCGGATCGCGCCGCGGGCGAGCCGCCCAGGGCGACCAGGCGACCGCCCCGCCGGAAGCGATCGGCGATCCGCTCGCAGCAGCGGGCGAGCGTGTCGGCATCGCGGTTGAAGAACGATCGGTTGGCCTCTGCGCGCCGCTCACACGCCCGCGCGACGTGTGACTCGAGGGCGGCATCGGATCGGACCCCTGCGGGCGCTTTCGCGCTCATGGCCGCGCAGCCGCGGTGAGCCGGTCGGGCAAGCCCAGAAGCCACCGGCGCCACGCCTCCGTTCCCTCCCCGGTCCGCGCGCTGAGGAGCTGGTGCTCCACCCCGGGGTTGACCGCGTCGAGGTTTGCGAGGAAGCGGTCGAGGTCGAAGTCGAGATGGGGGAGCAGGTCGATCTTGTTCACCAGCACCAGCTCGCAGGTGCGGAACATCAGCGGGTACTTGAGCGGCTTGTCCTCGCCCTCGGTCACCGACGAGACCATCACCCGGACGTCCTCGCCCACCCGGAACTCGGCGGGGCAGACCAGATTCCCGACGTTCTCGATCACGAGCAGGTCGATCTCGGCGAGCGGCAGCTCGCCGAGCGCGGCGCGGACCATGTTGGCGTCCAGGTGGCACTCCCCGCCGAATCCCGGATCGGTGTTGATCTGGGCGACCGGGACGTGGAGCGAGGCCAGCCGGTCGGCGTCGAGGGTTCCCTGGACGTCGCCCTCGAGCACGGCAACGCTGACCCCCTCCCGCCGCTCCAGCGCCCGTTCCAGCAGCGAGGTCTTGCCGGCACCCGGCGCGCTCATCAGGTTCACCACCGCGACCCGGTCCCGATCGAACTCCTCCCGGTTGGCGCGGGCGATGGTCGCGTTGGCGTCGAGGACGTCCTCGGCGACTCTCACCTTGGTCCGGTGCACCTCTCCCCCTCGCGCTCCAGGCTCGCGGACACATCGTCGACCACCTCGATCGAGTCCACCTCGAGCTCTTCGCCGTGGGTGACCGAGAACCGCGATGACCGGCAGCCCGGACATCTGAAGGACACCACCAGCTCCTCGCTGGTCGCCGCGCTTGCGGGCGCCGGGTCCCACTCGCGTCCACAGTCCCCGCAGCACAGGAGCGCCGCAACCGGCTCCTGCACCAGCGTGGCGCCCTCGCACGCCGAGCCCCGCGACGCGAACTCGAACTGGAAGCTGAGCGAGCGCGGGACCACCTGACGCAGCGCTCCGACGCTGACGTTGACGGCGCTCACGGGCCTTCCCCGCGCGTGCCGTTCGGCGAGCTCGACGATCGCGACCGCGAGCGACAGCTCATGCACGCTCAGCAGATCCTCGGAAGCGGGTCGCCGACCAGCTCGTCCATCACCCGACGGCCACCCAGGGGGGTCTCGACGAGCACGGTGCCGGGAGCCTCCGCGGACACCTCGCCGATCTCAACCGCCGCCTCGCCCCCCGGAACCGCTCGCATCGCCGCCAGGGCGGGCGCCGCAGCCCCTGGAGAGGTGATCGCGATCAGCTTTCCCTCGTTGGCGACCTGCATCGGGTCGATCCCCAGGAGCTCCATCGCGCCGGCGACCGCCGGCCGCACCGGAACCGTCGCCTCGCTGACCTGGATCGAGACGGCGGAGGCGCGGGCCAGCTCGTTCAGCGCCGATGCCACGCCGCCGCGGGTCGCGTCCCGCATGCAGCGAAGCTCGGTCCCGCACGCCTCGATCAGCGCCTCGGCGACGGGCCAGAGCGACCGCGTATCCGATTCGACCTCGGCCATGAGGTCGAACTCCCCCCTGGCGAGCATGATCGCGGTGCCGTGGTCGCCGATCGTTCCCGAGAGCAGAATCCGGTCCCCCGGCCGGATCGACGAGGGCGCCAGGCGGGCACGGGGGTCTCGCCTCCCGACCCCGGTCGTGCAGACGTACATCTTGTCGGCGCGCCCGCGCTCGACCACCTTCGAGTCCCCGGCGACCACCTCCACCCCGGCCAGCCCGGCTGCGGCCGCGATCGCGTCAACCTCCGCGCGAAGCTCCTCCGCTGCCAGTCCCTCCTCGAGCACGAGCGACAGGCTGAGGGCCAGCGCGCGGGCGCCCGCGACGGCCAGGTCGTTGACCGTGCCGTTGACGGCCAGGGCCCCGATCGAGCCGCCGGGGAAGCGAATCGGCCGCACGACGTGGGAATCGGTGGTCATCAGCAGATTCCCCTCGGTCCCTGCGATCGGCGCGGCGTCGTCGAGCTCGGCCAGAGTGGACGACCCGAGCGCGGGGACGAGCAGGCCCTCGACCAGGGCCCGTGTCGCCCGCCCCCCGGCGCCGTGGGCGAGCGTGATCCGCGGATCGTCGAAGCGGGGGGGCTTCGAGCGCGCCCTGTCGACGATCTCGAGCTTGCGGCGCTCGCGTTCGGCGATCCCCTCCACTCGCTGGCTCACGTCGCGACCTTCTCCCTGGCGAAGCGGCCGTAGTTGTAGTAGGCGGCGCAGGCTCCCTCGGAGGAGACCATGCAGGTGCCGATTGCGTGCTCCGGAGTGCAGGCGGTGCCGAACACCTTGCACTCCCATGGCTTGATCACTCCCTTCAGGACCTCGCCGCACTGGCACGCCTTGGGATCGGCAACCCTGACCCCGGCGACCTCGAAGCGGCGCTCGGCATCCAGGTCCGCATAGGCGTCGCGAAGCCGCAGCGCGCTATGCGAGATGAACCCGAGCCCCCGCCACTCGAAGTGCTCGCGGAGCTCGAACACCTCGGCCAGGAGCTCGAGCGCCCTGGGGTTTCCGTCCTCGGGAACGACCCGCCGGTACTGGTTTTCGACCTCGCACCGACCCGCGGCCAGCTGCGCGAGCAGCATGCGGATCGACTGGAGCACGTCCAGCGGCTCGAACCCGGACACCACCAGTGGCTTGCCGTACTCGCGGGGCACGAACTCGAACGGCCGCGCGCCGATCACCGTCGCCACGTGACCGGGACCGATGAAGCCGTCGATGCGCAGGTCGGGTGAGGTGAGCAGGGCCCGCAGGGGCGGCAGGATCGTCACGTGGTTGACGAAACAGGAGAAGTTGCGGACGCCCTCCCGCTTGGCTCGCTGGAGCGTCAACGCGGTCGAGGGCGCCGTCGTCTCGAAGCCGATCGCGAAGAAGACGACTTCGCGTTCGGGATTCTGCCGCGCGAGCTTGAGCGCGTCGAGTGGCGAGTAGACCATCCTCACGTCGGCCCCCTCCGCCTTCGCGTCCAGGAACGTGCCCTCCGATCCCGGCACCCGCATCATGTCCCCGAAGCAGGCCAGGACCACGCCCGCCTCGCGCGCCAGCCGGATTCCATCGTCCACGCGCCCCATCGGGATCACGCACACCGGGCAACCTGGGCCGTGAACCAGCTCGACCCCCTCCGGGAGCACGTCGTCGATCCCGTACCGGTAGATCGAGTGCGTGTGGCCGCCGCATACCTCCATCAGCTTGACGGTGCGCCCCGGCTCGACCGCAGAGCCGATCTCAGCCGCCAGCGCCCTGGCGAGCTCGGGATCGCGAAACTCGTCGACGAAGCGCATGGTCAGCCGCGATCCCCTGAATCCTCGGGGAGCCGCGCGAGCGCGGCGCCGGCGTGGACCAGAAGCGATTCGCCCGGGACGGCGTCCGGGATCAGCCCGATGTCGACCACGCAACGGGCGCCGTCCTCCCCGATGCAGACCGCGAGCTCCGGTTCGTCGCGCTCCAGCGCCGCGACCCGCATCGGCTCGGCCAGATCACCGCAGGTCAAGCAGCGACCGGGGTCGGTCACTCGATCCCGCTGTCTCGAAGCTCGGCCAGCTCCTGCTCGTACGCATCGCCCATCTGCTCGAGCAGCGCCAGCGTCGCCTGGGCCTCGTCCTCGTCGACCTTCGAGATCGCGAAGCCGACATGGATCAGGACCCAGTCGCCCGGCACCGCCGGATCGCCTCCGTCGAGCAGGCCCACGTTGACCTTCCGCAGGACGCCGGTCACGTCCACGATCGCCAAGCTGTTCGGCTCGTCGACCACCTCGACCACCTGGCCGGGGATCGCTAGGCACATCTCTCGCACCCCGGGCGCATCGCTACCACCTGCACGTTAGCGCTGGCGGGCGGGTTCCGGTTGCGCTGATCAGGAGCGTCCGTACGCCAGAGCCGCGGCGATCCCGCGGGCGGAGATCATGCCGGCCGGCTGGTCGGTCTCCGGTTGGACCGCGACCAGGTGCGTCACCTTGTGCTCGGCCATCAGCTTCGCCGCCTGCTCCAGCGGCTCGTTCGACGGAACCGTCACCAGCTCCGTCGTGGCGACGTCCTCTGCGGTCAGCGAATCGAGCTCGTCCGCCGAGCGAGCCAGATCGAGGCTGGTCACGATTCCCCACAGCCCGCCACCACCTCGCATGTCGGACACGACCACCGAATGGACCTCGTAGCCGACCATCATCCGGGCCACGTCAGCCAGCTTGGTCTCCGGGCGGCAGGTGATCACCCCCACCCGCATCGCATCGTGCACCTTGGCGCTCGAAAACGCGGGTCCGATGTAGCTGCGCTCCATGCTTCGCACCCTATCCGCGATCGGGGGCAGGAGACTTGCGCTTCGCGGGGAGCCCCCAGGAGGGCCGCAGTCGCGCCTTACCCGCACGACCCGTCGCCGCCAGGGCCCCGAGCTCCTCGATCGACCTGCGGATGCCGGTCGCAAGCACGTCCAGGTCCGGCACCGAGTCGCGGTCCGCGTTGAGGCAGAAGAAGAGGTCCCCGTCATAGCTGAACACCGCCAGCCCGACCGCGTGGTTGGCGGCCAGCGGGACGAGGGGCCAGACGGCCTGCATGCGAGAGCCGAAGGCGTAGAGCGGGAACTGGGGGCCTGGCACGTTGGTGATCGTGACGTTGAACAGGCGGGTGGCGAAGAGCCCGCGGGCGAGGAAGCTGTGCAGGACCGGCGGGGCATGCCCGGCGAGGTTCACGATCGCCAGCGAGCCGGTGGCCTGGGAGCCGGCCTTGAGGCCCTCCGCATCCTCCACCTGGCGCCGGTAGCGATCGAGCGGGTCGGGCTCGGCGACCGGAAGGTGGACGAACAGCGAGGTGATCCGGTTGCCGAGCGCCAGGCGCTCCCCGGCCGAGCGGATGTTCACCGGCACCATCGCCCGCAGGCCCTCCGCGGGGAGAGTCTCGCCACGGCTTCGAAGCAGCTCCCGCAGGCCCCCGGCGGTCGCGGCGAGCACGACGTCGTTGACGCTGCCGCCGAGGCTGTGCTTGATCTGCTTCAGCTCGCCCAGGGACACGGTCAGCACCGCGAGGCTGCGGTGGGCGCCGATCGGCTCGTTGAGGCTGCTGGGAGGGGCCCCGATGAGCTCGTCCTTGACCAGCACCTCGACCAGCGCGCGGGCGCGCGAGAGGGCCTCCACGGCATGATGCGGGCCGCGCAGGGGCGCCGCGATGCCGCCGGCCGCGAGCCGGATCGTCCTGGCACCGGCGTGGAGCACGTCGCCGGCCGCGCTGAGGCTCTCGGCTGTGAGCGACACGGCGGCACGCAGGGGAGGCCAGGCGGTCGGCGCGGGACGCGGCCGGGGTGGGCGCGGCGCCGACCAGGAGGTCCCGTTGGACCGCTGTTCTGCGTCCGCGCGCGAGTCGAGCAGCGCGTTGACCACGTCCACCGAGCCGACCCCGTCAACCATGCAGTGATGCGCCTTCGAGACCATCGCCCAGCGGCCGTCGGCGAGATCGATGATCACCATCTCCCACAGCGGCCTCCCCCGGTCGAGCCGCTGGGAGAAGTAGTCGCCCGCCCACTCGAGGAGCTGCGCGTCTCCCTTCGGCTCGGGGAGGGCGGCCCTGACGACGTGGCGGGCGATGTCGAAGCGGTCGTCCCCCTCCCACCGTGGCCAGCGGAGCCCGCCCGTGTGCGTCTGCGAGAGGCGCTGCCGGTAGCGGGGGAACTCGGCGGTCCGGGCCTCGAGCTCGGCCCGGACCAGGTCGATCGGCGGCGAGCCGCCATCCGCCCAGGGCTCGAAGATCATCACGCCGCCGATGTGCATGTGGGCGCTCTCGTCGGCCTCCTCGAGCTCGAGGAAGGTCGCGTCGAGGGCGTTCAGCTGCTCCTCCACGGGGTCAGCCTTCGCTGACGGCCGGGCCCTCGCCGCGGGCGGCCTCGAGCATGAGGCGCTGCTCCGCCGCCGCGACCATGCGCCTGGCGCGATCGACCGCGTCGATGTTGACCGAGATCGCGTCGATCCCGGCGCGGACGAGGACCTCGGCGTATTCGGGGTGCACCGAGGGGGCCTGCCCGCAGATCGAGGTCTGGAGCCCGAGTTCCCGCGCCCGCGGGATCAACTGGCCGAGATAGTCGGTGACCGCGGCGTCGCGCTCGTCGAAGATCTCCGCCACCACCTCGGAGTCACGGTCGGCGCCCAAGAGCAGCTGGGTGAGGTCGTTGGAGCCGATCGAGATCCCCGCGATCCCGAGGCTCGCGTACCGCTCCAGGTGGAAGAGGACCGACGGGACCTCGGCCATCACCCAGAGCTCGAAGCCGGGACGGCCGATCAGCCCGGCCTCGTCCATCTGGCGCCGGCAGGCAACCAGCTCGCGCGGCGTGCGCACGAAGGGCACCATGATGTGGAAGTTGGTATGGCCGGCGTCCCAGACCCGGGTGATCGCTTCCAGCTCGAGGCCGAGCAGGTCGGGCTCGCGCATGTACCGCAGCGCGCCCCGATACCCGATCATCGGGTTGGACTCCTCGGGCTCGAACTGGTCCCCGCCCTCCAGCCCGCGGAACTCGTTGGTCCGGAAGTCGATCGTTCGATACGTGATCGGCCGGGGCGAGAAAGCGTTTGCGAACTTGGTCAGCGAATCCGCCATCCGGGAGACGAACTCCTCGCCTCGGCCCTGCTGCATCAGCAGCCGGGGATGGGCTCCGTCGAGAGCCTCGATCACCATCAGCTCGGCTCGCAGCAGCCCGACGCCCTCCACGTCGAGCGACGCCGCCCGGTCGATCTGAGAGGGCTCGGAGAGGTTGACGAGCAGCTTCGTGCCCGTCACGGGGGAGATCGCTCCGCTGACCTCGGGCGCGGTTGCGGTCACCTTGATCGGCGTGGCGCCCTCGCGAATCTCGCCGTTGGTGGCATCGACGGTCACCAACTCCCCGTCGCGAAGCTTCTCGGTCGCCTCGGCGGTTCCGACCACGCACGGGATTCCGAGCTCGCGGGAGACGATCGCCGCATGACAGGTCATTCCTCCGGAGTCGGTGACGATCGCCGTCGCCCGACGCATCAGCGGCACCCAGTCGGGGGCGGTCATGTGCGTCACCAGGACGTCTCCCTCCGCCAGCGCGTCGGCGCCGTCGAGCGACTTGACAATCCTCACCTGGCCGCTGGAGGAGCCGGGCGCGGCACCGAGGCCGTGGACGAGCACCTCGCCGTCCGAGGCCGCCCCCATCGGGACGCCGCCGGCGGAGGTCACCGGCCGCGACTGGAGCATCCAGGCGCGCCCGTCCTCGTCGAAGCACCACTCGGTGTCCTGCGGGCTTCCGTAATGGGTCTCGATCCGCTGTCCGAGCGCGGCCAGCTCATCGACCTCCTCGTCGGAGAGCGCCGGTCGGGTTGCCTCGTCGCCCTCGAGCTCGCGGGTCAGCGTGCCGCCGTCCGGGCGTGGCTCGATCACAAGCTCCTTGCGACGGACCTCTCGGGCGAGGATCGCTCCCGAGCCCTTCTCGACCAGGTAGCGGTCCGGGGACACGCTCCCGGAGACCACCGCCTCGCCGAGCCCGAACGAGCCCTCGATGACCAGGCGATCCGTGGCCCCGGAAGCGGGGTCGATCGTGAACATCACGCCGGCCCTGGTCGACAGGATCTGTCGCTGAACGACCACGGCGATGTCCATGTCGGCCTGGCCGAACCCGCGCTTGGCACGGTAGAAGACGGTGCGGCCCCCGAACAGCGACGACCAGCAGCGGCGGACGGCGTCGACCACGGCATCGGCGCCCCGGACGTTGAGCAGGGTCTCGTTCATGCCGGCGAACGAGGCGGCCTCGGTGTCCTCGGCGGTCGCCGAGGAGCGGACCGCGACCGGGACGTCGGCAGTGCCATCGCAGAGCTCGGCGTATCCCGCTCGGATCGCTTCCTCGACCTCCGCGGGGAAGGGCTCGGCCTCGACCATCTCCCGAACGTCGGCGGCCGCGGCGGCGAGCTCGTCGGTGTCGTCGACGTCGAGCGTCTCGAGCCGTTTCGCGATCCGATCGCGAAGCCCGCCGGCCTCGCAGAACAAGGCGTATGCGGGGGCACCGACCACGAACCCGGGCGGGATCGGCAGTCCGGCGCCGGTCATCTCGCCGAGGTTCGCCCCCTTGCCGCCCGCGTAGTCGACGTCCGATCTCGACAGGGCCGAGAAGGGCTTCACCGCCTCGGTCCCGGTCTGCGCACCCGGGGCGGGATGCGATTGCGCGTCTGTCGGGCTCTCGGATACCGGCACGACGGGGACCCTAGATACCGGGCGAGCGGGGGCCATCGGGGGCAACCCGCCGATTGGGGTCCGTAGTTAGCCGTGGGCCCAGCGCGGGCGAGCTCGGGCACGACCCCCGCCGCGGATTACCAGCCACGCTTCTCACGGTACTTCTGCAGGTCGTGGGTGATTCGCGCCCGGTCCGGGCCGCTCAGCGCCCGCCTGATCCTGACCGCGTGGACGACGCCGGCGACCACGCAGAGGACCGCCACCGCCGTGAAGCCGACCATCTCCCCGGGCGAGAAGACGCCCAGGACCACGCCATAGACGTAGAAGCCGAGATACGCAAGCGCCGCCAGCAGCAGGACACGGGGCAGGAATGCGGGCAGCCTCATCTCGACCGCTCCCCTGAAGCGCCGCTGGCGAGCAACCCGGACATCGCGCCGAGCCCCGTCTCCATGCCGCGCCAGAACGCGCCACCGTGGAACGGCTGACCGTGGCGGAAGCGCCACGGCACCGACAACCCGAGCATCTTCTTGCCCACCCTCCATGCCTTGGAGGATCCCACCCGATAGTCACCGTTCGCGTCCGGTCGGACCTCGATCGGCCGTGCCGGATCGCCGGTCAACCGCAGTGGGACCTGCGCGAAGGTCGCCTTGTCGAACTGCTCCATCACGCACATGCTCACGGGCTCGAACACCGTCCGGGGCTCGGTGCCGGCGATCTCCGCGGCAACGTGGGCGGCGGCCGCGTCGGCCTGGAGGAAGGCGAGGAACGCCTGCTTGACCGGGAAGTCACCGGCGTCCCCCACCGCGAAGATCTCGGGGTGCCGGAGCAGCCGCCGGCTCCCCAGCTCGGTCGCCAGGAAGCCGCGATCGTCGGCGGGAAGCCCGGCGAACGCGGTCGAGGCGACGTAGGGCGGGGACGCGACCAACAGGTCGTAGCCCAGCCGGGCTCCGTTCGTGCACTCGACCACGTCGGGCTCGACCCGTTCGACCGTGTGACCGTGATGTCCCTCGATCCCGCGGCGCTCGAACTCCGTCTCCACCACCTCGTGCAATCTCGGCCCGAAGGCCTGGATGTATGTGTCCTCATAGGTCGCCCAGACGATCTCCACAGCCCCGCGCGCCCTCTTGCGGCGCAGCCAGGTCTCCAGCATCAGAACGATCTCATAGAGCGGCCCTGCGCACTTGTTGTTGGGGGGAACCAGGAACAGGACTCGCCGGCGACCACCCCGTCCCGAGGCCGAAGCGAGGCCCTGGAACGCCGCGCGCAGGGCGAGCATGTCCTCCGGGGTCCAGGTGCTGATCGCGTGCTCGGCCAGCCCCGGTACCTCCTCGGCGCGCATGCCCGACCCGGTCGCGACGACCAGGAAGTCATAGGGAACCCGGCGTCCGTCGACCGCCACCTGCCGCGCGTCCGGGTCGATCTCGTGAGCGCGCCCTCGCACCAGCTCGATCCCCCGTCGGGCCGCGGGCCGGGCGAGCGGCACCCGCAGGCGCGCCGGATCGAGGCCGAATGGGACGTAGATCGAGTTCGGCTTGAACAGGAAGTGGTCCTGGTCGCTGACCAGCGTGATCTGCACGCGGTCGCCGGCCAGCCGACGCAGGTCGAACGCGGCCTCCAGACCTCCGAAGCCGCCGCCGAGGACGACCACCCGGGCCGGGCCCGCGATGCCTGCCGGCGCCTCCCCGGAGGATTTTCCTCGATCGCTCACGTTGGAAAGCGTCCCACCCCGACGGCCCGGTCGCCATCCGGGCGAACCCCTGCTTCGAACTGCGGGCAAACCCTGAGGCGCGGAGGATGGCCGCCGCGCTAAGGTCGGCTGCGTGGCGAACGCGGACAGCGACCAGGGGTCGAGCACGATCCGGATCGTGCTCGCGGACGACCATGCGGTCGTTCGCAGCGCGCTGCGCATGCTGCTCGAGGCGGAGCCCGAATTCGAGGTCGTGTCGGAGGCCGGAGACGCCGAGGAGGCCGCGCGCAAGGTCCGTGGCCACCACCCCCAGGTGCTCGTGCTCGATGTGAACATGCCGGGCGGCTCGGGCCTGGCTGCGGTCCCGAAGATCCGCGAGGAATCGCCGGACACTCAAATCGTCGTGCTGACGATGCAGAGCGAGCCGGCGTTCGCCCGCGAGGCGATGCAGGCTGGGGCGCTGGGCTACGTGCTGAAGGAGGCCGCGGACGCCGCGCTGGTCCAGGCGGTGCGGATGGCCGCCGACGGCCAGACCTACCTCCAACCCGAGTTGGGGGCCCGGCTGGCCGCAGAACCCGCGGCCGGGGCGCCCGACGATCTCTCCGAGCGCGAGCTCGAGGTCCTGAGGCTGATCGCCCTCGGGCATACGAACAGCGAGATCGCCGAGCAGCTCTACCTCAGCGTCCGCACGGTGGAATCACACCGCGCGCACATCCAGCAGAAGCTCCGCCTCACGACCCGCTCGGAGCTGGTCCGTTACGCCCTCGAGCGGGGCTTGGTCGAGACCTAGGCGCCCGAGGCGGGGCGCCTGGCCATCGCCGGATGGTTCACCAGCCGGTCGAGGAGGTCGAGGTACTGGATCAGGTGCCTGGTCCCCAGGAACCGCTCCCGGATGCGCTCCCGCGCCGCCGCGCCGAGGCCGGCCGCGCGAGCCGGGTCCCTCAGCAGCGCCTGCACGGCGGCGGCGAACGCGGCCAGGTCCGATGGATCTTCGACCAGGATCCCGCTCTCGCCGTCGACGATCTGATCGCGAATGCCCCCCAGACGGCTCGCGACCACCGGCCTGGCCTTCCACATCGCCTCGGCCACGGTCAGGCCGAAGCCCTCCGCGAGGCTCTTCTGCACGACGACGTCGGAGCGGCGCTGCACGGCGTTGACGATCGCCGCGTTCTCCTCGGGGTCCTCCATCGGGAGCTGGGCGAGGTGGACGCGCGCCCTGATCTGCGGTGCCAGCGCCAACCGTTGCTCGCGCACCTCTGTCAGCACCTCCGCGCCCTCGGGGTCGTCGGCGACCGCCGCCACCGAAGGCCCGGCGAGCAGCAGGTGAACGTGATCCTCCATGCTCTCGGCGAACGAGCGGACCACCCCCGCCGGGTCCTTGAGCCGGTCCCAGCGGGAAACCTGGGTCACCAGCTTGGCGTCGAGCGAGAGCGGCTCGTCCTCGTCGAGCTCGGCGCGGCGATCGACGCGACCCGGAGTCCCGTCCTCTCTCAGGAACGTCGGCGTGCCGGCGCCATCGGTTGTGGAGAGGCCCGCAGCGTGAAGGATGGCGCCGACCACCGGGGGCTCCAGGTCCTGGTTCTTCGGCGAGAAGGCGTCGATCGAGGGCGCTACCACCCAGACCCGGTCCGGGTCGAGGCCCTCCCATGCGAACTCCTGGCGGGAGAACACGTACGCCTCCGCCTGTTCCACGTACGGTCGCAGGAAGGCCCAAGCCGCCCTCGCCAGTTCGTTCGGCAGGTCGAGCCCGACATGGCAGCGCCAGACCACGCGGGCACCGGCCTCGATCATCGCCGGCACGAGGCCGGCCGTCTGCGGGTCGTGGAGGAAGACGACGTCCGCGGGCGCAACGGCCCCGGAGAGGTCCGCCGCGTTGGCGGCGAGGGTCGCCTCATAGGCCTCCCGCTCGTCCTCCCCCAGGCTCCCCCCATCGCCTGGGGATCCGTGGAGATGGTTGTGAATCCGCTTCGTGATCCGGAAGAACTCCGGGTCGCCCTCGATCACCGCCCAGCGAGCATCGACCCCGGCGCCGCGGGCGTAGGCGAGCAGCGACTGCAGCAGCTCGGCCACCCCGCCGCCCCGCCCGGTCGAGTTCACGTGCCACACGGCTCGCCCGGCGAACACGCCCCGGGCCCGGCGGATCCCCTCCGCGACCTCCTCGTACCGGTCGCCGAGCAGCTCCCGGAATCGCTCCGGCGGCAGTGGCGCGACCGGAACATGGATCAGCGGGGCCACCTGCCTAGTCGCTCGGGATCACGGCCCGCATCGTGGCGCCGGCTCCGGGGGTCGAGGTCAGCTCGAAGCTCCCGCCCACCATCGCCACCCGCTCCTGCATGCCGAGCAGGCCGAAGCCGACGTGGGGAGCGCTCGGGTCGAAGCCGACGCCGTCATCCGAAACCGAGACCTGGACCTCCCCGTTCTGCTCCACCACGCTGAGGTGGACGCGCTCCGCGCGGGAGTGCTTGGTCACGTTGGTGAGCGCCTCCTGCACCAACCTGTAGATCGTGCTGTCGAGCTCCGAGCCCGGACCGTACTCGCCCCCCTTCAGCGTCGGAAGTGAGAGCTCGGTCTCGACCGCCAGCCCCGCGGTCACGGAGACGCGCTCGGCGAGCCCCTGTATGGCCGCCTCCACGCCGATCTCGTCCAGCGCCGCGGGCCGTAGCTCGGCGATCAGGGCGCGAAGGCTCTGAATCTCCGCGTCGAGCTGGGAAGTGGCCTCCCTGACCGCCCCCTCGAGCGCGTCCGGTGAGCCCATCCGGAGGCCCGAGGCGAGCAGGACGCGCAGGGCACCGAGCCCCTGCAGCGTCTCGTCGTGGAGCTCCCTCGCCCAGCGGCCTCGCTCACGCTCTGCCGCGGAGATGCTGTGGCGTAGCCGGTCCTCGGCGACCGACCTCGCGGTCGCCACCCCGGTCGCAGCGCTGGCGGCGAACGCCGTCAGCAGCCGCTCGTCGTCGGGGCTGAACTCCGACCGGTCCCCGAGCCGATCCCCGGCGACCACGACTCCGATCGTGGCGCCGCGAAAGCCCATCGGCACGATCAGCTCCACCTCGGCGTCGAACCAGACGTCGCCGCGGGCCGCCCTGCGCTCGACCAGGCCGGCATGCCGCTCGGGCTTCATGCCCGCAAAGACGGCGCCCACGAGCGAGCCCTCGATCGGGATCCGCAAGTCCGATCGCTGCCCTGTCGTGTCGCCGGCGACCACCGAGACCACGAGCTCGTCCTCCTCCGGGAGCAGGATCGCCAGCCACTTCGCCGACACCAGCGCCCGCCCGCGCTTGGCGACCGTGCTCAGGATCCGATCGAGGTCGGTCTCCCCTCCGACCACGCGGCTGATCTCGGCCATGGCCTCGAGTCTGTGAACCGCGTGTGTGAGCTCCTCACGTTGCCGGGCGGTCGCCGTGTAGAGCCGCGCGTTCTCGATCGCGATCGCGGCCCACTCCGCGAGCACCACACCGGCCGCCTCGTCCGCCTCCGTGAACTGCTCGCCCCCCTGCTTCTCGGTCAGATAGAGGTTCCCGTACGCCTCGCCGCGGATCAGCACCGGCAGGCCGAGGAAAGAGCTCATCGGCGGGTGTCCCGGAGGGAACCCGTAAGAGCGCGGGTGGTCCCCGACCTCGGGCAGCCGCAGCGGCTTCGGCTCCGAGATCAGCAGGCCGAGCACACCGCGCCCGCGCGGAAGCTCCCCGATCGCCGTGCGGGCCTTCTCGTCGATCCCGTGGGTGACGAATCGCTCCAGCTGGGTCCGTTCAACGTTCAGCACCCCGAGGGCGGCGTAGCGCGCCCCGGTGAGCTCGCGGGCCGCCTCCAGCAGTCGCTCCAGGATCAGCTCGACATCGAGCTCGGAGACGAGCGAGCGACCGACCTCGATCAGCCTGCGCAGGCGCTGCTCGTCGAGGCCGGTCCCATCTCCTCCAGGGAGGCCGCTCACGGATGACAGCGTAGATCAGCGATCATCACCCCGATGTCGCGGCTCTCGACGGCGAAGCTGCTGGCGGCCGAGCGGGCCGTCGACCTGGGAGCAGAGCTCGTTCGTCGCGGCCGCGCCCACTACGGAGCGATGATCCCCAAGGGCGATCGCGACTACGCCACCGCGGTCGATCTCGAGGTCGAGCGGGCGATCAGGGAGGCGCTCTCGAACGCCGACCCCGGGATCGCGTTCCTGGGCGAGGAGGAGGGGCTGAGCCCGACCGACGCCGACACGCTCTGGGTCCTGGACCCGATCGACGGGACCGTGAACTTCAGCAAGGCGAGCCCGCTTTGCGGCATCTCCCTGGCCCTGCTCGAGGCCGGCCGGCCAACGCTCGGGATCGTCGACCTTCCCCTGCTCGGGGAGCGCTACCTCGCGCGCGAGGGCGTGGGGGCATTCCTGAACGGCAGGCGGATCAACGTGTCGGAGGTCAGCGGCCTCTCGGAGGCGATGATCGGGTTCGCGGACTTCGCCGTGGGAACCGAAGCCGCGAGCGAGAACGCGCTCCACCTCGAGATCATCCGGAGGCTCGCCGTGAGCAGCCTGCGAATTCGCGTCCACGGCTCCGCCAGCCTCGATCTCGCGTGGCTCGGAGCCGGTCACCTGAACGCCTCCTTGATGCTCTCCAACCTGCCCTGGGACGTCAGCGCCGGGGTCTTGCTGGTGCGTGAGGCGGGCGGCGAGGTCTACGACCTCGACGGCTCGCCCTTCTCGCCCGGGTCCACAGTTACGATCGCCTCGACGCCCCGCCTGAAGGCGCCGCTTCTGGAGCTGGTTCAGGAGGCCCTGGCCGAGCGCACCCCCTGAAGTGATCCGCGGCTGCCGGGCGCCGTGATCGAGTGGATCTCGACGTGGGCCAGCAGGCGTTCGATCTCGGCCCGATGGCCACTGCCCAGGCCACGCCGGGTGGCGTTGAGGGCTCCCGCAGCGACCGCGAGCCGCAGGGCGGCTTCAAGGTCGCGGCCCTCCCCAAGCGCCACGCCGAGGGCCGCGAACATCGCATCGCCGGTCCCGTGGTGGTCGAGCGGCGAGAAGCGGGGGCCGGTGATCTCCAGCATGTCTCCCGCGGCGCACGCGAGCGCGGGCCGAGGACCACGCGAGACCAGCACGCTCTCGGCGCCCCGGCTGCGCAACGCCTCGGCGGCCTGGATCAGCTGCGGGGTCTCGCCGCTCGAGGAATACCCGGAGTCGACGACCTCCTGGTCGCTGAGCTTCAACAGGTCGATCCCGCCCTTCAGCGACGCCGCGAGTGGCTCCCCGGTGAGGTCCGCGATCACCCGGCCGTCGTTGGCCCGCAGGTCGGCGGCCAGGCGTCGGTAGAAGTCCCCCGGCAGCACTTCCTCGTGATGGGGCCCGGTGAGCAGCGTGACGTCCGCGTCGAGCCCGGCGGTCAGGGCGACTCCGTAGAGCTCGTCGACCTCGTGCCTGAGCAGCGACGGGCTCCGGGTCTCGGCGACGGTGGCCCGGCTCCCCCCGCGTCGGTCGTGGACGTAGACGGCGTTGGACGCGTGACAGGAGACGCTGCGCACCTCCACCCCCTCGTCCTCCATGCGTGGCGCCAGTACCGAGCCCGACTCGCCACCCAGCGGGGTGCAGAGGATCGCCCTGGCGCCGAGCGCCACCGCCATGCGGGAGACCCAGAAACCCTGGCCCCCCGCGTGCAGGTGTACCTCGGGGTCGCCCCCGGACCCACCCTCCACCGTCACCGTGAGCAGCGGTGACGGCGCAAGGACCGCCACGGACACCATCAGAGCGTCAGCTCGACCTCGACCGCGAGCTGCCCGTCGCGCGCTGGAGGCGCCGCCTCCAGCTCGACCTGCCCGAGCGAGGCCAGGTGGGGCGCCAGATATCTCCCGGCGATCTTGCTCGGCGGCCACCAGAGGGCTTCCGAGTCCACGATCGACGTTTCGCCGCTCCCGCCGGTGATCTCGGCCCGGAGATAGCTCGGCTCCGCGCCGGTCAAGAGCAGGCCTCGGAGCACCGGGCGGAACGGCTTCGGGTCGATCGGGGCACCGGCCTCGGCGGCGATCAGCTCCGCCGCCGCGTCCGCCTGCTGGGCGGCCAGGCCGCCCTGCTTGACCGGGAACGAGGTCGCGTCGCCGGCCGCGTACACGCCATCGCTCTCCAGGCCAACCACGCGGCCGAAGGAGTCGATCGGGATGAAGCCCTCCTCGTCGCCTGGGACCCCGTCGAGGCGGGGACCCTCGAGGCGAGGGGTCGCAACCACGCGATCCGCGGACAGATGGCCGCCCGGAACGATCCGAAGGCCCTCGTCCTCGACCTCGACCGGGTAGCAGTTGCAGCACAGGCCGATGCGACGTCGCTCGAGCAGATCACCGACGGCGGCGCTGGCGCGCGCACCGAAGAGCTCGAGCGGGCTGGACTCCGAGGTGGCAATCGTCAAGCGCGGTTCGCCTCCCCCCCGCTCGGCGAGATAGGCGGCGGTCATCAGCGCAAGCTCGTACAGGGGAAGGGGCCAGCCCGTGTGCGGAGGCATGCAGAACACGACCTCGTCGGCGATCCCGCTCTCGAGCTCGCCGAGCAGGGACCGGTACCGAGCCGTGTCGCCGGTTCCCCAGAAGGTGATCGCGCCGGGGATCGCTTCCCGCATTCGCGCCCCGCAGGCGATCAGCAGGGCGTCGTAGGGGATCTCCCTTCCCGCGCGGCTGCGGATCACGTGCTGCTCGGGGTCGAGGCCCTCGATCGCGTCGGAGCGGTACTCGGCCCCCACCCCGCGGGCCAGGGTCTGGAGGTCGAAGCGCCGCACCCCGCCGAGCCCGAACGGCTCCGCGACGGCCAGCGGCCGGTAGACGAAGTCCCGCTGCGGCGACAACAGCTCCACCTCGACGTCATAGGCCATGCTCCGCAGGGCGAGCATCCCCTCGAGCGCGGCGACGCCCCCGCCGGCGATCACCACCCTCCTGGGTGCCGCTCCCCCGGCCGGGCGGTCCCCGTTCGTAACCATGGATTCCACGCTACGCACCGCGGGGACACCGGCCATCGGGGGGACCCGCGGTATCTGTGGTGGAGAACTACTGAAGGCGCCGATGCCCTAGGCGTGCCCGAACCGCACCTGGGGCAGGATCCGGTGGGCCCACCGGGGCAGGTACCAGGCCCACCGGCCGAGCAGGCGCAGCAGCACGGGCACGAGCAGCAGGCGCACCAGCATCGCGTCCAGGAGGACGGCGATCCCCAGGATCACCCCCATCTCCTTGGGCGGAAGCGGACCCGAGAGCGCAAAGGTGAAGAAGACCGCGACCATGACGGCACCGGCCGCGAAGATGACCCGGCCGGAGTGGGCAAGACCACCGACCATCGCCTCCCGCGGGTCCTGGGTGCGATCCCAGTGTTCCTTGGCCGAGGAGAGCAGGAACAGCGTGTAGTCCATCGAGATCGCGAACACCATCGCGAAGAAGAACACCGGCCCCCACGCGTCGAGGAATCCCTGCGACTGGAAGCCGAGCAGCGACGCGAACAGCCCGTCCTGGAAGATCCACTTGGCGACGCCGAACGCGGCGCCCGTCGCCAGCAGGCTGGTGATCACGCCGACAGCAGCGATCACGGGGGCCTGGAGGGCGAACAGCAGCAGCAGGAAGCCGAGCGCGAGCACGACCCCGATCACGAGCGGCGTCTTGGCGGCGAGCGCCCGCTGCAGATCGTGGTTCTCGGCCACGGCGCCACCGACGAGGACGTCCGGCGGCAACTCGGAGCGAAGCCGGTCGATCGTGCCGCCCACCCCCGCGCTGGACGGGTCCTGGGTCGGGATCGCCTCGATCAGGCTGCGGTCGCCCTTCCCCGGCCGGGCGGGAAGGACCTGGGCGATCCCCGGGTCGCGCCTCGCGACCGCCAGCGTCGCCGCCGTTCGATTCGCGGGCGAGACGAGCTGGAGCGGTCCAGTCGCCCCGGGGCCGAACGCGTCCTGCACCTGCTGGTAGCCGACGCGTGAGGAATCGGCCGCGGGCACGACCTTGATCGAGGGCATCGCGGTTCGAAGCTGGGTGACCGGAAAGGCGAGCACCAGGAGCGCCGCGAGCGCCGGGATCCCGAACACGAGCGGTCGCCGCCACAGTCGCTCCCCCCAGGCCGCGAATCGCGGCGAGTGATGCTCGCCCGAGTGCGCCCACGGAAGCGCCAGCTTGTCGACCTTGGGGCCAAGCCGAGCGAGCACGGCCGGCAGCAGCGTCAGCGTCGCCGCGAGGACGAACAGCACCGCGAGCATGATCCCGAGGCTCATCGATCGGAAGGCGGGGCTCGGGACCAGCATCACCGCGCTCAGCGAGATCAGCACCGTCAACCCCGAGAACACAACCGCCTTGCCGGCGGTGTCCATGGTCTCGGCAACGGCATCGACCGCCCCCAGCCGGGAGCCGAAGAAGGCGCCGCGGAAGCGATAGACGACGAACAGCGCGTAGTCGATGCCGAGCGCCAGCGCGAACATGAGCGCGAAGTTCATCGCCCAGATCGAGATCGGCAGGATCTGCGTCCCCAGATACAGGGAGCCCGCGGCCGCCACCAGGCCGACCATCGTCAGCATCAGCGGCAGGCCCGCAGCCACGAGCGATCCGAACGCGATCACCAGGATCACCAGGGTCACCGGCCAGGAGATCACCTCGGAACGGAGCATCGCGCTGCGGTTGGCGGCGTTGAAGTCAGACCACATGCCGGAGGCGCCGGTCAGGTGGACCTCGACCCCCCCGCCGGCCAGGGAGCTGAGGCGCCCCTTGAGCGAATCGGCGGCCCGGACCATCGCGTTCGAGTCCCGCGCCGCCCCGGCCTGGACGATCGCGGTGCGGCCGTCGGGTGAGATCGAAGCCCCGGGTCGCGGCGGGACGACCGCGCTGACCGCGGGATCGTCGCCAAGGACGCGCTCCACCGCCGCCACCCTCGATCGGAAAGCCGGCTCGGCGATCGTCTTGGTCGAGGAATGAACGACGGCCACGAGGCCATAGCTCGAGAGCCCGCCAAAGCTCTGGTCGATCTGCTGGCGCGCCTGCACCGACTGCGAGCCGGTCGTCTCCCAGCCCGCACCCGAGAGCGCCTGCTCGACCCTGGGAGCGAAGAAGCCGAGGGCGAGGGCGACGATCACCCAGGCGATCACCGTCGCCCGGAAGTGGGTGGCCGTGAGGCGGCCGAGTCGCCCGATCGGGCCGACGGCGGTCATCGGGTGACCCGGTCGCGCCCCGGGTAGACGACTGAACGCAGGCCGGCGACCCGCTTCAGGACCAGCGAGGCGGGGCAATCGCCGACCGCCACGTAGAGCCACTGGTTGACGCCGACGAACGCCGTCAGCAGGAGGAACCAGGGCGAGACGAGCGCGACCAGCGCGACGCTTGCCAGGGTCACGGTTCCGGCGAGCGCGAACAGCGCCCGCTCGAGCGGCCAGCGGCTTCGGGAGACCGAGCGATCCACGCTCATGCCCCTGCCCGAAGCAGCGTGGCGAGCTCGTCGGCCTCACGCCGAAGCCCCCCGCAGACCTGCTCGCAGAGCTCGAACACCATCGGGTCGGCGATCGAGTAGAGGCAGAAGTTCCCCTGCTTTCGCCTGCCCACGATCCCGGCCCGCAGGAGCACGCCGAGGTGCTTGGAGACGTTCTGCTGCGAGGCACCGCTCGCCCGCTGCAGCTCGCCCACGGTCGCCTCTCCGTCGTGAAGGGCCTCGAGCAGGGTGATGCGGGTCGGCTCCCCGAGCACGCGGAAGCGCTCGGCGATCCGCTCGACCACCTGGGTCGGGAGCGGATGCACGACAGGGGTGTTGGTCAGGGCCGCAGCCATTTGACTGCGAGCGAGAATAGCACAACTATTAAGTTGTGTAGTGGTGAAGCCCCTTCTGCTAGGCGGCCTCGTACTCGTCGTGACGGCGGATCCACAACGGCGCCGTGGCGCTCTCGTTCCGGCCCCTCGGCGTTCGGTCCAGCAGGGCGTAGAAGGGCATCGCGGGCTCGAGGCCGCGGGCGCTCGTGACGTAGGTCCGGTAGACGGTCCCGTCCGAGAGCGCGTAAGCGCTCAGGCCGGGTCCCTCGGCGACGTACCCCGCCACATCGGTCCCGCACAAGCGCGCGTTCAGCTCGACCGTGGGCGGGATCTCGCCGTCCAGAAACGGCTTCAGCTCCTCCTCGGTGTTGAGGAAGCCGAGATCGCGATTGAAGTCGCTGCCGCCGCTCGAGACCCAGTCGATGTCCCAATTCATCCGCTCCCTGAAGGCGAGGAGCTTCTCGAGCGGCCCGCGGGAGGCGAGCAATAGGGTGGTGTCCCTGGCCTTCAGGTGGGCGACCTGGCGATCGAGCGTGTCGGTGATCGAGGAGCAGACCGGGCAGCCCGACTCGTAGGGCGGTCCGAACATGAAGTGGTAGACGAGCAGCTGGGAGCGCCCGTCGAATAGCTCGGCGAGCGTCTTCGTCCCGCCCTCGGCCTCGAACCGGTAGTCCTTCTCAACCGGGACCCAGGGCAGCTCCCGCCTCTTGCGGGCCAGCTCGTCACCGTGCCGGGTGAGCTCCTTCTCCTCCGCCAGCAGCTGGTCGCGCTCCGCCTTCCACTGCTCCTGCGTGCCGATTCTCTGCTCCGCCATCACGATGCCTCCTCCTGTCCGGGTCCTGGGTCGCCTTTCAATTCGAGCACATCCATCCGTACCACGAGGCCGTTCTCGAGCCGGTAGCGGTGGCGAACGTGCGAGTCGGAGACCAGCTCGCCCGTGCCGGCGTCGTGAACGACCTGGTGCACATCGACCGTCACGCTGCCGTCCGGCTCCTCGGTGAAGCTCTCGGGCTCAACCCTGCTGGAGACGGATGCGAACTGCCGCGTCCAGTACTCGCGCACGTGGTCGCGGCCGACCACCCGACCCCCCTCCCAGGCGTTGGGCCAGTCGACCCGAGGATCCATCAGCGCCGTCGCCGCGTCGAGGTCACGGGCGTTGAAGGCCGTATAGGCGCGGCGCAGGATTTCCTCCTCGGTGGACATCGCCGCAACCGTAGCGCCAGCCGGGTCCAGGGAACTAACCTGCGCGGCAACCCGAACCAGGAGGCGACCATGGAGATGGCAGAACCCACGGTGATGGAGCTCAAGCAGCGTGCCCGGGCGACATGGGCGGCGGGCGACTACGACGCGGTCGTCGATTGGATCTGGAGCGCCGGCGGCGATCTCGTCGGGCGCGTTGGCGTCGGCGCTGGGGATCGCGTCCTCGACGTCGCCTGCGGCACCGGAAACGCGTCGATCCCGGCGGCCCAGGCGGGAGGCGAGGTCACCGGCATCGACCTGACGCCGGAGCTGTTCGAGGGCGCCCGCCGACGCGCCGCCGAGGCCGGGGTCGAGGTCGATCTGATCGAGGGGGACGCCGAAGCGCTGCCGTTCGACGACCGGAGCTTCGACGTCGTGCTCTCGACCTTCGGCTGCATGTTCGCGCCCCGGCACGAGGTCGCCGCAGCCGAGATCGCGCGAGTGCTGAAGCCCGGTGGTCGGCTCGGGATAGTTGCCTGGACGCCGGACGGGAGCATCGGGGACTTCTTCAGGGCCGTCGCTGCCCTCGCCCCACCCCCACCGCCGGGCTTTCAGCCGCCGGTCCTCTGGGGAACGCGCCGACACGTCGAGGAGGTGTTCGCCGGCACGGGCGTCGAGCTTCGGTTCGAGGAGGGTGCGGTCGAGTTCGAATTCGAGTCGATCGACGCCGCGGTCAACGAGTACTACGACAACTTCGGCCCGATCGTGATGCTGCGCGCCGCGCTCGAGCCCCAGGGGCGCGGGGATGAGCTCCGCGACGCGCTCCGAGGCGTGTTCGAGCGCTCGAATCGCAACGATGGGGGTTCGGTCGCCTACCCCGGCCAGTACCTGGTCACGCTCGGACGCAAGGCCGCCTAGCCGCGGTCTCGCGGCGAGATGTCCCCCGGCTGGTCGTCGCCGCGCCAACCGAGTGCGCGGCGACGGGCCTGGGGCAGCTTGCTGGCGACCAGATCGTATGAGTCCTCGATCATGTCGCGAATGGCGGAGTCGGGCAGCGAGCCATCGACGATCACGGTGTTCCAGTGACGCTTGTTGAGGTGGTATCCGGGAAGCACCGCCGGGTGCGCCCCGCGCAGCACCTCGGCCAGGCCGGGCTCGCACTTGACGCTGACCCGAAGCGAGTCCGGGTCGAGCTGGGAGAGGGCAAACATCTTTCCGGCGACCTTGAACACAGAGGTCTCGGGGCCGAACGGGAACGTCTCCTCGGCCCCGGTGAAGGAGAGGCAGTGATCGCGAAGCTCGGCGGGATTCAGTCCGGGTACTCGTCCTTGCGGTAGCTGAGCGGCCCCTCCGGCTGCGGCTTCGGCGTCCGGTCGAGCAGGAAGTCGAAGAACGGGGCGACGAACGGGTCCGGTGCCGTGACCGTGTAGGTGTGGTAGACGGTCCCGTTCTCGCGGGCGAACGCGATGTAGCCCGGCGCCTCGCGCAGCCCGTCCTTCAGCTCGGCGCCGACCTGGGTCGACCAGAAGCGGAGCCATTCCGGCGGGTCCTCCACCATCTCCTGGACCTCGGGGATCTGCTGCGACTGCTCCTCGGTCATCGCCAGCCCGAAGTCGAACGGGAACTCGGTTCGGTAGGTGGACACGTAGGGGAACTGCCAGTCCATCCGCTTCCTGTAGGCGGCGAGCCGATCGATCGGCGCCCGCGAGAAGCAGATGAAGGTCACGTCGCGCTTGTTCAGGTGCACCAGCCCCCCGTCGAACTCGTCGGCCAGGCTGGTGCAGCCGGGGCAGGCCCCGAGCTCGTAATCGGGGCCGTACATGATGTTGTAGGCCAACAGCTGCGAGCGTCCGTCGAACAGGTCGGCGAGCGTCTTCCTGCCGTCCTCGGTGTCGAACTCGTACTCCCTCTCCACCGGGACCCACGGCAGCTGGCGCCGCTTCCGCTTGATCTCCTCGTTCCGCTCCGCCTGCTCCGCCTCGAGCTTCGCGAGCTCGCCGCGTGCCGCCTGCCACTCCTCGCGGGTTCCGATCGTGTGCTCAGGCATCTCATCTCTCCTCTCGGGCTTCTACTGCTGTGCCCCTACCCGGATCGCAGCCGTGACGCTACGGGATCACCGATAAGACCGCTCCGATTCGCGGAAGTCATCGATTGGGAGGTGGGGCAACCATTCCATCGGTAGGGTGCTCCGAGCCGAGGCAGCAACCGGGAGAACGTATGCGCCAGAGCACCTTGCCGTCCACCCACCTGAAGCTCGCGGCCGCAGCCCTCGTGGCGGCCTTGCTCGTTCTCGGAGTGGCAGCGTGCGGCGGGTCCGACGACTCCTCGGGGGGCGACTCGGGCCAGTGGCGGATCGGTCTCGAGGCACCGCTCTCGGGTGACCTTCAGACCCTCGGCCAAGGGATGCTGAAAGGCGCCACGCTGGCCGCCGATCAGATCAACGCGGACGGTGGGCTCGAGGGCAAGGAGATCGAGATCGTCCCGATCGACGACGGCGGCGATCCCGCTGTCGGTGTCCCGGCGGTGAACAAGGCCATCGCCGCAGGCCTCGACGGCGTCGTCGGCCCATACAACTCCAGCGTCGGGATCAAGACGCTGCCCCTGTACAAGGACGCCGGCCTGGTCCCGATCCGCCTCACCTCCGACAATGACACCGCCGGCTTCGGTTTCACGCTGCAGCCGATGAGCTCCCAGATCGCCCCGGTGACCTCGGATGCGCTGACCGGCTGGATCGGCGCCCGAACGGTCGCGATCGCCTACGACCCGACTCAGAACTACACCAAGGAGGTCTCGGCCGCGGTCCGAAGCGATCTCCAGGCCAATGGCGTGAAGGTGACGGCGTTCGAGCAGCTTCAGCCGGGCAAGGACGACTACTCGGACGTGGTCGACAGGCTCGCCGCCGGCGATCCAGACGCGATCTACGCCGCCGTCTACTACCCGGAGGGCGCCCTGATCGCCCAGACGATGGGGTCGCCGAAGTCCGGCCCGACCTGCCTGCTCGACTACGCCTCGTATGACACCGGCTATGTGCAGGATGCGGGCAAGGCCGCGGCCGGCAACTGCGACGTGGTCGGGGTGCCGGCACCCGACGACTTCGAGGGTTCGGGCACCTACGTCTCCGAGTACCGGGATCAGTTCGGCGAGGCGCCGGGCACCTGGAGCCCCTACACCTACGACTCGCTGAACGTCCTGGCCGACGGGGTCGAGCAGGCTGGGGGCTTCGATTCCAAAGCCTTGACCGGCGCGCTCGACAAGGTCAGCGACTGGAAGGGCTGGACCGGCTCGGTCACCCTCGAGCCCGGAAGCGGCAACCGCAAGCCGGCGACGGTGACGGTCGACCAGGTGGACGACCAGGGTGCCTTCAGCGTCGATCCCGCCTGGGCTCGGGCGGTCGGCGCGCCGTACTAGGAATCTGGCAGCGCGACCCGCGCTCGGAAGGCATACTCGGGCTGATGCCGGCCCCGCTGATCGAGTTCCCCGCCGACGACCCCGATCGCGCCCGCCGCTTTTGGCGCGGTGTGCTGGGCGCCGAGCTCGCACCCAGGGCCACCGAGGACGGCGCTGGATGGGAGGTCGAAAACGACGGCCTTCGCCTCGGCGTCCACGAGCGTGGGCCCGGTCCCGGCGACACCGCATCCCTCCCCTACTTCACAGTCAATGACCTGGCGGCGGCGCTGGAGCGCGTCGCCGAGCTTGGCGGCACGGTGATCCATCCCGGCGAGCGGTGGGCCATCTGCCGCGATTCCGAGGGCAGCCCGTTCGCTCTGGCCGCCGCGCCCGCGGGTTCGCGGTAGGTCGGACAGCAGATGGCGAAGCGAAAGCGGCGTCGCCGACCCAGGCAGCCTGAGCCAACCTCGGACTATGCCGATGCGGACGGCAACGTCCTCAGCCTGAGGCAGTCGCTGAGCGCCGGCACGATCGCGAAGATCGGTGAGCCGCCCAGCGGCGCCGCCTCCTCCCTCGACGACGCCTGGAAGCGGCGCACCGAGATGCTCTTCGAGCGGCTCACCGTCCGCTGGGAGATCGCCGGCCTGCCGCTCACCGACCAAGCGATGCTGTTGGGCCGCTACCGGATGGCCGACACCGACACCCAGCGCTGGGTGCGCGAGATGATCGCCCGCCACGTGGAGCGCTACCTGCCAGAGCTGTCGGCGAGGTGAGTGGCGTCACCGATCAACGGGGCCCCACTCTTGGGGATCACGGCGTGGCTCGTGCGCGGGCCTCGGCGAGGGCTTGCTTGGCGGCGTGCTCGGGGTGGTCGGGCTCCAGGCGACCGGCGGCGGCGTAGGACTCGGCTGCCTCCTCGTAGCGCCCCAGGCGGAAGAGGGCGAGGCCCAGCGAGGAATGGGCGAACGACCCAAACAGACGGCCATCGTAGGCGACGCCCCGCTCGGGCAGGCCGGCGACGTCGACGGAGAGCAGGCGCTCGAAGCAGGCGGCAGCGTCCTCCAACCGATGGGCATCCAACATGATGTTGCCCTCGATCCAGACGAGCAGCCAGTTCTCCGGCCAGCGGGCCTTGCCCTCGGCGAGCAGCGATCCGACATCGGCGCCGCGGTCATGGCGCAACCGAACGAGGTCGCCCCATGCGAGGCTCGCGTGGCTGGAGGGTGAGCTCTCGACCCGCGCCAGCGCCACGGCCTCCTCCAAGGCCTCCTCTGCCCCAGCGGGGTCACCGGCGGCGATCAGCACCCGAGCCAGGTGGTTCCAGTTGAAGATGTTGTTCGGGTCGACGTCGAGCTGACGTCGAAGCAAGGGCAGGTTGCGACTGTGCTTGGCAGCCTGGTCGCCCTCGTATCCGAGGTGGTCGAGCTCGAGGCCCCCCCAGTCGGAAACCGGTCGCCCGTCGCGTGCTGACACGCGATGGATGTCGTCGACGACCTGCTCGTGGATCACGCCCCGGAAGCGGATCTCGGGATCGGCTCGCCACAGCCGGTACTCGAAGAACGGCGTCGCGCCGACGAACGGGTGCAGGAGGATGCGAAACGCGGTCTCGCCCGCGTCGCGAAGCCGCGCGGAGACCGCATCGCGATTCACGGGGCGAAGGCGTTCGTCGGCATCCAGGTAGAGGATCCACTCGCCGTGTGCAGCCTCGAGGGCGACGTTGCGTGCCTCGGAGAAGTCGCCTCGCCAGGGATGCGACATGACCCGGGCTCCGAGCTCTCGCGCAAGCCCGATCGAGCCGTCGGTGGAGCCGGTGTCGACGACGACCACCTCATCCGCCACACCGTCCAGCGAGCCCAGGCAGTCGCGCAGGTTGCGCTCCTCGTCACGGACGATCAGGGTCGCGCTGAGGAGCGGCCCGCCCACGCGTCAGTGGACCGGGATCAGGTCGGGCAGTTTCCGACCACGGCAAAGACCTTGAACCGAGTCCTGTCGTGTCCGACGGTGAAGACGAGCTCGTAGTTGCCCGGCGCCCAGTGGCGCGTGTCGAGCCTGAGCTTGTAGTGGCGGCTGGGGTCGCGGCGGAAGCTGAACTTCTGGGGGAGGTCGACGTTCGCCGACGGCTCCGGCTTGATCTTTCGCAGCTTCACCGCACGGTCCTTGGAGCTGACGTTCTTGTTCGTGTCCACGTTGTGGACCTCGAGCCTGACCCTGAGCACGTTGTTGGAGGAGCGCTGGTCGAACTGCAGGTACTCGATCCTGAACCTGTGGTCCTGCGCGATCACGGTCTGGTTGGGGGCCAGGCAGTTGGCGGCGAACGCGGTCAGCGAGCGCATGTCGAACGAGGCGATCGCCGGGACCGCGAAGGCGGTGCCCATCACCACGTCCCTGACCAACTTCCGCCGGTTGACCGCGACCCGCTCGAGCACCCCGTCTTCGATCTCAGGCGGCATCTCGGCGAGTCTAACTCAACTCACCAGGGGCGAGGGTCAACTCGTGCGGGGTCAGCGCTCACCGAACGAGCCCCTCCGCGCGCAGCCGGGTCAGGCACTCGCGGGTCTCGGCCTCGGGCGGCTCCGGGAGGTCGTAGGCGAGCTGCAGCATGCCGATGATCTCCTCCGCGCTGTTCTCGCCGGTGCAGAACTCGAGCACCAGGGCCGCGGTGTGATTCAGGTAGTGAACCCGGTCGCTCTTCTCGTCGTAGACGACGTATCCGTCGGCGGTCGGAACCACCTCGACCCCTTCGATGGCCAGCGGGTGCTCCGGATCCTTGAGCCCGCTCACCGCCGGAAGGTATCGAGGGCGAGCGCTTCGATGAGCGGGGCGACCGCATCCACGGTGCTCATGGTGAGCACGACCTCGGCGCCGCGCTCGGCCAGGCTGGCGGCGAGGGCCGGCTGATCGAGGAGCCGCCGGCATGCCGCGGCGAAGGCGCCGGCGGTGTCGGCGGTCACGATCGGGCCGTCGCTTCCCGCCAGCTCGAGGCCGTGCGCGCCCGCGGTGGTCGCCACCACGGGGCGGCGGTGGGCGAATGCCTCGAGGACCTTGATTCGGGTGCCGCCGCCGGCGCGAATCGGGACCACCGCGACCGACGCCGACCGATACCAGGGAGCGATGTCCGGGACGTCGGCTGCCACGGTGACCCGCGGGTCGGCCGCCAGCTCGAGCACGTCCGGACCCGGCCCGCTACCCACCAGCGCGACCGTCGGCCGGTCCAGAAGCGGCAGCACCTCCTCGCAGAGCCAGCGAGCGCCGTCGACGTTCGGCCCGTAGCTCAGATTGCCGACGAAAATCGAGGTCATGGTGGGCCGCCAGGCGACCATCCGCGGGCGCCGGCGGGCGAATCGCGTTGGGCACCACAGCCGTTGCCCGCGGCTGGTGGCGGTCGACGAGGCGGTCGGCGTCGTCATTCGAGCAGGCGATCACGCAGTCGAGCAGCGGCAGGTAGATCCTCTCGAGCCGCTCGAATCGCGATCCCTCCTCGAGCTGGCCGAGACTCCGCTGCGTCGATGACTCGACATCGTCGACGTCGAGGACCAGCGCCGGGCGCCGCGAGCGGTCGAGCAGGACGTCCAGGAGGGGCGCGAGGTAGAGCCGCATCGCCACCACCAGGGCCACGCCCTGCGCCGCCTCGGCGACGGCCTTCGACGCTGCCGGCGTCGCGGCTCGGCACAGGGTCGGAAGGGGATGCAGGGCGCTGGCCCGAGCCCGTCCCTCCGGAGTGCCGAGTCGAGCCGTCAGGTCGGCGACCGGGTCCGGGTCGGAGTCGAGCGGCAGGACCTCTACCGACGCGGCGAGGCGATCTGCCAGGGGCGAGGGTGGCCCCGGATGGCCGAACACCGGCACCACGAGCACCCGCACCGGGCCGGCGCGGGAAAGCCCCTCGAGCAGGAGGCCCGCGCGCATGGCCAGGCCGTTGCCGCCCTCGGCCGGGATCACCGGGGTCAGGAACAGGGTCTCTGCGCGGCTCACCGGTTGGGGTGGACGATCTCGAGGTTGGGCATTCCCCAGCACTCGTGGCCCATGTCCTTGGCCATCAGCCCAAGCCCCTCGGTCTCGACCTCGCCCATGCCGTCCCCCATCAGCGGGTTCGTCTCGCGGGCGAAGCGGTTGCGGCGGCCGTACGGGAACGCGGGGAAGACGAGGCCCTCGCGGTGAAGGTCGGCGCGGATCAACAGCATGGTCCCGCCGACCGCGTCGAGGCGAACCAGGTCCGGACCTCCTCGGAGCGCGTCCATGCGCTCCCGGCCCTTGTTGCGCCAGGAGTTCCAGTCGAACGTCGGCCCTCCCGATTCGACCACGCAATGGGGAGTGACGATGTCCTTTCCCGTCGCCAGCAGGCGCTCGAGCACGTCGGCGGGGTACTCGACCACGTCGACGTCCAGCCACAGCACCCACTCCTCGTCGTCGAGGGCGGCGC
Source organism: uncultured bacterium (assembly GCA_963811625.1). Classification (GTDB taxonomy): domain Bacteria; phylum Actinomycetota; class Thermoleophilia; order Solirubrobacterales; family 70-9; genus AC-56. The sequence continues at coordinate 113,753 of CAWERS010000001.1, read as the reverse complement.
TCAGCAGGCGGTTTCGCGCCTTTGCCAGCACCACCCGACGCGGCAGCTGGAACGGGGGAGCCCAGCGCGGGACCCCTTCGGGCAGCTGAAAGTGGGCATCCCACCGCGCCAGGGTCACCCGACGATGCCTCTCCCGCAGGCTCGGGAGGCGCTTCGTGATCCGCTCGTAGCTGTCGTCGGTGCTGTCGCCTTCGAGGATGCCGATGCTCAGGCGGTCGGGCGGGTAGTCGAGCCGCGACAACGCCTCGAAGTACCGCGGGAGATGGGCGGCAGCCTGCTTGACGGGCGTGAGGACGAGAACGGTCGGGCGCCCTTCCACAGGCTATGAGCCGGGCGCGGCGGGCTCGATGTTCTGGTTGACGCGGAACAGGTTGTCCGGGTCGTACTGGCGCTTGATCCGCGCCAAGCGATCGTAGTTGTCCCGGTAGCTGGCGCGGACCCGCTCCTGACCCTCGTCCATCATCATGTTCACGTATGCGCCACCGGCCGAGTAGGGGTGAAGCGCGTCGAAGTAGTCGACGGTCCAGTCCCGGATCTGATTGACGTTGGCCGGATCGGGATCGACGCCCGCGAACACCGAGCCCCAGTTGGCGTCACGGTAGCTCCAGGCGGTGTCGGTCGGCCCGAGGTCGTGCGCAGCGCCGTCGATCGGATACATGTGCATGGTCGACTTCCAGGTCGGCATCTGGGCGCCGTGCTCCTGGTGCGCCTGGACCGCCTCGTCGGGGACCTCCTTGACGAAGTCGGCGCGCCAGTACCACTGATCACCCTCCGGGTACACGCCGTCGAACGCACTCTGCAGCGCCGGATGCGGCATCGGCTGCACCCCGTGCATGAGCGGCTCCGGGACGTTGTCGAGCAGCGGAGCCATCGCCTTCGCCGCGTCCTCTTCACCGCCGACGTAGCACCAGACAACCCCACTGACCTTGCGCAGGTGCAGCTCCTCGGGGAACGGCGGGCCCGGCGGGACCGAGGTGAAGGCGAAGAACCCGCTCAGCTCGCGCGGCGCAGCGGTGATGAACTCGCGGTAGACCGACATCACGTCGGCGCCCGCCTCGACCGGCCAGAACGTCGGCCCGGCGATCACCGTGTCGACCTCGTGGAGCCGGAACGTGAACGAGGTCACGACGCCGAAGTTGCCGCCGCCGCCGCGGATCGCCCAGTACAGGTCGGGGTGGTCATCGGCGCTCGCTCGCACCCGCTCGCCGGTCGCGAGCACCAGCTCGGCCTCGAGTAGGTTGTCGATCGCGAGGCCGCACTTGCGCGTCAGGTGGCCAATGCCACCCCCCAGCGTCAGACCGCCGACCCCGGTGGTCGAGATGATCCCGCTCGGGGTTGCGAGGCCATGCTCGTTGGTGGCGTTGTCGACCTCGCCCCAGGTGCAACCGCCACCGACCCGGACAGTGCGCGCCTCGGGGTCGACCTCGATCTGCTTCAACGACGAGAGGTCGAGCACGACGCCGTCGTCGCAGGTTCCAAGTCCGGCGCCGTTGTGACCGCCGCCCCGAACCGCCAGCAGCAGCTCGCGAGCGCCGGCGAACCGGACCGCCATTGCGACATCGTCCGCATCTGCGCAACGGGCGATCAGCGCCGGCCGCTTGTCGATCATCGCGTTGTAGACCTTGCGCGCCTCGCCGTAGTCGGTGTCCTCGGGCCCGATCAGCCGTCCCTTGAATTCCGATAGGTCGCGGCGGGCGATCTCGGCGGCTGTGCTTGCGGTGGCCATGCGTCCTCCTTGATCCTCCAAATCGAATGTGCGACGAGCCTAGGTCATCAAGGGCCCCGCGTCATGACCCAGACTGACCTTCTTCTTCGCCCCGCTCGGCGCTCGCGTTCCAGGAGGGAATGGTCAGATCTGACTATGGTCTTCAAAGCCCGCCATGCACGACCTTCCCGGTTCGCTCGGACTATCCTCGACGTTTCCGTTCGTCGGGCGCCTGGCCGAGCTGGAGACCCTTCGCAGCCTGATCCCGCGCACCCCAGGGGAGGGCCGCAGGGTCGTGCTGGTGGGCGGCCCGCCCGGATCGGGCAAGAGCCGCCTGGCGCGGGAGTTCGCCGCCGAGGCGGCGGAGGAAGGGGCCCTGGTCCTCTATGGCGCCTGTGACGCGGTCGTGCAGGCACCTTACGGGCCATTCGTCGAAGCGCTCGACCGCCTCGCGCGGGTCACGGAGCCCGCCGAGCTGCGAAGCGCGATCGGCTCGGGAGGCGGCGAGTTGGGGCGTCTCCTCCCCGACCTGCCGGCCCGGATCGGCGATCTGCCGGCACCGGTGACCGCCGATCCCGATACCGAGCGCCACCGGCTCCACACAGCGGTCACGGGCCTCCTCACGGGCGTGAGCCGCGAGCGCCCGGTACTGCTCGTGATCGAGGACGGGCAGTGGGCGGACGCGCCAACGCTCTTGCTTCTGCGCCACCTCGCTCGCAGCGCCGGAGGCGCCCGCCTGCTTGTGTTGGCGACCTTCCGGGATACCGAGGCGGACGTACCCCAGGCGCTGTCGGAGACGCTGGCCGACTTGCGCAGGTCGGACGAGGTCGTGCGGCTGGGGCTCACCGGCCTGACCACCGAGGAAGTGGCCGAGTTCGTCTATCGGGCGGCGGGCGCGGAACCCGGCGCGGGGCCCGGCGAGCTGGCCCAAACGATCAGCGAACTCACGGAGGGGAACCCGTTCCTGGTTTGCGAGTTGTGGCGGGCGCTGGTCGAGACCAAGGGGGTCGAGGTCGTCGACCGGGCGATCCACCTCGCGCGACCGCTGACCGAGCTGAGCACCCCGGAGGGCGTTCGCGAGGTGGTCAGTCAGCGTCTCTCGCGGCTGGCGCCGGGCACGACCGGCCTGCTCGAGCTGGCTGCGTCGGCCGGAGCCGAGTTCGAGCTGGAGGTCCTCCGCCGCGCGGCCGGCTTGGAGGAGACGGAGCTGATCACCGAGTTGAACGAGGCGGTCGGCAGCGGCATGATCGAGGAGGCTCCATCCCGCACGCTCGCGTACCGGTTCACCCACGAGCTCGTTCGCCGGGCGCTCTACGATCGCCTCACCGCCTTGCGGCGTGCCGAGCTCCATCTGCGTGTCGGCGAAGCCCTGGAGCACGGCGGGGAGCGCTCCGGCCGAGTGCTCGTCGACCTCGCGCACCACTTCGCCGCCGCCGCGCCGCTGGGTGGAGCGAGGCGTGGCATCGAATACAACCTGTTGGCCGCGCGCGCCGCAACCGGCTCGCTCGCGTTCGACGAGGCGGCCGCGCACCTGCGCACCGCGCTCGAGCTGGAGATCGAGGATGAGGGGTCACGGGCCGAAGCGTTCCTCGAGCTCGGAACGGCAACCCACCGGGCCGGCCGGGCGCTCGACGCGCTGGCGGCGTTCAGGTCCGCGGGGAACATTGCCCGCGAGATGGGCGATGCCCAGCTCCTGACCCGGGCGGCGATCGGCTACGAGGAGGCTTGCTGGAGGCCCGGGATCGTCGATGAGGGCGCCGTGGAGCTGCTGGAGGAGGCGGCCGCGGCGCTTGGCGACGGGGCCTCGAACCTTCGCGTGCGGCTGCTCGGGGGGCTGGCGCGAGCGTTGGACTTCCAAGGCCAACACGAGCGGGGCGCCATCGCCCGCACGCAGGCCATCGCGATGGCCCGGAGCCTGGGGGACCAGGCGGGCCTGGCGACCGTGCTGATGCGCGCTTACTGGTCGCGGGGCACCACCCCACTGGACGAAATCCTCGTGATGCTGACCGAGGCGAGGGATCTCGCCGAGGAGCTGGGCGAGACCGAGATCCGTGCCGAGGCGATAGCTTGGCGCGTCCCGGCCTTCGTTGCCCTCTCGGACCTCGAGTCAGCCCGCAGGGAGGTGACGCTGCTTCGCCAGACCGCGGAGCAGACGGCGCAACCTTTCATGCTCCACGTGGCGGAGCACTACGGCTCGGCAATCGCGTTGGGCGACGGGCGTCTCGCGGAGGCCGAGGCCCGCCAGCAGCGCTCCGACGGCTGGAGCAGGCTGCTGACCGGGCGCGACCCCTCGGGCGTTCACGGGATCCAGATGTTCAGCATCCGGCGAGAGCAGGGGCGGCTCGCGGAGCTCGCGCCGGTGATCAGGATCCTCGCCGCCAACTCCCGACAGGGGCCCTGGCGGCCCGGCCTGGTCTCGGCGCTGGTCGAGCTCGGGATGATGGAGGAGGCCGGGCGAGAGCTCTCGCGGGTGGCCGCGGAAGGGCTCGATCCCTTCCGCGAGTCGCTCTGGCTCGCGTCGCTCACGTATCTGACCGATGCCTGCGCGGCGGTCGGCGACGAGCGGGTGGCCGAGCTCGTCTATCCGGAGCTCGAGCCCCTCGGGGGCGCCAGCGTGATGGTTGGCCACCTGGTCGCCTTCTACGGGGCCGCAGACCGTTATCTGGGCATGCTCGCCGCGACGCTGGGCGAGTGGGACCGCGCCGCGGAGCACTTCGAACATGCGATCGAGCTCGAGCGGAGAATGCAAGCGGCGACGTGGCTCGCCCACAGCTTCTACGAGTACGCGCGAATGCTGCTGACCCGCCCGCATGGCGATCGCGACCGGGCCGGGACGCTGCTCGCCGAAGCGGCGGACCTCGCCGAGCGGATCGGTATGACTGCGATCGCGACTCGGACCGCCGGGTTGGGATCGGCCGCACCGAGGACCGGCCTCCCCGATGGTCTCTCCGCCCGCGAGGCGGAGATCCTGCGCTTGGTCGCCCGCGGCCTCAGCAACAAGGAGATCGGCGGGTCGCTTTTCATCAGCGAGCACACCGTCGCCAACCACATGCGCAACATCCTGCGGAAGACGGAATGCGCCAATCGCACCGAGGCGGCGTCTTACGCCCACCGCCGGGGGCTGATCGAGACATAGAAACAGCGGTAGGATCGGCAAACGATGCCGCTTTACATGATCGAGCGGACCTTTGCGGACCAGCTCGACCTCACATCCGAGGACGTGAGGCTGATCGAGGAAGTCAACGGGGACGCGGGCGTCCGCTGGCTGTTCTCGTTTCTGAGCGCCGATCGGCGACGGACCTACTGCCTCTATGAGGCGCCCTCACCGGACGCGATCATCGCCGCGGCACGGCAGGCGGACATCCCTGCAGACGAGATCGTCGAGGTCGGCCCAGCCACGACGGAGCTTTCGGACCGCCTGCGCGACTGGGCCGCGGCACAGGGGCCCGCCTAGCGGCATATCGATGCCGGGGGTCGCGAATGGCGAGCGCCGTCTCCACTAGCGGGGGGCGATTCGTCTCTCGGTACGACGTCCGGGCCCGGGCGCGAGACCGATGAGCATCCCGCCGACACAGTACGCGAAGTCCGGGGACACCTCGATCGCCTACCAGGTCGTCGGCGAGGGCCCAATCGACCTGGTCCTCGTCCTCGGCTTCGCCACCCACCTCGAACTCCAGTGGGAGTCGCCCCCCTTCGCTCGGTTCTTCGAGCGGATCGGCTCCTTCTCACGCCTGATCATCTTCGACAAGCGCGGCACCGGGCTGTCAGACCCGGTGACCGACGTGCCGACGCTGGAGCAGCGGGTCGACGACGTGCGGGCGGTCATGGACGCCGCCGGATCGGAGCGGGCGGCCCTCTTCGGGATCTCCGAAGGCGGGCCGATGAGCGTCCTCTTCGCGGCCACTCATCCGGATCGGGCGACCGCTCTTGTGCTCTACGGGGCGATGGGGCGCACCACCGAGGCGCCCGACTACCCCTGGGCCGCGCCGGCGGACGCGCTTCGCGAGTCGGCCGCCGAGTTCATCGCGCCCTTTTGGGGGCAACAGGCAGAGGGGATGGTCGAGCTCTTCGCTCCGAGCTTTGCCGGCGATCCCCAGGCGGCGCAGTTCACCGCCCGGATCGAGCGCTCCGCTGCGAGTCCGGCGATGGTCCAACAGATCTTCGAGATGTTTCTGGACATCGACGTGCGAGCCGTCCTGCCCACGATCCACGTGCCGACTTTGGTCATCCATCGGCGCGGCGATCGGGTCGTCAATCGACGCGCCGGCGAGGAGCTCGCCGAGCAGATCCCGGGCGCCCGATACGTGGAGCTTCCCGGAATCGACCATCTGCCCTGGGCAGGCGACGCGGAAGGGGTGCTCGGAGAGATCGAGGAGTTCCTGACCGGCGCCCGCACCGTGCCCGAGCCGGACCGCGTGCTCGCAACCGTGATGTTCACGGACATCGTCGGCTCCACGGAGCGGGCGGCAGAATTCGGGGACGCGCGCTGGCGCGAGCTGCTGACAGCACATCAGGAAGCGGTGCGGCGCGAACTCGGCCGGTTCCGCGGGCGTGAGGTGAAGACGCTGGGCGACGGTTACCTCGCCACCTTCGACGGCCCGGCGCGGGCGATCCTCTGCGGGTGCGCGATCGTGGAGGCGGCCCAGTCCCATGGCTTGGAGATCCGCGTCGGCATCCACTGCGGCGAGGTCGAGCTGATGGAGAACGACGTCGGCGGGATCGCTGTCCACATCGCGGCGCGGGTCGGGGCCCTGGCCGCCCCGGGTGAGGTGCTCGTCTCCAGCACGGTCAAGGACCTGGTCGCGGGATCGGAGATCCAGTTCGCGGACCGCGGGGCGAAGCAACTCAAAGGGGTCCCAGATGAGTGGCGGCTGTTCGCGGCGGCGATTTGACGAGTAGCGGGGGGCGATTCGTCCCTCGCTACGACGGGCGGAGTCAAGGCCGAGAAAGGACCGCCGTTGCGGGCCAATCTCTGTACAGCGCCGGCGGGATACCCGGGCACCGCGCTCGGTAATTGGTCCAGAGGGGCCCGCGCCCCTTGACACAGCCTTCGCACCCTCCCATGATTGGCCACAAGGAGGTCGAGATTCGAGCAAACGGCGTCGGGCGGCTGGCAGGGGTGTTGGCGGCGACAGCGGTCGGCGCGGCCTCGCTCGCGATCGGCCCGGCGACGGCGCTCGGCGGCCTCGTGAGCACCCAGGCCGGGCCGTTCCGATATGTCAGCGACACGGCCTCCGCGCCCGCAGACGACGACGGCAACGCCTTCGTCGTCTGTCCCACCGGCTTCAGGGTCGCGGGCGGCGGGGGCAGGATCAGCGGGCCGGCCGACCAGGTGCGCATCGGCTCGATCGCCCCGTTTGACTTCGTCGACGCGGATTCGCTCGCCGATGACGGCTACACCGCGGAGACGTTCAACGCGTCCGCGGCGACCAGGACCGCCAAGTCCGTGGCGATCTGCCTGCGCAACACGAAGGGCGGCTCCAGCCTGCTCTACAACACCGGCCTCGGACCCCTGATCACGATGGGGAGCAGCGCCGGCACGGGGGCGTCGGTGACCTGCGCCTCGGGGCGAGTCGTCGGCGGCGGCCTGAGGATCCCCGGAGCGGCGACGACCCAGTTCGAGGAGCAGCTGAACTCCAGCCACCCAAGGGACATCGACTCGGACCAGGTGTACGACGAGGGGTGGTCGGGGAAGCTCAACGTCAACAACAGCACCGTCAACCGCACGCCGGTTGCGCACGCGATCTGTCTGCCCGGTGGGGTGATGAAGATGCGCTACCGGTTCACCGCCAAGGTGGTCTTCCCCGGCACATCGACGGTGAGGCGCAGCTGCCCCAAGGGCGGATGGCATGTGAGCGGGGGCGGCGTGCAGGGCTTCTTCTCGCGAATCGACGCCTCGGAGCCGTTCGACGGCAGCGACAAGGCCAAAGCGCCCGACGACGGCTGGCGGGCGACGGTCCAGCTCAGCCCGGGCGCCGACCCGGCCGCGCTTCTCGTCCACGCGATCTGCGTCAAGCCGGCCTAGCTCCCTCACTCGCGGCGGTATCTGCGGGCCGGGTGAGCACCGTCGTCCATTTCGACGGAATCTCGACGATGGCTAAGGTGATCACGATGAGGCAGGACGATCGCCGTGATGGAGGCCAGGTGACCGCGGCGTCTTTCGCGATCTCGGTTCGAGGGCTGGCCAAGTCGTTCGGCGAGGTCGAGGCTGTCCGCAGCATCGACTTCGAGGTCTCGACGGGCGAGGTCTTCGGGTTTCTCGGCCCAAACGGGGCGGGCAAGTCGACCACCATCAACATGCTCTGCACCCTGGCCACCCCCACAGCGGGCAGCGCCACCGTCGCCGGCTACGACGTGGTACGGGAGCGCGACGCCGTGCGGCGGAACATCGGCTTGGTCTTTCAGGATCCGACGCTGGACTCCTACCTGACCGCGGAGCAGAACCTGAGGCTTCACGCGGAGCTCTACGGCGTGGACCGGGCGACTGTGGCGCCGCGAATCCGGCAGGTGCTGGAGATGGTCGCGCTGTGGGAGCGGCGGGAGGCCGAGGTGGGCACGTTCTCCGGGGGGATGCGCCGCCGGCTGGAGATCGCCCGAGGGCTCCTGCACTCGCCGCGCGTCCTGTTCCTCGATGAGCCCACGCTTGGCCTCGACCCCCAGACACGCAGCTCGATCTGGCGCTACATAGCCGAGCTTCGCGATCGCGAGGAGATCACGATCTTCATGACCACCCACTACATGGACGAGGCCGAATTCTGCGACCGGATCGCGATCATGGATCAGGGGGAGATCGCTGTGCTCGACACCCCCGAGGCCCTGAAGGAGAGCGTCGGCGCGGACCGCATCCGGATCGAGACCGAGGACCATGACGCCGCAATCGCCGCGCTCCGCGAGCGTTTCGGGATCGAGGCCCGGGTATCCGAGCACGCGGTCAGCTTCGGCGTTCGCGGAGGCGAGGAGTTCGTCCCCCGCCTGTTCGCCGAGCTCGGCCTGCCGATACGGGGCATCAGCGTCTCCCGTCCGACGCTCGACGACGTCTTCATGTCGTTCACTGGCACGACGATCCGCGACGCCGAGGAGACCCGTGGCAAGCAGGCCAACCGGGTGCTGATGCAGGCCATGACGGGGACCAGACGATGAGCGCGTCTGCCGACACGGCGCTCGCCGATCGAGGTCTCGCCGACCGAACGGGAGCGCCGCCTGAGCCCGCTCGCGTCCGGGTTCCACCGAGGAGCCTGCGAAGTGAGCTGCGCGCGATCAAGGCGGTTTGGTGGCGCGAGCTGATCCGCTTTCGAAGCGACCGGCTGCGGCTGATCACCGCGCTGGTCCAGCCTCTGCTCTTCCTCTTCGTCCTCGGCTCGGGCCTTCAGCAGCTCTCCAGCGCCAGCACCCACGGCGTCGACCTGAAGACCTTCATCTATCCCGGCGTCCTCTGCCTCGCGGTGATGTTCACGGCGATGTTCTCCGCGGCCTCGGTGGTCTGGGACCGCGAGTTCGGATTTCTGCGCGAGATGATGGTCGCACCCGTTAGGCGCAGCTCGATCGTGATCGGCAAGTGCGCCGGGGGCGCAACCGTGGCCAGCTTCGAGGGCGTGATCCTGATCGCCCTTGCCTGGGCGGTCCACGTTCCGTATTCGGTGGCCCTCGTCCTCGGGGTCTTCGCCCTCCAGCTGCTGCTCGCGTTCGCGATCACCGCCTTCGGGGTGATGGCGGCGGCGCGGGTCAAGCAGATGCAGTCCTTCATGGGGCTGATGCAGATGGTCGTGATGCCGATGTTCTTCCTATCCGGCGCACTGTTTCCGGTAACCAATCTGCCCGGCTGGCTCGCCTTCCTGAACCGGATCGACCCCCTGACCTACGCGGTCGACCCGATGCGCCAGCTCGTCTTCAGCCAGCTCGAGATCAGCCAGGCGGCTCGCGACGCCCTGGCTCCGGGCGTCACCTGGTTCGGCTGGGAGGTCCCGGCCCTGCTCTCCGCGGGAATGGTCCTCGCTCTCGGCCTGGCGATGCTCGGGATCGCGATCTGGGAGTTCAGCGCCACGGACTAGCGGTGGCGAGCCTCGGCCCTGGGGTACAGTCGCTGGAGATGTCGGTGCTCGAGCGGCGCTGGGCGCCCACGCACGAGGTCACCAACCAGCCACCGCCGCTGGTGGATTACAACGCCTTCGAGACCGACCGGCCGCTGGTCGAGGCGGTGGAGCGCGAGGGGGGCCAGTGGGCAAAGGAGCGACTGCGGGGCATCGGAGCACTCGCCGGCAGTGCCGACATTCGGCGCAGCGCCGTCGATGCGAACGAGAGCCCGCCGAAGCTGAGCACCCACGACCGGTACGGAAACCGCATCAACGAGGTCAAGTTCCACCCTGCGTGGCACGAGCTGCTTGGCCTTGCGGTCCAGCATCAGCTCCACTCGCTCCCCTGGCGTGAACCCGGCCCCGGCGCACATGTTGCCCGCGGCGCTGCGTTCCTCTGCATGACCGAGGCCGAGGCGGGGATCGGCTGTCCGCTTTCCGCTACCTACTCGGTGGTCCCGGCACTGCGGAAGCAACCCGAGATCGCCGCAGAGTGGGAACCGCGCATCCTCTCCTCCGAGTACGACCCTCGGGACGTGCCGGCTACGGAGAAGTCAGGCGCCCTGGCCGGGATGGGGATGACCGAAAAGCAGGGCGGCTCCGACGTGCGGGCCAACACCACCGTGGCCCGGCCGCTGAACGGCGGCGGGCCCGGCGCCGAATACGTGATCACGGGCCACAAGTGGTTCTTCTCGATCCCGATGTGCGACGCCTTCCTGATCCTCGCCCAGGCCGATCGTGGTCTCTCCTGCTTCTTCTTTACCCGTTGGACGCCCGACGGCGAGCGCAACGCGTTCCGTCTACTGCGCCTCAAGGACAAGCTCGGCAACCGCGCCAACGCGTCCAGCGAGGTCGAATTCGATCGAGCCTGGGCGCGACTGGTCGGTGATGAGGGTGCCGGCGTCCAGACGATCATCGAGATGGTCAACCACACAAGACTCGACTGCGCCCTCGGCAGTGCCGCCGGGATGCGTGCCGGGCTGGTCGAGGCCATCCACCACGCGGCACATCGCTCGGCGTTCGGCAAGACCCTGGTCGTGCAGCCGCTGATGCGAAACGTGCTCGCCGACCTTTGCGTCGAGTCCGAGGCGGCGACCATCTCGGCCATGCGCCTGGCTCGGTCCTACGACGATTCGATCGCCGGCGACGAACAGGCAGAGGCCTTCAAGCGAATCGCCAATCCGGTTCTCAAGTATTGGATCTGCAAGCGCGAAGCCCCCCACGTGGCCGAGTGCCTGGAATGCCTGGGAGGCAACGGATACGTCGAGGAGTCCGGGATGCCCCGCCTGTACCGGCAAGCTCCCCTGAACTCGATCTGGGAAGGCTCGGGCAACGTCCAGTGCCTCGACGTCCTTCGCACCATGGTGACCAGGCCAAACGCCCTTGACGCTTTCTTCGCTGAGGTCGGGGAGGCCTCGGGCGATTCGAGCCTGGACCCCTACGTCTCCAGGCTGCGATCAGATCTGGTCGAGATGACCGACATCGAGGCGCGGGCGCGCGATCTCGTCGAGCGCATGGCGCTCGCCCTGCAGGCCTCGCTCCTGCTGCGCTTCGGCGATCCGGTCGTCGCCGACGCGTTCTGCTCGAGCCGTCTCGGCGGCGACTGGGGGCGCGCCTTCGGCACCTTGCCGAGCGGCACCGACTTCGACCGCATCATCGAGCGCCACCGTGCGGCGCCGCGACGATGAGTTTTCGTCTCGCGATCGGTCACTAACGTGGCAGGGCACACCGCAGAAGGAAGGAGAGCCCGATCTCAAGCTCAATGGTGAACTTCGTCGCGATCATCGTCCGTCGCTCCGGTGCGACGAGCTCGAAGCCATGCTGATCTACTCGATGAGCGTCTCGGTGGACGGCTTCATCGCCGACCGCGAGGGCGGGTTCGAGTGGACGGCCCCGAGCGACGAGCTGTTCCGCTTCCACACCGCGTTGGTAAGCGAGCTCGGCGGCTTTCTGTTGGGCCGCAGGCTTTACGAGACGATGCTGGTGTGGGAGACGGATCCGTCGATGCGCGACAGCGAGCTCGACGCCGCGTTCGCCGACGCCTGGTGCGCGATCCCGAAGGTCGTCTTCAGCACCACACTCGACAGCGTCCAGGGCAACGCGCGGCTCGCCGAGGCGTCGCTGGCCGAGGAGGCCGCGGCGGCGCTCGACGCAACTGACAAGGACGTCGGGATCGGCGGCGCCGGCCTGGCTGCGGTGGCTGTCGAGCTCGGTCTCGTCGACGAGCTGCGCATGTTCCGCTATCCGGTCGTGGTCGGTGGCGGCACGCCGTTTCTGCCGCCGGTCGCCGAAGACGTCCCGCTGGACCTGGTCGAGACCAGGACGTTCGGCTCGCGCGTGATCTACGAGCGCTACGGGCGCGCCCGCAATGAGTCGGACTGACACCGCCGTCCGAGTCATCAGCGCCTGACCATGACATCGGAGGTCACCCCGTCGACGCCCGATCACGAGTCGACACAGGGCCGACGATGTGCCCGACGGGATCAACGCTGCAGATCACGCGGCGGGATTGTCGGAAGCGTCGGCTCCGCTGTCGCTGTGGCGCCGCTCGCGAAGGGCGGCGCGCCTTTCCGCCTCGGTTCGGATGCCTGACAGCGACTCGGCCACGGTGCGCTCCCACGGCCGCGCGACGCGCTCGCCCCACCAGCTCCCAACGCGCCAGAGGTCGGTGCCCAGCTCGCCTCGGTACTCGAGCTCCGTCCCGCGATCCATCTCCCGCAGTTCGAAGGTCTCGAGTACGTGCGGGACCGGGCCGCGCAGGAGGCGAAAGGCGACGCGCTCCGGTCGCTCGAATCGGACCGTCTCCACGGTCGTGGCGGTCAAACCGGCGCTGAGGGGCGTGAAGTGCGCGGCGAGGACCATGTCGGAGCCGCGCTCGAGCACGTCGAGTTTGGCGCCCATCGATCGCGGCGTCCGCCCAAGGTACGGCGCGGCGATGACGTCGAACACAGTGTCGCGGGGCGCGGCGATGCTCATGCGCAGCGGTCCCAGCGGGCGGAGGCGACGGCCGAGTCCGAGATCGAGCGTCAGCGCGCCGCGCACCACGAGCACGTAGCCGATCGCCGCGCCACCGATGCACGAACCGATACTCATGACTCGGCGCATGCCACGGAGCCTAATGCCGCCGGACCAGCGGCCCATTCGCAATCGCCCGGCGCTGGTGCCCGAGCGGCCGGTTGGCGCGACGAGCGCCCATACACTCGGCCCAAGTGCCGCCGACCTATCGCCAGCGCCTGCGCATCGAGGGGCTAGGCCTCGGACTGTGTGGCGCCATCGGCACGATCGCGCTGCTCGCCGTCAGCGCCCAAGCTCAGCGCGATCCGCTGAGCACAGCCGGCCAACTCGCTGCGGTGGCGCTCCTGTTGGGCTGGCTCGGCCCGCGCGCGGTACGGCGCGCGATTGCCGCCAGCGAGTTACGTTCTGAGCGCGACCTCGGCTCGGGCGAGCCCACCCCCGTGTGGCGGCTGCCGCTGATTGTCGTCGTGCTGGCGGGCGCGGCGGGGTTGGTTGCTGGCTGGGATGCGGGGGTGCGCGTCACTGGCGGGTGCGTGCTGGTTGGCCTCGCCCAGGCGCTGGTGCTCGAGCGGATCGTCGCGGCAGACGAGCACAAGACCGGGCGAAAGTACTTCCGGATCGCGGGCTCGCGCATCCTGCGCGGAACGCGCCTCGGGCACATCGGAACTGACCGCCGACGAAATCAGACCTAGCGGCGAGCCGAGCGCCGAGCCGCCCACGCGGTGAGCGCAACGCTGCAGGCTGACCCGGAGATGACCAGCGCGCCCCCGACCCGCCGCCGCCCTGCGGCGGCGGCGAGGACGCCCGCGAAGCGCACCGCGCTCGTCGAGCGCGCGGCGTGAATTATGGGCGCTTCGGGGCCCCGCGCGCGGCCGAGGTACGCGAACGTGGCGTAGCCCACCCCTGCAATTAGCCTGCCTGCCTCGGCGAGGGCGGCGGCCTGGCCCAAGCGACCAACGCGCGTCAGGCCGCGCAATGCTGCCAACGCGAAGCACGCGTCGACCAGCCCTTCGAGGTCTCGCCCGGCACGCGTCGGCTCGGCGCGCCGCGCCAGCGCACCGTCGAGGACGTCGGCCCCGGCGGTGAGGCCACACACGAGCACCGTAGGTGAATCCGCGACGACCGGCACGAGCCACGCGCGCGCCAGCGTGAGCGCGTCGGCCGCTCCGAGTTGTCGGGGGCATCCGTCCTCGGTCTCGAACATCCCCAGGTGCCAGTCGAGCATCATGGAGGTCGACCCCCACCACGCGAGGCCGACGCCCAGGCGCCGACGAAACGGCTGCGCTCCAGACGCCGCCAGCACCAGCCACGCCGCGGTGCCGAGGGCCAGCCAGGCATGGGCGCGGCGCGCGAGCGCGGGGCGCGCAGCGCGGGTAGTGGCGCTGCGGCGCCACGAGGCAGCAAGAAAGCGCACTGTCGCGCCGGGATGAAAGCGTGCCGCCCGCAGCAACTCGAGCTGCTCGCGCGCCCACACCTCGCCGCCAGTCAGTGCACGTGACTCGCCGTCGACCGGCGATCCTCCAGCCGCAGTCGGTTGCGCCATCCGGTCGAGACGCCGATCGCCGCAGCAACAATGAGCTTGCTCTTGATGGGGGATTGCTTTCGTCATCGTGGCCTACCATGCCGGGGTCGCGCTGGCGCGCGATGCTCGAGCGTCACGGCGAGGTAACCCGCTCCGAACTCACCCGCTTTGGCGGCAGAGAAGTGAAGTCCACCGGCGATGGCTTTCTAGCCACCTTCGACGGCCCCGCGCGAGCTATTCGCTGCGCGGAGGCGATACGCAGCGCGGTGAGCGGGCTCGGAATGGAAATCAGGGCCGGAATCCACACCGGCGAATGTGAGGTCATGGGCGACGACGTCGGCGGAATCGCGGTCCACATCGCGGCTCGTGTCAGCGCCGTGGCACTCCCCGGCGAGATTCTGGTATCGCGCACGGTACGGGATCTCGTCGTCGGCTCCGGAATCGCCTTTGAGAAGCGTGGCACGCAAACGCTCAAGGGCGTGCCTGGCGAATGGGACCTGCTCACCGCCGTGCCGGAGGGTGCTGCCCAGGAGAGCCCAGAGGTGAAGATCGCGAGGATCGAGACGCCGAGCCCGCGGGAGACGATGCGACGAAGTGATCGGATTGCCGCGGCCGTAGCTCGGCGCGCCCCAGGCGTGCTTCGCGCGGCCAGTCGGTTAGAGACTCGCCGAAGGACTCGCCAGGCGACTTGAGTCGGCTTTCAGCGCACGGCGTAGGCAGCGCTCCGTGAGTTCAGGCCGCTTGCGAGGTAGCAAGCGGCATAGTCTTCTGGGCGTATGGAGGTCGCATGAGCGTCCCAGAATCAGAATCGGCGATATGCGGTAGCTGCGGCGCCCCGAACTCGGCTGACTCGCGATTCTGCGGGTCGTGCGGTGCCAGCCTCGAGCGGCGACAGCAGTGTCCGAGCTGTGGCAGCGAGAATCCCGCCGGCCAGCGCTTCTGCAACTCCTGCGGTCAGGCGCTCAAGGAGCCGGTGGAGGCCAAGGTCCGGACCGAAGAGGAAGCGGCGCCGCTCGGCGGCGAGCGCAAGCAGGTGACCGTCCTGTTCGCCGACGTCATGGGCTCCATGGACATGGCCGAGCAGACCGACGCCGAGGAGTGGCGTCAGATCATGCAGCGCTTCTTCTCGCTGCTCTCCGACGGCGTCCGGCGGTTCGAGGGCACCGTGGACAAGTTCACCGGCGACGGGATCATGGCGCTGTTCGGGGCCCCGATCGCACACGAGGACCATGCTCCCCGCGCCTGCTTCGCGGCCCTTCACATCCGCGAGCTCGTCTCTGAGTACGCGGGCGAGCTTCGCCGCGGCAAGGGGCTCAACTTCTCGGTCAGGATCGGGATCAACTCGGGCGAGGTGGTCGCCGGGGCGATCGGCGAGGACGATGAGCCGGAGTACACGGCCGTGGGTCATACGGTCGGCCTGGCGCAGCGCATGGAGGCACTGGCGGAGCCCGGCAAGGCCTACCTCACCGAGCACGCCGCGAAGCTCGCCGCGGGCTACCTCGAGCTGAAGGGCCTCGGTGAGTTCGAGGTCAAGGGGGCGAGTCGCCCGATCGAGGTCTTCGAGCTGATCGGGGCGGGCTCGGCGCGATCTCGACTCGACATCTCGCGAGAGCGTGGGCTGAGCCGGTTCGTCGGCAGAGCCGAGGAGATGGCGGTCCTCGAGGAGGCGCTGGAGCGGGCCGGAGAGGGGCGTGGAGGGGTGATCGGCGTGGTCGCCGACCCGGGCATCGGCAAGAGCCGCCTCTGTCACGAGTTCGCGGAGCGATGCAGGGCGCGCGGGATCGAGGTCTACGAGGCGCAGGGTCAGGCGCACGGCGAGGCGATCCCATTCCTACCGGTGCTGCAAATGCTGCGCGGGTACTTCGGGATCGAGGATCGCGACTCGGAACGAGCCGCACGCGAGAAGATCGCCGGCCGGTTGCTCCTCCTCGATCCGGACTTCGCGGACGACCTGCCGCTCGTTTTCGACTTTCTCGCCGTGCCGGATCCGGAACGCCCCGCGCCGCAGGTGAGCGCCGAGGCGCGGCAACGGCTCCTTCGCGGCGTGATCAGGCGCCTCTACCGCGTCCCTGGGCGAACCGACGTGGTCGTCAACGTGATCGAGGACCTGCACTGGATGGACGAGGGCAGCGAGGCGTTCCTGGCGGAGATGATCGGGGCGGTGGAGGGAACCGCGACCCTGGCGGTGGTCAACTTCCGGCCGGAGTACGAGGCCGAGTGGACGGACTCACCGGTGTACCGGCGGATCGCACTGATGCCGCTCGGACCGGACTCGACCAGGCAGCTGCTGGCCGATCTGGCCGGCGGCGATCCCTCGCTCGACGGTCTCGCCGATCTGATCCACGAGCGAACCGGCGGCAATCCGTTCTTCATCGAGGAGGTCGTCCGCGAGCTGGTCGAGGCCGGCAACCTCGAGGGGGCGCGCGGCGCCTATCGGCTGACCAAGCCGGTAGACGACACCGGGGTGCCCGCCACCGTCCAGGCGATCCTGGCGGCCCGGATCGACCGCCTTGCAGCGGCGAAGGCGCTGCTGCAGGCGGCGGCGGTGTTCGGCAAGGAGGTTCCGGAGCCGGCGCTTCGGATCGTCTCCGGGCTGGACGACGAGGCGCTCACCGAGGGACTGAAGGAGCTGATCGGCGCGGGCTTTCTCTATGAGGCGGAGATCTACCCCGACCGGGTGCTGGCCTTCAGCCACCCCCTGACGCGCGAGGTCGCATATGGCTCCCAGTTGGGGGAGCAGCGAGCCACCGCGCATGCGGCGACGGCCCGAGCGATGATCGAGCTCAACCCCGACCGCCACGACGAGCTCGCGGCGCTGATCGCCCAGCACCTGGAGCAGGGCGGCGACAAGCTCGAGGCGGCGCGATGGAACGCCCGCGCCGCACACTGGGCCGGCTACAGCCATCCCCGCGACGCGATGCGGCTGTGGGGACGGGTCACCGATCTCGCCTCGGATCTGCCGGAGTCAGAGGAGACCTCGGCGCTCGGAGTCTCCTCGCGGCTGCTGCAGCTCGACTACGCCTGGAGGCTGGGGATGGAGAAGGAACGGGTCGATTCACTGGTTGAGGAGGCCCGCGAGATCGCAACCAGGACCGGCGACCTGCGCTCGCTGACCCTGTTGCGCCTGCTCGAGTCGGCGCGTCCGGGGCTGGTCCAGCCCGCGGACGACTGGATGCGGGCGGCCGACGAGGCGATCGCGCTCGCGGATGAGTCGGGCGACGACGCCCTTCGCGTTGCGATCCGGACCGCGGGCTCCTACTCGTACATGGCAGCCGGCGATTTCCCGCACTGTGAGCAACTGGTCGATGAGGCGCTCGAGATCGCCGGAGACGATCACAGCACGGGAAACGGGATCGTGATCGGCTGCCCCTACGCGTGGGCGATGATGGCGAAGGCGGTGATCCGGCGCGACCACGGCGAGTTCGAGGCTGGCGAGAAGCTGTCCGAGGAGGCGCTGAGGATCGCGGCCGAGCAAAACGACCCCGAGACAGCGAGCTGGACCCGCGGCAACCTCGCAGTGCTGTTGGCGATGCGGGGGGACCTCGACTCGGCCCTCGGGCTCGCCCAGCGGAACTACGAGCTGACGGAACGGCTCGGCGACGTCTTCTCGAGGCACTGGGCGCTGTTCTACCTCGGGTTCGTGCGGCTGGAGCGCGGCGACGCGGAGGGCGCCCTCGACTCCCTTGAGCGCGGCGACCGTCTCTATCGCGAGGCGATGGGCGATGGGGGCGAGGCCGAGACCTGGCGAGAGGCGCTGATCGCCGAGGCGCTGGTTGGCGTGGGCAGGGTTCCCGAGGGGTTGGCGAGAGCCGAGCGCGCGATCGCGATCGTGCGCGACCGAGGCCTGCTCTGGGGCCTTCCCCGAGCCCTTCGCACTCTCGCTCAGGCGAGGCTCGCCGCCGGCGAGCCGGGCGCGGGCGAGCTTCTCGACGAGGCCGAGCGGGTGGCAAAGGACAGCGGTCGGGCGGTCGAGTTGAAGGGGATCGAAACAGTTCGCAACTCGGCCCCCGCCGTCCAGGCCTAGCGCCTGGCGGGCCGCCCCGATACTCGCAGGCCGCGAGTCACCGCCGCTGGCGCACCCGCTCGACTATCCGTGGGTGGTATTTGTGCGCGTGCTACACAAATGAAGAAACGCCCGCGTCACTTGCGGGCCTTCTTCCGAATAGCGGGGGCAGGATTTGAACCTGCGACCTCCGGGTTATGAGCCCGGCGAGCTACCTGACTGCTCCACCCCGCGGTGGACACATGATCTTAGCGCCGGTGGACCGATTCGCGCCGCTTGCGAATCGCTGAAATCGCGCAATCATGTGGTTGATGTCGCTGGTGGCTGAGCCCGGCACGCCGTTCTCGATCCCGCTATTCGTCCACCTGATCCTCTGGCCCGCGCTCGCGGCCTGGACCGCCTTCCTGGTGCGCCGACGCCGCTCGCGACGCTGGCCCTGCTCGGGACGCTTCGGGGTCGCCCTGGCGCCGGCCTGCTTCTTTGCCGACGCGGCGGCCCTGCTGGCGGCGGTCAAATGGCCGAGCGGCGACTCGACCTCGTTCGTGCTCACCCTGCTGTGGTGCGCGGCCCTGTTCAGCATCACCTCCTACTTCGCCCTGCGGACCCCCGACGACGGCGGAGACGACGGCGGCACGCCCGCCGATGACCTCCCGGAACCGCCCTGGTGGCCCGACTTCGAGCGCGACCTGCGCGACTACGTGCGCCGCGGCCCGCACAAGCCCTCGCGGCCGCCGCGGCTCCCCACCGGCGCCCGCTGACGGGCCGGCCGCCGTGAAAGCCAAGGCGGCCGCCTGCGCGAGTTGAGGCCGGCTACCTCTAGATTGCGTCTCGGGATGCGCGTGGCCGTCGTCGACATCGGCACCAATTCAACCCGGTTGCTGGTCGCCGAGGTCGAGGACGGCACCGTCACCGAGCTCGAGCGCCGCTCCACGGTCACCCGCCTGGGGCGGGGCGTCGACACCTCCGGCCAGCTCGCCGCCGAGGCGATCGAGGACGTCTGCCGGACGGTCGGCGAGTACATCGCCGCCTACGAGCCGCTCAAGCCTGATGCGGTGACCGCGATCGGCACCAGCGCGGTCCGCGACGCCCAGAACTCCGCCGCCTTCCTGGCCCAGCTGCGGGAGCGATTCGCGCTCGAGGCGCGGATGCTGGAGGGCGCGGAGGAGGCGGGGCTCACCTACCTCGGGGCGACCTCCGGTCGCGAGTCGGTCGACGGCACCCTGGTGATCGACATCGGCGGCGGCTCCACCGAGCTGGTCTTCGGCTCGGGGCCACAGGTCGACTTCTACGCCTCGCTTCAGGCGGGGACGGTTCGCCACACCGAGCGCCATCTCACCACCGACCCCCCGGCCGCCGACGATCTCGACTCGCTCGCCGACGACGTCCGCGGCCTGATCGACTCCGAGCTGGCGAGGGCCGACTTCTTCACGGTCGAGACCGGGATCGCGGTCGCCGGCACCGCGACCTCGCTGGCGGCGATCGAGCAGGAACTGGATCCGTATGACCCCGAGCGGGTGCACGGGTTCGAACTCTCGCTCGACCCGATCCAGCGCACCCTTTCGTTGCTCGCCTCGATGACCCTCGAGGAGCGCCTCCAGGTCACCGGCCTCCCCCCCGGCCGCGCGCCGACGATCGTCGCCGGGGTCGTGATCCTGACCCAGGTGATGCGCGCCTTCGGGCTGCGCCAGGTCGAGGTCTCCGAGCACGACATCCTCTACGGCGCCGCGCTCGAGGCCGCCGCGGCCTAGCCTGCTCAGTCCTTGCCCGAGATCCGGTCCCAGGCGCGTCGCAGCTTGTCGTGGAGCTGGTCGGGGACGACGTCGCCGGGGCCCACCTCGAGCTCGCCCGGGTTGGCGCTCGGCGTCGGCAGCGCCTCCGCGCCCGCCGCGTCGACCGTCAGCACGACGCCGCGCTCGTAGATCTCCTCGACCTGGCTCGCGTCCACGAACCGGTGGCCGCCGGGCGGCATGCTGGTGTCGATCACGAAGCCGTCGAAGACGTCGACGTCCGGGTCGGCGAGCACGTGCTGCACCCGACCCAGCTCGCGGCCGTCGCTCGACAGCACGCGGGTGCCCTCCGCCAGGGTCAGGTACGAGCCGGGCGTCCCCAGGTCCTCCATCGCCCACAAGCTAGTCGAAGCGGCCCGGCCGGCGGACCGAGCGCGGCGCCAGCGTCAGCCCGGGGGCGGGCCGAGCGACTCGCCGGACTCCGACAGCGTTCCGATCGCGATCACGTCGTCCTGTTCGCCGCGGTCGTCGTCGCTTTGCCGATACCAGCGGTAGAGCAGCTGGTCGCCGACCTTTCGCGCCTCGATCAGCCCATTGTCGAAACAGTCGCCACCCGTGATGTGCTCGCGCAGGGTGGCGCGGTCGCCTGCCACCGACTCGATCATCAACGTCCCGATGCAATTGGGGTGGGAGTCGGGGTACAGGGTCCAGCCGTCGATTCCCGGCTTCGGCGACTTCCCCGGCGGGTAGAGGCCGTAGTAGGTCTGGTAGGTGCCCTTCTCCCCCGTCGGGCCCCACTGGGTGACGTTCCCCAGGTACTCGTGCCCCTGGAGCTCGCGGACTAGGTCCTCGGAGACCGGCTCGCGCTTCGGGGCCTCGCGCAGGTGGAGGATCGCGGTCGCCTCGACGTCGCCCTGCTTCCAGCGCCAGTCGAGCTCGTCGCCCTCGGTGACCGCGGTGATCGTGCCGCCCGAGGGGCAGTTGTCGCGGCCGACGAGGATCTTCTCCCTCAGCTTGTAGCGGTAGCCGAAGCCCTCTGGGCCCGCGCCGGCCTCGAAGATCCTCACCCGCCCCAGGCAGTCGAACGAGTCGTAGCGGACCCCGCCGTTGCCGGCGTCGGCCTTCGGCCGGGGGTCGATCCGGAAGTAGACCGGATAGGTCAGGGTCTGGTGCTTGCCGGGGCCGATCTGGGTTGCCACCCCCTCCCAGGTGCCGACGAACGAGCTCCCCGGGATCACCGTGTTGCCGCCCGGGCCGACCCGCGGCTTGCTCCCCGGACCGACCGGCGAAACCGCCGCCTCGAGCTCGCGCGTACGCGGCCCGCAGTCGTCGAGGCCAGCCTCCTCGGCGGCGTCGACCGCCCCCTCGCTGGCCTGAGACTGCTTCTCAAGCGCCTCCTTGATCGCGGTCACCTGGTCGCCGGGCTGGCTGTCGACGATTGTCTTGACCGCATCCCGGGTCGCCTCCACCCCCTGGGCCTGGGCGGCGACGTAGTCTGCCGCCGGCTGGCTCTCGCCTCCCAGCGGGAGCTCCTCGAGCTCGGCTCGCAGGCGCTCGTACTCGCGCAGCTTGGCCTGGTAGGCGGCTGCGAACTCCTCCCCGCTCTGGCTCGCCGGGTCGAGCGTGATCTTCTCGCTGCGGTCGGCCGATGCGCGACAGAGGGCGCTGATCTTCGCCGTCGCCTCGGCCCGCGACAGGTCGTCGCTGCCGCCGCAGCCGCCGAGCAGCCCGACGCCCAGCGCCACCAGGACGACGATCCCCGGTCCCCTCGACCCGACACCCACGATCGCCGATCCTAGCCGCATCAGCGTTGCCCTAGCCCGGAGCCGGTCCTCGCGCGGGGCCTGATTCGGAGAGCGTCCCGAGCGCGATCACGTCCTCCTGCTCGCCCCGCTCGTCGTCGCCTTGGCGAAGCCAGCGGAAGAGCAGCTTGTCTCCAACCAACCGGGTCTCGACCACCCCGCCCCCGATGCAGTTGCTGTAGCGGTCGAACCGCCGCCGCAGCACGGCCCGGTCGCCGGACACGGACTCGATGTGCAGCACGCCGTTCCCCATGCAGGGGCCGTCGTAGGACTGCGTGTGCCCGTCCCCGGGGCCGAACCTCGGTCCGTCCGGCGGGTATAGGACGTAGTAGAGCTGGTAGCTCGCCTTCTGGCCCCGCGGACCCCATTGGGTGACCGTCCCCGAGTACTCGTGCCCCTGAAGCTCCCGGATCGTCTGCTCGGACACCGGCATCCGCTTCGGCGCCTGGACCTGGCCGAGAATTGCGGTCGCCTCAACCTGATCATCCTTCCAGCGCCAGTCGAGCTCGTCGCCCTCGCTGACGGCGGTGATCGTGCCACCCGAACCGCACTTGTCACGGCCGTCGTAGATCCGCTCCTCGAGCTTGTAGCGATACCCGATGCCGCCAGGGCCGGACCCGGCCTCGACGATCTTCACTCGGCCACTGCAGTGGAACGACGGGTAGCGAATGTCGCCGTTGCCCCAGTACTGGCGCGCGACCTCCCCAGACCCGCCTCCCGGGGGTATGCCGTATCCGGCCTCGATCCCCATCGAGACGGGGTAGGTTCGAGTCTCGCGGGCTCCGGGTCCGTTCTGGGTCGCCAGGCCCTTCCAGATCCCGACAAAGCCGGACCCGGCGACGATCGCCTGACCGCCGCCGATGCTGCGCGGCTTGGTGCCCAGGCCGACCGGCGAGGCGGCGGCCTGGATCTCGCGCGTACGCGGCCCGCAGTCGTCGAGGCCAGCCTTCTCGGCGGCCTCGATCGATGCGTCGGTGGCGTTCTCCTGCTCCTTGATCAGCTGGTTCAGCTCGCCCTGGTCGGGCTGGCCGTTGTCGCTTTCGGTCAACTTGTCGAGCGTCGCCTGGCTCGCCTCCACCGCTCGGTCGTGGGCGGCCACATAGTCGGCCGCCGCCTGGCTGGGGCCGCCGAGCGACATATCCTCCAGCTCGCCCTGGAGGCGGTCGAACTCCCGCACCTGGGCCCGCAGCCCGTTGACGAACGACTCCCCCGAGCTGCCCTCCGGGCCGCCAGCATTCTCGCTGCGATCAGCCGATTGGCGGCAGAGCGCGTTGAGCTTCTTGGTCGCCTCGCTCTTCGAGAGGTCGTCCTCGCCGCCGCAGCCACCGATCACGGCCATGGCCAGCCCGAGCAGCACGAGTCCGCCTGTTCCCCTCAGCCCGACACCCATGGCCCCGGATCCTATGGCGGCGTGGCGCTCCGCGCCATCCCCGATTTGCGGGAACTTTTGTGGGGTCCGACCCTCCCTGCTACCCTGCCGCGCCTAGTGAGCCGAATCCGCCCGGGCCACCCGGGTGGAGCGGGGGAACCAAACAGTTCCCCGGGGCGAACGGTCCAAGGCCGGCTGGCCAAGCGGACCAAGCGCGACCGCACCGCGCGAGCCCGACAGCTAACCCCGTAGGCCGAGAGGAAACCGCTCGATGTCGTCAAACCCGCATCAGATGGTCCGTCTGCGATTGGCCGGCGCGCTCGCGCTCGCCTGCGCGATTCCGCTGGTGCTGCCCGGCACCCCGGCGACCGCCGGCAGCGGCGGCACCGGCCAGCCCGCGCCGACCGTCAAGGGCTCGAAGGCGAAGCTCCGTCACGGCCGGGCGGTGGCCCCCCGGAACGCGCCCCGGCGCGTCAAGCGGGTGATCGCCGCGGCGAACAAGATCGCCAAGGGCCACGGCTACTGCAACGGCGGCGGCTACTCGAAGTGGAAGTCGCCCTGCTACGACTGTGCCAGCGCGGTCAGCTACGCGCTCCACGGCGGCGGGCTGATCAAGCAGGCGATGCCGCCGACCAGCCTTCGGAGCTGGGGACAGCACGGCCACGGGAAGTGGATCTCGGTCTACGCCAACTCGGGCCATGCCTGGATGAAGATCGCGGGCCTTCGCTTCGACACCGCCGACACCCGCGGTGCCGGCCCGGGCTGGGCCAAGGGCATGGGCTGGGAGAGCTCCCAGTCCTACGCCACCCGCCACCGGTCCCGCTTCTAGGTTCGCGCCGCTGGCCGTCCGGATTCGCGCCCGTCAGCTCGAGGCGAGCAGGGGCACGTCGTTGACGATCCACTTCGGCTTGAAGTTGGCCGGGTAGAGCGTCGTCACCTCGCCGCCGCTCGAGATCCCGAACACCTCGGCTGAGTGCTCGACCAGCTCCGGGTCGCTCTTGGGCACGTGGACCGCGATTCCCCAGGCCTTCCAGGTCTTCTCGAGCTGGGAACGCGAGCCGAGCAGCCAGTCCATCTCGCCCGCCATCTGGCGGTCCTTGAGGAACTTGCTCACGCTCTGCGGCGTGTCACCCTCGGGGTCCGTCGAGACGGCGATGATCTGCACCTTGCTCGCCTCCGGGCCGAGTTGCTGCAGGGCGGCGTGGAGGTTGCCGACGATCAGCGGGCAGACGTCAGGGCAGTGGGAGTAGACGAACGTCACCAGCACCGCCTTGCCGGCGAACTGGTCGATGTTGACCGGTTGGCCCTGGTAGTTGTCCAGCGCCAATGGTGGAACCGGCTTCTGGGGCTTGGCCAGGGCGCCTTCGTAGTCGGCCGTGGTCGCGTCGCCGCTCGCCGGGGAGTCGCCGCCGCAGCCCACGGCGCCGGTGAGCGCCGCCACCAGCACGAGTCCGGCGATTGCAGTCCGCAGCCTGGAGCTCATCTTCCTAAGGGGACCCTAACGACGAACCCTAAGCGCGCCTAAAGTCGTCGCTCGGCCCGGAGCAACCGCCCCCGAACCCGCTATTCGGGGAACAGCGTGTGGGCCGGGAACCAGGTGTCGTCGGCCCCGGGAAGCTGGGCCGGTTCGATCCCGGTGACCTCGGCGATCGCCGGGGTCAGGCGCTGCTCGTTGAACTGGTCGAAGTGGGCGCGCGACTCCCATGCCTCGACGATCCGCCAGCGCCCGTCCTCGCCGGGGCCCGCGGCATGGAAGATCAACCCGGAGGGCATGTCGCCCTGGGCGTTCAGCTTCTCGTTCACCGCCTGGTACTGCTCCTGCCCGATTCCCTGCGGAAGCACGTGGATCACCGCGTCTGCCATCCGCTCCTCCAGCCTCTCGGTTCCGCCTTCTCGGCTGCATCCTACGCCCCGGCCAAGGGCTAGCATCAGCGAGATGGCGATCGACGTCGCGGTTGCGGGTGGACACGGCAAGATCGCCCTGCGCCTGCTTCGGCTGCTCGCCGAGCGCGGTGACCGGGCCCGGGGGCTGATCCGAAATCCCGACCACGCCGCCGACCTCGAGGCGGTGGGCGCCTTGGCAGTCGGCGCGGATCTCGAGAACCTCGATCCCCAGGCGATCGCGGATTCCATCGCCGGGGCCGGGGCGGTCGTGTTCGCCGCCGGCGCGGGGCCGGGGAGCGGCCCGGCGCGAAAGCGCACCGTCGACTACGGAGCGGCCGTGAAGCTGATCGACGCCTGTAGGCTCGCCGGGATCTCGCGCTACCTGATGGTCAGCGCGATGGGAGTCCACGACCCCGCGGCCCGCGACGAGCAGATGCGCCCCTACTACGAGGCCAAGCTCGAGGCCGACCAGGCGCTCGCGGCGAGCGGCCTCGATTACACGATCGCCCGCCCCGGCCGGCTCACCGACGATCCCGGCACCGGCCTTGTCGAGGCCGCGGCGCGCCTCGAGCGAAGCGGGCAGATTCCCCGTGACGACGTCGCCGCCACCCTGCTCGCCTGCCTCGACGACCCGAGCACAGTCGGCAAGGAGTTCGACCTGCTCGGCGGGGAGGCCCCGATCGCCGAGGCGCTCGCCGCGCTGAGCTAGCTGGTGCCTCCGCCGATGGCCGAATAGCGCTCGTCTATCGAGCGAAAGTCGGCCATCGGTGTGCTTCGCCACCACCGGTGGCCGAATCGCACCCGAGCGAACGAGCGCAATTCGACCACCGGTGAGGGAGAGGGCTCACCGGCAGATCCGGCACTGGGTGGTGAAGGACCCGGCCGGGGCAAGCGGAAGCTCCAGGTAGGAGGCCGCGGCGGCGTGGTGCTGGATCCCGTAGACCCCGCCGGCGAGGTTGGCGATCTGGGGTGGCGAGGGGACCAGGTGCGGGACGTCGGAGGTGCTGATCGTCACCCGCAGCCGGTGCCCGGCGGCCAGCTTGGCGAAGGTCGGGCGCACCTCGACGTCGAAGCGGGTCGTCCCCGAGGTCGGCACCGGCTGCACCGACGCCCGCGTATAGGGGTGGTACGG
Source organism: uncultured bacterium (assembly GCA_963811625.1). Taxonomy (GTDB): domain Bacteria; phylum Actinomycetota; class Thermoleophilia; order Solirubrobacterales; family 70-9; genus AC-56. The sequence goes on along the minus strand of CAWERS010000001.1, from coordinate 87,525 downwards.
GAGCAGCGGCCTGCCGTCGGGTGCCTTCCAGGTCTGGCCCGAGTCCAGCTTTCGGAACGAGCCCAGCAGCGCCCCGGCGGTCAGCGGCCTCGAGCTCCCGTTCGGAGCCACGTCCTCGAGCGTGACCACGAACTCGGCGTCGGGGCGGGTCGAGGTCGCATACAGGGTGGCGGCGATCGGCCCGGCGAGCGCCTGCGGCTTGGCGAACGGCTGGGTCGTGTAGGTGACCGCCCCCGGGCCCACCTGGGTGGTCGAGTCCTCGCCCGCGCAGGGATCGGAGCCACCCGCCTGCTCGAGGATCAGCTGAAGCAGCCCGGCCCCCCACTGCTCGGTCGACAGCCCGCAGGGGCTGGAGAGGCCGGTCCACACGACGTTATCCGAGCCGCCGGCGGCGCCCGGCTTGGCCGGCGCCAGCGCCTTCCCGGGCCGCAGGTAGTAGGTCCGCGGGGTGGCGCCCTCGAGCGGGTAGCGCGAGGCGTCGAGCCACTTGCCCGACCCGAGTTGGTAGAGGTGGAGCGGGGTCTTGGTCTTGTCGATCCCGGTCGCCTTGCCCTTCAGCCAGCGGTCGAACCAGGCCAGCTCGAGCCGGTTGATGTCGATCCCCTCGCCGGTGGTGACGTGGTACCAGGGGCCCATCATCAGCTGGTAGCGGCCGGTTGCGGGCTGGCCGGCCTTCATCGGCAGCCCCACTCCCCGCCCCGCCGACAGGTTCTGGAGGTCGGCGTAGTTGAGCGGCTCGCCACGCTGGAAGAGGTCGAACCAGCCGCCGACCAGGAAGGCGGGGACCCGGTTTCGGACGATCGTCCGAAGGAAGGAGCGCGGACGGCGGGCGCGCCAGTATGCCTGGTCGTAGGCCTGGTCGCCGTCCGTCTCGACGTTGGCGATCAGCGAGGCGTGGAAGGCGAGCAGCCCGCCGATGTGCTGGGCGAGCACCTGGAGCAGGTTGCCGTTGGCGGGCTGCTGGACGAAGCTCTCGAGCAGCGGCTGGATCAGGTTCAGCCCCCCGGTGAGGCCGAGGAAGATGCCGCCGAACTCGGTGTCGAGCAGGCCGCCGTCGAAGGCGGTGTCGCGATAGACGTCGTTGGCGGAGATGATCGGGAGCATCGCCTTCAGCGGCGAGCCGGGCCCGAGGTTGGCGGCCGTGAACAGCTGCACGATGCCCAGGTAGGAGGCGCCGAGCGTTCCCACCTTGCCGTTCGAGTGGGCGAGCTTCGCGGCCCACCGGACCAGGTGGGCGCCGTCCTCGCCCTGGACTGGGTCGAACAGCCCCCACGACCCCTCCGAGGCCCCGGTGCCGCGCACGTCGGCGATCACGTCGATGTAGCCGCGCTTGACCAGGTAGGGGCTGGTGCCGCTGAGCCCGGCGAGCTGCTCGCCGCCCGGGAAGCTGGCCGCCGAGCCCGAGCCCTTGCCGTAGGGCGTCTGGGTGAGGATCACCGGGAAGGGGCCATTGGCCGCGGCGCCGTTTTGCAGGTTGGTCGGGTAGTAGACGTCGGCGCGAAGCACGGTGCCGTCGTCCATGGTCACCGGAACGTTCAGCCGCTGGCCGACCCCGTACTGCTCCGGCCCCGGCTGCCAGGCGGCGGATGCCGTCGCCGGCATGGTGGCCGCCAGCACAGCCATCGCTGCGAGCGCGCCGAGCGCGCCGAGCCTCCTTCCCTTCATCAGGGCACCATGTCTAACAGCGAGATCGTCGCCATGCGCCGGTTGGCGCCGGCGCACGCGGAGGCGATCCCCGTCATCCTTCAGCAAACCGCAGCGAGCAAGGAGGAAACGGATGTCCGAGCAAGCGATCAGCCGCCGCCGCCTGATCGGGGTCGGGACCGCAGCCGGCCTGGGAGCGCTTCTGGGGCGGGTCCCCGGGGTGGGCGCGGCGGGGTCGGAGCGAACCGCCGACGTGGTCGTGGTAGGGGCCGGGTTCGCGGGCCTGACCGCGGCGCTACGGATCAAGCAGGCGGGCCACTCGGTGGTCGTGCTCGAGGCCCGCGACCGGGTCGGCGGCCGGGCCTTCAACCGCGCGATCGGCGGTGGTGAGATCACGGAGACGGGGGCGACCTTCGTCGGGCCGACCCAGAACCGCATCCTCAACCTGGCGCAGGAGTTCAAGGTCCACAAGTTCCCCACCTTCGAGGACGGCGACAACGTCTACGTCAACGCCCAGGGGCAGCGCAGCACCTACAGCGACTCCGGGCCCCTCGGCACCGCGCCCCCGGACCCGACCATCCTTCCCGACCTGATCCCGGCGATCCTGGAGCTCGACCAGATGGCGACCCAGGTGCCGGTGAACGCGCCGTGGTCGTCCCCGAACGCAGGCGACTGGGACGACGAGACCCTGGCCAGCTGGGTCGAAGACAACAGCGCCAACCCCAACTTCCGCAAGCTGGTCTCGGTGGCGACCCGGCCGATCTTCGGCGCCGAGCCGCGCGAGCTGTCGCTGCTCTTCACCCTGTTCTACATCGCCGCCTCGGGCGACGAGACCCACCCGGGGACCTTCGAGCGCAACTTCAACACCCGCGACGGGGCCCAGATGTGGCGCTTCTTCGGCGGCACCCAGCGGATCCCGTTGAAGATGGCCCACGTGCTCGGCCACCGGGTGGTGCTGAACTCGCCGGTCCAGCACATCGGCCAGGGCAACGGGCGGGTGAACGTTCAGTCCGCGAAGCTGCTCGTCCGGGCCAAGCGCGCGATCGTCGCCATCCCGCCGACCCTCGCCGGGAGGATCGAGTACACGCCGCGGCTGCCGGCGAACCGCGACCAGCTCACCCAGCGCCTGCCACAGGGAACGCTGATCAAGGCGACGGCCGTCTACGCGGAGCCGTGGTGGCGCGACAAGGGGCTGAACGGCCAGGTCGTCTCGTTCGAGGGCCCGGCCAACGTCACCTTCGACGACTCCCCGCCGGACGGTTCAAGGGGGGTCGTGTTCGGGTTCATCGGCGGCGACGAGGCGCGCAAGTTCCAGCGCATGACCAAGGCCAACCGCAAGGCGGCGGTGCTGGCCAACTTCAAGAAGTACTTCGGGCCCCGAGCCGGGCACCCGAAGCAGTACTTCGAGACCAACTGGTCGCAGGAGACCTGGACCCGCGGCTGCCCGGTGGCGATCGCCGGGCCCGGGACCCTGCTCGCGTACGGGCGCGCGATTCGCCGTCCCGTGGGGCGGATCCACTGGGCCGGGACCGAGACCTCGACCTACTGGAACGGCTACATGGACGGCGCCGTTCGCTCCGGCGAGCGGGCCGCCGACGAGGTCCTGGCCGAGCTCTGAACGCGGGGCTTGCGCGGCGGGGCCGGCGGGCGTAGGCTCGGTCGGCAAGCCACCAGGAGGAGAGCGAGCCATGTCCGCAGAGAACGTTGCCAGCTCGCGACGGTTCATCGACGAGGCCTTCAACCAGGGCAACCTCGAGGTGATCGACGAGATCGTCGCCGAGGGCTTCGTCGACCACGACCCGATGCTCGGCGACCAGGACGCCGAGGGGGCCAAGCAGTCGATCGCCGGCTACCGCGCCGCGTTCCCCGATCTGCACTGCACGATCGAGGACATCGTCGACGCGGGCGACAAGGTGATCTACCGCTGGAGCGCCCAGGGCACCTTCGAGAACGAGATGATGGGCCTTCAGCCCACCCACGAGAGGGGCGATCCCGTGCGCGGGATCACGATCGACCGCTACGAGGGCGGCAAGTGCGCCGAGAGCTGGTCCCAGTGGGACACGCTGACCTTCATGCGCGACATCGGGGCGGTTCCCGAGGCCGCCGCGGCTTCGGCCACAAGCTAGTTCGGCCACGGCCGGCGCAACGCCGGCTCAGGGGTGCTTCGCGGTCTCCTCGTTCTCGACCCGCTCGGGGGACGAGGGCCGCGGGGCCTCCCCGCCGCCGTCGAGCTTGCGGTCCTTCGGCGGCTTTCGGCCGACGTGCTCGCGCAGGTCATGAAACCCGGTCCCGAGCGCGCGTCCGAGCTCCGGGATCCGCCGCCCGCCGAAGATCAGCAGCAGGACCAAGACCACGATCACGACCTCGAGCGGACCGATGTTCATAGACGCACCGTAGCGCCGATCGCGGCCGCCGCCCGGGCCGGGTGAGCCCCGCTCACCCGCTCGGCAGCAGGGCGAACCCCTCCCGGGCGGCGGCGTCACGAAGGCGCTCGGCCAGGCAGACGACGTCTGCGGGGCGCGCCCGCTCGCGTCGCCAGGTGAGCGCCGAGGCGAGCTGGAGGGCATCGGCGACGCTCAGCGCATGCACGGCCAGCGCCCGCTCGGCCTCGGCCCGGATCCCGTCGCTCGGGAGCAGCTCCGACCAGGAGCCGGCGAGCTGATCCAGCAGCGCCACCGCTTGTCGCGCGCCGGCCGCATCGAGCTGCCCCCGGCGCTCGAGGCGACGAACGGCCGACGTGCATTCGACTCGGCTCCCCCACCAGACGACCATCGCCGGATCCTCACGCAGCAGCCCGCGGGCCTGCTTCGAGGAGCCCTCCGAGGAGAGCAACGGGACGATCGCCGATGATCCCAGAACCGCATCAGCGACTAGCGGCCCTCGCGACGCTCCTCGAGCAACGCCTCGGTGGCACTGGCGCTGGCCCTGGGCCTCGGGGCATCGAGAAAGCCCTTCGGGAGCTTCATCGCGCCCACCCGGACGAGTCCCTCGCGCTCCAGGGCCGCCAGCTCGTCACCCGCGCTCGAGACCGGCACGGGCAGGCGGCGTCGCAAAGCTCCGCCGTCGGCGCTCGATCATGCTGTTCTGCGAGCGCGAGCTCTGGCGGCGACTAGCATTCGCTGCTTCGTCGACCCATCCCAAGGAGGCGCTCGTGGACATCGGCATCGGACTCCCGGCGACCATCCCCGGCAGGACCCGCGAGCAGCTCCTGGACTGGGCGCGGGCGGCCGAGGAGCGGGGCTTTCACTCGTTGGGGACGATCGACCGGTTCGTCTTTCCGGGCTTCGAGCCGATGGTCGCCCTGGGCGCGGCCGCGGCGGTCACGGAGAGAATCCGCCTGGTCACCGACGTGCTGCTGGCGCCGCTTCGCGGCAACGGCGCGCTGCTCGCCAAGCAGGCGGCCACCCTCGATGCGATCTCCAACGGGCGACTGACGCTGGGCCTGGGGATCGGCGGGCGCGACGACGACTTCAACGCAGCCGGGATCCCGTTCGAGCGCCGCGGGCGCCGGATGGACGAGCTGCTGGCCGAGATGAAGCAGATCTGGGCCGGCGAGAAGCGCGGCTTCGACGGCGGGATCGGACCGCCGCCGGCCCGCGAAGGAGGCCCCGAGCTCCTGGTCGGCGGCTACGTCGAGGCCTCGGCCCGCCGGGCGGCGCGCTTCGCCGACGGCTTCACGGTCGGCGGCTCGGCGCCCGAGGACACGGCGCCGCTAGTGGGGTTGGTGAAGCAGGCATGGTCGGACGCCGGCCGCAAGGACACACCACGCGTGATGGCGCTCTGCTACTTCGCCCTCGGCGAGGGCGCCCGGGAGGCGGCCGACCTCTACCTGAAGCGCTACTACGGGTTCACCGGCGAGGCGGGTGCCGACTACGTCGCCCAGAGAGCTGCGATCGACGCGGAAGGGGTCCAGCGCTACCGCGAGGACTACGCGAAGGCCGGGATCGACGAGCTGATCTACTTCCCCTGTTCGCCGGACCCGGCCCAGGTCGGCCTGCTCGCCGACGCGGCGCTCTGAGGAGGGTCGCCTTTCAACCGTGGACGGGAGGACGTCGACAGTCCTTGCCCTCCACCCGCACAACCTGGAGAGCGAAGTCGCCCCCAAGCTCCTCCCCGGGAGCGGGGAAAAGCGCGCACTCCTCCGGCGTCGCGCAGCCACACTCCTGCGCCACCTCGAGCCACCCCTTCATCGCCTTGGTGCGTTCGAGGAGAGCCTCGACCTCACCCAGCTTCTGAGCTGACAGCGAGCGCATCTGATCGCCGAGGCCGTCTGCGCCCTCGACACCTTCCAGCAGCTCCTTGATCTCGCGCAGCTTGAATCCGGCGCTCTGGGCGACGCCGATGAACCCCAGCTTGCCGAGCACCTCCGCGTCGTAGCGTCGCTGGCCTCCCACGCGATCGGGCTCCGGGAGAAGGCCGATCCGCTCGTAGTAGCGGATTGAGGACGTCGCCACTCCGGCGCGCTGCGCCACTTCGCCGATTGTCAGCTCCGGGAGTCCGTCCATTTTCGGATCAGCCCTTGACTTGAACCACGGTTCAAGGGCCATGGTAGCCCGCGAACGGTCAAATCCACACAAACCCACGGAGGTAGAAATGACCATCAAGACCAGCACGTCGTTCGATCTCGAAGCCTTTCGCCGCGGCTACGAGGAGTGGGACATCGGGGCCCTGCTCGCCCTGTACGCCGACGACGTCGAGCTGATCCAGGTGGACCGCGACAACACGCCGAGCTCGCCTCGCGTTCGGCACGGCAAGGAGCTGTTCAAGGGCATGTTCGAGCACTGCGCCGCGGCCGGCGTCAGGGCGACGGTTGAGCATGCGGTGTCGTCAGGCGATCGCGCCGCCGCCACCGTCACCTGCGAGTTCCCGGGTGGTCGGAGGGTCGTCGCCAATGCCATGCTCGAGCTGGGGGACGGCCGGATCGTGCGGGAGCACCACATCGAGTCCGGCGACCCGAAGTAACGAGCCTCGAGTCCGCTTGACAACTGCGTCACAGCGGAGAGAGTTCACCAAACCCGAACAGGACCCCGAACAGGAGGTAGAGAGTGCCGAAGGCATCGAAGGAAACCGCATCCGAGCACGAGACGGTCGAAGGCTACGAAGGTCACTTCGAGCACTTCGAAGGTGGCTGGAGCGTCGGCTTTGAGACCTACACGCAGGACGCCGACCTGTCCCCCTTCTTCAAGGGGCTGCCCGACGACGAGTGCCAGTGCGAGCACATGGGCTACGTGGTCAAGGGCAAGGTCGCCTTTCGCTCCGGAGATCAGGAGGAGGTCTTCGAGCAGGGCGACGCGTACTACGTCGGTCCCGGCCATACGCCGATCCTCTACGCCGGCACCGAGGTGATCGAGTTCAGCCCCAGCGAGGAGCTCGGCCGCACCATGGAGGTGGTGACCAAGAACATGGAGGCGGGCTGACTCGGCTAATTCAGAGCTTCAGCACGTGGGCCGTCTTCGGCTCCACGTCGCCCTCGAGCACCTCGAGGTAGGCGCGATCCACGGCCTCGAAGCCGCGGCCGTGGACGACCTCGAGCCAGCCGCCGATCCACTCGCAGAACGGGTGCCAGGCCTCGGCCACCCGCTGCTCGAGCCCTGCCTGGCCCCAGTCGGCGGAGCGCTTCACGACCCGGTCGGGGGCGAAGAACAGGGTCGGCGTCGGCCCCGGAAGCTCGCCCTCGCCGCCGGCGCCGAGCTCCTCCCAGTGGGTGAGCCCGACCGCCATGCTGTGGGCGAGCTGGTCGCCGAAGCGCTCGTGGACGGCGCGGCGGACCTCGCCGTCGCCGGAGACGTCGACGTAGGTGGCGGGGCCCGGCTCCAGCGAGCCGATCGCGTCGTAGGTGACGGTGCGGTCGTAGATCTCGAGGCCGTCGACGAACTCGGCGCTCCGCGGTGAGGTGAGCGCGATCAGCTCCACCCCCTCGCGCTGGGCGAGCATGAAGGCGGCGGCGATCGCGGTCTTGCTGGAGGCGCTCGAGATCAGGATCGGCCCCCGGCTGATCAGGCCGTCGTCGGCGAGCTGGTCGTCGATCAAGAACGAGGTGAAGAAGAGCGGGCGAAGCAGCATCTGGATGTCCTCGGTGTCATCCCGGTAGAAGGGGTCGGTGCCCGCGGCCAGATAGCGGTGGTAGGCGGAGGGAAGCTCGGCCCGGTGTGGCTGCGTGTCGACGAAGCCGCGCTCGCCGACGTCGGCCGGCGCCACCACCAGGTGCGAGGACGGCGGCAGGTAGCCGTACAGGCGGGTGCCGGGCTCGACCCCGGCCGTCTCCGAGCGCTCGACCTCGGCGAACCCCCACATCGGCACCCGGCCCCAGCCGTCCTCGGCGGGGAAGAAGTTCCAGTAGGACATCGCCTCCCCCATCACCGCGTAGGTGACGTTGTTGGCGGTGAGGCCGAAGGTGTCGACCCGCAGGAGCGCCTCGCCGGGCCCGACCTCCGGCGGCTCCGACTCGGCGATCCGGCAGTCGCGCAGATCGTCGCGCTTGACCAGGAAGTCGGTCATTCGCGCGGATCCTTTCAGATCGCTAGCGGGCTCCCCGCTTCGGCGCCGGGCCGCTCTTGGCCGCCTGCTCGATCCCGACCGGGACCAGCGGCGAGATCCCGTAGCCCTGCTGCTTTCGCACCAGCGCCCGGAAGCGCCCCGGCAGCTCGAGGCGGGTCGAGACGGTGGCGACTCCGTGTGCGTTGGTGCGGGCCTTGCCGCCGGCGAACGACACCTTGGCGTCGCGCACGGCCTGGCCGGACCGCTTCGCCCGAATCGTCGCCCGCACCCTTCCGGGAAGCGTCCCGACCTCGGTGTCGGTGACCTTGACCGTGAACACCTTGTTCGGCGGCCTGGGGACGAAGTGGAGCAGAGCGCTGCTGGGGCCATAGGTCAGCTCGCACCCCGGATCGAAGGGTGAGATCAGCCAGTGGAGCGAGCCGCCGAGGGTCGGGATCACGTCGAGGCCCTCGGACTCGCCGCAGATCCGCATCTCGAGCTGGAGGGTGCGCCCGCCGGTCTTGGTGTTGACGCTCCAAACCTGGTAGACGCCGCCGGCCTCGCCGGCGAGGAAGAGCCTTCGTTTCCCGAACACGGCCCCCGTGACCCCGGTCGGCGGGACCGCGTTTCGTAGCCGGCGCACCGCCTGGATCGCCGGGCCCGCCGGTCCCTGGTTTGGCTCGATCACGTCGCTTGAGCGGTAGGCGAGCAGGTCGTTGCCGCTCGAGGTCCAGATCAGCTGGCCGTCGGGCGAGGTCTCGGCCCACATCGCCTTCGGGATCTCGGCCGGGTCGAGGTTGACGTAGTAGCGGAAGGCGAGCGTCGCCGGGTCGGCGACCCCGAAGGCGCCGTGGCCGCAGGTGTTGCCGACCCCCGGCGTGTAGCACTCCATCGGCAGGATCACTCGCCCGCCGTCGCCCGGGTCCCAGGTCGGATCCCCGATGTGGTTGTAGCCCTCGTCCGCGGTGACCGAGCTCGGGATCTCCATCGCGACCCCGGCGTTCTCGTGCAGCCTCGGCGTGGTCCGCCAAAGACCCTGGAAGACGCCGACGAAGTAGAGCCGCGACCGCTCAGGGTTCGAGGTCAGCCCCTGCCAGTAGGTGTTGGGAACCGAACTTGCCCCGGTCAGCAGCCAGCGGCCGGGGTCGACGGCGCCGGCGGGCGCTGCGACTCCGAGCGCCAGGGTCGCGGCGGCGGCCGAAGCGAGGGCGATCTTTCGCATCCGGCGCACCACGCTACGGTCCCGTCCAGCCGCCGGAGCGGCAGGCCTCGCCGCCGCAGACGTCGGTGATCACTCCGTTCGGCCGCAGGAAACCGGAGATCAGCTGCTCGGCCTGGGCCGCACCGCGCGGCGCGCCGTGGGGATCCTCCCCCGCCCGGTTGGGCACGTTCTCGAGCGGCGGCGGCGGGACGCCGATCGTCTGCATCGGGTTGTCCGGATCGGGCCTCACCGGGCCGATGTCCCAGTAGAAGATCGAGGCGGGCCCCTTGAACGGGTACTGGGTGATCCGGGGGACCCCGGAGAGCACCCCGACGCCCGGCCAGCGGCCCGGGTCGAGCACGGGGACGTGGGCGAGGGCGCCGATCGTCCGCGCTTCGACGCCGGAGGCGAAGTTCGACACCTGGTGGTCGCCCAGGGCGACGTTGATCAGCACCTTGTGCCGCGGGGTGTCGGGCAGCGGGTCGACGGTCATCCGGTGCGCGTAGCCGTTCGGCTCGCCGCGGTCCCACAGCATCTGGATCAGCGACAGGATCAGGGGCCGCGAGAGCTGGTCCGGGTAGTTCGGGTAGAGCACGGAGGAGAACTGGTCGAAGTCGACCGAGCGGGGCAGGAGCAGCGAGTAGCGCATCGCGGCGACGCCCAGGGCGGCCCGGGTGAAGTCGGGCGCCAGCGCGGTCAGCGCCCCGCCCATGATCCCGCCCTGGCTGTTGCCGTCGTAGTAGAGGTGGTCGGTGTCGATCACCGACGGGCTGCCCAGGGTGCCGTCGACGTGGAAGGCCGGGTCGCTGGAGAAGCCGTCGGGATGGATCATCGTCCGGCCCAGGTAGAGCTCGTCCAGGAGCCCCTGCTGGAGCCGGTCGGCGAGCTTGGGGAAGTTGCTGACGTCGCTCGTGATCGCCAACGCGGTCGGCAGGTCGCCCGACGACATCCCGATCTCGTCGGTGGCGCAGAGGACGAAGTTGTAGGTGTCGGCGAGGTCGCGCTGGGCGCCCGATCCGACCTCGGAGGCGCTGCCGAAGAGCCCGTGTCCGTAGAGCGAGGGCCGCGCCGGCGACGGCGTCCCCTCGACCGCGGAGCGCGGGATGATGCAGTCGAAGTTGGCGTCCCAGGTGCCGTTCCGTTTCGGCAGTTGGCGCCCGAGGGTGGCGAACTGCCCGCCGGTCGCGCAGCTCGGCTCCAGGTAGCAGGGCACCGTCACCGTGCCCTTGACCCGGCGTGCGACCTGCGAGTTCTCGGCCTCGGTGAAGTCCTGCACGTCGGTGACCTGGAAGGCCGGCGAGTCGCCCTGCACGGTCTGGTCGGCGAGATCGGTGTCGCCCAGGGCGGCGAAGGCGTGGTCGCGCATGTGGAGGGCGCGGCGGGCGATGTTGCGGTCGCTGGCGACGGTGAAGTCCCAGGCCAGGTAGAGGCTCTTGCGGGCGATTCCCGCCTTGGCCAGGGTGTCGAAGATGCCCTCGAAGTGGGCGCGGCGGCGGTTGATGGTCTTCGAGCCCGAGGGCAGGCGGTCGCGGTAGTAGCGGAATCCCGCGGGGGCCTTGATCGTGTGGCCGGCGGCCGTCTTCAGCTTGCGAAGGGCGACGATGTAGCGATGCCCGGAGTCGAAGTTCTTCGCCGGGTTGATCAGCAGCGCGGTGCCGGCCGGGCTCGACGCGTTGGAGTCGACCTCGGCCCAGATCGGCCACCGCTTGCCGGTCTCGGCGTCGATCACGACGATCGGCTGACTGCGCCGGCGGTAGCGGGCGATGTGGTCGATCGGAACCGCGCCGGTGCTGGTCAGCGCCGCCGGCGTGTCGAGCCCGGGGACCTTGACCACGATCGCCTCGCCGGGGCTGAAGCCGTCGCTTGCGTTGTACGGCGCGGCGCCGACGTGGTCGCCGTCCGCGTTGGCGGGCATGGCGGCGGTCTTCAGGTTGACCCGGCGCCCGGTGGGAGTCGAGTCGTCGCGGACGGTGTAGTAGTCGTCGGGGAACGGGAGCAGGCAGGTCGAGCCCGACTGCTGGCCGATGAAGTCGCAGCGGTTGGCGGCGCTCAGGTCGACCGGAGGCGAGGCCGCCGAGCCGATCGCCGGCCAGATTCCCAGCACGGCGACCGCGGCGACGCAGGCGGAGGCGGTCGCAACCCGGACGACCGGTCTGCGTCTGCTCATCGGATCACCTCCGTCCCTCACGCGAACGGGCTCCTCGTCCCGCCGCCGATTCCCTTGATCCCCTCCACGAGACTCTAGCTCGCTGCAAGGGGCGACGGCTGCGCGGCGCGCGTGGGGCTGCGGCTAGATCGAGCGACGCGAGTGCCGGCCCGGGCGTCGCTCCATCCGATCAAGCGTGGCGAAGAAGACCACCCCGAACAGAAGCACGGCACCCATGAAGGAGATCCCCGGCCATTCGAGGAGGGTCCCCAAGACGATCAAGGGTGCAGCGGCAAGGAAGCCGGCGATCCACGAAATCACCATTGCTCGCCGCGACATGTCGTCAAGTTACTCCCTGGATCAGGGCACCGAGGACACCAGGGCGACCGACCCGGCCGCGGCGAATGTCACGAGTTGATCACTTCGTACGGCTCCGCGGAGCCGCGGTGATACGACTCACGCACGAGGCCCGCCACGAGCGTCACGGCTTCGTGATCGAGCCGAGACCCTGTCGCGGCCCCTTGAGGTGATCGCCGGGCGGGCTTTCGCCGGGGGCGGGCTCGGAGTATTCCGTCGCATTGCCCAAGGGTAGGTCGCCACGAGTGACGGGTGTCGCACCGAACGCACCGAATTCGTGCCGACTCCGTTGATCCACCCCCGCGATGAGTTGCGTGGCCGGTGGCGGTCCTGTTCACTGCGGGCCGCGAACGCTCTCTCACACCACCCGAGACAGGAGGCAAGCGACGATGCCGAAGCTGACCTACGAGACCACGATCTCGCTCGACGGCTGCACCACCGGGCCCGCGATCGACCTCGAGAACCCGCTGGGGGTCGGCGGCGGACGGCTCCACGAGTGGGCGTACGACCTTCGCACCTTCAACGAGCGCCACGGCCGCTCAGGTGGGGAGACGGGGCCTGACGACGACCTCATGCGCGAGTCGTTCGAGGCCAACGGGGCGGTGATCATGGGCCGCCGCATGTACAGCGGCGGGTCCGGGCCGTGGGAGCAGGACCCGAACGCGAACGGCTGGTGGGGAGACGAGCCGCCCTTCGGAGTGCCGGTGTACGTCCTCACCCACCACGCCCGCGAGCCGCTTGAGATGAAGGGCGGCACCACCTTCCACTTCGTCACCGACGGGATCGAGGTCGCGCTCGACCAGGCCCGGGATGCCGCCGGCGACAAGAACGTCGCCATCGGCGGCGGCGCCAGCGTCGCCCGCCAGTACCTGAAGGCGAGGCTGCTCGACGAGCTCCTGATCCACGTCGCGCCGATCCTGATCGGCGACGGGGTGCGGCTGTTCGACGACCCGGGCGCCGACCAGGTCGAGCTCGAGCCGATCCAGGTGATCTCCTCGCCGGCGGTCACCCACCTGCGGTATCGAGTCATCAGCTGACGGCGCTGGCAACAGGGCACCACATCTGAGAGGGTTCGGCGCGATGGTTCTCTACACGTGTGGACAGAAGACGAAGCAGGGGAGTCTCGGTCATCCCTGCGGCAAGGCGGGCAAGGCCCTCGATCAGGCGGGCATCGACTATGAGCTGAAGACGGTCCCCGGCTACCGGCTCCTGCCCTGGACCCGCAAGGGCGGCAGCCGCGACGAGATCAAGCGCCTCAGCGGCCAGGAGAACGTGCCCATCCTCGTGCTCGACGACGGCGAGGTGATCAGCGGCTCCGGCGACATCGCCCGCTGGGCGAAGGAGAACCAGCCGGCCTGAGGACCCCCGGAATGGCCCTGCCGGTCAGCGACCCGGCAGGTACAGGCGCGCCATCGCAGGCCACAGCGCGGGGCGTGTCAGCACGCCGAGCACGATCGGCAGCGAGTCCATGTAGGTGATCCGTTCGCGCACCAGGCCGCCCTCGAGCTCGATCCGGTCGACCAGGTCCCACTCGAGCGGGCGCGAGCCCGCCGGCACGGTCATCCGCATCTCGATCAGGACGAGGCTGTCCTCGGCGCTCCAGCGCAACACCTCACCGCGAATCCCGGGGAACAGGCCGAGCAGGCGCCCGAACCCCTCCCGCGCCGCCTCCTTGCCCACCATCCGCAGCATCATCGGCTGCTCGAGCACGACCTCGTCATGCGTCAGCTCCTGGAGGCGCTCGACGGTCGGATCGCTCCAGGCCGCGATGAACTTCTCGACGAAAGCCTCGGACTCCTCGCTCGCGGTGGGCGCAGCGGGTTTGGTCTTGGTGGCCATCGATTTGGACCCTAGCGCGTTGGCGCCTCAGCTCAAGTCGACCGCGATCGCCAGCGCCGTGTCGCGCCACTCGGCCAGGTCGCCCGAGTAGACGGGCGAGTACTTCTCGAACAACAGGCGGCGGGCGCGGGCGTCCTCGTCGGGCTCGACGACCGCCCTGGCGCGGCCCTCGAAGCTGCGCTCGGCGATCCGCACCGTGACCTCTGGTGTCTTCAGCAGGTTCCTGACCCAGTTGGAGCGCTCGCGGCCCTCGGCCAGCATGAAGAGGGTCTCGCCCTCGAGCCCGAACCAGATCTCGATCTCGCGCGGCTCCCCGCTCACCCGCCCGATCGTGGTCAGGTAGCAGTACTGCTCCTCGGTGAGCGCGTCCATCCGGGCAATTCAACCCGATCCACCGGTGCCGACCCCGCGTGCGAGACTCCGTAACGCGGCACGGCGAAAGGGGACCAACCGCGATGAACGACAACGCCAAGCAGATCTCTGACCTCCTCCACGAGGCCGGCGAGACCCATCACACGGTCTTCCGGATCACCGACGGCGCCGACGACGACTGGGCCTCCTGGTACTCGGACTGGCTCACCCAGCACTCCGAGCTCCCCGACCTGCTGCCCACAAAGCCCGTCCGCAGCGAGCTCACCTTCATGCTGGTCAAGCTCGACCGCGACTACGCGGCCGAGTCGCCCGACGAGCCCTGGCCGGACTGGTACGCCTCGCGGCTGATCGAGCACTTCTCCTAGGCCGCTCGCCGGCCCGTCTGTGATGACATTCGGGACCGTTCCGCGCGCCCCCAGTTTCGTGCCGAAGTGGTCCCTAGGCTTGCCAGGTGGCGATCGAACAGGAACAGGCGACGCTCGCTCTCCAGGGGCTGGAGGGATTTGAGGGGCCCGACTGCGCCGAACGAATCTATGAGGGGCCGCGGAACCCGGACGCGCTGCTCGCACACGTCGGCCATGAGGTCTTCCGGCCAGGGCAACGCGAGGGCGTCGAGGCGGCGCTCGAGGGCCGCGACGCGCTGATCGTCATGCCCACGGGCGGGGGCAAGAGCCTCTGCTACCAGCTGCCCGGCCTCGCCTCACCCAAGCTCACGATCGTGGTCAGCCCCCTGATCGCGCTGATGGCCGACCAAGTCCGCGCCCTGACCGCGGCGTCCCATCCGGCCGTGATGGTCGCCTCGGGATTGAGCGCGGAGCGAAACCGCGAGGCCCTCGCGCGGATGCGTGATGGCCGGGCGCGGATCGCGTACTGCTCGCCGGAGCGCTTCGGCTCGACGGCGTTCCTCGACGCTGTAAGCAGCCGCGAGGTCGACTTGATGGCCATCGACGAGGCGCACTGCGTCTCGGAATGGGGACACGACTTTCGCCCTGACTACCTGCGGCTGCCGAAGGCGATCGAGCGGCTCGGCCGGCCGGCGGTCTTGGCCTGCACGGCGACCGCCACGCCGGAGGTGGCCGGCGAGATCGAGCGCCGCCTGGGCCTACACGACCCGCTGCTTGTGCGCTCCGGCTTCGACCGCCCCAACCTCTCCTTCGACATCGTCACCCTCGAGGGAAAGGGCTCCAAGGCACGGAAGCTGGGGCTGCTCGAGCACGGCCTCGGCGATGCCCAGAACCGGCCGGCGATCGTCTACTGCGGCACGCGCCGAGACAGCGAGGAGGTCGCGGAGTCGCTGCGCGCGGCCGGCCTGCTCGCCGCCGCCTACCACGCGGGCATGGCGCCCGATGAGCGTGCCGCCGTCCAGCACGGCTTCATGTCCGGAGACGTCGAGGTGATCGTCGCCACCAACGCCTTCGGCATGGGAGTCGACAAGGCAAATGTTCGCTCGGTTTGGCACTGGGCGATCCCCACCAGCGTCGAGGCGTACTACCAGGAGGCCGGGCGCGCGGGGCGCGACGGACGGCCGGCCCGGGCGGTGCTGCTCGCCGGGCGCTCCGATCTGGGCCGCCTGGTGCGGTTCATCCGGCAACGCAACGTGGACGAGCAGGCGGTCGCCGCCTATGTTGAACGTCTGCGCCGTACGGCCGACTCCGATGGGTCGCTGCTGATCGAGAATCCTCGCTCCGATGAGGAGCGGATCCGGCTTGCGATCGCCGAGCGGGCGGGCGCCTGCACCATCGACCCGGCCCCCGGGGGGCGGCTGAGCGTCAGCCTCCAGGGCAAGCTCGACGCCGGCCGAGCCCGCGCGGCCTGCCGCGTTGCGCAGGACCGCGGCTGGCGCGCCTACCGTGCGGTCGAGGCCTTCAGCTTCTCCGCGACCTGCCGCCGCCGCAGCCTGCTCGACCACTTCGGCGACCGGCGGGTCGCCGCTCCCGAGGGCCGATGCTGCGACGTCTGCGACCCGCTCGAGTGGCTGCCCTCCCCCGAGACGATCGAGATCCGGCCCGCGCGCTCGCGGCGGCGCTCCCCGGCCCCCGCCCCGGAGCTCTCCGCTCGAGATCAGGGCCTATTCGAGGCGCTGAGGGCCTGGCGCCTGGATGCGGCCGCCGGCAAGCCGGCCTACACGGTGGCCCACAACCGCACCTTGGAGGCGATCGCGGCCTCGCGCCCGGGCGGGGTCGGCGAGCTGGCGGCGATCCACGGCATCGGGCCGGCGTTCGTCTCCCGCCACGGCGACGAGGTGCTGCGGATCGTCCAGGGCCATCCGGGAGGCTAGCCTCGCCCTAGACTGAGGCGCTTGAAAGGCGTCGTGGCCCATAAGCCCCTGTGAGACTCCTCGTCACGGGCGCCAGTGGCTTTCTCGGCTGCGTGGTCTGCGATGAGTTGCTTCAGCGCGGCCATGAGGTTCACGCCCTGGTTCGCCGGGAAGGCTCTCAACCGCCGGGCACAGCCGCGCTCGTCGGCGACCTCACGGACTCCGGATCGCTTCTCAGCGCCGTTGAATCTGCATCGCCGGAGTGCGTCGTTCACCTCGCGGCCGAGATCGCGTCGCAGCGAGACCCGGCGAAGATCGAGAGGGTCAATGTCGGCGGCACCAGGAAGTTGATCGCCGCGTGCGAAGCCGCCGGCGTTCGCCGGGTCGTCTTCTCCTCGACCGTCGTCACCGGGGATGCGAAGGGCGCCCTGCTCGATGAGAAGACGGAGCTGCCGGTCGAGACCGAGTACGGGCGCTCCAAACAGGAGGGCGAGCGCCTGCTCCGCGAATCTTCGCTCGAGGAGGTGATCATCCGGCCCAGCCACGTCTACGGCCCCGGCGGTTGGTTCGTCGAGGAGTTCGTCAATCGCCTCCGTCAGCCGGGTCGTTTCGCGGTGATCGGATCCGGCAAGAACTGGTGGGACGTCGTCAGGGTCGAGGACGTGGCGCGTGCCTGCGCCGACGCAGCCGAGCGCGCCCCTGCTGGGGCTCTCTATCACGTCGTCGATGACGAGCCGATCCGGTTCTACGACTTCGTGGCCCTCGCCGCGACGGCCCTGGGCAAGGGTCCCCCGCGGCGCATTCCCGCCTGGCTGGCGCGCTTCGTCGCGGGCACCGATCCAGTCCGCGCAGTGACGCGGTCCGCCAAGAGCTCCAACGCCCGCATCAAGTCCGAGCTGGGCTGGGAACCTCGCTTTCCCACCGCCGATCAGGGCGTGCCCGACGCGATTGCACACATGGGCCAAACCGCTCGTGCATGAGCGACCTTTGCGCCAAACCCTCAGGGGAGCGCGGCAACACCGGAGTCAGCGCCGAGGGCGGAACCCGCCGCCGCCCGGAAGGTCGCGATCTGCAGCTCAATCAACTCCTCGCGGGTCAGCGCCGGATCGGCGACCCAGCTCGCGGTCGTGGCGCGAACGAACTCGAGCCAGCCGAGCACCGCGTGACGAAGCCGCGGTGTCGGGTCGACGCCCATCCGTTCGATCATCCGGTCCGCAACCGACTGGTAGGCGGCCTCGACGGGAGCTCGCACGTCCGGGTCGGCGGCGACCGCCAGCAGCAGGTACGGGTTCGCCGCTACGGTCGTCACGAACCGCTCAAGCCCGATGCGGAAGCGCTCCGGCGCGGGAAGCGCCGGGTCGGGGTCACTTGCCAGATCGGCGCGAGCGGCCGCGACGCGCAGGACCTCGTGGAAGAGGTGGCGCTTGGTGTCGAAGTAATTGAGGACGAGGCCCTTCGACACACGGGCCCGATCGGCGATGTCTGCAATCGTCACCTCGCCGTAGGGGCGCGAGCCGAAGCTCGCGATCGCAACCTCGAGCAGCTGCCGGCGGCGTTCGTCGGGGTCGAGGCGGGTTCGCTGTAGTGCTTTCGCCGGCATGGGCTGTGGGATTCTCCGCGAACGCTCCGCGGCTATTGACCGCGCGTTCAATAGATGCTACCGTTCCTTAGTGCTATTGACCGCGTGGTCAATAGTGGCAGGCTTCCGCCGCGGGGTCAAGACCCCGCCAGACCCGGGAGAGTCATGATCGACCACGAGAAACAGTTCTCATCCAAACCGACCGTGGCCGGCGGGCTCGCAGCGGCGCTCGCGGCGCTCGCGCTACTGGCGGCGCCCGGCGCCCAAGCGGCGGGATGCAAGGCGTCGAGGGCCGAGTCTGACCCCCCGTGCAACCCGGCGCTCGCCGCCTCGCCGTGGGGCGCGCCGCACCGCTCGAGCTACGCGCAGGGCTCGGGTGCAATCGCTGGGCTCCTCCCCGACCGCAAAGTGACGGCGCGCCACATCCAGCTCCCCGGGGCGCCGATCGTGCTCGACTTCTCGAACAAGTACCACGACGGGGGACGCGCCGTCTGGGGCTCGCTGATCAACTCGCCGGATCGGCGCGGGGTATTCAAGCTCGACGCCGACACCGGTAAGGCCATCGACGTCTACTTCCCGGACGAGCGAGAGACGGATCCGCCGGAGCCCTCCCTGGGCAGCATCAGCGGCGCTTACAACCTGCTGACTCGCGAGGGGCGCTTCATCGTCCCGCGCCAGCGCGACATCGAGGTGTTCGCTGACAGCACGGTCGGGGCCCCGGGATCGAAGCAGCGGCGCAACTCGCCGATCCGACTCGTGAAGCGGTTCCAGGTGCCCGATGACGCCTTCTGTCGAAGCGATGACGCATTCGTCGGCGCGACGATGACCTACGACGGCAAGCTGGCGCTCGCGACGGCCCAGGGGATGATCATGGTCATGCCCCGCAAGCCAACGTGGATGACGCCGCACAACGTGCGCGTGCTTTCGATCAATGGCAAGGATTGCTCGGAGCCGTCGGTGCCTACAGCGGACCTCGAGCAGGTATCGAACAGCATCGCGGTGGACGAGAAGGGTGGCATCTACGTCGTCACCTCGAAGCGGATGCGGAAGATCCAGTGGCATCGGCGCTCCCAGCGGCTGGGATCGGCGTGGAGCGCCGCATACCGGACCGGCGCCGGTGGTGGCGACATCCGACTCGGCGAGGGGTCGGGCTCGACGCCGTCACTCATGGGGACTGCCCGGGACGGAAAGGGAAACCGGCTGGTCGCGATCACCGACGGCGAGGACGTGATGCACCTCGACCTCTTCTACCGCGACGGCATACCGGGGGGCGCGGGGCACGCGGGAGGTGACGACCCGCGACTCGCCTGCGAGCACCGGGTCGACTTCGGCGATCCCGACGCAGCGGTCGCGAACTCAGAGCAGTCCGTGCTGGTGCGTGGCAATGCCGTGGTAATGGTCAACAACGTTCTTCGCGGCGCTCCGATTGGGGGCAACGTGCCGGGCCCGCTTCGCAACGCCCTCGCTGCCCTCTACGGCGGCAAGCCGCGGTACGCCCCTCACGGCGTCGAGCGAATCGACTGGGTCCCGCGGAAACGGAAATGCAGGACGAGGTGGACAAGCAACGCGAGCATCCCGAACGGAGTCCCAACGATGAGCCAGCGGGCGGGACTGTTCTACGGGATCGGCCTGTTGCGGGGGAACTTCGGTGTTCGCGCGCTCGATTTCAACACCGGACGGAACCGGATGTTCGCCGAGGCACCCACGAAGGGGTGCCCGCAAGCCGACCTGGATCCGCTGATCGAGCCGTTCCTCGCCCCCGCGCTGGAGGCGGCACCCAACTACTGCGAGAACTCCTTCTACGCCGCCACAGAGGTCGGGCCCGACCGAACGGTCTACACCGGCACCTTCGGGGGCGTGACGATCTATCGCGCGGGCGAGCGCTGACAGACCCCGACCACCAAGGCTGGTACCGCGGGACTCGGATGAGCGCGACCCGGTCAGTGGTATAAGGGCCCGATGGCCGCAACGCCAGCCAGCACCCGTACCCGTCCGGTCCTTTGGCAGCTCCGGATCTCCCACTACAACGAGAAGGTGCGGTGGGCACTCGACTACAAGCGGATTCCCCATATCCGGCGCTCCCTCCTACCGGGCCTGCATTCCCGAAAGGCCAAGGCCCTTACGGACGACTGCGCCACCACGCCGGTGCTGACTCTCAACGGGGCGCCGCGCGCTGGAGCTCGAGGAATTCTTCGACGAGGAGCTCGGCCCCCACATCCGCCGGGCGGGCTACCAAGAGTTGATTGACCACCCTGACAAGTTGGTTCCCCTCATGGCCGATGGCCAGCCGTGGTGGGCGCGAACGCTGGTCCGGGGCATCATTTCCCGGATGCTTCACGCTCGAGATGCCCGCGGAGGCGAGCCGCAAGAAGACAGTCGCCGCGATCGAGCGACTGGAGGACGAGATCGGACCGAGCGGGTACCTGGTCGGGGAGCACTTTACGGTCGCCGACCTGACGGCGGCCGCCCTCTTGTATCCGGTGGCCCGTCCTCCCGAGTTCCCCTACCCGTTGGTGGCCGACCCGCCCGACTCGGCGCTTGAGTTCCTCGACCCCCTGGCACAACGCCCGGGTGGACGGTGGGTTGCCGAGATGTACCACCGCCACAGGAACGTCTCGCCCCAACCGACGTCGGCGCGGGTGTTGGTTGGGGGCTGAGGCCCGCGGCTCGGCGGCGACTGGTCACCCCGTGCGCGTGGTAGCCTCGGTTGGCGCTTCGTAGTTGGACGGGTGGCTGACGCCGTCTTGACTCCTCATCCACCCGATCGAGTTGCTGGTCCACCCGCGAGACGCAGCGATGAGGGGAGGCTCGACAAGAACGGTGCCAGCGCCCGCGGTCGTTCGCGTTTCGCTCGGCCTGCTCTGCTTGGCGATCGCGCTGTTCGCCTCGGGGATGGAAGCGGGGGCAGCCTTTCCGGGCAAGAATGGGCGCATCCTGTTCGCGAGCGATCGCGACGGGCGCTCGAACGAGATCTACTCGATGAAGCCCAGCGGCCGCGGCGTGCGCCAGCTGACCGACAACGACTTCTACAACGAAGACGCCACCCCCTCCCCCAACGCGAAGAAGATCGCCTACAGGCAGTTCGTCGGAAACGACGAGACCGACGTCTACGTCATGAACGCCAACGGCTCCAACCAGCATGACGTCACCAACTATCCGGGGTATGACGCTCACCCGGCCTGGTCTCCGAGCGGAAACAGGATCGCCTTCGTAAGCCGTCGAAGCGGAACCGACCAGATCTACCTTATGAAGGCCAACGGGGCCAACCAGCATCCCGTCAAGCTGAGCGGTCTCGTCCAATACGACCCCGTTTTCACGCCAAGCGGCAAGCAGATCCTGTTCGCCGGGGGGAACGGACACATCTACAAGATTCGCACCGACGGCACCCACAGGCGCCGGCTGACCCACAGCGCCGGATACGACGAGTATGCGGACATCTCGCCGAACGGCAAGCGGCTCGTCTTCGACCGTGCGCTCGGCATGGGCAAGTCGAGGATCTTCATCGCGCACGCCGACGGCACGCACGCAGAGGCGTTGACTGGCACTTCGGCGAACAGCTTCGAGCCCTGGTTCTCGCCCAGCGGCAAGAAGATCACGTTCTCGAGCGATCGGAATGGGCCCCACTACCAGGCATTCGTCATGCGCACCGATGGCTCCCACCAGCACCGCCTGACGGGAACGACGTTCAGCAACTATCCCTCGGGCTGGGGCGTCCGCCCCTAGCGCCAAGCTTCCCCTCGCGTCTGCTCGGCAAGCTTGTCGCGCACCGGCGCTCTGGCCAGTCCCGGGGGCGATCCTCCATCTGGTCAATGGCGCGGTGTTTCGAGTAACAACCGCCCCGATGGAGCTGAAAGCAAGAGGACCGAGCCCGGGACGCACCGACAAGCTGGAGGTACGGCACGCGAGCTGGCTCGAGCTCTTCTTCGACCTCGTCTTTGTCCTCGCAGTGACCCAGGTAGCCGACGCGCTCGATCACGACCTCTCGCCCACGGGCTTTCTGCATTTCGTGCTGGTCTTTCTTCCGCTTTGGTGGGGCTGGGTCGGCTTCAGCTTCTTCGTCAGCCGATTTCCTCGCGAGGACAACCTCGTCCGGCTGCTGATGCTGGCCGCGATGCTCGCCGTCGCGGCGCTCTCCACAAACGTCCATGGTGCCTTGACCGGCCAGACCGCGGTTGGATTCGCCCTCTCCTACGCCGGTCTTCGCGCCTGTCTAGTCGCGCTTTATGTCCTGACGAGAAGACGGGAGCCGGCGGCGCGGGAGCTGGTCGACTTCTACATCGCTGGCTTCGGGCTCGGGGTGGTGCTTTGGCTGGTTTCGGCCGCCGTGCCCGAGCCGGCACGCTATGTTCTGTGGGCCGCGGGGTTCTCGGTCGAGGTGGCGACTCCCGCTCTCGCCAGCGGGCGTATGAAGCGCGCCCCAGGGATCCACCTCTCACACCTCCCCGAGCGCTTCGGGCTGTTCGTGATCATTGTCCTCGGCGAGTCCGTCGCAGCGGTCGGCCTCAGCCTCGCCGACATCGAGTGGACCGTGACGATCACTCTCAGCGCGGTGGGCTGCTTCGTATTGGCGGCCGCCGTGTGGTGGGAGTACTTTGACTTCGGATCCTGGTCGGCTAGTCGCGGTCTAGCGGCGAGCGGCCACCCCGCCGCCTACGCGCGCGACGTCTACTCCTACGGCCACCTCCCCGTGGTCATCGGCCTTGCCGCAGCAAGCGTTGGCGCCGAGCAGGTCATCGCTCACAGCGGCGACCCAACGCTCTCTGCGGAGGTGCGGTGGGCGCTTGCCGGCGGGCTGGCGGTGTACCTGCTCGGGAGCGCGGGGATGCAAGTGGCGATGGCCCGCACGACAGGTGATCAGGGGCCGCGCATAGGCCTCGCGACCGTCGTGCTGACGCTGGCGCTCGCAGCTGTGAGCGGGGCCTTCGCGCCCCTGCTGTTTCTCGCGTTGATCGTTGCCATAGTCGTCGGCCAGCTCGCGCTCGAGCTTCAGGGTGAGCGCCGGGCCGATCGCGTCCAGCCAGGGGGTTGACCTCTCGGCGTACGGGTCATCGTCGGCCGGTGTGCTGGAGTCCGATCCACAGGCCCCAGGCTCAGTCGACCAAGCGCCGCTCCACCGCCCAGCGGCCGAGCTCGTGGCGGTTCGAGAGCTGCAGCTTTCTGAGCACTGCGCTCACATGAGCTTCAACCGTCTTCGGCGAGATCGCCAGCTCCAGCCCGATCTCCTTGTAGAGGTAGCCGCGGGCGATGAGGCGCAGGACCTCGCGCTCACGCATCGTCAGCTGGTCGAGCTCGGGGTCGACCTCGGCCTCCGGGATCTCGCCGTGGAAGGCGTCGAGCACGAAGCCCGCAAGTCGCGGCGAGAAGACCGCGTCCCCCCCACGGACCCGCTCGATCGCCTGGGCCAGTTCGGGGCCGGAGATCGACTTCGTGACGTAACCGCGGGCGCCAGCTCGAATCAGCGCGATCACATCCTCGGCGGCGTCGGAGACCGAGAGGCCAAGGAATCGCTGTGTCGGGCGCGCCTCCGCGACCTTACGGATCACCTCCACCCCCCCGCCGCCCGGCATGTGTACGTCGAGCAGAACCACGTCGGGCTTCTCACGCAGGATCGCCGCCACGGCCTCCTCGACCGTCCCGACGTCGGCGCGGACGTCGACCAGCTCCTCGAGCTCGGAGCGCACGCCGGCGCGGAAGAGGGCGTGGTCGTCGACGATGACGACGCTGGGTCGGAAGCCACTCATCGAGAGCCATCCTCTCGGGTCCTCGCCGTCCGGGCGATCCGCAGCGCAACCTCGGTCCCGCCGCCAGGGATCGCGCGGACCTCGGCCCGGCCGCCTGCGCGCTCCATCCGGCCCACAATCGACTCCCGGACGCCTCGGCGGTCGACGGGCACGGCGGTGAGGTCAAAGCCGGGCCCGCGATCGCGGACGAACACCTCGATCGTGCCCGGCTCGATTTCCGCGTAGGCGCGGATCGGGCCCGGCTCGGCGGCGTGCTTGGCGGCGTTTGTGAGCGCCTCGCGGGCGGCGCCGAGCATCGCGTCGCCGCGAGAGTCGAGTTCGCAGTCGCCGACAGTGACCACCTCGATCGCCACGCGATGGTCGTCCTCGACCGCCTCGGCGGTGGACCGGAACGCCGAGGCGAAGCTATCGGGCCCGCCCCGCTGCCCCTCGGCGGCAAGCCAGTCGCGAAGCTCGCGCTCCTGGCGCCGGGCGAGCGCCGCGACCTCGCGCGGATCGTGGGCGCGTTTCTGCATCAGGGTCAGCGTCTGGAGCACCGAGTCGTGGAGGTGGGCGGCGAGCTCGGAGCGCTCCTGGGAGCGAATCCGCTCGGCACGCTCGGCGGCGAGGTTACGCCCAAGCCGCCAGAGGAACGGCGCCAGGATAAGCCCGATCGCGACGACCACTACCACCGTGGTGAGCGCCGCGTCGCGGACGCCGCTCAGCACGTCGTTGGAGGAGAGAAAGAGCAGCGCCGCGCCGAGGACGAGGAGCGCGCCGAAGACCCCGTTGTAGAGCTCGGCGAAGCGGGAGCGCCGCGCACCGGCCGGGGACTCGACCGGAGCGGGGAGCCGTCGCGGCGCCCCCGGAGGGGGCGCCTCGGCCCGCGCGCGCCCGCCCCACAACAGGGCGACGCCGAAGGCGGCCAGGATCACGGCCATCACCCACAGGGAGAGGTCGACCACCCCTGCCGAGTCGAAGAGGACGAGCGCGCCGAGGGCGGCGACCGCCGCCCCCGACGTGAGCGAGATGCGATCCGATCTCAGCCCGTCGCGCACGCCCTTGCCTCCGCCGCGCGCAGTGGCGCCGAATCCTCGTGGTATGGGCCCGGCCCGGAGCCGGGCTTGTCCACGCTGGCGCGGTTGTTGTTGATCACCCGGAGCTGACCGGTCTGGACCTTCGCATCGAGGACGAGCCTCGGTTTGGCGGTGGTCGCAGACGAACCCGGCGAGTGGTCCACATTGAACCCCTGGTTCAGCCGCCCGACCACCTCGCTCTCGCCGGCGCCGACATGGGTCGAGCCGACGACGCAGACGTTGGCCGGTACGAACACGTTCGACTGCCCCGCGCCGAGCCGTGCGTCCAGATGCACCACCCTCTGCTGCTCCCAGTTCAGGTCCCGCAGGTCGACGATCAAGCGCCCGATCCCGAGCTTGTAGCCATCGGCTGGGATCGCCTTGGCCGACAGGGGCGGTATTCGCGGTCGCCGATCCCGCCCCGGAAGTCCAGGTCGGTCGCCGCCGCAACGCCCCCTCCGACAGCGAGAGCCACGGCCGGCGGGATCAGCCAGCGAGCGCGGCCGCGGAACGACATCGCCACGAGCCCGATGCCCAGCCCGACAATCGTCGCCGCGATGGGGATGCCCCAGCCAACGGCGACGCCGAAGGCCGCGATGGCCGCGAGTGACAACAGCGCGCCGAGGCCGATCAACGCCACGAATGCTAGCCCGAGCCCGCGCCACAATCCGACGCGCCGCAGGCGCCCGCCCGCGCGCTCGCCGCGATCTGGCTCTCCGTCCGTGGGGACGAACAGCCAGAGCAACCCGTAGGCGACCGCGCCGAGACCTCCGAAGAACACGGAGATCACGAAGCCGATCCGAAACATCACGGGGTCGACGCCGAAGTAGCGGCCGAGACCGCCGGCCACGCCGGCGATCACGCGGTCGCCCGTCGAGCGCATGAGCCGCTGTGGCCCTGCCTCCGGCTCCTGGACCTCGGTCGGAGCGGTGGGTTCCTCTCGGTCGGGTGGCTCAGGGTTTTCGATCGTTGGAGTGTCGTCGTTCATCGGGAATGCCTCCTTGCAGGCTGTCGATTGCTTGCCTGCCGAGGCTCCCAGCCAATCGCCCTCTCATCTATTGGGGATGCCCCCGAGGGACCCCTACTCGTTCCCGGAGGGCGAGCCTAGTCGCGGGAATGAGGTGGCCCCAGACCGCGCATCCCGCTTGCGCAAGCGAGAGTGAGAGGCAACCCAGCGCAGATCAAGCGTCAATACCCCGGGGATCGACGTCCAGGGTCCAGTGGGTGAGAACAAGCGGGGCTTCACCAGCAGCGGGGCCGCGACCTTCGGGTTATGAGTCTGAGATCCCGCTAACCCTCAAAGTGGCCACGTGGGCCGGGTTAATGCCGATTGAATCAGCGGTCCCGTGCTGCGCGAACCAGGCCAGACGCGATTGGCCTGATCGAGCAGCATCGGAGAGCTTGCCCTCGACCTCGTCCAGTGCTCCCTCCACCGTGACGACGTCACCGTTCATGAGCCTGACTTCCGCGTAAGTCAACACACCCGCTAGCGCCCGTGGACGTAGGTGTTTCGCGCAGAGCTCAACACCCTCTCGGCCATTGAGTCAGCATAGACCGCCTTGAATCCGCCGATGCCGGGTCACGCTCCTGCCGTCAGTCGCCGATCCGTGCTCCTGGCCACGGTGACGCCGCTCGCTTCGATCTTCGGCAGCGGATTCCTGATCCTGGTCCCGGTGCTGGAGCGCTCGATCGGACCTCTGGCGATCCTCGGGGTGATCGGGGTCTGCACGGTCGCCTGGTTCGTCGGATCTGCGATCCGCCACATCATCAGCACCGTCGAGCCGCTGGTGGCATCCGAGAGCCTCGATCCGCTGACCGAACGCTTGGAGCGGATCGGGGACGTGCTGATCGTGATCGCCTATGTGATCTCGGTGGCGCTCTACCTGCGGATCATGGCCCAGTACATCGTCAACTTCATCGGCCCCGGCTCCGTGGATGCCGAGCGGGCGCTGGCCTCGGCGGCGGTGATCGGGATCACCGCGGTCGGGGTGGTTCGAGGCTTTGCCGGACTCGACATTCTCGAGCGGATCGCCCTGATCGCGGTGCTCGTGATGACGACGGCGCTTGGGGCGGCGTTCTTCGTCACAGACGCTCATGATCTGGTCGCAGACGGGCTCCACCTGCCGCCGTTGACCGACACTGGGCTCGGCACCGCATTGCTGATGGTCGGTGGAGTCCTGATCGCGGTGCAGGGGTTCGAGACGGTTCGCTACCTGGGTGAGGAGTACGACGGACCGACGAGGATCTGGGCCTCCCGCGTAGCCCAGCTGGTCGCCGCCTCCATCTATCTCGGCTTCGTCATCGTCTGCACCCCGTTGATGGGGCTCGGAACGCCCGCTGGGGTAGACGCTGACCTGCTCGACATCACTGAGCGGGTGGCCGCCGGCCTGGCACCGGTGCTCGTGGTGTGCGCGGTGCTCAGCCAGCTCAGCGCCGCGACCGCAGACTCGGCCGCGGTGGGCGGCAACCTTCACTCGCTCGCGAGCAGAGTCATGCGCGGTCCCCGAGCCTATGCGCTGAACGGGATCGCCGCGGTTGGGCTGATCTGGACCGTGCCGACGCTGACCATCATCGCCGTGGCCTCGCGCGCCTTTGCTGCCTACTACTGCGCCCAATGCGTGATCGCGCTACGCACATGCGATGGCGCCCTCCGCAAGCTCGGCTACGGGGCCCTCGCCGCGCTGATGGCCGCGATCGCATTGCTGGCACTGCCGGCGAGCTGACACCCGGGCACCGCGCTCGGTAATTGGTCCAGAGCGGCCCGCGCCCCTTGACACAGCCTTCGCACCCTCCCATGATTGGCCACAAGGAGGTCGAGATTCGAGCGAACGGCGTCGGGCGGCTGGCAGGGGTGTTGGCGGCGACAGCGGTCGGCGCGGCCTCGCTCGCGATCGGCCCGGCGACGGCGCTCGGCGGCCTCGTGAGCACCCAGGCCGGGCCGTTCCGATATGTCAGCGACACGGCCTCCGCGCCCGCAGACGACGACGGCAACGCCTTCGTCGTCTGCCCCACCGGCTTCAGGGTCGCGGGCGGCGGGGGCAGGATCAGCGGCCGGCCGACCAGGTGCGCATCGGCTCGATCGCCCCGTTCGACTTCGTCGACGCGGATTCGCTCGCCGATGACGGCTACACGGCGGAGACGTTCAACGCGTCCGCAGCGACCCGGACCGCCAAGTCCGTGGCGATCTGCCTGCGCAACACGAAGGGCGGCTCCAGCCTGCTCTACAACACCGGTCTCGGACCCCTGATCACGATGGGGAGCAGCGTCGGCACGGGGGCGTCGGTGAACTGCGCCTCGGGGCGAGTCGTAGGCGGCGGCCTGAGGATCCCCGGAGCGGCGACGACCCAGTTCGAGGAGCAGCTGAACTCCAGCCACCCAAGGGACATCGACTCGGACAAGGTGTTCGACGAGGGGTGGTCGGGGAAGCTGAACGTCAACAACAGCACCGTCAACCGCACGCCGGTTGCGCACGCGATCTGTCTGCCCGGTGGGGTGATGAAGATGCGCTACCGGTTCACCGCCAAGGTGGTCTTCCCCGGCGCATCGACGGTGAGGCGCAGCTGCCCCAAGGGCGGATGGCACGTGAGCGGGGGCGGCGTGCAGGGCTTCTTCTCGCGAATCGACGCCTCGGAGCCGTTCGACGGCGGCGACAAGGCCAAAGCGCCCGATGACGGCTGGCGGGCGACGGTCCAGCTCAGCCCGGGCGCCGACCCGGCCGCGCTTCTCGTTCACGCGATCTGCGTCAAGCCGGCCTAGCTCCGCTCACCCGCGCCGGTATCTGCGGGCCGGGTGAGCACCGTCGTCCATTTCGATCGACTTCAGAGTGTCGCGCCTGCAGCTTTCGGGGCAACTCTCCGCGTTCGAGGGTGTTACATGGGGCAGATAGTCCCGCTCCGAACTCCATGCACCCCAACGGAGTGGGTCTGCACCTCTAGCGCAGCTTCGGCACCATCAGCGCTAGCGATTGGAGAAGGGCGGCACCCCCTGCCGCCCTTCTCGCTTCCTGACCCGCTCGGGAGCCGGGCGAAGATGGGGGTTCGGCTTGGTACAGGGTGCTGACCATTTCGGTGCTCGGCCCCGGCGCCTAGAAATACGCGAACCAATGAGCTCACCGGGATCTCTTTTCCCCGGTCCCAATTCCCACGGCCGCCGAGGCCGTCACCGAGTTGGCTGTGGCTTCTGTCCGAGAGGCCGAAAGCGCCGATACGGTCGGATCGGTCGCTCGCTACAGCTAGGAGTGCGAGCTGCGGCGGTCGATCTTGGTTGCGACCCAACCGCCGTTCCGTTGCTTGGCGTGTACCTCGACCTTGAGGCCAGGCTTCAGCGCCGAGAACCCCTTGATGTGCTCGTACCTGGTCTGCTTCGTGACCCGGAAGCGCACCGTGCCCCTGGACCGGTTATGGACGTTGACGGTCCTGGGGTGGACATGAGTCGAGACTACCTTGCCGCGGAGGTCCTCGTTCTTCGATGCCAGCGCCGCCGGGACGGCGAGGGACGCCATGCTGAGAGCCGCGATGAGCGCGACCAAGCCGAGCCCAAGCCTGCTTCTGAATATGCCTCTCATGATCACTCCTTTCTGGGAGACACTCTTGGTGTAAGCGAGTGTGATCAGGGGCCGCCAAGGTCGAGGCCAAGCCGAGGCAAGGGTTCGGTAAGGAAACGCGCGGGTGCCTCGCCAGGTCGACAGCCGATTTCAACCGCCGCTGGCTACGCCCCGCGAGAATCGGGGTCAATGCCTCCGGATATGGGAAGGCAACAGCCCGCCCCTTAGGGTGCTCAACCCGGAGGCTGATCTAGACCCGGGTGCGAGCACCTAGGTCTCGCGATCGCGCACCCCTAGCCCGGAATCCGCGCTGGGTGTCGTTGCCGTAGAACTCCGGGATGACCGCGGCCGATGCCACGATCGTCGATGCCGGCGGGCGCGATCTACGTGTGTCCAGTCCCACTCGCGTGATCTTCCCGTCGACCGGGCGCTCGGGCACGATCACAAAGCTCGACGTCGTCAAGTACTACCTCGCCGTCGAGGACGGCATCATGCGCGCGCTCGACCGGCGGCCGACGACGCTCGAGCGATGGCCCAAAGGCGTGCATCCGGGCATCGTGCTCTCGACGCGTGAGAAGGGGGGTGGCGACGCCTTTTTTCAAAAGCGCATTCCACGCGGAGCTCCGGACTACGTGCAGACGGCACGAATCGAGTTCCCGTCGGGTCGTCACGCCGATGAGATCTGTCCAACGGAGATCGCCGTCGTCGGCTGGGCGGCCCAGATGGGCACGATCACGTTTCATCCGTGGCCGGTTCGCAACGACGACGTCGACCATCCAGACGAGCTGCGCATCGACCTGGACCCGCAGCCGGGCACGGACTTCGCCGACGCCGTGCGCGTCGCTGGTGAGGCACGCGTCCTCTTGGACGAGCTTGGATACACCGGTTTCCCGAAGACATCCGGAGGCCGCGGCCTCCACATCTACGTCCGGATCGAGCCGCGCTGGACCTTCACCGACGTTCGCCACGCCGCGATCGCCTTCGGGCGCGAGCTCGAGCGACGTCTCTCGGGCCGGGTGACGACAAAATGGTGGAAGGAGGAGCGCGGCGAGCGCATCTTCATCGACTACAACCAGAACGCGCGCGATCGCACCATCGCCTCGGCCTACAGCGTGCGGCCGAAGCCCGGTGCGCCGGTGTCCGCACCGCTTACGTGGGACGAGCTCCCGGAGGTCGCGCCCGAGGACTTCACGGTCGAAACGATGCCAGCGCGCTTCGCGGAGGTAGGCGATCGCCACGCGGCCATCGACGACGCAGCCCATTCGCTGCAGCCGTTGCTGGACATGTACGAGAACGACGCCGCCGAGGGAGAGGGCGACATGCCCTACCCGCCCGACTATCCCAAGATGCCCGGAGAGCCGAAGCGGGTTCAACCCTCGCGCGATCGCGACCGCCGGCGGGCATGACCTTGGTCGGTTAAGGCGACTGCGGCAGCGTGGCCGCGCCGCGGGTAGTCACTGGGGCGGACGGCGGCGGCACGACCGGCCCGATGTCCCCGTCCGGCGCCTCATCTAGGTCGACGATCACCGGCGCGTGATCGCTCGGCCCGCTGCCCTTGCGAGCCTGGCGGTCCACCCATGCCGCTCGAACGCGGCCGGCGACCGTCTCGCTGGCCAGCACCAGATCGATCCGCATCCCGAGGTCCTGATGGAACATTCCTGCCCGGTAGTCCCAGTAGGTGAACACCCGCTCATTCGGCCAGCGATCGCGCACAACGTCACGCAGACCGAGCGCCTGCAGTTCCGCCAGCGCCGCCCGCTCGGGCGGTGTCACGTGGGTCTGGCCGACGTAGGCGTCCGGATCGAACACATCGTCGTCGGTCGGCGCGATGTTCATGTCGCCGCATACGACCATTCCCCCCGGACCGGCGGCAACCATCTCCCGCAAGGAGGCGAGCCACGCGAGCTTGTACTCATAGTGCTCCGAGCCGGGCTCGCGCCCGTTCGGTACATACACCGAGAGCACCCGAATCCCGCCACAGGTGGCGGACACAGCGCGCGCCTCGGGATGCGGGAAGCCCGGTGCGCCGGCGAGCCCCGAGACGGCGTCCTCCAGTCCGACGCGCGAGAGGATTGCCACCCCGTTCCAGGTCGCCTGGCCGTGAACGGCGATGTTGTAGCCGCGCTCGGCGAGCTCGTCGCCGAGGAGCTCGCCGAACGCCTCATCCGCGAGCTTGGTCTCTTGCAGACAAACCACATCCGGTCGCCGCTCATCCAACCACGGCAGCAGTCGGGGCACTCGGGGCTTGACCGAGTTCACGTTCCAGGTCGCTATTCGCATGGACCCACGCTATCGGCGCCCACCCACAGGATCCGCCCGATGAAAGTGGTCGTCGCGTATGAGTCGACCTATGGCAACGGCCCGCTGCCGCCTTCGATACTCGCCTGAGTCCTCTCGCGCTTGCTCAGGCGCGATGAGACACTCTGCGGTCAGCTGAGTTTCGCTCAGTTCGGTACCACCGGCGGTGCCACAACCTTTCCTCGATCGGGCGGTGGCCGCTCGTCCTCGAATAGATTGTGGACTAGTTGGACTGCGATCGAGCCCTCCCCCACCGCTGAGGCGACGCGCTTGACCGAGGCATGTCGCACGTCCCCCGCCGCCAGCACGCCGGGCAGGCTGGTCTCGAGCGAGAACGGCCGGCGCTCGAGCGGCCAGCCGTGATCGTCCGGGATCTCCTCGCCCGTGTACACGAAGCCCCGTCGGTCAGTCGCTATCTCGTCGGGCAGCCACTCCGTGTGCGGCCGAGCGCCGATCAAGATGAAGAGGGCGTCGGCGGCCACCGTCTTCTCGTCGCCGGTGGCCGTCTCGCGAAGCACCAACTCCTGCAGACGGCCATCGCCTCCCCCGTCGACCACCTCGGTGCCGACGTGTACTTCCACGTTCGGGGTGGCCTTGACCTCCCGTACGAGGTAGTGCGACATCCCGGCCTCGAGCGATCCGGCGCGCACAACGACCGTGACGCGACGCGCGTAACGCGCAAGGTGCAACGCGGCCTGGCCGGCCGAGTTCCCGCCACCCGCGATGTACGCATCGCTTCCGATCAACGCGTGAGCCTCCGAGGCCGGCGCCCCGTAGAAGACGCCGGCGCCATTCAAGGCCTCGAGCGAGGGAGCGCCCAAGCGGCGGTAGCTGGCGCCGGTGGCGAGGATCACCGCTGCGGCGGTGAGGCGCCGGCCGTCTGAGAGAGAGATCCCGAGTCGGTCCCCCGAGCGATCGAGCGCAGTCGCCGCGTGCATGAACACGAAGCTCGCCCCGAACACCGAGGCCTGCTCGTGGGCCTGCTCAGCGAGCCGACTCCCGCTGAGCCCGCTTGGAAAGCCCAGGTAATTGCGGATCCGCGAGCTCGATCTGGCCTGCCCTCCGATGCCGCCCTCGTCCACCACCAGGGTGCGCAACCCCTCGGACGCGCCGTAGACGGCCGCCGACAGGCCGGCCGGGCCGGCGCCCACGATGGCGATGTCATAGACCTGCTCGTCGAAGTCGAGCGGGGCGCCGACAGCGTCCGCGATCTCGGCGTCAGAGGGGTCGCCCAGGGCCCGCCCGTCGGGAAGCACCATCAGTGGGAGCTTCACCCCCGGATCCGCCGTTGCGAGAAACTCGCGCCCCTGCTCTGAGTCTGCGAGACAGAAGGAATGCGGCGCCGCACAGCGCTCGAACACCTCCCTGAGCTCGTACGCCCTGCCCGACCAGGCCTCGCCGACGATGTGGACGGTGTGCGGAACCATCCGTCGCTCCGTCGCCCACTCGAGCAGGAAGGTCGAGATCGCCTGATGGAACACCTCATCCGGCGAGCCCGCCGGCTGGGCGACGTAGTAGTCGATTCGCCCCAGGGCCATCGAGTCGAGGATCGCCTCGGCGGTCGGCGGGTCCGTCCAGGCGCCGCCCGCCACCACCAGCCCCCGCTTTGCGTGCGGGTGGAGCTGCCGCGCTCCCTCCAGCAGCGCGCCGCCGGTCGCGTCCAACGGCGACTTGGCCACGAGCACCAGCGCCACCTCTTCGCCGGCGTCGCGCAGCTCTGTGAGCCTCCGGACCGCCTGCTCCGAATCGGTCTCGGTCTCGATCCGGTAGTCGTGGGCATAGCGCTGGACGAGCTGCGTTTCGACGGCCTCGAGGGCGCGCCGGTCTTCGTCGACAGCGAGGAGGACGGGAAGGGGCATCTTGCGCTTCGAGCCTAGCGACCCCCAAGCCTAGGGTGACGGTGACCATCCCGCAGCCCTGGCGGCCGCCGATAGGCGGCGTTCGGACCACACTGGTCCCACGACCTCCGGGTCATGAGAAGCCCTGAGCCCGCTCGGCTGGCACTTCTGATGTTCGCTCAGGCGGGCTGAGGCGCTCTGAGATCAGATGAGTTTTGCTCACTTCGGTACCACGGGTGGTACCACCGAGGTCATCCACCCGCGAGGAACTCGCGAAGGGCGACCCTGCCGCCACCGATCAGCGGCTCCCCGTGGGCGAACAGGAGATTGTCGAAATCGAGGTCGAGCAGGCGGCGAAGCGACTCACGCAGCCCAGCCCGCACCGCCGAGGGGTCGGCGCCCATCAGAAATCCCGGCACGAACGTGAGCCCGCCGCCACGGGGGCGGCTGAGGCCGTCAGCGAGCGCGATGGCCCCGTCGCCGGCGCTCCGGATGTGGATCGCGGTGTCGTCCGGGCAGATGGCTCCCAGCTGGTGTGCGGTGATCCCCGGCGCCAGCTCCTCCGCGAACGCGAAGCCCTCGACCTTCGGGCCGCGCTCGAACTCGTGCAAGCCGGCTTCACTGCAACGAATCGGGCATCCGAAGGCCTCTGCGAAGCGCTCGCTGTGCCGGAGATGGTGGCGGTTTGTGAGCACTATCTGGCTCGGGGTCTCTCGCCGTTCGAACCACTCGAGGCCCTCGCGCGGCACCATCGGGTCGAGAACGATCCGGGCGGGCTCGATGTAGTACGAGTCCACGGGCAGCCTGATTCTGGGGTGGATCGACGTCCAGTGGTGAACGCCGGGGAGCACCTCACGGATTGGCCGGTGCGATGCGAGCTCGAGCGCGAGCGGGCGGAGGAACTGCGGCCACGCAGCGCCGGCCAGCTGGATGCCGAAACGAGCCTGGCGGGCGAGGCGATCGGGTAGTGTCATCGTCGAGACGCTATAGGCGTGGCGAAGGGGCTAGGGAGCGCAGAACGCGAATACGGTCAGGTTGCGGGGAGCGGGATCCCCGCCTCACCCGAGCTCAGTCGGTTGTCAGCACGTCCCGCCAATCGGGGTCGACCCCGTCGAGCTCACCCCTCAGCATGGCCAGCGCGTCAGCGCGAGTCTCGAGGTCCTGATAGCTGACGTTCCACCACGGGGGCTCGCCATGAACGGGCGTCCCGCGCTTACGCATGGATTCAATGATCCCGTGCGCTCGCGGCATCTGCTCACCTGAGCCGATGAAGCCGATTTCGAGGCTCCAAGACGAGACCGCGATCAGCCGAGCCTACTCCCCAAGGCTCTTCCGCCGACGCTTGTCTGAGGCACGCCGAGGCGCCCGGCGTGGGTTTGAAACGAACCCGGAGGGTCCCCGGGACTCAGCCGGCGCGCTTCGTCGAGCGTTTTGCGCGGCCGTTGCTGCGTGCGGCCTTCGGGCGCTTTGCCCGACTGCCCTTGCGCGTGGCCCAGACCTCGTCCAGGAAGGACGCAATCTCCCCGGTGAGGCGTTCGGGGCGCAGGCGCAGCTCCACGAGCGAGTCGGCCTCCAGCAACCGGCCGTTCGGCAGCTCTTCGGCGAGCATGCCGGCGTCGGTGAAGGGGTGAACGGGATCCCGCTGGTGACCGAGCACCAGCGTCGGCGGCTGGAACGTTCGCCGCTCGCTGCGGTGCGGGGCGATGCGCCCGAAGAACAACCCCTGCACCAGGGCGCCGCCGGGACCGGGCTCCTGGCGGATCAGGTCGAGCAGAACGTTGCCGTAGTGGGGAAGGAGCCGCCGCGGCACCGCGCGCGCCGCCTGCGCGAGCAGCTTCATCGCCGGCTCGCCGAACGTGAGCGCGACGAGCACCGGGGTGAAGGTGAGCGCGCTGGGGAGCAGCCCGTTGTCGAGCACGGGCATCTCGATCACCATCCCGCGCAATCGCTCCGGCGCCGCCGAGGCCATCTCCAGCGCCGTGTTGGCCCCAAGCGAGGTGCCCATCACCACGGCCTGCTCGATCTCAAGGTGGTCCATGAGCGCGATCACCTGCGCGGCGAAGAAGGCCATCGAGTAGCGCCACATGTCGCGCGGGCGGTCCGATTCGCCGTGGCCCAGCAGATCGACCGTGATCACGCGATTCCCGCGGGCCGCGAGGTCCTCGGCCAGTGGCCGGTGCATCTCCTGGGACAACAGCAGTCCATGGATGAGGATCAGCGGTCGCTTGCTCGCCGACGCGCTCCCCGCTGTGCGGCCGCGCCCGCCCGCCGGGGTGACGGCGGCGGGGCCGCCGCCGAACTCGGTGTAGGCGATGCGCTGTCCCTCGAACCGGAAGGAGGACATGGCCCGAAACACTAGCTGCTAGCTGTTGCTTGCTGCAACAATTTGCGTCGTTGTCTTCCTTAGGTCAGCCGGAGCACGGTCGGGTCGCCCACGAGGCCCTGAGCGAGCGCGACCCGGTGTACATCCGGCGCTCCCTTCCGTTCACCTGGGCGCTGATCGCGGCCTGGTTCCGTCCGGACATCCGCGGCCTTGACCGGATTCCCGCCAGCGGCCCGGTCCTGCTCGTGGGCAACCACTCGGGCGGGAATGTCGCCCCGGACACCCTCGCGTTCACACTCGGCTTCTACCGGCGCTTCGGCGTCGAGCGGCCCTTCTTCCAGCTCGCCCATCACCTGGTGATGAGGGCGCCGTGGCTGTCGCTGCTGCGAAGGTACGGGACCATCGAGGCCAGCTCGGAGAACGCGCTGGCAGCCTTCGACGCGGAGGCCGCGGTCCTCGTCTATCCGGGGGGCGACTGGGAGGCGCACCGACCGTCTTGGCACGGTCACCGCGTCGAGTTCGCGGGGCGCGAAGGATTCGTCCGACTGGCCCTCGCCGCGGGCGTGCCCATCGTCCCCGTCGTCTCGATCGGAGGTCAGGAAACGGCGCTGTTCCTGACCCGCGGTGAGGGCCTCGCCCGCGCCTTGCGGCTCGACACACGGTTCCGCCTCAAGGTTCTCCCGGTCTCACTCGCCCTGCCCTGGGGACTGGATGTCGGGGACCTGTTCGGCCACATCGCACTCCCGGCGAAGATCACGATCCAGGTGCTGGAGCCGATCGACCTCCGCGAGCGGTTCGGTCCCGATCCCGACGTGGACGCGGTCTACCAGGCGATCACCGAGCTCATGCAGCGGACCCTCGATGAGCTCGCGGCCCAACGGCGCTGGCCAGTGATCGGCTGAGCGGTGAAGACGGGTTCTGGACAAGGCTGCCGGGAATGACGCCTCCCCGATCGGAGCGCAAGAAAGTCCCGCGTGATCGCGAGAACGACTACACGCCCCGGGCCGCGAAAGCGCGTCGGGCCTTCCTGCGTCAACAGACGGGCGTCGAACTGGAGCACGTCTCCCACTACTCCTTCGATCCATCGGCTCTCCCCGGCAACATCGAGCACTTCACCGGGGTGGCGCAGGTGCCGATCGGCATTGCCGGGCCGCTGCTGGTCAACGGGGAGCACGCGCAGGGTGAGTTCTACGTTCCCCTGGCCACGAGCGAGGGCACGCTGGTGGCGAGCTACAACCGCGGCATGAAGACGCTGCGCGAGGCCGGGGGCGTGAAGACCACGATCCTGGACGACGCCATGCAGCGGGCACCCGCCTTCGTGTTCGAGAGCGCCCGCGAGGCACGAGCGTTCGGGGAATGGCTCACGGAGCACTTCGCCGAGGTCAAGCAGGCGGCCGAGACCACCACGCGTACCGGCCGCCTGCGCGGCATCGAGCAGTACTCCGCCAGCCGGATCCTGTTCACGCGCTTTGACTACACGACCGGGGACGCCGCGGGCCAGAACCTGACCGGCAAGGCGACCGCCGCGGCGTGCGCCTGGATCACGTCCAACTACGAGGGCATCACCAACTTCTATCTGGAGTCGAACTTTGCCACCGACAAGAAGAGCTCGCAGGTCAACGTGCTGCGCACGCGGGGCAAGCGCGTGGTCGCAGAGGCGACGATTCCCGCCGCCTTGATCGAGAAGCACATGCACACGAGCGGCGACGAGCTGTTCCGGGCGCGCCAGGTGGCGAACCTGGGTGGGTTCATGTCCGGGGTCAACAACAACGGTCTGCAGTCGGCCAACGGAATCGCTGCCCTGTTCATCGCCACCGGCCAGGATGCAGCCAATGTCGCCGAATCCTCCGCGGCGCTCGGCTTCAGCGAGCTGCTCCCCAACGGCGACTACTACGGCTCGATCACGCTTCCGTCGCTGATCGTCGCCACCCACGGCGGCGGCACGGGGCTCGCCACCCAGCGCGAATGCCTGCAGCTGCTCGGCTGCCATGGGACCGGGAAGGTCCGCAAGCTGGCCGAGATCGTCGCGGCAACGGTGCTCTGCGGGGAGCTCTCACTTGGCTGGGCGATCGTCGTCGCAGAATGGGTCAGGGCGCACGACCTCTACGGCCGCAATCGGCCATAGCGCGCCGCGACCGTGCAACCCGTGACCTACGATCTGAACGCGGTGAAGTCCCACTCACCCGACGAGGTCGCCGGACCTCCTCAGACGCGGCTGCAGAGCGCCCTGGTGGACGGGGAGCGACCGCAGCCGCCCGGGCCGCTCGACGCCTTCAAGCTCGCGCGCCGCAGATGGCAGGCCGCCGAGCGAATCGACATGAGCGCCCTCGCCGAGGAGCTGGGGGTCAATCGGGTGACGCTCTACCGATGGGTGGGCTCACGCGAGCAGCTGCTGGTCGAGGTGATCTGGTCCTTGGCGGTGCGCACGCTCGAGAAGGTCGATGCGGATGCGAAGGCGACCGGAGGCGAGCGCGTCGTTGAGGTGGTGACACGGTTCCTCGACGACGTGATCGCGAACCCTGGGATGCGCCACTGGCTGCGCGAGGAGGGCGAACAGGCGATGCGACTGCTGACCCGCTCCGCGACCGGGTTCCAGCCGCGGCTGATCGGCTGGATTGAAGGCCTGCTGCGCGAGGAGGCCGACGCAGGGCGCCTCGAATTGCCCGCCGACCTGCACGAGGTCGCCTACGTGATCGTCCGCCTGATCGAGTCGTACACCTACCTCGACCTGATCACCGGCGAGCCGGCGGAGGCGAAACGCGCCGAGCCGATTCTGCGCCTTCTGCTGGTCCGCTGATCGCGTCCTTCGCTTGCCGGTGGCTCACTTGGCGCCGCTTGTGGCCCCCAGCGACTCGCCGGCGCTGCGGACCACCTTGCGAAGGAAGTCGTACTGCGTTTCGACCAGCCGATCCGCCATCTTCAGGGCCGAGTCGACGATCTCCTCGCGCTGTGAGGCTCCCTCGCCTTCCTCCAGCGTCTTGTCGACGGCGTCGGTGAACTTGCGCACCGCCTCGATCGCGGCCTGCTGGCCCTGCTTGACCTCCTCGAGCAGCTCCTCGGACAGCTCCGTCGGCCTGTCAGCAATCGCCATCTTGACCCCTTTTCTGATCGCGCAAAGAGCGCGGTGGGTTGTCCTGCTCCTCGCGGATCATCGCTCGAGCCTCTCACCCCAACATCCGTAGGAAGTACCGCTTTTGCAACGAGTGGCCAAGTACGTTGTGCCAATTCAACGTTTCCAACTGTGTTGCTGCGGCCACCAGGCGGCTTGGCTACCCGTCGCGCTCGCCTTCGGCCGCGTGCGCCGCCCCTCAGGCATAAGCAGCGTCCGCGGCGAGGCGCGCCGCAGCCTCGGCTGGGCGCTCCTCAAGCACACGCGCACCGGCTCGGCGGGCCATCTCCTCGCTAACCCCCCGGCCACCAACCCACACGGGCGCCACGGCCGCGAGCTCGGCGAGCCCGGGAGCGGCGGCTGCGAACGGCTCGGCGGCTGCGACGCCGACCACGACGAGGGCCGGGGCAAGCCTGCGGGCCGCCTCGGCAAGCGTGTCGAGCGGAGTCTCCTGGCCCAGATAGACGATCCGCCAGCCCCTGTTTCGCAGCGAGAGCCCGAACGCGATCAGGCCGATGTCGTGCTGTTCGCCGGGCGGGCAGGCCAGGAGCGCGAGCGGGCCAAGTCCTGATCCCCAGCCTCGCGAAAGAGCGAGCAGACGCCCCCTTACGACCGAGGTGGCGAAGTGCTCCTGGGCAACCGAGGCCTCACCCGCGGCCCAGCGATTGCCGATCGCCGCGATCGCCGGCAGCACCACGGCGCCGGTGAAGACATCGAGCGAGAAGGCGCTCAGGGCTCGATCGAGGGCGCGGTTCGCCGCTTCCTCGTCGTACGCCTCCAGCGCGGCACGAAGACGCTCCGCCTCGGCATCCGGAGAGCGCACGGAGGGAGCCGCCGCGCCGGCCCCCGATTTGGCGAGCGTCGCGGCCTCCGCCGCCGAGACGCCCTCGGCGATCAGGTCGCGCATCGCCTGAACGCGTTCCTCGTCGGCTGACGAGTAGAGGCGAAACCCACCGGCGCTCCGCGCCGGCTCGACGAGGCCGTAGCGACGCTCCCAGGCGCGAATCGTCTCGGCCTTGACCCCGGTTCGCCGGGAGATCTCACCGATGCGGACCGAGGCCGCGGGCGCTGAGTCACCGCGGTCCGAACCGTCGGCATCCGGACTGTCATTGGGCTGGACCATCATTGGACAAACACTTGACAGCGTCGAGTCTAACTGGTACAAGACACCCGTGTCAACTTGTACAATCCCTGGACAGACCCTTCGTCCTGGACAGCAGCGCCCGGGCAGCGCCACCGCCGCCTCCAGCCTCCTGGATGCCGTCCTCGACCTCTCGCTGGCGGGCTATACCAAGATCGGCTATCGCCTGCGAGGGCTCTCGTGGTCGAGTGCGATCGCCGGCAGCCTCGCCGGCAAGGTCGCCCTGGTCACCGGGGCGAGCTCGGGCCTGGGAGAGGCGACCTGCGAGGGGTTGGCTCGAGCCGGCGCGCGCGTGCACATGCTGGTTCGCGACCTCGAGCGGGGCGAGGCGGCACGCGAGCGGATCGCCTCGCGCCTCGACTCCGACGCACGGCTCGAGGTGCAGCTATGCGACCTCGCGGACCTGGAGGCGGTTCGGCGCTTCGCCCGGCGCTTCTCCGCCGTCGAGCCGCGACTCGACGTGTTGGTCAACAACGCGGGGCTTCTGCCGGCGGAACGACAGCGGACCGACGACGGCGTCGAGCTGGCCTTCGCCACCAACGTGCTCGGCCCGTTCCTGCTCACCGGCCTGCTCGTCGGAGCCCTCCGCCTCGGAGACCGCGCCCGCGTGATCAACGTCTCCTCAGGCGGCATGTACACCGCCCGGCTCGACGTCGACGACCCTCAGCTGGACGGTCGCGAATTCGACGGGCCATCCTTCTACGCGCACACCAAGCGCGCCGAGGTCGTTCTCACCGAGGTTTGGGCCGAGCGGCTCGCAGAGCTCGGGATCAGCTGCCATTCGATGCATCCCGGCTGGGCCGACACGCCCGGTCTGAGCAGCTCGCTCCCCCGCTTCCACAGGTTGATGCGACCGCTGCTTCGCGACCCCCACGAGGGCGCCGACACGATCGTCTGGCTGGCGACCGCCGACCTCGACGAGATCGACCAGCGCTCGGGCGGTTTCTGGCACGACCGCAGGCCACGCGCGAAGCACCGCCTCCCCTGGACTCGGGAGTCAGCGGTGGAGCGGGAGCGACTCTGGACGGAGTGCGCCCGGCTCGGCGACCTGATCGAGGAAGAGACGACAGAGAGGAGCCCCTGATGGCCCACTACGCAACTACCGTGACCTCACCTGGATCCCCCATGGAGGTGTTCGAGTATCTGGCCGACTTCAGCTCGACCGCCGAGTGGGATCCGGGCGTCAGCGAGGCCAGGAGCCTGACCGACGAGCCGCTGCGCGTCGGGGCGCGCTTCCACGTCGTCGCCGACTTCCTCGGTCGCCGCGTCCCGCTCGAGTACCGCACCGTCGAGATCGACCCGCCCCGCCGTGTGGTGCTCCGCGCCGAGACCCCGACCGTGGTCTCCGAGGACACGATCACGGTGAGCGCCCTGCCCAGCTTCGGCGCGCAGGTGACCTACGACGCCAGGCTCCGCCTCCGGGGAGCGCTGCGCATCGCCGATCCGGTCCTCGGCCTCCTCTTTCGGCGGGTCGGCGACCGGGCTAAGGTGGGGTTGGCCGCCACCCTGGCAGATCGCTTCGGCCGCACCCCGGCTCCGGTCAGCGGGTCCGCATGAGGGTCGCGATCGTCGGCGGCGGCGTGTCGGGCCTGGTCGCCGCCCGCCGCCTCCACGACGCCGGTCATGAGATCACCTTGTTCGAAGCCGCCGACTACCCCGGCGGCCACACCAACACGATCCGGGTCGAGACCGAGTGCGGTGCGTGGAACGTGGACACCGGGTTCATCGTCTTCAACGACCGCAACTATCCGAATTTCGGGCGGCTGCTCGACCGGCTCGGGGTCGCCACCCAGCCCGCCGACATGAGCTTCTCGGTCGCCGACGAGGCGGGCCAATTCGAATGGGCGAGCCGCCCGGCCGGCCTGTTCGCAAACCCCGCCCACCTAGTCGACCGGCGCTTTCACCGAATGCTTCTCGACATGCTTCGCTTCAACCGGGAGGCCCGAGCGCTGATCGGGACCAACGGGAGCGGGCCCTCGCTACGACGGTTCCTGGCCGACGGCGGATATTCCGACTACTTCATCGAGCGACTGATCGTGCCCCAGGTATCCGCGGTCTGGTCGGCAGACCCGGAGCAGCTCTGGTCCTTTCCGGCCAGCTTCCTCGCGGAGTTCTTCGACAACCACGGGATCCTTGCCCTGACCGGACGGCCCCGCTGGCGCACGATCGTCGGCGGCAGCCGGACCTACGTCGAGGCGCTGATCGCCCCGATGCGCGACCGCATCCGGCTGCGAACGCCGGTGCGGCGCATTGAGCGCCATCTCGATCGCGTCGAGATCGCCTTCGACGACCGATCGCAGGACTTCGACGAGGTCGTGATCGCCACCCACTCCGACCAGGCGCTCGGGATGCTGGCCGACCCCTCGCCACTC
This sequence comes from uncultured bacterium, assembly GCA_963811625.1. Lineage (GTDB taxonomy): Bacteria > Actinomycetota > Thermoleophilia > Solirubrobacterales > 70-9 > AC-56. The sequence goes on along the minus strand of CAWERS010000001.1, from coordinate 45,233 downwards.
GAGCGGGAGATCCTCGGCTCCTTCCCCTACCAGCGAAACGAGACGGTCCTGCACACGGACGAGCGCCTGCTTCCTCGCCGCCGGCGGGCCTGGGCGAGCTGGAACTTCCACCTGGTGGACGAGCCAGCCGGCCTGACCACCGTCACCTACCACATGAATCGCCTGCAGGCGCTCTCGGCCGACCGGGAATTCTGCGTGACCCTGAACCGCACCGACGCGATCGACCCCGCCAAGGTGATCCGCAAGATCGAGTACCAGCACCCGGTCTTCACACGGGCCGGGGTCGGCGCCCAACGCCGTCACGGCGAGATCAGCGGTCGAGACCGCACCCACTACTGCGGCGCCTACTGGCGCTGGGGCTTTCACGAGGACGGCGTGTGGAGCGCGCTCCGCGCCTGCGAGCCGCTGACGCGGAATCTGTCGCCGCTGCCCGCAGCCGAGCCTCTGGGGATCGCCGCGTGAGCAGCTCGGCGATCTACGAGGGCTGGGTCCGTCACCGGCGCCTCGGCGAGGTCCAGCACTCGTTCCGCTACCGGGTCTTCATGACTCTGCTCGATCTGGACGAGCTCCCGGAGCTGTTCGACCGCCATCCCCTCTACTCGGCGCGGCGCCCGGCGCCGGTGCGGTTCCGCCGCTCCGACTACCTTGGGGACCCCGACGTCCCGCTGGCCGAGTCGGCCCGGCGACTGGTCGAGGCGCGCACCGGCCACCGGCCGGAGGGCCCGGTGCGCCTGCTCACCCACCTGCGCTACCTCGGCCGCAGCTTCAACCCGGTCAGCTTCTACTACCTCTACGATCGGGCCGGGTGAGCGTGTCGAGGCGGTGATCGCCGAGGTCACGAACATTCCCTGGCGCGAGCGCCACGCCTATGTGGTCGAGCGGAATGGCTCGGGGCCCATCCGCGGGCGGCTCGCAAAGCGCCTCCATGTCTCCCCCTTCATGCCCATGGAGCAAGAGTACGAATGGCGGATTACGGAGCCGGGCGATGCCCTACACGTCCGGATCGCCAACCTCGAGGGAGGCAGCAGGGTGTTCGACGCGACGCTGGCGATGCGACGGCGTGAGCTCTCCCCCGCACTGATGACGCGCGTTCTGTTGACCTACCCGCCGATGTCGCTCGCGGTCCCCGCCCGGATCTACGCAAACGCTCTGCGTCTGAAGCTCAAGGGAGCGCGGTATCACCCCCACCCCGGGGCGAGAGCCGGCGGCCGCGGCGACGCTTACCGATCCGCTCCGAGGGTCGCGGGGCGATGATCGAGCGGGCCGCGCGCGCCGCTGTGCACGCCCTCCTGGGGAGGGTGCGGAGCGGCCGCATCGACCTGCGGGAGGGATGGAGCGGGGATTGCCATCGCTTCGGCCCGGACGACGCCGCCCTCCGGGCGACGGTCGTCGTCCTCTCACCGGACGTCTACGGGATGCTCGTCAAAGAGCGCAGCGTCGGTCTCGGCCAGGCCTACGCCGAGGGGCTCTGGGACACCGACGACCTGGTCACGCTGTTTCGAATCGGCGCCCGCGAGCTTCGCCGCAGCGATCACCTTCGCAGCCGCTTGGCACCACTGCTTCGCCCCCTCCAACGAGTCCGCGACGCTGCCGGTGCTGAACACTCGGCGCGGAGCTCGACGCAACATCGCCGCGCACTACGACCTCGGCAACGAGATGTTCGAGCTGTTTCTGGACCGCGAGTGGATGATGTACTCGAGCGCACTGTTCGAGCGGCCGGAGGCCACGCTGGAGGACGCTCAGCGGGCGCGGCTGGAGCGGATCTGCGATGCCCTCGAGCTGGGACCCGACCAGCACCTGCTCGAGATCGGGACCGGCTGGGGCGGGCTCGCGCTCTACGCGGCGTCACGGCGCGGCTGCCGGGTCACCACCACCACAATCTCGGGCGAGCAGCGCGAGTACGCGGAGGGGCGAATCCGCGCCGCCGGGCTCGAATCGCGGGTTCGGGTGCTCGGCGCGGACTATCGGGAGCTGACGGGGAGCTACGACAGGCTGGCGTCGATCGAGATGATCGAGGCGGTCGGTTGGGAGTACTTCGACACCTTCTTCGAGCGTTGCTCCGCGCTGCTGGCGCCCCACGGCCTGATGTTCCTGCAGGCGATCGCGATCGATGACCGCGCCTACGAGGCCGAGAAGAGCGCACGCAGCTTCTCCAACACGCTGATCTTCCCGGGCGGCTGCCTGCCCTCGCTCGGCGCGATCCAGCGCTCGGTCATCCGCCGGACCGACATGCGGCCGGTCTGGCTCGATGACATCGGCCCGAGCTACGTGCTCACCCTGCGCCATTGGCGCCAACGCTTTCTGGCGGCCTCGGAGCAGCTCGCAGAGCTCGGCTACGACGAGCGCTTTCGCCGCCTCTGGGAGATGTACCTCGCGATCTCGGAGGCCGGGTTTCGCGAGGCACGCCTGCGCGACCTGCAACTCCTCTTCGCTAAGCCGGCCTGGCCGAGTGGGTTCCCCTGTCGCCTGCCGACCAGCCCCGGGGCGCGGGCTGCGACGAATGACCGTTCGCCGAATCTTGGTCCCGCCCGTGACCAAAGCGAAGCCCGCGCGAGATCGCGGTGAAGCAAAGGCGTTGGCCGATCGCCAGCACCCTGGCCCGGCTGCCCGGCGGCCGACGCGCCAAGTTCGCGGTGATCGGCGTCTGGCTGGTGGTCGCGGCGGCGATCGGGCCGCTGTCGGGCAAGTTCGAGGATGCCCAGGAGAACGATCCCGCCGACTACCTTCCGGCAAACGCGGAGTCGGTGAAGGCGATCGATGCGCTGAAGGGGTTTCCATCGCAGGATGAGGCCGACGCGATCACCGTCTTTCATCGCGACGGCGGGCTGACCGGCGAGGACAGGGCCGCGATCCAGCAGGTGCGCGCGGCAGTCAACGCCCAGCGCCGAGATGGCGTGGCCAAGACCGGGCCCGCGCTGACCTCGGCCGACGGCGCCACCGCCCTGTTGACGACGCCGATCACCGTGCCCCGGGGAGCCACCGGTGCTGCGCAGGACGTGCTCACCGAGACGCCGAATGACATCAAGGACGAGCTCGACTCCCTGCCGAGCGGTCTGGTGGCCAAGGTGACGGGGCCGGCCGGCTTCTCGGCTGACGCGGTCGACGTCTTCAACGACATCAACGGCACCCTGCTGTACGCGACCGGCGCGCTCGTCCTGATCCTGCTGATCGTCATCTACCGCAGCCCGATCTTCTGGATGATCCCGTTCTTCTCGGTGCTCCTGGCCGAGGTGACCTCACGCGGGCTCGGCTACCTGCTCACCGAGGCCGGGGTGACCGTGACCGGGCAGTCCGGAGGGATCCTCCCGGTGCTCGTCTTCGGCGCCGGCACCGACTATGCGCTGCTGATGGTCTCGCGCTACCGCGAGGAGCTGCGCCGGCACGAGGACAAGCACGACGCGATCCGGCGGACGCTGTCGCGAACCAGCCCGGTCATTCTCGCCTCCGGGGCGACCGTGATCGCGGCGCTCCTGACCCTGACCCTGGCCGAAGTGACGGGCACCTCCGGGCTCGGGCCGGTCGGCGCGATGGGGATCGCGCTGGCGATGATCTCGATGCTGACGCTCCTCCCGGCGCTGCTGACGGTGTTCGGGCGCCGCGCCTTCTGGCCCTTCATTCCGCGCTACGGCACCGAGGGAGCCGATGAGACCCACGGCTCTTGGCGACGGATCGCGGAGCGGGTCGCCCGGGGCCCGCGCCGGGTGTGGATCGGGACCACGGCGGTGCTGGCCGTGATGAGCCTGGGGTTGGTCCACCTCAACAGCGACCTGACCACCGGCAACGGGTTCCGGAACGATGTCGACTCGGTGCAGGGCCAGAAGCTGCTCAACCAGGGCTTCCCCGCCGGCGCCAATGCGCCGACCTACGTGGTGGTCACCGACGAGTCGAAGCTCGACGCGGTGCGCACCGCTGCGGCGAATGCTCCCGGCGTAGCCGAGGTCTCCCCGAACGAGGAACAGGGCCCGACGGGCACGAAGCTCGAGGTCACCCTTGCGGAGGATCCCTACAGCACGACCGCCTTCAACCTGATCCCGGGGCTGCGCAAGGCGGTGCACGCCGCCGGAGGCGAAAGCGTCCTGGTGGGCGGGCCCACCGCCCAGGAGCGCGACCTGCGCGAATCGACGGCGCGCGACACCGTCGTCATCGTCCCGATAGCCCTGCTCGTCGTCTTCCTGATCCTGATGGCGCTGCTGCGCGCCGTCGTTGCCCCGCTGGTCCTGATCGGGACCGTCATCGTCTCGTTCTTCGCCGCCCTGGGGATCGGAGCGTTCTTCTTCGAGAAGGTGTTCCAGTTCGATGGCATCGACCCCGGCCTGCCGCTGTTCGCGTTCATCTTCCTGGTGGCGCTCGGCATCGACTACAACATCTTCCTGATGGCCCGGGTGCGCGAGGAGACCCTGACGCACGGCACTCGCGGCGGGACGATCCGAGGCCTTGCCGCCACCGGGGCGGTGATCACTTCGGCCGGCGTGGTGTTGGCAGGCACCTTCTCGACCCTGGCGGTGCTGCCGCTCGTGGCGCTGACCGAGATCGGCTTCACGATCGCGGTCGGCGTCCTGATCGACACCTTCCTAGTCAGATCGCTGCTGGTGCCGGCCCTGGTGCTCGATATCGGCGACCCGGTATGGCTGCCCTCGTCGCTTGCCCGCACCGCGAGGCACGGGCGCCGAGAGGAGCCCACCGGGCAACCCGTCTACGAGGCCGAGTACCGAAAGCAGGCGGGTCCACGGACACCGTGATCCGGATCTCGCATTGACCGCCCTGGTCTGGCTTCGCCGCGATCTGCGGCTGCACGACCATCCGGCGCTGCGTGCTGCGCTCGACCACCACAACCGAGTCGTGCCGGTGTTCTGCTTCGACGACCGTCTTCTGCACGGTCGCCATGCGTCCGGGTCGCGCACCCAGTTCCTGCTCGAGTGTCTCGCCGACCTCCACGCTTCGCTGCGGGTGCGCGGTTCCAGCCTCGTAGTGCGGCGCGGGCCGCCCGAGCATGAACTGCCTCAGCTTGCCAATCAGGTGAACGCGGACACGGTCCACCTCACCGCCGACGTCAGTCCATACTCGCGCCGTCGTGATCAGCGAGTCGAGGAGGCCTGTCGCGAAGCTGGGATCGGGCTCGTCGCCCACCCCGGCCTGACCACGGTGGACGACGTCGGCGCGCTTCGCACCGGGAAGGGCCGCCCGTACACGGTCTTCTCGCCGTTTCATCGTGCTTGGCTTCGCGGCGGGCGCCGCGCGCCGCTCGGCGCGCCGCGCAAGCTGCCGCCGCTCCCCTCGAGGCTGCGACGCGGGCGCCTGCCCCAGCTCCGAGAGCTCGGGCTCGAGCAGGAGGTCACCGAGCCCCTCCGGGGCGGGGAGGGCCCGGCGCGCGAGCGGCTGCGCCGCTTTCTCGCCACCGACGTACGGCGATACGGGTCGAACCGGGATGCGCTCGGCGAGGACAAGACATCGCGCCTCTCCCCCTATCTGCACCTCGGCTGCCTCTCTCCCCGCGAGGTCGAGCAGCTTCTGCCGCGGGGCGAGGGAGCCGACGCGTTTCGACGCCAGCTCTGCTGGCGCGACTTCCATCACCACGTGCTTCGGCACTTTCCCCGCAACGCCCGCTCGGAGTTTCAGCAGCGCTACCGGGGCTCGATCCGCTGGAGCCGCGCCGAGCGAGCCTTCGAAACCTGGACGCTGGGACGAACGGGATATCCGCTCGTCGATGCCGGGATGCGCCAGCTCCGCCACGAGGGATGGATGCACAATCGGGCTCGCCTCGTCGTCGCCTCGTTCCTGACCAAGGACCTCGGCATCGACTGGCGATGGGGCGAGCGCTGGTTCATGCGCCTGTTGATTGACGGCGACGAGGCCAACAACAACGGCAACTGGCAATGGATCGCGTCGGTCGGGGTCGATCCCCAACCTGCCTTCAGACGCATCTACAACCCGACGCGTCACATGGAGCGCTACGACCCCAGTGGAAACTACGTCCGCCGCAACCTGCCCGAGCTTTGCGCCGTGCCCGACGAGCACCTGCGCGAGCCCTGGAGGATGCCGATCGAGGTCCAGCACCGGGTTGACTGCGTGATCGGCGAGGATTACCCACACCCGATGGTCGACCACCTCGCGGCGCGACAGGAGGCACTGGCGCGTTACGCAATCAATTGACCTCGAGCGTCTGCACTTCACAACATCCGAGCGCTCCCAGGAGATCGCCCAGCGGACCGAGCACGCCGCGGGCCTGATCGAACAGGTTGGCGGCGTTCATCAGGGCGGCGACAAGCCTGTCGGTGGGGAGGCTTTCAACGACCGCTCGCAGACCGTCGGCGACGGTCCCGGGTATCGCGCCGGCGCGCTCGGCGTCGTCGATGGCCCGAATCAGGCCAGCGCGAAGCGCGGCTGCGAGGCGTGGGTCGTTCGCAAACTGGGATCGCCCCTCCGCGGTTCCCAGGGCGAGGACCAGGGTCTCGCGCGAGACATGGAGCTCGCAGGCGGCGCCGTCGAGCGCCGAGAGGGTCAGCTGCTGAGCGACCTGGTCGATGCCCTGCGGGGAGCGCCAGGGACGCGGCTTGCACGGATCCTGGACTGGACTTGGCTCGTACGACGCGCCGCCGAGCGCCAATGACGTGAGGACCAGCGCCAGCGAGGCGATTGCGGCGCCGACCACGAGGACACGCGGCCTCACAGGCTGACCCTTCTACGCCCGAGGCCGATCGGCAGGAGCGCCGCGAGACCAAAGCCGGCGGCGATCAGAAACGAGTTCCTGAAAGCGTGGGTCGCCGCGCGGTCGAGATCGTCTTGGAGCGTGCTCTTCAGCCGCAGGGCCTCGGCGCGCTCGACCGGATCGCCGGGAAGCTGGTCGAACGCCGATCCGACGGTGGGTACCTTGCCCCGCTCGGTGGAGAGCTGAGCGGCCAGACGCTCTGCAAGATCGATCTTGGAGGTGACCGGAAGATCGGCATCGAGCAGGGCCGCGGTGCCGGCTTGCTCGGCGGCACCCCGTTCGGTGACCAGATCGGCGGTGAAGATCGGCGTCAGCACGAGGAGTCCGGCGACGACCCCGGCGTGGCGGGCTGTGATCGTCCAACCCCCGTGGATCGCCTGCGGGGCGTCGCCCTCCAGGGCAGTCTCCGTCAATGCCGAGAGCACCAGCGTCAGACCGACGCCGACCAGGATCTGCGAGGGGAACGTTGCGAGGATCAGCGCCCGAGGAAGCAGGCCCAGGCCGGCGAGCCCTCCCGCCACGAGAATCGCCCCGGCGGCGGCGCGAGCGCGGGCGTCGTGCACGGCCCGGGCCAGCGGGCGGGCGCCCAGTGCGGCGAGCGGCATCACCGAGACCGCCAGGGCGGCGACGATCGGCGAGTACCTCCAGCCCTCGATCAGCAACAGGACGATCAGGAAGAGGGCAGCCGCCAGCGCCGCCGAGACCAGGCACAGCGCGAGGTTTGCGGCCAGATGCGGCCGCCCCGTCGCCCGGAGCTCGCCGCGTCGCGTCGCGTCGGTCGATTCCAGGCGGGCCACGGCGAGCACGGGGATCGCGACCGCGATCGCCAGCGGCACCTGGACCAGGAAGATCGACTGCCAGGAAACGAGCTGGGTGAGCACGCCGCCGGCCGCCGGCCCGAGCGCCGCGCCGATCGCACCGGCCGTCGCCCAGACGGTGGCCGCCCGGCGCTCCGAGCCGACCGCGAATGGCATCAGCTCGAGCGCGCCGGTGACCGCGGCGGCGCCGCCGATGGCCTGGAGGCAGCGAGCGGCGATCAGCGGCGCCAGCGAAGTCGAGAGGCCGCACAGCAGGCCGCCGAGGGCGAACACGGCAAGCCCCGCCGACGTAACCCGTGCCGGGCCCAGCCGGCGTGCCACGAGCGCGGCCGGGACCGCCGCCGCGGCGAGCACCAGGTTGAACGCCACGAGGACCCAGATCAGGGCGTTGACGGAGACGTTGAAGTCGCGGTAGATCTCGGGCAGCGCGAGGACCACCACCGAGGAGTCGGCGAGCACCAGGCCGACGGCAATGGATAGCGCCCCGCCGATCGCGTGCGAGGACCAGTCGTCGCTCACGTGAGCCCCATGATTGCGGACCAGTCGAGCCGCTGTCCGGGCTTAGTCCGCCGGTCCTGGCGCGCAGGACCTTCGGATTCTCAGCCCGGGACATGGATCGCCCGACCAACCTCATGGTCATAACCGGGGCGCTGTGGTTCGACGAGCCGCTGAGTTGGGATGAGGTGCGCGAGGTGATCGCGACACGCCTGGTCGACTGCTTCCCGCGCTTCCGCCAGCGGGTGAGCGAGAGCCGCATCCCGCTGCGCGGTCCGAGCTGGGAGGACGACCCCGACTTCAACCTCGACCTGCACCTGCACCACACCGCGCTGCCGGCCCCTGGCGACCGGGTTGCGCTGCAAGAGCTGGTCGCCGATCTCACGGCGCAACCGCTCGACCGGTCCCGTCCGCTGTGGCATTGGTATCTCGTGGACGGCTATGGCTCCGGCTCCGCGATCGTCGCTCGCATGCACCACTGCATCGCCGATGGGATCGCGCTGGCGAGGGTCCTGCTTTCGCTGACGGACGCCCAGCCCGACGCGGGCATCAAGCCCGAGGAACCGGAGGAGGCCGACGGCGGCGGGGTCAGCGGTCTGGTCGGCGACCTGGTTCGCCCCGCCCGACGCGCCGCCTCGATCGGCCGCGACGTCGGGGGCGGCCTCACCCACGAGGTGGTCGAGCTGGTCCGCGACCCTTCCGAGTTAATCGACCTCGCCGCGGCTGCGCGCGACGACGCCAAGGCCATCGCCAAAGCGCTTTTCTCGAGCCCCGACGCGAGCACGGTCTTCAAGGGCGAGCTGGGGGTGGCCGAGCAGGTCGCCTGGTCCGATCCGATCCTGCTCGACGACGTGAAGGCCGTCGGGCACGCGACCGGCACGACCGTCAACGACGTGCTGCTGGCGGCGGTAGCCGGAGCGCTGCGCAGCTATCTCGCCGAGCGCGACAGCCTCGTCGACGAGCTGCACGCCTTCGTCCCCTTCAACCTCCGCCCGCTCGACGAGCCGCTGCCGCGCGACCTGGGCAACCACTTCGGGCTCGTGCTGCTGCCGGTCCCGGTCGGGATCGAGGATCCCCGCCGGCGCCTGGAGGAGGTCCACCGACGGATGGTCGAGATCAAGGACTCGCCCGAGGGCGCGATCGGCTACGGGCTGCTCGGCGCCCTTGGGGCGACGCCGGCGGCGGTCGAGCAGCGACTGCTCGACCTCTTCTCCGCCGCCGGCTCGGCGGTGATGACCAATGTCCCGGGCCCGCGCGAGCCGGTCTACCTCGCCGGGACACCGGTGCGTGGGGTGCTCGTCTGGGCCCCTACCTCTGGCGGCGTCTCGATGAGCATCTCGATCTTGAGCTACGCCGGCGAGGTGACGGTCGGCGTGATGGCCGACCGCGGCCTTGTGCCCGATCCGGGCGAGATCGTCGGCGCCTTCGGGCGCGAGGTGGCGGCGCTGCTGGGCCTCGATCCCGAGGACTAGGGGCACGACCTACGCAAAGGACTCGTTCAGCAGTCGGGTCACCGCTTTCGAGCCGCCTCGGGACTCTCGCGAGATACTGCGCCGTCGGTCCTTTACGGGACGTTCGGGTTCTCAGCCCGGAGGCAGATCTAGAACCTAGGGTTAATCGGGAGCACGACCGGTGTCGCGGGTTCCGATCGGGGTCCGATTCGTTTCTCGCTACGACGCACGGATTGTCGAGCGCGTGCGCTTGGCGCCCTGACCTTTTCGGCCCCCAGCCAGCACGGAACGCATGCAGATGCGTCCCTGAGCGTCCCAGGCGACCCCATCGTCCCTCGGCGTGGACGACGTTCGCTGTTGAACGGTTGGACGGTTGGCGGGACAAACGGGTGAAGCCAAGGCGCCGAGTGCTCCAGCCCCGGAGCCGCCGACGCTCAGAGCTCGCCCGGACGACACGGAGATAAGCCGCAGGCGCCCTACTTCTTGGCGGGCTCGAAGTAGGGGTTGGTGCCGACGGCGTGGTCGGTGACGTCGACCACGCGGGCGATCTCCGGAACCGCCTCGGTGATCGCGACCTCGATCCCCTGGCCGAGGGTGACGGTGGCCATCCCGCAGCCCTGGCAGCCGCCGCCCAGGCGTAGGTAGGCGGCGTCCTCCTCGACGGCGACCAGCTCCGCATGCCCGCCGTGCGCGGCGATGGCCGGGTTGATCTGCTGGTCGATCACTTGGATGATCCGCTGGGCGACGTCGCCGCTGAGGTCGGCGGGTGGACGAGCGTCGATCGGCGGGCTCGCGGGCGGCGCCATCGACGGGCTCATCATCGGGAGCTCCGCCGGGGCCGGCGGCCTGTTCGGGTTCACGAGAGTAAAGCCGCTCTGCGCGAGTCCCTCCGACCAGTCGATGGTGGCGCCCCGCAGCTTCTCGACGCTCGACTCGCGCACCACGATCGCCAGGTCGCCGTGGCGCTGCACCACGTCGCCCTGGCGCGCAACATGCAATGCGTTGAGGGAGATCTTGCAGACGTATTCGCCGCCCGAGACGCCGCTCACCTCCACCCACAGCGCCTGGCTCTCGGGGTCCTCGGACTGCGCGCGGAACCCCCTGACCTTCTCGATCGCCTGCTCGGTGATCGCGAGCGTCGGCTCGGCTGTGTCTTCGGCGCTCATCTCATGTCCCGTATGGCTGGCCGTTCGCCAGTTGCGGACTCCCCGCTACCTACGATACGCCCATGCCCCGCGTCCTTCTGCTGCTACCCACAGCCACCTACCGCGCGAGCGATTTCCTCGCCGCGTCCCGGGCGCTGGACGCCGAGGTGGTGGTCGCCTCCGAGCGCCGGCAGGCGATGTCGGGGACGATGGGAGACCGGGCGCTGGTCGTGGACCTGAGGCGGCCCGAGGCCGCCGCCGATGCCATCGTCGCCCGGGCGCAGGATAAGCCGCTCGACGCCGTGGTCGGCGCCGACGAGCAGGGGGTGCTCGTGGCCGCGCTGGCCGCCGCGCGCTTGGGGCTCGCGCACAACCCGCCCGAGGCGGTCACGGCGACCAGGGACAAGACCGCGATGCGTGGAGCCTTCGCGGCCGCCGACCTGCCCCAGCCCGACTACCGGGTCGCCGGGCCCAACGCGGACGTGGCGCAGCTCGCCGGCGAGGTCGGTCTTCCCTGCGTGGTCAAGGCGGTTTCGCTGTCGGCGAGCCGCGGCGTGATCCGCGCCAACGATCCGCCGGCGGCCGACGCCGCGGCCGAGCGAGTCAGGGCGATCCTCGCCGAGGCCGGCGAGGACCCGGACGCGCCGCTGCTGGTCGAGCGCTACGTCCCGGGCGTGGAGGTGGCCGTCGAGGGCCTCTTGCGCGGCGGCGCCCTCGAGATCCTGGCGGTGTTCGACAAGCCCGATCCGCTCGAGGGCCCTTATTTCGAGGAAACCATCTACGTGACCCCGTCGCGCCTGCCCGCGGAGACCCTGGAGGCCGTCACCCTCCTCACGGCCGAGGCGGCCGCCACGCTCGGCCTAATCGAGGGGCCGATACACGCCGAGCTGCGGATCGACGGGGATGGCGTGTGGATCCTCGAGCTCGCCGCCCGCTCGATTGGCGGGCTGTGCTCGCGCTCGCTGCGCTTCGGGATGGGCGTGAGCCTCGAGGAGCTCATCCTGCGCCACGCCCTCGGGCTGCCGCTCGACGACCTAAGCCGCGAGGCCGCCGCCTCCGGGGTAATGATGCTCCCGATCCCGAAGGCGGGGATGCTGAAGGAGGTGCGCGGGCAGGCGCGGGCGCGAGCGGTGCCCGGCGTGACTGGGCTCGAGGTCTCGATCGCGCCCGGCAAGCGGGTGCAGACGCTGCCGGAGGCCGATCGCTACCTCGGCTTCCTCTTCGCCCGCGGCGAGACGCCCGAGCAGGTCGAGCGGGCACTGCGCACCGCCCACAACTGCCTCGAAATCGTGATCGGCGAGCCGTCGGAGTGAAGCGGCGCGAAGGCTATCCTGGCGCTGTGCGGGTCCTGCTGATCTCCACCTACGAACTTGGTCATCAGCCGTTGCACCTGGCCTCGCCGACGGCCGCCCTGGGGGCCGCCGGGCATCGGGTTCGGTGCATCGATCTCTCCGTCGAGCAGCTCGATAGAGACAAGATCGACTGGGCCGAGGCCGTCGGCGTCTCCGTCCCCATGCACACCGCGATGCGACTGGCGATTGGCGCCGGCGAGCACATTCGAGCGACCCGGCCGCAGTTGCCGATCTGTTTCTACGGTCTCTACGCGGCGGTCAGTGACGACCCGACGATCGGTGGACTGGTCGACCGGCTGATCGCCGGCGAGTACGAGTCGGAGCTGGTGGAGTGGGTTGAGGCGCTCGGCGACTCGCCGGCGCTGCGACCGGCGACCAGCTCGATCGACCTGGGGCGCCACGAGTTTCACACCCCGAGCCGAGGGCAGCTGCCGCCCCTCAAGCGCTATGCGCGGTTGGAGCGCGATGGCGAGGAGCAGCTCGCGGGGTACGTCGAGGCCAGCCACGGCTGCGTGCACAAGTGCCGGCACTGCCCGGTGCCCGTCGCCTACGACGGCCGGATCCGGATCGTCGGGAGCTCCGTGGTGATGGCGGATATCGCCCAGCTGGTGGCGGCGGGGGCACGCCATATCACCTTCGGCGACCCGGACTTCCTAAACGGCGTCAAGCATTCCCTGCAAGTGGCGCGCGAGCTTCACCGCCACTTTCCCGAGGTCACCTTCGACTGCACGACCAAGGTCGAGCACATCCTCGAGCATCGTCAGGTCTGGCCCGAGCTCAGCGAACATGGGTGCCTCTTCGTGATCTCGGCGTTCGAGTCGCTCAACGCCGAGATCCTCACCTATCTCGACAAGGGTCACACCGCGGACGAGGCCGCCCAGGCGGTGGCCTTGCTGCGCGAGCACGGGATCGAGATCCGCCCGTCGTGGTTGCCGTTCACGCCCTGGGCGACACCGCAAGACATCCTCGAGATCCTCGATTTCGTGATTGCCAACGAGATGGTGGGGAACGTGGATCCGATCCAGTACACGATCCGTCTGCTCGTGCCCAAGGGCTCGCTGCTACTCGATCGCCCCGAGATCACACCGCACCTGCAGGACTACGATCGCGACCGCCTCACGTATGACTGGCAAGCCAGGGATCCGCAGCTGGATCGCCTCCATGCCGAGCTCGCCGAAATCGTCGAGGCCGATGTCGCGGCGGAGGTCGGCAGCGCGTCGACGTTTCGGACCCTGTATCGGGCGGTGGCCGATGCCGCGGGACATTCAGCCGACCCGGCCGACCTTGGCGACGTCGAGCCGCGCCCGCGGCTCACCGAGGCATGGTTCTGCTGCGCCGAGCCCACCGACATCCAGCGCGCCTCGGTGGCCGGCAGCCAGCCGGCCGCTTAGCGGGCTCGACCGAGCCCTGAGACCGCCTTGCGCTTCGCAGCTACAGCGTGATCACTTGGTCCGGCGGGTTTTCCGACAGCGCCCCGTAGAGGTCCGGAAAGCAGCCGACCCGCACTCCCGCGACCGTGCCGCTGGGACGGCAGTCGCCCGGCTCACCCTCCGCGAGCGAGCGCTCGATCGCGCATCGGTCGCAGAGCATCAGCATGATCCCCTGCTCCTCGGCAACCTCGGCGAGGCGCTCGCCGAGCGGATCGCCCACGCGCAGCACGTAGGTGTTGTCGTCGAAGAAGAACATCCCGACGACCTCCACCCCGTGGTTTCCTTGCTCGAGCTGCGGCAGGATCATCTTGCCGAGTTTGTAGCTCGCCGTGTGCCCGGAGGTCGAGAAGATGTAGGCGACCTTCACGCGCCGCAGCTTAGCTTCCGGCGGATCGCTCTCCTCCCAGCGGACCTACAGGTGCTTCTGTTCCCCGTTGACTTGGGTGGTCTGGCGGTTAGCGTACGAGGAGTGCCGCGTTCCAAGAAGACCAGGCTCCAGAGAGCGGCGAGGAGGCTTGGAAACCCGTTGCGCATGTGGTCGCTTCGCCTGGGTCTTCCCAGTCCGCTCCGTGCGTCTCAGGTAAATCCGATCGGTGGCCCGATTCGTCTCTCGCTACACGCACGGATAGTCGAACGGATACGCCTGACGGGCTGATTCGGAGCTCCACTCCAGGTCCCGAGCGGCAAAGATAAGCCCGTCCCTCTGGGCGCCTACGCGTTCGGGGCGGTCGCCGGCCGCAGACCCCGCTCGGCGAGCCAGGCGGCATGCTCCCGACCGAGCTGGCCGACGGGCTCGCCGCCCTCGATCAGCTCGCCCAGCAGCGCACCCCAGCTCGCCTCCGCACGAAGCGTCGACGCGACCTGGAAGAGCAAACCCTCCATCCTCCGCAGCAGCAGGGCCTCGGGCGGCAGGGTCATGCGGCGAATCTGCTGCCGCAGCTCCCCGTTGCGGTCATCGCGCAGCGACGCGCCGCCGCGCCAGATGTCCTCGGGCGCCAGCCGCAGGGGCCCGTCGGCCTCGAGCCACCACGAGACCGCGCGCATGTGGTCGAGCAGCAGCGAGCCATTCCAGTCACCGTCATCCCCGAGGTAGCCCAGCGCTCGCATCGCGTCGAGGAGCGCCGGCGCGTTCCGATCGCGGATCGCCTTGAGGATCACCGCCTCCCGGTCCAGGTAGCCGCGCGGGAGGTCGCGCAGCATGCCGAAGTCGATGAACGCGACTCGCCCATCGTCGCAGAGCAGATAGTTGCCGGGGTGGGGGTCGCCGAGCGCCAGGTCGAGCTCGCGGGCGGCCCCGTAGAAGAAGCGGTAGATGATCTCCGCGTAGCGGTCGCGGACCGGATCCGGTTGCCGACCGACCTCCGCGAAGTCGATGCCGTCGACCCAATCGCTGACCAGCACCCTGCGGCGGCTCAGGCGCATGTCGACCGCCGGGACCGAGATGAACGGATGGCCGCGCCAGAAGCGGGCGAGGCGGCGGTGGCTGGACGCTTCGAGCTCGTAGTCGCACTCCGCGGAGATGCGCTCGCTGAGCTCGGCGAGCACCGGCTTGACATCAAGGCCGGGCATCATCCGGCGCAAGAGCGGCGCAAGCATCCGGATGTTTCGCATGTCCGACTCCACCGCCTCGGCAATCCCGGGGTACTGGACTTTGATCGCAACGTCGAGCCCGGCTGTGGTCTTCCCCCGGTAGACCTGACCGATGCTCGCCGCGGCTGCCGGCTCGGGATCGATCGAGGCGAGCATCCGCTCGGGGTCCTCCCCCCACTCGCTGGAGATCACCTTCCGCATCTGCTTCCAGCCGACCGCGGGAACGTCGTCGCGGAGCGAGGCGAGGCGTGCCTGCAGATGGGCGGACTGGTCGGCGTCGAGCCCGGGGAATTCGACCGTGGAAAGGACCTGGCCGGCCTTCATCGCAGCGCCCCGCATCGTCTGGAGCTGATCGACCAGCGAGTCGATCGTCGCTACCAGTCGGTCGCCGCGACGGCGTCGCCGGTCCTCCTCGCTTCCGCGCCCGTCGACGCGGTCGCTTGCCCAGCGGACCGCGCCGCCCGCGGCGACCTGCCCGAGGCGCAAGGTCCGGGCCCCGCGCCCACGGGTTGGGCTGCGCTGCTGCCGATCGGCCACCAGTCAAGTCTGGCAGCCCAAAGTGGATGCCCCCTTGGGTGAGCGAGGCCGTAGGGTCTTCCCTGCGTGAGCGCTGCTCGAGATGTCCAAGCACCTTCAGAGCTGGGCCGGCGTCGCCGTGGTGACCGACAGCACGCCATACCTGCCACGGTCGCTGGTCGATCGGTGGGGGATTCGCGAGGTCAGCCTGTATGTCGGCTGGGACGGTGACCTACGACCCGAGCATGACTACGCCGACCTGGATGCGTTCTATGCGCGGCTTCGCGAGTCCCCGGACCTGCCTTCGACCTCGCAACCCTCGGTGGGGGACTTCCTCGCCTGCTTTGAGCCACTCGTCAGCGTCGGTCGCGACGTGATCTCCGTCCATTTGGCAAGCGGCCTGTCGGGGACCTACGAGACCGCGGCTGAGGCAGCGCGGGTTGTGGCCGAGGCGGGGCATCCCGGGAGTGTGGAGGTGATCGACGGCCAGACGGGCGCGGGCGGTCTGGGCTGCCTTGTCCTAGCTGCCGCACGCGCGGCCGAGCAGGGAGCAGAGCTCAACGCCGTCGTCGATGCCGTGCGCCACACACGCAAGCACCTCGAAATGTGGTTTTGCCTCGACACGCTGGAATACCTGCGGCGCGGCGGGCGCATCGGAGCGGCACAAGCGATGCTCGGGACAGCGCTGGCGGTCAAGCCAATCCTGACCTTCGGAACCGAGATCGCCCCGATCGGCCGCGTCCGAACGCGGCGCCGGGCGCTGGAGCGGATGGGCGCCTACCTGGATCAGCTGCACGACCGCGGCGCGAGGGATTGGATCGTGCAGCACGCCCAGCGCCCCGAGGACGCCGAGCACTTGGTGGCCCAGGGCGCTGAGATCTTCGGAGCCGAACCGCTGTTCTGCACCCAAGTCGGGCCGGTGCTCGGCGCCCACCTGGGCTCCGGAATACTCGTCGGAGGTGTCGTGGGAGCTTGAGACCGATGAGCCCCCAGCGACATGCCAGCGCGTACGCCTGCCGGCCTGATGTGCCTGATCCGGAGGCCCCGAGGCTCAGTCGATTAAGCGTCGCTCCACCGCCCAGCGGCCCAGCTCGTGCCGGTTCGAGAGCTGAAGCTTTCTGAGCACGGCGCTCACGTGAGCCTCGACGGTCTTCGGCGAGATGCCCAGCTCGAGCCCGATCTCCTTGTAGAGGTAGCCGCGGGCGATGAGGCGTAGGACCTCGCGCTCGCGCATCGTCAGCAGGTCGAGCTCGGGATCGACCTCCGCCTCTGGGATCTCCCCGTGGAAGGCGTCGAGCACGAAGCCGGCGAGTCGCGGCGAGAAGACCGCATCGCCTTCGCGGACGCGCTCGATCGCCTCGGCCAGCTCCGGGCCGGAGATCGACTTCGTCACGTAACCCCGTGCACCGGCCCGGATCAACGCGATTACGTCCTCCGCGGCGTCGGAGACCGAGAGGCCAAGAAAGCGCTGCGCCGGGCGATCCCCCGCGACCTTGCGGATCACCTCCACCCCGCCGCCGCCCGGCATGTTGACGTCGAGCAAGACCACGTCAGGCTTCTCGAGCAGGATTGCCGCGACGGCCTCCTCGACCGTCCCGGCGTCATCGAGAACGTCGACCAGGTCCTCGAGCTCGGAGCGCACGCCGGCGCGGAACAGGGCGTGGTCGTCGACGATGACGACGTTGGGTCGAGGTTCGCTCATCGTGGGCCATCCTCTCCCGTCGTTGCGGTCCGTTCGATCCGTAGGGCGACCTCGGTCCCGCCGCTGGGGATCGCCCGCACCTCTGCTTCTCCACCGGCACGCTCCATCCGGCCCACGATCGACTCGCGGACACCGCGACGGTCGGCCGGGACAGTGGCGAGGTCAAAACCCGGCCCGCGGTCCCGGACGAACACCTCTATCGAACCCGGTTTGACCTCCGCGTAGACCCGGATCGGGCTCGGCTGGGCGGCGTGCTTGGCCGCGTTCGTGAACGCCTCGCGGGCGGCGCCGAGCACCGCCTCGGCACCCGGGTCGAGCTCGCAATCGCCGACGGTGACGGTCTCGATCGCCACGCGGTGGTCGTCCTCGACGGCCTCGGCGGCAGAGCGAAGCGCCGAGGCGAAGCCCATGACCTCAGTGTCCGGACCACCCGGGGCCAGCCAGTCGCGAAGCTCGCGTTCCTGGCGCCTCGCCAAGGCCGCGACCTCGCGCGGATCGTCGGCGCGCTTCTGCACCAGGGTCAGCGTCTGGAGCACCGAGTCGTGGAGGTGGGCGGCGAGCTCGGAGCGCTCCTGGGAGCGAATCCGCCCGGCGCGCTCCGCGGCGAGGCTCCGCCCAAGCCGCCACATGAACGGCGCACCGATCAGTCCGATGGCCACGACCACGACCACGGTGGTGAGCGCCGTGTCGCGGACGCCACTCAACACGTTGTTGGAGGAGAGGAAGAGCAGCGCCGCGCCGACAACGAGGAAGACGCCGAAGACCCCGTTGTAGAGGTCGGCGAAACGGGAGCGCCGCGCAGCGGCCGGGGGTGCAACGGGAGCTGGGAACCTGCGCGGCGCGGGCGCTGGCGGCGCGATGGGTTGCGAGCGCCCGCCCCAGAGCAGGGCGACTCCGAAGGCGGCCAGGATCGCAGCCATCACCCAAAGCGAGACGTCGAGTATCCCTGCCGAGTCGAAGAGGACGAGAGCGCCGAGGGCGGCGACCGCCGCCCCCGACGCGAGCGTGACACGATCCGGTCTCAGCCGGTCGCGCACGCCCTCGCCTCCGCCGCGCGCAGTGGCGCCGTTTCCTGGTGAAACGGGCCCGGCCCGTAGCCGGGGTTGTCCACGCTGGCGTGGTTCTTGTTGATCACCCGGAGCTGCCCGGCCTGGACATGCGCGTCCAGAATCAGTCTGGGCTTGGCGGTCGTCGCGTCCGAACCTGGTGAGTGATCCACGCTGAACCCGTCATTGAGCTGCCCCACCACCTCGCTCTCGCCGGCGCCGACGTGCGTCGAGCCGACGACGCAGACGTTTGCCGGGACGAAAATATTGGACTGCCCCGCCCCGAGCCGTGTGTCCAGACGGACGACCTTCTGCTTCTCCCAATTCAGGTGGCGCAGGTCGACCACCAGGCGCCCGACGCCGAGCTTGTAGCCATCGGCAGGGATTGCGTTGGCGGACCGCGCGTGATACTCGCGGTTGCCGATCCCGCCGCGGAAGTCCAGGTCCGTGGCCGCCGCCACGCCGGCTCCGACCGCGAGCGCCACGACCGGCGGGATCAGCCAACGGGCGCCGCCGCGGAACGCGAGCGCCACGAGCACGACGCCCAACGCGACGACTGTCGCCGCGATGGGGGTGCCCCATCCAACCGCAACGCCGAACGCCGCGACGCTTGCCAGCACCAACAGCACGCCGAGGCCGACCAGCCCCAACAACGCGAGTCCGGCCCCGCGCCAGAATCCGATCCGGCGCAGGCGACCGCCCGCGCGCTCGGCCCGATCTGGCTCTCCGTCCGTCGGGACGAAGAGCCAGAGCAGTCCGTAAGCGACCAGCCCGATGCCGCCGAAGAAGAGCGACACCACGAAGCCGATCCGAAACATCACCGGATCCACGCCGAAGTAGCGGCCGAGGCCACCGGCGACGCCGGCGATCACGCGGTCACTCGTGGCGCGCGCGAGCCGCCGTGGCCCCGCCTCGGGCTTCTGGACCTCGGTCGGAGCGGTCGGTTCCTCGTGATCGGGCGGTTCGGGGGTGTTGATGTCTGGAGTGTCGTCGTTCATCGGGAATGCCTCCTTGCAGGCTCTTGATTGTTTGCCTGCCGAGGCTCCCAGCCGATCGCCTTCTCGTCTATTGGGGATGTCCCCGACGAACCCCTATTCGTTCCCTCAGCGCGATCAGCCGCGGCCGCGGCCGGGCTGGCAGTCCACTCACTCAGCAGGTGGGCATACTCAGGTCGGTGCCGGTCCCGCTGATCGCGTTCCCAGCTGACGACCCCGACCGCGCTCGCCGTTTCTGGCGAGGCGTGCTGGACGTAGAGGTCATCCCGCGATCGGCTCTGGCTGGGAGATCGAGAACGACGGGCTTCGCCTCGGGATTCATGAGCGTGGACCGGGGCCCGGCGATACCGCCTCCTCCCCTACTTCACGGTCAACGATCTAGGTGCATCCCTCGAACGAGTTCAAGAGCTCGGCGGGTCGGTCATCCATCCCGGTGAGCGGTGCGCCGTCTGCCGGGATTCCGAGGGGAGCCCATTCGCGCTGGCCGCCGAGCCCCAGGCCTCGCGATAGCTGCCGCCGGTCCCGGAGTGGCGAACCGGCGCCGGCCTTCAATGCAGCTGTGCGGCGTCGAGGTGGTCCAGTACGCCAATCGCCTGCGGCGCCTCGCCCTCCTCGAGGAGAATCGCGCCGCCAGGCCAGTACGGGTGCGGCGGCGCGGCGCGGTGAACGAGCGACGGCTCATACACCCAGCAGCCGGCGTTCGCGATTCGGGGCCGTCCGCCCGCGCCCTGCCAGCGGCGAGGATCATCGCCGGCGAACGGCCCGGTCCGGTGAACATGCCCAAAGATCACCCAGTCGGCGTCGATCTGGAGCCGATGGACGACCTGCGTAAGCGCCGGAATGCTGGCGCGCCGCATCTGCGCTCCGAGGAGCGTCACGGTCAGCGGCGCAATGCGGCGACTGAGCAGGCGCCGCGGGACGCCAGGCATCGTGGCAGCGCGCAGGAACTCGGCCAAGTCGTCCACGACCGCCGCGAGGGGACGGGGGAGCCAACGAGTCAGCCACGCCTCCAGCTGGGTCAAGGATGGGCCACCCGCCCGCTCGTAGTCGGCCGGTGTCGCACCGTGCCGCGGAATGCGACCCAGCAGCCCGCGGGCGATTCCGTACGCGGACTCCGGCAGCAGGTGTCGGTCGAGATAGTGGCCATGCGTCGCCCAGACACCCTCCCCGAGCCAGACGCCTGGGTAATTGACGCGCACGCCAGCGGGCCCAAGCCAAGAGGTGACGCGCGCGAGCAAGGGAGTCGCGTCGCAGGGGATCGGCGCGTCCACCGCCGCTGAAATTCCCCTCGCCCGCAGCCATGGGCCCACCAGCGCGGCATCATGGTTGCCAGGCACGAGGACCACCTCTCGTCCCTCACCGAGGCGCGAAGCGACTGCCCGCAGCACAGGCTCGGCTACGTCCATCGCCTTCTCCGGGCGGCCCTCCAGCAGCTCGACCACATCCCCCAGCAGCACCAGCCGCTCGACACCCTCAAGCGCGCCGAGCAGCGCGTCGAGCGCCTCGGCGCGGCGCAGCACATCGCGCTCCAGGCGCGTGCCGAGATGGAGATCTGACACCACGAGAGTGCGCACGTGGGCGCGACCATCGCACAGCCGATCCCCTAAAGAGAGGGCCGACTCTAGGTGCTCGCCAGGGACGTCTGCGTCGACAACTCGGCACTTCGCTCGAGCACATGAGCGAAACCTCGCTCGAGCTGACGCTTGAAGATGCGGTCCATTGCCCCTCCAACCACCGGGATCGGGATCTCGAACGACGACGTCCACACCGCGTTCGTGCCGGTGCCGTCGGGCTCGAGCCGGATGCTGCCGCCCTCGTGGCGGATCGGAAGGCTCTTGACCTGTCTGATCAGGTAGTCCAAGCGCCGTGGGGGGTCGAAGGCGGTGACCTCTTCCTCGAAGCGAAGTGGCCCGAGCCAGAGCCAGCGGACAGCGCCGAGTCCGTTCGGGTCAGGATCCCCGGGCTCGACCAGTTCCGAGCGCCGGATCCCGTCGAAGCGGTCGTAGCGCGCGTGGTCGGCGACGACCTCAAACACCGCCTCGGGTGGCGCGTCCAGCCGTCGTTCGACGCGAATCGACCGCCTCATCGTACGGCGCCCTGGTCCGCCAGCCGCATGCTCGACAGCGTAGCCAGGTAAATCCGATATGGGCAGGACTTGAACCTGCGACCTCGGGTTCTCAGCCCGGAGGTCCCGCCGCTACGCAGCACCGCCTTCCGCGGATAGACGACCTCGGGGTTGGCGAGGACGTTGATGAGGGGGTACTTCCTCGGTCTTGGCGTGAACGGAGACTCGACTTCCTCCAGGACAGAATCCTGCTTTCGGAGTCTCCGTCAAACCCGGCCTGGCCCAAAAGAGCAAACTCGTCACGGATTCCTACAGCCGGGTCAGCCCCGACCTGAATTCATGTCCACGCTGCGGCGCCCTACCCTGGGCCGATGAGCGCTTCCCAGCGGATGTCTAGTGCAGATGCCGCCTGGCTGCACATGGATCGCCCGACCAACCTCATGGTCATAACCGGGGCGCTGTGGTTCGACGAGCCGCTGAGTTGGGATGAGGTGCGCGAGGTGATCGCGACACGCCTGGTCGACTGCTTCCCGCGCTTCCGCCAGCGGGTGAGCGAGAGCCGCATCCCGCTGCGCGGTCCGAGCTGGGAGGACGACCCCGACTTCAACCTCGACCTGCACCTGCACCACACCGCGCTGCCGGCCCCTGGCGACCGGGTTGCGCTGCAAGAGCTGGTCGCCGATCTCACGGCGCAACCGCTCGACCGGTCCCGTCCGCTGTGGCATTGGTATCTCGTGGACGGCTATGGCTCCGGCTCCGCGATCGTCGCTCGCATGCACCACTGCATCGCCGATGGGATCGCGCTGGCGAGGGTCCTGCTTTCGCTGACGGACGCCCAGCCCGACGCGGGCATCAAGCCCGAGGAACCGGAGGAGGCCGACGGCGGCGGGGTCAGCGGTCTGGTCGGCGACCTGGTTCGCCCCGCCCGACGCGCCGCCTCGATCGGCCGCGACGTCGGGGGCGGCCTCACCCACGAGGTGGTCGAGCTGGTCCGCGACCCTTCCGAGTTAATCGACCTCGCCGCGGCTGCGCGCGACGACGCCAAGGCCATCGCCAAAGCGCTTTTCTCGAGCCCCGACGCGAGCACGGTCTTCAAGGGCGAGCTGGGGGTGGCCGAGCAGGTCGCCTGGTCCGATCCGATCCTGCTCGACGACGTGAAGGCCGTCGGGCACGCGACCGGCACGACCGTCAACGACGTGCTGCTGGCGGCGGTAGCCGGAGCGCTGCGCAGCTATCTCGCCGAGCGCGACAGCCTCGTCGACGAGCTGCACGCCTTCGTCCCCTTCAACCTCCGCCCGCTCGACGAGCCGCTGCCGCGCGACCTGGGCAACCACTTCGGGCTCGTGCTGCTGCCGGTCCCGGTCGGGATCGAGGATCCCCGCCGGCGCCTGGAGGAGGTCCACCGACGGATGGTCGAGATCAAGGACTCGCCCGAGGGCGCGATCGGCTACGGGCTGCTCGGCGCCCTTGGGGCGACGCCGGCGGCGGTCGAGCAGCGACTGCTCGACCTCTTCTCCGCCGCCGGCTCGGCGGTGATGACCAATGTCCCGGGCCCGCGCGAGCCGGTCTACCTCGCCGGGACACCGGTGCGTGGGGTGCTCGTCTGGGCCCCTACCTCTGGCGGCGTCTCGATGAGCATCTCGATCTTGAGCTACGCCGGCGAGGTGACGGTCGGCGTGATGGCCGACCGCGGCCTTGTGCCCGATCCGGGCGAGATCGTCGGCGCCTTCGGGCGCGAGGTGGCGGCGCTGCTGGGCCTCGATCCCGAGGACTAGGGGCACGACCTACGCAAAGGACTCGTTCAGCAGTCGGGTCACCGCTTTCGAGCCGCCTCGGGACTCTCGCGAGATACTGCGCCGTCGGTCCTTTACGGGACGTTCGGGTTCTCAGCCTGGAGGTAGATGTTGGCAAGTAGGCGCCCCCTCTCCAACCGGCATCGAGCCCGTACGATCAGCGAGTGTCTCTCCGGCGCTTTTTCAAAGCCCGCACAGCCAAAGAGGCGCCAGTCTCGGTCATCGATCTCCATCCAGTCGGCCTTGGTGAGCATCGCGATGATCTCCTCCCGCTTGGCGCTGTCGGGGTCGGTGAGGATTCCACCGCTACTTGTGTCCGAACCCATCATTGGCTCCTTGGTTCCCATTGCTCGAAGGCCCTCCGCCGTCAAGCTATCCGACCAAAGGCGTGCTTGAGCGCCACGATCGGAGGTTGACGATGGCAAAGGACTTTCCTGGAATCTATTCGCACCTGAACCGGATGATCGAGCGGCTCGGCGAGGCGGCTCCGGAGACGATGGCGGGCTTCGGGGAGCTACATGAGGAGAGCGCCAAGGACGGAGCGCTCGACTCGAAGACCAAGGAGCTGATCGCGCTGGCGATCGGAATCGCGGTGCACTGCGACGGCTGCATCTCCTACCACGCCCATGACGCGCTGGAGGCCGGTGCAAGCCGCGAGGAGATCGTCGAGGTGATCGGCGTCGCCGTGATGATGGGCGGCGGCCCATCCGTCGTCTACGGCTGTCAGGCACTGGAGGCGGTCGACCAGTTCCAGTCTCCGGTGGCGGCTTGACCTGCCAGCGGAGCCAGCGCCGCGGTCCGCTGAGGCAGGCGCCTAACCGCGGTTCTAGTCGGTCACGACCAGGTGCCGTCGCCGGCGGGAAAGCCCGGAGCGGCAGGCGCTACCGGGCGCGTCCCAGCACCCGCCGAAGCGCTAGGTAGGTCGCGACCGGCGGGATCGCGAGCGCGACGACGCTCCCGAGCGCCAGCTCGTCGCCGACCCGACTGCCCGCCACCGGCCGACCGCGTAGCCGCTCGAGCAGCGCGTGGAGGGTGTTGGCGGAGCGGTTCGCCGTCCCCATCGCCTCGGTGACCAGCGCGAGGTCGGCTCGCTCGCGCTCGTCGTAGTGCCGCACGAGCTCGGCTTCGAGCTCGTCGGGGACGGGGCCGAGATCGGCTCGGGTCCGCTCCTGTGCCCAGGCGATCGCGGCCCAGGTCCGGCGATCGAACTGCTCGGCCTCCTGCCCCTCGATCGCCGCCAGCTCCTCGTCCGTCACGCCCTCGGCAAGCGCCCAACGCCGGTGCGCGAGCGTGCACAGATCGCAGGCGTTCGCCCGCGCGACCGCCAGCATGACCTCCTCGCGCAGACGGGGATCGAGCTGCCCGCGGCTCCAGATCGCGATCAACTCCGGGGTCCGCGCGGCGAGCGCGGCCGTCTCTCGCAGCGCCTTGGCCGCCGTCGTGGTTCGAGGCGTGCGCACATCGGTCAGGCTAGCGAGCGCTCTCACGGGGCGGGTGCGGGACCTAGGATGCTGGGCGGTGAGCGTGCCGAAGTTCGAGGACATCGAGGTCGCCGTCGATGGAGCGCGGGGCGAGCTCCACCTCAACCGCCCCAAGAAGCTGAACGCGATCGGCCCCCGGATGCTGCGCGAGGTGGGCGAGGCGGCCGCCTGGTTCGACGCCCAGCCGGACCTGAAGGTGGTCGTGGTCTCGGGACGGGGTCGTGCGTTCTCGGCAGGCGCCGACGTGAGCGCCTTCGCACGGCCCGCCTCGGGCCCGCCGGCGCCGGTTCCGCGCGAGGGCGCCGACGCGGGGCGGCGGATGGCCGACGCCCTGGAGCGCATGGCCGCCGTCACGATCGTCAAGCTCCATGGCCACTGCGTGGGCGGCGGCCTGGTGCTGGCCGGCGCCTGCGACATTCGCATCGCAGCCGAGGACGCGACCTTCCTCATTCCCGAGGTCGATCTCGGCATTCCGCTCGCCTGGGGCGGCATTTGGGCGGATCGTATCTCTCGCCTTAGCGCTGCCGATGCGGTCGCGCGATCCGCCCATCCGCTGCGGTTCGACTGGCACCGACCGGGCCGATGCGGCCGGAGCCAGCCGGGCTCGTCGGTTGGCTCGAGCGGACGCCGCTTCACGCGCGAGAGGTCGCTGGTTCGAAACCAGCCGCGCCCATGGTCCGCATGACTACGGAGAGTCCGGAGAGCCGTCGGCGGCCGCG
Organism: uncultured bacterium; assembly: GCA_963811625.1. Classification (GTDB taxonomy): domain Bacteria; phylum Actinomycetota; class Thermoleophilia; order Solirubrobacterales; family 70-9; genus AC-56. The sequence goes on along the minus strand of CAWERS010000001.1, from coordinate 19,929 downwards.
CTCGTAATCAGGCGCGTCTGGGCGCTGCAGTCCCCATTCATCACGTAGATGTCGCCGATGCCTGTCCGGCTGCTCGCGAAGGCGATCTGCCCGCCCGGTTTCGCCAGGCGACCTCGCGCATACCTCGCATTTGAAGCGGCGGGCGCCAGGCCGGGCAGGCGCGCGCTCCGGCTTCCGCCTGGGCCGCGCAGGGCGCCGCTTCGGCGCGGGTCTTGGCTCCCGAGCCGGCGGCTCGACGGGAGCCGGCTCGGGCGCCCGCTCGGGCGCGTGCCGACTCGGCTCCTCGACCGGCTCGACGATGATCGTCCGCGATGGACCGGGCAGGGTCATCGAAGGAGCTCGCCGGCGAGCTCGAGCGCGGCCAGCGCCTCGTCGGGGAGCGGGCCTGTGAACGGGAGGGCCCCGCGCCACGCCGGGTCCCGGGCCTCGACCGCGCGCTCCAGAGAGGAGGTATCGACGACGGCCGCCGGCGGCCGAAACACGAACCCTCGCCGACCGCGACCGGAGCCCCTGCTTCCGTTTCGCCTTCGTTCCACGACTGAGGGGTCGGGCGCACCACCCCGCGGCTGACACCCGCGCCGCGCTACCAGTCGATGTCCTCGTCGACCATCGAAAGTTCCGAGATCGCCCGGCTTCGCCGTCCCTCACCTTGGGAGGCGGCGACCCGATCGCTCGCCGAGAGCAGGATGTGAAGTCCGATCCGCTCGCCGCTGTCGAGATCCCGCCACTGCCAGAGGCTGATCCCCACCTTGAGGCGTCCCTCCCCGAGTAGGCGACCGACCTCGGGGGCCAGTTTTGCCGGGACGTATCCGGCCTGCAGTCGCAACCGCTCATCCCAAACGCCGATCGCGTTCGGGTCGTGACGGTTGTGGCGCTCGGGGAGCAACCGCACAGGCCGCCCGGGATCGAAGGCTCGGTCCTGAAGGGCGTGAGGGTGAAAGCTCGGCCCCGCGACCCGAGCGATCCTCACCCCGGGGAGGTCGACCTCGAGCTGCGGCCTCCACCGGTCAGGCGGCTCATGTCCTTCCATCACGTAGCCCGACCCTGCGATGGCGTCGCGCTCTCGCCCGGAGAGATATCCAACTGCGCCGCGCTCGAGCGTCACCGTCACCTCAGGGGCGAGGAGCTCCTCCAGTGCGCGTGGCCCCAGCTTCCCGGGCAGGGCACGGCAATAGGCCTCGAGGTCACCGACGTCGGCGACCTGGACCACGTCGGCGCGATATGAATCGGCGAGCGCTTCGATCACCCGCCGGTGCTGGGGCGAACCCCCGGGATCCGCGAACAGGGCCACGGGCCGGGCGTGCTCGGCGCGAAAGCCCTCCCAGTGAACCTCGATCCGCCCCCAGGCCTCGATCACGCCGGCGACCGCGTTCGGGACCTCACCCTCCTGCCAAGGCGCGTCGCCCAGCACCTCCATCGACTCCGCGGCTCGGGAAGGGTGCCAGGCGTAGATCCCGCAGCCACAGCCGCTCTCGGGGGCCGCGTGCGCCGAGCCGCTTTCGGTCACGTTGCAGAGCGCCTTCAGGGGGCGGTCGGGCGGCCAGTACGACGACGAGGCCATCGAGCCGAGCAGGGGGTCCCCGCTCGCGCCGGCGCCGAGCAGCGTCCAGGCCCGCACACCCTGGATCCTGCCCGCCAACATCGGGGGCGATTCCGGCTTGGGGTCAGCCGTCGCCACGGCGCTCCTCGGCGAGCTCGGCTGCGGACACCCCGAGGATCAGCCCGAGTAGAACCTGGGCGCCCTTGAAGTCATCATCGAAGTCGCTCTTTAATCGCTCCATCAAGACCCGCCGGGACTCGTGGTCGAGCCCGAGCGCCTCCTGCATCAGATCCAGCGCCTCGACGGAGGGACGCTTGCCCTGGACAGCGATGAAGTCTCCGAAGCGATCAAAGGCTTCCTCGAGCGATTCCGGCAGCGAGTCGATCATGGCTCCTGGGTCGCCCCCGCGCGGCGCCACCTGACGTGATCGCCTCAGCGACCCGGACGGCCGCCGATGCGCTCTCCGAGCGGAGTCGCAACCCTCTCGGCACGCGAGTCGCCAGCAAGCCGCGAGCAAGTTTCATCCGCCACGAGCGCTATCTTGCTTGGCTCATTTCGGGGAGACTCGCGGCGGGCCGGTTGCCCGCCGTTCTTATGCCCGACGACTGAACTCGATGGCTTTCAAACGCCGACTACCAGGTGAACTCGACAACCTCGACGACGAGGCGCTGATCGCCTACGCGGTCGGCGCCCGCGACGCCGGCGAGCCCGAGGCGATGAAGGACGCCCTGGCCGTCTTCGCCAACCGCCGCCTGCCGGACCTGATCCGGCGGGCGAAGCTCAAGGTTCCCGAATCGGACGCCGAGGACGTCGCGATGCTGACGATGACTGGAGCCGTCCTAGCCCGCTTCGAGGGCACCTCGGTCGGGGAGTTCGTCAACCTGACCAACCGGGTGCTGGCCCGGCGGATCGCCGACTACCACGACAAGGCGGAGCGCTCACCGGACACGGTCGAGCTCCCCGAGGAGCACCGCAACCCAGACGACGAGGGCCGCCACCGCCGCGACGCAGCCGTCTCCCAGCCCGAGGTCGGCGCCGTGGACGCGCAGAGCGTCATCGACCAGGCCCTGGCCGAGCTCTCCGCCGAGCACCGACGGACGGTGGAGCTATACGTGTTCGAGGACCTGAATGCCGCCAACGCCGCGAATCAGGTGAACCAGGAGTTCCCGGACTCCAACCCGAAGATGAGCGTCGACAACGTGCAGAAGATCAAGAGCCGCTTCAAGAAGCGGCTTCGAAAGCTGCTCGAGGGCGACTGAGACACCCGACCATGGCCGACGTCGACCAACTGCTGAAGCGCTACATCGCCGAGCACCGCGCCGGCGGCGAGGCGGACCCCCGCCCCTACCTGGACCAGGTCGAGGGGACGGACCGCGCCGAGCTGGCGGAGCTGATCGACGCCTACCTGGCGCGCGCTCCAGGGCAGGCCTGGGACGAGGACGCCTACCGGGGCTCGATTGCCGAGCGGCTGGTCGAGTCGCTTCACGAGTCGCTGGCCGGGGAGTCGGGGAGCTGGCCCACCCTGCTGCCCGAGCTTCGCAACCGGGCACGGATCAGGCGCGAGACGCTGGTCGAGCGATTGGCCGCCGCGCTCGGTGTCGCCGGGCGCGAGGAGAAGGTCGCCGACTACTACAACCGGATGGAGCACGGCCGGCTGGATCCGGCGGGGGTCTCCGACCGGGTGCTCGAGGCGCTCGCAGCGATCGTCGACACGACCGTCGAGGCACTGCGGCGGGCCGGGCAGACCGTCACCGCCGCGACCGAACCCGACGCCGACGCGGTGTTCGCGCGCAAGGCCGCTCCGCCGCCGCCCGAGTACGGCGAGCCGGCCGGGATGGCCCGACCGGGCGAGGCCGCCGGCGCCCCGAAGGGGTCCGCGCCCGAGCGCGACGAGGTGGACGAGCTCTTCCTCGGCGGCTGAGCGCCCGCCGGGGACGACCGTCAGTGCGGGGCCTTCGGCCTCGACCCCATGTGGATGGGGGTCAGACGACCCGACCCGGTGACGACCTTTCGCTTCGCGCTCCGCGAGCGAGACTGGCGGCTGGCCTGGCTCCTTGCTCGCGCTGTGGCGCGCCAGCCGGCGCTCAGCAGGGAGCTCGCGCGCGAGCTTCACCGCTTCGCGGCGGAGCGGCCGGGGCCCGATTCGCTCGCCGTGCTTGGGACGCTCGGCGCGCTGCTCGGCCCACTCGACCCCGGGAACCGGGAACGGGATTAGGATCGACGCCGTGGAGCAGCCCGAGATCGAGGCGATCGAGGAGCGCGCCGAGGAGGTCCTGGGACGGGTCCCGTCGTGGATCTGGGGCGGGACGAGCCTGCCGGTGCCCGTGGACTCGATCGCCGACTCGGCCTTCAGCCTCCTGGTCCGGGAAGTCGAGGAGATGAGCAACGCCCCGGGCTGTCCGGAGCTCGATCCCGGCCAGTCGATTTCCGGGCTGCTCCTGGCGAGCCGCGGCGAGATCTGGGTCAATGCCGATGAGGCTCGCCAGTGGCCGGGGCGGCGCCGGTTCACGATCTGCCACGAGCTCGGCCACTGGGTCCTTCACCGCCGCGGCCAGCAGTCGCTGTTCTGCCGCCGCGGCTCGATCGAGGAGGCCGAGCACGCCGACACCCGCCCCCCGGTCCCGGTCACCGAGGAGGAGGCAAACGTCTTCGCTGCGGCGCTCTTGATGCCGGCCCGGCTGATCCGCCGCGAGTATCGGCGACAGCCCGAGTTCGAACATCTCTGCGAGCGCTTCGGCGCCTCCGGCGCGGCGATGGGCCGGCGCTTGCACGCGGTGATCTGAGCGCAGAGCAACCCGACGCCGCCAGCACGTCAGGAAATGGGTCCCGCGGCCGACCCTGTGTTCCATGCGAACACAACTCGACCTCTCCTACGACCTGGTTGCGGTCGAGAGCGAGGACACGGTCCACGCCCTTCTCGAGCTCACCGCGCCGACACCCGATAACGCCGAGCAGCGGCCGCCCGCGACCCTCCAGGTCGTCATCGACCGAAGCGGCTCGATGGCCGACGGCCGCCTCTACGCGGCGCTTCAGGCCCTGAACGGCCTGATCGGTCGCCTGCGCCCCGACGATCGGCTCGGCCTCGTCACCTTCGACGACGAGGTGAGCGTCCCGATCGCCGCCGGCGCCGTCGGCGACGGCACGCAGGCTCGCGCAGGCGCTCGCCGGCGTCCACCCGGGCGGGATGACCAACCTCTCCGGCGGCCTCCTGCGCGGGATCCAGGAGGCCCAGCGCGCCGGCGCGCGGCGACGGCGCCACGCTGGTCCTGCTCTCCGACGGCCACGCCAACCGGGGCGTCATCGACCACGCCCAGCTCGAGCGGTTCGCCGCCGGCGCCCAGGGGGCGCGGCATCACCACCTCGACGATCGGCATCGGCCTCGGCTACGACGAGGACCTGCTCGCCGCGATCGCCCGCGGCGGGGGCGGCAACGCCAGCTTCGCCGAGCAGGGCGACGACGCGGGGGCGCAGCTCGCCTCCGAGGTCGACGGCCTGCTCGCCACGGCGGCGCAGGCGACGAGCCTCACCGTCCGCCCGTCCGACGACGTCGCTGCGGTGCGGCTCTTCAACGACCTGCCGGCGACGGCGATCGAGGACGGCTTCATGGCCGAGCTCGGCGACCTCTACGCCGGCGAGACCCGCCGGATCCTGCTCGAGATCGACGTCCCGGCCCTCAGCGGGCTCGGGCTGAAGCAGGTCTGCGAGCTCGAGCTGCGCTGGGTCGACATCGCCTCGATGAAGAGCAAGGTGGCGTCGATCCCAGTGTCGATCAACGTCGTCCCGGGCGACGAGGCGGCCGGCCGCACCGAGAACGCGCAGGTACGGACCGAGCTCGCCTTCCAGCGCGCCCAGCGCGCCAAGCGCGAGGGAACCGACGCCCTGCGCGACGGCAACGTCGCCAAGGCGAGCTCGCTCTATCGGGGCGCCTCGATCGATCTGCGTACCGCCGAGACCTCCGCGCCGGCCGAGGCAGCGCCCGAGCTGGCGTCCGAGGCAGCGCTGCTCGACGAGCTCGCCGATCGGGCGCGACGACGACGCGATGAGCGTCCGAAAGCGAGCCCGCGCCGACTACCACATGAAGGCTCGCCGCCGCGGCCGCGAGCCGCGCGAGCCTCGAAGTTGAGCAACCTCTACTTCGCCTATGGCTCGAATCTGAATCGAGCGGACATGTGCAGCCGCTGCCCCGACGCACGTCCCGGCGCGGCTGCCCTGCTCGATGGCTGGCGCTTGACCTTTCGCGGATGCGCGAACATCGAGCCGGCCGAGGGCCGGGCGGTGTATGGAGGGCTCTGGTGGCTCAGCGAAGAGGACCTCTTGAGCCTCGACCGCTACGAGGGCGCTCCTACCCACTATGAGCGGCGGATTGTTGCGGTGCGAACCGACGACGGTCCACGCCGCGCGATCACCTACATCATGGAGCGACCCTCTTACCTCGGCCTCCCCTCCCCCTGGTACTACGACCGGATCGTGGAGGGCTTCCGTGATTGGGAGCTCCCCGGGGACGAGCTCCGGCGAAGCTACCTGGAGACGCTCGCCGAGCTCGAGCGGTTCGGCGTCACCGGGTTCGAGCCGGACGGCCGAAAGCGAATGAAGGCCATCCTCAGGCCCGGCGGCCGGTGGGACGTTCGATGATGGGGTCGGCGCCGACTGGCGAGCTTCGCGTCTGGCTCGACGACGACCTCGAGGACCGGGCTGCCCCGGAGGGGTGGATCCACGTGACCACGGCGTGGGAGGCGATCGAGTTGCTCGAAAGCGGCCGAGTGGTGGAGCTCTCCCTCGATCACGACCTCGGCGACGATGAGCAGCACGGCCGCGGCACGGACGTGGTCGACTTCCTAGCCGAGCAGCAGGAGGTCCACGGGCGTCTGTTGTGGCCTCGCGACGGAATCGCGATTCACTCCGGCAACCCCTACGGGCGCGACGCGATGCGCCGGACGATCCGCCGCTACGCGCCGCGCCACCTCCGAGTGTCCGAGTCGCTCAGCCCCGGCGGCCACCCGGTGTTTCGGTTCGAGCCGCTCGATTAGCCCCTGCGCGGATCACCTCCGGAGAGCAGCGCGGTGACCGTCCGCCGGCTGAGGCCGAGCTCGGCGTTCTCGCAGTGGTCGGCGAGCCCGTCGATCCCGCCGAGCTCGATCACCTTCGCACGGTGCGCGTCGGCGAGTTTCGCGATCAGCTCTCCGTAGTCGCTCCCCGGCGGGTGTCCTGAGGAGCGCGAGCGCCGTCGGCCTCGCGTACTGGGCCCGGAATCCCTCGCCGTGGACCTGGACCACGCCCCACGCCTCGACGACGCCGGCGACCTCGAGCCCGCCCGACGGAACGGCGAGCCCGAAGACGCTGGACTCCGCGATCGCCCAGGGATGGATCGCGTAGAGACCGCAGCGGCAGGTCCCCTCCGGCGCCGGGCCCTTGTGCGCCGCGCCGCCGCCCTTGCAGCGGGCGGCCGTCGTCTGGCCGCCGCTGCTCCACGGGATGCGGTTGAGGCCCGTGAGCCGAAGCGCCCCGGACACGTCCGGGAGCACTTGCCAGCGACGAACGCCGTAGAGCCTCCCGGGCACGTAGACGGTCGGCCCGGCGGGTTCCGGGTTCCGTCGCGGTGGGTAGCCCCTCATCGGCGTCGCGTGGTCGACGCCGGCGGACCCACCGGCTCGGGCTCGCGCGTGGGGCTCCTCAGCGGGCCGTGGCTCGCGGCTCGGGCTCTCCGGTCGGGCGCCGGCCGCTCAGCCGGGCTCGGCTCGGCGGGAACCGAAACGGGCTCCACGACGATCGTTCGGTACGGATCGGAGAATGTCACTCGAATCACCTCCATCGTCTCCGGCTGTAGCACCGTGCCTCGGGCCGGGGCCCTCGGTCGGTTGCTGCGGCGTCATCGGTCCGGATCCCTCAGCCGCTCTTGATGGGACACGCGAAGCTTAGCCCGTGGGTCAAGCCTCGCGGCGAGCATCCCGCAGCCGTGGATCGCCCACGAGAGCGGGATCCAGGCCGGGACGGCGAGCGCCGCCATCGCCGGGCCGCCGTGCAGCCACAGGAGCGCCCCGGCCGACGGCAGGACGAGCAGCGCCACCGCGCACGAGCACCCGCAGCACGAGAGCTGGCGCGGCTGCGCCGGCCCGACCCGGCCCCTCCATTGGGATCCCATCGCGAGGGCGCCGATCGCCGCCCCGACGCCGATCACCGCGAACACGCCCGCAACCGACTCGCTCAGCCCCGCGACCATGAGAGCGAGCCCGATCGCGACCGCGGCGACGAGCCACAGCACCGCCCGCATCGCCCCCGCCTCCGGGTCCGGATACACCGAGCCGCAGTAGGGACACAGCGCCCCCGGCGGCCCGGTCGTCCGCCGGCAGCCCGGGCAGCGGGGAAGGCCGCCGTCGGGCTCGTAGGGCTCCAGCTCCATCGCGGACCTCCCCGGGCCGGAAGCTAGCCCTGCAGCTCCCGCAGCGCCGCCCAAACCCGGTGGTAGAGGCGCTCGCGCTCGCGCCCCTGGCGAGCGGCGACGGCGCGCTTGAAGTTGTCGTAGTCGAGCTCGGTCGCCAGCTCGGCGACGGCGGCGACCCACTCGGCACGGGTGACGACCGCGCGCCAGCGGTAGTCGGCGTCGGGGTCGGAGTAGATCCGCAGCTCGGGGATCTGCGCGCGGAGCGCCTCGAGGTCCTCCCGAGCGCGGGCGCGGACGATCAGCCGGCCGGGGTCGCGCCGGTGGGCGACGACGCTGTAGAAGCCCTGGGTGGTGAACAGCCACATGCGCCCGTCCCCTATCCCCGCCCCTCGGGCGCGCCGAGCCCATGGAGCAGCTCCTCGGCGTCGGTCTCGAAGCTGCCCGCGGCCTCGAGCTCGATCGCCCGTTCGAAGGCCCGCCGGGCCTCCTCGTGCTCGCCCTTCCCGGCGCACGCCTTGCCGAGCCAGCACCACGCCCAGGAGTTCTTCGGGCAGAGCTCGGTGTAGCGGCGCAGGTGCGCGTAGGCCTCGTGGAAGCGCCCCATGGTCGCAGAGCGTGTAACCGAGCCCGAAGTGCGCCTTCAGGTTCCCCGCCGCCAGGCACACCCGCCACCCGAGCTCGGCCTGTTCTGAGTCCTGATGCTCGACCGCGAACTCGAAGAAGACGTTGTCGACGGTCGTGATCCCGGCGAAGGTCGCCTTGGCGGCGAGGACGATCTCGCCGGCGCAGGCGTCCTCGAGGCCCAGCACGGGGACCGCGAACCGCGGCCCGTCCCAGATCGGCCCCTCCAGCCCCTCGGGGTCGAAGCCGCTCAGGCCGTCGACCCAGAAGCCGATCACCGTGCCGCCCGGCTCGTCCAGGTAGTAGCCGAACTCCTGCGACTCGACGACCATCTCGTCGTCCGGCTTGCCGTCGATCACCGACCCGAACTCGACCGCCAGCAGCCAGTCGTCCTCGGCGTCCAGGCTGAGGTGGAGGGGCGTCTCGGTGGCGGCGTTCCTGCCCACGGTTGAAGGGTCGCCTGACGGACCCGAACCCTGACGCACCCACCAATATACCGAAACAAGTATATACTCGGCGCATGACGCGATGTGGCCACGATCATTCGCCGAACCCGAACCGGCGCCAATCTCTCGCAAGGCGAGCTTGCCGAGCTGGCGGGCACCTCGCAGCCGGCGCTCGCCCGCTACGAAACGGGCGTGACCCTGCCGACGTTGCCGACGCTCGAGCGGTTGCTGTCAGCATGCGGGCGAGGCTTGCGGATCAGCGCCGTTCGGGCAACGGAACCCTCGGCTCCGGGCACTTCGGTGCGTGGCCAGCTCGGCCCACGGGCTCGAAAGCTGCGTCAGCGTCGCCGGCGCCTGCTCGACGCCGCGCGGGAACGCGGTGTGCGAAGGGTTCGCGTGTTCGGATCGCTGGCTCGCGGCGAAGAGGTGCCCGCCAGCGATATCGACCTCCTGGTAGACCTCGAGCAGAGCAGGACGCTCCTGGACCTCGCCGCCTTCCGGCGCGAGGCGGAGGAGATCCTGGGGATGCCGGTCGATGTCGCAACGTCCGACATGCTCAAGGAGCGCATCCGGGCTGAGGTCGAAGCCGAGGCGGTGCCGTTGTGAGCCGGAACGAGCAGGACCGCCTGCGAGACATCAGGGACGCGATCGTCGCGATTCGCGAGCATCTGGCCCGGGCCGGCGAAGAGCCGAGCGATGAGGACGCCGCGCTGCTGCACGACGCGCTTCTGTTCCAGTTCGTGGTCATTGGTGAGGCCGTGAAGAACTTGGCACCCGAGACGCGCGAGTCGGAACCCGAGATCCCCTGGACGGACGTGGCCGGCCTTCGCGACTTGATCGCGCACGAGTACTTCAGGATCGAGATCGACCGCGTGCTCGCGATCGTGCAGCGCGACCTGTTGCCCCTCGAGCAAGCGATCGATCGCCTGCTCGGCGAGTGACCCCGGGCTCCGGCCGACCGACCGAGCTTGCGCCGGGGAGACGTTCCGGATAGGAAACGCCCATGGCCCGCATGTATCCGCGCACCCTGCTCGAGGACGAGGTCGAGAGCGACGGCGAGAAGCGGGTGTTCGCCGTCCTCCGCGACGGCCTGCCCGACGAGTGGGAGGCCTACCACTCGGCGAGCTGGATGCTGCGCGACCCCGCCGAGGGGGCGCTCGACGGCGAGATCGACTTCGTCCTCTGCCACCCCGACGAGGCGATCCTCTGCCTCGAGGTGAAGGGCGGCGGGATCGAGTGCCGACACGGCGAGTGGTTTCGGCTCATCGACGGAAAGCGCAAGCGAGCCGAGGACCCGTTCAAGCAGGCGCTCGACCACCGCTACGACCTCGAGCGACTGCTCGACGGCGTGGACGGAATCCGCGCAAGGGGGCTGTTCCTGGTCCACGGGCTCGCCTTCCCGGACATCACCGTCCACGAGCTCGTGCTGGCGCCCGACGCGCCGCCCGAGATCGTCATCGACCGCAACGACCTGAAGGAGATCGAGGAATCGATCGAGCGCGTCCTCGCCTACCACCGAGGGGCCCGCGAGAAGCGAAAGCCGCCGGGCGAGAAGGGCGCCGACGCGCTTCGCGACCTCCTCGCTCCAGAGGTGCGGATCGAGGTCCCGATGGCGAGCGAGTTCCTCGACGAAGAGGAGGCGCTGATCACCCTCACCCACGACCAGGCGATGCTCCTCAATCGTTTCGGGCGCGATCCGCGAATGGTGATCACCGGCTGCGCCGGCTCGGGCAAGACGATGCTCGCCGTCGAGCAGGCGAAGCGGCTGGCGCGCAAGGGCAAGGACGTGCTCTTCGTCTGCTTCAACCGCGCGCTACGCGACCACCTGCGGGCGCGCGAGGCGAAGTCCGGGGTCGAGTTCCAGAGCTTCCACGCCCTCTGCGTGCAGCTCGCTAGCCAGGCCGGGGTCGAGCTCCCGGAGCATCCGGAGGACGACACGCCGCCCGAGTTCTTGGACGAGGAGCTGCCGAACGCGCTCGTGGAGGCGATCGAGGAGCTCGGCCCCCAGTACGACGCGCTGTTCGTCGACGAGGCCCAGGACCTCGAGAACCACTGGCTCGACGCCCTGATGCTCACGCTCCGCGACCCGGACGAGGACCTCGTCTGGCTGTTCATGGACGCCAACCAGCAGGTCTACGAGGCGCGCCTCGACGTCCCGAAGGAGTTCCGCCCCTTCGACCTCACGGTCAACTGCCGAAACACCCAGGCGATCGCGCGCGAGGTGCTGAAGAAGTACGAGGGCGAGATCGAGCCCGAGGTGATCGGCCCGCCCGGGCCGCGAGGTCGAGCTGATCCAGACCGACGACCAGGCCGCGGCGGTCGGCGCCGTCGTCCAGCGACTCTGCGGCAAGGAGGAGGTCCCGCCGCAGGACGTCGTCGTCCTCTCCTCGCACAACCTCGACCGCTCCGAGGTCGGCCAGGCGGGGCTGCCGGACCCCTACTCCTACGTCAAGGACCCCGTCCCGCTCGGCCCCAAGATCCGCTTCTCCTCGATCCGCGGCTTCAAGGGCCTCGAGTCGCCGGTCGTCATCCTCTGCGAGCTCGAGGACCTCGACGACGAGACGATCGACCAGCAGCTCTACGTCGGCATCTCACGGGCGCGCAACCACTGCGTGATCGTGGCGCCGGAGGGCCCATGAGCCAGCGGCGCGGCATCAGGGGCTTCGTACGGCGCGTGGCGCGGCTCCCGGGGAACAGCCGTGTCAGGCGCAACGAGCCGGCGGCGACCCCCACGGCTGTGAGCCCAAACCGAGCCGCAGCGCCAGCTGCGGATGCGAAGACAACCGACGCCCTTCCGCGCCTCGTCGCCACCGACTTCTTCGGCTACCTTCGTCCTTCGCAGTGCGGGCTTCGCGTCTGGCTTCGGCACGCCGGAGTCGAGGAGACGCCCCCGGGACCGTTCGCGAAGGTGCTGATGAGCCTCGGCCGTGAGCACGAGCGCCGCCACTTGGAGCGCTTTCCCGAGGCTTGTGACCTCGGAGGCCTGCCGATCGCCGAGCGCGTCGAGCGCACCCGCGAGGAGGTCACCGCCGGCGAGCGCGTCGTCTACCAGGGTGCACTTCGAGCCTGCACGCGCCTCGCGGACACCGAAGTCGAGATCGTCGGCGTTCCCGACTTCCTCCTCCCCGCCCGCCGTGGATACGCGATCCGCGACTCCAAGCTCGCCCACCGAGTCGACGGCCACCCCGAGATCGAGCTGCAGCTGGCGCTCTACGGCTGGCTCTACGAGCAGACCTTCGACCAGCCGCCGGTCGCCGTCCAGGTCCACACCGGCCTGGGCACGATCGAGGACGTCCCCTACGAGGGCGGCGCGCCAGCCCTTGCGGCGCTCGAGGAGATCATCCGCCTCCGGAATCGTGAGGACCCGCCTCACGAGGTGGTCGGCTGGTCGAAGTGCTCGGGCTGCGGCTACTTCGAGCGCTGCTGGCCCGAGGCGGTCGAGCAACGCTCGATCGGCCTGCTTCCCTGGGTCGATCGGGGCCTGATCGGCGAGCTCGACTCGCAAGGCGTGCAGACGATCGACGATCTCCTCGAGCGGCTACGACGCCGACTCCCTCGCCGAGCTCGAGCGCCCCTGGGGCAAGCGACGCAAGAAGGTCGGTCCCGCGGCCGAGCGGATCCTCGCCAGCGCCCGGGCGCTTGCCGAGAGCCGGCCGATCGTCCTCGCAGCCACCCGCGATTCCCGAGCACCCGAACTACGTCATGTTCGACCTCGAGGGCCTCCCGTCGCGCCTCGATGAGCTCGAGAAGATCTACCTCTGGGGCCTGCAGGTGTTCGGAGAGCGACCGTCCACGTTCCGCCCCGCCACCGCCGGCTTCGGCCCCGAGGGCGACCGCGAAGGCTGGGAGGCCTTTCTCAACGAGGCGAAGGCGATCTTCGCCGAGTACGGAGACATCCCGTTCGTCCACTGGGCAACCTACGAGCGGACCAAGATCGACCTCTACCTGGGCCGCTACGGCGATCGCGACGGGATCGCGGCCCGAGTCAAGGAGAACCTTCTCGACCTCCTGCCGATCACCTACGACGCCGTGGCCCTACCGACGTCGAGCTACAGCCTCAAGCAGATCGAGGGCGTTTGCCGGCTTCGAGCGCCAGATCACCGACGCCGGCGGCGATTGGTCGATGGCCCGCTACATCGAGGCCACCGAAACCAGCGACCAGCGCCTCCGCGCCTCGATCATGGACGAGATCCTCGACTACAACCGCGAAGACCTGGAGGCGACCTGGGCGGTGCTGGACTGGCTCGCACGGCTGGAGGGGAATCAGCCGACATCCGGGCCGTGACACCAACGAGCCAATCAGCAGCACGAAGACGCCGCGAACGGCATTCGAAGCCCCGACCTCCAGGTCCTCAGCCCGGAGGTCAATCGACTAGCGATCATCAAATGCTCAGCCCTCGAGCACATCTGCATGGTTTCAGCCTCGGTTGGTGGACAGCGTCGGCCAGATCGGGAGACCGATGGGAGCGGGTTCGGTGCGCCGGGCCCCGGTTCCTCCGGCAAGCCGCTTCTTTCAACGTCGCTGAATCGCCTCCCATCTGACACTTCATCTTCGGGCAGCGTATCCACGACCAACCGCAACGTGCCAGTTGTATTCGTCGAGGTACTTAGCCAACGTCTTCCTCACCTTGTAGCCAAGGTGTTCTTGCAGCCACTCCTCGAGCCCGGGCCCGTCGGTCGCTGGCGATTGCTCGATCAGCCGATTGGCAAGCGAGTGCATGATCGGCATGAACTCACGGTAGATGCCGGCGGCATACGCCTTAATTCGATTGTCCCACATCACAAAGGTGCTCGGAGCCAGCTGCCCAAGCGTCTTTGAGGTACAAGCATCGCTCCAATTGTGGAGGGTTGCAGGGTCGCGGATCGAGATCAGGTCGGCGTATAACTCGACTACGAGGTCGAGTTGCTCAAGCAGGGCTTCGGACTCGACCCGAATACCTTGCAATCCATCGAGCTCATCCGCATGCACTCGGATCCAATCGGCGAGCAGCGGTCCCCCGAGGGCCCTGTTTGTACGGCATTCCCAGCTATTGAGAAAGTCCAACAGGTATTCGACTCGCACCGCCCTCTGCGCACTTGACCGACCGTCAAACGCACGCAAGCAGCGTAGGTAGTCACGTTCCTGATAGCTGACCCCTCCACCGAGGAACCGGTCTCGGAACAGCTCGAGCTCAGCCACGAATTCGGACCAGTCGAGAGCATCCCATCGGAGCGCGCCGACCACCAGCATGGCGCGCAGCCTATCCGGCCACAGCGGCCCATGAGATTGCAATCCCGCTCAATGCAATTCGAAGCCAGAGCGCTGGCCCGGTGTTGTCGGTGAGCAAAGTCGGGTCTGCATGCCGCCTCAAGAGGCGAAACGGATACGACCTTTTCGGATTGGCAGAACCGTGGCCAATCCTTCCCCGGTGGGCCAGCGCCGAGTTGGGCCGTTCGCGGCTACTACTGATCCTGAAATGGCGCAGTGCCCTACTTCGGTTGCGTCAGGACAACCCTAGATCGGGTCTTGTCGCCATCCGGCGGAGTCAACACCCCGGTGACCACAAGCCTTCCCTTCACGTCGTCTCGAGTCAGCGTCGTTGATGACGATAGGTCTTGTCCTTGGTCTCGCGCCGTTGCAACCGCGTCCATCAGGACCTCTGTTTGGCTGCCCTTCTTCGCGCGGTGCTTCAGCGTCGCCTTGGAGGCTAGCGTGGAGCCGTCCTCGGCGTCGGCGGCGCTGACCGTAATCGCGAGGTTTGTCCCCTCGGCGGTCAGGGTCCGGCTCGCGTCTATTTGAGGTGCGGGATCGGTTTGGTCGGGTGCGAGGTGAGCGATCACGAACGGCGTACTGACCAATGAACCTATGAACAGCACCATCGCGAGGGTCATCCACACCGCACGCTCCCACAGCACTCCCTCCACCCACGATTGGACCGCCGCCAGGTCGAGAATGGATCTCACATGACCGCTGCGCGGCCGCGTTGCCAAGATCGCCGCTGCGACACTGGCCGCAGCCAGCGCGACCGGGAGTGCGAGCAAGCGCAGCTGGCTTGGCGTGGAATCGGCTGCGCCCTTGTAGATGCCGAACCCGCCGAGCAGCGTGGTCAGCACGGTGAGATTCCCGATCAGAGCCTTCGTCGCAGCCTCGAACTTTGCGTCGGCCTTCTCCGGTGAGATCTCGGCCGCCATGCGCGCCACGCTCGCTTGCTCCGTCGTGGGCGCGAGCCCTCGCACGGTGGGGAGCTCAGGATTGGCCGAAGGTTGACCCACCAGGCGAGCCTGGATCCACACACCGTCGAAGAGATTCGCGCGGTGGTCCTCGGGCAAATCAACATTCTCGTTCTCATGCGGCCAAGGACAGGTAACGAGGGTGCGCCAGCCGAAGTCAAAGTTCGGAGACAGCTGCACGGTGGCCATCGGACCGAGCCGTGCCCACGGTGCGGCGGCCTCGGGATCGATCCCGGTCGGGGCGGGCGCGGCTTCGACGATCACATCGGCGCCTTGGTGCAAGTCCCCGAGTGCCACCGCAAGCTCACGGTTCAGCGGCCTGCTGCAGGTCCGACAGCAGAACGAGATCTCATACCGCGATTCGGGGGAACCCGCTGCCTCGATTTGCCAACCAGATCACGGCGCCTTCGCCGTGTCAAGTCCGAACTGTCGCCCTGCGTCATCAGCCGTGGTATGACACGCAGCACAACGCTCCAAGGGAGGTTTCCGATGGCCGTGATCGATGTGCTGGTGGAAACGGACGCCACCGTCGAGGATGCTTTGTCGACCTTTTCGGCCGCAACGGAGTCGGTCTACGAAGGCCAACGGCAAGCAGAGGAGCTGTTAGCGAACCTCCCCAGCATCGACGTACAGCCCAGTGCAAAGCCGGTCCCGATGTTCAGTCACCCCGAGGGCAAGACCGGGCAGCTGGCCGTCTTGGGCGTGTTTGCAGAACGGGAGCTGAGTGATGACCTCCCGTCCGAGACTCAAGTCATTGCGGCAAAGGTCGACGAGGCCTCCTTGGCTCAGCTGCAAGAGCGAAGCGGCGTCCAAGTCTGGCCCAATTCGCCGATCGTCTTCCACGAAGTCGATTGCCCGCCGTTCCAGCCCGGCGTGAGCGTCGATCAGATCCGCTCCCTGCTGGGTGTGCAGGGAATCTGGGATGGAGGCCACCGTGGCGAGGGCGTGGTGGTAGGTCTTTTAGACGAAGGCATCGACGGCAGCGTCTATCCGGTCAAAGGCGGCTATGCGCTGCCCGACGCTCAACAGCCAGGGGCGGCGCCAATTACGAGTCACGGTTCGATGTGCGCCGCGGACATCTTGGTCGCGGCACAAGATGCGCATCTCTACGACTACCCGTTCCTGGCAAAGACGTCCGGAGACGCGTTGACGATGCTGAACGCCGTGCTCGAGAATCGGCGCCGCGACGGCACTCCCCAGGCGCTTTCAAACAGCTGGGGCTACTACAAGATCCCCACGCAACAGGAGGCTCCGGACCATGAGGTTTGGGACCTCCAGCATCCCCTTCATCGCAAGATCCGCGAGGTGGTGGCTTCTGGGGCGACAGTTCTGTTCTCGGCTGGCAATTGCGGCAATCCCTGTCCATCCGACTGCGATCAATCAAGCATTGGGCCCGGCCACTCGATCCATGGCGCCAACAGCCTCGCTGAGGTGATCACCATCGCAGCGGTCAACAGCCAAGGTAATCGGATTGGCTATCGAGCCAGGGCCCTGGCATGTTCGAAAAGGAGAAGCCGGATCTTGCGGCCTACTCGCACTTCTTTGGCAACTTCGGCCCGGGGCGACCCGGCGGCGAACATGACCCGTTTGACAGCGGGACGTCGGCCGCATGCCCGATTGCTGCTGGCATCGTCGCACTGCTGCTGAGCGCGAAGCCCGACGCGACCCCGGCTCAGCTACGCACGGCACTCGTGGCCGGCGCCTCGGGGTCAGGGCTTGGGAAGCAAATTTGGTGTGGATCGTCAATGCAGGCGCCAGCTATGCTCGCTGCAATGACGCTGCCCACGATGAAGCGCTGGCTACTTACCACTTCGTCTAAGGAGCAGCTCGGGGACCTCCGTCACGCCCTGAACCAGAATGGGGCGCGGTTGGTTAATGAGCCACCGATCCCCCTCGACTCAGACGAACAGGTGATCAAGGTCGAGGGACCGGAGGATCTGCCGTCGGCTTTGGAAGGGCACCCCGCAATCCGGAAGGTAAGTCCGGACTCAGAAATCCAGCTGCACTGAGGCGAGCCAGCCTCAACCGGCCGCCGTGTGCCAGTTGGCAGCGGGTCACTGGCCCTGTGCTCGACCCCCAACCTTCGGGTCATGAGGCGCCTCGGGGCGACTCGCTGAGTTCTGTCGTGCGTGCTCAGGCGTGAGGCGGTTCGCTCAGATCAGTTGAGTTTCGCTCAGTTCGGTACCACAGGGCCCGTGCTCCAGTGACCGCTAGGAGTCTATGAGCACTCGCTCCCCGTACCCCGCATCGAGCAGGATCTCGGCGACCTCCGGCTGAATCAAGATCGTGGCGTATCCACACGCTTGCGCGCGGCGCAGGTCGTGATCGAGTTGCGCTCGAGTCTGTTCGTCGAGCGGCAGTTCATCGAGCGCCTCGAGAAGTCGACGCGTCGCATCTCCGGGCTTGATCTCCACGTACAGGTCTGACATCAGGCGCCAGCCTCAGGGCCGGAGCGACGCCGACGTCCGCCGTTCGGGGGTCTCTCAGGGAAGAACTGAACATCCATCCCGGGATGGTGGACCCGGGTGATCGGGATGGACATCGGCTCGCCGGCCTCACCTCGCGTCAGGTAATGCGCATGCTCAACGTCGAACCCGAGTCGGCCGGAAAGCGCCGACGCGCCTCCCACAGCGGTACGGGCGGCGGCCCCTCCCAGGCCGAGCACTCTTCGCAGTCCAGTTCCGAGCGCCAGTCCGGCCAAACTGTACTTCGCTCACGGCGATCACCTCCATCGGTCCCGGCGGTAGCACCGCGCTTCGGCCCTGAGGCCTAAGCCGGTTGCTGCGGCGTCATCGGTCCGGATCCCTCGGCCGCTCTTGATGGAACAGACGCAACGATACACAGGCAACAGCCCGGCCCATGAGATGCCTCGGGCCGGTTCGCCTCTCGTCCGCTCGGGCTTGACGCCATCGCCCAGAGATCAGGTTGCTTGCGCCGGGACAGCGCTCGAGGTGCGAATGGGCGTGGCCCGCTCGCACGCGAACCACGTTGTTGGACGACGAGGCCCGCGTCTTCGGAGGCGCCTCGGGGCCGATGCGCTCGGTTCTCTTCGTGCCTGATCAGGCGTGGCGAGTTTCGCTGAGATCGGCTCGGTTTCGCTCAGTTCGGTACCACCGCTGGTACCACGGACCGCCCATTGCGTCGGTCGTTTCAGCAGGCCCGATGCCTAGACGCCGACGTCTACGGGATCGATCCCGAGCACCTCGCAGAGGGCGACACCGGTCTCGTAGCTGACGGTCCGCCTGGCCTGGGTGGTGCTCAGACCAAGAGTGCGGCTGACCTTGCCGGTGTCCACCGAGACCTGGGTGCCAACCCGGCGATTACACGCCGATGGCCGGCGGAACCAGCCGAGCGCACGCGCAACCTCACCCCGAGTGATCGCCCCGCATCTCTCCAGACGAAGAAAGTGGTCTCGAAAAGGACTCGGGCACCCTGGTCAGACTCGGCGGGGGCGGGCGGGTAGTCGCTTGGGTCGATTCGAGGCGCGATGCCATGCTCCGGTCGGCGGAAAGACACATATGCCGCTGTGCGGACGGACTTCCCCCTTAGATGGGAGCGATGAACGTCGAGCGCGGTCTCCGTCCTCGGCCCTGAGGCACCTCTGACGCTTCTACCACCTGGTACCAAGCTCCCAGCAGCGGCGGGTCTCCAGCCTTATCGCTTCGTGACCTCGCCGTCCACGCGCTGGGCACCGCCCGCCAGCCGCTCATCCTTGACGTGCTGGCCGTCGTCATCAAACCAACCGCCCCCTCGGTAGAGGCGCTTTCAGTCACAGTGGATATAGCTCGCAGAACCGCCGTAATGAGTCATGGGTCGCCGCACGTCGGGCACGACGGTGGTGGCCGACTAGTGATGTCACTCGCTTTGGTTGCGTCGCTCGCCTCCACTTTGGCTCCCCTCTGGTTATCGCCTAGTTTCGGGCCAGCTCGATGATCCGACGGAAGGTCGGCTCATCGATCTGCCGCACGCCTGGGCGAAGTAAAGGCCGGATTTCGATCCGTACTCCGCGGCCCGCCGCTCAAGATAGACACCATCGACCTTGAAGGGCACTGGGGGCTCAAACGGCTGGAACGCTTCGATGGAGCACTTCAGGAGCCCATCACGGCTCTGCGTCACCTCCCCAATCTTTCCCTGACCAAGGTACAGCTGTGGACCCGTACGTCCCCCTTGTCGTCGGCGGCCGCGGTAGTAGACGAACGGCGTCCCCGAGACTACGAGACGCTTGTATCTACGAGGGAACTCGTAGCTCAACCCCAGCACGTCGCGATAGTCGTGTCCGGATTCCGTCTCCTCATTCTGGGTCAGTACGAGCGGCACTGGCCACCTCCTCTACTTCGGCTTCGAGCTGGTCCGACTCACCGGCCTCAGCCTCGTCTTCTGACTCGGGAGATCCGTCACCGTCGAGCAGGGCCGCGCCTTGCCACCCGCTCGATCAACTCCTCGACCGCCGCTATCTGATCCTCGTCGACTGATTCATCCGGAGGGCCCACCGGCGGGTCGTTGAGCATCAGAGTCTCATCGGGCTCCTCGTCGATCCACTCCGTGAGTGCCCCGGCGTCCGTGCCGGTGTAGGGTGCTACCGCATCGAGCACGGTGGTGGTCAGGGCAGAATTCACGGCTGTCGACAACCGGTTGATCTTGCGCGTCTTCTTCATCCCTCCGCTCGTGAGTCGGCCGATGACTCGCAGCGACGCGAGGGCCGCGGGCCGGTTGTGAAATGCATCGAGGCGGAA